>NZ_CP130319.1:2579166-4023333 GCF_032271945.1 Paenibacillus sp. MBLB1832 | reverse complement strand
AGAGGTTATGGAAAGTGTTGAGAGAGCAAGGTATTGAGGCAGATTACACTTTGATTTGGAAGGATGGTAGGAAAAGGTATTACTTCAAAGAGGAGACTATTCTAAGAATTAAAGCATACATAAGCAAGTCAACCGAGATTAATGAATTAAATGCTATAGAAGGGATCTGAAGTACTTGAGCATAGAAGAGGTGAAGAATTTCATTGCAGATGGTTCATATGCGAGACTTAAGCATGAAGAAGAGAAGCTTAAATTGCTAAAAAGTTTTATACGTAATGAGCAAGATATGCTAAACAAGAAGAGGATGATGTGGAGAGAGCATGGTGTTATCGGGGAATTTATTACGAATAAAGACTATGATTACAATCATTTGGAGTTAAATGAGCTTCTTTATGATTTGGGAATTCTACCTTTCATTTCTCAATTAGATAGAAACTTATTATCCGCGGAGGAGCTTAAATTACTTAAACCAATTCAAATTTGTGGAGAGAAGTACATACGTTATTCACCGAATAAATTTGGTAAGTTAAATGGATTCAATCAAATAGCTTTTTCGGAAAATATAATTAAACTACCATTATCTAATAAAGTAGGACTATGGAGAAAATCATTTCTTGAAGCAGAGTTCCTAAAGAGAGCCTGGGACAAAAAAAGAAAATTGGCAGTTAAATCATGCGGTTCGTATTCTTCAATCGCTTTTGAGATGGGAACCCTCTCATTTATAGAAGCACCAGCTTGTTATATGACTAAGGAAGCAGTTGAATTTTTAACTAAAGAGACACTTTTAAAGTGTGCTACTGTGGACCTTCAGAGCATAGTTGAATTTACTTCAAAAGGTATTTTAAAGGTATCAGATTTGAATAAAACTAGAAAGACTACTGATATTCAAAGAAAATATTATTTAATAACTTTAGAAAAAGAAATTAGAAAAAGAATGTTTTGGCAGTCTAGGTTGGAAAGGATGTCTAAATTAAACATTGTAGAGTAATCTATTGTAAGCGTCTAATAACTAGGTGTATTGAAACATAAAAGCCCATGGTTCATGGAGATCCAAAGGCTCTGCGTATGTACTATGTTGCCCAGCTGCCGGACTCCATGAAAGTACGCATCTAGTATCGCCGGCTGCTGACGAAATGCAACCGCTGGTAGTTGTTGCAACAGATAGACTAGGTATTTGTATGGGTTCAATCCATTCGCCTTTGCTGTTGTGACAATAACATTACCTCATAAAGAGCCGCGTGAATCGAGGCTTTTGTGTGTTATGACATCAGGTTCTTGTCACGAGCCAATGACAAGAACTTGACCTCATTCCCGACAGAGCCATTCAAACGTTCTGGTTAAAGCTCTTACAAAGCTTTAGTTCAAACAAACTTTTAGTTCCAATTGGCTGTAATCGCTAAACTAACGGGCAGATTACGATAGCACAATAACCCACATTATGAGGCTGCCGCGAGAACAACGGCAGCCTTTCTGTGCTAACGGGCAGCATTCTTCAACAATATATGCTATACTCCTTAATTAAAATTTGATGCTCATAATGGAGTAAGACCATTAATGATTTGAGGTGATGTGGATAATGGAAAAAAGTCAGCTTGAGGAATTAACAAAGGAATTTCAAAAGATACCAATTACATCATTGCAGGAACTGAGCAAAGCAATATTTAATAACGGGATTATTTGCTATATACAAGAAATAGAAAACAAGATTAATTCTATTTCAAGTGATGATTTGAAACTTAAGTGGCTCGATATTAAAAGACATATTACTTTGGAAGATACAGCATATCTCGATGATTTCCCTGATGGTTACTTTTATTTTGCCGACTTATGGAGTAACGATTCTGGCGAGCTATTGCTTATACTCAAAAAGCATCATTAAGCTAAAGGGCATAGCGTGGGGCACTTTGGAAACAACGTCTTTTCAACGATTAGGATTGACAGACTAACATTTTACGCTAAAGGATATCATTTATTTAATGCAGGTGTTCGTAAATTTTTCACAAAATATGGAAGTTTAACTATCCTTTTGAAGTATAATATTTATAGGATACTTTTGGAGGTGAGCTAATGAAATTAAGCGTATTTCTTATGTTAATTACTGTTTTACTAACAGCTTGCACCGTAGAGCCGCTACAAGATAATGTAACAAAACAGGATATTAATATAATTAACTCCGTTGAAGGTAAGAATGTATACAATCACCGTTATGACAACATGGATCGGGGTCATCATGAGTTCGATGGCTTCGAAATTGTAGTCGATCAAACGTATTACAAATCAAATGACGTTCAAAGAGGGGAAATCGTATTTTATAAAATTCCAAAATTGGAGAACTCCAAAATTAATTTGAGCGAGAATGAAATTGCAAGAATTGTCGCCTTGCCTGGAGAGAATATCCGCATTGATAAAGGTCAGATTTATATAAACGGAAGAAAACTTGATACCTTTTACGGGCAAGCACACAGACTTGGAATGAACATTGAAGAATTGCAAGAGGCAGCAAATCTATCTGATTTAGCTGATAACATTCGCGAAAATTTTAAAGGGAATGTAAAATTTATTCAGGAAAGTGACGAAACCAATAAGATAGAATTAAAAGTACCTGAGGGTCAGTATTACATTATTGGAGACGATTGGTTTCGTAGTGCGGACAGCAGACATTTTGGAACAATCCCAAAAAATAATATACTGGGTAAGGTTCTTGGTGTGGTGAAGAAATGAAGACGGACATTCTTCGCGTACAACGAGTAGTACCTTACCTTTTTTCGAAGTTATCTGGAGCAGGCATCGCAACTTTTCTTTTCATTTTATTCATGTTCATGAACACGGGATTTGATATGTATAAGACTGTTGAGGTTATGTTTCAGTTGAAACTTTTGCACATTTTCTATATGTATGGGATCGCCTGTTCCTTAGTGATTGACCTATTCGCACGGCTCATTCCGAGGATGGGCAAATTAGGAAAAGCATTGCTCTATGTCATTGCAGGATATGCCTTTTATATGGTTAATGGGTTCAATATATATATGATATTTGCAGGTACTGTTGGGGCACTGTCTGCTCTCATTTTTTATGTTGGGACACAATGGTCGAAGCTGAAATCATCTGTTAAATACGCATTCTCCATCGCTTTTCCGCTGCTGCTTGTCGTCGTTCTCAACATCGATTTTACTGTGAAAAATGGATGGACCGATAAAACAACTAGTACATCTTTCGAAGCTAACTTTACTTATTTCAATGGAAAACATGAGATTCCAGTGGTAGTTCGAGAGGGTGAGACCTTGTCATACTCAGTGGAGATTACGAATGTAGAACGAGGCGGCTACGGATATTCTCTTATTGATGAAAACGGAAAAAATATCGGAGTACGAGAGAACATCAATGGTAGGCTAAAGTACAATGTGACTATAAAAAAGACTGCGGAATATCGGTTCGTTGTGGAAGGAAACGGTCTGCAAGGCGCGATAAAGGTGGAGTGGGCGATAGAGTAAAAAAATTCTTATCGGGGCACGGGCACTGAGCTAACGGAGAAACGATAGTTAAACAGTGAATGGCTGCCGCGTGGCAGCCATTCGCCGCGCTAACAGGCAGGCTAGTTGCAATATGTGGTAAAATGAATTGTGAGGTATCAAGTTCAGTAAAATATATGAAGAATGCTTAAAGCCATTTGCATTTAAAAATAAAATAGAAGTAGTTAAACTCGACTATTTACATCAGGAATATGGCACCTTCAAAGCATGGTAAAATAAAGCAGCCTACCCCAAAAGGAATAGGCTGCTCATTTTTGCATCTTCAATTTCCTCTTTCGCCCGTTCCAAAAACTTCTGTACTATGTTCCTCCCGACATGCAGCTCCGGCGGCGCCCAAGTATCCCTGCGACCACTTTATCCATGCGTCCTTACCGAACACCAACAACCTACAATATTGAAAAAATGAATGTATTTAGCAGAGAAAAAGAAGTACTGTTTGAAAATCAACCTGACAATGTTTCACCTGATTTTTATAGGCCAGGCTGGTTGAATGATAAAAAAGATAAGATTGTTATAAACAGCTTCAAGGAGGGAATTACATGGGTGTTCAATCTTCTAAATCATAGTGTCGCTAAGCCTGAAAAGAGGTTTAATAACACTTGGCCCCAATGGGCAATATTCAATTCAGAGTGCGAAACCTTTTTCAGTAATTTAGATTTAAACCTTTGGGTATTCGTTATTTATAATCCTTAGGGCTAACGCCCATGTACTTCTTGAACAGCTTCGAGAAGTAGGTGCGATCCGAGTAGCCCAGATGATAGGCCGTGAAGGAGACATTCTCCTCGCCGCTTCTTAGCATGCGCGCCGCTTCCTGCATCTTGAACTGATGCACATAATCCGAGAAATTAGTGCCGGTGCGCTTCTTAAAATCTCGCGAAAAATAGCTCGGGTTCAGGTACAAGTGACTCGCCATATCGACGAGCGTGATATCTTCGCTGATATGCTCCGCGATGTAACGGTCGACCGCCTGCAACTTGAGTTCCTGCGTGGTCGCGGGCAGCCGCGAGGCGCCGAGGCGCAGCAGGTGCTTGTACAGCACCGCGACTGCTTCCCGTAGCGTGCGGGCCTGCTGGAGCAGTGTGTGGAAGGGGCGGTGATTAAGCTCCTTGTGCTGAATCTCCACGCCTTGCACCCACTGCGAGCAGGCCGCGAGAAGCAGCGCCGGCGTTGTACGCCTGGCTAGCGCCTCCCGCTGCAATCGCTCCAGCGCATCGGCCACGCCATCGTGGGTCCTGCCGGCGAAGGCTCTGCCGAGCGCGTCCCAGACGTCGGCTGGGAGCGTTGCGTTCGCCGCTAAGCCGCTGGCCTCCTCGCGGGCGCTGGGGGCAGCGGCGCCGTAGAAGCGCTCCGCGGTGACGGCTCGCAGGTGCCGCAGCTCTTGCGGCACGGCGTCCAGCCCTTTCAGCAGCCCACTGCGCGCGAACGTCAGCCCAATCTTTAGGTAGCCGGCCGCATGGCGCTGCAGCTGCGCTTCAAAGGCGTCCAGCTGCGGCGCGACTGTGCCTTGCAGCCCGGCGATGTTCAGCACTTGGACGAGCGTGCCGTCTTCGAGCACAAAGGTTGTGGCGTTAAAGCTCATCGTCTGTGCCGTCTCTACGGCAATGTTGTACAAGCCATAGTAGATAGCCTCGTAGTCTTCAAACCGGTACTGTGGAGGAAACGACGCCAAGTCGGGAAAAGCGACATGCAGCAAGAAGTGCGGATGCGGCCAGTGAATGCCCAGCCGGGCAGCGTAGGGCAGCAGATAAGAGGGGTTTACTGTGCTCTGCAGCTCATTGAAGAAGTTGCGCCGCAGCGTGTCCTGGTGCCGTACCAGCGGCTCACGGTTTGCGGCCTCCAGCGCGTCCATGCGGGAGAGCGACTTGCGCACGCTCGCTTCCAGCGTCTCGGCAGTCAAGTCATGCTTCGTCAAATAGTCATCGGCTTGCAGCTCGACGGCTCGCTTGGCAAAATGAAAGTCAGCGTGGCAGGTCAGGAAAATGACCCGCGTCTGCGGCTTGATCGCATGAATGCGAGCGCATAGCTCCATGCCGTCCATCTGAGGCATATCAATGTCAAGGATGACCAGCTCCGGCTGCAGCAGCTCGAATTGCTGCAGCGCCTTGATGCTGGCGTTAATGGCGCCGCACACAGTCAAGCCGAGCTGTTCCCATGGAATCAACTGCCGAATGTAATGGAGCATCGGTAAATCATCGTCAATGAGCATGACGTTTCTCATAATGGGGCTTCCTCTCTCTTAACATGACGTAAATGCGGAGTGTCGCCGCTAAGCGGGATGCGCAGTTCGACAATGAGCCCAATACCTACACCAGGGATGACGGTCATGTTGACCGCTGCCCCGTAAGCCAGCCTCAGCCGCTGATACGTATTTACAAGGCCGATGTGGCGGCTCCCGGGCACTTCCTCTCTGCCAGTCAGCCGAGTGTTTAAGCTGTCCAGCACATCCCCTGTCATGCCTGCACCGTTATCCGCAACCTGCACGACCCACTGTCCGTCCTCAACCGTTGACGTAACTCGAATCTCAGGATCTTCCTGCAAATCTACCGTTCCGCCAAAACCGTGAATAAGCGCATTCTCGACCAATGGCTGAAGCAGAAGGCGAGGGACCTGCCAATCGGCGCTAGCTTCGTCCAGAGCAAGCACCAGCTGAACCTCCAGCCCGCTGCGCATTTGCATAATCTGGATATAGTGTGTCAGCAGTGTGCATTCTTCGCTAAGCGTCGTTAGCTCACGAATATTCATATTCGCCCAGAGTAGGCGCATTAGTGCATCTAACTGACGGCTATGTATCGTGTCACCGGTTAGCAGCAGATTGCACTTAATCGAATTGAGCGTGTTCATTAGAAAATGCGGCCGAATCTGCGCGGTGAGCGCCTGGAGCTCCAGCACGCGCTTATCCTCCTGCTCCTGGCGGATGTCATGGATGAAGCCGCTGATTTGCGTCAGCATACTGTTAAAGGCATACCCGAGCTGGGCGATTTCGTCATTGCCCTCCACAGGAAATCGCACGGACTGATTGCCGCCGGAAAACAGGTTCACGATCGATTTCATTTGGAAAATCGGGCGGTACAAGCCGCGTGCATAGACAACGGCCGCCAGCATTAGGACCATGCCGGCGAGTAGCACCAGAGCCGCATAGAACAGAAAGGTCCGCTTGACTTCTCCCGTTACCGTCCCAGTGCTGATCGTGTATGTGAGTGTCCAGCCGGTTTCGGGCAGGACGTAGCTTTGCGAAATCGTTCCCTCACCTGCCTGGTTGGGAAATGCACCGCCACCCAACGGATAAATCACAGCGCCTCCGGCGTCTGTCAAGTGAAATGTGCCGCTCACCTGATGGCCAAGCAACTGATCGAAGTATCCATATGGCAACCCGTAATACAAGGTCCCGAGCAGCTCGCCAGTACTGCGGTTCTTCATGACGCGCGACACATAATAGCTCGGAGCCGTTTCGCGGGAAGGTGTTTCCGCACCCTTCGGATAGCCGAGCCAATAGACGCGGCTGGCATCCACACCCTCGCTTGCGGGCAGTCGGCTGAGCTCTTTGCGTAGATCGGCATAGAGCTGTTCGCTCTGAATGCCATACAGCAGTAATCCTTTGGGATTCATAATGCTTACACTTGTACTTAAATGCATGGTGCGTGTAGTGAGCAGCGTAAAGTACTCACTGATATTGTTCATTGCTTTGTAAGTTGCATACGTTTGAATCGTCGATGCTTCCTTGAGCACGCTGAGCTCCTTGAGCAGCTCGGCGTCATGCAGCAAGAAGTTCGAGTTGTTAACCACTTCGTCCGTCGTCTTCGTGATGTCCTTAGCGACAAGCTCGATGAACTGTTTATTGGAGAGATTAATTTTGTCCGTCACTGTCTGCTTAATCGTCCAATAGGAGATAATGAGTCCCGCCAAAATGGGCAGCAGGAGGAAGCCGAGCAGGGAGAACAGAATTTTTTGGTAAAAGGTCAGTCGTCGTGTCCAAAGCATAGCCGGTTCCTCCTGCATTGCTAGCGCCATTGTTGTCCTCTAAGTATACAAAAATAATGTCGAAATGACGAGAACAGGCGCCAAAAGGGCACCTGTCCGAACATCTTATTTTTTGTTTTGATCCATGATTTTTTTGCCCTCATCCAACATCATTTTTTGCGTGTCTTCGAACGAACCGCCGTCGAGAATGAACTTGCTGAAGCCGTCCTCTACCACTTTTTTGAGCTGAGACCCGTACGAGATGTTGACTTCGGAAGCGCCGGCTGTTTTTAGGCGTTTGTCGTAAACTGCTTGTACAAGCGAATCGACATTAAACAGATTAGCTTTGTCGCCGATCACGTTCAGAATCGCTGCCTTGCCGTCCGCTTTTTTATAGCCGGGCAATCCGCGGTTGATGTTGCCTTTGGTCGTCAAGTAACGAATGAGTTCAAAGGCTTCGGTTTTGTGCTTGCTGCTATTCGCCGCTGCCCAATAGTCGCCGTTTAGGTAGGACAGACCGAACTCGGCTGTCTTGGAAGAGCGCGGAATCGGAGCGAACGCGACCTTGAACGTGTGCGGGTTCTTGACCGTATCAGCCATGGAGCTAATCGTCCAGCTGCCGGTGAGCAGCATGGCGGCTTTGCCGTTAGCAAATTCGGACGTGTAGTTCAGCTTGGCCCCGACGACATCCGCGTAAGGTCTAGCGGACTTATCCTCTTTTTCCATCGCACGGCGAAGGTTGAAAAAGTACTTATAGGACGGATCGGTGAACTGCAAAGTACCGTCTTCTTTCAGATACGGATTTTTGAAATCGGTATAGGCAACCGGGTTGGCGTATTCGCCCCAGGAGTGAAAGTACGCACCGTAGCGCTTGTCAGCGCCTTCACCCTTGGTTAACTTCTTGGCGATGTCTCTGAAGTCGTCCCAAGTCCAGTCTTCCTTCGGCAGCGGCACACCGGCTTCCTCAAAAGCGTTCTGATTGAGCAGCACGTACCAGGAACTCAGGGTGTCCATGGCCGCATACGTTTTTCCTTTGTATTTCGGATTAACGAAATAGTCTTCTTCCGGTTTTACATTGTTTTTCGTGTAAAATTCATCTAGTGGTGCCAAAACCCCGCCAGCTGCGCGGGCCAGTACTTCATCGCTGTTGGGCATCATGACAACGTCGACATCATTGCCAGATGCAGTCAACACATCGAGCTTCTTGAGATTGTCGAGAGAGCTTCCGCCTGGCACGAGCACTGTGCTTTCGACAGTTACATTCGGATGTTCGCTTTCAAATTTCTTAATGTCAGCGTTCAACATCTCACCTCGCTTGTCGAGTGCGTAGTGGTATACCTTGAGCGTAATTTTCTGCTGCGGAGTAGCAGTGGTGGAAGCTCCCCCTGTGGCTGCTGGCTGCTGGCTCTGACCGCCGCATCCGGCTAGGAGGGATAAACCGACAATCGCGGTGACGGCTGTTGTGAGCATTTTTTTCATTGAACAAACCCCTTTCGTCTCTTAGGCAAGTTTCTGTTGCTTGTCTTCATCTTAATTGATTATGTAAAGCGGTATGTGTAAACCGTTGCGCATTATGTGCCACTTCTTTACCTAGGTTGTGCCAATCTCATGGGGTTGTCAACTATCCCTTGACCCCGCCTAGCGTGATACCGTTGATGACTTGGCGCTGCATGACAATAAACACGATGACGAGCGGAATGATTGCGGAGAGCGAAGCCATCATCATCACAGCATAATTGTCCGCGTATTGATCCTTGAACATCTGCATGCCGAGCGTAATCGGATACAGCTTCTGATTGAAAATGAAAATGAGCGGTCCCTGGTAATCGTTCCACGTCCAAATGAACTTGATAATCGCCACGGTTGCGAGAATTGGCTTGGATAGGGGCAGAATGATTTGCAGGAACGACCGGACATAGCCGGATCCATCAATTTTGGCTGCTTCCATATATTCTTGGTTGATGCCCAGCATGAACTGCCGCAGCAGGAACGTGAAGTAGACGGCAAACATATTCATAATGACAATCCCAGCATGGGAGTCGATCAGATGGAACCACTTCATGAGAATGTAGCGCGGGACGAGTGTCGCCTCGGGTGGAATGATCATGAACGCCAGCAGTACGCCGAAGGCTGTGTCTCGCCCTTTGAATTCCAGCTTCGTGAAGGCGTAGGCAGCCATGGCTGAGATGAACAGTGTAATGAGAGTGGACAGAATAGCAAGCTTCAGCGAGTTAAAATAAAACAGGGCGAACGGCACTTTGCTCATCCATACGGTTTTGAAATTGCCGACCCAGTTCCATTGCTGCGGAATCCACTGAATAGGAAATACCATCACATCTTTCTCGACCTTAGCCGAGGTGGAGACCATCCAGAATAGCGGAATGAGAAACAGCAGGGAGAACACGCCCATGATGGCGGTTGTGATAGATTTTATTAACGTACGATTCAAGGTTATCACCTCCTAGTAATGGGTTGTCTTGTTCTGGATTTTCCATGTGAGGAACGTCACGCAAGCCACGATAAGGAACAGCAGCCAGGAGATTGCCGAGGCATAGCCCATGCGGAAGTTTTGAAAGCCTTCCTCATAAATTCGGTACACAAGTACGGTGGAGGATTGATTCGGTCCTCCTTGTGTCAGGAACGCGATCGGATCGAACACCTTAAAAGATGACATGATGAGCGTGATGACCAAGAAGGAGATTGTGGGACCGAGCAGCGGCAGCGTGATACGGATAAATTTCTGCCTCTCGTTCGCGCCGTCGATGTCAGCGGCTTCGTACAGATCCTGGGGAATGTTGCTCAGACCAGCCAGGAAAATAATGATTTGGTACCCGATTCCCGCCCAAATCATGATGATGATAATTGAAGTAAGCGAGTAGTGGGTGTCCGCTAGCCACTTAGGCGGGTTCGCTACGCCGATCGCGGTGAGCAGCCGATTGACAGGGCCTAGCGACGGATGGAATAGTGCGCTCCATACAGCGCTCAGAGCGATGATAGAGGAGATGTAAGGGATGAAGAACGTTACCTTAAAGTAGCTTTGGAAATATACTTTGGAATGAATGATGACCGCAGCGAGCAGTGCGAGCGCCATGCTGATCGGAACTGTATACAGCGTGTACAAGACGTTGTTTTTGAGTCCGGCGATGACCTTGCTGTCATGCAGCATGGCTTTAAAATTGTCCAGGCCGCTATAATGGATCGCGGACAGGCCGCCGACCATATTCCAGTCGCAGAAGCTAAGGAATAAGGAGAATAGCAGCGGGAACAAGCCGAAGACGGCGACGCCGACGAATTCCGGGACGAGAAAGAGCCAGCCGACGAGGGCTTCGCGGTTACGTGGCGGGCGGCGGCGCTGTGTAGTGCTGATAGGGGCAGCGGTACCCGCATTAATCGATGATGGTTGCATACAAAAAGTTCCTCCTTGATGAATGTGCTTGCCATAGTTCTATGTTAGAAGGAAAAATTGGGTAAGGTGTGGGACGCCTTGACTAATGTGTGCAATTTCTTTACCTCCTGCGACAAGGCATACGCTAAGAGGAGGAGTGCGACGGAAACAGGTGGATTATTCGCACATAAAGGTAAACTAATTTCACGTGCACACCCTGGAGGAGGGCTATAATGTAGGATGCGTAAGAATCCGCTCAATTAGCGTTATAAGATCTACAGATAAGCAAATCATCAGGAAAGGATTGTCGGCTATGAAAATCAGTATGCATCCATTGTTCGCCGAATTGCCCCAGTTGTTAATTTCTAAGGAGCATCTGAAGCCATTCCCACGCTATGAAGATCGCGATGCCTGGCAAGGTCTTCCTCTTGTCATCCAACAGACTTATTTGCAGCTGGGAGAGCAAGCCTTAGGAAAAGAATGGCCGGTCCTTCGGGCTTCTTCTTTCATGGACTATGTTCGTACAGGTGACAGAAAGCGCTATGAGACTGTTTTGAATGAACGACGAAAAAGACTATTCGACCTGTTAATTGCCGAATGCATAGAAGGCGAGGGTCGGTTCTTAGTCGAAATCGCAGATGGAATCTGGACATTTTGTGAACAATCAACCTGGTTGCATCCTGCACATCAATATGTGAACGGCCGCGAGGGCAAATTGCTGCCAGACATCAACGATCAGGCGATTTGCCATGTAACAGGCGAAATTGCAGGCTTGCTCGCGGTTACGTACTGGATATTGCAGCGCCCTCTGGATAGGCTGTCGCAGGATCTTGGCGGTCGGCTCTGGGTGGAGTTGCAGACACGGGTTATCGATGTGTACGAGCAACGCTCGGATTTCTGGTGGATGGGGTTTACGCCAAATGTGCGTGCGGTGAATAACTGGAATCCATGGATCTATTCGAATTTGCTGCCTGTATGTCTGCTCTTTATGAAAAATGAGGAGCGTCTCGCCCAAGTGGTAGCACGTATCGTGAAGAGTTTAGATGCCTTTATCGCCAACTACGCGCCAGATGGAGGCTGCGACGAAGGAGCTACGTATTGGAACGTGGCGGGTGGTTCGATGCTTGATTGTTTGGAATGGCTGCATTTGGCGACGGCTGGACGCCTGCAGGTATACGAACAGCCGCTTATACAGGAGATCGGTCGATACGTGCTGTACAGTCATATTGCAGATGACTGGTTTGTGAATTTTGCGGATGGCAGTGCTCGCCCCTATGTCTCCCCACATCTGGTGAGCCGTTATGGCGCCGCCATCAAGGACGAACGTTTAATGGCGTTAGGGGATTCTTTGCGCAAGGAAGTGGTGTCGGCGTTGGACTACCTTCATCCGATTCGCACGCTTTGGAGTTGGTTTCGGCCGATGAGTTCACAGCTTCCCAAGAGCGCTCCGCTACTGCGCGATGTGTGGTTGCCGGACATCCAGTTCATGGCTGCACGCGAATATGCAGGAAGCGCAGAAGGGCTGTACGTTGCTGCCAAGGGCGGGCATAACGGCGAGAGCCACAACCACAACGACATTGGTCAATTTATCGTCTATGCGGACGGACAGCCATTCCTAATTGACATAGGTGTCGAGGTGTACTCCGCTCGTACGTTCGGTCCTGAACGTTACCAAATTTGGACGATGCAGTCAGCGTACCATAACCTGCCGACCATCAGAGGCATGCAGCAGCATGCGGGACAGGCCTACCGTGCAGAGGATGTACAATACATTTGTACAGACTCGGAAGCTTCGTTCTCGCTGGAACTGGCAGCAGCATACCCAGATGAAGCAGGCATCGCTTCGTTGAAGCGCCGTGTTGCCTTGAATAGGGCATCCCAGAAGGAAGTAATCGTCATCGACGCCATTACGCTCACCACTCCGACTGCCGATGTGCGGCTAAACCTTATGACACCTGTTGAGCCATTAATAGATGGCAACACCATTTTGCTCAAGGCGGAATGTGGCAAAGTGCTGCAAATTCAGTTTGACAAGAATCAGTTCAGTGTTAAGGTGAAACGAATTGATTTCCAAGATGCCAAGCTTAACCACGCGTGGGGAAATACATTGTATCGCATGCAGCTTATTGCTTTCGAAGCCGTGAGACAAGCGGAATGGAAGCTGCAGATTCGGCAAGTTTAAACGCTAATTGATTGAGAGAGATCATATTGTAGTTAAACAAGTTGGGGGATGCTTTTGAGTGGCATCTCTTTACCTCTTGCGACAAGAACCCTTTGCAAAGGTATAGAGCCGACGAAACAGGTAGATTATTGGCACACAAGAGTAAAATAAGTTCACATGCACATTCCGCTTTACGGCTACAATAAATGTGTAAGCGTTTACTACCATCACAAACCCACTTACCAAGGAGGCATCAGTAATGAAAAAATGGTTTAAATGCGGGGCAGGACTCACGGCACTCGTCGCCATCTCGTCGACAATCCTGCCGCTAAGCGCACTAGCTGCGCAGAATGCGACAATCGATAAGTCCGCCAAGGCGGAGACGTATTTCCAGGGCATTGGCACCAACATCTCGAACGCCACCATCATTGCCAACTGGCCGACAGACAAGCTCGCCAAAGTGCAGGCGCGTATCGACGCGATGGATCTGCCGTTAGTCCGCTTTTGGAGCCCGAGCGATGCGCACAAGTCGGACGTGAACAACCTGAACAGCGCCGATGACTGGACCAAGCCACAGTGGACCAAAGTGGTCAGCTGGGCGAACTTTTTGGAGAGTGTGAATACGAAAATCTTACTTACGCCTGGGGATAAAAATACGTTCACAACCCCTTCGGCCAAACCGGCCTACAGCACACCGGAGTGGTCCCTCGAGCTGGTTAAGCAGTTGGACCGGCTGACCTATACGGAAGGCTTGAGCAATATTGCATCCGTTGATGTGGCGAATGAACCTTCCGATGCCACGGCGTGGCATTCGGGCATCACCAATCTGAAGAACGCGCTCAGCGCCAACACGCACGGATTGTCTACACTGCCCATCGATGGTCCTGGCTACTATAACAACACGGCGCTGATGAACGACAATTACTGGGACAGCAAGGTCAGTACATGGTCGCATCATTTGTACTTTGGTCTGGATACGTGGAATTATGAGACCGGTGGACTTGAAGGTCAGCTGCGCTCTGTCAACAACTGGCTGCGTGGCAAAACGCCGATCCAGTCCTTGTATTTGACGGAGTTCGGCGACGGCCGGGCGAAGGCGGCAATCCCCGGCGACAGCAACAGCAACGCCGATTCGCAGCTCAACATCCGCAAGCATAAATACGGGCTTGAAGTGGCGGATATGTCCATTCAGGCGATGAACGGCGGCGTGAAGTATTTATCCACCTGGATGTTGGACGAATCCGGGCGTTATGATTCCAGCAAAACCGGCAGCGTGAAGCGCTGGGGATTATGGGAACCGTACGAGCTTGACGCTAATATGACGCTCCGCCCTTGGTTCTATGTGCATTACTTGCTATCCAAGTATGTCTGGGCGAACTCGACCGTGTATGATGTGGCTTCGTCTGATCCAGGTGTCCGCATTACAGCTGTGAACAAGAACGGTACGAACCAGTGGTCCATTCTCATTCTGAACAAAACGAATACAGTCAAAGACATTAACGTAACCATCACCGGCGGTGGCACCGGCAACTTTACCCGCTACAAGTACCATAATAACGCAACCGATGTGCAAAATAATGAGGATTACAGCCAGTACATTCAGGACTCGAATGGCTATCCAAGCCCGATTGCGACACATACCGGGGTAAATATGTCCACAGGGTTGTCGATCGGCTACTCGCCATACTCGTTTACTGTGCTGACAGGCACGATTCAATAAGAAGGAGGATGGTCTAGTGAGATTGCGATTCATCTACGTGTCGCTCATGGCTGCTGCAATACTGGCGCTTGGCGCCCTGCTGCAGGTGGCTCCTGTGGCCTTGGCGGCAGATACCATCTCCATCTCGACGCCGGGGTCGTACACGGTCATCCAGCGGGATGACACAAACAGCGCCTCGGTTGTTATCAAGGGCAATTACAGCGCCGGCACGTATACGGCGATACAGGCACAGGCAGTGCTGATGTCCGGCGGCAATGGGGTCCCAGTGGGATGGACGACGATTGTCGCCAATCCCGCAAGCGCTGGCGGCAATTATTCGGGCAGCCTCAAGCTGTCTGCAGGTGGTTGGTATCAGCTTCAGGTGCAGCTGCTTAGTGGGTCTTCCGTGGTTGCTACAGCTACCGTGAATAAAATCGGCGTGGGTGAAGTGTTTCTGGCTGCCGGGCAGTCCAATTCGGCGAACTGCGGCGAGACGAAAGTGACGCCTGCGGACGACCGGGTAGCGGCAATGAATTACAACACCGGTGGGTGGGCATTCGGTGCCGACCCGCTGCCAGGCGCAGATTGCTCAGGTGGTTCGCCGTGGACTGGCATGGCCGAGCTGTTGCACGAAACGCTGCAAGTGCCGATCGGGCTCATCTCCACAGGCAAAGGCTCCACCTCCGTACTCGACTGGCAGCCTGGCGGCACCCTGTATCCGCGCATCTCAGCGGCACTCTCCAAAGTTGGACCTAAGGGCATCCGCGCAGCCTTGTGGCATCAAGGCGAGGGGGATTTGTCCACGGACCCTGCAGTCTATGAAGCGAAGCTAACCAATGTCATCAACCAGTCCCGCACAGATGGCGGCTGGTCTATACCGTGGGGCATCGCCCAGACGGGCGACGCTTTTGACAAAAATAATCAGTCTCTCCGGGATCCTGCTCAAGTGGCCGCCATTGCGGCTAGCCAGCAGAAGACTTTCACCGATGTGGCAAACACGTTCCTAGGGCCGAACACGAATCTGCTGGATGCTGCATGGCGTTATAAAAATGTGGACAGCAATCATCCCGATGGCATTTGGATACATTTTAATGAGAACGGGCTTCGTGAGCATGGCCGACAGTGGTACGCTATTCTGATGAACAAATACTGGCCCGGATTTGTATTGAATGATCTAGCCGTACGCAAGACAGCTTCCGCCTCGAGTGAACTCGACAGCTCCAGAACCGCGTACAAGGCTATTGACGGTTATACAACTAGCACAGGCTGGAGTGCGGCATCCGGTAAGGGTGCGGGGGAATGGCTTCAGATCGATTTCGGAGCACCCACAACGATCAATAGAACTGCGGTGACTGAAGGGGCAACGAACATAACCGATTACAAAATCCAGACATGGAACGGCTCGTCCTGGATTGATGCGGTTTCAGGCACAACGCTGGGCATAGGAGAACAATTGGATACGTTTAATCCAGTCACTACAAGCAAAGTGCGTCTTTATGTAACTGGGGTTGTATCCGGCAAGACAGCGGCAATCCGAGCGTTCAAAGTGTTCAACAGCGCCACATCTGCGGCGAATCTCGTGCAGAATGCCGGCTTGGAAAGCGGCTCGCTCAGTAGTTGGAGCGTCTGGGTGCCTGCCGGCGGCAGCACGACCAGCGCCAAGGTGGAGGCCGGAGGGCATAGCGGCACTTATCGCGGTGTACATTACGCATCTGGCGCACCTTACCGCGTATCCACTTATCAGAACTTCACGGGTCTTGGCAGCGGGTTGTACACCGTCAAAGCCTGGGTCATGAGTACAGACAACCAGACGGTTTCACCTATTCTCATTGTGCGTGACAAGTCAGGCGGAAATGTATTGGCCCAGACGGATATCAACACCGTAGCGAATTCGTCCACATGGACACAAATTACGATATCCAATGTTAATGTGACTGGTACAACGGCCGAGGTGGAATTCTATTCGAATGGTGATGCCGGACAGTGGATTCGTTTCGATGATGTTGTCTTTTACCGGCAATAAGAGGGCAAAGAGCGGCCTAGTACAGTCCTGGGGGAGCTGATCGTGAAGGCGTTTGGCTCCTGCGGGGCAAAATAGCCATTGCTCAGTGTCATAACGTTGAACCCTACGACCATAGCCGCATCGCCTACGTGTCCCAGATTCCCTGTATCTGAGAATTGACTGTTAAATACCCCGTCAAATTTGGCGAGACTATGTTTCTCTAAACTTGCTTTGGTATGAGTCGAAGCAGAAAACTGTTTTAATTGTCGGTAGGCTTTCTCTTGCCCACAATGTGCTTAAGAAAAGCAGCTATGGATCAAACACAAGGAGCTAAGCAGGTGTAGCAGCTTAGCTCCTTTTTCATGCCAATATTCATCTTTTCTAACGATTTATTTTAAATTTGCCAGATAAGCATCTAATTGTTTTTGATACTCTTGCAAGTAGGTGTCGACGCCTGCTGTCTTTAATTTAGCGACAACATTGTTGTTCCAGTCTTGTTCAACGGTACTGGAGGTAACGCCAAAATTCAGCGGCCCCACGTACTGGGAAATAATACTGTCTAGGTTAGCCTTTTGTGATTTAACGGTTGTGTTGTCAAAGACAAAATTGTTAATAGGCGTGGCTATGAGGTTTTTTCGCGCATTATCCAAAATTTGATTGTAGTTCGGCAGTCCACCGTTAGCTGTTAAATAGAAGCGGTCATCCCGCCATCCCCACGGGCAAGCTCCATCTGCAGGGAAATTTTGTGCATCTGGCAGCGCGATCAGTTTGCCTTCTGGTGAGAGGTCGTAATGTTTGCCCTTAATCCCATATGTCGTGAGCAAGTTATATTCTTTATCATTGCGGAGCAAATCAAGGAACATGAGTGCACGTTCAGCATTTTTCGATTTGGCATTAATGGCCATGCCATTATTAATGTATGGATTAGCCGTATACGGAACATTGGGGTTAAAGGGATAGTATTTGACATCCCACTCCGGATGAGCGACGTTCAGCTTCATATAGGCAGCGTTTGCAGCAAGCAAGTTCTCAACGAAAGAGGCACTCTTCCCGGCTGAGAAAGAATCTTTAGCAGTTTCTTTCTTTACAAGCGCGTTCTTAGACCAATAGCCATTTTCATTCCAGGTATGCATGAGGTTAAAAAATTCCAACTTGGGTTTTTGTTCAAATACATCAAAAGCTTTCTTAAAATCTTTCGTAGTCACATTGGCTACAGGATCGAAATTTCCTAAATACCCTGTAGCTCTGGAATGTACGGTTGACAAACGATTTCCATCGGCACCAGCATCGTAGGGAACCATATTCGGCTCATTTTTCTTAATCGCATCTAGGTATTTGCCATAATCCTCCAATGTTTTGATATCCCCAATGGCATACTTTTTCATTAGATCGCCACGAACAACGGCACCGTTTATCGTAATCTCATGGAAGTTCATCGGAACATTGTACAGTTTCCCATTCACCAATGCGGAATCCCACAAGCTCCATCATTCGATGGTGCTTTTTAAACTAACATTAGAACGATAGCACATATATATATATATTTCTACTACTAGTGCTTGCTTGTAAGAGGACAAGAACATATATCCTTAAAAATCCGCTATTTGAGCGGATTTTTAATTTTATGGATACAACTTCTTGTCTTATCTAAAAGACAAGAAGTTGTATCCATTTCCGATAAAGGACACGAAGAAGATAACTTCCCCGTAGTTGCTAAACATTATAGCTTGAGGTTCTATTTAACATTGTACAATACATCTTTGAGTCCTAAAATCCGGATTTCTATACATGTTCATATTGAAACAAAAAGTATGCGATAACAGGCTTCACGCAGACTCATTGGGTCTCGGTCAAAAACGGCTGTCGTTGTTCAACTACCATGAAAATTAAAAAGCGGGCAGTAGAAGGAAAAGGACAGCATGAAAGAAGACGCAGTTCATTAATTTTTTAAAATGTGCAGCGCCTAGGATATATTGGTAAACGGTAGATCAGGAGACTTCCGAAATCGTAACGTTGTAGCCTAAAGTTTCAAGCCTTCGAACCGAATTCCGTACAATTGCTCCAAGTTTTTGCTTATCAAAATAATCTTCACCTAGATCAACATACATTTCTTTTCTTGTAAGCAGATAATAAGCGATTCTTAGCATGGCATGGGCCACTACAATAGCAGCTCTTTTCCTACCTTTTCGTGCTAAAGTTCGTCTATACATAGCACCAAGATAATTTTTAGAGGAACCTACGGAATGTGCCGCCTCTGTTAGGGCAGATTTCAAATATTTGTTTCCTTTCTTACCTTTAGAAGACTTCCTTTTGCCTGCGCTCTCATTATGTCCGGGTACAACTGCTGCCCAAGAACACAAGTGAGCCGCACTTGGAAATTGCTCTTTAATGTTTGTTCCAATTTCAGCTAAGATTTGTTCAGCCATTCGAGTGGCAATTCCAGGGATAGAATCTAATCGATCAATATCTTCTTGATCTGAAATAACTCTCTGGGCAACTTCTTGATCTAACATCTCAATTTGTTCTGAAAGGAAATCAATGTGACCTAGAATGGTTTTAAGCATCAAGCGTTGATGAGGATTAACGTAACCTCGAAGAGCAAGTTCGAGTTCATCTTTTTTCTTTTTCATAGATCGTCGAGCGAGGCCTGCTAGTTTTTCAGGATCTTCTTCGCCGTTTGCAATAGCGTTGAGCATGTCCTTAGATGAGACCCCCATAATATCTGAAACCACAGAACCAAGCTTGATGTTTGCTCCTTCTAACACTTTTTGAATACGATTATGTTGTCTGGCTCGTTCTTCAATAATGCTGCGGCGGTACCGAACTAGTTCCCGCAGTTCCCTTTGGTTACGGTTCGGAATGAAGCTCGCCGTTAGCAGTCCATGACGAAGGAGTTGGGCAATCCATTCCGCATCTTTCACATCAGTTTTACGTCCTGGGAGAGATTTCATATGTTGAGCATTTACAACTAAAAATTTAATGTCTTCAGCCTCTAATAGGTTCACAATTGGCTTCCAGAAGACACCTGTACACTCCATAGCTACGTGAGTACAACCATGCTTTTTAATCCAGTCAATTAACTGGAGTAGAAATACGGTTTTAGTAGAGAACGTTTGAATCTCCTTTCCTTCGGGTGTCATTGTACATGCAGTAATGGAATCTTTATGAACATCCATGCCACATGCGCGCTCAATGAGTATATCCATTGAAATTGTCCTTTCTCCGGCTTTGAATTGGGGCTGGTGCAACAACCAAAATAGGATTAATCTACCATGAGTGCTTCCCGAAGGAGCGACATTCTGTGATGCACCGTGGTCGGTGGAGTCAGACTAACGGATGGGCTCTAACGCACCATAGTTGATCGACCTTCCTCACCCAGCCGTAGTAGAAGTATTGACAGATTTTATCCATTTTCATCTTCTGTGGTGCAGCGCTGATCTTGCGCTGCATGAACGGCTAACGGGCAGATTAATGGAATAATATGTATGATATAATGGTGTTCTGGAGGTGTATTCATGCAAAAGGCATTTGTAGTTCATTATTATAACGATAAAAAGAATAACTTAAGTGATTTAAATCAGCTTTTACAAGAGGGATGGAAGGTTGTATCTCAGAGTGCTATGTCAGGTGGTGAGATGGGTGCAACAGTTTATTCACTTGTTATATTAGAGAAAAATTAGGAAACAATGCTTCGGGATTCATTGAAGAAACTGGGAACGATAGTATAATAAGCAGGGAGTAGCCCGCCACGCGGCAGCTGCCCCCTGCTTTCATTAATGTAACGGGAGGTTAGTTGAAATGTTTAACTTTACGATATAACATCATAATTAACAAAACTCGTATTAAAAGTGGGGGAATGTGTATGGAGAATTACAGATTGTTTTCAAATTGGTTAAATCAAATTTAAAGCAAGACATCCCTGTAGGAATTAAAGCATTCAATTTTAACTTATATGAAGGTTCAGATGATACATACGATATACAATTAATTGGTTCAGATGAATTCGATGAGAATGACTCAGATTGGACTTGTACCGACTATTTTAATTCGGAAGAAGATATTTGCTGCATAAAAAGAACAGAAGATATTCAACATTGGGAACAAGGATTAAATCACATTACGATGTTAGTAGAACGTTATCTTAAAGAAGGAGAGTATGCAAACATCCTAAAAAGTGTGTCTGCAATTGGAATTGGATTTGTAGATGGGGATATTGATATTCTATTTCGTGCTTAATTAACAGGTGTCGTTTCTAAACTAACGAGGAACGATAGCTCAATAAAGAAACGACGGCAGCCGTCCAAACGATCGGTTGCCGTTTTCTCAACTAAAGGGCAGATTACGCTAACGAAGGAATTGAATAAGGTCATCCCGAATAATGAATTATCCCTTGAGGAAGTAGGTTTGTATGTGAAAAGTGATCATTTATTAAAGCTCCTGCATGAGAAGGAATTGCATACTGACCGTCCATTTGATGGATGTATCGAAGCAGAGATAAAGCTACTGGAGCAAGAAATGGGAATCAAGTTACCCGAGTCTTATCGCCAATACTTAGTTGCTGTCGGCCATTATTCAGGAAGATTATTTCAAGGTACAGATACTAATTTCTCACAACTAAAGGAACTTCAGGATGAGGCAAAAGAATTACTAAAAGCAAATAATAACCCGGTAGTGTTGCCCGATAGAACTTTTGTATTCTCAATGCATCAGGGTTATGAAATTAGATTTTTCAAATTAAATGAAGGTGATAATCCTCCTGTCATGGAATGGTACGAGGGGAGTACAAAGGGGATAATAATGCTCTATGATACATTTGAAGAGTTTCTTTTAGATTCAATTTATCAGCATGCAACCATAAGATGGCTGGATTAATCTAAAGGGAAAGTTGGCTCTGAAAGTACGAAGGCAGCCGGTTAGACTGATCGGCTGCCTTCTCCACGCTAACGGGCAGAATAATTTAATAACAAGATTGAATATATATGCATTTAATTGTATAATTATTCAAACACTAAACATTAAGGGGTGCAAAAGTGAAGTGAAATATAAAATATTTGTGGATGGTCAAGAAGGTACAACAGGTTTAAAAATACATGATTACTTATCTAAGATTCCTAACATAGAAGTAATCAAAATTGATTCTGAAAATCGAAAAGATTTCGAAGCTCGTAAGGCATTTATAAATGAAGCTGATGTCGTATTTCTTTGTCTTCCAGATTCTGCTTCAAAGGATTCCGTTTCTATGATAAGTAATAATAAGACGAAAATAATTGATGCAAGTACAGCGTTTAGAACTAACCAGGACTGGACATATGGATTACCAGAATTAAATAAAAATCAAAGAAATAAAATTCAAAATTCATCTAGGGTATCTGTCCCAGGATGTCATGCGACAGGGTTTATTTTAGCTATCCACCCTTTGGTGGCAGAAGGAATTATCCCTAGTGATTACCCTACGACTTGTTATTCACTTACTGGCTATAGTGGTGGAGGAAAGAGACTTATCTCTGAATATCAGAACTCAAATAATCAACAGCTTTTCGCGCCAAGACAATATGCACTTAACCTTAATCACAAGCATCTTCCAGAAATGAAACTTTATTCTGGGTTAAACTCATCACCACTTTTCACTCCAATAGTCGGAAACTATTATCAAGGTGATGCAGTTACTATTCCACTCTTTCCTAGAATGTTTAATAAGAAAGTGACGGCAAGAGATATTCAAGAACTGCTTGCTTTGTACTATAAAGATGAACGTTTTATTCGAGTTATGCCATATGACTCTGAGGTAAATCTTGAAGACGGTTTCTTAAATCTTATGCAATGCAATAATACTAATTATTTGGACATTTTTGTTTTTGGTCATCAAGATGAAATATTACTTGTCTCTCGATTTGATAATTTGGGAAAAGGTGCCTCGGGGGCAGCCATTCAGAATATGAACATTATGCTTGGATTTGACGAATGTACAGGGCTAGAGTAAGAGAAATAAGATCTTCGTTCAACTACCATGAAAATTAAAAAGCGGGCAGTAGAAGGAAAAGGACAGCATGAAAGAAGACGCAGTTCATTAATTTTTTAAAATGTGCAGCGCCTAGGATATATTGGTAAACGGTAGATCAGGAGACTTCCGAAATCGTAACGTTGTAGCCTAAAGTTTCAAGCCTTCGAACCGAATTCCGTACAATTGCTCTAAGTTTTTGCTTATCAAAATAATCTTCACCTAGATCAACATACATTTCTTTTCTTGTAAGCAGATAATAAGCGATTCTTAGCATGGCATGGGCCACTACAATAGCAGCTCTTTTCCTACCTTTTCGTGCTAAAGTTCGTCTATACATAGCACCAAGATAATTTTTAGAGGAACCTACGGAATGTGCCGCCTCTGTTAGGGCAGATTTCAAATATTTGTTTCCTTTCTTACCTTTAGAAGACTTCCTTTTGCCTGCGCTCTCATTATGTCCGGGTACAACTGCTGCCCAAGAACACAAGTGAGCCGCACTTGGAAATTGCTCTTTAATGTTTGTTCCAATTTCAGCTAAGATTTGTTCAGCCATTCGAGTGGCAATTCCAGGGATAGAATCTAATCGATCAATATCTTCTTGATCTGAAATAACTCTCTGGGCAACTTCTTGATCTAACATCTCAATTTGTTCTGAAAGGAAATCAATGTGACCTAGAATGGTTTTAAGCATCAAGCGTTGATGAGGATTAACGTAACCTCGAAGAGCAAGTTCGAGTTCATCTTTTTTCTTTTTCATAGATCGTCGAGCGAGGCCTGCTAGTTTTTCAGGATCTTCTTCGCCGTTTGCAATAGCGTTGAGCATGTCCTTAGATGAGACCCCCATAATATCTGAAACCACAGAACCAAGCTTGATGTTTGCTCCTTCTAACACTTTTTGAATACGATTATGTTGTCTGGCTCGTTCTTCAATAATGCTGCGGCGGTACCGAACTAGTTCCCGCAGTTCCCTTTGGTTACGGTTCGGAATGAAGCTCGCCGTTAGCAGTCCATGACGAAGGAGTTGGGCAATCCATTCCGCATCTTTCACATCAGTTTTACGTCCTGGGAGAGATTTCATATGTTGAGCATTTACAACTAAAAATTTAATGTCTTCAGCCTCTAATAGGTTCACAATTGGCTTCCAGAAGACACCTGTACTCTCCATAGCTACGTGAGTACAACCATGCTTTTTAATCCAGTCAATTAACTGGAGTAGAAATACGGTTTTAGTAGAGAACGTTTGAATCTCCTTTCCTTCGGGTGTCATTGTACATGCAGTAATGGAATCTTTATGAACATCCATGCCACATGCGCGCTCAATGAGTATATCCATTGAAATTGTCCTTTCTCCGGCTTTGAATTGGGGCTGGTGCAACAACCAAAATAGGATTAATCTACCATGAGTGCTTCCCGAAGGAGCGACATTCTGTGATGCACCGTGGTCGGTGGAGTCAGACTAACGGATGGGCTCTAACGCACCATAGTTGATCGACCTTCCTCACCCAGCCGTAGTAGAAGTATTGACAGATTTTATCCATTTTCATCTTCTGTGGTGCAGCGCTGATCTTGCGCTGCATGAACGGCTAACGGGTAAGTACGACAAGTTCTGCTATAAGCACTAAATAGTGCGAAAAGCAGGAGATTACACGAGTAATCTTAACTTTACAACCAAGGATGGGAATGACGGAACCATGTATCCCGAAACCATCCCGCCAATACTCCTGCGTGCGTTATGTTTAACAGAACATGAGGTGCGAAGTACAGGTAGATTCGACAGAACGAAGGCTAGAGCCATTTTGAGAAAAAAAAAAAGAGGTATGCCAACGGATATGTCGCGCGGCTGAAAAACTGGATATGGTGAGAATGCTCGCATAGAAGCGAACTGACGAACTTCCGAATGTACAGGTCTAAAGTTAGAGCATGCGGAAACGTATGTACCATCAGACGATGGGGTGAGTGGCGTAAAGTAAAAATTTTCTCTATGAAATACGCTATGCCGAACAATGGTGGCATCAATCTCACAGGCTTAGAGGAAGCACCTAAGTTCAGAAAAAAAAAAAAAAAAGCTAGGCTGTAAGGGACTTGGAAAGCAAGGGACGTTGCTAGAAGGGCTGTTACCCGAAACGGTTGCAATAAGGCATTTGCCGAAATGAATTTATCCTTGTGAGGGCAGGGGCACGACCGAAGAAACCTCTGTAATGGAGGCGGAGGAACAGCCCCAAGTCTAATTGAAAAGAACGATCATTTTCCATACGTGAATTGCACCGATCAGGTAGGAATGTGGGGACATCGCTTCATTTAGGAGGGGTGCCACAGTGCAAACTTTACGAAATTGGGAGTATTACGGCATGACGGAATCCTTTACAGATTTGTACGAAAGATCAGCAAACAAAGAAAACTTCTCACATCTTTATGAGATCGTCACATCGAGGGAAAATATTTTGCTGGCTTACCGCACGATGAAGTCTAATAAAGGATCAAAGACACCAGGAACAGATGGACTAACCATCAAAGACATCGAACAACGACCCGAATATGAATTAGTGAGTGAAATCCAAAACAGACTGCAAAACTATCGCCCCAAGAATGTCAGACGAAAGTTTATCGAGAAAGATAACGGTAAAATGAGACCGCTTGGCATCCCATGCATCCTCGACCGCATCATTCAACAGTGCTTCAAGCAAGTCCTTGAGCCCATAGCTGAAGCCCAATTTTACAACCATAGCTATGGTTTCAGACCCCTTCGATCGACACACCATGCCATGGCAAGAGTTCAATTTCTCATCAATCAGGCGTCGATGCATTATGTAGTAGACATCGACATTTTGGGTTTTTTTGACAATGTCAATCATACGTTGCTTATGAAGCAACTTTGGAACATGGGCATCCAAGATAGAATGGTACTAGCCTGCATTTCTAAAATGCTAAAAGCTGAAATCGATGTATTTTATTGTCTATACAGTACTGGGAAAAATTCGTTATCGAACTTCTGTCCAAATTGCGGACGTGGCCCAAGTAGTCGAACATTATCATGCCGTGCTCTGCCTTCTTTGTAAAACGTATTTCCAGGCATTAGATGCGCAACAACTGATAACCGAGGCTGATCTGTGAAGTTCGTTGACGATCCATGGAATGTTAGCGCATGGTGGAAGCTCGCTTGTCCAGCTTTTAGGATACAAGGCTCCTCTATCCAATCACGCGTTGCAAAACGCTGCTTCAGCTTCGCCATATCCTGTTCGAAAAATGTATCGCTACCCTCGACTGAGCCCCACTTATGTGAACCTAAGATCGTCATCATGCCGCCATTATTCAAGTCTGTGTCCTGCAAAGCAATCCAAACTGTCACCATATTCGTAGTGCTGCTTGATTTCCAATACCCGTAATCTTGATGCCAGCCTACATTTCCAGCTGTTGTTTCTTGCCCTGAAGTACCTGGCTTATAAATCACTTGATCATGCCATAGACGAATCTCATCTTCGTTCAATAGCTTCGCAGCCATTTCACCTAAGTTCGGATCAGTTACGACACTCCGAACTTCATCATTAATCCACCAGCCATTATCGAATTTACGCAGAGCATGTGGATTCTCCGAAAGTTTAAAAGCGTGAAGTGGCATCCCAGCTCCATCATAATCTTTGTTCCAAATGCGATCATGTGCTCCGCGAAGCCGCTCGATTGTCTCGTCACTCAATAATTTTGGGCTGATCCAATAACCGTCTTGATCAAACCTTTTTTTATCAGCAAAAGTAATGTTATAAGGAATTACTCCCATGACTGACACCTCATCTTTTCTTAGTCCTAGTTGCTTACATCCTTTATTATAGGCCATTAAGAGGAGTACTGACTTTCCAAAACCTATTAAATAGGATTAGAAACATAAGAGATCATTAGAAACAATAAAGGGCATGATTGTGCTGCCGGGTATTGATGGGGAGCGTTTGCTGCAGAGGGCAGAGTGAATACTTGGTGGAAAAGTGAATAAAACAAATAGGCAGCCAAGTTGGTTGCCTATTTGTTTTGGTGTATTCTGAATTGAGTCAGATTCCTATGATACCGTTTCTATACTTTCTCTTGCATGTAGCCTAAAGATGAGGTTAATTCTAAAACAAGGGACCATTTAGCCCTGCACATTGCCTTAATTGCTTGTTGAAGGGCTGTTTCATGGTCTCTTTCGATTCCTTTAGGAACTAATCAGATTAAATAGATCCGATCACTATACTCGGTGGAGACCGAATTCACGCTTCGTCTTCGGAATTCAGCCGGTGCCAGGCCCATCTGCTTATGAAACACCTTGCCAAAATATCCTGAATTGTCGAACCCAGTGGTAATTGCTATATCCTTAACACTTAGACTGCTGTGCTTAAGCAGCTTGACGGCCTCCTCGAGGCGCTTTCGCAGCAAATAAGTCATCGGCGAAATGCCGGTTGCTTCAAGGAAGACCTTACAGAAATATGTTTTCGACAGTCCCGCAGCCTCTGCAAGATCCTCTAGGGCAAGCCGATCCCGAAACTGGCTGTTCATGAGTTCCTTAGCCCTCTCTATGGCATCCTCCCATACCTTGCTTCGCGTGCCCCTCTCCAAATACTCGAATAAGGACGTGCACCAACGGTAAGTGTCCCTTGTCAACTCGTATTTATTCGGATACCCTTTTTCCCGTGCCCTGGCATACATTTCCTTCAAGAGACGAATAGGCCAAGACCCGTCTGGCAGTTGCATCACTGGGCTGCCGGACCGAGTCCACTCCTGCCAGCAATAATCAGCAAGCGAACCGCTAACCTGCAGCCACAGAAATTCCCAGTGTTCTGAAGCGGCAGGATCGAAATAGTAACGATAGTCCCCATTCAATTGGATCAGAAAAGCATGTCCTTGAGGAAGTGAATGAAGAATTCCGTCCTTATGCAGTTTTCCTACACCAGTAATCGTATATTGGAAAAGAAAGCGGTTGTCTGGGCGGTTCTGTCCATCCCAGGTGTAGGAGGGTTCTGTGACCTCAGACCAACCGATAAATTCGGGGAATATCAAGCTATGTGGCACTTGGCCAATTTGAAAGCTTAGTGTTGTCTTAATCATAATATTTTACCACTCCTCATCCTACAACTTTACCATTGATGAGCAGTATTTGTCATGGGTATAGTCGTAGTAGGAGAAGATTTTACACATAATATGTAAAGGTAGTGGAAGTCAATGACAATCGAATGGTCTACTGGTGGAATCAAAGTAAACGTTAACGGGTTAGCCGAGGACTTTTGGAGCTATGAGATGGCAGACGGTGGGGGGAGACTTACTTTTCATGCGCCTGTATTGGAAATTGATGGGCGAAGTACTAGGGTCGAGCTAGAACAAATGGCCTTGGTCGGTGAATCTGTTGAGCTACGGAATGGTACCCGTGAAACCGTGGTGGAAGGTACCCTCCGTAGTGACAGCTATATCCGTATGAAGCTGGTGTTTCGTATAGCTCCAGACAATCCCGTTGTCCGCTTTCGTTACAGGTGGTCGAGTAGGTCGGACCGTCGGCTGACCAAAGCTTCAGGATGTGACACTTTGAGCTATGGTCGAATTAATCTGAACTCTGGTCTGACAGCCAAAGAGGTTCGTCTCTCCGACTATAACGAGCTGGCGCATAGTTATGTGCCAACAGAGGTAAAGGCGGGGGCCTCCGCATTCTTGAGCGAGCAGCTACTCATGGGACCCATCCTTGCATGGGGCACGGAAGAGGGGATTTCGGCGTTGCTTGCCTACGAGCACGGCTCTCAATACCCTGATATATATACAGGATTTCGGTTGCACAAGGACGGGTCTGCTGAAGTGACAGCGGTCAAGGGCAATTATTATCGGGGGCAAACCTTGCGGAAACGGGTTCGACACGCTATGGATGCAGACGGCTGCTGTCCGTGGAGGGGAAGAGAAGCTGGCAGAAACCTACCGTACTTTTATATTGCGGCACTTCAGCTTGAATGCGGAATCGCGTAAGCCCTATGTTTATTATAATACATGGAACTATCAGGAGAGAGTTCGCCACTGGCAGGACAAACCCTATTTGAGCAGTATGAATCTGCAACGAATGCTGTTGGAAATCGAACAGGCACATAAAATGGGCATCGATGTATTCGTAATCGACACGGGCTGGTATAGCAAGACAGGGGATTGGCAGGTTAATCGGGAAAGGTTTCCAGACGGGTTGCGTCAAGTGAAAGCTAAGCTCGATGAATACGGGATGAAGCTGGGACTTTGGTTCGGCCCGACCTCAGCAGCAATGTCAAGTAATATGCTTGGGCAGAATCTGACGAATCAGAGTAGCATGGATGGCAAGAATCGGGATCCTCATTCAGTATGGGAGACAGAGGAAAGTGCTGAATTATGCTTGGTCAGCGGATACGCGGATGATTTTGCGGATGAACTGATCCGATTGTCTCAGGAGCTTGGCGTTACATATTTTAAATGGGATGCCATCTGCCAATACGGCTGCAACGACCCTCACCATCATCATGGCGATGAAGGGGCTCTGGCACAGGAACGCGAGGAATGTTATTCCTTTCTTCAGCCTCTCTACATGGTACGTATTATCGAGAAGCTAACGGAAGCCTGCCCGGAAGCTATTGTCGATTTTGATGTAACGGAAGGATATCGGTGTGTAGGACTCAGTTTCCTGTCAGCAGGTAAATATTTCTTGCTCAACAACGGTCCGTATTATGCTAACTTTAACATTCCCAAGGACAAGGATATTACATGGAAAAACAACAATATGTTCTTCTATCCGGGCGCCGCCCGGGGATGGGTATGTCGGACGCCACTTGCCTATGATAAATGGATCCCTACGGTCTTGTTTCTGACCCACTATTTGCCGGATGATCCTGTAGACTTCCAGGATATGGCGGTTGGTTCCTTGATTCTGGGGCAGAATGGAATCTGGGGGGATCTGCTGGGGGTAAGTTTTGAGGGGACAGACCGGATTGGCAAACTTATCGGGCTTTACAAGCAAATTAGGGACGACATCACGGAGAACGCTCTTCGGCGGACAGGTATTCCCGGTGGCAACCCGGAGGTGTACGAGAAGATATCTTCACGGTCGGGTAAAGGCACTGTTGTTCTGTTCGCCAATGCTTTCGGCGTTCCGTTTCATTCTCCTCGACCAGCAAGCTTTACCTATATCACTCACTGTAAGCCGGATCGGAAGGTATGGTATACAGAGGGGGTAACGGTTCGGTATGATACGGAAGGCTACGCGGTTATCACTGCTGATTTCGAGAAGCCTGGGGCCAAGATTGTATACTTTGGAGTAAAGGATTAATGTGATTTTGCAAAGGTGTAGACCACGGCAAAGAGGCGCAAATCATAGCTGTAAAGAAAAAAAGACTTAGAACGTATTATCCTAAGTCTTTTTTCTATACGCAAATTCTACATTTGCTGATAATCAACCGGCAGCGTCAGCCACACTTCCGGTCTTAACGGTACTTAATACATCCTCTTTGATATCTTCATCCTTGTGCGGTATTGACCAGGCGTCTCACGGCACTGTTTTTTGAACCACTTGGCAAAATAGGCCGCATCTACTAAGCCGCATTCACCAGCGATTTGCTCCAGGGTAATATCGCTTGTTTCAAGTAGTGATTGTGCTTTGCGAAGTCGAAGCATGCGAAGCATATGCATAGGGGTTTGATGAAAGTGTTTATAGAACAGTTTGTCGAAATAATTTGGATGCAAATGTAAAAGACTCGATAACTCTTCCCGTGATATTTTTCGGCGTAAATGCGTTTGCATATACTGGATGACCTCCATAAATCGGTCTTCTGTTGAATTCAGCTGTTCAGGGCGAGAAGGAAACCCGTCCGACTCCCACGAGTTTAGAAGGAGCTTGATAAGCTCTAGGATTCCTGCTCCGATATAGACGTTTCGAAAAGCTTTATCGGGTTGATTCCAATAGGAGTTCAGTTCTTGAAAGCAGCGTGTGAAGCTCGCTTCATCGACAAGTGTAATAACAGGTGGAATCGGATACATTCGAAATAAATCCAGATGCTCGGATAAGGTGACGTCGAGAAACAGTACCTGGTGGATGCCGCTTGAAGGATTATATTCACTGAATTCAATATGCGGAGGATGAACCATCACTTGTCCTGCCCTAACGTTATAGGATATTCCCCCAGTCTCCATGGTAAGTTGACCTTTCACAACGTGGCTGAGAACCCACTGATTCTTCTTGATGTCGCGGATCTTTAATCGCGTATAGGAAGAACGAACAATATTTACAATGGATAGACCGAACTGCTCTTTCATGCTTGCGTTATTATTCATCTGTTTCCCCCCTGCAACCAGCTACTTACACAAGTATAACATGACGCAGAGAAAATGCGTAAATAGTACAATAATTGCTTACACAAGAGCATAGATAAGGTGTTTATAGCCACTTATAATAGGGGGATAACACAAGAGGAGATGATCATCGCTATGAAAGATGAACAATTGAAGCAGTTCGATGAGGAAGGTTTTTTTATTCTAGAGGATTTGTTTACTGGGGAAGAAATGGACGAGTTGACTTCTCAAGTTGATTATTATGTGGATGAGCATAGTGCGAAGCTGAAGCAAGAAGAACAAGGTGGCGTGGGCGTCAGTCGTGCCAATGAAATTACTTTCACCGCACATCTAGTAAAGAAGAACGCCTACTTTCAACAATTTTGTGCTCACCCTAAATTTGTTGAGATTACTACGGCAATTCTTGGAGGAGATGTTTCCCTGTACTGGGATCAAGCGGTTTATAAGCGCCCAGAAACGGCAAAGGATTTCCCGTGGCACCAGGATAATGGTTATGGTCTTGTTTTATCAGATGAGTATGTGACCTGCTGGTTGGCGATGGAAGATGCCACGATCGAAAATGGCTGTATTTGGGTAAAGCCGAGAACGCACAAGGACGGCATTATTGAGCACCAGAAAACACCAATAGGTTGGCAATGTTACTTCGGGGAAGATCCAGGAATTCCTGTAGAGTTAAAAAAGGGAAGTATGGTTGTCTTTTCATCGCTCTTGTTCCACCGCAGCGGTCCAAACGTAAGCGATAACATTCGGAAGGGGTATATTCTGCAGTACATTCCGACACATACGAAAAACATCAAGACAGGAAAAGTCTTCAAGAAGATGGTAATTGCCAAAGAGGGCAAAGCCTATCTCGATACGTCGTACATTGAGGAGCAGGATCATAATGCTGCCAAGTAATTCATTCGGAAAATCGAACATTTCCATATCTCGTTTGGGGTATGGGGCGATGGGTTTGTCTGGTTCGTTCGGAAGTATGGAAGAATCCGAATTCATACAATCCATTCACCGGTCATTGGAGTTAGGTGTCAATTTTATTGATACCGCAAGAGCGTATGGACCATCGGAGGAAACGATTGGCAAAGCCTTAAAGACGTGGGATGGACCGCAGCCGTTCATTGCTACCAAAGTAAAACCTTGCGGCAAAGGCGGTTGGGGCAGCCCAATTCCGGTGATCGAAGCTTACCCGCCGGGATCGATTCAAGCTAGTGTGGATGCTTCATTGCAAGCACTTGGTGTGGAAGCGCTGGATTTGATTCAAATGCACCAATACTGGTCTGCATGGGATGATGAACCTTACTGGCTGGAAGAAATGGTTAAATTAAAGGAAGCGGGCAAGGTGAAGTATATTGGAATTTCCATTCCAGATCACCGTCATGATATGGCGCTCTCGCTGGTGAAATCCGGTAAGATCGATTCGGTGCAATCGATTCTAAATATCTTCGACCCAATTGCCCTAGATAATTTGGTTCCCTTGTGCGAAAAGCACGGAGTTGCTTTTATCGCTCGATGTGTGCTGGACGAAGGAGGATTGACCGGGCTCTTGTCAAGTGATACCACTTTCACTGAGCGGGACTTCCGTAATGGCTATTTTGATGCGGGCCCAAGAAGTGAATACATCGCTCGTGTAGAACGGCTTCGGTCCTTCATCCCGCAGTATGCAAGCTCACTTGCCGCATTGGCGATCAAGTATGCGCTGCATGCCCCAGGCGTCACCACATCAATTATTTCGATGCATATTAAAGAATATGCGGAGCAGAATGCGGCAGCGCTCCAAGAAGATCCGCTGCCTGATGAAGTCGTAGATGAGCTCTATAAGCGTCACCGTTGGATAAGGAATTTTTACGAAAGAAAATATTGGAAATAGCGATAAAAGGTGAGAGCTGACAGTGCTAGCTGTCTCAGCTCTTTCCTTTATTTCATAAGGAGAGAATGAGTGATGTCATCCGAGGTTCTATGGGCCAAATTGTATCCTAAGGAATGGAGGGAACGGTTTCAAGCGGCTCCAATTGTATATCTTCCTTTGGGGCTATGCGAGCCGCATGGCCAAATCGCTGTTTTTGGCTTGGATTTGATCAAGGCTGAATACATCTGCGAGAAAGCAGCACGAGGAGCAGGAGGCATTGTGGCGCCATCGCTTGGGTATCACATTCATGAAAGCGGATATCATGCCAGGTGGCTAGAGGAGCAGATTGGGGAAGAGAATCCCCGCATGACGGGGATGCCACCTCATGTGATGCTCTATTTTTTCTTATATCAGCTAAGGGCTTTCGTCAATGCAGGCTTTAAGGCAATTGTGGTGCTTTCCGGTCATGGCGGTGGCAATCAAGCCGATTTTCAGCGGGCAGCAGGGATATTTATGGCGCAATTTCCAGTTCGAATCTGGGTAGGTACGGATGGTGATTTGGTCAAGGGACACTTCAAAGCAGATCATGCGGGACAATTTGAGATTTCACAGTTGATGAACATTGACCCTACACTTGTGAATATGGGGCGCACCCAGTTAGAGGGGGAGCCGAATAGTGGCGCAAAGTTCGCTAGAGCTGACAATGCTTTTGAGGCTTCCGAAATGTTGGGCGCATCTATTAACGAAGCGTGTATTACTAGACTGCGTCAAGTAGCTGAGGATCTGCTCGTGCAAGCCAGAGATATCTCAACGGATTCGATTACCTATGATGAAATAGAACATTTATGGCGTGCTTTGCAGAAAAGCAAGTCTGAGTGGGTGACGTCCAGACCGAGGGAAGGACAAAAGAGTGTATCCCAATCCTCACAGTGGAAAAGACACGAATATCCATATACGTATTAGAATGATGGAGGTTGTCAATTATGAACCGATACATGTATATCTCGTTGTTAAAATCGGTAATCACGACGGGGCAGCAGGATAAGTTTTTAAGCCTTTAATGCCCGTTGTTATTGGAAGAAAGAACTTTCTTTTCAGTAACACGCCTCGAGGAGCTAAAGCGAGCGCAATTATTTACAGTGTTGTGGAGAAAGCCAAAGCAAATTCGCCTAGGCTTTCTCCCGATTACGGATAGTTCTCCTGGACAAGAAGGACAGGGGATGATCTCCGTACTCCTAACGAAAAACACCCGTTCTGGCCTCCTTTTCAACAAGCGAATAATCTGCTACACCAATAGCCTACCGCAAACAACAACGTCAGCCTTAAGGTTAAGCCACTTGTATCTGTGATGAATTGTTCACTTCCTATATATTTTTCGATCTTCGAAAACTAAATTTGTAAATCATTTTTAAAGCCAGCAAACCCTAGCGTAGCGTTTGCTGGCTTTTTGCACTTCATAACTTATATGTCATCCAATAGCTAATGCTCATGCGGCAACTATTGGATAAACGATTCTTTTTCACCAATTATATAAATTAATAAAACATTGATATAATATTAAAAATGTGATACATTATTTTCGAGCGTAATTTATATACATTATATAAATCAGGATGTGAGGCAATGGAATATGAACTTAGTTCTCCAAACGTGCTATACGTGACAACCTATTCCCGTATACGAGATCAGATACGGCAAGATATTTTGAACAGTGTGTTTAAGCCGGGAGTTCGTTTGCGTATTAGTGAACTTACGAATCGTTATGGCGTATCTCAAATGCCCATTCGGGAAGCGCTCCAGCAGCTGCAGGGAGAGGGGCTCGTTACATTGCTCCCACAGAAGGGTGCTAGCGTACGAAAGATTGACGAGAATTTTTTAAGCAATATGTATGACATTCGCTATGCAATTGAAACCATGCTCGTGCGTACTGGCGTTGAACATATGACAGACCGTGATCTCAAAGAAATTGACTTGCTGCAAGAAGAATATGAAGCTTATGTCAGCAACAGAAACCGGGAGGCTGCCTTGCTTGTAAACGAAGCCTTTCATCGCAAGATCAATGGGCTGGCGAACAATTATGAAGCTATTGAGATTATTGATCGGCATTGGGGGCTGATCGATGTGCTTAGGAGGCAGTTTGGCTTCAGCGAGGGTCGTATTCATAGCATTATTGATGATCATCGAAAAATTGTAAACGCTTTAAAGCGACGGGATCGTGATCTTTCCGTTAGGCTTACAGGCGAGCATGTGATGAAGGCAAAGATAGATTTGATTGAAAGATTTAAGCAAAGTCAAAGATAAGAGGGGGGCAATCGCATGTTCACTGCAACAGAAGCTGTTGTTAGAAGAAGGAAGGCGTGGGGGGCGAAACTCGGTCAGTTTCGCAAGGACAAATTTTTATATTTACTTGCCTTGCCGGGTATTCTATTCTTTATACTCTTTCATTACATACCTATGTATGGCGTATTAATCGCTTTTAAGAAATACAGCGTTTACAAAGGGTTTATGGGTAGTGAATGGATCGGATTGGATAATTTCAAGACGTTGTTCAGCACATTTGGTTTTGAGAGGGCATTGCGAAATACGATAATTATCAGCTTATATCAACTCATATTTGCTTTTCCTGTCCCAATCATTTTGTCCATTCTATTAAACGAGTTGCGTCATGCGTTATTTAAGAAGTTTGTACAAACTGTTGTTTATTTGCCGCACTTTGTATCCTGGGTAGTAATCGCGGGAATTATGTTTGCAATTTTATCGCCCAATACGGGTATTTTGAATGAAATAGCTAGGTTTTTCGGTTTCGAAACGCCGAACCTTATGGTAAGTAAGGCGTATTTCCGAGGTTTGCTTGTGGTTTCAAATATATGGAAAGAAGCTGGCTTCGGTACAGTTCTTTATTTGGCCACCTTAGTGACCATCGATGACCAGCTATATGAAGCGTCAAAGATGGATGGTGCCAATAAATGGCGACAAATCTGGCATATTACACTTCCTGGTCTGCGGACCACCGTTGTGATCCTGCTGATTTTCCGCGTGGGAAGCATTCTGAATGCGGGTCTTGATCAGGTATTTGCCTTATATAACCCTCAGGTGTATGAGGTTTCGGAAATTCTGGATACCTTCATCTACAAGATCGCATTCGAGAATGCGAGATACGATCTTGCCACAGCTTCGGGCGTGTTTAAATCCATTGTGGGCTTGGTGCTAGTGATCTGCGTAAATTGGATTGCCAAAAAAATAGATTCCGAGTCCGGTATAATCTAGGAGGGTATTAAATGAAGCCAACGAAAGGCGAGAATATATTTCACTTCTTAGTTGTAATCTTTTTCATCATCGCATCGTTCTGTACCTTGTATCCCTTCTGGCATGTTCTGATGTACGCGATCAGTGACCCTAAGGCATCTATGGGCGGGGGACTGTTCTTTCTACCCAGAGGCTTTTCCTTATATTCGTTCGAGCTTATGCTTCAAACAAAAGGTATTTTTCAATCTTACGTCAACTCGTTATTCCGTCTGATTGTCGGTACCTTTATCGCTTTACTCTTCACAGCTATGCTGGCTTATCCGTTGTCGGTGAGACGTTTCGCTGGACGCAATACCATCACGATGCTGATCTTTTTCACAATGCTGTTCAACGGCGGCCTGATTCCGAACTACCTGCTCATTAAACAACTGGGTATGCTGAATACGTTATGGGCCCTGATCATACCTGGGGCGATCAGCGCGTGGAACTTGTTTATCATGAAAAACTTTTTCCAAAGCATCCCGCCCGAGTTGGAGGAATCTGCGAATATAGATGGTGCGAGCCCAGCTCGTACGTTGTTCAGTATCATTTTACCGATATCGATGCCTGTGATGGCGGCAGTTGCTCTCTTCTATGGCGTTGCCCATTGGAATTCCTATTTTGATGCCATTGTTTACATTAGTGATCCGAAGAAGCAAGTGCTGCAGGTATTTCTTCGGGGGATGATGAACGTTGGGTCACTTAGCGAAGTGAAAGACGTAGACTCGATGGCTGCCAGCTCTGGTACTGTGACGGAGGAGTCCATTAAGATGGCGACAATTGTCATGTCGGTGCTTCCCATGCTGATCGTCTATCCGTTCTTGCAAAAGTATTATGTCAAAGGTGTTCTTGTCGGCTCCGTTAAGGGGTAAAACCTTATCGAATTTTACGGTTCCTATGGCCGTGGAATTATAAAAACAAATTTAGGGAGGTCTTTTCATGAATCGAACAAAACTGCTTTCCGTACTGCTTGGCACTGCATTGACCCTAACAGCTTGCTCAGGCAGTAAAAGCGGTGGTGAATCCACATCAGCAGCCCCCAGCTCGAAGCCGAAGGAAACACCAACGGTAACGATTATGATGGTCGGCGATATTAGTTATCCGGATGACAATATCATCAATAAAGAGATTATGAAACGAACGGGTGTCAATGTGAAATGGATGTTTGTTCCCGTAGGTGATTTCACTACCAAGCTTAATACGTTGATCGCGAGCAACGATCTGCCAGATATCATTCACAATCAGGACCCTAAGAAAGTTAAGGAATTAGCAACAAATAAAATGATTGTCCCGCTAGATGACCTCTTAGCAAAGTACGGAAAGAATATCAAGGAGAATAAAAGTGATGTGCTGAAAGGGGTGAATATGATCAACGGGAAAGTATATTCAATCCCGCAGGCCAGAGACTTGGGTGGAGAGTCTGTCGCCATTAGGAAGGATTGGCTGGATAAATTAGGACTTAAGGTCCCTACTAATTTAGATGAATACTATACCGCTCTGAAGGCCTTTAAGGAAAAGGATCCGGACGGCAACGGCAAGAATGATACAGTTCCGTTGGGTGTCACAATGGATTATATCAAAACAATGAATCATATCTTCGGCGCCTACGGGGTTCCCTTTGATGCTGCCAAGGAAAGAGGCCGATATATCGATGGAAAGGTGCTTCCGGCTTTCCTGCAACCAGGATTCCTTGATGCTATCAAATATTACAACAAGCTGTATAAAGAAGGTCTAATGGAGCCGGATTTCTCCACAATTAAAGCGATTCCGACGTATACGAAGCTATGGACCGGCAACGTAGGTACATTCAACTTTCAGCCGCCAGGCACAACGCAAAATTGGATCACTCGTTACACGGAAAACCCGAAACCTACTTTTGCTTACACTGTGATCAAAGGACCTAACGGCGTCGGTGGCCAAACGAAGAGCTACAAGGAGGATGGCGGGCCTTTCGTCACGCTATCAGCTAACTCGAAGAATCCAGAAGCGGCGATGAAGGTCATGGACTTTTTGATCTCTGACGAAGGTGACAAGCTTACCTTCTGCGGCATCGAGGGAACACACTATAAATCCGTCAACAACCAGTGCCAATACATGGACCCGTTTACGGATGCTGTGAAGCAAAGAAATGATGGGGTTCAAGTTTATTATGGCTTGATGTACCGTGTAAACGGCGCTGAACTTAGAAACTTTAACGAACTGACTAAGCAAGGGATTCAAATTGCACGGGATGCCCAACTCACAGATGCTCACTTAAGCGAAATTCCTGAGGTTGAAATCGCACAAGGTAAGATCATGTTGGATATTGTTAAAGAGTTTATCGCTGGCGGTATCGTTTCCAAAGGAAATCTGGATCAGGAATATGAAACTTATAAGAAAAAGTATCTCGATGCCGGCGGTACGAAATGGATCGATCAGGCAACAGCCATCTACAAAAAGGATAACAATATCAAGTAGGGGCGATGGTCATAGAGAATCACAGGCGAAGGCCTGTGATTCTTGCTTCATTTTTTTTGAAAGAGAGAGGAGTTTTGACATGAAGGTAGCACATAGAGTATTCGACCATAACATCGGAAGAACGACATATATGCAATTTCTCAGGCAGATCGGGGTGACGCATATCATAGGCAGCATGCCGGATGTGAGCATCCTTCCCTCTGCGAAAGAGGGGTACTGGTCCGAGGATGACTTGTGCCGCTGGGTGAAGCACATTAACGAGAATGGGCTCAAGGTCGAGGCGATTGAAAATTTTATCCCCCGTCATTGGTATAAGATCCTGATGGATCTTCCCGGTAAAGAGCAGCAGATGGAGAATATCAAAAGAACGATCCGGGCTATGGGCAAAGCCAAGATTCCCATTATGGGCTATAATTTCTCCGCTGGAGGCGTGTACGGGCAGGCCATGGTTTACGAGGGGCGGGGAGAAGCGAAGATCATGGTGTTTGATCCGGAGCGTTATCCGTATGATGATACGCCCATTCCGAAGAGCATGGCCTGGGGGATGGTGGTTGATCCTGAGGCGGAGGGCAGGCACGGCCTGATTTCACGGGAGGAAATGAAAGGCAGGCTGCATGCATTTCTAGAGGAAATTTTACCGGTAGCTGAAGAAGCCAATGTGGTTATGGCCGTTCATCCGGAGGATCCACCCGTTTCTATGATCCGACAAGCTGGCCGGGTATTGATCTCTCCGCAGGACTTCGACGAGCTCTTCGCTAGATTCGATACGCCTTACTGTGCGATGGAGTTTTGCCAAGGTACCTTTACAGAAATGCCTTATGACATCTATGAATCCATTGAGCATTTTGCCAAGAGCGGCCGAATCGCTTATGCCCATGTCCGCAATGTCAACGGAAAGGTTCCCTCTTACAGGGAAGCACTCTTGGATGAGGGGGATGTGGATATTCCAAGAGCGCTTAAGCTGTACGATCAGCACGGATTTAAGGGCGCTGTCATTCCTGACCATTACCCGAAGTTGGTCGACATTGAAGGGGAGCATGCATCCGTAGCCTATTCCATTGCCTATTTGCGTGCGGCTATGAAGTTTAGTCAAATTCCTATCGAATAAGGAGGGTATATGAACAGTCAAATAGCGCTATTTGTTTCGCCAAAGGGTAACGACCATTGGTCAGGAACACTGTCCGAGCCGAATGAAAATCAAACGGATGGCCCGCTTGCTTCCGTATACAAGGCCAAGGCAAGAGCAGCGGAGATTCGCTGCAATACCAGCCCAACCGATGAAATCACGGTCTACCTGCGGGAGGGCAGGTACTCCTTCCGTCATACCCTTGCTTTCACAGAACAGGATGCAGGCGGCGTCAGCTTCCAAGCCTATCCAGGAGAAACGCCTATTATTGATGGCGGCAAACGAATTCAAGGGTGGCAAAAGGAGACATTGAATGGGAAGGAGGTGTGGGTGACCTATGTTCTCGAGGTGAAATATGAGGGTTGGCAGCTTAAGCAGCTGTTCGTTAATGGATCCAGAAGGGAACGCCCGCGTCTTCCGAAGCAGGGATATTATTGGATCGAGGATGTGCCGGGATTCGATGAGACGGTCGGATTGTTCGATGGAACCTGGGGATTCATCTGTAAGGAAGGGGATTTTCAGAACTGGTCCAATGCAGAGGATATCGAGGCTGTTGTTCTGCATCACTGGATCGAAGAACGCTTGCCGGTTCGTTCCTTCCAGGAGGAAGAGCGATATGTCAGCTGCAGCAAGAAAAGTATATTTGCCCTAAAGCATGAAGATAATCATCGCTTCGCCAAGTATTATGTTGAGAATGTATTCGAAGCATTGACGGAGCCTGGCGAGTGGTATGTGAACAGTAAGACAGGGAAGCTTTATTATTTGCCTATGGAGGGGGAGCAGTTGGATCAGCTGGAGGTATATGCCCCCTATGTGGAAACGCTAATCAGTCTAAAGGGAGATGCGGCTGAAAGGAAATATATAAAGCGTATTACATTCCAAGGCTTGGTCTTCGAGCATGCCGCTCACCGTCATGGCATCGTCAATTTGCAGGATCTCACCCCACCGCAGCGATCCTTCTTAAGTCCGGACATTGATTATGCCGGATCGGTTCAGGGGGCGCACATGGTCTCTGCTGCCTTACACTTTGAGGGTACGATAGATTGTGGTCTCATCGATTGCGAGGTTCGCCACTGTGGCGGCTATGCGATAGAGCTTGGACAGGGCTGCTTCGAAACACAGGTAGTCGGCAACAGGTTGTATGACTTGGGAGGCGGGGGTGTAAAAGTCGGAGGAACAGATGCGTATGGTGCTGTGTCGCTTAGGAATGGCAGGCACCAAATTACCGATAATCACATCCATCATTGCGGCCTCATCTATATGAGCAGTATTGGGATCTTGCTTAAGCATTCTTATGGAAACCGAGTCGCTCATAACCATATCCATGATCTGTACTATTCAGGTATTTCCTGCGGCTGGGTATGGTCTTTCTCGGAGAGCGTATCGAAGGAAAACTTCATCGAGAAGAATCATATCCATCATTTGGGCCAAAAGGTGCTGAGTGACATGGGTGGGATTTACCTGCTAGGCGTTCAGCCAGGGACCTACGTGCGCGGAAATGTGATCCATGATATCGAATGTGAACATTATGGAGGCTGGGCTATTTATTTGGATGCCGGCAGCTCCTATATCATCATAGAGAACAATATTGCCTATCGCTGTAACGACACCATCTTCCATCAGCATTACGGCAAGGAAAATATCGTTCGCAACAATATTATGTATTCGGGAGGCAACGCCGTTGTAGCGCTGAGCAATGCTTATCCGCATAACAACTTGACCTTCGAGCGCAATATCGTGCTGTCGCAAGGCAAGCATTACTTCGCTGGAGGCTATGCATGTGATTACAGCAAGCACAATCTGTATGCCGACTTGAACCTATTCTGGCATACGGAGGACGCCACCGGCAGCCTTAAGGAAGGAAAGCACGGTGTGCCTGTCTTCACACTGGATGCATGGCAGAGTCTGGGCTATGATCGAAATTCCATCGTGGCTGATCCTGGATTTAAGGATTTGGTTAACGGCGAGTATGAGCTTACGGACGACTCGCCCGCGATCCGGATAGGATTTCGTCCCTTTGACCTAAGCGATGCTGGTCCTCGCAGCCGAGTCCCGAAGGGAGTGCTTCAGGATGTCCGTGGATAGGCCGGTTGCTCTAGTCACTGGGGCAACTAGCGGAATCGGGAAGGCCGCCGCCCTAAAGCTCGCGGAGCATGGAATCAGGTTAGCATTAACGGGGCTTGACAGCGAGCAAGGAATGCTCATGGTTCAAGCTATCCAGGAATTAGGTGGGGAGGCTATGTTCCTGCCTGCTGATTTATCGGATCCTTCTGCTCCTGGACAGATCATCAGCCGTGTACAGAACAGATGGAATCGGCTGGACATTCTTGTAAACTGTGCGGCTGCGATATGCAATAAACACATAGATAAGATCGTACCCGAGGACTGGGATCATTTATTTGCAGTCAACGTAAAAGCTCCTTTTTTTCTTACGCAGCAGGCTCTGCCCATGCTTAGAATAAGTAAGGGGACTGTGATCAACGTTAGTTCGATGAATGCCATTAGGAATGCAGCTAACAATCTGGTATACGATTCCCTTAAGGCAGCGCTAAATCATATGACTCGGGGACTGGCTAAGGAATTGCGCGAAGATGGTATCCGCGTGAATGCTGTTATGCCCGGAGGTACGAGAACACCTCTGCTGCAGGAATGGTTCATTCAGAAGGAAGGTAATGAAGCTCAAGGGGCAGTTCGATTTAGGCAAACGGAGTTTGATGGCAAAACGGCACAGCCCGAGCAAATTGCGGAAGTCATCTATTTCCTTACAACTGCTCAAGCATCATGGATCAATGGTGCAGATATACCAGTAGATGGCGGCGTATTCCTTGGGTAACACCCAGCAAAGTTGAAGAAAAGGCGGATGGGTCTTGTGAAACTCGAGGTTGTGCTGAAAGAAAAAGCAATTGTTGGAGAAGGTCCCAGCTGGGATGCTGAAAACGGACTGCTGAATTGGGTGGACATTCTAGGGCAGAAGGTGCACAGCTTCCATCCGGCCTCAGGGCGCAACGATACCCTGCAGTTCGATCAGTACGTGGGCACTGTCGTTTCCCGTGATTGCGGCGGCTTGGTTGTTGCGCTTCAGGATGGGATTTATGCTGTTGATGAACACGGTCAATTGATGTCAAGGCTGGCGGCTCCCGAGGCGCACCTGCCCCGCAACCGATTCAATGACGGCAAGTGTGACCCGGCAGGGAGGCTCTGGGCAGGAACTATGTCGATGGACCAATCACCGAGGGCAGGCGCACTGTACCGGTTAGATCCCGACCTGAGCATTCATCGCATGCTTACTGAGGTTACGATTTCCAACGGACTTGGCTGGAGCCCGGACGGGTCGGTGATGTATTTTATCGACACTCCGACCATGAAAGTTGTTGCCTATGAGTATGAGCTATTAACGGGCAGCTTGGGGAAGGTTGTCACGGAGATTGTCATTCCTGAGCCTGGCGCTCCGGATGGCATGACCGTCGATGAGGAAGGGATGTTGTGGATTGCTCATTGGGGCGGTTCCCGTGTATCCCGATGGAACCCCTATAAGGGAGAATGCTTGGAAGAGGTGCAACTGCCTGTGCAGCTGTGTACGTCTTGTGTGTTTGGCGGTCCCGAGTTGAATGAGCTGTATATTACGACCGCAAGAGGAAGGCAAACAGAGTTGGAACTGAAGGATCAGCCGCATGCGGGAAACCTATTCCGACTTCAGATGAACGTCAAGGGACAGCCTAGCTACAAGTTTAAGGAAATAAATAATCATTTAGGGGGCAATGGCAATGAGTAAATTGAAATTACTGAGCACGGCATTGAGTATGATGATAGTAGGATTAACGGGTTGTTCAGCTGCAAATACAGCTAATACAGACGCCTCGGCGTCAAAAGAAACGCCAACCGTCACCATCATGTCCATTCGTGATATCAACTATGAGGACAATAATCCGATCAATCAAGAGTTGGCTAAACGCACAGGAATCCAAGCCAAGTGGATTTGGGTACCAAGCAGTGAATACCAAACCAAGCTGAATACGATGATTGCCAGCAACGACCTACCTGACATCATTTATTATGACAGCCCATCCAAGCTTGTGGAAATGGCAAATAACAATGTGATCATTCCATTAGACGACTTATTGAAGCAGCACGGCAAACACATTCTTGAGAATAAAGGTGACTATTTGAAGGGTGCAGCTACGGTGAATGGGAAGGTGTTCGGTATTCCGCAGGCCAGAGACATCGGTGGAGAATCCCTAGCGATACGTAAAGACTGGATGGATAAGCTCGGATTGAAGACGCCTGGTACTCTGGAGGAATATTACATCGCTCTTAAAGCGTTTAAGGAAAAGGACCCTGACGGCAACGGGAAACAGGATACGATTCCACTTGGTTTAACACTGGATTATCCAAACACCTTCAATCATATTTTCGGTGCCTTTGGTATCTCTATGGATTGGAACCGGGAGAGAGGACAATATATCGATGGAAAAGTATTGCCAGCGATACTACAGCCCGGGTTTCTAGATGCCATTAAGTATTATAACAAGCTTTATAATGAAGGGCTTGTCGAACCAGAGTTTTCAACGATCAAAGGTGTTCCTGAGTACACGAAGCTCTGGACGGGAAATATGGGAAGCTTCAATTTCCAGCCGCCGGGTACGACCCAGAACTGGCTGGCACGCTATACCGAGAATCCTAAGCCAGTATTCGCTTATACTGTTATTAAAGGAACAGGCGGCATCGGTGGTCAAATCAAGAAATACAATGAAGATGGACCATTTGTTTCCATTACTTCCAAATCCAAAAATCCGACTGCAGCCATGAAGCTAATGGACTACCTGATTTCTCCTGAGGGCGACCAATTGATCTTCTGCGGATTGGAAGGTACGCATTATAAAATGGTGAATGGACAGTGTCAGAAGCTGGAGCCTTACACGGATCCCGCGAAGATTGCAGATCAAGGTGTAGCCATCTATTATGGCCTGATGTATCGTGTGAAGGGAATGGAGTTCCAGAACTTTAATGACGTGACCAAGGAAGGGATCCAAGTCGCCCTGAACAATACACTAAAAGACCCACATTTGCGCCAAATTCCAGAAGTTGAGCTGAATCAAGGGAAGATCATGACGGACATTGTAAAAGAGTTCGTTGCCAGTGCCGTCACCTCAAAAGGTAATTTAGACCAGATGTATGAAAGTTATAAGAAAAAATATATGGATGCCGGCGGTACGAAGTGGATCGAACAGGCAACGGAGATATATAAGAAAGAAAATAATATCAAGTAGTAGTTACCCTAGTTTTTTATATTAAGAAAGCTTATAAAACAATGTAAGGAGTCGCAATCACTATGAGAATCATCGCTTATTTGAACGGAGCAGGCGAAAGGAAAATGGCCGCCGTACCAGGAGAAACAGAGGCTTATCCGCTTCAAGGCCTTAACTTTCTTGATCTTGTGAAAGCTGCAGAGGAGCAAGGGATCACCTTGCTTGCACTTACCCAGAAGCAGATTCAAGGGCAAGGTCCCGTAGCAGCAGATTGGACACAGCTGAGATTGGAGCAGCCGGTGCAAGCGCCTGAGGTCTGGGCGGCTGGCGTGACCTATGAGCGAAGCAAAGAAGCACGTAACTATGAGGCAACTGAGGGCAGGATGGATATGACCACGTTTTATGACAAGGTGTATGATGCGGTCCGTCCTGAGATCTTTCTGAAATCAACACCAGCCCGTACCGTAGGTCCTAATGGTTATGTTTCCCTTCGAAGTGACTCCTTTTGGCAAATTCCGGAGCCAGAGCTCGGATTGGTTCTGAACCGCCATGGGCATGTGATAGGCTATATCGTTGGCAATGACATGAGCTGTCGCGATATTGAAGGAGAGAATCCGCTGTATTTGCCTCAGGCAAAGATTTGGCGGCGGTCCTGCTCCATCGGACCTGCGATTCGATTGGCAGACACAGTGGAGGACCCATACGCATTTCAAATTAGTTGCCGGATTTTCCGTAACGATAAATTAGTGACGGAGGGCCATGCCACAACAGGGCAGTTGAAGCGTAGATTGGATGAGCTTGTGACCTTTCTTACGCGTGACAACGAAATTATGGATGGAACCATATTGCTTACAGGCACGTGTATCGTTCCGCCAAATGAATTTAGTCTTGCCGAGGGTGATCGAATCGAAATTGCGATTTCCGGTATCGGAACGCTTGTTAATATTGTGAAATCCGCATAGCAGTGCAAGATAATAAATAGAGGGGACTGTCAGATTAATGGCTATTGAGCTTGGAAAAACATATCTTAACTATATTGATGGGGGCTGGGGGCCCTCTAGGTCGGGGAACACGGCAGCAAGCCTGAACCCAGCGAATATTAATGAGATCGTGGGATACGTTCAGCTATCGACTAAGGAGGATCTGGACCGTGCGGTAGCTTCTGCCAAAGATGCCTCCAAGTCTTGGCGTCGATTGGCAGGAAGTGCTAGAGGGGAGTTGCTGATCAAGGCGGCAGCGGTTCTAGAGTCACGACTAGAAGAAATTGCGGAGACAATGACGCGTGAAATGGGCAAAACATTTGCCGAGGCAAAGGGAGAGACAGCACGCGGAATTGCTATTCTACGCTACTACGCAGGAGAAGGCATGCGCAGGATCGGCGATGTCATTCCTTCCACGGATAGTGAAGCGCTAATGTTGACGACTCGTGTGCCGCTTGGCGTCGTGGGAGTGATCTCGCCATGGAATTTTCCTGTAGCGATTCCGGTTTGGAAAATGGCGCCGGCGCTGATCTATGGCAATACTGTTGTGCTTAAGCCTGCACAAGAGACGGCCGTCACTGCAGCGAAGCTGGTCGAATGCTTCGCAGAAGCAGGCCTTCCTGCCGGTGTAGTCAATCTGGTTACCGGAAGTGGTGCATTGGTCGGCCAAGGCTTGGCGGAGCATCCCGATGTGAACGGAATTACCTTCACAGGCTCCAACCAGGTAGGCAAGCGTGTAGCGCAGGCAGCCTTAGCTAGGGGGGCCAAGTATCAGCTGGAAATGGGCGGCAAAAATCCGATCATCATTGCGGCGGATGCGGACCTGGATCTAGCTGTTGATGCGACCATTAGCGGAGGACTTCGCTCTTCAGGCCAGAAATGTACAGCGACAAGCAGAGTCATTATTGTGAACGAGGTATATGAGGCGTTTAAGAAAAGGCTGCTTGCTAAGCTTGAAGGCATTACCATAGGCAACGGAATGGACGCCGGAACCTGGATGGGGCCTTGTGCCAATGAACAGCAGTTAACAACAGTACTCTCTTACATCCAGCAAGGCCTAGAAGAGGGGGCTGAGCTGATGTTTGGCTCAATATCTCGTGCCGAGGGGCCGCAACTAACGAAAGGGTACTTTGTCAAACCAGCCGTCTTCGGAAATGTTAGCTCACGGATGAGGATTGCACAGGAGGAGATTTTCGGTCCAGTGCTTGCATTGATTCGCGCCGAGTCTTTCGAGGAGGCCATCGCTCTAGCCAACGACACCGAATTTGGTCTCAGTGCATCCGTATTCACACAGAACATCGGAAACATGCTTACCTTCATCCAGGACCTGGATGCCGGCTTAGTTCGTGTTAATTCGGAGACCGCTGGGGTGGAACTTCAGGCTCCATTCGGCGGTACGAAGCAGTCCAGCTCGCACTCAAGAGAGCAGGGTCAAGCGGCAATCGAATTCTTTACATCGATTAAGACTGTATTTATCAAGGGATGACACCGATAGCGCGATGCTTCCACAGAGCATTCGACTAACCATTTGTTCACATGAAATTAAGGGAGGGATATCCTGGTGAGTAAGTTCGTCTTAGCAGAAACGATTACAGTGGAGCAGCGTTGGTCGCCTCCGAGTTGGGCACTGATGGAGCGACAGCTCTTTGACACATTAAACCGTGCAGCTATCGAATATGTCCAGCGATACACAAGGGAGGATGGAACGCTGATCTGGCGTGAGGATTGGCCGGGCATGGATGGATCTGACGATCCGTACGAGGCCTTCATGAATTTGTCCTTACTGTATGCATTAGGTGGGAGCGAAGAGGTGCTGCGCTTATCACGACTGATGTTCGAAGCGGTGACATGGCAGTGGACGCAATATGGCCAGATTCATGAGGAATTTGATGCGTATTACGATTGGATGCATCATGGAGAGGGCAGTTTGTATTTCTACTTCCAAGGGTTATCTGATCCGCATGCACTGAAAAATCGTCAACGTGCTGTACGCTTTGCCAATCTGTATACGGGACGTAACGCAGAGGTTGGTAATTATGATCAGGAGCTGGAGCTGATTCGATCACCAATCACTGGCAGCAAGGGTCCGCGCTTCGAAATGACAGAGGAGGACTGGTGTACACATCGGGGCGTACTGGATAACTATCTCGCGCCATTCGAGGATATTCCTGGAGTTGAATTTGCAAGCGGGCAGTGTCCTTGGTCCAACGACGAGGTGTACGCGGAAATTATCAAGCGTATGAATGAACGGAAGGCTAAGGGGGATGTGCCGCTAAATCTGAATGCGACGGGTCTAGTTACTAACGCTTACCTATACACGGGCGACGAGCATTACGCGAGGTGGGTTCTTGATTATCTGCAGGCTTGGGAAGAGAGAACTCAGCAGAACGGCGGGATTACACCTGATAATATCGGTCTTACCGGTAAGATTGGCGAGTATAACGATGGCAAATGGTGGGGCGGTTACTATGGCTGGCGCTGGCCGCATGGCTTCATGACGATCATAGAGCCGATATTGAATGCTTCGATGAATGCCGTGCTGCTGACTGGGGATAAGCAAAAGCTTGACCTGGCCCGTCAACAGCTTGATCGCAACTGGGAATTAGGGTGTGAAATCGAAGGCAGGTGGCATACACCGCATAAGCATTTTGATGCCGGATGGACGGACTACCGCGTTCCGCGTCCCACGTACCCGGTTTTCCTCTGGACAATTTCGATGGCTGAGGAGGATGCGGCCCGAGTAGATCGTATTCCCTATAACGAGATTTATTCGAATATCGAAATACCTATCATTTCTGGTGGTAACCGGAAGACGGGCAAGGATACAAAGCATTATATTGCTAATACGATCCCATGGTATTTGTTCATGCGAGGCCGTAACACAGGATACCCTGAGCAAATTTTGCAGCAAAATCTGGAGTTAATCGCCAAACAATTGGAAAAAATGCGTTCTCCAAAAGGCGATCCATTCAGTTGGGATTGGAATCACCCAAACAGTATTCACCAATGGCAGGAATACTGTCCGCTTTATTATGAAGGACTGCTGCAGATGACATTAGGCGCCCCTATGCACATATCTCATGGGGGACTTCAGCACGCAAGGGTGCGTTATTATGACAGTATCGTGAGGCGTCCGGGACTTCCACAGGATGTCGCTGCATTGGTAGATGCTTTGTCAGATGATAACATGACGCTGACAGTGATCAATGTATCGGAGTTTGAGTCCAGGGAAATCATCATTCAGGCAGGCAGCTTCGGGGAGCACCAGTTTACCGGATATGAGATGTACAATGCCCAAGGCGATCTGTGTGGACAGGGCGTCTTAGACAGCAAATGGCTGCATGTGAAATTGGCCAGCGGCAGCGGTGCCAAGCTGAAGCTTTCGATGCGAAGATACGTGAATACGCCATCTTACGAGACTCCTTGGACTGGCGAGTATCGTAAGAGCGACCCTACTGGCGTCCTGCGAGGCCGTACCAACTAAATGAAGCGTTCTTATGCCCGAGTATTCAATTAATGATGAGTGCAGACGAAGTTTTGATCAATCACTGCAAGTCTTGTTTACTTATGAAGGTTTAAAATGATAAAGGTTCGGGGATTATCCTGATCCTTTTTCTTTATATAAACAGGCAGGGGAAAACAAACATTTAACAGCAGCGAAAGACCGTAACAAATCAGGAACGGAGAAAATTTCTGTAGGGAGGTTTAATGGAGCATGAGCTATTATTCGGAAGACTATAGAGTGTCCAGAGAAATCCGCGAAGAGCAGTACGATCAACTAAAGCGATATATCGCCGGCAAGCTGACTCTGGAGGTTGAGAGAAATGCGGATTTGTTCCTCCCCGACACTTCAAGCCTCTCCGGCTATATGACCTCTCTAACTGATTACCGGTTATATTATGAGCGAGTGATGGGCTACGACGTACTGACCGCCTCGCCTCTTCCTCCAGTGATTGCTCGTGAGGAATACGTTGCGGAAGACTCCGTAAGTAGCATCTATCGCCTCTATATCGAGGTGGAAGATGGGCTTGAGTGTTACGGCCTTTATTTGCTCCCTCGCACCATTGCCAAGAAGTATCCTCTGATGGTGCACCTGCATGGTGGCGGGGGCTGCCCAGAGATGATCTGCAGCTTCGGGAAACCGAACAATTATAACGAAGCCTCTCGGCGCATGGTACAGGCGGGATTTGCCGTATTCTGTCCGCTATATTCATTCCGCAGCTTCGCGGATGAGGAGGATACGGCGATTCCACCAGAATCCCGCGTGCTACTTGAGAACAAAGCACGCGAATGGAATACTTCTTTGACTGCTATCGAGCTGTTTAAGCTGCGAAGATCACTCGATCATCTGCTTGCCCGGCCGGAGATCCAGTCCAGAGAGGTAGGCGTCGCCGGGCTTTCCTATGGAGGCTATCATTCATTGATCAGTGCGGCGCTCGAGCCGAGGTTCCAATTCTGCATCTGCTCTTGCGGACTTGTGGTAGAGAACCCAAACGATTATTCCCATCTCCACGCGCGTCTTGGCAGCCGAATTGTGCTCCACCAGTTGATTGCCATGATCGCCCCTCGCTTATGTATCATTGAAGCTGGACTTTTCGACGAGGGCAAGCCGCTCGAGCCAGGAAGGTGGGTGATCTCTCAAGCCGCCAGGTACTTTGAGGAGCTGGGTATACCGGAGAAGCTTCACTATATCGAGTTCGACGGCACTCACGAATTTCATCTGAGCAGATCGCTTACTTATTTGCTCGGTAGTCTTAGTTGGTTAGACAATAATTGATATTTTTTAAAAAATATGATACATTTTATGTATAATTATTTTTTATTGGGGGAAGAAGACGATGAAAATTACGGATATTCAGACGTATGTGGTAGACTGCTATCGTACAAATTTTGTTTTTGTAAAAATATTCACGGATGAGGGAATCCACGGAGTAGGGGAAGCTACCCTTGAATATAAGGAGCATGCTGTGCAAGGGGCGATTGAGGAACTGAAAAGATACTTGATTGGCAAAAGTCCCTTGGATATTGAAGCTCACTATCATAACATCTATCGTGATGCTTATTGGCGTGGTGGAGCAGTGCTTATGTCTGCGTTAAGTTCTGTGGAGATGGCCATGTGGGATATCTCGGCCAAGGCACTAGGGGTGCCGGTGTATCGTATGCTTGGCGGCAAAGTTCATGAGAAGGTCAAAGTATATGCCAACGGCTGGTTCGCTGGAGCGAAGACACCGGAGCAATTCGCTGAAAAGGCGAAAGAAACCGTTGCCCGTGGCTTTAAGGGGATGAAGTGGGACCCGTTCGGTCATTCCTATTTGACGATTACTCATGAAGAGTTGGATCTAGCCCTGCAATGCATTAGCGCCGTACGGGAAGCCGTAGGCTTCGGCGTTGATCTGTTTATTGAAGGTCATGGTCGCTTCAATGTACCAACGGCCATCCAGATCGTACAAGAGATCGCACCGTTCAAACCGGTCTGGTTTGAAGAGCCGGTACCACCAGATAATGTGGATGCGCTAGTGCAGGTAAGAGCGAAATCCAAGGTTGCAATAGCAGGCGGAGAGCGATTATACACACGTTATGGCTTCAAAGATGTATTCGAGAAACGGGCATTGGATTATGTGCAGCCAGACGTTAGTCATGCTGGCGGGATCCTCGAGATGCGCAAAATTGCTTCGATCGCCGAGTCGCATCATATCCCGTTTGCACCGCACAATCCAAGTGGTCCAATCGCCAATGCGGCTACGCTTCAGATCGCCGCTTGTAGTCCGAATTTCTTTTATCTCGAAATTATGGCCACGGATGTACCTTGGCGCAAGGACATTACGAATGAGAATCTGCGTTTCGAGGATGGGTATATGTACATACCTGATGAACCAGGTCTAGGAATCGATTTGAACGTGGAAGCGTTGAAGGAGCATCCTTACATTCAGCACGATTTACGACATTATACAGGTCAACTGACACAAATACGACCGCCGGGTGCAATTCATTATTTTTAATTGAGGAATCTTAGTTAGGAGGCATAGCATGTTTGATTTACAAGGAAAGATCGCACTGGTTACGGGGTCGTCAAGAGGCATTGGTAAAGCCATTGCGCTGCAATTGGCAAAGGCTGGAGCAACAGTGGTTATTAATTCCAATGAGCATTATGACTCTATGAAAGCAGTTGTGGAGGAAATTAAGCAATTAGGAGGGGAAGCAAGAGCCATTCAAGCCGATGTTTCCAACGAGGATGAAGTCAAGCGACTGTTTGCTGAGATTACCGATTCCTATGGCAGATTGGACATTCTTGTGAATAATGCAGGCACTAGCCGTAATGAAACGATCGATGAAATTACCTTGGAAGGTTGGAAGTCGCTCCTTGATATCAACTTGACAAGCTGCTTTTTATGTTCACAGCTGGCCATGGAACTGATGAAGCGGCATCAATTCGGTCGTATTATACAGATCTCTTCCGTGGTGGCTCATCAAGGAGCATTGTACGGTCATGTCCATTATTCGGCTAGCAAAAGTGCACAGCTGGGTTTTACGAAGACGCTTGCGAGAACAGCCGCACCCCATGGCATCACGGTCAATGCGGTAGCTCCGGGCATTATTCTTACCGAGCTGTTGGAGCAGACGCTGGGTGAAGATAAGATCAGCACGTTATCTGCTTCCATTCCAATGGGCATGGGTGAGCCGATAGACGTCGCTAATGCCGTTGTTTTTCTGGCAAGTGAGGAGGCTAAGTATGTAACGGGAATTACGCTGGATGTGAATGGCGGGCAATATATGAGGTGAGGGAGAATGGGGGGCTCGGCATGAAGCTGGAAGTGGGAAGCATAGTTTTATCGGTATCAGAGAATGGGCGACTGAATGCAAGATCAACAAGAGAGATGCTTCAGGACCTTGTCCTTGATGGGTATTTGTCGTGGAAGCTTGTCCTTCAACAGCCTTCTAAGCCTTGGTTGGCAGGCAAGAGTTTGACGATTACGAGCACGAGTGCAGCACCATTGCTGGAAAATATTAAAAATGGGATCTCCATGACCTATGCCAATTTGGGCTCTGAAGAGCCTTTATCTATGCTATTTCTCCAGATAGAAATTACCATTGCCGATGGTGACGGGCTAAATATCCAAACTCGATTGCGCTGTGACCATCCGGAGTGGTACGTAAAGGAGCTAAGAGGTCCCATTTTAAATGGCGTTAATTTTCCTCGCGGATCAGTAATCCTATTGCCGAATGGGTTGGGTCAGCGATTTGATGACTTGAAGAGCTTGGGAAGTCAAACCCTGCTGTATCCAAGTGGAAGAGCGACTATGCCATGGTTCACGTTGACAGCGTCGCAGGGGGGGATTTATTTCGGATCACATGATCCGGAAATGAGTGCTAGGGAGTTGACGATAACCAGTGAGGAAATTGCGGGAAAAGTTGCCTGTGGGGTCCATTATTATATCTACAGCCATCAAGGGGTCACATGGAGCTCTCCACCCCTAATCGTCAGATGGTATGAGGGAAGTTGGCATACGGCTTCCCGCTATTATCGTTCGTGGTACGATTCCGTCGCGTCCATCCTTGACACCCCAGCCTGGGTCAAGCAATCATCGGGCTGGCTGCTGGCCGTGCTTAAGCAGCAGAACGGGGATGTCATGTGGGACTACCGCAATGGTATTGATCAGCTTTGCGAAATTGCTGCAGCTCGCGGCTTGGATACGCTTGGACTTTTTGGCTGGGCGCACGGCGGACATGATTATCTATATCCGAATTACATACCAGACCCTCTGATGGGGGGCGTCCCTGAGATTCGTGCAGCATTGGTGAGAGCTAGGAAGCGTGGTTTGCGCACCATCCTTTATGCAAACGGTGTTATTATGGATTCGTCCACCGAGTTTTACCGTTATCAAGGCAACGATACCGTACTGCTTAAAGAAAACAAAGAGCCTCAAGTGAGCTCCATCCGTAAGTTTAATAGCTCTACGCCAGTCACTTTCGCCCAAGCTTGTCCTGGATCTGAAACATGGCGCAAGCAGATGATGTCACTAGCGATCCAAGCGAATGAACTTGGGGCGGATGGTATTTTGTACGATCAAATTGGCGTATATGGTCCCGCTTTCTGTTCGAGCCACCAGCATCGGCACATTTCTCCAACCACGGCATTTACGCAGGAGCGCAGAAGTATGATCGAGGAAATAGCCGCCCATATGCGTAGCATAAACCCGGAATTCATTGTAATGACAGAAGGCATCCACGACACATTGCATAACGGTATTACCTATGTGCATGGTTGGGGTTCGGGCTTTTCCCCTTCGGAGGCCAAGCATAACATGTTCAGTGGAGCCGCCAGTTTTCCTAAGTTGTACCGCTACACGTTTCCTGAGTTGCCGATGCTTCAGCGACACTCGACACCAATGCTCGATCGATACTATGCGAATTACGCTTGTTTTTACGGTCTTCGTTTTGAGATTGAAACTCGGTATCAGCCGGATGTAAAGTATTTATGTCATGACCAAATTCCGCAACAAGCAGATTATGAAGATGTGGCTTATTACCCGCCCGACCTGGCGTTGATGCAAAGCGTCTCTCCAGAGTTCGCAAAACTTAACTTAAGAACGATGATTTTCTTTACCGAAAAGTACGCAGCGTTTTTGCGAAGTGGCCGATTCACGGATGCGGAAGGTTTCTTTATAGAAGGTGATGGACTTTTGGCAAATTCGTTCATTTCGGAAGGAAAGCAACTGGCTGTTCTTGTCTGGAATCCTGATGTAGTTGCAAAGAATTGCAAGGTGTGGGCTGAAGGTATGGTGATTCAGGTTTGTGCCGAAGCGGATTCTGGTGATGTGGATTGTTCACAGCCGATTCCGCCGCAAACCCTTCGGATATACCTGTTTCAACACCAGCTCGCATAAAATGTTTGGAACCCGTTTCTTGATTTGATACAATAACCTATAGGAATATCACAAACATGTGCTAAGGGAACGGAGGATTACGTTTTGAATGCAATAAATGGATCTAATGAAGCGACGTATTCGAGGGTAAGAGATCAGCTTCGACAGGATATCATTACTGGTGTGTTCGAACCCGGTGTAAGACTTCGGATACAGGAATTATCCAACCGCTATGAGGTTTCGCAAATGCCGATTCGTGAGGCACTGCAGCAGCTGCAAGGGGAGGGACTCATTACCCTGCTTCCGCAGAAAGGAGCCAGTGTTAGGAAAATTGATCAGAAGTTCGTTGAGAATATGTACGATATTCGCATTGCCATTGAGACTATGTTGGTTTCTCGAGGTATCGATAATCTCTCCAATCGTGAGTTGGGTCTCATTGAGGAGCATCAAGCACAATATGAGGCATACGCTACAGCAGGAAATATGGAGGGAGCACTGACTGCGAACACGCTGATGCATCATCGCATCAATCAATTGGCAGAAAACCCTGAAGCCTTGGATATCATTAACCGCCATTGGGGTCTAATTGCTAGCTTGCGCAGTAAATTCGGCTTCAGCCAGCAACGTGTGCAATCCATTATTGAAGATCATCGCGGAATCCTTGAAGCACTTCGCAATCGTGACAAGGAACAAGCCGTTCGTTTAACGAGAGATCACGCTACGAAAGCCAAGATCGATTTGCTGGAGCAAATGAGTAATCAAACATGATGAAGCCAAATAGCCGTTTACCTTGAAGGGTAGCCGGCTATTTGTTTTCTTTGTTGGATTTCTGCCCTACAACATAACATGCCCATTACAACGAGCCTGCAGGTGAAACTCCCGCGACATGAATATGTACCCTTCCAAACAGAGCCGCAAGAACCATGCCGAAATTCAAGACGTGTTTAAAATCTTGAGTGTCGGCATGGTTTTCTTAATTTTTGCAAGACGTTCTGAATATTGATAATTGATCATAACAAGGTTTGCCTCTACAATGCAGACATCGGATCCGATTACCGTATGCCTTTGATTTCTGGTACTGCTTGAGGAATGTAAGGATAGAGCGGGAGAAGAGATTATGAAAAAGCTTTCTGCCTATATTCCGCTGGGGCTTGGCGCACCGGGGGATGTAGCGAACGCGGTGCTTTACTTATGCAGTGACGAAGCTAGGTACATCACGGGAATAACACTAGATGTGAATGACGGGCAATATATGCGATAAGTATACAGGCGCAGGCGGTTTACCTTGGAGAACGATGAACGGAGGTTATATTCGAAGTGGAGAAAAAACATATTACGGTAGAAAACCCGATCCTGCCCGGCGACCATCCCGACCCGTCCGTTGTTCGGGTTGGCGACGATTATTACATGGTGTGCTCAACGTTTCAATTTTTTCCGGCAGTCAATGTACTTCATTCCAGGGATCTGGTGTACTGGCGGACGATCGGACATGTCGTCACTCGGAAGGAGCAGCTTGATCTGACTGCGGTCCCCGATTCCTTCGGTGTGTATGCGCCCGACATTTCTTACTATGAGGGCAGATTCTGGGTCGTGGTGCCATTTTACCACGGCCAACCCCGCTGCACGAATATCTTGTTTAGCTCGGAAAAGCCAGAGGGGCCCTATGACAACGGGACCATACTCAACCATCATTTCATTGATCCATCGATTTTTAACGATGAGGACGGGAGGAGGTATCTGGCTTTTGGTGGAGGATGGATCCATGAACTGGCCAAAGACGGTTCCCGTCTCCTAGGAGAAGCAAAGCAGGTTTGGCCAGGTACTGGGGGAGCAGCCCCGGAGGCCCCGCATGTGCTCAAGCGAAACGGGTGGTATTACCTTCTCCTTGCGGAGGGCGGCACGTTCTTCGAGCATAGGGTGACGATTGCTCGAAGTCGCTCTATCTGGGGGCCTTACGAGCCCTGCCCGTGTAATCCGATTCTGATGCAGACCGACCCGAATAAGTTAATCCAGAAAACCGGACATGGCAAGCTTATCCAGGACCCCCAAGGTCGGTGGTGGTTTCCTCATCTCGGAGGACGAACGCTCGAGCCTGTTGGTTCAACACCGCTTGGAAGGGAAACGTTCCTGCAGCCGGTTTCCTGGACGGAGGACGAGTGGCCTGTGATTGGGGATGGTGGAAAGCCCCTTGAAAGATTTGACATTATCGACGAAGATCCTACACCCTCGCACCTCACATTTGACTTCGTGGATACCTTTCAATCAGGGGAGCTTGATCCTACCTGGGAGTGGGTACGTCTACCGGTGGAGAGAGGGTTCCGACTTACCAACAAGGGATTGGAGATTGATTGTAAGCCCTACATGCTGTTGACACCTCAACCAACCTTGGTTCTTACCAGGCGTTGGCAGCATTTTCGATTCACTGCAGAAACAGAATTGCGGTTTCATCCGCTCAGTCTCGGCGAGGAAGCAGGGATGCTCTTATATCGAGATTTAGACGGCTTTCTGATGATGTCCGTTAGAAATGGGCTCGGCCAGACAACCGGTCTTCCTTTCGATGTTAAGCGGCTGAATGAGAATCAGGAGGAGGAAGGGCTATTTCTTCAGATCGATCGGTTCGAGCACGCCAAGCGTAGAACGCTGCTTCAGAAGAAGCTTGAACGATCGTCGGGAGATCCAATTCGGCTTCGCTTCCAAGTAGATGCATTATCGGACTATTGTATGTTCCAATGGGCGAAAGGAGAAGGGGGCAGTCTGGAGACACTTGATTTGAATTTACCTGTATCCTTCCTCTTTCCAGAGAGTGCGATTCGTTTCTTATGCTTTACAGCACCGCGAATAGCTCTCTTTGCACGGGGCGTATTTGGGATGAATCAGGGGCATGCATTGTTTACAAATTTTATATATCGCGGGTTGCCGCATCCCATTGAATAGAACAACAAGTAGCTGTCAATCACGATTCATATCTCTTAAAGGAGCTTCACGAGATCCAAAACATCAGAGAAAATATGAAGGTTCCGAAGAGCTGACTCAGGTTGTTCCTTCATGCTGGCATCCGAATGACTTTGCATGGCTTGCCTCTTATAAATAGTGATTGATGAGTGCCAGTATATCATGCGAGCATGGGCGCCTTAAAGACGTAAAAAGTACAATAACAGGTTAAAAGAGTTCATAGAACAGCGCGATTCAACTTGATATGATGTCAATATATGACTAGCTGGGAGGCATGGATATGAATGCACAGCAATTAAATCAGTTTTACAATGAAGGATTTGTCCCATGCTAGAGGAACAGGACCATAATGCTGCAGGATAATGAATTCGGCCGTTCTACAGACGATAAGTATGTTTTTTATTACGAGGTGTGATCATGGATCGTCAAATGTATATTTCATATTTGAAGAATGCTCTAGATGAAAATTCTCAACTTAAACTGATCCATGGGATCAAAAAGGCGTCCAACCAATGGTTCGGAGAGGGGCTGCTCAGCTTCTCACTGTTTCTCCGAGATCGGGTGCTATGCGTTTATGTGGAAATGGTAGTACACAATCCCGCTTTCGATTGGGCGATTGTGGTGAATACGGATGTGGAGCCGTGGCCCTATCTGAAGGGTCCGCGCTATTCTGCTTTGATGCCGGATATTTTTCATGACGGGGTACCTGTAGATCCCGATTCCTGGAGGTCGGGGAGGACCATCGAGCGTCGGTCGGGCTCGCTTGCGCGATTAAAGCCGGACATGGTAGCAAGCTATGTATTCTATCATTATCAGGCGCAGGAGGAGAAGCCCGAGCATTTCAACAAGACCTATGTAATAGGTCTTCATGGTACATGGATATTCTCTTACGGTGAATCACCTGCTGTAGTGAGTGAGAATAAGCCTCTTGGCAAGCTCGCCACCAGGCAGACACCGGATAATTGGCATGAAGTGATGGACCCGCACTTTGACAAATGGCCGAACGATGTCATCTGGAGCCCAATGCAGCACTTAATTACACTCGAACGATAGGAGGAACAAGACATGCAATATACAGAGTTTGGACGTACCGGTCTGCGGGTCTCGCGTCTCGGTCTCGGAGGCGCTCCGCTTGCGGGCGATTTCGGCCCAGTTGATGAGCGGGAGATCGAGCTGATGATTCATGAAGCGATTGACGAAGGCATTAACTTTATTGATACGGCTGTAAGATATGGAAACGGGGAATCAGAACGAAGAATCGGGAGGGCGCTGCGCGAAGGCAGACGCAATCAGATTGTGCTCACGACGAAGGCAGTAGGGATTGATGGCGATTTCAGCTACAGAAGCACGATTGAGTCGGTCGAGGGAAGCTTGCAGCGGCTGCAGACCGACTGGGTCGATCTGCTGCAAATTCACGACGCTGAGCGAACATCGTTTGAGGTCGTGATGGAGGAGACGCTGCCCGCGCTCGAGAAGTTGCGGGAACAAGGAAAGCTTCGCTTCATCGGCATCTCTACCCGTCGATTACCTCTGCTCATGCAGTATGTGCGAAGCGGTCGCTTTGACAGTATTCAATTTTATGTGCGGTATATGCTAATCGATCATTCGGCGAAGGACGAACTGCTGCCGCTAACGCAAGAGCATGGAATTGGCGTTATCAACGGCAGTGTGCTGGGCATGGGGCTGCTCGCCGATACGCCGGCAAAGTTTCTCAAGCCGGATATCATTCAGGCGGCGGAGGAGCGCAAGGTGAAGCTTCGCTTCCTGCGGCGCACAGAGCCGCACGGATTAGTCGAGCCGGGGATGCGGTTTAGCCTGACGCAGCCGGCGATTCATGTCACGCTAAGCGGCGCCTCTACGAGAGAGATGCTGCGCACGAATATGGCGTACTGTGATGGACAAGGCCTGGCACCGGACGATCAGGCGCGCGTATTTGAGCTTTTTGAAGGACAGAAGCTATTATTTCCCGATGAATAGGAGGATGCGGCAATGCGTGAAGAGTGGAAAGGATTACCGCAAATCGAAGCGAAGGAACGAATCGTAGCACCCACTTGGGCACTTCAGCAGCAATGGATGTTTGACACGTTGAACAAAGCAGCCAAGGAGTTTGTGCAGCGGTACACGCACCCGGATGGGACGCTCATCTGGCGCAAGGACTGGCCGGGCATGGACGGCTCCGACGACCCGTATGAAGGCTTTATGAATCTGGCATTGCTATACGTGCTGGGAGGCAGCGATGAACTGCATGATTTATCGCGCAAAATTTGGGAAGCCATAACTTGGCAATGGACCGAATACGGCCAGATTGAGCGGGAGTTTGACGCCTACTACGACTGGATGCACCACGGAGAAGGGTATCTGTATGTGTATTTCCTTGGGCTTGCTGGCCCAACAACGCTGAAGGACCGGCAGCGTGCCGTCCGATTCGCGAAGATGTATACGGGCGACGATCCGCTGACGCCTAACTATGATAAGGAGAAGCGCCTGATCCGTTCACCACTTACCGGAAGCCGGGGGCCTCGCTTCGAGGTGAACGAGGAAGATTGGAGCACGCATCGTGGCATTCTCGACAACTACCTGGCTCCGTACGAGGATATTCCAGGTGTGGATTTTGCAAGCGGCAAATGCGCATGGTCGAACGACGATATTTATGCTCATATTCTCGATTATATGAACAAAAGGATGAACCGCGGCGATGTGCCGCTCAATCTGAATGCGACGGGCCTCGTGACCAATGCGTTTATGCATACGGGGGATCAGGCGTTACGGGACTGGGTGCTCGAGTACCTCCAAGCATGGGAGGAACGGACCAGCCGTAACGGCGGAATCATTCCGGATAACGTCGGCTTGTCCGGCGAGATCGGGGAGTACAACGACGGCAAGTGGTGGGGAGGCTATTACGGCTGGAGATGGCCGCATGGCTTCAAAACCATTATCGAGGGTGTTACGAATGCATGTATGAATGCCGTCCTTTTGACCGGAGATTTCAAGAAACTGGATCTGGCTCGTTCCCAGCTTGACATGAACTGGAGCTTGCGACGCGAGGAGAACGGCAAGTGGGTTGTGCCGAATAAGCGATTCGATGCGGGCTGGACGGACTGGAAGGGCGCGCAGCCGCGATTCTCAATCTATCTGTGGACGACGTCCATGGCGGATGAGGATCTGGAGCGAATCGAACGGATTCCGAAGGATCACGATTGGGATGAAGTGATCGTTCCGACCGTATCCGGCAAAGATCATAAAACGGGTCGCGAGACGAAGCATTACATCGGCAATACGCAGCCGTGGTACCGTTATATTCGTGGTGAGAATCCGAACTATCCGGAGCAAATTCTGTCCGCTAATATGGAGCTGATCGCTCAGCAACTTGAACGGATGCGCTCGGAAGAGGGCGACCCGCGCAACTGGAGCAATCTGTACAGCGAAGGCAACTTCTCGAGCATTCATGCATGGCAGGAAGTGTGTCCGATTTATTTCGAAGGACTCGTCCAGCTCACCCTCGGCGGTCCGATGCATATTTCGCACGGAGGTTTGCAGCACGGTCGGGTACGCTATTACGATGGCGCGAAGCGGCGTCCCGGCTTGCCGAGCGGAGTGTCCGCGCTTGTTGAACGGCTGGAAGCAGACAGTGTGACTCTTCAGCTCGTGAACACGAACCAGTTCGAAGAGAAAAACGTCATCGTGCAAGCGGGCACGTTCGGGGAGCACCAGTTCACGACGGCTGAAATAATTAGCGCAAGCGGTCAAGTCGAAGTGGAAGAGCGGGTTTCGGTTGAGGGCAAATGGCTGGCTGTCCGTCTGCCGGCCGGTCGTTCGATCAAGCTACGCATCGGGATGGAGCGCTATGTGAATCCGCCGAGCTATGACATGCCTTGGCCGAATCTGTCTGCGACTGATCCGCTGTTGAGCGGCAGGCAGTAGTAGGGGGGACGATCCGGTGACATATATCGATACCCATGTTCACTTCTGGAAGCCGTCTCGCGGCGACTACGGCTGGCTGAAGCCAAGCAATGAGCGGCTGTATCGGGATTATTTGCCCGAGCAGCTGCTCCCTGAGCTTCAGGCGCAAGGTGTTGAAGGGGTCATAGCCGTCCAAGCGGCCTTCACGGTGGAGGAGGCGGAGTTTCTGCTCGGGCTAGCCGACCGGAACCCGTGTATCGTAGGGGTTGTCGGCGGTATTGATCCGCTAGCGGCGGACTTCACTGACAAGCTGGAGCGACTGAGCACTCACGAATGCTTCGTAGGTCTGCGATTTAACGGCGATACATTCGCAATGTCGGAGGTAGAGGAGTCTCTTCGCCGGTTGCAGCAGGCGGGACTAACCCTGGATGTATTGGCTGGGTCAGAGCAGTTGGAGGCGGTCTATGAGAGATTGCGCCGCGTTCCGGAGCTAAAGGCAGTAGTGAACCATCTGGGGAATCCCTTACGAGGGGAAGCTGACTTGTGGCGCCAGGGGATTGGGCGGCTTGCCGAGCTGCCGGAGGTTAGGGTGAAGCTATCGGGAATGATTACCCAAGCGGGAGGCGACTCCTCCCCGGCGGAGCAGGTCGAGCGTCTGAAGCCGTACATAGATGACTTGCTGCATTCATTCGGTGCGAAGCGGCTGCTGTTCGGAAGCGATTGGCCTGTGGCTTTGCTCGGAGGCGGCTATGAGCATGTTGTGCGTCTGTTCGAATCACTATTGGACAGGGCCGTCTCCAAGCAGGATCAGCAGGCCATTCGCAGTGGCAATGCGCGAGAGGTTTATAAGGTAAGGCTGTCTTCTTAAAAAAGCAGAAGATAATGTTGATCCAGAAACAATTATGGTTAAGTGATGGGCCGCTGTCTCGATGGAAACCCGAGGCAGCGGCTTCTGTTGTTGTCAACCGGCACATGAAAGAAGTACTACACGGCATGATCTGCGAGTTTGCTTATTCCGATCTTCCGAAAACCGTAAAACTTATCACGCCAGGTTCAATCCCGATAGGGCTCGATACGATCTTAAGCCGCACTTTTTTGGTGACAAAAGGCTCAAACATCCGGTAATCGATCAGGTAATCTATAGCGTTGTTGGAGCAATCAAGAACCAAGGTCCACGCCTCATTCGCTGTATTCCATGCCTCGATCCGGTAGCCAAAAGGTCCCGGACAACGGCCAGATTCGTAGTGTAGCCCCACGTCTCTCCAGATGATCCGACTTGCATGGATGTGGAAATCGCTCTCAAGGTTGACTTCCAGAAACTTGTCGGGATCATTCTCCAACGGCTGCCACCAGCTGAGCATGCTGTCATCCAAAGCATAGATCGGATTTCTTCCTTCCCTATAACTGGATCCTGTATGATTACGGGTGAAAGTGAGAGGCAACAAACCGGCTCCGTTACCAAGTTCGGGCTTCTGCAGGTAACCTGGCGCCCATTGCGGAATTTCCGTAGCTTCCTTCACGAATAAATTCCCGTTTTCATCAATTCCTACCGCATCGAAGCCAATCCGCCTCTCGAAACCATGCTCATAGCCGGTGCAGCACGTGTAGAAGGCCCATATCGTATCGTTAGGTCCTTCCACAACACAGCCATGTCCAGTGCCTCGTACCAAACCGTAGCGCTTCATTAAGAAAGGATTATTTTCCTGCGCAACAAAACCTTCAAGCGGACTTTGGCTGCGGAACGCACCCATCGCATAAGTTCCGAATTGGGTTCCGGGGGCAGCATAGGTGAGGTAATAGGTGCCTTGTTTTTTAAACATAAACACGCCCTCCAGCCATCGTTTATTCCGGTCCTCGTTCCATTCCCCGAATCGCTGCCACTCCTGGTCAGGGTCGAAGCCACCCAGCAATACAGGCTCGGAAATGAGCTTCCAGGGCTCCTGTTGATCCAATTCCGCTCCCCAAAAGCCCGGGTCAAAATAATCGATAATGCCCCAATACGCATATAACTTTCCATCATCGTCCGAAAAAAGCATCGGGTCTTTCATTTTCACTTGAGTGCCATCGGGCTTGATGAAGGTTCCAACCTCGTGAAAAGGGCCTAAGGGATGGTCTGCCATCCATAGAGGCCTATCCATCGCGGTTAACAGAAATTTGTCCTTGTGTTTAACCACGGTCGGGGCATAGCCGATGTCTTCCGGTGAGAGCCGATGGTGCTCCCATGTTACAAAATCCTTGGACACGTATGCCATACCGCAAGAAGGGTACAAGTACCACTGGTTATCATGGAAAATAACGGTTGGGTCAGCCAACTCGCGAAAATCACTGCCGTATCTTCCTTGGTTATAGCCCTTGGGGTAGTTCGGTATGGCGATTGGATTGCAATACGTTGTTTGGGATCTAGGGCACATGATTGTCCTACTTTCTAAAGGGATGGTTATGAAGTCGTGTTCGTACTCAATTAGGGTGCTCAGTCTTCAGATCCAGCCAAAGCATTTCTTTAGGGGAAAGAGAGACGGTGAGCGCTTCCATACTGGAGGAAAGCTCATCTAGATTGTTGGGACCAATCAATGCACACGTTGGGAATGGCTGGCGAAGGACGTAAGCGAGAGCTATATGGTTAGCATTCACTCCGCGCTCGTCAGCAAGCGTGGCGGCTCGGCGATAACGTTCCCAATTCTCTTCACTGTAATAGACGCGGACGATATCAGATTCGTCCCGGAGATCTGGGGAGTAGCGCCCGGTAAAGAATCCAATCGCTTGAGAAGTCCAAGAAAGGAGCGGGAGTTGGGTTTGTTCATGCCAATTGGCATAGGCATCATCGACGGAAACGCAGCCAAGCCACCGGGGTTCTTTGGCTCTTGCCAGACTGAGATTAGGGCTATTGCAGACGAAGCCTCTCAACCCATGGGCAGCCGAATAGTCATTCGCTTCCTGAATACGTGCTGTAGACCAATTGGAAACCCCGATTGCCCTGCAGAGCCCAGCCTCCAGAAGCGCCTCCAATGATTCCAGGATGTAACCGACGGACGTGTTCGGATCGTCCCGATGCAGCATAAAGATGTCGAAATAATCCGAATCAAGCCAACCTAGCTGAAGATTTAGGTCTTCCTCCATGTGCTCCAGTTTCATACGAGGGCCGTTTGCGTCATGATGTGCGCCCTTGCCTATTAATATCATCCTATCTCTGTTTCCACGCACTTTCATCCATTCACCCACAGCACGGGTGGGCTTCGGTCCGTAAACCTTGGCCAAGTCAATGGCATTGCCCCCATTCGCATAATACGCATCAAGGAGCCCAAAGGAGTAATCGTAATTTTCAATATTAAGCATCATAGAGCCCAGTATTAATTGTGGGACAGGCAAGTGAATTCCTTCTATTTGAATGTAACTCATCGTTGGTGCCATTGTAACAACCCCTTTCATTCTGATTTCTCATAAAATAATCCGTTTACGTTCCCTGGCTGAGCGTAGACAGGCTTCAAGCAGCCTCATATTTAAAATCGCATCCTGCGGAGGGAAACGAGGCGTTTGCAGCTTGGCTACGTTTCGGGCAAAATCATCAACTTCCAACAAATAAGGGTTGCATGGATCAGGTTGCTCCTCTCGTTGTTCTTTACCGGTAATAACTAAGAAGTTGTGGGCTGTGTCCCCAGCCAGGAAGGCTTGAGGCAGCACGATCCGGCCTTTCGTACCGAGAATTTCGAGTGTGTGGCGGAATTCTGCCCACATCCCGCAATCGAAGGTAAGAGCGACTCCCCCCGGGAATTCTACTAGGCCGGAAGCCATCATATCGACATCTCCATGATTAGGAGAGAACAAGGCGTGGCAGGTCACTGCTTCCGGCTCCTGCCCCAGGATCAGTCTCGCTGCACTAAGGGGATAACAGCCAACATCATATAACCCGCCCCCGCCCCAATCGGCATGGAACCGGATGTCACTTTCTTTGGCTGCATTATTAAAAGTGAAGCTTCCGTGCATAGCACGGATCTCACCGATCTCGCCGGATCGAATAATCTCTTGGATTCGTTCAATACGGGGATGGAATCGGTACATAAAGGCTTCCGACAACCGAACGCCTGCTTCCTCGCAGGCAGCCACCATTTTCCCGGCTTGGGTGGAATTCAGTGCTAGGGGCTTCTCGCAAAGGATATGCTTACCCGCCTGAGCGGACCGGATGGTCCATTCGTAGTGGAGATGGTTGGGCAGCGGAATATAGACGGCATCAATTTCTGGATCTGCAAGCAGTTCTTCATAACTTCCATAGTAAAAAGGAATTTCGAATTTTTCTGCGGTCTGCTTTGCCTTTTCTTCTGAACGGCTGGCGACGGCTCTCACAATACCCGTTTCGGAAGCTTGAATAGCCGGGATCACCGCTATTCTGGCTATCATGGAGCTGCCAAGTATTCCCCAGCGCAACTTGGTTTCCATCTAATCACCTTCGATCTTTAATAGGATGAATATATTTATATTGTCATTATAATAATGGCTTATATAATTGTATATGAGAGTATTTTGACTTGGGATATAACAATTTTGAACATAGAGGGGTAAAGATGAGAATAGAACTAGCGGTACCCAATATGGGCTTGAAGCCTGTTTTTTGCTTCCCAGATATTATGGGACGTTACTATGACTTTCCGGAGCATGCCGTGGTTCGCCCACAAGGCGCTTTGCTCAAATTTAACCTGCATCTCGTAACGGCAGGACGCGGATATGCCAAAGTGGATGGGAAGACCTATGTGTTGAGACCTGGGGATGCGTTTTTATATTTTCCAGGTCAGCCACAGGTTTACGGATCAAGCAAGGATGAACCATGGGAGGTGTATTGGGTTCATTTCTACGGCTCTCAGCTTGCAGAGCATTTAACGGAGTTGGGATTTGCACAATTCCCTCTGTGGACCAATCGCAACTATTATAGGATGAAGAGTGCTTTTGATGACTTGATCGATGAGGGGGACAAGGGTGGTGTGATTCATCCGGCACGTATGGCTATGTTAACCTATGGCGTGCTCGCTGAATTTACAATGCATTCCCAATCATTAGCGGCTAGCAGGGGAAGCGATGCGGTGCATCAGATTCTGGGACTGCTACAGGCTATGCAGGATGAGGCATGCAAGCCGTTCGTACTTGAAGAGTGGGCGAATCGCGTAGGTATGGGTACCCATTACTTCTGTCGAATGTTTCGAAAGGCGACTCAAAGAACTCCCATGGATTTCATAACTTTGTGCCGGCTCCGGTTCGCCAAGCAGCTTCTGCTGGAGGGGAAAGACCTTCCTGTCGGAGAGATTGCGATACAGTGCGGTTATATGAGCACAAGCTATTTTATTAAGCGCTTTCGGATGCAGGAAGGGATGACTCCTCATGAATATAGGCGGCAATTTATATAGATTGAAGCGTATACAGTATACGACCGAAGCAATAAATCATCGTTTTTTGAATTCTGTTACACGATCTTTAATTTTGGCATATGGACGATCTGATAAGTCAGGGTTAGAATTCGAAATGTAATTAGACTGTAAGCGTTATCAAGAAGGAGGGTAGAAGGTCTATTTGAAGGTCACAGTACTTTTAATTACCATCTTAAGAAAAGTGGTGAATGATGAATGCAAGCTTTCAAGAAACGAATTTTTACAGCAATGTTGGCACTATTGGTAGGGCTGTCCTGCTTGACTACCGTATTTCCTATGCCTCAAGCAGTGGCCGCGGCGACGACCCTGTTCTCTGACAACTTTGATTCGGGAATTAGTTCGACGGTTTGGACAAATTCCGGCGCTAGTTACAGCTCGACTAACCAGGCTGCATTTCTAGGAGCCAACAATGCTTCTCTGAAGACGTCCATCAATACGCGCGGCTACAAGGACGTGATCGTGCAATATGATCGATATACGTACAATGACATGCCAGCTAACAGTGCGTTCTATGCGGAGTGGTCGATCGACGGGCAGAATTGGACGCAATTGGAGCAAATAACCACATCTGAGCCCGCGATCACAACCGTACAGTTCCTGCTGCCGGCCTTTGCAGCCAACCAAAGTGCGTTGCTGCTCCGTTTTCGCGCTACGGGAAGTTCCCTTACTAGCACGTACCGTTTCAATGTCGACAATGTTGTCGTAACGGGGACCGCGATCACATCCGTAACGCTGTTTAACGATACGTTTGCGACGAATACGCTGTCTTCCAATTGGGGCTCCACGACTGCAGGGTATTCAACCGGAGGTTACGCTTTCCTGGGCGCGAACAATGCCACGATGACCCATACCTTGACTACGACCGGGTATGAATATGTTGCCATTAGTTTCAAAGCTTGGACATATAGCAGTATGCCTAGCGGCACACAGATGACAGCATCGTATTCGATTGACGGGGGAGCACATTGGACTGACTTCTATCAGCTCGCCACCTCACAATCGTCGATTACAACGACTAATGTTGCTTTTCCTGACTCAGTATCCAACCAATCCAACGTGCTTCTCCGATTTATGGCTACCGGCACCGGGTTGACCAGTATGTATCGATTCAATCTGGATGATGTGAAGGTTACTGGAGTGGCGCTTCCTTCCTCCGCTAGCTACGATTCGATTCGTACGAAATGGTATAACTCCGTAGTGGGGAACGGCTATGACACCTCGGATGCCAATGTCCAAACGTTGATAGCGAGCCGTGATTCATCTGCATTAACCTGGTGGAACGCAATGGATAAGTCGGCGACCCGTACGTATATTTTCTCGGACTATCCGAACGATACGTACAGCGAGAACGTGACGAACACGTATTCAAGATTATTGAAAATGGCTGTAGCCTATCAAACCGTCGGCGGGACTTATTATCACAATACACAGCTGCGTTCTGACATCATTTCAGCTATGGATTGGCTGCAGAGCCATGGTTGGTATAACGATCAACGGCCTTTCGCTCCGAAGACGACCGATAACAACTGGTTCTCGTGGGAGCTTGGTGTGCCCCTCTACCTTACAGATCTGCTCGTTCTGATGTATAACGATCTGACTAGCAATCAAATCGCGAGCAATGTTTCGGCGATCCTCCATTTCTTGCCGACCCCGCAAAGCTTGGGTTTCAGTGTGAATGCAACCTATGTATCGGATGGCGCTAACCTTGCAATGGCAGCCAAAATAACTTCCAAATGTGGAATATTGATCAAAGATCATGCGCGAATCAAGCTGGGGACAGGTGCGCTTGCTTCCCTGTATCTGTATGTTGATTCGAGTAAGAACGGCTTCGCGGAAGACGGATCGTTCCTGTTCCACGACGGCGTACCTTACACGTTCGGTTATGGCACCGCCTCTCTCGACGATCCTGTTAGTGGGACCTTCTTATTCGAGGGCTCTCCATGGGAGATTGTGGATCCGAACAAGTATGCTCCGGTGAGCTGGATTAAGAATGCCTTCGAGCCCTTTCTCTATCATGCACGATACGACGATAACTTGACCGGGCGGTACATTTCTCGACCCACGTCCACTGACCAAGCGAGATTCTTGATCACAACGGCACTAAACGCTATACAATTTGCGAAGGCTTCAGATCAGGTATACCTGAAAAGTCTGATCAAATATATCGCTTCGCAATATAGCGACTATCTCCCGCCGCTGTCTCAGTATGCGGACTATAAGCAGATCATGAATGATACGTCTGTAACAACATTGCAACCGAGCAGCTTCTTTAACGTGTTTAGCGGCATGGATCGAGCGGTTCAACGTCAATCGACCTATAGCTTTGATATCGCGATGCATTCGGACCGAACGAAAAACTATGAATCCATCAACAATGAGAATATATCGGCATGGCATACTTCGGATGGCCGGACTTCGCTTCATAACGCAGACGATAGCCAGTTCGAGGGTGGATACTGGGCGACAATCGATCCGACTCGCTTGCCAGGGACAACGGTTCAGCAGCATAAGAGTGACGATAGCTATTCGCCACAAATTGGCAATGTGTCGATTACTGGCACTAGCGGTACGTTCGTAGATCCCCTCAACGACACATCGAAAATCTATAATTTGACATCGTCCCGGTTCACAATCGATACGCAGAACGCTGCGAACATGAACAACGATGCGGCTCGACTAGTCAGAACGACGGACTCCAACGAGACAATTACGTATAATGTAAACGGAATGACGGACTTCTCGATCGATTTCTACTACACCGGTTTCAGCAATTACAACCGGATTCGATTGTATGGAGGCTCTACGTTCGGCTCCGCGACGAACATTCCGTACAAAATAACAAATGCAGGGACAACCAACGGCTGGACGCACGCCGTGTTTACGCCGCTAAATTCCATTTCAAGCTCAGGCTTTAATTATTTGAAAATTACACTGCTCCCGAGTGACAGAAGTGGATACGGTACCCAGAGCTGGGCGGGCGGAGCCGAAGTGGATCAAGTGTATGGTGCTGTCGGGATGGATTTGAAGACGAACAGCCAGTCGCTTGCTGCCAAGAAGTCGTGGTTCTTGTTCGATAACGAGATTGTAGCAATGGGCACCGGGATCACGGCTACTGATAATCGGACCGTGGAGACCATCGTGGAGAACCGCAAACTCAGCAGTGCGGGAACCGAGCAATTCCTAGTCGATAATGTAGCCAAGGTGGGGACACTTGGAGCGACCGGTTCGGTAACGGGAGCAAGCTGGGCACACTTGTCCAACTCAAACTCCGGTGCGCAGATTGGCTACTTTTTCCCGGGAGGGGCTAACTTGAATCTCAAGCGGGAAGCTCGTACCGGTAAATTTAGTGATATCGGATCAGGCACTGACGCTAGCTACACAACCTCGTATACGAATAAATTCTTGACCATATGGTTCGATCATGGCGTCAATCCGACTGCAGGAAGTTATCAATATGTGCTCCTTCCTGGACGCACGTCTGCTCAAGTGAGCAGCTACGCAGTAAGTCCGGATATTACGATTCTGCAACAGGATGCAACCATTCATGCCGTCAAGGAAACAACACAGAATGTAGTCGGGGCTAACTTCTGGACGGATAACACCGCGACCCTTCAGGTGAGTGGAGCGAACTTCTTGACTTCTACCAAAAAAGCGTCCGTCGTCACCCACGAGACGTCCACGGGCATCTCGGTCGGCATAAGCGATCCGACTCAGGATAACGTCAAGAACGGTGCGGCCAGCGATGGCTATATTACGCTGACGATTAACAGGGCGGCTACTTCTGTAATCTCATCCGATGCCCGTATTCAGGTTCTGCAGATGAGTCCAACGATTCAGCTGAAAGTGAACGTGGACGGGACATTCGGGCAAACTTTGCAAGCTAGTTTCGGGTATTAAGATGATGCAATAAATAGAGACCTTCAGGGTTCGTTATGAACCTTGAAGGTCTTTTTCAATCAAGAGCGATAAATTTCTACAAGGTATTGCGAAGGGCTAAGCCCGCACGTCTTCTTGAACATGTGGCTGAAATGGTAGGGGCTGGAGAATCCAAGTTGGAAACTTACTTCCGATATATTGTAGGCTGGCTGCTTGAGCAGCTCCATCGCTTGATGAATGCGCATTCGAGTGAAATAGGTGTGGATGCTGACCCCGACTTTCTTGGTGAAGAGAGTGCTTAAGTAACCGTAATTCATGTTCATATGCTCGGCTAACGCTTGGGCATTGAATTTGCTGCTTAGGTTACAGGCTTCAAGATAAGCAAGAATCTTGCTAACCGTCGCCGTGGCTTTCGATGCGTGCTCTGCTTGACCCGATTCCTGATATAGCTCGATGAACAATTCAGCCGTTCGAAGCGATAGCAGCAACGGTCTGCAGCTTGCCGGCGAATGATACAGCTCAAGCAGCAGCTTTAGCTTGCTGCGAATGTGCATGGGAGAGGAGGGCTGCAGCCGCTTGGGTAACAGGATCCGTTCCTTGTATTGCTCAGGCATAAGCGGGGTGCCCGCATGTTCGCAGCTGAAAGCGCTCTTCTCTTGTTGGAATGATTGTAGGGGATCGATCTCGTCCCTGAAATGAATCCAATACCAAGACGTTCCAGGCAGCGTTACGCCGGGAGTCCCCCAATGATGCAGTCCCTTATGCAGGAAAAAGGTATCCCCTTCGTTCAGAACGTACTCCACACCATCCTCTATCACCTGAAATCGACCGCTTGTGATATATAGAAAAACATGAAAATCAAGCAAACGGTCAGGATGGGTCCAGGCAACCGTCGACTTGCCGTATCCGATGTCCTTAACCATCAGTAGGCTATCGAAGGGCATGATCACTTGATTCCGCATCGTCCTCGCTCCTCTCTGGATCCAGTATACATGATCTTCAATAACCTGAAAATCATGTATGGAAATTACGATTCGACGTATTCAAACGGAATTAGGGATTCCCTATACTCAATACAGGAAGTGATTACACTGTAGAGGAGATGAAAGGTTTGCCAACGTTTCGAAGCGGTCCCGGGCAATCGCCGGCCTGGTGTGAATTGGAGCAGTTCGAGATTATTCGGCTCAAGCCGGGTCAGGAGCATTCGGCGGAGCGTGTATCCCCGAAGGAAAAGCTCATCGTGACATCCGGCCAATGTGTTGTCGTTGCCTGCGAGAGAAAGATGGATGCGGGAGAGCGGTCGCAGTTCGAACTGAACCTGGGGGAAGATAGCTGGAAGGTGGAGAAAGTCCTACAGCCTACCACTATAGTTCGCCTGTGCGGACATTGGGGAGAAGAGCTTGGCGGCAGCGGTGTATTCCGTGCAATCCGGGCTCAAGAGCCGAGGGACCAAGGCGACACCGTGACGTATCCTAAGGAAACCAGCTTCGATCGTCATTACCACGATTGCGATGAGTATTGGATTGTGGTAGAGGGGCACGGAATCGCAGTATCCGAAGACATTCACTATGGGGTTCAAGTAGGAGATTGCATAGCGACGGGTCGCGGTTTTCATCACGATTTTCCGATCGTGCTCGAGCCCGTTACTGCCGTTTATTTCGAGACGACCCTGGAAGGCTTGAAGCGCAAAGGTCATCTGTGGGAGCATACGCACGGAAAAGCTGAACCGGTAATCGAGAGGAGATAACGAAATGACGTACAAGGTAATCCAGGTTGGGGCGGGAGGGTTCGGAAAGCAGTGGTGTACAAGCTTCCTGCCGGCCAATGTGAAAGACGGGTTGATTGAGGTGGTTGCTGCAGTTGACCTGAATCCGGACGCCTTGCAGAACGCAAAGTCGGGTCTGGGGCTGCGCGACGATCAATGCTATGCGGATATCAAGAAGGCATTTGCGGAGACGAAGGCGGATTTCTGCACGATTGTCGTGCCGCCGGCTTTCCATGAACAAGTCGTAGACTTGGCCTTGCAACACGATATGCATATCTTGTCGGAGAAGCCGATCGCCGACACACTGGAGGGTTCCATTCGAATCGTAGAGAAAGTGCGAAGCGCCGGGAAGAAAATGGGCGTAACCATGAGCCACCGCTTCGCTCAGGACAAGACGACGCTGCGCCATGAACTGCAATCGGGACGGCACGGTCGGCTTGATTACCTGATGTGCCGATTCACAGTGGACTGTCGCCGTTTCGGCTCCTGGGGTAAATTCCGTCACGAAATTCCGGATACGCTCATGGTGGAAGGGGCCGTTCATCACCTGGATATATTGGCCGATCTGACGGGCTATGTCTGCGATACGATCTACGCGCAAACCTGGAATCCGCCCTGGGGGGAGTTCGCTGGCGATTCCCAGGGACTCGTGCATATGACGATGACAAACGGAACCAAGGCTGTATACGAGGGAGCCAAATCGAACGCGGTCACGCTGAACGGCTGGAGCAACGAATATATTCGCGCGGAGTGCGAGCATTCGACGCTGATCATGAGTCACAAGGAGATCGAGAAATACGCCTACGGTGGCGGAGGCCAGGCAGAGCAGATCCCCCTTCTCCAACAAAACAAGTGGGGCCATGCTTGGTTGATCGAACAGTTTGTGGAATGGCTGGACGGCGGACCGCCAATGGCGACGAATGTCGAGGATAACTTGCAATCGGTTGCCCTCATTTTCGCCGCCATCGAGAGCAGCAGAACAGGCTCGCCAGTGAAGGTACAGGAGATGCTCGAGCGAGCTAGATCAGCAGTATCCACGAACTGGACTCCCGGAAGGTAAGCATTTGTAAGTTACGGCAAGCAGTTCTTGACCAACCAACGATAGTTCCAATTTACTCAGTAGCCAGGGCGAGCAGCCCTGGCTATTTGGTTTATTCAGTGGATTCTCAAAATTGCTAACTTTTCTGCAAAACTGTTCGTTTCTCAAGGGTCATAAGCTATGTATCCTAAATGAGTAGAACCTGGAAGAAAGGAAGTCGAAGCTGCAATGAAAAACCTGGTACTTTCCTATCTCACGCCGGCAGAGGATTCCACTGAGGGCTGGGAGAAAGAATCGTTGCCCATCGGCAACGGCTATATGGGAGCCAATGTGTTCGGTATTCCTCGTCGTGAGCGTATCCAGATTACCGATAATACGCTAGTCAACCCGGGTAATCTTGGCGGGTTGAACAATTTTGCCGAGTTGTATCTGGAATTCGGTCATGAAGACGCATCGGATTATGAACGGGGCTTGTCCCTGAACGATGCTATCGCCTACTGTCGATACCAGCATAATGGCGTCCGGTATGAACGGGAATATTTCGCCTCATATCCCGACCAGATCATCGTGATGAAGCTATCGGCTTCGAAGCCTGGCGCCCTATCGTTCGTCGTGCGGCCTGAGATTCCTTATTGCAAGGATTACGCCAAGACACCGGGGGACGGCGGCGGCAAGTCGGGAGAAGTCATCGCGCAAGACGATACGCTGATATTACGCGGCCGTATGCACTACTACAACACCCGGTTTGAGGGGCAGATCAAAGTAATTGCACCGTCGGGCGCCATGCTTGAAGAACAAGGGGCCATTCGGGTAATCGGTGCCGATACCGCACTTTTATTGGTAGCTGTCGGAACGAATTATAAGCTCGATAGCCATATTTTTCTGGAAGAGGATCCGAAGAAGAAGATTCCCGATATCGATCCACATCGCGAAGTTGCCCGTATCCTGGAGCAGGCTGACTTGATTGGGTATAAGCAGCTCCGTTCGAGACATATCGCCGACTATCGGGAATTGTTCGACCGAGTCGCCTTCTCAATTGAAGGCGCTGCGCCGCAAGAGCCGACGGATGTGCTGCTGCAGCGATACAGACGAGGAGAGTCAATCCCGTACCTGGAGGAGCTATATTTTCAGTACGGTCGCTATCTGCTCATCAGTTGTTCCCGACCAGGGACGCTTCCTGCTAATCTGCAAGGCGTCTGGAATGTGCATGATATTTCGCCATGGGGAAGTGGATATTGGCACAATATTAATGTTCAGATGAACTATTGGCATGCCTTCAGCACGAACCTGAAGGAGACCTTTCAGGCTTATGTGGACTTTAACGCTGCGTTCCGACCGAAAGCAGAACAATTGGCAAGCAGGTACATCCACGAGCACAATCCGGAAAATGCCACCGATGAGCCGGGCGCTTGCGGCTGGACAATCGGAACGGCAAGCTATGCTTACATGATCACCGGTCCTGGTGGGCATTCGGGTCCGGGAACTGGGGGACTTACCACGAAGTTGTTCTGGGATTATTACGATTTTACCCGGGACGAGCAAGTGCTTCGGAAGGTCACGTACCCCGCTCTGCTAAGCATGAGCCGGTTCCTTACCAAGACGGCACGGGATTATGACGGTCAGTACCTGGCATCATTCTCCGCCTCTCCGGAGCAGCTGATCTTCGGCAGGTGGAGAACGGAAAAGCCACACCAATACTATCACACGGTCGGCTGCGCCTTCGATCAGCAAATGATTCATGAGAATGGAGCCGACTTGCTCCGAGCAGCTGAGCGGCTCGGCCTCACGGAGGATCCTGCGCTTGATGTACAGAGCAAGCAGCTAGGACGGTACAACCCCGTTGAGATCGGCTGGTCCGGTCAGGTGAAGGAATATTCGGAGGAAAACTTGTATGGGGAATTCGGCGAATATCGCCATCGCCACATCTCTCAGCTCGTCGCGCTTTACCCGGGAACGTTGATCTCGCACGATACCCCGGCCTGGTTGGATGCCGCCCGCATCACGCTAAATGAGCGGGGGGATGAGTCGACCGGCTGGGCGCTTGCCCATCGGTTGAACCTATGGGCCCGAACTGGAGATGGGGATCGCGCCTATCGTTTATTCCGCAATCTGCTCGAACAGCAGACATTGCCCAATTTGTGGGATGCGCACCCGCCTTTTCAGATCGACGGTAATTTCGGAGGAACTGCCGGTGTAGCGGAGATGCTGCTGCAGAGCCACGAGACATATATCGCTGTGCTTCCCTCACTTCCGCAAGCGTGGAGCAGCGGAGCATTTCGCGGGCTCGTTGCCCGCGGAAACTTCGAAGTTTCGGTTGAATGGAGAAGCGGGACCGCAACACGGATTGAGATTGTGTCTGGCAGCGGAGGGATTTGCCGTCTTGCTTACCCCGGTATTGATAACGCACAGTTGATCGCGGAGGAACATCTCCCGATTGCCTATACGGTAGATTCCCCGGGAAATATCACGTTCGACACGGAGGCAGGCGGCCACTATACCTTAACTGGAATGGCCCTCTTTCGCCGAGCGCCTGCTCCCAAGGAGTTGCAGGTGGACCGTCATACGCTGGGGCTCGAATGGAGCGGAGAAGCGGGATGCCTCTACAACATATACCGTGCAGTGGATCAAATGCCACATTACGAGCTTATCGCTGCGAATGTAACGGACACCTCGTTCCAGGATTCGCTGTTTGACTTCTCGAGCTGCGAACGTGCGACGTACAAGGTTACCGCACTGTTCCCGGACGGCACGGGAGAAAGCGATGGAGTGCTGTGCGCCATCCATCACGCTTCAGAGCTCTATATGGAGCGGTACCGCTATCAAATCGCACAGATTAATCTGACTTAGAAGGAGAATACCAATGACAACGATACTACAAAACAAGTTGACGCTTCATGTTCAGCCAAACGGCAACGATCACTCCGCAGAGGGGCCGCTGGCCAGCCTTGCTGGAGCACGAAACCGAATCCGGGATCTGCGAGCTTCCGGAGCGGTAACTGGGCCGATCGAGGTCATCCTCCATGCGGGAAGGTACGAAGTGCGGGAGACGATTCATTTTGACCAACAAGACTTGGCAATGGAAGATTCTCCTGTGACCTTCCGTGCGGCAGGTGACGGGGAAGTCGTGCTTGTCGGCGGCTGTTTGCTTCACGAACCTCAGATCGGTGAGAACGGCATGCTCGAATATGATCTGAGTAAACTTGGACTCGACCACATCGCGTTCGATCAATTATTCTGTAACGGCGAGCGGATGCGCAAAGCGCGTTATCCCAAATTCGATGCGGATAATCCATATGGAGGCGGCTGGCTATACGTAGATGGGCCTGTTACGGAGCCTCATCAAAAGGGAATGGGCGCGAAGGATCGCTTCATCTGCAAGGATCCTCGCTTGCAAGGCTGGAGCCAGCTTGAGGAGGTCGAGCTATTCATCTTCCCGCGGCATAACTGGTATAACAGCATCGTGAAGCTGAAGAGTTACGATCCGGAGACGGGAGAAGTTGTTCTCCAGAAACCGGTGATTTATGAGATTTACCCTGGGGATCGGTTCTACTTCCAGAGCGTCAAGGAGGAGCTCAGCACACCCGGCGAATGGTACCTGGATGAAGAGAAGCAGCGTGTCATGTTCATTCCTCCAGCGCATATACCGCTGGATCAGCTTGCGGTTTCGATTCCGCTTGTCAAGAATATCATCGAAATCCGCAGCGAGTTCGATCAAGAAGAGGACATCTATGTGGAAAAAATTGATTGGCAGGATCGCGGCGGCTATCTGATGAAATCCCGCCAACAATTTTCGGTCCAGGAAGGTTATCTAAGCTTCAAGGGACTTACCCTGGAGGGCTGCGACGGCACGGCGCTGTTCGTCAAACGCGCCAAAGGTATTCGATTGGAAGGCTGCGTCGTTCGTGGCACAGGTGGTCCAGGTGTTACGGTGCTGCAAGGCGTTCAGTGTCAGGTGCTGGGCTGTGATATTTATGAAACGGGAAGTCATGGGGTTTATATTTCTGGCGGCTATATTACCACTTTTGCAATAACTAAGGCGTCATCCGATAATGTCGTAGAAAATAATTACATTCATCATGTCGGCGTCATTCACAAAGGAGTAGCCGGTGTTGCTGCCATCGGAATCGGTATCCGGGTTGCCCATAACTATATCCACGACGGTCCTAGGTGGGGGATCTGGAGCCGTGGCAATGATAATCAGATCGAATATAACCATATTCGTCACGTAAATGTCGAAACATGTGATACAGGCGCCATCAACACGTGCGACCGCGACTGGACGATGAACGGGACGAAGATCGAATACAACCTGATCCACGATGTAATCGGTTATCAGCGAGTCCGAGGTGTATGGCGTTCTCCCGCCTTCGCGTTCGGTATTTATCTGGACGATTATACGAGCGGTATCGAGGTGCGTGGAAATATTACATTCCGGACGCCGGGAGCTGGTATGTACGTGCATTCGGGCAAGGATAATGTGATTGAGAACAATATGTTCCTCGAGACGAGGGAGGAGTCCGTCTTCGTGCTCGGCTGGAAGCCGGACGATGAATATCGGACACATGGAACTACGGGACTTTCCTTGACCAATACCCAATATGTTCGGAATATTATCGGCTCGAAGCAAGCAAGTTCCTCCGTCTACAAGTTCTGCATTCGCGATTACGACAACTTGATGGACAAGGGGAATGTGTTCGACCACAACGTGGTTTACGGAACTGAAACAGCTGCAACCGATGGAGCGGAACCGTTCATCAAAATTTTAGCTCGGGATGAAGACTACTCCACGCGGGCTGATCACAACTCCTGGCAAGCATGGAAGTCCATGGGACACGATGCCAATAGTGTTGTAGCGGACCCCGGGTTTGTAAATGCAGAACAGGATGACTACCGACTACTAGAGGGAAGCCCAGCACTCGAACTCGGCTTCATACCGATTCCGGTCGAGAAGATCGGCCTGTATGCGAGCGAAAATCGGGCAAGTTGGCCTATTTTAGAAGCTATGGGAGTAAGGGAGAAGCCGATGGAACGGGAAAAACGTGTACAAGTAGAATAGCAATATTAGCCATCCGGTCTCTACCGGGTGGTTTTCTTTATGTCTCCTGAAATATTGTTCATCGATTTAAGAAACTGTTCATGAAGAAGAGCGTTGACAGATCATTGTTGTCATCTATAGAGTAAGAATTAACCTTATTTCGTAACCCAAATTTCTTACTTTGGAGCTGTGGACGATGAAAATAGTATTCAACTTTGTAATGCGCTTACATAGTTCCTTACACCTGCTGTTCAACAAAAACAGCGTGGCGAGAAAATGGCTAGCATCCTATTATGTCATCCTGTTGCTGCCGATTGCCATCAGTATCGTGGTTTCCCTCTATGCGATTGATCTGTTGAAGACCGAAACCAACCGAGCCAACGATGCGATCGCGACTCAAGTTCGGGAAGCGGTGGAAGCGCGACTCAAGGATATGGATCAGATTAGTGGGGAAATTGCAAAACGAAGTACGGTGTCTTATTTGCGCAATGCGAAGACAGAGCTGAATGCAGAGGAGCGCGTCAATCTGATAACAACGGCTAAAGATCTCGGGGCCTTTGAAGCCGGAAGAACGTACATTGATGCGATTTATTTGTATTTTCCGAATAATGGGTATGTCGTCAAGCAAACTGAAATTTATACGAAGACGGATATTACCCGAACAATGGACAATTACGACGGATTATTACCCGCACAATGGGAAAAGATGCTCTCCTCTGTAAAGTTCCGCGCGTTGTATAACTTCGAGGTGAAGAATACAGCCGGTAGCCCCATGATTTATTATGCGAGAACGGTTTCAACAGCCGGTGTTAATCGGCCGGATACCATCGCGATCTTCAGAATCAATACGAATGCCCTGCTGAACAATGTCCAGAGTAGCAAGATTCTTCAGGATTCAAGGCTCCTCCTGACAGACCCTTCTCAGTCCTTCGTACTGTCATTCGGCGCTGGTGACAATCAAGCATTGCCGCCTGAAGAGAAACTGACCGGGCAGCAAGGGATGACGACGTTTCAAGACAAGATGGGCAGCTACGTGATCGCTTACCAGAAGTCTTCGGTATTTGAGGATCTCACTTACTCGATGCTCACTCGAACGGATTTGTTTTATCAAAAGACCCGATTTATACAGGTGTTAAACCTACTTAGCATTGTTATCTGCTTGTTAGGAGGGGGCATTCTTTCCATCTATTTGATGAAGCGCAATTATTCCTCCATCGATCAGCTGATCAAATTCTTAACATCACGGCAGAAGATTGAGAATACGGGGGATCGGGACGAATACGCGATGATCCGCGATGCGATGACGCATATCATGAATGAGCACGACGAGGCAAATCATCTGGTATTTCGGCAGAAACAAGTGCTTCGCTCGAATTATTTAAGCAAAGTGCTGAAGGGCTTGCCGGGTAAAGGGATCCATCTCTATGAGGGTATGCGCGAGTTCGGCATCGAGTTTCCTTCCGATACGTTCGGGATTATCCTGTACGGTTTGGACGACGGAGACGGCGCTGAAGAGCATGACGCCAAGCGGCCAAGTCCTGAACTTCTTCAGTTTGTGATCCAGAATATCTCAGAGGAGTTGGCAGGCCAGAAGCACATCGGCTATGCTGCAGCCATTGATGGGATGGTCGCTTGTCTGATTAATTTCAAGGAGGGCACCAACGACGTTCGCAAAGAAGAGATGTACGCCATCAGTTCGCGGACAAGAGATATTCTGAGACTAAAATTTAAAACGGAGCTTTCGATTGCCATCAGCGGAATTCACCAGGGCTTCGACCAAATTCCGACGTGCTATCAGGAAACGCTGGATGCTCTTGAATATCGGATCGTTACCGGGAAAAACGAGATTGTCGAGTATAATGAGGTTAACGATTCCAATAAGTTTGGTCTGCATTATAAATACTATTTTCCCTTATACGTGGAGCAGCAGATCATCAATTCCATCCAGGCTACGGATATTCCGGGCTTGCACAGCATTATCGAGGATTTGTTTCAGCGCAATGAAGGAGAAGGGCTAGGCTCCGTAAGCATCTCTAAATTTTTGCGTTATAATCTGATCGGCACAGTCGTACGAGCTGTGACGGAAGCTGGCAGCACGAAAGCAAACGACTTTATCGATGAGCTCATTGCAAGTAAGCCATTGGATCTACTTCAGGATCGTAACAGGATGAAGCAGGACACGCTCGAAATGCTGGAGAAGGCTGCGAGCTTCATTCAGACAACCAAGGACACGACACATTCGAAGCTAGTAGGGGAGTTAAAGCTTTTTATTGAAGGGGAATATACGAATCCGAATATTACGATTACGCTTATCGGAGATAAGTTTGAATTGTCCCCCTACTACTTGTCCGGAATTTTCAAGAACGAAACGGGGCAAGGTATATTGGATTTCATTGGCACGCTGCGACTCGAACATGCGAAACGTTTATTGCTTGAGACGAATGAAACCATCCAAGACATTTCAACCATGGTAGGCTTCGCTGACGTAAGAAGCTTCATCCGAAGCTTTAAGAAAATGGAGAACATCCCGCCTGGAAAGTACCGGACAGTCAAGCAATAATCTGTGATTAACCACGTTCATTTCAGAAATGGATCATCCTTTTTTGATTTTGAACGTGGTTTTTTGCAATAGTATGAACTCATTTGAAAATCTGTACATTGTTGAAACGTATGGTTTCCTGCAAAATAAGGGCATCGGGTCATCACACTCGATCACAATATGAAGAGCAAAGGGAGTCGAACGCAATGAGTAAAACAATGAAGCGAGTTTTAATGACGACGCTTACAGCAGTTCTTGCGACCGGGGTCATGGCTGGTTGCAGCCAGAAAGAAAACCCTGCGGGCAGCAGCAGCCCCTCACCATTGGCATCGACGGCGGAAACGAAGTATCCGCTTCAAACGAACGCAAAGCTGAAGGTTTTTATGGGGGCGAATAAAGACATTGCCCAGCTGGTCTCGAACATGGGCGAAACCCCGTTCATGAAGGAACTGGAGAAAAGAACCGGCGTAAAGCTGGAATTTATTCACCCAACAGTTGGTGCCGAGAAGGACTTCTTCAATACGCTGATCGCATCGGGCGATCTTCCAGATATCTTCATCGGCAATATGGGTGACTATCCAGGCGGCGCTTCGGCAGCCGAGAAAGACGGTGTTATCCTTAGCCTAAACGACATCCTTCCTAAGTATGCACCGAACGCATGGAATTTGATCAGTAAGGACAAAGAGATGGATAAGATGGTTAAAACGGATACCGGCAAATACTTGATGTTCCCGTCTGTGCGAAGCGAGCTGGGTAAAGTATTCGCGGGTCCCCTTCTCCGAGCCGATTGGCTGAAGGAACTGAACCTGCCGGTACCGGAAACGATCGATGAATGGTATACCGTGCTGAAGACATTTAAGGAGAAGAAAGGAGCAACTGCTGCGTTTGGCTATGAAGGAAAATCGACGCCTGCACTTCTGCGTGATGTATTCTTAGGCGCCTATAAAACGGATTATGCCTTCTACGTAGACGACAAGGGCAAAGTACAATTTGGTGCCGCAACACAAGAATACAAGAGTTTCTTGACGACGTTCCACAAATGGTATGAGGAGGGGCTAATCGACAAAGATTTCCCACTCACCGATGCCAACAAGCTGAAAAGCTTGATCGACCAGAACAAAACAGGTGCATTCATCGGTCAGTCGGGCGGTTATATCCGTTCCTTATTGGACAAGTACAAGACTTCAAATCCAACATTTGATTTAGTTGGAGCCAAATATCCTGTACTTAAAAAGGGAGACACTCCGTTCAGCGGCCAAAAGGATCAGAAGTTTAATGCGCCTTTCAGTGCGGTCATTACAGCGAAGAGCAAGAATGTCGAAATTGCAGCCAAATTCCTAGATTATTTCTTTACGCCGGAGGGCATTCAATTCTCCAACTTCGGTATCGAGAACACGACATATAAGCTAGAGAACGGCAAGCCGAAGTTCACGGAATTCGTAACGAGTAATCCGAACAAATGGACGTCGACTCAGGTTCAAGCCATGTACAGCTCCTTTAACGGCTTCCCTGCAGTAGAGCTTCCTGAGAAAATCGAACAGTTGAATATCTACAAGCAGCAAACAGAAGCGCTCAAAGTATGGGCACAAACGGATGCAGACAAGCATGCTTTCCGGGATTCGGTAATCTCTCACACAGAAGAAGAATCAAAAATTGTCGCTAAATATAACGAAGATGTTTACAAGTACGCGGAGCAAATGTTCACTAAGTTCGTATTCGGCAGCGAATCGCTCGACAACTATCAGAAATATCTTGATCAACTGAAGGCACTTGGCGTGGATCAATTGATTAAAGCCAAGCAAGATGCATACGACCGTTACATGAAGCGTTAAAGGTTTATAGAGGCAGGGGTAGAAGGAATTCCTTCTACCCCAACCTTCGGAAGGGAGAAGGGTGGGAACCATGCACGAAATACTGGCAGAGAAAGGCACGGTCATAGACAGCAGAAGAAATCATGAGATGAGATTCCTAAGTAGATTGGCGAAAGATCTAAAGAAATATCGGGTTTATTATATGCTGGCTCTTCCGGCAATCATTTATTACTTTATTTTTAGTTACAAACCGATGTATGGAGCAATTATTGCATTTAAGGATTTTAAGCCTATGAAGGGAATTTGGGGCAGTCCTTGGGTCGGACTGGAACACTTTCAAACCTTGTTCCACTCTGCTTTCTTCTGGGATATATTGTTAAATACTCTTAAAATTAGTTTGTATAGTATCTTATTTGGTTTTCCTGCACCTATCATTTTGGCCTTGCTGCTTAATGAGGTGCGCCATACTTTCGTTAAAAGGACCGTACAATCGTTAACGTATATTCCGCACTTTATTTCCTTGGTCGTCATTTGCGGCTTAATCAAAGCGTTCTCGGGAAGCGATGGCTTGATTAATGACTTGATCGCATGGTTTGGCGGAGAGCGCGTAAGTATGCTCCTATGGCCGGAATACTTCCGAACGCTTTATGTATCCTCCGGCATTTGGCAGGAAGTGGGCTGGGGCTCCATCATTTACATCGCGGCATTGGCAGCGATTGACGTAGAGCAGTATGAAGCGGCTCGCATCGACGGTGCTGGTCGATTCAAGCAGCTGCTTCATATTACACTGCCTGGCATCAAGACGACCATCATCATCATGCTGATTTTGCGCTTGGGGCATGTGATGGGGGTCGGTTATGAAAAAATTATTTTGCTATACAACCCGAATACGTACTCTACTGCAGATGTCATTTCCACTTATGTCTATCGTAAGGGGGTCTTGGAATTCAACTATTCCTTCAGCGCAGCAGTCGGAATCTTTAATTCCGTCATTGACTTTACGATATTGATTCTGGCCAACCGGCTTGCGAAGCGCTGGAACGAAACCAGCTTATGGTAGGAGGTTCACAATGAATAAGCGAACGCTTGGGGAGAAGATTTTCGATAGTTGCAATATCCTCTTCTTGCTCTTGTTATCCTTTAGTACGGTTTACCCGCTCATCCATGTTGCTTTTGCTTCTTTCAGTGATGGAAATATGCTGATGACGCATTTCGGTTTCCTGTTTCACCCGCTTAACCCTACCCTAGACGGGTATATTGCCGTTTTCAAGAACAAGTTTGTCCTGACAGGGTACAGGAATACGTTGTTTATTATTGTGGTTGGCGTAGCGCTTAACTTGTTCATGACTGCCATCTCCGCGTATGCCTTGACGCGCGAAGGGATGATGCTGAAAAAGCCGATCCTGCTGTTTATTATTTTCACCATGTATTTTAGCGGCGGCCTCATTCCGGGGTATTTGAACATTAAGTCGCTCGGATTGATCGATAATCTGTTTGTGCTTATTATTCCGGCAGCCATGAGCGCGTTCAACTTTCTAATTCTAAAGACGTTCTTTGAGAGTATTCCTTCCAGTCTGGAAGAATCAGCACGAATCGACGGTGCGAACGAACTAGTTGTTCTATTCCGCATCATTATCCCTTTGTCACTTCCGGCTATGGCCGTGATTGCGCTGTATTATGGGGTCGCTCATTGGAACTCCTATTTCAGCGCCATGCTTTATATTCGGACGAAGAGCTTGTATCCACTACAGCTTGTCCTTCGCGAGCTGTTATTAACTAGTGAATCAAATGCGATGGCAACCGGAGATACCGGTGCTGCTAACAATTTGTATGAGACCTTAAAGTATGCACTCATTATGGTCGCAACGGTTCCGATTCTCGTTGTTTATCCATTTTTACAGCGATATTTTGTGAAGGGCGCCTTGATCGGCGCGGTGAAAGGATGAGTTAATTTGCAACAGCATCACACGTCTTTCATTGAGAATACGTGGAGTAAGATCGAGAGAAAGCTTTCTGTTACGTCAAGGCGTATCAAGGACGGTATGCCGTTTAAGACCATTGACGGCGTTTACGACGATTGGCAAGATTTGATGGATTGGTGGACGAACACGTTCTGGGCTGGCATCCTGTGGCATATGTACCGGGAGACGAAAGAGGAGATCTACCGCACGTATGCCCAGAGCATTGAGGAGAAAATGGATCAGGTGTTGCACGAGTATGACAAGCTGCACCATGATGTCGGCTTCATGTGGCTGTTGTCCAGCGTCATGAATCATGAGCTGACCGGCGACGATCGTGCTCGTCAGCGAGGATTGCTCGCAGCGAACGTGCTGTCCGGCAGAGCCAATATTGCAGGCGGCTATATTCGCGCCTGGAACGGGGATAACAAGGCAGGGTGGGCGATCATCGACTGCATGATGAACATACCGCTGTTGTTCTGGGCCAGCGAGAAGAGCAAGGATGCACGCTTCACGCATATCGGGACGATGCATGCGGATAAAGTCATGCGTGACTTCGTTCGTCCGGACGGATCAGTGCATCACATCGTTATCTATGACGAGACGAATGGCGAAGTGCTGGAAACACCCCGGGGTCAAGGCTATGAAGTCGGGTCGTCTTGGTCACGCGGTCAGAGCTGGGCGCTCTATGGATTCGCCCAGTCCTATCATTGGACAGGGAAGCAGGAATATCTCGATACGGCCAAGCGGATTGCCCATTATGTCATGACCTGCTTACCGCTTCATGGCTACGTTCCGCCTTGCGATTATCGTCAGCCGGAAGATTCGGAGTTGCTCGACAGTAGTGCAGGGGCGATAACGGCTTGCGGCCTGATCGAGATTGCCAAGGCTGTCCCTCCAGCGGAGCAGCGTGTGTATCTGGAATCGGCCATTGCTATTCTTCGTGCTCTCGATGAGAAGTGCGCGATTTGGGATCATACGAACGAAGGCTTATTGGACTATGGTACAGGTGCTTTCCATAAGGGCATTTATACGAGAGCGGAAGTATTTAACGGTCCAATGATTTATGGTGATTATTACTACGTTGAAGCAATATGTAAATTAAAGAAGATGTTGGGTTAAAGGTGGGCAGGCTTTGGGGGGCAACAACAATGCCCCTTTTTTCTTGAAAGGTGGTGGTGCATCAAGAAGAAGGGTAGGAACTCAATCATAAAATGTAAAGTAGGAGGCAGAAAATGGATAGCGCTTACAAAGGAAAAGTAGTTAGAAAATGGGTTAGTTCAACACTCGCGCTCGCCCTTACGGCATCCGGACTATTCTTAGGCCCTGCTCCATCAAGTGCAGCGGCTGTCACTATGGTCTCAGACAACTTCAACGCGCAGTTCGCAGGAACAACACCGGATACGACCAAGTGGAAGTATACGTCCACAGTGAGTTCCGCAGGTGTAGGCACGACTTCCGCAACCGTCGCGGAAGAGTCAAGCGGTGGCAACAAGGTTCTTGAATTTAACTCCACGTTAACAGCCGGAAGTTCTCGCAGCGTCAATTCGACGATCGCCTTCCCCTTGACGGGTAGTCGAAACGATGCCTTGATCGATTTGAGAGTGCGCTATAATTTTAAGGATTGGGCGAAGGTTACGGGAACTCCGGTGTTCCAAGCCTATTCCGGATCGAAGAGACTGGATTCAACAAATGTGGCATGGCAAGATCTGCTGAAATTTTATACCGATTCAGCAGGTAAAGGCTTCCTTAAGTTCGAATTCGATAAGACGAATCCGGTAACGGTCATCACCGACGTCGTCAAAGGGCAATGGTACGACATCCGGATCCTGGCCCGGGCAGCCGACAATAACGGCTCCAAGATGACGACTGCGGACCTTTATATCAACGGCAATCATCTAGCAACCTCTACGATTCCTTCCTCTTCTGTATACGGCTTCACCGCGTATCAGATTACCGACACCATTAATCAAAGTCAGACGAATTTCTCCGCAGGCAGCTTGAAGTTCTGGGTCGATGACGTATCTTTCGTTCAGAATCCGGACGTTGTTAATCCTGACAACGGTATCGACTTGGCGGCAGCTGTGTCAGGCGACGTCGACTTGACTCAGCCGATGGCGATTAAATTCACAAGAGCGATGGACGCCAAGACGCTGACTACCGCTGGCAATGTGAAAGTCAACGATCAAGCTGTTCTTGTGAAGTCGGTTGCGCTTGATGCAAACGACTCTAGCAAGGTGCTTGTTACCTTTAACATTACACCGGGGCTCCCTGCGGATTACACTTTATCCTTCACAGGTATCAAGGATTTCTACGGAAACACAATGCCAACTCGCACACTCCCCTTCCATTCGAAGAAGCAGCAAGGCTTCTTTACTGGAGATTTCTACTTCTACAAGAACGATCGAACATTGTACGAGCTGGAGACAGGATCCCTACTGGCAAGGACGAATGTCCAAAATTTTACGGATGAATCGCGCCCTGTTAAGCTGGTCGTCTCGAAATATAACGGTACAACGCTAGAGGGTACCGAGCAACAGATCGTCACGCTTGCCCCGCAAACGGTGCAGAATGTAGAACTGCCATTTACGATCTCCGATATTTCGGGTGATCGGTATATCGAAGTCGCGTTGCTGGATGCACGCGACGGTGTTACGAATTTTCGAAGTAAGGTCAAGCTAGACCGTTATTCCGCTTATTGGCATAGCGAAGATTACGATTATTACCTTCTGTCCACGATCGACCGTTCCCAACTGAAGACGCCAACAGGCAAATTCGAGGTGACGCCGACAGGCGATCTCGGAATCTATGAGCGTCCGAACAGCTTCCAGATCGTGAATGCCGTTCGCTCACACAGCAACGGGGCGCATCCACGGATTTTGGCTACGGCGGATACCTTCGCCACGATCAAGGCGAATCTCGCAACGGACAAATATGTGAAGACAGGACACCTTGGAGCGATCCAGGCAGCTGATGGACTCCTCAACACGCCTGTTATCCCGTTTGCAATGAGCAACAATGTGGTCGTTTCTCAACGGAATCTGGTAGACGACTACAAAATACCGGATTATATCATGAAGCTGGGCTACGCCTACCAGATGACCGGCGACGTGAAATACGCCGAACGCGCATGGAAAGAGATGGAGAACGTCATCAACTTCCCTCACTGGGGCAACAAGGAGCAAGGCCAATTCCTTGGTACCGGCCAAGTCCTGTTCGGAATGGCGATCGGGTACGACTGGTTCTTCGATTACCTGACAGCGGATCAGAAGAAAAGGGTGCGCAACGCCATTATTGAGAAGGGTATTAAACCGGGCATGCTGCTCTTCTCGCTGAATAACCCGGGTGGTTATACGCCGGGTACGGCATCGATGTGGATGTCGATGGAATCCAATTGGAACCAAGTTGGCAATGGGGGTCTTGTTACCGCATCTCTCGCCATTCTTGACGAGGAACCGGATCTGGCAGGGCGTATGCTAGAGAACACGATTCGTTCTCTTGAATGGGGAACAGCTATTTATAAGCCTGACGGCGCGTACGAAGAAGGTGTCGGCTATTGGGCATACGGTACAGGGTTTATGATTAATGCTTTCTCCTCCTTGGAGAATGCGGCCGGAACCATCTTTGGTCTCGACAAGGCACAAGGGCTTCAAGAGACGCCATTGTTCCTCGTCTATCTTCGCGGACCGGGCGGTTCGTTTAACTATCATGACGCTGGGGAAGATCCGAAGTCTTCACCGGTCGACGCGGAGATGCACTGGTTCGCTACGCATTACAACAGCCAAACCATCTACTCCGCCAGAATGTATACAGCGCAACAGCAAGCAACAGCTACGATTAAGGATATCCTGTATTATCGCCCGGGCAAGTTCCAGGTTGACTTCAACTTCCCGTTAGATGCGTACTATGAGGGTCATGACAATGTAGTGGGCACCTCAACCTTCCGCAGTTCTTGGGTCGATGCAGATGCCACGTTCTTCGGGATGCATGCTGGTACGAATAATATGTCAGGTCACCAACAATATGACACCGGGCATTTCATTCTCGATTCGCTGGGCCAACGTTGGGCGATAGATGTCGGTGATGGGCGGAACGACGGTCCGAACTATTTTGCACCAGGCGGTAACTATTTCTACCGCAAACGGACAGAAGGGCATAATACAATTTTGATGAATCCGGATTCCTCCGTCGGTCAGGATATGTATGATACGGCGAAGCTTGTCAAATATGAATCGAAGCCTAAAGGCGGCATGATGATTACGGACATGACTACGCTGTATGATTCGACCATTTCTTCAACAGGCTCCGGCAATTTGCCGAATGTAGGCACGTCGGTTGTCCGAGGCATTATGTACGACCGTGTAAATAACCTGTCGACAGTGCAAGATGAGATCAAGACAAGCGCACCATCCACGCTGTATTGGTTTATGCACACGAGAGCATCAATTCAGATTGCGCAAGACGGCCGATCCGCGATTCTTACGCAAGGCGGACGACAATTGCAGGCGATCATTAGCGGTGGAAACGGAGCGACCTTCTCTATTATGGATCCGGTCATGTTCCCGATTACCAATCCGCAATACCCGCTAGTCAATATGCCAACAGATCCGAATCTGAAGAAGCTGACGATCAAATTTACGAACTCAACGGAAGTGAACGTAGCCGTTACCTTCAAGCCGCTGCCAGCGGGCGAGCAGCCGCTTGCGCAAGCGCCTGCGCTTAAGAAGCTGAGCGAATGGTCGATTTCGGACGGTCAGATCAACAAGCTGACGCTCGATTCTTTGACTCTTGATGGTCAGCTGATTAAGAATTTTACGAATGAGGGCAAGTACTATGACATCATATTGAATCCGAATGCAGATACTGCGCCCGTCGTGGCGGCTACTTCGCAGTTCCGGATGACGATCTCGCAGAGCACAGGCGTACCGGGGCAAGCAACGGTTACCTTGACTGATCCGGAAACGCCAGGCAGGACGGCTACGGTAACGATCAATTTCCGAAAGTTCAAGAAATTTGAGGGCTTCCTGGATTTCTACGGGGTGGAGGCGAGCCTTATTCAAGAAGCGGCCAACACTCCGGAGAAAAGTATTGACGGTGACTTGAGCACACCGTGGACGGCCGAAGGGGATCAGTGGATCAAGTATGATCTGGGCAGCGTCAAGCGAGTAGCCGGGATAGCCGTAGCATGGGGGAGCGGCAACGTTCGTTCAGCCAAGTTCGACCTGGAGACATCGGAGGACGGTGTGACTTGGAAGAACGTGTATAGCGGCTACAGCAGCGGCACAACGCTTGATTTGGAGATGTACTCGTTCCCGACTGTATCGGCGCAATTCGTGCGGATTTATGGTCACGGGAACACCCTAAGCGCATGGAACAACGTAAGGGAAGTTCGCGTTCTAGAAGGGGATGTTCAACCACCGGTGACGGTTGCTACGATTAATCCCGCTCAGCCGGATGGACAGAACGGGTGGTATCGCACGCCTGTATCCATCGATTTAAGCGCTGTCGATTCGGTTTCCGGTGTGGCGGGTACGGAGTATACACTGAACGGAGGGGCTACCTGGACACCTTACGCCGGCACGATTGTGATCGGACAGGAAGGACAGACAACCGTAGGTTACCGCTCTACGGACATTGCTGGGAATCAGGAGGCAACTCGTTCCGTGAATGTGTCGGTTGATTCGACTGCGCCTAGTACTACTGCAGCGGTAACATCGACGCAGGGTGGGGGGAACGGGTGGTATTCGCACCCCGTCACGGTGATGCTTAATGCGGTTGATAGTGGGAGCAGTGTCGCGCAGACCGTGTACAGTCTCGATGGCGGAACGCATTGGAATGTCTACACCGGAACGTTCCAGGTTAGCCAAGACGGCTCTTACACGATTCAATACCGCTCCAAGGATAAGGCAGGCAATGAAGAATCGGTCAAGACGATCTTATTCGATCTCGATGCAACCGCACCTGTTATTGCGGTCGGTATACCGACTGAGGGTGGACGTTACCGGGATTCCGAAACCCTGACGCTTCAATTCTCTGTTACCGAGTCGGGCGGCTCGGGACTGGCAACGGGAACAACCACCGCAACTTTGGATGGAAGGTCTGTTCAGAACGGTCAATCGATCGACCTCACAGGCTTGTCGCTCGGTAACCATACTTTAATCGTTAGCTCAAGCGATGAGGCAGGTAACGTCAACACGGTAACTATCACGTTCATGGTGTATGCGGATCGCAATTCGCTCATCGAATTGATCAATCGTTTGTCCAATTCGGGTGCTATCGATAGTAAAGGCATTGCAAATAGCTTGCTCGCTAAGATAAAGGCAGGCAGCTACAACGATCTGATTGCTGAACTGCAGTCACAGTCTGGCAAGCACATCAACGCAAATGCAGTTGCGCTGCTGATTCGCGGTGCCCAATACGTTCTGAGTCAGTAAGCATTTAAACCAACACCGCCCCCTACCTGGGTTGATGCGGTGTTGGTTTAATGTGTAGTTCTGGGCTTATGTCTGAATTTCGTCATATGGGTTTGGCGCCGGCTGCAAGCTGAAATACGTGGATTTTCACATATTTTGGATGACGGCGAGAAGGAGGTCGTCGTTGGTCGGTTTGGACTCGAGCTCTGCGTTACCTTTACCAGGAATAAAAAATTAACATACTGAATTACTAAGATCCTTATTGATAATATAATCCATTAATTCCTCTGAAGAATTCACTTTTTCCATTGCATTCACTCCATCTTAAGATTGAATTTAGCACAAATCCTAACTTTTTGATTCTACCTTGCTTGTTGTTCACAACCTCAAGAGGTTGTGAACAACAAGCAACAAAGTTAGAAATAGTGAAAAATAACCCCGTTCTCAAATTTGAGAATGGGGTTATTAATCTTTAAATACCTCTTTAATGATAACTTTAGCCTTCTTCACATCTCGTATATTATGCCTCAGGAGTATGTCTACAATTTCCTGTATTTCCTCTTCTTTTTCGCTTAATTTCGTTTTGATATTTTTTGAATAACTGAATAAATCGTGAACCTCAATATCCAATGCTTCAGCAATTTTGGCTAAATTAAGCATGGAAATGTTTTTCTCAGCTCTTTCAATACCACCGATATAAGAAAAATGAAATCCAGCTTTTTCACCTAACTGCTCTTGGGAAAGTCCCTTTTCCTTACGGTAATCCCGTATCCGAGATCCTATATATTTCAAAATATGATCAGACATGTCTACACCTCTTATATAAAGTGTAGACAAAGGAAAAAAGAAGAGACATACGCCGTTTGATATCAAATCTTATTTTAATTATTATATGTATCAATTCTAGTAGTTGAGTCAATAATGTTACTAAGATAGTTTACTAGATTTAAGAGAAGGAGGTGATGAATAGTGATATTAACAAATTTACTGCCGTTGGATATTGCTAAGATAACTAGTGAGGGTATTAATTATAACGGTCATTTTTACACGACTCCAATTGCATTTATTCCTTCAAGCCGTGAGGAGCGTTTAGAACATTGGAACTCAGTTTGGGAAAAGACAAAGGAAGCTGGTAAAACTCAGTTGCTTGCTGACATTGAAACTCAACGTAAAGCAACTGAAGATATAAATATAGAAATACTCGAATTACTTCAATTAGGCTGGGCTCATCGTGACCTTTGGGTCGATAATTTATTATTCGATGATAAACGATTAACTGCAATTCTAGATTTTGATCGACTAAAATATGACTATCCGCAACTTGATGTTGCTCGTGCTGTTATGTCATGTGCCTTAGATGTTAATTTAGATGTCTCCCTTGCTTCAGCGTTCATTGAAGGTTACAGCGAGGAACGCACCGTGGTGGAGGGTTACTTAACAAATTCATTACAGTTGTTGTGGTATATGGAAAGTACATGGTGGATAAATACTAACATGGATCAACATAGTATACCTCCAGCTCGTTTCGCAAAGGAAATGATTTGGCTTGCTGAAAATCAAAAGAATATGTCCGCTCTGTTAGGAAATATTTAGATAATGCAAAACAATGATGAGGAAAAGGATGCCCGTGATTAACCATTTTTCGTTAAGCTAACGAGTACGTTAGCTGAATAAGACCCTGCAGCAACTGAATAACTTTATGACAGAGACGCTTAGACATAAACTTAATTGAGGACAGCTTTAAATAGAGATGATGACTTTTAATTCACAAGGAGATAAAACTATGACAAAAAATAAATTACTTCGAATGGACAACGTCCTTATCGTCGTTGACGATCTCGAAGCCGTTAAAGCCTTCTTTCTCCAGCTCGGATTCGAGTTGGAGGGCGAAACGACCGTCGAGGGCTCCTCCGTAGATCGTCTCATTGGCCTTCAGAACGTCCATGCTACCCTCGTGTTTATGCGCACTCCGGACGGCCACGGACGGATCGAGCTGGACAAGTTCCACACGCCGGATGCGATCAGAACTGGGCCGGAGAAGGCTCCGGTGAACGAACTCGGGATCCGCCGCATCATGTTCGCCGTCGATGACATCGATGACGTGGTCGCGCGCCTGCTAGCCCATGGCGCCGAACTGGTCGGCGAAGTGGTGCAATACGGGGACACGAATCGACTCGCCTACATCCGCGGTCCCGAAGGCATCATCGTCGGATTGAGCGAGCAGCTCAAGTAATAAATCGGTATCTGTTACGCTAACGAAAGAACTATAGTTTAAGGGGGTGCTTCGAGCAGCTCCTCTTTTGTTTGTTAAAGTAAAGTAAGGGGCCGTAGAAATGATAAATATGAACGAAACAAATACAAGGCATGAACGTCAGATAATGTAGGTGGTGAATCAGTGAAAAAAATACTATTTATCGTGGCGGGACCTGTTGTTATCGTCTCATGCATTTTGCTATTAATAATAATTGGATGCTATAAAGACCCAAAAATTGAAGAGGCAAATAAGATTAGTCAAATGGAAAGAATTTCAACATCAGAGAAGATATTTAAACAGAACAAAGACGCGGACATTCTATGTGTCTATGGTGCACGTTTTTATAAACGTGTCGAAGATCAGGAGAAATATAAACAAATGGATTTGAAAATTAATCATGAGTTAGGCAAGGTAAGAAAAGAGTACAAAGATGGAAATACTTTCGAAGATTACATGGCAACTAAACTCCAAGTTGGGACAAAGATATTTACGATTCAAGGTCAAATGCAATCTGAATTACTTCTTGTACAACTGGGAGAAAAATACGTAGTTTATGTGTATCTGAATTCAAAGGATTTGTAACAGACCCCTTGTGTGTAGCGATTATTGAAACTAACGAGAAACTTTAGCTTAATACTGACTGTAACGAGGCAGCCAACATCATGCGGCTGCCTTTTCGCCGTTAAAGGGCAGGATAACTCAATGTAATGTACAGTAATCGGTGAAAATTTATAAACAATAACATATAAAAATGGTAATATCATTGGTAAAAGCTATAAGAAAGGGGCTCTTACTTTGGAATTTTGGAGTCAGGAAAGTGATTACTTCAAGTTACACCCCCTTACAAAAGAAATGGTGGCAAATGCAGAAAAAGAATTAAAGGTCAAACTACCTGAATCCTTATTAGCCTTACTTAAGTGGCAAAACGGAGGATACATAAATTTTGATGCATATCCTACTACGATTCCAACTGAATGGGCAGATGACCATATTAAGGTTGACCACATATATTGTATAGCTCCTACTACAAAGTTCTTACTTAATCAGAGAATGGGGACTACCAGAGAAACTTATCATCATATCAGGCGAGGGTCATTGGTGGATTGCTTTAGATTAGCGCAATTGTGACAATGAACCTCCAGTAATATATATTGAGAGCGATAGCGGATTCAATATTGAATTGGCTAATAACTTCAATTCATTTCTAACGGGTTTATGTAATTGGGATTATGAAGATTAAAACATTATTTTATTGCGTTAACGAAAGAACGATAGTTCAAATTGAGCCAGCAGCAGTCTAAGACTTTATTTTTCAAGTCTTGGTTCGCTGCTGTTTCTTTTTATAGATCAGTCTAACAATTATTTATTATATGCTTGCGATTTCTACCTGGGAAACCACGTTAAATCAACAACTGCAGTCTAACCTTTATTTACTTCAAACAACTGAAATAGTGGGTTTATACATATCTACCATAAATAATTAAACAGTAGGAGGAAAATGGAAAAAAATATCGAAAATGTATGATTGAAATTACAAATACTGGGGGAATATTTCGATGTGTAAGACTCTCGCTGGAAAAAGGAAATATAATATGCTAAAAAGAATTTTCGTGCTAAGTTTGATCTTGATATTCGTCTTGCCATGGATTGTAATTGCAGCGGAAACTCCTGCACCCACAACACCTAAAGTGAATTGGATCAAAGGCGGGGTTGTTGTCGATCTCGGCTCAACTAGCACGCTGGATCTGGGTAAAGAATTTGTGTTTTTGAATGGGGAAGACACTAAAACCATTATGAAATCATACCAAGATATTCCCTCAGGAAATGAAATCGGCAGCGTTTATCCGGTAGATCCTAACCAGAAGTGGGCACTTTATTTGGAATATACCGAATCCGGTCACATCAAAGATGATGAAAAAACAAAGATTGATGCTAACAATCTACTTGATAGTTATCGTAAGGGGACGGAAAATCAGAATTCCCACCTGCCTATAGATCGACAGCTAGAGGTAACAGGATGGGACGTAAAGCCCTTTTATGATGAAAAGCTCCATAGTCTTACTTGGTCGCTTGCGGCACGAGAGAAGCAGTCAGGTCATGAGTTGGTCAACTATGATGAACGAATCCTAACCCGAACTGGTTATATTTCAGCTATATTGGTGACGGATCCTACCCATCGTAATCAGGATCAGCAATTGGTGGCAAGCGGAGTGTTACCAAAAATTACACAAAAAACAGGGCAGCGATATGAAGATTTTAATCCATCTACCGACAAAGTATCGAAATTTGGTCTCACCGCATTAATTCTGGGCGGAGTAGGACTCGCTGTTGCCAAAAAAGTCGGATTACTCGCAGTAATACTCCTGATTTTCAAAAAGTTTTGGATCCTGATCCTAGCAATATTGGGTGGAGGCTGGAGATGGTTGAAGTGGAAATTGTTCCGAAAGAAAGAGATAAATGCAAGTCATGAAACTATGATACAGACGCAACACAACGATATAAATCAATAGGAGAAGACTAAAAGGCGGCCCATGCCGATTTACTGCCGTGTTCCACGCTAAATGACAGAACGAAAGCTCATTGAACAAAAAGTGCGCGGTTGCCAGTAAAAACGGTCAGCCGCGTTAAGCTATTGGGCAGGATTGTTTAGTCGCATCAAGAATATAAAAGATAATTAGTTAACGATAGTCGAAAGCAGCTAAAGAAGATACGGAGTATGTACGTGACCAAAGTAAGGAGGAATCAAGATGACAATAAATCCCGAATGGCAAATCCAGAAACCAAAGAAATCGGTACTAGAGTGGCTGCTTAACGGGGATCCTGCAATTCGTTGGCAGGTAATGCGTGACCTAACCGAAGAGACCGATGACCGTGTTGCTGCAGAGCGGTCGCGGATTGCCACGGAAGGTTGGGGCGCCCGAGTCCTCGAACTGCAATCTTCCAAGGGCAATTGGGGCGGTGACGCCGACGCCAGGAACTGGCTATGCACAAGCTACACCTTGCTGCTATTGAAGGATCTAGGCCTGGATCCCTTGGGTGAGGAAGCACGCAGATCGATCGGCCTTGTGCGTGATCATATCATCTGGCCGCAGCAAATGGGCGGCCTACCCTACTTCGACGGCGAGACCGAGCCCTGTGTCAATGGTTGGATCCTCGGAGTGGGAGCCTACTTCGGAGAGGCAAGTGATCGGCTGGTCGATCGACTCCTCGGTGAGCAGCTTGAGGACGGAGGCTGGAATTGCGACGCTCCGAAAAGTAGACGATCTTCGTTTCACAGCACCATCTGTATCTTGGAAGGGCTATTAGAGTACGAGAAGGCTAAGGGTGAAACTGTTGCGGTGACCGAAGCTCGCATTCGGGGACAAGAGTACCTTCTGGAGCGTCGCATGTTGAGGTCCCTGTCATCCGGCGAAGTGATCGATCCAAATTGGACAAGTTTCTCGTTCCCGACCACGTGGCATTACGACTTGTTGCGGGGGTTGGATTACTTACGCAGCGCTGGTGTCGAACCCGATGAACGGGTCGCCGAGGCTGTCGGTATGGTGGCTAAGAAACAAGACCAGAACGGGAGATGGCCACTGGAGAATCCTCACTCCGATCGAGTTCACTTCGACATGGAAGGTGTGGAAGTCGAGCCTAGTCGCTGGAACACTCTCCGCGCCTTACGAGTGTTGGCTTGGTATTCAACACGTGCTAATGCTTAAACAAAATAACAATACTATGGATTAAGCTAACGGGAAACTATAGTTAAACATCTGAAGGGCTGTCGCCTCAGCCCTTCACTCCTTCACTCCTTCACTCCTTCACTCCATTAAACGGGCAGGATAGTTTAATCATTTCGCAAATACCTACATGCTTAGAAAATTCACGAAATTATGCATTCGGCATGTAGATCTTCCATAGAGACGGGAGCAAATAATCATGTCCAACGAAATAATTTTTGAAGCTCAGAGTTTAGTTGAAAGGATCAAAACTAAATTTCCAAAGTTTGTCGGGCAAATAGCAAGTAAAGCCGACATTATTGAGTTAGAACGCAAATTAAAAACGAAATTACCTGAGTGGTTTTATGAATTATATACAACCGTCCCAATAATAGATGCTGAATTCGGAGTCCAAGAAAACGAACCAGATGATGATTATGATGGAATTTCATATATGATGTGGGGGGATGTAAATAGCATAATTCAAGAATGTACTGAGTATGAGCCTGGGATTTCAGTATTACAAGACGGTTATATTTATATAGCGACTTGCTCACATGGCAGCGGCGACCCTATTTTTATCAATCTAACTACAGAAGAACCAAAGGTATTTCGAATATACCATGATGATTTTAGTAATGTTCTGTTAGCTGAGAGCTTAGCTGATTTATTAAAGAATGCAATCATATAACTTTTCAAAGGGGAACGAAAGTTCGATAACAACATGAGAATTACATCTTGTTTATATGACGTTAAAGAAACATACGATAGCTTAAGGTTGTCTCAATTCTGCTTAGTTGGTTAGGAGTGTCATCATTGAAGTATTATGAGTTGAATCAACGCATCGAACTAATTGCTCAACGAATTAGAGAAATTGGTGGAGATGTCCAAGAAATACTGATAGAAGAGCCTGCAACCGAAATTCAAGTTTCAGAGGTAGAAAGAACATTAGGAGTACCACTACCCACAAGTTTTAGAAAGACATTATTGGAATTCTCTTCAAATTTCAGTTTTCGTTGGTTTCTGCCCGACGATTTCAAGTTACCTGAAAAATTCCGCGGAATATTTTGTGGTACTCCACACTGGGGGATTAAGCTAATACAGGAATTTGACGATGACAGAAAAGGTTGGATTGAAAATGTCTTTCCTAATTCAGAAGATGAATATGACGTTGTTTGGCACAATAAATTAGCATTTCTTGCTGTAGGAAATGGTGATTACATAGCGTTTGAATTAAATGGAAGCGAAGACCCTCCAGTAGTATATTTGAGTCACGATGATGGAGAAGGTCATGGTTATAAAATTGGAGATAATTTTCTTGATTTCCTTGAGAAATGGTCAAAAATAGCTTTTGTTGGTGCTGAAGACTGGCAATGGCTGCCTTTTACAACCAATAAAAACAGTGGCATTATTTCCGATGGTCATGCAGCCATCGAATTCAGGTCTATTATGAAACTAGATTTATAGCTAAAAACGAGCTTGTTTTTTCTAGCTCGTTTTTGGTTCCGAAAATCAACATTAATCTTTAACTGAGCCTTTATTAAAGTAACTAGGAACGATAGCTGAATCATCCCAGATTATCGAAGTGCCTTGATAGTAAGGAGGAACGAATGAAGTTTATTTACAAATGCGTCTCGTGTGATGTTGAACTGTTCCTAAATGACCGAAATACAGTGGTAAGATTTTATGATAAAAAAAGTGAACAACATGAAGATGAAATTATTAATTTAGTTCATGTTCATCCTGGTCACGGGTACCTATGTTTGAAGTATAAGGGTAAAGATACGGCATTGCTAAGCGGATTTTTAGATGAAAGTTTCTTTAAAAATGATGAAATAGTGCAAGCAGCAATTGATTTCATCGAAAATATACTACCAGATGTAAAGAATCGCTATGTACCTTATCATATTTCTCTCATTAAAAAAACGAGTTTTGTTGAATACAATGGCGAATATTAATAGCGTGGGAACCATTTGCGCTAACGAGAAACGATAGTTGCAATATATGGTACTATAGAAATGGGTATTTAACGGGATTCAATAAGGGGCGGCAGAAATGGCAAACACAGTAGGGCTTATCAGGCACGGAGTGACCGAATGGAATAATCTTGGCAAGGCTCAAGGTGTTTCTGATATACCTTTGAACGAAGAAGGAATAAAGCAAGCTACTGCATTGGCTAATAGGCTTTCAAGAGAAGAATGGGATATTATTTTCTCCAGTAATCTGACGAGAGCTAGGCAAACGGCTGAAATCATAAGGCAATCTTTAGTAGTAGAATCTGTATTCATTGACGATCGTATTAGAGAAATTAATTGTGGTCTAATTGAAGGTACCACCGAGGAAGAACGCATCGCTCGTTGGGGAGTTAATTGGCGTGAGCAAAATCTTGGTATGGAAGATTTCCGAATGGTCGCCAAGCGTGGACTAAGTTTTCTTGAAGAAAAGATTTCCAAACATACTGATAAAAGAATTTTAATTGTAAGTCATGGAGCATTGATTGGTTTGTCATTGCAACATCTTTTGCCGCAACGATTCAAAGAAACATATATAGATAATACCTCTTTAACTATACTTACGCACACTAACAACGATTGGGCATGTCAATTATACAACTGTACCAAGCATCTTTAGCAAGTGTGGATTAAGCTCACGCAGAACGAGAGTTCACTGACAAAACATGAGAAGGCTGCCGACGATCAATGATCAGCAGCCTTCTCAGCTAACGGGCAGTTTTCTTCAAAAGTACGGATTATTTTATCCAAATAATTAAGGGTAATTGATATCACAAATTTGCAACTAATAGGGATAATAATGAAATTAATTCCAGAGTTATCATATAATTAAATATAAGTACATCTAGGAGAGGAGCGCTAAACATGCTGCAACAAATATCAGATTATGTTTTTATCGGCTCGCTAGGTTTTTTGGTGATTACTGTCATGATATTTTTTTCAGGTAGCGGTGGAGAGTCTAACTATATCAATGCCGCAAATTCCACAGGGGTACAAGCAATAACAGGGTCTACTTTAACAGACTTACAAATGAATCATGACCACACAAAAATGGCAAATACACCTCCATATCGTATAAAAAAACTTCTGAGATCATATCTGTTTTGGATTTCAGTCACTGGAATAATTGTTTCTGTTGTACTCTCTAAAATTTAGAAATAATCAAAAAGCCTAAACTACCGTAAAGAACTATAGTTCGAGGGTTTGAGAAGATAGTTAAACATTGAAGGGCTGCCACGTAGCAGCCCTTCACCCCGTGAACGAGCAGTTATCTTCAAGGATGTTTTTTGTTTTATATAGGGAGGACTGACATGGGGAATTATATTTTCAATCGCTCTAATAACCTAGATTTCAAAATGAGCAATGGAGGATTGACCGTCTTTCTTACCGTATTGGGATTGAGTGGCACATTATTAGCTAATACGAAGAAAGAGAAAGAATTAATATTGTGGCTTATGGAACACGATATTGAAGTGAGAGGTCTTGGAAATGGTGGGTTTGATGTCGAGGATATGCCTTGGGATGAAACTAATTTTGAAATGGAGAAAGAGTTCTTAATGAAAGTCGTTATGGGGGCAAAATCAAGAGTTGGATGGGATTCATTAGACTATGCTCCAAATGAAGAATTAGTCAGGGCAAACCTAGATAATTTTATCGAACTAGTTAGAATTCTAGAGCCTGAGAATATTAATAAAAATGCATATGATGAGTGGATTAACGAAGAGAATGTAGACCCCAGGTTTAAAAATCCAAAGGGATATCCGAAATGTGAGAAGCACGGAATTTTTCTATATTGGAATGGTTGCATAGCATGTAATGATATATAATAAACAGTCGATTCAACTAACGCAGAACTTTAGTGCAACAACACCCTCCCTGACGCGTATCTTTTTATAAGCTAATATTCCCCTTTATTTTCTTTCCGTTGCATAAAATCTTAGAGGGAGGGACGTAATGAAGAAAAGGTTTATTATCCTACCCATTATTTCGTTACTTATTATACTGGTAGCTACAAAGCCAAGCTCAAAAGACTATCATGCATATCTTCAAGTAGAACATGGATTGAATTGTGAAAGGGTTAGCAATAAATGCATTCATACAAACCTCGATTTAATGTCTGAACGTATTCGTTCCTTGCCATTTTTCATGATGGCAAAAACCCAAATCTTTGGAGACGAGAACAATAAAATAAGAGTAATTGGAGTCTTTAATCATTTCTTTGTTATTGAAAACAAACTTAAACCACAATAACTGGAAACACTTATAAAGTGCTTTGTTGCGTTCCGCTAACGGGTAACGATAGCTCAATAAACATCAGGAGAAGGCTGCCGACAGCAATGATTGGCAGCCTTTATTACGTTAACGGGCAGATTAGTTTATTAGTTCCTTCCTGTCACATATAAAAAATGTTATAATATGGATAGTGAAATTTGAGGAGGTCTAAAATGAAAAATACTTCCTATAATCCATTTAATGACAAGACGCTTCATCTTACTGAGAATAAAACCGAAACGAGTTCCCTTGAAGATAGGGCTCCCTTTAACGATGTAATCAAACATGTCGATATTGTTTCGGGTTTCCAAATACCCAAAAGGATCGACCATTTTCCAAAGTGGTATAAAAATCCTCAGAGAATATTTGCTACTATTTCTGTCCTTGTATTCGCCTCATTTATGATATATCAAGTTATTCGAATTATTACTGCTATTGCTTCGGGGAAGTAGCGCCCACCCCGTGTTAAGTTAACGGCGAACGATAGTTCGATAAGCATTTAAACAGGTTGCCGCAGAAACTAATCGCGGCAGCCTGTTTCGTGTAGTGAAGAAACATTTTCCAAAATTGTACGTATATAGTAGGTGCGCTGTTTCATTATATATCTGAGGATGTGTCTGATATGAAGAATAAGAGAATGCTCCCCATCTACTTATTAACTACAGTTACATTAGCTGCAGCGATGTGGGTTGGAGCCTTGCCACAGTCGGCAAAGGCGGCCGAGATTTCGTTAGTCAATATGGCCAATTGGACTGTATACTCGGGGTTGCAAGCTCCTGAAGGTCTCCGAATTCCTGAATCGATCGAACTTCTGAAAGACACTCCATATTATGCGAACCCGGATGATCCCAACGAGAAAGCTGAGGGTGTCTTTGCTCCACAGACAGTACGTGTGTTAAAGGGAGAGGCCTCTTGGTCGGTCAATAGTGCATCCCAGTGGCAAATAGACACGATGTATGGACCCCGCTGGGTGCGTCCTTTTATGTGGGACATCGCTATTACCAAACCAGACACGATTATGCTGACGGAGGAGACCCCGCTTTATCAGAGCCAAAATGACCAATTAGAGTCAGTTGCTTCTTTGTCTCCTCAGGAAGTGCAAGTAGTTAAGATCGAGGATAAATGGTTTGTCGGCGATAGCCGGATAGGTAAAGCTTGGGTTCAAATTCACACTACATGGCTTGGCGATTTGTGGATTCACATTCCGATCAATAGGATAGGCACTGTTCAGCCAATATTTCAACGTGCACACTACAACAATGAGCCTTACTACCTTGAGGTCGGCACTGCGCTGCAAGATAATGACCACACCGGCGTCAATCAGCTTGCCGATGGAAGACTAAGAAATGGCGATTACAAGATTATTGCTGAATTAACGACGGTCTATGATCGTAGCTATCTTGTACAAACGGCAGATGGAGACAAATGGGTGCGGGGCGCTGGGACAATTATTTCGGAAACGAATGAAACAGTGGATCTGAAGGTGGAAACCCCGCTCTTGTCCGATGTGTGGTCAACAGATAACCAAGAATTGGCCGTATTGAAAGCCGTCACCGTTACGGCATTTGAAACTATACAGGATCCGTTCAACGGGACCTGGGATCATGTCCGTACTTCGCAAGGAACAACCGGCTGGGTGAATAAGCACAGAGCTGAGCCTGAGAACGCAATTCCTGTGCAATGGAAGATCAGGCTAATGGGAGAAAAAATGCAGTTCCGCTATCCCGGAGTCAATTTTTCAGTGCAAAAGCCCAACTTGTTGGCTCAGACAGTAACTGCTCTTGCTTATTGGGATGAACCGTCAGGTGAAAAATGGGTTAAAATCCACACAGCCGAAGGTAGCGTCTGGGTGACATTTTCGAACAAGGACAGGATTCAGGTCCCTGAAGCGACTCTTCAAATCGAATATAATGAACGGCATCTCGGCTATGTAACGATTATCCCTCAAGGTCAGGATCTGACACTTTTCGGACAGCGAAATATTGGTTACCGTTCCGATGACGGCACCGATTTCCTTTCAGTGGTCCAGCTTGCGAGTGCGTTTCGTTACCGGTCGAAGCAAGATGACTATACTCATTCACTTTCCATTGATAAGGGTGATTACATGTTTGTGCTCCAGGCAGGTCACCGTGAAGCCCGTATTTACTGGCACGATGTCCCAGAGCGAACTGTACAGCTATCCCAACCACCCATTGATTCGAGTGGTAAATGGTACTTGAGCCTTCACGATTTGAGCAGCCTTTTCGGATTGTCGCAAGACAATTGGCAAAATCCTGATTATTACTCGCTACTAGAAAAAGACTACACTGTGGAGCTCGGCAATTTCCCGACTAAGGTCGACGCTAACGAGCGATTCGAATTGCAGGCGTGGCTTTACGAGCAATGGAGCACGCGCAAAGGCAATTTACGTATGCCGGCGCTGCTATCAATTGAAGAGGAAGGTGCGGTGCCTTCAAGTAGCCCGAACTCTCTGCAAGAGAAATTTGGTTCCGAGGAGCAAGCAAACACGGTTTGGTACCGGCTTTATGCCTCTCGCACCTTGGTACCTGGGCTGCACCGGCTGAACGCTGTGCTCCGTGTTGGTGAGCGGATCGTCTGGAAGCAAGCTTTCTCTGTGGAAGTGCCAAAATGAATAAAGCTGCAGCCGGGGCTCGAGTACTATTTCGCGTCTGTCAATTATTCAACAAACGGAAAACGATAGAGAGGGAGCTTGCCACGCGGCAGCTCTCTTTTTATTCATTGAAGTAAAGAGCAGTTTTCTACAATGGATTATGCTAAAATATGGATGATAATTAGAGTTTGATTTTTACTGAGTGTAAAGAGGGATCTTTTTGAAACAAAGAACATTTTGCGTTATTATTTTGATACTTGTACTTATAATGGGGTGCGAAAGCAACAAAAAAGCGATAGAATTACAGCCTACATCTCAGCAGACCTCGCAAACACCTTTAGAAAGTCAATTAGTAAAACCACCTCAGTCAGTCAATCCATTAGCTCCTACGGAATCTACAAAAGTTGCTACAGAGCCTTTAAAATCGGAATTAGATATTTCTACCGTATCAAAGGACAATACAAACTCAATAGCTTTAAACCCATATTCACTGGATAAAATTGAAGAAATCTTAAAAAAAGACAAGTCTGTTTTCGATATTATCGAATCTCCCAATAAAAAAGCAATTGCTTATATGGTGAGTAAAACTGGTACGCCTACGCCTTATGACGACATGACCCTCCAAATTTGGAACGTAGGGGATGAGAAGCCACGATCTGCAATAGGAAACTTAGAATTTACAGCTGGAGATGTGTATTGGTCACCGAACAATGATTATGTATTTGTCGATACTGGCACTTACGTTATTCACGAAGGAAGCCTGTACTCGGCTACAACGCTTGATCTAGTGGGAGTTTTTGAATACTTTAATCATGCGTATTTTTCGCCAAACGGCAAGTATATTGTTTATTCAAGTGGGAATGACCAGCATTCCGCCATAAAAACGGTGAAGGGCGAATTTATTAAACCTGAACAACCCTTCGATCTAGTACTCTACAACATGGAGACCCACCAAAACACGGTCCTGTTGAAGGGAACAGAAACAAAGGACTACTTCGCAATTGGTTGGTTGGACTCCAAAACGATTGGTTACCGAGTGTCTACGTATAGTGCAGAGAATAACAAGCTTCATTGGCAGGATATACAATTCGCGTATGATTTAAGCAACCAACAAACCAAAGCCAAAGCCGATCCAATACGTAAATAGCCCGACAACTGATGATCATGAGTTATATGCACCGATTATAAATGCGTATGCAGCACTTGAACGGAGCGGCTATACTTCTTTCGATAAGGATCTCATTGGAGATTCCCTGTTGGAGTTAAAAAAAGGGAGTACATATAACTTTGGTTGGAACACCAAACCGACACTAATGTATACCTCCTATGATATAAACGGCGATGGTTCACCGGAATTATTAATTGGAGCAGATAAGTCTATTTCCGGGATTTATGCTTTGCAAAATGGAAAGCCTGTTTCAATCAATCAAGTAGAAGACCGGCACAATCTTCGTTTGTTAAAAGGTATCGATGGTAACGGTGTAATAGAAGATGCGTGGGGACACATGGGCCATGCTACTGAATTTTTCTACAAGATTGATAAGGATGGAAAATTAGTTACAATAGACAAGCTTTTCACGAATGGCGATGACAAAAAAGATGATAAAACATCAGTCATTTTCGTGCTAAAGATGTCCTAGGTAAAGAAGTCAGTATTACCGAGGAAGAATACAGCTCTTTAATTCGAAAATATGGCTCAACAGGTTATGAACCGCTTGGAGATGTAGGAAAAGAAAGAGCGATTGATGTTACATGGAAACCAGTCGATACTAAACAATAAGATTATGAAAGATACCACGCAAAATATGAGATATAGTTTAATAATATCATAGTAAGGCAGCCAACCCAGGTGGATTGGTTGCCTTTTATTATGAAACGCTCTGGTTAGTTCAAAAGAAATGTAAATGTTTTCTGTTTGCTACCCCCCAAATAGCCTTTTCCAAATTGATTTCTTTGACGTATGAATGATTTTCAGTTCTTTTTCTGCTTCTTTAAAATTCATCCATGAACCCAAGGTGTCAGGAAACAATTCCAATGTGGTAGGACTGACTTTTCTGTATTTGATTTGTGCAGTCCCTTTGTAATGCTGAAATCCTATCACTTTGTATAAATAGCGTTCTTCGTTTCCGTAACTAACCAACGTTACAATATCGCCGATTTTTGCGAAGCCGTTTAATAATTTGCATTTCATTTTCAACACAGTTCCTTTCCGGTTTAACGGACATTATAGATTTCTTATTCGCTAAAACGTTCTCAATTTCCTTGCGGAGTAGGTAGTCAGCCTTGGTTAAAGATAATAGTGATCGTGGACGGTACTTCGCACCTAACGGGCAGCTTAGTTCAACGCTCATTTGTGGTAAAATGAGATCGTTGGCTTATTCTCGTTAATAGGGGTGAAGAGCATGGATTCCGTTGTGGTTAATTTAAATATTGATGATGACACTCCTGAGTTTACTAACAAAGATAACGTAGGACAGGTTGAAATTTTAAAAAATAATGGAGTGATGATCACTTTAAGTAAAAATGGATTAATTGGTTTTGCACAGGAATTACTAAGACTGGCTCATAATGATTTTACAAACGGCTATCATGTACACGTCGATCCCAGTGAGAAAGGATATGTTTCCCAAACAATGGGCTTCTACTCACTGCCCAATAGTGCTGAGCTAATAATTTCTTGCGGAGATTTTGGTCCCATTGATTCTTATCTGGAAGAGTAAATAAATATGGCGAGGAACAGTTGGAAAGTCATGTTAAAAATAGATAACAATGAACATTATATTACACCAAGTTATTTAACGGATTCCCTTGGCGATTTTGTAGATGCAATCATTCGTTTAAAACCTGAGTTTGTCGATGCTGATGAGGTGAAGGGGTATAGCTGTTTTGAATGGGATTGTGAACCTGCCATATATAAGTGGTTTTTATATAATGAACCTGATAATAAAGTAAGAATTAAAATACTGGTATATGCTGATGAATTTCAGGCATCAGCAAAAGAAACGATTAATGGAATATGTGATTTTGATAATCTCGTTTCAAAGATCGTCAGTGGTTACATTCAATTAAAAGAGTACATAACGAAGAGAAGGAATATTGAAGTAAAGGTATTTAATCAAGATGAATGGAATGAGTATTACCATTCGAGTTTTGATGAAGAATTAAGTCTGCTTAAAAAGGCGCTAAACTAAAGAGACACTATAGTTTGATGAACGTTTTTTGGGAAATGATGTTTATATATATCGAAAGGGGTAATATCAATTGAAGAATAACAGACCAGTAAAGTTGGATGATCTAATTAGTGAGATTGAGCTTCAAATTGATGATACTTTTACTTTTATACACACTAATACAGGTGAAGTTATTACATTAATGAGAGAAGAAATGAGAGCTGCAGAAGATGAAGAACCACTTGAAAAATATCCTGACTGGCAAACAGAGAACATTGAGAAAGCTATCAGTATAATTGAGGATGAAGACGGGGCTTACGTGGAATTCACTTTAAGAAACCATTTCAATGAATATGAAATCATGGAGGAGTTTATTATAAGTCATAAAGATCAAAAAAATAGAGAAGAACTTTATGACACCATACAAGGAAGAGGAGCTTTTCGAAGATTTAAAGATAAAATTATAGAACTTGGCGTTGACAATCAATGGTACAAATACAAAGAGAGTAAGATAAGAAAAATAGTAATTGAATGGTGTAAGGAGCACAAGATAGAAGTCCTGGATTAAGAACAGTTATATAGTTTCAGCTGCCGCGATATAAGTCGGCAGCTTCGTTACGTTAACGGGCAGATATCTTCAATAGATTGTGGTAATATGGATAAAATGAAATTCTGAAAGTTTATAGGTGAAGGTGGAATAACTAGGGCATTATTTGCTGTAGGACCAGATGACATTGAACTAGTAGAGTTTGAAAATATTGGTGGATTTTAAGTAGAGATTAATGTAAAATTTGTTTTATAATATGAAACAAGATTTCATTGAATGAAACAATATGAGGTGGGAATATGTCTTTTAGTTTTTTAGGGATTGATCACGTTCAATTGGCTGCTCCTGAAGGTTGCGAATCAACTGCGAAAATGTTCTTTGCTGACTTGCTTGGTTGGAGAGAAATTCCTAAGCCTGAAAGCTTGAGAAAGCGTGGTGGAGTTTGGGCTTCTAGTGTTCAGATAAAATGGATTGGATTATTTATGCTTCTCATGAAAGTACAATTACTTTTGGAGGAGAATGGCTTGTTAGCAAACTAAAACCTAACTGGGCTGATTGGAGAGACCACATAGATTGGGATTCAAAGAACTAAATAAAAGAGAAGTTTAATGGGGTTATCGCTGCAGAGATGTAGCGATTTTTTGCGTTTATTTGGTGGGTAATCGTAAATGAGATAGATAGGTGAGTGATTTTGTCATTTACAGAACATTAACTGATTATTAATCTGCTAACCTACCAATGGGCAGTAGTGCATGTGTTCAACTCATTAGCCTGGGAAAAATTAAAAAAGACGCTGAAGAGGTCTGTACGTCGCGATGGAAATCCATATTGCATGCCTCCGTGCTTGTATTGTAGTACAAATAGCAGAATCCTGCGTGTTTTTACCAAGTATGTTTGTTTTATAATCACAATGAATCTTACACATAGGAGGATGACATGAATTTAGAAAGCGATTTCATGAAGTCGTAGCGGATTTGCACGGAGATGTGTTAATGAAATCAAGAGATGCTTTAGAAGGAGGGAATTCGATTGATAACATTCGGCGTGAAGAGATCAATGGTATGGCTAAGCTTTTCTATTCTCACAGTATTAAGTCTTGCAGGATCTGTCCCGTCAGCTTCGGCAGAAGCCAATACAGTCAGCTTGCCCGTTCAGACCCATTCGCAGCAGTTTGTGGAAGTTAAGATAAAAGGGGAACAAGTTAGCGGCCTCTACGCTGTCCAATTTCACCTTGACTATGATCCCGACGTTCTTCAGCTCATGGCAACAAGCGGTCAAAACCAAGCGATCGTGCCTCAATATTTTGATCATGACAGCAATGGTTTGATCGAAGGTACGAGCACGGAGTGGCAGAACGCTCAAGGGAACGTCACCGGGTTCCAAAGCTACCGGGAGACTGTACCTGGGCAGCTGGATTATGTTGCAACCCAAGTGGGAGTGGGGGAAGCGGTTGAAGCGGAAGCGGATTTGGTTAAATTGACGTTCCTAGTCCGCGATCCTTCGCTTCTTACATTGACCCAGCTGGTGTATTCGGAGGGAAATTATTGGGGGGAAGTGGGCGGTCAGCTTGGCCCCATAAACCCGAATATTCAGCTGATACAGCATCTCCCGCCAGTTACAACCGATGATGCTCCCCAAGGCTGGGTTAATGAAGATGTTACGATTCATCTGCAGCCTACGGGCCGAGGCTCCGCTGTCGCTTCGACGTTCTACATAATGGATGGCGGCGAGCCATTAACAGGAACTGAGGTCGCGGTCTCAGGGGAAGGCACTCATCTTATTCATTATTGGAGTGTGGATGAAAGTGGTCTGCGGGAGCAGGTGAAATCGGCGACTGTGAAAATCGACAAAGCGGCTCCAATCACAACTGCCGTTGTCGCCCCTGCGGCTGCGGATGGAACAAACGGCTGGTATCGTACGAAGCCAGTCGTTACATTGAACGTCTATGATGCCTTTTCGGGTGCCGTGCAAACGGAACTGCAGCTGAATAACGGCGAGTGGTCGACAGTTACGGCGCCTCTTGAGCTTGGAGATGGCAAGCAGACTATCGGGTATCGCTCCAAAGATGCGGCAGGCAATGTGGGCAGCACGGAAACGATCAACGTCAATGTAGATACGATTGCACCTGACACCAACATCAGTCTTTCACCGGACGGTGTGTATTGGATCGATCAGGATATGGTCATAAACGTATCGGTGATGGACGCAGGCTCGGGCATAGATGTGACGAAAACAAGCGTACTTCTCGATGGGCGTCCTGTCCAGCAGGGGGAGACGATAGCCGTGTACAAGCTGCCTCTCGGTCAGCATACGTTAATCGTCAGTGCGACGGACCTGGCAGGACATACACAATCCAAGTCGTCCACTTTTGAAACGAAAGTTAACCTGGAATCGCTTAAAGCTTTATTAAAGCGGTTGATCAGGGAGAGGCTGATAACGAATGAAGGCGTTGCCAATAGCTTGAGCGATAAATTGGCGCGAGGTCAGCTTAAATCCTTTGTAGACGAAATTCGTACCCGGAAGGGCAATCAGATCTCGGAGGATTTGGCTAACTTGCTTTTACGTCAAATGGATAACTTGCGTGATTAAAGGGAGGTGCTGATCGTGAATAAACATTTAGGTGCGTTCTGGCTGCTGCTGGTCCTGTTGTTGACAACAGCTGTTCCGGTATGGGCGGAGCAGTGGGAGCAGGTGCCGCTGGTGACGGAGGAGAGCCTGGATCGCGGCAATAGCGGCGGCGAAGGCTTTCAGTGGATGCAGGGCCTTGCCATTGATAGCGATAACGGGCAGTTTCTAGTCGCGGTATCGGACGTCGGCGGCATTATACGTACGGAGAACGGCGGCAAGCAGTGGGAGCCGTCCAGCATTGGCTTCACACCGCGGGGAGGCAACATGATTGCCATTGACCCGAAGAATAGCAATCGGGTACTTATTGTGGGGGCGAATGGAACAGCTCATCCAAAGAATGGGTTGTATCTGTCAACAGATAAGGCGAAGAGCTGGAAGCCTGTTTTCACGCATAATATTTCGGGCAACCGTGACTTTCGTGATTCGGTGGCTTACGATCCTTCTAGCTACGATGCTGCGTTAGGCTACACAAAGGTTGTGTATTACAGCAGAATCTACGAGCCCAAAGCATCCGGTTCCCCGGAGCAGCATCCTGCGCTGTATAAATCCGTGGACGGCGGGGAGACGTGGACGGAAATTCCGAACTCCTCAGCATTCGGGCAAAGCATCATCAAGGTCCATCCACTGAATGGCTATGTTTATGCTGCGAATGCGAATGGTTTATTCAAGAGTACGGACGGCGGCATGACGTTTACGTTAAAAGAAGCAGGGCCTGTCCTTAGCACAGAGGTCATCGCTTCAAGACCTGATGAGGTCTATATCGTTAAATCTGACGGGGTATACCGGTCAACTGACAGCGGGGAAGCTTTCGTGAAAGTTTCCGAGGACTTTCCGCTTATAAATCCGATTAATTTACGCATTTCTCCGGTGAATCCGAATCAGATGGTCATTAGTGACAATGCGATGAGCAAGGTATCGGGTGCATACAAGCAAACGCATCCCTACTATTCGACAGACGGCGGCAGAACCTGGTTGTCCAGTCTGAAGGATAATACGGAATCGTTCGGACCACCGAATGTCAGACAGGATAAATTCGTTTGGAGTCCGGTGCAAGCGGATACAGTCTGGGGCTTTGGCGGGGATTGGATTGTTAAAAGCACAGACGGCGGCGTTCATTTCGACTGGGCGAACAACGGCTATAACGGAATCATGGTGGGCGGGGCATTCCAGTTCAATGAGAAGGACCCGGATCTTCTGTATATCGGCAGCCAGGATTATAATGGTGCTTTTACCCAGGATGGGGGCGCAACCTGGCGCAATATTAACCCGACCGGAACGCCTTACGGCGGTTACGTATACGGAGCGGTGGCGGTGAATCCGCAGCTGCTGATCTCCGCCTCGGCTGCAGGTTGGGGAGCCCCGCGTACGATCCGGGTAAGCCGGGATGGCGGGATCACCTTCACAGCAATTGATTTAGGTACAGACGCCAATGGCGCTAAGATCATGGTGAACGGGGCACAAACCGTGTTTGCAGACCCGACAGATGATCATTACTTGTTCGTCGGTGAGTACCGCAGCTCGGATCAGGGCTATACGTGGTACAAAATGGATGATGTCAGCGGCGTGTATACCTCCAGCTTTACAGGCCAGAAGGAGCTGTACGGTGGAAAAGGCAGCAATGTCCTTGTTTCTTACGATCATGGAGCCACTTGGACAAAGTTAACGGCGGTGAGTGGTTCCGTCAAAGACATTGCGGTGGACCATGTCCGCAAATCGCTCTATGTTGCAACGGAAGGCAAGCTATACCAGTATAACCTCACGGCGAAAACGTTAACGGACATCACATCCCGTGTACCTGCCGACCAATTAGGCGGAAAACGTATTGAATCGGTTGCGATTGATCCGATCGATCCAAGTATCGTCTACGCGGTAGGCTCAGCGGATACGTATGCCAGTGATGCCGCCGTGGCTCGGTCTACGGATGCCGGCCAAACCTGGTCCGTTATTATGCGGAATGATCGGAACAGTGCGATTCAAACCGGTCTAATTGGCGCGAGGGAGGCTTCATGGGTACGAGTGAATCCCAAGACGCGATTCGCATTTGTGGCCGGACAGTGCCATGGCCTATGGAAAATTGCGCCGCCTGGCGTGAACAACAGCACAAAGGCAGTGCTCAAGGCGGCTGAGGGCAACGGCCAGGTCAAGCTTCAGTGGTACGGCAACGGTCGCATGACGCTGGGCAATGTGGCTGAGATGGCGACCAATTACATGAATAACGGGAATAAAGAAGCACTCTTGCGTTATGACATGACGGGGGATGAGATCACAGGGCTTCGGCAAATCGACACCGCCGATTTGAGTCTATGGACGCGTCACTTGTTTGACGATGCACACAAAGCATATAAGTCATTTGAGGTATATCGCGGATTGTCGGCAGCGGGTCCTTATCAGAAAATTGCAGGTCCAGTCACTTCCACTACGCTGGTGGATACCGAAGTGACGAATGGTACGATCTACTACTATAAAGTGGTGAATCTGACCGATCAGACGGAGTCTGCGATTGTGCAGGCGAAGCCGAATGCGCAAGGGCCGGAACCTCTCTATGTAATGGAGCAGCCAACCTCGATTCGTCTGCTATGGAAGGGCGGTTACGGAACTTACAGCGTATATCGCAGCGACACAGTGCTTTGGTCGGATGCCGTTCAGCTGGCTTCGGGTTTGACGCAAACTGATTATACGGACAGCACGGTGGTCAAGGACAAACCGTATGTTTACTTCGTAACACGCACCGGTACGGCTGGAGAGAGTGAGCCAACGGCCGGCTACCCGGCCAAAACGTACGTGCCCGGCACACCGCCGCCACCGAAACCGCCACTGGTGATTACGCAAGGGCATCTATATAATCAAAATTTTGATACCAACTTTGCCCCGAAATGGTTGTTCACGAATGCTTCCGTCAGCAATAAGCAGTTTCATACGTCTTGGGAGGCCAGCTCAAAAGCACTTTATGACGGAGAAACCTACAAGGGTGATTACACCTATCAAGTGGATGCCAAAGTCAATGGTGGAGGGCTCTATAATCGCGCACAGATCGTTTTCAACTATTTGGACAGTGATAATTATTATTTCCTTGACATTGGCTCGTGGGACACAGCAACAAGTTCCAATACGATTACGTTGAACGCACGGGTTGAAGGTGGAAACGGTAAAATTGCAGGTTCGGCAACGATTAGCAATTTTAATATGAGTGATAAGAAGACGACGATTCAGGTCAAATATGAAGATGGCGGCTTCATAACCGTTACTGCGATCAAGGATGGAATACCCACTGTTCTGTATAATAGGGTGAAAGATCTGCGCTTACCAGGGGGCAAGGTCGGCATTCAAACTACCTATAGTGATTCTGAATTCGATAATGTCCTGATCACCCCGCTGACCAATGTGCCAGACCCCATTCCGTCCATGATGGGGTATCAGGAGGATTTTAGTGATGAGCAAGCGCAAGGCTGGAGTCTTGGTACGATGACGGTAAGCGGGGGGGCGATGGGGAATCCTGCCTACTCCGTCACACAAGCTGTTTATGATAATGGTGTGATGCCGACAAGCTTTACCATGACGACGGATGTCACATTAGGAGGTTCGGCGGACAGCAACCGTGCTTATGTGTATTTTGATGATGTGGATGATCAGAATTACTACATGCTTGAGATTCGTCCAACTTCGTTAGACTTGATTAAAAAGGTAAATAACGTCGTATCCAATGCGGGTTCCAAGGCGATTCAACATGGCAATGGACAGACGATCCGCTATGTGATTGCTCGGAACACCGATGGTTCGGTTAGCGTGGCAGCGGTTAAGAACGGCGTAAGTGAAACCCTCTTTTATAACAAAATCGGGTATAGTCCGTTCGGAGGTAAGCTGAGTGTCGGTACCTTGTACAGCGCCTCGCGGTTCGATAATTTCAATATTGGCGCTTATGCAGCACTCCCGGCGCCAACTGCGCCAGTTCCGATACTCAACAGCTATTCCGAAGATTTCTCTGACGGTCAGGCGCAGGGCTGGAGTCTGGGGGGGATGAATGTAAGCAGCGGTGCGCTGGTTAACCCGTCTTTCACTTCAGTCAATGCCATCTATCCGGATGTCAAGCTGCCGGTCGCTTACAGCTATCAGATCGATGTTAACCGTCTTGGTGATGGCGATGTCAATCGCGCACGGATTTATTTCGACTACGTGGACAGTAGTAATTATTATTATTTGGCGATTAAGCCGACAGCAGTTTCTATATTAAAAAGAATCAATGGCACGGAATCAACCGTTGGCACTGTGAGCTATACGAACCAATCTGATGCGAAAATCCAGTACAAGATTGTCCGTAATTTTGACGGATCAGTCTCCGTCTCTGCGGATCGGACGGGTGAAGTGACCGCGCTGTTTACAGGACTCAACGGAATCGCTACACTTCGTGGAACCATTGGAGCAGGAACAGAATACAGTGCCTCCAAATTCGATAACGTGGCCGTTAGTGAACTCATTCCTTCTACAGCTCCTGCCTCTCCGGCACTTAATGGTGTGCTTGTGCAGAACCTGGCTGAGCTGAATTGGAATGCGGTGACGGCAGCTGCCGGGTACAATCTGTATCTAGGCTCAAGCAGCGGCGTATATGGGGCTCCGCTCAATCTGGGGAATGTGACAGCCTATACGGTCACTGGGATTACGTATGGGACTCCCACTTATGTCAAAGTGAGCGCCTACAATTTGGCTGGAGAAGGTACGCCGTCAAATGAAGTTGTACTTTCATCGAGCGCTGTGCTGTATGCCAATAGCTTCGATACAACGTCACTGGCCAATTGGTCGCTGAGCGGCGGGACTTGGACGGTTTCGCAAGCTACGTACGCTTTGGTTCAATCGGACAAGGAAGCGTTGGCTTTTGCCTTCACTGGTTTGGGGAGCTGGACGAATGTTGTGGCTTCTGCGAAAGTCACCCCGACGGCCTTTGGTACCAGCGGTGCACCAACGTTTGGAATTTTGGCACGGGTGGCAGACGCGAATAATCGCTACAGCTTCTTGTATGTAAACGGGAACCTTGAAATCAGCAAGTCAGTTGGTGGGACCAAAACGGTGCTAGCGACGAAAGCTTTCACTGCAGCTCTAGGTACCACCTATACCTTCCAGGCTGTTGTTAATGGCAACCGTTTGGACTTCTATGTAGACGGTATCAAGCAATTGACCGCTTCGGATTCAACCTTTGCTTCAGGGAAGTTCGGACTTGTGACAAACCGGACAGCTGTGCGTGTGGATGACGTTGTAATCAAGTAAAATGAGCGCAGGTACAAGATTACTGTTATAAAGCCATTGGAGCGGGCGAATCTGCCCGGCTTCAATGGTTTTCCTGCTATAATTGGCATATGTATCAATTATATGTATTCGGGAGGTTACTCATGGAAGTGAAAGTGAAAGTAGCTCTGGACCGATTTCCAGGCGGAACATCAAAGATCGTCACGTTTAATACGATGACGGCAAAATTCAGGATAGACAATTGGTTGGCCTATTTAATCAATATGGGGTAAAAGGGACGTTTCATTTAAACTCAGGAGCTTTGGGGCGAGAGAATGTTGTTACGAGAGAAGAAGTGAAGTCACTTTATAATGGTCATGAGGTATCGGTTCATACCGTAGGCCACCCTCATCTGGCACAGGTGCCCCGCGAGAGACTGATTGCGGAGATCATGGAGGACCGCAAGGAATTAGAGAGGCTAGTAGGCTATCCCATACGAGGCATGTCCTATCCATTTGGGACACATACCAGCGAGGTGGCGGACACTCTCGCAGAGCTTGGTATGGTCTATGCGCGTACCACAGCATCGCATTCCTCCTACCACCTGCCAGAACGATTCCTGACCTGGCATCCCACTACTCACCATAATAACAGCTTACTGGAACGCGCGGAGTACTTCCTGAAGCTGCCGTATTGGCAGGGCATCGGGTTATTTTATGTTTGGGGACACAGCTATGAGTTTGACCATGACAAGAACTGGGGAATGATGGAGTCAATCTGTGAAAAGCTCGCTACAGACAGCGAGATCTGGTTCGCCACCAATATCGAGATTTATAATTATCTTCAATCGATTCGTCAGCTGCAATTTACTTCGGATTATACTATTGTTCACAACCCTTGCGCCCAGCCAGTTTGGATTAACGTGAATGGGGATACAGTTAAAATTGAAGGCGGTACTACACAGAAGCTAGCTTAGAGAAAAACCGTTAATCCTAATGGGGTTAGCGGTTTTTGCGTAATTCCTGCACAAAATAGCAGAGTAGCGTGTGGCAATTGCCTTGTTCTGTTAGTAAAGTAAGAATTGTTCCAAATAGTTGGTTGCGCTTACAATTATGATCGGGAGGGTGATGGTTGTCCTTCTTAAGAAGGAAGCACAAACATTTCAAGAGATGCCGTGTTGATTGGACCCGTAAATGATTTGAATGAGAGAGGAGCAACTTATGAAAAAACGATGGTGGTTAATGCTCATAATTGGGGTGATTTCATTTGCCCAGGCAGGTGCGGCTTCTGCGGAGTCATGGACCCCGGTGCCGCTGGTGAATCAGACGATTATAGATGCGGGGTACACGGGAGGCGAAGGTGGCCAGTGGCTGGCAGGTATCGCGATTGCTGAAAGCGAGCCTTCCTTTCTAATGGCGGGCACAGATGTTGGCGGATTATTTCGCAGCGTAGACGGAGGCTTGAATTGGCAGCCTGCCAATAATGGGTACGATGCTACGGGGAACTCCGGTATTGTAATCGATCCTAGGAATGCGAACCGCGCGATAGCTGTAGGAGCGAATGGTGGGGCACATGCCTGGAATGGTCTTTATCTAACAATCGATAAGGGTCTTACTTGGAACGGCGTAAGCTTACAAAACATTTCCAGTCATCACGATTTTCGCGATGCACAAATTGCCTATGATCCCAGCTCTTATGATGGGGCAGCAGGCTATACCAAAACGGTGTATTGGTCCAGGATTGGTGGCGAATCGGCCGATAAGAACGCAACGGATCATCCCGCCCTTTACAAAAGTCTTGATGGCGGAGCATCGTGGGCCGAAATTCCGAATACATCCGCATATGGCAGCTCCCGCATTAAGGTGAGTCCCACGGGTGGCATTGTCTATGCGGCCAACAGCACCGGTTTCTACAGAAGCTTAGATGGCGGGAGCCATTTTACACCCATAGAAACAACCGCTGTGAAATCCTTGGACGTTATTCCTTCTGAGCCGAACTCAGTTTGGATCACGAAAAGTGATGGCGTCTACAAATCGATCGACCAGGGTCAGCATTTTACCAAAATGGTTACGAGCAGTACGGGTCCGTTTCAAAATAATGGGCCTTACAATCTGAAGGTAAGTCCGGCTAATCCTAGCTATATGCTGCTCTCTCAGGATACGGGTGTCTGGTACAACCAGCAGCGTTATTACAGCAAGGATGGCGGATTGACCTGGACGAAGCCAACCTTCGATAACAGCCTGGCTTTTCTGAAATACGGTGATAAGAACGGGATCTTTGCGTGGCATCCAACCGATGCGAATACGGTCTATTCGTTCGGCGGCGACTGGGTGACGAAAAGCACGGATGGGGGAAGTACCTTCCGCTGGTCTGGAAACGGTGACAACGGTGTGATGATAGGCGGCCTGTTCAACTGGAACGTATTCGATTCAAATCTATTGCTGCTTGGCTTTCAGGATTACAATGCAGCGGTAACGACGGACCGTGCAGCTACGTGGAAATACCTAAATATGAGCGGCTTCGGCAGCTATGGATATGTATATGGTGCTTATGCAGCTACTTCTCAAATCCTGTATGGCGGAAATGCTGCGGGTTGGACCGATCCACGATTTTTGAAGATTACACGAAATGGCGGAACCGATTATACGGATACGGGTATCGAGCTCAGAGGACAGCAAGTTTCCCTGGGGGACCCGACAGACAGCAATGTGTTATTTGCTTATGAATACCGGAGTACGGATCAGGGACTAACGTGGAAGCCGATGTCTAACGTCCGTGGTGTACTGACTTACAGCCCTGTTGGGGCAAAGGAGCTTTACGGCTCCAATGGCAGCAGCGTGGTTCGCTCCTTCGACAAAGGTGCAACCTGGGGGACAGTTGTCACAATGCCAAATCAGGGCAGCGTCGGGGATGTCGCCTTTGATCATGCTCGTAACAGAGTGTGGATCGCAGCTTCCAACGCGAAGTTGTATCTCTATGATGTGGCTGCAGAAACCTTAACGGAGAAAACCTCGAGTCTGCCGCTGGATCAATTCGGTAATCGCGTCATTTGGTCTGTGGCGGTTGACCCTGGGAATACCAACATTGTGTATGCAGCAGGTGCAGCGAATATTTATAATTCGGATGCTGCCGTGTTCCGTTCGACAGATGGAGGCACAACGTGGACCACCTTAACGCGCAGCACGAGAAACAACAACCCGCAATTCGGCATGGATGGCGGGCGCTCTGCTGCAGTGGTGCGGGTTAACCCGGCAAGCCATGAAGCGTATTTTGGAAGCATCTGCTTTGGCATGTGGAAGATCGGAGCCCCGGCCAACGTGCCTGTTCCGGCTCAAGGGCCCTTCGCTTCCCCGACACCGACTTATTCGACGCTGTACGCGGAGGATTTTAACAATGGCACAGCGTCCGGCTGGACACTCACGAATGCCGCTGTCAGCGGCAAAGTATTGAGCGTGGCGAATTTCCCTGCATCGGCTCAAGGTATTTATGACGGGGCTGTGTACAGCGGGACGTACACCTACTCCGTTGGCATCAAGCCGTCTGGCACGGCGGCGGGTAACACAACACGGGTGATTTTCAATTACTCGGACAGCAGCAACTATTATGCGTTGGAGCTTGGCGGAGGCGCAAGCAACACCGTTAAACTGTTGAAGGTGGTGGGAGGAATTGCTTCAACAATTGCCACCTATCCATCCAGCTATGCGGTTAGCGGTAAGTACACCACGATCAATGTGACTTATGAGCTGGGAGGATACATCTCGGTAGTAGCTGTGAAAGGGAGCGCTTCCCAGGTATTATTTAACCGGGTTCAAGACACCTCGCTAAGCTCCGGTAAAATCGGAGTCGGCAGCGCCTACAATGCGGTGTCTTTCGATTCAGTCTTTGTGACGTCTCCTACAGGAACGATTACACGGGACTATTGGACGGTGATATCCGGAGGGGCAGCTTATTCCGTCCCTGTAAGTACGCCTCCTGCGGGAACGGAAATGCTGACGAAGCTCGAAGGGCCCGTGAACTGGGCGGATAACTACGGTGACCGGATTCGCGGATACCTTCATCCTGCGGTTTCGGGGTCGTATACCTTCAGCGTGGCGGGGGATGATTCCGCTGATTTGTATCTGAGCACGAGCAGCAATCCTGCGAATAAGCTGAAAATTGCGTATACCAACGCATGGACCGGCGTGAGGGAATGGACGAAGTATGCTACGCAAACCTCATCACCCGTTAATCTGGTTGCGGGCCAATCGTATTATATTGAAGTTGTACACAAGGAAAATACGGTCGGCGATCATGTAGCAGTTGGCTGGAGCGGACCGGGGTTGGCTGCGACAACGGTCATTGATGGACAGTATCTTTCCCCGTACTAAGAGGAATAACCAATAAGTCAGTATCCAAACTGAGCAAAGAAGCTTCAACTCACCTTTAGTAAGGGAGGGAAGCTTCTTTGTATATACGATTTGTGTGATTGCAAAATAAGCACCCCCTTCGTTCCGGCTCCGCCTGGTTTTCCCGTTTTTACCCCGCTTCCCCATGTGCGGAAATTCTGCACAAAATAGCAGAGTAGTGTGCTGAATTCATTATGTTCAGGAAGTAGAATGAAACTCATAAAGGGGTGAGAGCAGGTTGTCTTTAAACGAAATATTAGCAGTCCCGTTATCGGTTCAACAACTGTTCGAACAAGCAACGCAGCGCTGGAAGCTTCAGATGGAGCAGCGAATGGGAGGACTCCAAGCGAAGGCTGACTATCTCTGGAAGGAACACCCAGGCTATGCAGAGCAGTTAGTCGATCAAGCCAACGATACATTAAACGGAAGGCTAGTGTTATCTGGTACGATGAAAAAGCGTTTCTTCGTGGGCAATCCGCCACTCTGGCATGAGAACCCCGTAGGTGACCCCCAGTACGAAGCTGAGCTCAATCGCAAATACCATTGGAAGCACCTCATCTATGGCTATTCGTTGACAGGCAAGTCGGTTTTCTTGGATAAAATTCTTCAAGAGTGGCAGGATTGGGTGGAGCAATGTCCTAGGGAGGAGATTCTCCTAGAAGATTGTTCCAGACTCTATGAGCGGTATGACGGCGTAGGACCTTGGAGTGTCTTGAACTGTGGAATCCGCATGTTTGAGGTGTACCCTTTATGCTTGCACGCGCTTCTTGACGCCGACAGCTTGTCCCCTCAGTTCGTTGCTATGCTGTACCATTCTGCTTATGAGCAAGGGCAATTTCTGTCCTCTGTTAGTCCTCTTCTATGGCCAAGTGGAGATCATAACCATCTGTTGATGGAAATGCTTGGTCTGCTGACGCTCTGTACGCTTTTTCCGGAGTTGAAGGATGCAGAGGCCTGGAAGGAGCTGGCATGCCTGCAATTAGAGCGCTGTGCCGAGAAACAGATCACTGAGGATGGGGGACACATCGAGGGATGTCCAGGCTATCACAATGGCTCCATGCACTGGTTCTCACTTGCTTATAAGACCTCGCAGGAAGCAGGCAGGCCACTGTCTTCATCCTATGAGCAGCAAATCCTGCAAGCGCTGGACTACTCGATACATAGCAGCAGGCCGACCGGTACGAATGTTCCGTGGGGTGATTCCGATGCGGTGCCTTCCCCTGTCCGCGCAGCGGTATTTGGATATGCTGCTTTCGGTCATACAGACCTCTTACACCGTCTCCGTAGATTTATGAATCAACAAGAGATTTCAGAAGCGTCCCTGCCGTACTTGTGGCAAATTCGGGGACTGGAAACATTATTCTCATCATTAAAGGAGATGCAAGCTACCGATCAGGGAGATCTTCCGTTGATGAATTGGCAACGGGAGCTAAGTCAAGTGATGATGCGTTCGAATTGGAGTCGCGAGGGGCTGAGTCTCTTTTTCGCTTGCCGAACCCCCGTTCAGAACGGGCATGCTCACATCGATCCGGGAGGCTTCGACTTCACTGCCTACGGCAAGCCGCTGATCGTCGATCCGGGCCGGTATTGCTACAGGGAAGGCGAAGACCGAAGGAAATTCAAATCAGCAGCTTGGCATAACACGCTTACGATTAATCATCAGGAACCGTTCGAGTATGTGTCGAACTGGGAGTTTACCCCCCAGAAGCCCGGACGAGTGACATGGGTGTGGCAAGAAGCTACCTTTCTAGCGGCTGAAGCCTTACATGCTAACTATGAGCCAGTGATTCATAAGCGGCTACTTATACTGATGGAAGGCCGATTTGTCATTGTGCTCGATGAACTAAACCATATTGAACCGGACAGCTCCGTACAGATGTATTACCACCTAAATGCTCAGCAAACCTATTGGGACGCATTCCGTCGTTGTGCGATTACGCTTGATGAAGGGACTGCTGTGCACATCTATCCTTCTCAGGGCTTGCAAGCTAGCTTTCTATCTGGGCAAATCTCTGATGTCATCGACAAATTGCGGCCCTCAACGAGGGTCAAACTGGAATCCGATCGAGTGGACGGCAAGGGGACATGCAGATATGGCACTTTGATCGTGCCGCTCCGGGCAGGAGAGCAACCGCCACAGGTAAGTTGGGTTACTCTAGGGGCTGGGCAGATGGGTGATGAAGTTGTTTTTTATGTCGGTGAGGAATTATACCTTTTCAGATGGAATAAGGAAGGGCTAAAGAGAGTCTAGGACGGTTGAACACTACTAAAGTAGAAGAATGAAACCCATAAACCAACAGAATGCGAGGAGGCTCCAATGTCCATAACTACGTTTACCCTTGATCTCCGTCCATACGCTGACGAGCAGAAGGTTTGCTCTAATCCCGGCAAAGGCTGGTACGTCCACTACTTCGATAATGGACTTCATAAATACGGAAGCAGCCTGGCTGCTGACGATTACCTGGAAGATTTTCCAGGGCTCGATCATATCTACTTGCGGCTTGCCTGGTGCTATCTGGAGCCTGAAGAAGGCCGGTTCGATTGGGAAATGATCGATAAGGAAATTCGCCGCTGGACGGAGCGAGGCTATGGCATGTCATTCCGTGTCTCCTGCAAGGAGACAGGCGCAGATCAATGCTTTGCAACCCCCAGGTGGGTTATGGAGGCGGGCGCACAGGGGACTTTTTTTCCATGCCGCAGCGGCGGGGAAACGTGGGAGCCTGATTATGGAGACCCGATATTCCTTGAGAAACTGGAAGCTTTTCACCGGGCCTTCGCAGAGCGCTATGATGGCGAGCCGTGGCTACGCTATGTCGATATTGGCAGCTATGGGGATTGGGGCGAGGGGCATACGGCGGCTTCCAGTTTGAAAGACTGGCCAATTGACGTCATTAAGGCTCATATTGACATTCATTGCAAGTATTACAAGCGAAGCCAATTGGTCATCAGTGACGATATTGTGGGCAGCCGCAAGGTCATGGATGGCACGCGCGAACTCATCTTCCAATATGTGTTGGATCAAGGCATTACACTTAGGGACGACGGGATTAGCGTGAAATGGTTCGCGGATCGCTTCGGACTCAGCACGCTGCGCAATCCGGAGTTTTTCGAGCCCTTCTGGCGGACGAAGCCAATTAATATGGAGCTTGATCATTATCACGATACCATTACGAACGATACATGGAAAGAAGGCGTGCCGCTGACTGCTGCCGTTGAAGAGAGCCATGCAACCTATGTAGGCTTTCATGGCAATCCAAGGCAGTGGCTCACGGAAAACCCAAAGCTGGCCAGAACACTGGCTAACCGCTCAGGCTACTGGTACTTTCTACAGGAAGCGGAGCTGCCTACCCAAGTCAAGTCGGGAAGTGCGGTCGAGCTGGGCTTACTATGGCTGAACCGGGGTACAGCGCCTTCCTACCGAACCTTTAAGCTGATAGTCGAGTTGCAAAAAGAGGGCGAGACATCACACCGAATCGAGGCTGCCAGCTCAGATAACAGAGACTGGATGCCAGATCAAGCTGTCCGTGAGCAAGCAGTCTGGACGGTTCCCGAGCAGCTGGCGGAAGGCCGATACGCACTTGCAGTCGGACTGGTCGATGACTCCGAAGGGAAGTCCCGTCCCATCGAGTTGGCGTTGAGCGATCGTATTCGAACAGCGACAGGCTTGTATTACTTAGGCGAAATCGTCATTGCTTAACATCGCGAGGAAAGGGTCGAGGGACAAGTGAAGAACGACATGCTGATTCGAAACGGCGCAGCCGTTGATTATGTATTCATCGGCGATTCGATTACCCAAGGCTGTGAGTTGTACGCCTACTTCGGCGACAAAGCGCAGGTGCTGATTAACAGGGGAATCGGCGGGGACAAAAGCAAGTCACTGCGCCAGCGATTTGAAGCCGATGCCCTGCAGCTAAAGCCGAGGCATATTGTACTTTGTGTCGGCATTAACGATACGTGGGTGTTGGATGATTTTACGTGTGAAGAGGAAAAGCTTGTACAGTGCATCACCCGCAATGTGGTGACCCAAGTGACAGCACTTGCCGAGCTGTGCGAACGACAGGGGCAATCGTTAATCCTTTGCTCGATTCTTCCGACGAACCTGCCACAGCACCAGACGGATCGGACACGAAATCTCATGCTCGTGCAGATTAATGCAGCCATTCGTGAGCTGGCAGGGGAGCTCGGCTTCGTGTATGTGGACTATCATAGCGAGCTTACGGGAGAAGATGGCATCACCTTGCGGCACGAGTTGGCTGGGGATGGCATTCATCCCAATGTGAGCGGCTATGACATCATGGCACGGATCCTGAGAAACACGTTGGCGCTGCATGACATCGTGATTTGAATAGCGGAGGGTAAATCCATGTTAAAAGTTAGCAATGAACAGAGCGGACTTCGGTTACTGAATGGTTCGGGGCGATCCGTACTGGAGGGACTTCGCCCACAGCTTGGCTTGGACCGAGATGAAGAGCCGGAACTGGAACTCTCTGACACCAAGTCGAGCAAAGGCGTTGACAGCCAAGGCGGCTATGAAGAAACCATAATGGTCTACTCCGGGCTCAAAGGTGCCATCGAATTCACGATTCGAGTGAAAAGCTATGAAGGCTGGTCAGCTATCTATGTTGGATTCCAATCCACGTGGGAGATGGTAGGAGGGAAGAGTCATACCCTGCTGGCGGAAAAGGGGATTCGTTTGCTGGCAGCCGAGCTTCCTGAAGCCAATGGCTTGATGGCCATTCATTTGTATAAGGATTGGTGGACACGCCCAGCCTTCATAAAGCCGGCTTCTGAGCTGCCCACTCGGACGCAGGCTCTGCTTTGGCAGACAAGCGACACCTACAACTATCTCCTGCCTGTGTGCGCGGACGCATTCAAGACGGCGCTAAGTGGAAACGCAGAGGGCTTTGACATCACGATTTCGGCTTATGAGGGTGGCTACAGTAATGTGGAGACACTGGCTTTTATATTGGCAGAAGGGGACAATCCCTTCTTGCTGTCGGATAACGCTGCGTCAGCCGGCCTACGTCTGCTCGGGCGGGGCGGCGGAACGCGTGAGAACCGCAAGTTCCCGGAGGTGCTGAACAAGCTGGGCTGGTGCAGTTGGGATGCGTTCTATTACGAAGTATCCGCCGAGGGCCTGCTGGCCAAAGCGGAGGAAATGAAGCAGCTGGGGCTTCCGATCGGCTGGTTTATTATCGACGCAGGCTGGTCGGATGACCACGACTATGCGCTGCGTTCCTTTGAAGCTCAGCCCGCGAAGTTTCCACAAGGATTAGAGCCTGTTATCCGCAAGCTCAAGACGGAGTTCGGTATTAAGGAAGTCGGCGTCTGGCATACGCTTATCGGATATTGGAACGGCATTGAACCCGGGAGCAGGCTTGCGCTGGAAATGGCAGCCTCCCTTCGCAAGACGAACTGCGGGAAGCTGATCCCGAAGCCAGATGCCCAGTTCGCTTTTCGTTTCTGGGACAAGTGGCATGCGCAATTAAAGACGCAAGGCGTCGATTTCGTTAAGGTGGATTATCAAAGTGTATTGATCAACCTACTTGCTTACCAAGGTAGTATTGGACATGCAGCATCTGAAGCGCATAAAGCGCTGGAGGCTTCTGTCGGCCTTCATTTCGGAGGTCAGCTGATCAACTGCATGGGGATGGCTTCGGAAAACGTATGGTCACGCCCATCCTCTGGGTTGTCAAGAAATAGCGAAGATTTCTTTCCCAAAGACTCGAAAGGCTTTCACGAGCATGCGCTCCAAAATGCGTACAATGCCTTCTTTCACGGCGCTTTCTACTGGACCGATTGGGACATGTTCTGGTCGCACCATACGCATGCGGTGCATAATGCGGTCCTGCGTGCCGTCAGCGGCGGTCCCGTCTATGTCAGTGATGCCGTTGGCGCCACGAAGGCTCAGACGCTGTGGCCGCTCATCCTGTCCAGCGGACGTATCCTCCGCTGCGATCAGCCGGGACTGCCGACGAGGGACTGTCTGCTCGCCAATCCCCATGAAGACAAGATTCCGTTAAAGGTATGGAACCGAAGCGGACAATCCGGCGTGCTTGCTGCTTTTAATATCCATCTGGCTGGAGAAGATGTGAGAGGGACGGTCTCCGTGAATGATATCTCGGGACTCGAGGGTGACAAGTTTGCTGTATATGAGCATTTCAGCCAGGAGCTTCGAATCCTAACAAGGGATGATGGGATAGCTATCCATCTCCAGGAAGGCGAGCTGCAGCTCTACATCGTTACCCCACTGTTACATGGCTTCGCAGCAATTGGACTTGCTGATAAATATATCTCTTCTGCGGCCGTTTTATCCATGACACACAGCGCTGACCGATCAACTGTCGTGTTGGAGGAGGGGGGGCCTTTCGTGTTCGCCTCCGAGAGAGCGCCCAAGCAGGTAACGGTTAATCATACACCTGTTGAAATTACGTATACAAGAGGTGCATACAGGCTTGCAGGCACGGTGGAGTCTGCACACGACAGATCACTGATTACGATTGCGTGGTAAAAAGCATGCGTGAATAGTGCGGAAAACAGCAGAGTAGTGTAGATGAATCAAGCTGCTTTTCTTCTATAATGAGACTTGTAAGGAAGACAATTGAAGTAGGTGATAGGAATGAAAGCGCTTGTAGAAGAAACGGTGCTGCCTTCGACCCGACCAAAGGTGAGAAGCGACTTCTGGAGATATGTCAATCGATACAAATTTTATTATTTGATGCTTCTTCCCGGCATCGTTCTCATCGCAATTTTTCGAATAGCGCCATTTTACGGGATTACGGTTGCCTTCAAGGACTACAACATTTTTAAAGGGATTAACGGAAGTCCCTGGGTGGGACTGGACTGGTTCAAGGTGCTGTTTCATCATCCGGATTTTTTCAGGATTTTGAAAAACTCTCTCACCATCAACCTGCTGGAGCTAATCTTCGTTTTCCCGGCTCCCATCGTGCTGGCTCTGCTGTTGAATGAGCTGCGCATGGAATGGTTCAAACGTGTAACCCAGTCCATCGTGTATATCCCGCATTTTTTCTCCTGGGTCATCGTAGGGGGCTTTATTATCCGGCTTCTTTCACCTAGTACAGGCCCGATCCGCATCGTTTTCGAGTGGCTGGGAGTTGAGCCGTTCATGCTGCTGCTTCAGCAATCCTGGTTTTATCCCATTCTCGTTTCAGGTGAAATCTGGAAGAGTGCAGGATGGGGAACCATCCTGTATATGGCGGCTATAACGGGGATTGAGCAAGAACAGTACGAGGCGGCGATTATGGACGGAGCAAGCCGCTTGCGTCGCATGCTGCATATTACGCTGCCCGGCATGGCGTTCGTCATTGTATTGAACCTTGTACTGCAAATGGGGCATATGCTGGATGTCGGATTTGAAAAAATATTCATTTTATCCAATCCTTCTGTTCAGCAAATCTCTGAGGTATTCAGTACTTATAATTACAATGTCGGGATTGTGCAGCAGCGTTACAGCTTCTCCGTGGCGCTTGGATTGTTTCAATCCGTCATAGGCTTTGGATTAGTTATTCTAGCTAATCGCATTGCCAAGTGGCTGCGTAATGAAGCTGTATTCTAGAGAGGAGGGCTCCAATTGCTAATCAAGCCGACGACAGGAGAACGCATGTTTAACATCTGTAATATTAGCTTTATGATTTTCCTCATTCTGGTGATGCTGTACCCGCTGGTGAATACCATTGCTGTATCGTTCAGCAGCTCCATTGATGTCATTTCTGGACGTGTGAACCTGTGGCCTGTTAACTTTCAAACGGACACGTATACGTACGTGATGGGCGACAAACGCTTCATCAACTCTTTTCTTCAAACGATTTATTTCACAGCGTTCATCACCGTTATTCAAACCGTCATGAGCATGGCCTTCGCTTATCCCTTGTCCAAATCCTTTCTCAAGGGACGCGGCCTTATCATGAACGTGCTGGTCTTTCTTATGCTCTTCGGAGGCGGGGGCTTTATCCCTTCGTATTTGCTTATTAAAAGCCTGGGTTTAATTAATTCCTATTGGGCTCTGTGGCTGCCAGCGGCCATTAATATATGGCATGTTATTATTTTTCGAAACTTTTTCAGTCAGCTTCCGGAGGGGCTGGAGGAAGCAGCTTCTATTGACGGTGCGTCACCCTTTCGTACTTTTTTTCAAATTGTGGTTCCTCTTTCCATGCCGGTCATCGCGGCACTTGCCTTGTTTAATGCGGTAGGAGGCTGGAATACCTTCTTCAACTCGATCATCTATTTGGATGAGAAAAAGCAGCTGCTTCAAGTGTATTTGAGAGAGATCATTCAGGTCGGCACGATTACCTCCTCGACTGGACAAACGATTGAGCGAGAAGTCGATGCCATCGCACCCGATCAAGTCAAGGCGGCTACGCTCATGTTGACAACGCTTCCTATTCTACTTGTGTATCCATTCGTACAGAAGTATTTTGTCAAAGGGATGATGGTCGGTTCTATTAAGTAATTAGTGTGTTCTCTCCGCTTCGCGGATGGACGATAAAAATGTACAATATAAAAGGGAGGAAAAAGACAGATGAAAACTCGATTCAAAAAGCTGCTGCTCGTCAGCACAGGACTTACCTTGCTTGCTTCTACACTGATAGGGTGCTCCAAAGGTGGGGAGGGTGCTTCCAATACTGTGGCGCCAAGCGACAATAAGCCCAAGGTAACGTGGGAAACCGCACCCAAAATTACCGTAGCCATGAATATGGTTGCATCTGCACAGTCCGCTTTCGGTAAGACCGGGGATGATCAACAGGACAATCCGTACACGCGTTACATTTTTGAGAAAACGGGTATAAGACTTGTTCCAATTTATTACCCTGGCACAGGGGACGAGTTTAAACAGAAGCTCGCTGTGGAACTCGCCGGCGGTAAGCAAATCGATATGTTTCAATATTTTGACGTCCAGCAGGAATGGATGGATAATGGCACCATCGTTCCCATTAACGATAAGCTGAAGCAGTATAAGGACAAAATGCCGAACATGACCGCTAATGTTCCACAAGCAGTATGGGAGGGCTCCTCTCGGAATAACGGGCAGAACTATGGCTTCCCAACGAGGCCGGCACTCGGGAATCCGAACCTAAGTTATTTCTGGGTGCGCAAGGATTGGGTCGATAAGCTGGGTCTGCAGATGCCGAAGACAACCGATGATTTGACCAGCTTGATGAAAGCTTTCGTGAAGAATGATCCGGATGGCAATGGCAAAAATGACACTTTCGGTATGGTGCCAAGAAAGAACTTCGGGCAAATGAACGAATGGATGACCTTCCTGGGCGCCAATCCATGGTCGGATGTTGTGATTGACGGCAAGCGTATGAACCCGTATGCGACTGAGAACGGACGCTATGCGTTCAAGACAGTGCAGTCCTGGTTTAAGGATGGCTTGATTGACCAAGAAGGCATTACGGACGATAAAGCACAGGAGACCAAGATCGTTAACAACAAGGTAGGCATTGTTGAGACCAATGGAACCATCGTGCTTGATTACGCACGCAAGTTGCTGCAAAATGGATTTAAAGACGCAAAATGGGCGATGGTTGAGAATCCAATTGTCAATTCAAAGGACGGCAAGTTTTACGCAAATGCACCTGGAAGCAAGCATCAATCGATAACATTTGTAACGTCAATTGCCAAGGATTGGGATAGCATTACGAAATTGATGGATTGGTTTTATTCACCGGAAGGCACGTTCTTTACGGAAATGGGGCTTCCAGGCAAAGAGCATACCGTTGAAGGCGGCAAGCCGGTATATAATAACGCTTATGTGACAGATGGTAAATCGTATTTGGGCATGTATGGCTTTGGTCGTTCGTATAATCATGTGAATTCAGAAGCCTTCCTGGCCAAATATAAGGATGAGCCTTCCTTGCTGGAGTTGGCGAACAAATATGCGAGCATACTGGCTAAGGATTACGACAAATATGTAGTGCCTACGGATCGGAGCTCCCTGCTTTTCCCTGGGCTTGCTGTGTTCAAGCAGTATCCAGACTATCGCAAAGGCATCGATACCTATCAAGCGAAATTCTTCCTTGGCAATCTAGATCCTTTAGACGATGCCGCATGGAAAGCGTTCCTCGATGAAAACAACAAATATGGAATGGATAAAGTTTATGAAGCCGTTCAGAAGGAAGTCGAGAAGTCAACAGCGAAGAAATAGGGACTATGAAACGGAAAGAGGCGCATGCTGCTAGCATGTGCCTTCTGACCATTTCAGGAATGGAGGACGATGTGAGGTGAAATTCAATCTAGAGTCGATGGCACTGGGCAAATTGTCCCCTCGCTTCGGCCTTTCGTTAAAGCTATTTATTATGCTGCTCGTGCTTGTTACCGTGATCATTTTGCTGGTGGGTCTGCTCACTCAGCGCTATATGGGCGATCTGTACGAAAGGCAGCAGATTGAACGAGTGTCTGATACGGCGGATAAAATGGCTGATTACATGGACCTCATGGCCCAGAATGTACGCCAAACGATGCAAGCCTTAAGTAAATCACCAGCGTTATATGGAGAGTCGGACAAAGCAATCTGGTCGATGTTTCAGGACTTTGTCGCAAGCAACACAGAGCTTGTGTATACGGCTTACTTCATATGGCCAGACGGTCATGTGGCTGGATACCCATACGGATATTGGGAAGTTCATAAGGAGCCGATGATTGCACAGTTATTGCAAGAAAGTAAAGACAAGTACAGTATTTGGCAAACGATTCCCTACAATTCTCAGCTATCCGGACCGACCCTTACCTTTGCTATGAACGTGGATGATCCCGTGACACAGAAGAACAAAGGAATTCTTGCTTTCAATATCAATTTACGCTCGCTTGAGCAGAAGCTGGACTATCTGACACGCAGCAGCAAAATAGACGTTGCTTTATATACAAGGGAGTACTTTCCTCTCGCGTTTAAAGCAGGCTCACCTTGGATGAAGGCGCAGCAGGATCGGTATATACCGAACGAAGCGCTTGCCGCTTCCTGGGAGCGTGAGAAAGATCAATATCAAACGATTGCGTCTGGTCTCGTATTCAAAAGAGAAATCGCCTCTCTCAAATGGAATATGCTTTTGACCGTCGATAACAAGGATCTGTTCTCCGCCCTGCAGGATGTACGATTCACGTTAATTTATATTTTTCTGGGAGCGTTTATTTGGGCCCTAGGTGTGGCTCTTTATATATCAAGATACTTTTCCAAGCCGATTACATCGCTGGTTCGTCATATGGGCAAGGATCCTACGTCACTTATCGAGTCCCCTCGAATGCTGGAGCGGTATGATGAAATTGGCCGTCTCTCTTCGGCATACAATCGGATGATTCAACGTATTAACGATACGACGCTAAGTTTGCTGAAGGGAGAACAGGAGAAAAAAGAGTTGGAAATGAGAGCGCTTGCGGCTCAAATGAATCCTCACTTTCTTCAAAATACGCTAACCTCCATTCTTTGGTCCGTCAAGCTAGGGAAGGTTAGAGAATCGGAGGAGATGATCGTAGCCCTGTCCGATATTTTAACGTTCAGCATGGATAAAGTGGATGCTATTATCTGTTTGCGGGATGAGTTGATAATTGCTAAGGCGTATATCCATCTTCAGCAAATTCGTTATCCTAAGGTATTCGAGTGGAAAATCGATGTCAACGAGGAACTGCAGGATATTCGGATGCCCAAAATGACCCTTCAGCCGTTAATAGAAAATGCCATTTTCCATGGGCTTATGCCTAGACAAACAGGAGGGAACCTACGCATTTCGGCAGAGCGGTGTGGTACTATCCTCCAGGTAACCGTATCGGATAATGGTGTTGGAATGACCCCCAAGCAGCAGCAAGGGCTCTTTGAGAAATCAGCCAAGTCGCACGTAAGAGGTTTAAACAAGCTTGGCGTTTATAATGTGGATGAACGATTGAAGCTGGAGTACGGATTTGCGTTCGGATTACAGGTGAGCAGCGAAATGGGTGCAGGCACCCAGATGAAAATTCTGATCCCCATGGAGGTTGAAGCGAAGGATGCCTAGACAACACGTGCATGAAACCGAACCGTTGAAGGTAATTTTGGTCGAAGATGACCCCTTCTTTCTGGAAGGAATCTGTCAGTTATTCCCTTGGGCAAAATGGGGTTTTGAGGTTGTAGGGAAGGCCGTTAACGGGCAAATCGGCGGTGAGCTCTGTGAGCAGCTGGTTCCCGATATTGTGATTACGGACATTACGATGCCTGTCCAGGACGGATTAGAACTGACGCAGATGATTCGTTCCCGTTTTCCCCAGATCAAAGTCGTGCTGCTGACTTCACACGCCAATTTTTCCTTCGCCCAGCAGGCACTTCAGTTGCGCGTTGACGATTATTTGCTGAAAAACGATTTGAAATTGGAAGAAAAGCTGTATGAAGCTCTTGATCAGAAGCGGCGTGAAATTGTAGCAGAACGCAGTGAGCAAGGCGTGAAGCAAGAGCTGCTGGGATTCGTTCATGAAAATCTGGACTGGGTACAAAGTCGATTTTACTTGCAATTGCTCGGGGGACATGGGGACGCGTCGAACGTCTGGGAGCAAGCGTCGAAGAAAAGACTGGCCATTCAGCGAGGTGCCATTGCTTATATGGAAGTGGAGTGCTACTTCGAGACGATTGAAGTAGATCTGGACGGAAACAGTCCAGTTCTTCGTCTGAAAGAGCGGATGCGGGAAATGGATAGGCATGTGGATGTTTTTGAGCGGAGCCCGGGCCGATTCGGCATCATCTATAACGCAGATTCCCGTATTCATGCGGACATCAGCATGGCCCAGATGCAGTTGACGGCAGGTAAATTGCTTACATTTTTGCGCGTTGAGATGAAGGTGGAAGCATGTGCGTATATTGCGGGTATCCTTCCTAGTTTGGAAGCACTCTCCAAAGGGGGGGCCGTGTGTGATCGGCTAAGATTGTTAGCCTTTTATGAGAAAAAAGGTGAGATACTGAATGCCTATCATATTGGGGAAAACGTCCCATTTCGGTCAGAGGCTCGCAAGCAAATGGAGCAGGAGCTGGAGGCCGCAGTTTCGGGTATGGAAACGCCTGATAAGGTGATGCAAGCGTTAGCCGTACACATGAGATCACAACGATTTAATCCTGAGGAGCTGAGAAGTTGGGCGGCACAGTGGATAAAGAAGAAAGCCGAGGACGCTGGCGTCCCTCAACTTAAGCTGGAGAAGCAGGCAGCCGCCGCCAGCAAGCTTGAGGAGCTGACAGATTGCTTAAGTCAAACGCTGACGCTCATCCAGCAGCCCAGTCAGTCCGCTTTGCGCTGGGAGATCAAAACGGCCCTGACCTATACACATGAGTGCTATCATGAGCAGCTTTCTTCCTCCATGGTAGCTGACTATGTAGGGCTGAGCCCCAGTCAGTTTACTCGTGAGTTTAAGAAAGCCATGCGGGAAAATTATACGGATTATTTGCTCCGGTATCGCGTGGAGAAAGCGAAAGAGCTCATTTTAACAGGCAATGTGAAGGTGTATGAGATTGCCGAGAAGGTGGGCATTTCTCACACAGGGCATTTCTCGAAAATTTTCCAAAGATATACAGGTCAGACGCCGAAGGATTTCAAGAACGGTAAGAGATAGGACATCTTGTGGACAGCATTGCATGTTAGGGTTAAGCTTAATTAAAATCAAGGGGGTCCGTACGAGCATCTCGTTTATAATTGCCATGGATCGCAATCAGGCGATCGATCTGAAGAATGTGCTGCCTTGGCATTTGCCGGGGGGTCAAAAGACTATTTAGGTAATCAATAAACCTTCCAACCTGAATTCTCTAACTGCATTCATTGTGAGCAAAGCTGAAGCGAAGTCATACAGCTTGGAAGAAAAATATCTCCACGTTAAACGGTGTCATTCAAGCTTGGATCATGGCCTATGTCTGTTCTAATCCAAACTGCGCATACCCAAAGACATACTACAAATCAGCAGAAGCAGCATTGCTTGCTATGATGCATACTTCATATGGTTTTGACGTGCTTGCTTTAGTTGGGCAGCTTCGCTTTAAGCAGCATATGATCATAGCAGAGATTACGGAAGAGTTTGCGGAGCGCGGTGTATCCACTTCAGAACGAAACTCGCAAGGAGTGTATGAACGCTATCTAACACTGTTACGCTCGAGTGTAACTGAATTTGTGAAAGATATATTGAACCCAGCTGAAGACCAAAGCAGTGTGTGTATTAGGGTCGGACCGTCAGGATGAAACTTTCCTGACGGTTTTTCTTATTTCGTTCTTCAACCTCTATATTGCCGGAAGTGCTCTGGCGTCATTCCTTGTTGCTCGCGGAACTTACGGATAAAATATGAACTTTGCGAGAAGCCCACTCGCTCCGATATGAGACGGACGCTAAGTTCGGTCGTGGATAGCAATTGTTTGGAACGGACGATCCGACTCTCCAGTAAGAAGCCCATCGGTGTCTTCCCTACCACTTCATGGAATTGTCTACTGAAATAGTATGGGCTGTAGCCGGCCACTTCGGCCATCTGGTCCAAGGTAATCGATTCGTGGCAATGAGCCCTGATCCAGTCTGCCGCATTTAGTATCCTTGTACGAAGTCCAGCCGCAGGTGAGCCAATCAGGTTTTCGCCGTTCTGAATGAGTTCAACCAAAATTTCGTAGAAGAGCGCCGAGAAGTGGGCCTCTTCTTCCTGTTTGATCGTATCCCCATACGTAAGCAACTCGTCGAATAGGGTAATCAGCCGCGGGGCTCCCTTCCAAGAAAAAAGCCATACCCCATCCACTCTGCACCTGCTCTCTAAGACAGAAGTGAAGGAGGTGCTGTAAAAGTGAACCCATCTGACGGACCACTGTTTCATCTTGTCGGTGCTGTACATCTGGGCGGTTCCCGGAGCGTACAGGAATCCGGTACCTTCTTGCAGTTCCACCCACCGCCCCCTGTAATGAATCGTACCAGCGCCCTTAAAGAGTAAATGTAAGTTGAACATGGGGAAAACTTGTGCGTCTCTGCGTTCCCCATGCGTGGGATCATCGTATATGTGCCCGAAGGATTCCGGGTAACAGACGTATTCTCCGTAACGGGGCGGAGCCAGAAAATGTCCTACTCTCATATTCCAAATCCCTTCTCAACCTAATCGCAAAAAAGTAATATCCAACGCAAATACATATGATTTACGATAGTTAATTGCAAGTAATATAATGATGCCATGCATCTATTATACCAACAAAATAATGATGTTCCTACTACAAAGACAAGGATGGATGAGCATGTATTTTGGTGTCGATTATTACCCTGAGCATTGGCCTAAGGAACGCTGGCCTCAAGATGCCAAGATGATGAAGGAGGCCCATATCAATGTAGTTCGTCTCGCGGAGTTCGCTTGGGCTAAGATGGAGCCAGAGGAAGGAAGATACGATTTCGCTTGGCTGGACGAAGCGATCGAGGTACTTACCGCTGAGGGAATTCAGATCATTCTCGGAACGCCTACAGCCGCACCGCCTAAATGGCTGATGGATCTATATCCCGACGCTTATCCTTCCGACGTATTCGGGCTGACCAAGGGGTTCGGCACGCGACGCCATTATTGCCCTAACCATAAGGTGTATAGGGACTACTCTCGAACCATTGCCCACCGAATGGCGGAGCACTTCAAGGATCACCCGCATGTGATTGCCTGGCAAATCGACAACGAGTTCGGCGGGCCATGCTATTGCCACAGCTGCCTCAAAGCGTTCCGGTTATGGCTGCGAAACCGGTATAAGGATATCGGTAACCTGAACAGGGAGTGGGGGACAGTCTTCTGGAGTCAAACCTACCGCGACTGGGAAGAAGTCATCGTACCAACGTACTCCGCGTCCGACGGCTTTAGCCAGAATGCGGCCTCAGGGGTATTCGTGTCTGCGCCCTATAATCATAACCCGGGCCTTGTGCTAGATTATTTCCGCTTCTACACGGATGCCGTTACCGAGTATCAGCGCATACAGATTGATGAAATCCGAGCATGCACGGACAAGCCGATTACCCATAACCTAATGGGGCATTATAGCGAACTGGACTATTTCAAGCTGGGCAAGGATCTGGACTTTATCTGCTGGGACAACTACCCGAACAACATGTGGGGCAAATCATCCTGGAGTAATGTGTCCATGGCCCATGATCTGATGCGAGGGATTAAGAATCAGAATTTCTGGATGATGGAAGAACAGAGCGGTCCTTGCGGCTGGCAAATGCTTGGGGACACCCCGGAACCCGGTCAGGTTCGGCTGTGGACGTACCAAGCGATCGCGCACGGGGCGGAGGCCATGGTGTATTTCCGCTGGCGGGCCTGCACGGTCGGCATTGAGCAGTATTGGTACGGCATTCTGGATCATGACGGAATCGGGCGCCGCAGGTACAGGGAAATTCAACAGATTGGCGCAGAGATGGAGCAGCTATCCCAATTGTTCGTAGGTTCGGAGAATGTGAGCTCGGTTGCTTTGATCAAATCCTACGACAATTTCTGGAGTCACCGTGGGCAGCCCCACAATGTAAAGTTTCAGTATAACGGATTGCTGAGCGATTACTATCAAGCGGTTGCTGCGCATCATGTGAATCTGGATGTAACCGCTGTCGAGAGCGATTTCTCTTCATATAAGCTGGTGATGATGCCAGCCTTTAATCTGGTAACGGAAGAAATCGCAGACAAGTGCAAGGCCTATGTGGAAGGCGGCGGCACACTGCTTTTAACGTTCCGGAGCGGTACCAAGACCTGGAGCAACCGGATGACAGAACTTACAGTTCCCGGGTTATTCCGGGAACTGGCCGGGGTGGAGTTGGAAGAGTTCGACTCGCTGAACAACGGAAGAACGGTTCTCGTTCAAGGAGACTTTGGCCAAGGAACGGCATCGATATGGTGCGATGTGCTTACCTTAACGGGAGCACAGGTGCTTGCAACCTATGGAAGTCACTTTTATAAAGGTCAGCCAGCCATAACGGTGAACAACTACGGCAAGGGTAGGGTGATCTATGTTGGCTGCGACCTGGATGAGAAGGCGATGGAGCTGCTGATGAAGCAAATTCTCCAGGAGGAAGGGATCGCTCCCCTGCTTCAGGAGAAGACAGACGGCGTAGAGGCTGTTGCCAAAATGAATGACGGCGTATCCTACCTCATGCTGCTGAACCATCTGGGTCAACAAGCCATTACCAGGTTGGACGGAGCGTACACTGATGCATTTACGGGAGCAGCCATGGAGGAGAATGTTAACATTCCTCCGTATGGAGTTCGCGTGTTAATTAAAGGCGAGACGAGGAGGTCATTTACATGACGGATGTAATTTTCAAAGTAAGTTCGGTTCACTCTACACCCGTTATTACCGACGGGAAGCCGGGTACGGAAGGGAACGGCTATGGCTTCGAGGGAGGTCGAGTGCTCAAGCTGAACGGCGCATATCATTTGTTTACGACGGAGATGTCGGGGCTTCCCATCTGGACACGCACGAAGCTCGCTTATTGGCGAAGTAAGGATTCGGTGCACTGGGAACGTGTAAGCACCTTAATGGAGTCCAGCGGCAACTTTGACGGAACGGACACCCATGCTTGCCTGTGGTCTCCCATGCCAACCTACGATGCGATCAACGAACGTTGGGTGCTCACCTATGTTTGTTATCGGTCAAAGCCCAATACGAGGGAAAGCTGGTACCGGAATTACGATGGACGCATTGCAATGGCTGTATCGCAGGTGAAAGGTCCTGAAGGAATGGCAGGACCTTACGAAGAGACCGGATTCCTGATGGAGCCGGGAGCGGATTCGGCGTCGTGGGAAGGTCTTATGGGGGTGAACTCGTTCTACCCATACTTGACGGATTCTGGCTGGTACGCCTGGTATGGCAGCTCCATTGAAGTAAACGGCCTGGCGAAGGCCCCCGAGTTATCTGGTCCGTGGCATCGCGTCAGTCTCAGGGAGCCAGCGAGCAGGCACACCGAGAATCCCATTGTATCGCGGCTGGAGGACGGTCGGTTCGTCGCCTTTTTCGATGGCTGCGGCCATCATCAGAAGATGGGCTATATGGTGTCTAGCGACGGGATCACCTGGTCCGAGCCGATCCTTCTGGAGGCGAATGATCACCCTAATCGGTGGTGGGGCCTAACTAGAACGCCGCTCGGGCTCGTCAGCGAAGGAAATGGGAAGTATGCCTTACCATTTACGGCCTATAACCGAAATTTCTATGATATTCCCGGCATATGGTCGGCGGAGAGTGACTCGGTATTTGACGGATATTTCGCCAGCGTCGGGTGGATGGAACTGGAACTGGAGAAAGGATGAGCACCATGACAGCGCAGTTGTTGACGATAGAAGAGAATGGCCTGGTTGTCGTCTACGAAGTCGATGAACAGCAAGATGTGAGACTTCTTCATTTTGCAGCGGAGGCGTTCGATCCTTCCGGTGTTCCGGATAAGCATCGACCCCGTTGCCGAGCGTTACAGCTTCACATCACCGGGGAAAATCAAAATGACCACCATGGCAGCAAGCATACGGGAACGATGCCCGGAGGACGTCTTACTTACGCGGGTCATCGTGATGTCCGCAATGAGGCAGGGCGTAAATTCGAGATGGATTTACGCAGTGACGGGGTGGAGGTTACTTTGCATCTTCAGTTTTACACCGGGGCGAGCGTCGTTCGCTCCTGGACGGAGGTCCTGAACACCGGAAACGTGCCCAGAGGGCTCGAGTATGTGACTTCCTTTGCCTTCACAGGCTTTGGGAACAACGGTGTTGTACCTTGGGATCGTAAATGCCGTCTATACATTCCGCACAATACTTGGGTGGGAGAGCTTCAGTGGAGATCGTATACCCTCCCTGAATTGGGCTTGTCCCGCACCTCGCCCTTCTCCACGAAGCCTCTGGCTTACCAAAGTACAGGAAGCTGGTCTTCCTCGGTCTACTTGCCCTTGGGGGTGCTCACCGATGAGGAAACAGGGAGCAGCTTATTTTGGCAGATTGAGCATAACGGCTCTTGGCACTGGGAAATTGGAGACGGGGCGGAAGGATTCGATGCTGGCGTGAAGGAGTCGCTGCTTTATGTGCAGCTTAGCGGTCCGACGGAGACGGAGAATCACTGGTGGAAACGGTTGGAGCCCGGGGAGCGGTTCGTATCGGTACCGGTATCGGTAGGATCGGTGAGAGGGAGCTATGAGGAAGCGTTCCGGCAGTTAACGCTGTATCGCAGAGCCATCCGTAGGCCGAATGAAGATAACGAGAAGCTGCCTATTATTTTCAACGACTATATGAACTGCTTGTTTGGCGACCCTACGACAGAGAAGCTGCTCCCCCTCATTGATGCCGCGGCTGAGGCAGGTTGCGAATATTTCTGCATCGATGCCGGCTGGTATGCGGATGGAGAGTGGTGGGATGGGGTAGGAGAATGGCTGCCTTCCCTCCAGCGCTTTCCGGGAGGCATCCGCGAGCCCCTTGATCGGATCCGTTCCAAAGGAATGGTGCCCGGCTTGTGGCTTGAAATCGAGGTCATGGGCATTCAGTGTCCCATGGTAAAGCGTGTATCCAAGGATTGGTTCTTTCAACGTCATGGCGTGCCAATTATTGACCGTGGACGTTACCAGCTCGATTTTCGAAACCCAGAGGTCATCGCCCATGCCGATCAGGTCATAGACCGGTTGGTCAACGAGTACGGCGTCGGGTATATCAAAATGGACTACAATATCAATGCGGGGATCGGGACGGAACGGGACGCGAACAGCTTCGGCGATGGACTGCTGGCTCATAACCGCGCCTATCTGGCTTGGCTTGACCGTATATTCGCTGCCTATCCAACACTCGTGATCGAGAACTGTGGAAGCGGTGGGATGCGCATGGATTATGCGCTTCTGCAGCGCCACAGCGTCCAATCTACCAGTGATCAGTGCGATTACCGGGTATTCTCAGCCATTGCTGCGGCCAGCCCAACTGCCGTTACCCCAGAGCAGGCAGCGGTTTGGTCTTATCCGCTCCTAGACGGAGACCGGGAGGAGACGATCTTTAACGTCGTGAATTCCGTCCTGTTGCGGGTTCACCAAAGCGGACACCTCGGGCGGCTGTCGGAAGAGCGGAAGGAGCTTATACGCGAAGGTCTTCAGGTGTATAAGATGATCCGTAACGACATTCGACAAGGGTTGCCCTTCTGGCCGCTCGGCTTGCCTGCGTACGAAGATGGATGGATCAGCATGGGCCTAACGTGTGGGGCTAAAACTTACGTCGCCATATGGCGCCTCGATTCCTCTACGGAGACCATCTTACTGCCCATTCGAGCAGGGGGAATGAAGGCGCCTGCGGTACGGGTGCTGTACCCTTCGCACCATGACGCCGCCTATTCTTGGAATGAGGGAGGCGCATCATTGAGCGTGAAGCTGCCTAATCCTTTTACGGCCCGACTGTTCGAGCTGGACTGGAGCTAAGTCAATCTACCAAGCAAAGAGCCGAGACCCTGGTGAGGATCTCGGCTCTTCAACGTCGTTAAGGCTCCCTGATTACGGGGAATAGTATCGTAACGGTAGTCCCTTGACCAGGTAAACTGGCATAGCGGATGCCGTAACCGTCCCCGAAATGCAGCTGAATGCGGTTATGCACATTACGGGATCCATAACCTTGCTTAGTTGAAGGCGAAGCCGCGCCGATTAAACCTTCGTCTCCTGCAGCAACGTCCATGCCGACCCCATCGTCCGTGATGCTCATGACCACAGAGCCGGCGCTGATGGTACCGCTGATGGTTATCGTGCCTGATTTCTCTGACTTGCACAGAATGCCATGAAGGATGGCATTCTCCACCAATGGCTGCAGAATGCTTTTTAGGGTGTAAAGCGGGAGAAGCTCCGAATCCACAGCAATGACCAATCGAAGCTGCTGATCAAAGCGCATGTTCTGAATATCGAAGTAGAAGCTTACATGTTGAATTTCTTCCTCAATAGTAATGATATCTTTGCCGCCGCTCAAGCTAAGTCTATAATACTTGGCGAGACCTTCGACAATCCGCTGAACATCCTCGCCGCGGTTTTTCCATGATAGCCAATTAATCATTTCGAGCGTGTTATAAAGAAAGTGCGGGTTGATCTGAGCCTGAAGGGTTCGCAGTTCTGCCGTTTTCAGCGCTTGACCTGCCTGGTATTTTTCCTCCACGAGCCGATCCATTCGGTGCAGCATCGTATTGTAGTCCTCAATAAGCTGATCGATTTCGTCCGTACCGTTAGATCGTCTCAAGGGGGTTACGTTGGTACTGTTGAAGGAGCGCATCTTGCGCGCTAACCGGGTAATGCGGCCTGTAATGGATTTGGAGATGAAATAGGCAACGAAATAAGCCAACGTTCCAATGACCAGCAACAAAACAAAGATCAGGTTGCGGATATAGGAACTCCCTGCAATTAAGTCATCGAAGGAGATGGCGGTGACCATCCTCCAGTCAGTCCCTTCCAATTGCTTCACAGCTACGAGCATATCCTGGTTATTATCCATATGGCGGGCCCAGGGGTCCTGCTGCTTAGAAAGCTCCTGAACAATGGCATCTCCAACTTTATATTTGGCGAGTAGGGTGTCATTGGAGGAGGCCACAATGTCTCTTCGTTCATTCTGCAAATACGTCACACTGTTGGACGTGGAACTGGCTTTGGCCAGAAGCCGTATAATGTCCGGCAAGGAAAAATCAAAACAGATCATACCCAACCGGTTGCTGTAAGACCCGGGATCGATAATGTTCTTGATGTAGGACAACTGGTCCCTGGCATCCTTCGGAAGATACGAGGGAGGAGACCAAAAATTGTTGAGATTCTCTTCCTGCATGGTTTGATACCACTTGTCTTGCTTGGCTAGTTCCATGTTGAATATATTCTCATTCTCATCCGAATACAGGAGTCCACTCCGAACATAGAGTCGAACTTTAGTAATGTTGGTTCCATCCTGCAGAGGAATCAAGTAGTTGCGCAGCTCATAGAGCTGGCTCACTTGAGCAACAAGATCCTCACGATCCACGGTTCGGAGCAAATGGATAATCTCAGGATTTTTCAAGATGATGTTTGACGTTTCTTTGATATTGTACATTTTGTAATTCAAGAATGTATAAGCCTGGTCAAAGGACTGTTTAGCGGAGTAGGTCACCAGCTTCTCCATCAGACGGGACGTATTGCTATATAGCAGCAGTGACATGATTGCAAGTGGGATTAGGATGAGCAGCGCGTAGGACCAAAGTAATTTTCTTAACATCAGGGAACGAGCCTCTTTCGAAATGCCGAAGGGGGCTGTCCAGTCTGTTTACGAAAGACGCGGGAAAAATAATTGGCGTCCTTAAGACCAACGGCCTCTGCGATCTCGGCAATTGATTTGTCCGTGCTGCGAAGCATTACAATGGCATGCTCAATACGAACCTCAGAGATGTATTGCGTGAGCGTTCGACCTGTCTTCTGTTTGAATATCGAGCTTAGGTATGCGGGGGCGAGAAACACAAAGCTGCTAATTTGCGGTAAGGACAAATCCTCATCCCGATAGTGTGCATCGATATAACGACGTGCCTGCTGAATGATATCAACGGGTTCTGACATCCTTTGATTAGTCCGCCATTGCTCGATGACTGCTTCTAGCATCCTATGTGAATCCTCCAAGGATTCACATAGGACAAGGCTTTCCCAAAGCGCCGTTTCCTCGTTAGGATACGGTTGTAGCCCGATTCCTTGCTTACGAGCATAAATAAGCAGCTTGCTCGCCAGTCTTGCATAGACCCGTTTCACTTCATCCACCGGAAGAAACTCGTGTTCCCGGCAGTACCACGTCGTGTGCTGAAGGAAGCGGGACAGGGGATCAGGAGCAGAATCTGTCATCAAGTCCTCAAACTCACGGATCCACCCCTCGGCCATAGCTTCCTCCAGCCTTGGACGAATAGATGTAGTCGGGAACACGCAGCGTTTTCTGCCTCTATAGAAGGAATAGGAGAGCCCCTCTTGCCCAGCTTTGGCAGACGAAGGAAGAAGGGTCCAAGTTGGTACGGAATGGCCGAAGGAAAGGAAAGCCTCATACTCTGCCGACAGGGCGCTAAATAACGCTTGGGAGAGGCTGCGGAGATATGGCTCTTCAAGAAGCGCCGGATCAGGATTTGGAACCCGCAGATGAACAACAACGGTATCGTGGTCATGGAAAGCAGCCAACGCCTCATAGTGGAATTCGCTGCAAACTTTCTCAATCATAAATATGCAAGCTGATTTAGATAGAGGAGGAAGTCTATAGTCGCTGACCGATCTCGGGTACAGACTCATAAAAGCGCAGAGGTAAGTGGCGCCTTCCATAAAACCAAGCAGGCCGGCCTCAACTAACAGCTGGGCGGTTTGTTCCAAAGTTCCCGTACCTGCCATCCCGAGGGCTGCTTCCGCCCTTATTAGGGGCAGTGCGGCTTGAAGACGATGAGCCAGTTGGGTCTGAGCCACCTTGCTTCGCCGTTCCTCTTGGCATTGTGTTACAGCCAGTTTGAGCGTCTTCAACATCTCTTGAAAGTTAATCGGCTTATCAATGTACGATAACGCTTTCAATTCAATAGCAGACCGCAAATACTCCTTATCCGAATAACCGCTCATAAAGATGAGTTTACTTTCTGGAAAACGTCTCATAAGCTCAAATGACATCTCCACACCATCCATCCGGGGCATCCGCACATCTGTCAAGATAATATCCGGGGTGAAGTTCTTGCAACGTTCTATGGCATTCTTGCCATCATCGGCCTCCACAACCTTGCCGATCCCCAGCTCCTGCCATGGCACTCTCTCAAGCAAACCCTCCCTGGTTAACTTCTCATCATCCACCAGCAGTACTTGTAGCATAGGTCTTCCCCCTTGATGTTTATCTCTATTTATGAATTTGGGTACACTCAGTATACTATGGATTGGATAGACCGTGAATTAGGTCCGCAAAAAAATGCTTAAATCTATTAAATGTCCAGATAGGAGGACTCCGATGACCTGCTATGATGAATTCATACAGAGATAAAGAGAGGAGAGAGGCAACATGCCAGCTTCAGAGAAAACAACCCTTGCCAAACTTGTGAAATATCGAACCTTGCTGTTCATGCTATTACCGGGATTCGTGTTTTTCTTTCTGTTCAGCTACATACCCATGTCAGGGGCTATTATTGCCTTTAAAAAAATGAATTACACAGACGGAATATGGGGCAGCCCTTGGGCTGGATTCGAGAATTTCAAATTTCTGTTCATGTCGGGGAATCTCAGCCAAATTATCCGCAATACAGCATTGTATAATCTGGCGTTTATCTTTATAGGCAATGCGCTTGCCATTACCATCGGTATTATGCTGGCGGAAGTATCGAGCAAGCTCTTTCGTAAATGGACGCAATCGCTGCTCTTCGTTCCGTATTTTATTTCTTGGGTTGTAGTGGGTGCCTTCATCTACAGCATTTTCAACTTTGAATTCGGTTTCATGAATAGTATACTGGCCAAGTTTCATTTGGAGCCCATCAACGTTTATGACCGACCTATGGCATGGGTAGGTATCATCATTTCTTCGTACTTATGGAAAAATGTAGGGTATTTTACGGTCATCTACCTCGCCGCAATCATGGGGATTGATCAGGGGATGTACGAAGCGGCCGAGATTGACGGGGCTAATGTGTTTCAGCGAATCCGTTACATTATTGTTCCATCGTTGATGCCGACTACCATCGTTTTGGTATTACTGGCACTGGGCAACGTTTTCCGTGGTGATTTCAATATGTTCTTCCAGATCGTCGGAGACAACGCGGTCGTCTATAATTATACGGATGTCATCGATACGTTCGTAACAAGATCCCTCATGAAAACCAGAGAGTTTGGCATGTCATCCGCAGCCGGCCTGCTGCAATCGGTACTTTGCTTCTTCCTGATTTCTACCGTGAATTCCATCGTAAGGCGGGTGAATAAAGATCATGCTCTCTACTAAGACGCTACCCATAGTGAGAAGGAAGAGCTTGGACGAGAGACTATTTCAGTGTTTCTCGTACGTGGGGCTTGCGGCATTAGCTCTACTATGCTTGCTGCCCTTGGTCCTCATTATCTCGGGCTCTTTCTCGAATGAAGAAGCCATTCTGTCGAAAGGGTACAGCCTGTTGCCAAGACAATTTGATACGCGAGCTTACAAGTTCATCTTTATGAATGCTAGTCAACTTTTCTCTTCCTACCGAGTCACGATCTTCACGACATTGACGGGGACCTTGCTTGGATTGTTCATTACCGCTATGACAGCTTACGTGCTCTCACGGCGTGATTTTGAGTGGAGAAACAAGTTCGCTCTGTATTTCTTCTTTACAACCTTGTTTAGCGGCGGCATTGTTCCTTGGTACATTCTCTGCGTCCAGTACTTACATCTGAACGATACGTTTGCGGGGCTAGTTGTGCCGATGCTGCTCAATGTATTTAACATTATCATCATGAAAAGCTTCATGAGTGAAATTCCCGATGCGATTACTGAATCCGCAAAAATTGACGGGGCTGGAGACTTTCTGATTTTCCGTACATTGATCCTGCCGCTATCCAAGCCTGTCTTAGCTACTATTGGGTTCTTCATCGCTCTGGCCTACTGGAATGATTGGTTTCTTAGCTACATTTTTATGCAAAATGAGAAGTATTTCACCTTGCAGTTTACCCTATACCGAGTTCTCTCCATTGCGCAAGCACTGAAGAATACGTCAACTTCCGTTGTGACGGGCCAGTCTGTACTTCCTTCTGAAACGCTGAAACTGGCCATGACTGTTGTAGCGACAGGACCGATCCTGCTGGTATATCCATTCTTGCAAAAATACTTCATCCGTGGTTTGACGATTGGCGCGGTGAAAGGGTAATCTCGCTTAGGCGGTTAACCATATATTCTCAAACAACACAAACAAAGTAGGGGAGATGAACGTATGAAGATGATGTCCAACACAGTCAAGTTCTATACCGCAGCCTTGTTAACAGCAACCTTATTGTTGTCTGGCTGCAGCGCCAAAAATGATGGGGGAGGCTCAAAGGCTACAACGCCGGCGGCGCCATCCACACAGAGCGCAGGGGGTGATAAACTCGACATTTCGAAGGAGCAAAAATTAAGCATTTATTTGGTTGGCGATCCTCAGCCAGATGCGGGGCTTGTCTACGACGAAGTGAATAAGAAACTAAAGAAGGATTTAAACGCCACGCTGGATGTTAAGTATATTCCTTGGACTGACATGCAGAATAAATATAATCTCGTGTTCGCTGCTGGAGAGGACTTCGACGGTATCTACACAGGAAGCTGGACAGGCTATACGGAGCAGGTCACCAAAGGCGGCTTCAAGGAAATTACCGAAGACATGTTGAAGAAATATGCACCTGATTATTACAAGCAATTAATGGAGAAATACCCTAATGCTCTGAACGAAACGAAGATTAATGGCAAGAGTTACATGCTTCCCGCCTTCGACGTCTGGGCAGACAGCACATTGGTAACGGTTCGCGGGGACTTGAGAGAGAAGTACAACCTGCCTCCGGTTAAAACGATCGACGATTTTGACAACTACCTGATTACGGTAGCCAAGAATGATAAGAACATCATTGCCTTGAATAGTACAGGGCAGGATATGTTCGAAGAATATATGAACCTCGCCTATTATGTTCCGAACAATGTCATTCCCGTGAGCAAGTCCATGCCATACTTGGTCTATAAGCTGGACGACAAGAAGGGGAAGGTGCTGAACGTACTGGATGATCCAGCGTATAAGGCTGTCCTGGAGCGAGTGAAGAAGCTGGATGAGGCCGGCGTCCTCCCGAAGAGCGTGTTGACGAACAAGACACCGATGCGGGACCTGTGGAAAAGCGGTAAAACAGCAGCTGTAGTAGGTAATGCGGCAGTTGCAAACGGGCGCCAGAACGAAGGGGATACCGATCATCCGGAATGGAAGGCCGAAACTGTGGATCTGTGGCCTAACGCAATCAAGGTTGTGGGCCCGGGCAACGGATCTGGATTTGCTATCCACTCCACCTCCAAGAACTGGGAACGCCTACTTATGATGTACAACGCCTTCATCACGAACAGGGATTACCAAGATCTTACGGAAATGGGTATCAAGGATAAGCACTATACGGTTCAAGACGGCGTGTACGTGAAAGGTCCGGATGGGGATAAATTCCCGTTCTCCAGCAACTGTCCTTGGGGCTGGCAAAATAAAGACATGATGCTGAAGCCAACGAAGGGCACCTGGGTACGGATGGACTATGACCAGAAGTGGCGTAAGGATAACAAGGCCATTTCTCCGTTGCTTAACGCCATGAACTTTAACGATGCCGATGTGAAGAATGAAATGTCCGCTTTCAATAACTCGATTCAAACCAGAGGTTACATCCTTGCAACTGGCAAATATACGAACCTGGATGGCGACATTGCCACGCTTAAGAATGAGCTAAACAAGGCTGGTTTAGAGAAGGTCATGACAACTATGCAGAAGCAGGTTGATGAGTTTCTTAAGAATCGATAAGACATAAGCAAGTTATCTGCAATGAGTCGGGGCCTTAAGTACAAAGTTGGAGTTCCATCCACTTTCCTTAGGGTCCTTCCCATAATTCACTTTCAAGGAGGATCATGATGATGAAGAATTTGAAGAGTAAGTTTGCTGCAGGGTTGACCGCACTATTGATGTTGAGCTCTACCTCTGTAGTCTCGGTATTTACCGGACCGATGCAGACCATCTCGGCAGCCAGTGAAGGCGGGGTGCTGCTGTCCGATAATCCTGGGTTTGAAACTGGTGACTCGACCGGTTATTCTACTTGGGGTACTGTTCAGTTAAACAGCACGAACGCCTACAAAGGAAGCAACGCTGCGAAGATCGGGTCCTATTCCGGCGTGTACCAGGTCGTAGAAGGATTAAGCCCTAACACGACGTATTCTGTAAGCGTTTACGGAAAAAAGTCAAGCACGGCGACCAGCGATGGCGGCTTATATGTAAAAAATTATGATGCCACTACCGGCAAGACAGCAGCGTTTACGACAACCAGTTACACCAATTACTCCCTTACGTTCACTACAGCTTCCGACAAGACTAGCGCAGAAATCGGGGTTTGGAGCAATAACGCTGCGGGAGGCCCCGATTTGTATGCTGACGAATTGACTCTTGTGTTAACGGCAACTAATTTGCTGCAGAATGCTGGTTTCGAGTCCGGGGATACGAGTTGGACAGCGTCGCAGAATGCCGGCTATGAGGCCAACAACGCCAACTCCGGCACGAACAGCATGAGAGTCGGCGAAGGAACTGGCTTACGGTACCAAACCATTACTAGCGGTTTCACCGCCGGAAAGACGTATACCCTAAGCGGCTGGGGCAAAGTGAGTAAGCAGGGGACTATAGGCTATCTAAAGGTGGGGGCCTATGACAGCGCTAATACGAAGTTAACCGAGACGATGGTGCCTTTCTACAACTGGAAGAATTACGCCCAGAACTCGGGAACAATCATTGTTCCAACCGGTACCTCCTACCTGAAAGTTCAAATTGGCAATAATAACGTGGGCTATGGCTACGCCTATTTTGATGATTTGATTTTGAAGGAAAACACAGGACCTACCTACTACGTGGATCCAGCCGGGGATGACAACAACAATACCGGCACATCGGCATCATCGGCGTGGAAGACCATTGGCAAAATTAACAATACAACCTTTGCCCCAGGATCAACCATCCTGTTCAAAGGCGGTCAAATTTTTAGCGGTAATGTGACCTTTACGAATTCGGATTTTGGAACCATTGCTAATCCCATTACCATTGCTTCTTATGGAACAGGGAAGGCGACCATCTCCGCGGGCACAGGAACGGCCATTTCCCTCGCAGACACTTACGGGTACGCCATCACCAACTTGAAGTTAGATGGTACGAATCGATCGACAAACACTGGCTACGGCATTTATGTCAACAACAACAGCATCGCCAAGAAGCTGAAGTTGCTTTATGTTGGGGATAACGTCATTACTAACTTCCGAACGGGGGTGATGAACCGCACGCTTCTGGATACATCCACCTACCACAGAAAGCTGGAAGCTGTCAATTTTGTCGGCAATGATGTGCATACGGTATACGATTATGCCATTACTTCGCAGGAGTTAACCTCAACTGGGGCTGATCGCGGATCAGATGGCTTTGCCATCGGAACGAACGGTGACACCGTCAGCAACTTGTACGCTGGGTACAATACGATGTATGACTCCATTAAACCAACTGATAGCAGTTGCTGGGGGCTCTTCTATGGCGGTAAGGCTCAAATGCTGATGGTCGAAAACAATACGGCCTATAATGGCGGAGCGAAGGAAGGACTGTGGAACTGGGGCGGCATCTATAGCGTATATCAATTTAACACCGTCCATGACATTACGACAAGCGGCGCAGACGGAGATGGCATCAATCCTGGCGCATCTAGCGAGGTGTTAGTACAGTACAATTATATTTATAACACAGACGGGGCAGGCATTCTTCTAGACGAAGGTTACGGCGAGAACTTTACTGCTCAGAATACAGTTATCCGTTACAATATTATCCATGACACGTACAAAAAGTGGACCTCCAGCTTAAACGAATGGGGAGAGTTGTACGGCGGCATTGCAATCAATGGTAAGGGCAATAATCATACCATCTATAACAACACCATCTCCACAAGCAACGGTTCGGCGGCCATTACCATTCAAGGTGCCCACAATAATTGGCAGCCAAACAGCACGGACATCCTGGGAACCAATAATTTCAAAGTTTATAACAACATCCTGAACGCTTCTAACGGCAGTATTTTGATTGCAACCAGTGTTTGCGGCACTTGTACGGGCCAAATTAAAGGCAACCTGTACTACACCAATGGTGGAGTATTCAAGATGATTAACCGATATGGCAGCGGAACCACCTATACGAGCATGTCTTCCTGGAGATCAGCGTTGGGCTACGAAACGGAAAACAGTGCAGACACCTCCGTTATCGGCAATCCGGCGCTCGTTAACCCGACGGTAGGGGGTAACCCAAACAACTTCAAGATTGGTTCCACCTCGGCAGCCAAGGATACGGGACGGAATTTATCCAGCTTGTACGGTCTAGATGTGGGTAAGATCGACTATTTCCAAAACAGCACGCCGTACAATACCAACTATGACATTGGCGCCCATGAGTTCCGATAAGTAAGTTTTTATTCCTACTTAGTTCAGATCATTTTTTCTCGATGCAAAAGCGAATGGTGCTTACTAGAAAAGAGATCATGAACTATACGCATGTGCGTTCGAAGCCTGGATTGAAGACGAGCCCATAGATTCTGGGAGGACCAATATTTATCTGGTCTGTGGTACCCGATTCGGTGGTCCTTATCCGCAAGGAGACGAAAGACTAGCCATCACTGAGGCATTTCGAACATGGTGGTGTTTTCCGGTCTACTCCATGACGAGCAGATATGGAAAAGAGTTTTGTATCTGAAATTCATCTTGGAGGTTTATTTGTGTGAAAAGATTAACTCAAATTCGTCGAGAGATAGAACGCAAAAGGGCCGAAATGTATAACATTTGCCAGCAGTACGGTTATACGTCACTAAAGGCTTTGAAAAAGTCACAGGAACTAGATCAACTGTTAAATATATTTCAGCAGGAACATATCATGAAACAAAGTGATGTTGGATAGGGGGAGCGGTGTTGCTCAAGGGCGACACCGTTTTTTTAGAATTTGATGGTCTCGTTGGGCTCTCGCTTAAGGGGCCGTTTTTCGCATTGATCTTAATGGGTGGGAATTGGGGCTATGGATGTTTATCTTGGGGCATATACTACTTTTTTTCTGCATGCTACTATTTCCTTGTAGGATTTAATACGAGGGGGGAATATCAAATGAGAAAGAACAAAGGGGTCGCACTTGCCTTGATGGCTTCCATGATCGGGGTTGTAGGATGCAGTTCCAACAGTGTATCAAATTCCAACTCACCGGCGGCGTCCGCTTACACAGGTTCGTCCAGTCCCAAGGCCCAGGAAAACATCACCATTACCACCGCACGAACCTTAGGCTCGGATTATGTGTTTATGAATGGCGAAGACATTAATAACAACGTCCATACCAAGTGGGCGAAAGAGAAGCTGGGCATCACGCTGAAGGAACTCTGGGATGTCCCGACCGCCGATGCGTATACGACTAAGCTGCGCCTCACCCTTACTACCAACGATCAACTACCGGACGTCTTTGTGCTCACGGACGAAAATTTGATCGCAAATTTGATGGAGTCCGGCAAGGTGAAGGACATCAGCGCTGACTTCGAGAAATACGCAAGTGAACGTATTAAGAAGCTGTATGCTGACAACAACTCGGTGTTTAACCAAGTGAAGAAGGGCAATCAAGTGCTGGCGCTTCCGCTGTTAGCTGGAGGGGACAGCACGAACCCGGTGCTTTGGGTACGCCAGGACTGGTTGGACAAGCTCAACTTGAAAGCACCGAAGACGTTAGACGAGTTTGAGAAGGTCATGGATGCTTTTACGAACAATGATCCGGATGGTAACGGTAAAAAGGATACATTCGGCTTCGCGGTGTCCGGCAAGAACGGGTACTCGAACTGGATGTCGGATGCCAGCTTCATTTTTGGAGCATCCTCAGGTAAATTTATCCCGAATATGTGGTACAAAGGGGACGACGGCACGCTGAAATACGGCTCCGTTCAACCTGAGATGAAACAAGGCCTCGCGAAGCTTCAAGACTGGTTCAAGAAGGGGTATCTGGACCCGGAACTCGCAGCGAATGATGAAGTGAAGGCAACGGAAGCGTTTGTTCAGGGCAAAGCCGGCATGGTTGCCGCTCCGAATTATTCCAAGACATGGCCGCTTGGCGATGTGAAGAAGGCAAGTCCGAACGCCAAGCTTGGTGTGTACCCTCTTCCGACAGGAGTTGACGGCAAATCCGCTCGCTACCAGGGGCCGGTCAATGAGAAGAGAGTCATGATGTTCAACAAAGATTTCAAATACATGGATGCTTTCTTCAAGTATTTGGACCGCATTTACGACTTTCAGTATGAAACTGGCGACTTCAAGCTCGGCTGGTACGAAAACTACGATTACGCGATGGTAGATGGGAAGCCCGTTTATGACGGCAAAAAGTTCCCTACTCCGGTGGATAAATTGCCTACGCCTGCCAAGTACACGTTGTTCGGCAACTCGCCAGATATTCCGTTCAAGCTATCGACTGACGCGGATTACATTGCGAAGGGCGGAGAGCCGAAAACAAGGCAACAAATTTCTCTTGCTCAATCAGGCAAAGATGATGTAGGGGTTATCGCAAAGGCAATCAACTTCCAGCTAAAGAACACCAACGCTCCAAGCCTATTTAATGGTTCTCCCACCGAAACCATGAAGAACAAGGGTGATAGCTTGAAGACTATGGAACTGGAAGCCTATACGAAAATTATTTACGGCAAAGACCCTCTGGATAAGTTCGATTCTTTCGTGGCTGATTGGAAGAGCAAGGGCGGCGATCAGGTAACGAAGGAAGTCAATGACTGGTATAAAAGCATTGGCGGCAAATAAAGTTCATGCTATGTTAACAAAACACGCTTACCCTGCCGGGTGAGCGTGTTTTGCATGTTATCGATTCCGAAAAACTTGAGGGGTGCAACCGTAGGAATCCTTGAAGATATGAATAAAATATTGCGTCTTCTGATACCCGACTTCCGTTGCGATGTCGGCTACCCGCATATTGGTCGTAGTCAGAAGCTGAGCCGCCTTTTCCATACGGCAACGCAGGATGTAAGCGGATAAGCTCTCCCCGGTTTTTTTCTTGTACAGGCGCGAGAGATAGACTGGATGTAGATACACATGTCCGCCAAGGCGATTTAACGAGACGTCATCGTGTAAATGTTGTTCTACAAAATCTTGAATTTGTTTCACGATATGATTCTGGTTGATCGTAACGTCGCGAAGGGAGCGCTGAAATTGATCAATCAGCGGCATTCCCCATTCCTTGATGTTCTCGGGCGACTGGAACATTAAGGAGCCGTTCTCGAGCACCGGGACGCTCACCATGTCCGCGAAGGAATCACCTTGCTTATGGGCGATGTAAGAAAAGCACCCGAACAGATAGTAGGCCACCTCCAGAAGGTGGTGTTGGGTATGAAAGTCCGGCAGAATCAATTCGTCCAGTATAAAATCGAGCCTTTCTGGAATTTCATTCCAGTTAGCTGTATCCATCAACTGTTGAATAGTAGGCGATAGGTGTAAACGGCTCAGGGGCTTTAGCGACTTCTCCGCACGCTTCTCCTGTGACTGATCGGCGGTATGCAACACGTCCCTCTGCGTGCCAATAGAGAGCCAGAAATCATTTACCGCTTCGGTATAGCGTTGGTGAATACCTTGTCCAAAAGGAAAGATGGATGTCAAGAAGATGGATACCGTTCGGTTTTGTTTAAAAAAGTGGCGAACCTCTCGCTGCAGTCTCTCCCACTTGCGAACGAAGGCTTCATAGTCTTGACTGGTTTGGACAGGAAGGAGTGCTACGATAAAACGGTGAGGGTCCTTGCAGGACCAGAGGGAGGGGTCTTGCCCGACACGCTCATTAATAATTTCTTCCGTCATATTCAGAAGCGCATAGCTGAACAACTCATAGTCCTCTCTGGCCATCTCTTCGAGACCGGTTTCGATGCGCAGCAAAGCGAGAAAGCACAAGTCATTCTCCTCTACCTTGATATTCAGCGCATTCAAGTGACGGCGTTGTTCCTTTTGAGTAAGCTTCTTGCCTAACAGTAAATCCAGTAAAACATGCTCTCGCATGCGGGATGCTCCCAGTTGAAGTACTTCCCTTGCTACAATAAGATTCTCCTTCTGCTGCTTCTCTTCTTGGAATTGCTCTATGACCTTACTCAGGCAATCGGTGATTTCCTCTACTGTCGCCGGCTTTAGCAAATAATCGGAAGCCCCTAATTTGAGAGCTTGTTTAGCATACTCGAAATCAGAGTGGCCGGATAACAGAATGACCTTAACGGCCGAGTCCCGTTCAAGAATTTCCGTTATCAACTCGATTCCGTCACGTTCAGGCATGCGGATGTCACTGATCACAATAGGAATGGGATACAGGGAGATGTGCTGCAGCGCTTCGTCTGCGGACTGAGCTCGAAACACCTGCTTCACTCCTAGACTGCCCCAAGGAATATCCGACTCCAGAAAGTCCAACACGTACTCTTCATCGTCAACGATCAACACATTCATTAGCAGAAAACCTCCGTTTAGGAAAGATGGGAAAAAGGAATTTGAAACCGCACCCGGAGACCCTGCCATTCATTGCGTTCGAATAATAAGCCAGAGCGGGGACCGAAGCGATGGATCAACCGGTGGTTCACATTGCGAAGACCGCATCCCATCTCTTCGGATGGCTGGTAAGAGCTTTGAATGCGTTCCGTCAGAAGGATGATTTCTTCATTGGACAAGCCTGCTCCGTCGTCGTCAATACACAGTTGGTATCGATCCGCGAGAACGGCTCCCGTTATGCTGACCTTGCCGGATTTTTGCTTTTGCTCGATCCCGTGTACAATGGCGTTCTCAACGATCGGTTGGAGCAGAAGGGTCGGCATAGAGAGACGCAGGATCTCTTCAGGTATAGCGATTGTATAAGACAGTCTTCTGTTCCGCAGAGCCTGGACCTCCAGGTAGCTCTGCATTAATCGAATTTCGTCCTCCAAGGTTGTTTGCTCCCCCGCTCTGCGGGTAATGTAGCGATAGAAGGCGGCCAAATTCTTCGCCATGGAGATGACGGCTTCCGGAGACTTGTTAGCCATACTCACGATAAAGAACAGACAATTGTATAGAAAATGCGGGTTGATTTGGGATTGGAGGTGTTTATATTCGGCTTCCCGTGTACGCACTTTTTCTTCGTACACATTCTCAATTAAGGACTGAGTGCGTGCAGCCATCTCATTGAACCGATCGAACAAATAGTCAAATTCCGTCCTAGTCTTAAGAGTTGCGCGAATGGTGTAGTCCCCTTCGCCCAGCTTCTCGATTTTGCGGACAAGATACGCGAAGGGGGTGCGGAAGTGCTTGTAAAACATATACGAAAAGCCGATACCGAAGACAACTAGGAACAGTAAGCTTACGTTAATCAAGACGTTCACCTTATGAAGCGGAAGAAGAAACGCGTCGGATCGGATATAGCTGACCAAGCTGCAGTCCAGCGTGGGACTCCGCATGATTTGGATCAAGTACTCCGTTCCGTCGATCTTCACTGAAGCGTGGTTTGTCACGTCTGTGGAAATGTCGTTACGGAGCAGAGGGGTTTGCATAAGATGGGCCCTTACGTTCGAGTCGATCGCTTCGGTGCTTGTGATGTTTCCATTCCGAAAATAAAAAAAGGAGGTACCGTTCCCCGTCTTGTTTAACCCTTCCAACACGGAAGCAATGTATCGATTAGAGATGGTGACTTCCACCATGACGGTGGCGTTGGTAAGGTCCTTTTCCATGAACGGGCTGTTGCTAAGAAGCAAATGAAAAAATACTTGGTCGTTTATAAACTCTGCGTACCAACGGTTCTTCGGCTTCATCATCAACTCTTCCTTGCTGGCCATGCTCTTGCCAGCACCCGCTGCAGAGATGCGTTCTTCAAGCTGAGGCCAATAGACCGTAAGGTCTCCGATCAGGGGGTCCGCTTGAGCCTGAATATCGAGCTTCTCCTCAATGATATTGCGAATGAAGAGATGATCCAACAGATCGTCGGAGTTCGAATAATTGGCATAGGAGCGGACCGAAGAATCGTTGGTCAGAACAAGGGCCTGCTTTTCCAGATGGCGAAGCGTTTGCTCGATTTGGTCCAACGTGTATTCCATTTGGCGGGATGAGGAGTTGACCAACGTATGGGTGACAAGCTCCTTGCTGGTATGGTTGGCATAGTAAAATAGGATTGCGGTCGGGACGAATAAGGCTCCGAACATGAATAACAGCTTCTGGAACACTTTATATTTAATCAATGGTCAGTCCTCCTGATCCAACTCGGGATTCGAATTTGGTTATGAAAGGGGCTATAGATGTTTAGACCTTGTCATAGGGAGCCAAAAACCAAGGTGTTATAATAATAGTAACAGAAAATAGCTTTCTAGTATGCACCGATATGAAGGGAGACTTATGAATGGAAAGAAATCTAGAAGCCACGACTTCAAAAGGTGTGGTTCGACCATATGCAAGCTGGAGAAGAGGGCTTCGAAAAACATGGCCTCTGCACATCCTGCTCTTCCCAGCCTTTCTGTTGGCGTTTGTTTTTCACTACCTGCCACTGGCGGGCATCGTGATGGCTTTCCAGAATTATAAGCCATGGCTAGGCTTTTTCCACTCGGATTGGGTAGGGTTGGAGCAATTTCGCAACCTCTTCCTGTTTGATGAATCCAAGCAGGTGATCTGGAACACGCTTATCATCTCGGTTCTGAAAATTCTCTTCGGACTATTTATCCCGATCGTCATTGCCCTTCTTCTGAACGAGGTTCGGAGGGAAAGCATGAAGAGGGGAATTCAAACCTTGGTTTATTTGCCTCACTTCCTGTCATGGGTCATTCTCGGAGGGATCCTGCTCGATCTGCTCTCTGTCAAGGGCGGTATGGTCAATCGGGTGTTATCGGATGCCTTCGGAGTTGAGCCGATTTTCTTTCTGGGCGACGACAATTGGTTCCGTGTTGTCGTCGTAGCGAGCGACGTCTGGAAGGAATTCGGCTTCTCCATGATCGTCTACCTTGCAGCGATTTCCGGCGTAAATCCAGCTTTGTATGAAGCAGCATGCGTGGACGGAGCGACACGTTTGGAACAGACATGGAACGTCACGCTTCCGGCCATGCTGCCGATCGTTATCGTGGTTGGGACGCTGCAGCTGGGGAACATACTGAATGCGGGGTTTGATCAGATTTTCAACTTGTACAGTCCGATCGTCTACCACTCCGGGGATGTGATCGATACGTTCGTGTATCGGACGGCCATGATGAAGGGAGATTACAGCTTTGCGACGGCTGTTGGCTTGTTTAAGTCGGTTATCAGCTTTTTTCTGATCGCCGCATCTTATCGATTCGCCTACAAATTCGGCAATTACAGAATCTTTTAAAGAAGGAGGAAGCATGACACCATGTATCACAAAACATTCGGGTACCGCTTTTTCAGCGCGGGTAATCACCTGTTTCTCATCGTCCTTTCCGTGCTTTGTATCTTGCCTCTCATCCATGTCCTCGCCGTGTCCTTCAGCGGAAGTTCAGCGGCGAATGCCAACCTGGTCAATTTGTGGCCGATCGACTTTACGCTGGAATCTTACAGCAAAACCGTGAACAATCCGGCCTTCTCCAGAGCGTTGTTCTATTCCGTTTACCGCACGCTGCTCGGAACGGCGATTGGCATGGCGGTCATGACGCTTGCGGGGTATGCCCTGTCCAAGCAATTTGCGGAATTCAAGTCCCGCAACGCGTACATGTGGTTCTTCGTGTTTGCCATGCTGTTCTCTGGTGGACTCGTGCCGAACTATATTCTAATGACGAATTTGCACTTGATTAACTCCATGTGGGCCTTAATCCTGCCTCCAGCGCTAAGCATATACAACACGATTCTCCTTATGAACTTTTTCCGTTCGCTGCCTTCTGAATTGGAGGAGGCGGCGCACATGGACGGAGCGGGCGTATTCCGAATTCTGTTCAGCATCGTCCTGCCGATTTCATTACCCGCTCTGGCAACCATAACGTTATTTACCTTGGTATGGCACTGGAACTCCTGGTTTGACGGTCTCATCTATATGGTGGATTCTAAAAAATATCCGTTGGCCACCTTCCTTCAAACGATCGTTGTTCAGCAGGATTTCAGTAAGCTCAGTCTGGACCCCAAGGATTTGGAAAATTTAAATCAACAGACCGTCAAATCGGCTCAAATTTTTATTGGAGCGCTTCCGATCCTGCTGGTGTATCCGTTCCTGCAGAAGTATTTCGTGAAGGGCATTGTGGTGGGGGCTGTGAAGGAGTAATGAGAAGGTAACGTCATTGCCTTGAAAGCGAATATACGAATACTCGATTTCCTTCAAGGCGATGTTACATTAGATTTTCATTTTGTAAGACGGAAAGGGGGAGAATGTTTCTTTGCAAGATCTGATTGGAGTATAAAATGCTTAGCCTGGAAAGGCGGAGGTAATGTTAATGACAAAAATTAATTTTCTTAAATTTGTAAGCGCTTTATCATTCATGTTCGGAATCTTTTTATTCGTTGCCGTCGTCCATGCCCATGCTCAGGACTATTATGTGAACAGCGTGACAGGGAGCAATGCCAATGCGGGTACCTCGACGGGGAGCGCTTGGGCCGACTTTACGAATGTAAACAATACTACTTTTCTCCCGGGAGACCGCATTCTTCTGGCCCGCGGCAGCTCTTGGAACAGCATGTTGAACCCGAAGGGCTCTGGAAACAGCACCTCGCGTATCATCATCGACGCCTACGGCAGCGGAGCAGCTCCCAAAGTGAATGGAAACGCTGCAACCGCAGGCGTTTATCTGAAAAATCAACAATATTGGACGGTCCAAAATTTAGAGGTTACAAACACGAGCGGTTACAAATCAAACCGTCGCGGAATTCTTGTGGAGAATACGGACGCAGGAACGCTCAATTCGATCTATATCTTGAACAACAACGTTCATGACATCGCGGGAGATAATAGCAAGGACTTAAACTCGAGCGAAGGCATCTTCTTCGTTGTGAAAGGCAGCACGGTTCAATCGAATTACAACGATATCCTGATTGACGGCAATACGGTAGGACCAGCAGTCGATCGCGGCGGGATCTCGATCAGTTCCAGCTGGTATTGCCGCGCCGATGCGCACTGTACCGGTACCACGAACTGGTATCCGAGCACCAATGTGAAAATCTCCAACAACTATTTGTCCGATATCGGTGGGGATGGCATCGTCCCATGCGAGACTGTTGGAGCCGTAGTGGAATATAATGTCGTAAACGGCTTCAACATTCGTTCCGGACAAGCCAATGCGGGGATCTGGACTTGGGATGCGGATGATACGATTATTCAATACAATGAGGCAAGCGGCGGGAAAACGACTTTTGACTCGGAAGGGTATGATTTGGATTACGGCCAAACCGGTACCATCATTCAATATAACTACAGTCATGATAATGAAGGCGGCTTCCTGCTGGAATGCAACTGCAGCTATCCTTCCGTAGGCAAGAACGAGATCGTCCGCTACAACATCAGCCAGAATGATCAGACTCGTCTGTTCATGTTTTCCGGCGGCTCTAGCAATTTGCAGGTGTATAATAACACCCTTTACCTGAAGAGCGGTATGACGACCAACCCCTTCGCCGGTTCCGCATATGAAGGAACGGCATACTTCAAGAACAATATCTTCTATTTGCTTGGGGCAGGAGACTGGGTCGGTCCGTCCACCTTTGCAACCTTGGTCTTTGACTCTAACACCTTCTACGGTGTCCATACAACTGGAGAGCCAAGCGACGCCCACAAGTCAACTGCAGATCCGAAGCTGACAGGTCCAGGATTGGGCGTAAGCCGTACGAATGTGGACGGCTACAAGCTTATGGCTGGATCTCCCGCACTAAACTCCGGTGTGACAATCAGCAACAATAACGGCAAAGACTATTATGGCAATGCTGTTTCTAACGTGGCTGTGCCGAACCGGGGAGCCTACAATGGGATGGGGAATATTGTCCTAAATCCGGGCTTCGAATCGGGCTCTGCATCCTGGTCTCTGTGGGGCGGCGGCAGTTTGGCAAGCATCGGTGCCAATAGCGGTGCCAATGCAGTGAAGGTCGCAGGGTCCGATGGCGGGGCCGAGCAGACGATCACGGTGGCTCCCAATAAGACCTATAGACTGCTCGCACGCGGTCGGGTGGATATTGCGGGGGACTCGATAAAAGCAGGTGTGAAGAATTATGGGGGAACGGAGAAAGCGGTTGCCTTCACTTCACAATCGTATGTTCAAGGGGGGCTGACCTTCACCACAGGCTCCAGCAACACGACGGCCATCGTTTACTTCTATAAACCGGCCGGATCGGGAATTGGATACGGGGATGATCTGTACGTGGAAGAAGTACCGGCCGTTACCCAAAGCTGGACCGCCAGCGATGACTCGACCGTAAGGGACGGTTCTTATGCGGACACCAACATGTCGGGTACCAGTGCAACCTCACTTGAAACCAAGCTGGATATCCCTGGGTGGGATCGGGACAGTTATCTTAAATTTGACTTCAGCGCCTACACGGGGACGATCTCGAAGGCTGTCATTACGTTGAATCCCTTGACGGCCGATACTGCGGGTGTACAGAACCAAGTCGCCATTGTGAGTGATACTTCTTGGTCGGAAGGGACGATTACATGGAACACGAAGCCGTCCTCCGGCACCATCTTAGGCACATACACCATTGCAGCGGGAACGCCTGTTGTGGTTGATGTCACCTCACAAGTGCAGGCGGCGATGCAGACCGGCAAGAAGATTTCCATTCGTGTCTATACGTCGTCCGCCGGTGGAAGCGGTACGAATGTAACCTATGCTTCCAGCGAGAATGCTTCAATTAATTTGCGTCCGACGATGACGATTACGCCATAAACGAAAGCAATCGGCCTTAAACGAATAGGGGCACACGCGAACATGCATGTGCTCCTGTTTTTTAAGCAGCAGGGGGAGATTGGTATGAAAAGAAGAAACGTCGTGTTCCTGTTCTTTTCATTGGTACTGTTGGTAAGCTTGAGCACGGGCTTCTACTTCGGTCATTCCGACAAAGAGGCGCCCGGTACCGTCATGACCATAAACGGCAGTCCGGTTTCAAAGTTTGATTTCTTCCTGATTACCGGAAGGGATCTGGGGGATGCGCCGGCACCTATTACCGACCAGGAACGAAATGCAGTCATACGAACGAGATTAACGCAATTGGAAGCGAGCGCGCGCGGGATCCAGATGCCTGTTGACTATAATACATTCATGCAGCAGTTGAAGGCAGAAAACGAACGAAGACGGATCGCGCTGGAGAAGCATGAGCCGATTTACGGTCCCAAGCAGTTCAAGGAACGGGATTATTTCGATTATTTATTATCCAATGCGAAGCGGGAATTGCGCGACAAGCTTCAAGGGAATCCGATTGATGTCAGCGAGACTAAGCTCCTCTCATACTATGAGTCCAACACGGAGAAGCTGGCCAGGAAGCTAGATACTTATGTGTTTCACGAAATCGTGATTCCCGGTACAGATGAAGACGCCAGGGCGGAAGCGGAGGCGATAATGGGAAAGATAAAGACTGCGGATAAGTTCGAGACAGCCTACCAAAAACGTTTGCTGTCACCGGGCCTTGCCTTGGAAGAGACAATGAATCAGGAAAACCGCCGTAATTTTGATAAATATCACAATAATTTCTTTGCTCTTGCCAAGGATCTAAAAGAAGGACAACTAGGAAAAGAGATTGTAGCGGACCAAGAAAATTTCAAGCTGATCCTGTGCACCAAGCGAGAAGCGGGAGGTTATTTTTCTTACGAGGAGATCAAGAACGAAGTCCTGCAAAGGTATTTGGATGCAACGATTGCTGATTACACGGAACAACTCGTTGCAAAGGCGAAAGTGCGGGTGATGGATTGATTAATAAAGCGTTCGATGCCTCTTCGAGTCTATAGACTCGTATTTCAATCCTGTTAGGCAATCTGGCTGAGTGCAGATCGTTGTCTAACGTACAATTCGCATAACAGGACGAGGTGGATAAGGCTTACCTGCGAGGTTTAGGCCTCGATGAAGAGACGTTGCTGGACCTTGCTTTATGCAGAAGAGGATGGAGTCGGATTTTATCTTGATGTTCTTTCAGTTACTCTATTATTACATGGACCTGAAAATTCACTTTTAAATTAGGATAATATTCTTCTCGCCAGTTTTTTAATTCATGAAAAGGAATTTGATTACGGAAATGTTGGCCAAAGCCGAAAATATCCGTTTTATTTTTTTGGGCTTTGTCTAACATATCGTAAAATTGCTTTTTGAACTGCTTTTCTAGTTTGCTTTGTATCTGGTCATTCGTGACGCCTTCTTTTCTTTCTAAAATGTCTATTTTTAAAGATAAATTGCTTGACACTATCGGCTCACTAGTCAGCATTGATGGTTTAATTTTTAATGAGGAGTTTGTGACCATGATGCTGGCATTGCCCAGATTTTCTATTATTCCATTTGCATTATGGTTTTTGAACAAAATTACGAACTGATTTTCACTAGGGTTAATTTTTTCCGTTATTTTACCATTTTTCAAAATAGCGGCACCCTCATAGTTTAATATAGTATCTTTTCCGGAATTAACAACCGGAATGGCTATATCTTTCGTATATGAAAATAAACTTCGATAAACTTCCCAAATGCGGGTGGTCGAAATCTCAGGCGCCCAATCGGCCCCTTTATAAAAATAGTCGATTATAGAGGTTGTATGGGAAAAATGTTTTCCGTTTATATTTGAAAACATTTTTTCGATATTTTCTTCTGTAATGGCTATCAATGCTATTGACGGTAATTCCTTTGATTTCATTAAAAACTTAATCAATTCACTCAAATCTTCTTTGTCATTTGCCAACTTGTTTTGGATAATAATTAACCGTACTTGTTTGTAGTACACAGCGTCTTCAATATTTGTTCTCAGTTGTCCCAGAATACTAGAAACGTTTGTACCTTTTTGGGATACTGTTCTTGACATTTTTCCACCTTTCTCCGATGTTGGAATATGTAATGATACTTTATACTCTTCTTTATTCTCCTTGGAAATCCCGATGATTAAAGGAAAGTTACGCTTATCTATTTCTTTAATATCCCAACAACCGCTGAGAAGTATTAAAGATATAAGAGCAACAATAATCCTAACATAACTATTTATTTTCATAACCCGTCATCCCCCTATTAGCAATGACTCCATAGATAAAAATGGTAAATGGAATAATAACTATAAAATAAGCATGAACACCTGCACTCCACAAAGACAATTTTTCAATCCAGGCCAGATTTGGAACTGATACAGCAAATATAAATGCGATAAGTGAAAAGGCGCATATCCAATACGAAGGTTTGTTTCTCTGCCAATTAAACAATTTCCGAATGATTTGTCCTATTATCCATAGTAAAACAGCATTTAGTAGAATTGTGAGCCCAACCATTGACATACCGAAAAAGATTGTTTGCTGGTTGAATATAAACCAATTTATGTCAACGGAATCCACCGCGTCTTTTGCAGGAAAATGAAATGTGACAACTGTTTCTTGACCAAAAATGAAAAGCGGTAGATATACAACAGCTAGATAGAAAAAAATCACGTAAGTCCATTCCGCAAAAAGTTGGCCGAATTTCAATTTAGTTTCAGGAGGTACAAATCCCAAAAATAATATAGAAGAGAATCCCATAAGATAGAAAAAATCTTTTTTCGTTAAGAAATCGAGAGATGACGGGTAAGCCGGCAAAGCGTTCTTAAAATCAACATTCACGATTGAGGAAATAACAACAAAAAGCACTAGAAAATTAACGATAAAAAAAATGAAAAAGGAAGAACGTAATATCGTGCCTAAACCTTTTATAGCAGTAAATGTTGAAATGAAAAGGAGAAGGATTAATATTGACCAATCAGGTGTTCGACTCAAAAAAATTGAACCAATGTTTTCAGCATGCTGGCGTAGACTCATAGCAACCAGCGCCGTCAGATTGAGTACATATGGGATTAGAAAAATGAATGCAACCCATCTTCCCATTTTCAAATAAATATCAATAATATCTTGTTTCGGAAAATAATTTAACCCTTTCTTGTAAATAATCATTAAAAACATTTGCAGCAATCCGTAAGAAAGAACCACTACAAAATGACCGGTTTTCGTTATTTTAAATATGAGATTAGGATACTGCAAAAAACCAAATCCCATAGACATGGTTATAAAAACTAATCCAATTTGTAACCTTTGAGTCATATTGTGTCGCCCTTTCCTTCAATGCGAAATGTCATATATGCAATATCGCATGACGTTAAACTCGCCAAATATATACATACAAAAGTTAAACCAGTAAATAAACCCAAGATACCGTAAACAGATGCCAAAATTAAAATGGGGTATTTCAGAGCGCGGATGTACAAGGAATTTTGCACTCCTACTACTGATGAATTTGCTATTAGCATCGCGGTGACCACAATGACTAATAAATTACTGACTAATTTCGCATCAACCATCGCCTGGCCAAGTATAATTCCTCCAACCATTGTAATCGTAGGACCTACGCTTTTTGGGAGTCTCAAAATAGCTTCAATTATTAAATCAACTAACACAACCATTGTGAGGGTTTCAACAATGGGTGTTAGTGGAATGCCTTCTCTGCTTTTTGAGATAAACAAGGCGAGATCGATTTTTAATACATCAGGGTTAACCGACGTTAATGCAACATATAAAGCGGGAAGTATAAGTGTGGCCAAAGCACCTAATCCCCTTAGAGCTCGTATCAATAGTGACAGCCCAATAGGGAAATTGCGGTCGTTTACAGTAGTCAACATATCCAGAAAAAGATGAGGAAAAACAAGCGCGCAGGGATAATTGTCTAAAAAAAGAACGACTCTGTTCTTTTTTAGCGAATCGATGGCTTGAATCGGAATTTCAGTTGAGAATAGATAACTAATAGGATTAAACTTATGCTGACCAAAATGCTTATTCAGGTCATCAATCGTCACAATATCCGATTCAATTTGTTTTAAGAGCCGGTCAACTTTTTCAATAAGAGCAATTGGAGCTTTTCCTTTTATATAAAGCATTGAAATCCTTCTTTTAGTCAGTTGTCCAATTTGATGAGAACAATGGCACAGACGTTCTGTGCCCAACCACTTTCGAATCATCCCTAAGTTAATATCAATATCCTCTCCAAACGCATTCAAAGGACCTTGAATAATACTTTCATTTTTGGGCTCATCAATGCTTCGACTTAGTTTTCTGGAGATTGGTACCAGTAAGGCATTGCGATTGCATTCAGATAAGAGTACTAATTTGCCATCTAATATAGCTTTTATAATTTGTTCTAAATCAACATCAAGCTGATCACTAAGGTTAGTGAATAGTTCATTAACTGAAGCAGACATCTTCGCCATTTGTCGAATATATAAATTTGAATGGGTGAAATCTATCATCGTATTAAATCCTATAAGAAAAATTGCTGTTTGTTTAAAATGTTCTTCCTGAATGAAAAAATCATCATGATTGGCAAAAATGGATTTAATTTCTTGGACTAATTTTTGCATAAATTAAACCCCTAATGTTAGACGTGATACTAGTTTAAGCAGCGAAAGGGATTTTTATACAGAAAATACAGGCTTTGATGAAATCTGGATTTGTGATGTGTACCGGCATGAGTTTGCATTAGAGGTAATCGGAGGGAAGGAGTTGGGGTTGATCATATAGCTATCATCAGGCTCATAGTAATCTGCATTGTATGCACCGCTGGAATTGAATCGCTAATTGAATAAAAACTTCAAAGAAAGCTGCTGAGAATAATCGTTCAGCAGCTTTATCTAGCGTATCAAACGTAAAAAGGAATTAAGGCTTTACATATGATAAGGAAAAACCGATTTGACTAACCTGGATTTTTGAGTACGAACCTCTAGCACTCATAACCATACACCCAGTAACGTCGTCTCCACTTTGATAGAATAGTCTCCGGTAGGCCGTACTTATTAGTTTCTTACAGTAACAGGTCTTTATTATTTCACCTGTCAATATAAGAGATAACCCATTTCATTTCTCATGCACCATGGTTGCTTTTTTAACACAGTACGCCTCGAAGAGCTGCCGCAAATTTCGAAATTCCGGACCTGATTTCATCAGCCCTAGCCCTTGCAAAAGTGAATCGTACATAACCGGAGTCCGAACCATAAACACTGCCGGGTACAAAGATAACTCCCCTTCGGATGGATTCTTCCAACAGCTTGTTATCATTTACTTCTGGTATAATCTTGCACCACAGGTGCAAGCCTCCTTGTGGAATCGTAAAGCTGACTAGATCGGGCAGTTCATGTTGAAGAGCTTCAATCAACAAATCCCGTTTATAGAGCAGATGCGTGCGCAAACGGCCCAAATGAGGCTGGAAATAGTGGGACTTTAAAAACTGTGCAGCTACTCTTTGCGGTACAACGCTAAGTCCGAAATCCATCTGTTGTCTTGCATCGGCAAGCCGCTCGACAACGGAATGGGGAGCGACCATCCATCCAATTCGCAACCCAGATGCTGCGATTTTAGAGAAAGAGCCTATGTAGAGGACCGAGCCGATAGGATCAATTGACTTGAGTGGCTGCGGCGGTGACCCGTCGTAAGCAGTAAGGCTAAAGGGATCATCTTCAACTATCGGAAGTCCCAACTCGCTTGCAACATCAAGTAGTTCAATGCGACGATCAGCATCGAGTACAGCACCTGTGGGGTTCTGGAAATTTGGATTAATAAATATCATCTTGATGCGGTGTTTTTTATACAGTGAGCGAATATCTTCGGGCCGGACTCCTTTATCATCTACGGGAAGACGGAACAACCGAAGTCCGGCCGATTGAAACATGGGCAATGAGTAGCAATAAGAAGGATCTTCAATCGCAACCGCATCTCCCGGGGTTAACAAACACTGGGTAATTAAAAATAAGGATTGCTGAGAGCCAGATGTAATGAGTATCGAGGATTCTGTGGTTCGGATGTCCCGATATTGACTAAGATATGAGACAAGCTCTTCCCTGAGCGGGACAAATCCTTGCGGATTGTCATATCCTAAATATTCTGTATAGTGATTTTCGCCCATAAGAATATTTATCTCCTCCACAGGGGAGAGATCAGATGCCAGCTCGCCGCTTGCAAAATCAATCATAGATTTGTCTTGTTGAAGAACTTCCCGGATACGTCGCAAGAAAGGCAAGTTAGGTAAGAAACTCCCACCTTCAACATACCGATGCCAGTTCGGTGTATGTGTCGGTGTAACTCCCCATTTATATTTACTTACTCTCGTACCGCTTCCCGTATGGCTTTCGATGATTCCGAGCGCACGTAATTCAGCATAAGCAAGGATGACGGTGCTTCTATTTACACCCAATTGTTCGGCTAATTTTCGTTCGGAAGGCAGCAAGCTGCCAGGGGGAAACTCGCCGTATGAAATTCTTCGTTCAAGATCATCAGCAATTTGTTGATAAAGAGATTTGGAGCTAGAACGATCAGGTTTCCACATGTCATCACCTTCTATCTAGAGTGGCAAGATGGATAGATATTTATCGCAGATTTAGTTTCATCATAACATTTTGTTCAAAATAAAGAGCCTTTCTTTTTATCTATAAAATGACGAAATAATATCAATCTGTTGAACATGGATGGTGGTTCTGGTTTTGAATTGGATGGTACTCTTGTTAGTATACTTCCCCAAATTTGCATTTTTACTAATATGCGGATATGAAATGAGCTTCGACAGCTTCTTTGACTGTTGTGTTTGTTGGGGAAAGAACAATAGAGAATGAAGAAATTGCAAGATTCAGTCCATTCTCAAAATGATAAAAGGAAGACTAGGCACTTGGATGGGGTAATTTGGACTTAATTGGGTGGTGGGCGTTCAGTTGAATGTTGAACCTCAGCCTTTATTAATTCAGTTATTTGAGGACAAGGGGGCAAATGTCATTCAAATTTTACCCTATCGTCAAAATAGAGCCCGAGACCTTTATATTGAAAATGTTATGTTCTGAAATTACAATGAATTCGATTGACGCTGTTTGCTTCACTACTGCGGTAAAAGTGAAATATTTTTTTGATTACGTAAAATAATGACAATTTGGACCGGGTCAATAAATGCAATATTAAATACAAAATCCAGACAAACAAATGTATCTCTTCCTATAGCTGGATTACTTGGTTCAAATGAGTTTGAAGTTAGGTATCCATACGTAGACGAAGAAGGATTTATAGTGTTTGGTAAAGGAATTCATACCCATCTTGATGAGATTTCAAAGATGAACAACTATTAGAGCATGAGAGGCATGGATCAACATAAGTGTGAAATTGGACTGTAAAAAAAACAGTAAATTGGATGGGGAAAGTGTTCCTATTCAATTATATAATGCTAATGATAGAAATTACGTTAGTAGTCCGAATGAACGAACATTGAAGGGAGATAATAATAATGAATAATTCACATAGAAACAACTACGACCAAACGATGGATGGTCTTCTCAAAATAACAGTAATATTCTTCTTGTCAATTTTCTCAGGGTTATTTTACTTTTTGATTAACCACTTTTTATGAAGTAATGGTATAAAGAGTAGGTTTTGGTTCAAAGGTTGACAATAAAATACATTTGAAAATATCGCTGTAAAAGGAGGCTACTGAATGAATATGAATAGCTATTATCTGATATTTACGATCATTTTATTGATTGGTTTAATTTCTACTATTATGATTGGTTTTTCGCGAAAAAACCGTGAAGGGGATAAATCATATTTCCAAAAGACAAGGGTTAAATGGGTGAGACTTACGGCTTTCTATGTTATTGCAATTACTGCTGGTTTGTTAGCCTTGTTAGCATTCATAATTTCTTCAATAAAATAAAAAAGACGATGAGGATTCATGGCGTTGGTTCTTACAAGTGTAACTTTATATAGTATTGACGCCGCGATAGACGGTACAGTGCCGCAGGTTATTGTATGGACGTACAATGTAATCAACACCGTTTGTACCTTTCTGTTTGTTTCAAATTTTCATGAGGGTGGATTCATTGGATACAAATGGACCTATAATATTTGAGGTTTTAGAATTAAATATTTAATATCAAACTTATGAAGAAAAATAATAGTATAAAATATAAATGATGATAATTCAATTGTTTTATGAGTTAATGGAGAAATCAATTACAAAGGGCACGGAACCCAATACGGAGTTCGTGTTCTTTTTGCTTTTTGAGAACGGTGTGATCTTAGGATTTTCACTCATTTTTTCATACATTTCAATCGAAAATTAATCCCACAGCGGATACCTCTTTCAAACTGTTAAGTTTATTATGATTAGTCACCTAACGTTGTGTCCACTTTTTATTCTAGATCCACTTTTCATTTTTACTGTATTCATAAGTTGGAAAAAGTGCTGATCAGACTACCCTCGATATGTACCTCGAAGAAGAGAAGAAATGGATAACAAAAAAGAAGCCGCGCTTATCCTTGGTATTATCTGTATTCCACGTAGGAATTGGTACGATAATCTATCGGGTGCAGTCGTTCACATTGAGAATTATGGCAAGCGCCAGCACACAGAGGGCTTTCAACGCTTTAGCGCTCACTACCGAAAATTAAAGCAATGTTCTGCAACCCGTACAGCCGTCAAGAGAAGGGAAACGTTGAGAGCAAGTGCGGTTACCCCAAGAGCTAGTGAACTCAGTTAACTAAGTAGCCATAAAGTACTGCCCAAAATTTATAAATGGTGATACACTCGAGAAAATAGATTCAATTACTATGGGGAGATGCTCGTTATGGCTATTTTTGGGTTTGTACCCATTCGGTTTAAACTAATTTTATTCTACGTTCTTGTAACACTCATTCCTTTTACCATGAGCGGTAGTTTAATTTACTATGCTTTTTCTGACTCATCTAAGACGAATGCCCAGCATTATTCGATTCAGATCATGGAGCAAATTCGCATTCATCTTGAAGATTATTATAGCGAAATTCGCCGATTAACCATATCGCCGTTGTATGATCAGCAGGTGATGGATCTTCTGAATAAATACAACAGTGACTACACAATTCCCAATTTCCCATCGACTTCAGAGCAGAGCAGAATCAATCTTTATTTATCTTCCTTCTCCTTTGATCGTCCAGAAGTGAGAGGGGTATTTCTATTTGCTAATAATGGCATTCTTTTCAGTAATCTAAGTGTTGAAAGTGTATTGCCTTACTGGGAGCGGCAACGAAATGAGGTTTGGATGAAAAGTGTTGTAGAAGCGGATGGAAAAGCCATTCTAATAGCCCCCCATGTAGGGAATTATTATCGTAACCGTTCAGACCAAGTTTTTTCTATCGCACGCTTAATTAAAGAACCATACAGCCAGCGTTCCATTGGAATGATTAAAATTGATCTCTCTCCACAGGTTTTTGAACGAATTCTTTCTAGTGTTAGCTTAACGACGAATAGTAAACTCATTGTTGTCAACAACGAGGATGAACAATTTTACCCCATAACCAGCCCGTCTAACAACCATGTTTTATCTGAGAACAAAGAGGTTGCTCTTCAGGGGGCGGACTACATTCGTCAGGAGCAGGTATCTCATTTGACGGGTCTAAAATTTATAGGATTGCTATCATTAAATGATCTTCAGGAGGAAGCTAACATTGTAGTACGATTTATTTTGTATACATTGGGAATTTCCATTCTCTTGTCCATGATTTTATCTTTTGTATTCTCTAAACGACTGACAACAGCCATTAAACATTTGCATGCCAAAATGAAACGTGTACAAAATGGTGATTTTGAAGGGAAAGCAGAGTTCATAACCAATGATGAGATCGGATATCTGGCTAGGGGGTTTAATTCGATGGTGACCGAGATCAATAGGCTTGTAAATGAGGTGTTCGAAACCAAAGTTCGAGAGCGCGAAGCGGAGTTAACAGCCCTGCAAAGTCAAATCAATCCCCATTTTCTTTATAATACATTGGAGTTAATTAGCATGATGGCGATTGAAAATAAGCAATATGATATTAGTGATGTTGCCGCCAGCTTGGGTAAGCAGCTTCGTTATACCGTGGATAAACAACAGCGGCCTGTAAAGCTTCGAGAAGAATTTCATTTTGTAGAGGCGTTTCTCCGTATTCATGAAGTGCGAAGGGGGGAAAGGTTGCAAGTCTGCGTGCAAGCGGATGAAGCCGTATTAGAGGTTCTTGTACCTAAGCTAATCATACAACCGTTAGTAGAAAATGCGCTAGAGCATGGATTACAAGATGGGGGAGGCAGGATCGAAGTTAAAGCTGCTCTTATTGGCGAGGTTGTCAACATATGGGTTACGGATAATGGTGTAGGTATGACCAGTGAAAAGTTGGATCAGATGATGAAATCTCTTCATAACGATACGAATACAGGGCAGGGAGACTTAGAGGGAGAGAAGTTTGGACAAATTCGAAAAGGCTTTGCTCTTCGAAATGTTCATCAACGCTTACGTCTCCTGTATGGCAAAGCGTATGGGTTAGACATCGTTTCTAAGGACGCCAGAGGGTCTACATTTAGATTAACGCTTCCATATGAAAAGACGTCTAGCTTCCTTGATGCTCATGAAAGGGGATCAGACTATGAGTGAATTTACGGTTATGCTTGTAGAGGATGAAGAGCGAATCCGAAGGGGGCTAAAATCACTTCTTGAGGATGTATTTACCGGCTACAAAGTCATCCATGAAGCTGGAAATGGCAAAGAGGCGATTGACATGTTAACGACTCGTGTTCCTGATTTCATAGTTGCTGATATTCGTATGCCCGTAATGAATGGATTTGAGTTCTCTGAGAAGGTGCGGATGATTCACGCTCAGATGCCGATTATATTTTTGTCTGGTTATGCCGAATTTGACTACGTACGCAAGGCTTTGAGAACAGGCGTTACAGATTATTTATTAAAACCGGTGGATCGTGTTGAATTAAAGAAAACCTTGGAGAGGCTCGTTCCAACACTTCTCCTTCATCGTCAATCCCAACAAGTGAATGTGGAGAATGAGCAGGAAGAAGGTCATCAGATCATTAGGAAAGTGAAAGACATGTTATCTCAAAGGTTTCATGAAGACATTACTTTACAAACAGCGGCAGATGAAGTTGGGCTCAGTTATCAATATATGTCTCAACTGTTTAAGTCGAAAACGGGGATGTCATACTCCGACTATGTATTAACTTTGAGGATGAATAAGGCCAAACAACTGCTAAGAGAGACACGCATGAGAATTTATGAAATTTCGGAATTGTGCGGATATGCCAATCCCAAATATTTTATGAATGCGTTCAAACAATCCGAAGGAATAACCCCTAAGGAATATCGGAATCATATGTGATTGTTCGAATTTGGCACGATGTCTAGAATAATTGTACCAAAACCATAATCATAGACATTTTTTAAAAGAAGCCTCTTTCTTATACTAGTAGGAAGGAGGCGATTTAGGTTTGTTAACGAGTACTATGATGAGGCAGGCCCCTATAAATGGGGGATTTCGAATGGATAAATATTGGGTATGGTGCGGGTCAGTCATTAAAGGAGAGGATGATCGCTATCATATGTTCGCTTCTCGATGGTCAATGGAATACCCCATGCACCCCGGTTGGGTATTTCGCTCTGAAATTGTAAGGGCTTCATCTGACTCGCGAGAAGGTCCATACGCATTTGAGGAAGTTGTATTGCCTGCGAGAGGCGCCGCTTATTGGGATGGTCAGGCTACACACAATCCCTCGATTGTTCGCTATAAGGATCAATATGTACTATTTTATACGGGGATAACGTATCCTTTCGATGTCACACCTGATTCCATAGCTGGCGAAGATGAGAGGTATTTTACAGCTCAAGCCCATAAGCGTATTGGAATTGCAACAGCCACAAGCGTAAATGGTCCTTGGGTTAGATGGGATGAACCCCTATTACAGACAAGGCCGCAAGCATTTGATAGCTTTTTGACATCAAATCCGGCGCCATGCGTATCCGATGATGGGTCGGTTCTCCTTTTGTATAAGGCAAGAGCTTACGTTGGTAATCGAATGGGGCCTATGACCATAGGTGCAGCGAAAGCAAACAGGATCGATGGACCTTATGAACGCGTGAGCGATCCTATATTTTCTGTTGATACGGGTGGGGAAATTGAAGATCCTTTCGTATGGCAAGGGGAAGACGGCGTTTACCATATGATAGCCAAGGATATGACGGGGAAAATTTGTGGCGAGAAGCATGCTGGTATGTACGCGAACTCCAATAATGGTCTGAAATGGGATATCGTGCAGGGGCATAAAGCATACTCTAGACATGTTGTTTGGGAAAATGGTGTTTCACAAGTAATGGGCAGCTTTGAACGACCATTTTTGTTAATTGAAAATGGAAAAGCCACCTGTCTATTTGCTGCTACTGGAATGGGTCCTGGAGGGTTTAGTCGCAATTCCATAACTTGGAATATGTCTGTGCCATTAGGTTGATATTGAAAGGAAATTCATTAAATATGAAACCTTTTCTTAAATGTTATGCGTTTTTAGCACAACCAAGCTAAGGTTATAATTCTCTTGTAAGCGTTTTAAGTAAACGCTTAAAGAAAATAATAAAAAGGGAGCTTACCTACCATGAAAAAATTAACCGTCCTAACACTAGGGATGACGTTCTTGCTCTCGGCATGTTCAAGCGGAACCAGTACCAGTACAAGTACAAGTGTACCAACCTCCTCGATGAAGCCGTCTGAGCAGCCGAAAAGCCCAATCAAGCTGACAATGAGCATTTGGGGAAATGATGCACACAAGAAAATGTATGAGGATATGGCTGCAAAGTACAAAGAAACCCATCCTAATGTGACAGTTGAAATGTCAGTCATTCCATTTGCTGATTATCAGCAAAAATTATCCATTATGCTTGCCTCCAAAACAGCGCCGGACATCGCATGGCTGTCCGAACGAATGGTTCCGCAACTGTTAGAGACGAACCAGCTCGAAGAGATTACCGACATTACCAAAGATACGGCTTATGATTTTGCAGACGTGTATCCCTCAACAATGCCATTGCTAACCAAAGAGGGCAAGGTATACGGCATTCCATTCTCCACACCACCAAGTTTAATGTTTTATAACAAAACGATGTTCAAGGACAAAGGCCAGAAGACGCCGATGGAACTTTACAAAAATGGGCAATGGACCTATGACGAGTTCGTAAAGACAGCTAAAACCATGACCAATAAAGCACAAGGTGTTTATGGCGTTAAATTGTTTGGAGACTGGAAAGCTTGGCTTGACACTTATATTAGCTACATTTGGGGCTATGGCGGGGATGTATTTAGCAAAGATGGTACGAAGCTCACCATAAATTCCCCAGAGAGTGAGAAGGCGTTTCAAATGGTATACGATATGATTTTCAAAGATCAATCGACGCCAAAGCCTGGTGATGTTCCTGCATTTGAAGCTGGTAAATTAGCAATGGCTGGGGCTCCTCTCAGTTATGTAGGTGTAGCCAAAAATATTAAGGACTTTGAATGGGATATCGTACCGATGCCTGTTGGTCCTACAAATGGACCTATTCTTGGGGGCTTTGCAGGGTATACCATTCCCAAGGGGACTGAGAACGCTGCTGTAGCAAAGGATTTCCTGAAGTTTATTTCTAACAAAGATCAAATGGCTGTGACTGCACAGTACTTTGTGCCTTCCCGGAAGTCCGTATTGGAATCAGAGGCTTATCGGAAAATCGTCCCGCTGCCTTCGGACGAAAGTATGAAGATTGGCGTTTTAGATCAAATGAAGCGTACGAGGACGTTCCCCGTTCATAAAAATTGGCCGGCTATTGATGCCAAAGCAAAAACGATTATTGATTATTTATATACACAATCTACAACAGTCAAGGAAGTACTGAATAAGTTTGATCAAGAAGTAGGTCCACTAGTCAAACAATAGATATATCTGGACGAGCCCCTACGGAGGGGCTCGTCAGTTCTTAGAGGAGGGGTGAGAACAGCATGAACGTCACAATTCGCAAAAGCAACGCTTGGAGAGAAGCTCTCTACGGATATACCTTTATTGCTCCAATGATGCTTGGTTATATCATTTTTCTGTTGGGTCCCATTCTTATGGCATTCATGATGAGTTTCACCAATTGGTCATTATTTGAATCAGCTTCCTATGTGGGATTAGCTAATTACCGACAAGCGATTATGGGAGAAGAATTATTCTGGTCGACGGTTAAGAATACGTTGTATTTCTCAGCGGGCTTGGTTCCACTTAACATAATGATTTCGCTTTCACTTGCACTCTTACTTCAGAAGAAAGTAAAGGGAATTGGTCTCTTTCGCACCATTGTGTTTACACCTGTTGTAACGTCATTAGTTGCTTGGGGAATTGTTTGGAAATATATTTTCAATACGGATGGTGGCTTAGTCAATCAGCTCCTGCACCTCTTTGGTATGACCGGACCAGCGTGGTTATATGATTTTCAACTAGCCATGCCGGTTGTCATTCTTGTCAGCGTTCTTAAAAACGTTGGTATGAATATGGTAATATTCTTAGCTGCGCTTCAAGATGTGCCTGTTATGTATTATGAAGCGGCAAAGATCGATGGAGCATCCCCATGGAAACGATTTGTACATGTCACGCTGCCTTTGATAGCCCCGTCACTGTTTTTAACCATGGTCATAACGACAATAGGTTCCTTAAAGGTATTTGGACAGATTTACGTCATGACAGGCGGGGGACCAGGGGATAGTACGAAGGTACTTGTGTATTACATATACGAGCAAGCCTTTAAGCTTTATCAGTTCGGCTATGCGTCAGCTGTTGCTTTCTTATTATTTGGCATAATTCTGTTGCTGACTGTACTTCAATGGGTCGTTCGAAAGAGGTGGATCTACCATGAGCAATAAAGTTACCAATCGGATCTCTACCGCAGGGACTTATGTCTTGTTACTCGTTGTGTCGGGACTCATAGCAGGCCCCTTTTACTGGATGCTGGCAACCTCTTTCAAGGATAAAACCAAGGTACTGCAATTTCCGCCCCAATGGTTTCCGCATCCAATTGTATTGGAGAATTACCATGAACTATTTAAGGCGCAGCCTTTTCAATTATATTTTGTAAATTCCCTGTACATTGCAATTATAGTAACGATTGGAACTTGCCTATTGGCTGCGTTGGCAGGCTATTCATTTGCCAAAATCGCCTTTCCATTTAAAAATGGCATCTTCCTTTTACTGCTAAGCAGCATGATGATTCCTACGGAAGTGACAGCGATCCCTCTTTTTGTTTGGATGACGAAGTTGAAAGCAGTTGACACGCATTTTCCACTCATTGTTCCACCGATGCTTGGGGCGGGCGGTATGTTTGGCGTTTTTCTATTAAGGCAATTTTATATTACGCTGCCGAAAGATTTGGATGATGCTGCTAAAATAGATGGCTGCTCGCCATGGACGGGGTTTCTTCGAATCATGCTTCCCATGGCATCACCGGCATTAGCAACGCTTGCTATACTTACCTTTTTGAGTAGTTGGAATGAGTTCTTTGAACCTCTTATTTATTTGAATTCGTCGAAATTGTTTACATTGCCCATAGCCCTTTCCCTATTTACAGATCAAAGCGGTACACAATGGCACCTGATTATGGCTGCTTCGGTTATTTCTACACTGCCGCTATTAATCGTTTTCTTTTTTGCACAACGTAAATTTATTGAAGGTATCGCGATGTCTGGCGTGAAGTAAAGGGAGGAATAACAGATGATAAATAACATAAACGCAGATGTAGTGGTTATTGGTGGAGGCCCTGCTGGTTTAAATGCCGCTATAGCTGCTGGCCGAACTGGAGCCAAAACGGTTCTAATTGAACGCTATGGTTTTCTTGGAGGCATGTCCACAATCGCACTTGTTTATCCGTGGATGACGTTTCATGCCGAGGATGGGCGGCAAGTGATTCGAGGAATTGCTCAGGAAATCATAGATCGACTTATGGCTTTGGGAGCGTCTCCTGGACACTTACGAGATACAGTGGGATTTGTACGTACAGTAACACCTTATGATCCTGAGATATATAAAGTTCTAGCCATGGATATGCTTCACGAAGCTGGTGTAAAGCTTCTACTGCATAGCTTTGTTGATGAGGTGCAGACGGAAGATAATCGTATCATTTCCATCACGCTGACAGGTAAATCGGGAAGGTTTCAAGTATCTGGTCGAGTGTTCGTTGATACGACTGGTGATGCAGATGTCGCTCATTTGGCCGGGGCCCCATGTGAGCTGGGTCGTATGGGAGATGGTCTGACACAACCTATGACGATGAAGTTCCGGATGAAGGGTGTGAATGTACCGGCGGTTAAACAGTATATGATCGATCATCCGGATGAATTTTATTATAAAACGCCGTTTCAAGAGTTAGCCCAATTGCCACTAACTGCCGTAGGGGGATTTAGTCGTCATTGGAAAGAGTGGGGACCAGCGATTCCCCGCAGTGATGTTCTCTTCTTTATTGGGCCTGCGGATGATGAAGTATTAGTAAATACAACTAGAGTTCAAGGTCTTGACGGCACACAGGTCGAGGATCTAACCAAAGCAGAGGAAATAAGCAGAAAACAGGTATTGCAGGTAGCTGAGTTTATGAAGAAGTATTTACCTGGTTTTGAAAAAGCGACAATCTCGCAGGTTGGAGCACAAATTGGTGTCCGTGAAACTAGACGGATTAAAGGTCAGTACATGCTGACCATGGATGATGTTATTGAAGGTAAAAAGTTTCCTGATGTCATTGGACGTAGTGGGTATCCTATAGACCTTCATGATCCTAAAGGAAATGGTGTTAAGGCAGCATGGATTCAAGGCGACGGCACCTACGATATTCCCTATGGGTGCTTGCTTCCTATAAAAATTGTAAATTTACTTGCTGCAGGCCGCTGTATCTCAACGACTCATGAAGCGCTGGGAACGACACGTCTATCGCCTAGCTGCATGGCAACGGGACAGGCTGCAGGAACAGCGGCTGCCTTATCGCTGAGCTATGGGGATGAACCAAAGAATGTCCCAATTGAAAAACTCCAACACCTGCTGCGGGCTAATGGGGTTATATTAAATGACGCTGATTGTCGTTGCGAGGAGGCATGGGATGAGTAATAGCTATGAGAAGAGCAAGATGAGCAATCACTATGCGTTGGATTCTGGCGCAACGCTTGATGTATGTTTTTATACCCAATCAGTCATTCGGATTCGTATAGCGTGGGGAAACCATGAGGTACCTAAAAGCTATATGGTGGATAAATCACCAAAGCTTGACGTTATGATTACTGAAGGGAAACAGGAACAAACGGAAGATGAGTATCTTGCTTCAGGTAACCTAGTTGTCGTAGTCAAAGAGAATGGAGGACTAACTTTCCTGGATCAAGATAGGAAGATGCTGGTTGAACAGCTGCCTATAACGGCAGGTCCGGGCTACGCAGAATTCCAACATGATCGATCTGCTAAATTATTCGGGCTAGGTCAACACCAAATAGGTATGTTGGACTATACGGGCCAAATCATTGAGCTCAAGCATGAGAACACCACCATCGCGATTCCATTCTTATTGACCGATCAAGGGTACGGGATACTTTGGGATAATAGCGGAAAAGTGACAGTGGACGCGACTGAAAAAGGTCGTGTGACGTGGTCTTCCGAACATGGTGAATATATTGATTACTATCTTCTATTTGGGCCATCCACACCGAAGATTATTCAACATTACTGGGAGTTAACAGGTCCAGCACCTATGATTCCAAAGTGGGCATTCGGATTCTGGCAAAGCAAGATGCGCTACTCCAGTCAGCAAGAACTGCTAGAAGTAGCCGAAGCTTATCGAGAGAAAAATTATCCAATGGATATCCTGGTTATTGATTTCTATCATTGGACGCAGTTAGGGGACATGAGATTTGATCCCGAAAGTTGGCCCGATCCAGTAGCCATGTTTGACCGACTAGGTCAGCTTGGTGTAAAAGGAATGATTTCGGTCTGGCCGTATATCTCCAAGAAAAGCATGAATTATGCGCCTATGTCAGATAGGGGGCTCCTGCTTCATAACGAGAGCAAGGTGAGTGTGCCGGTTACAATCTTTAATGGCGATATGGCTGCACTCTATGATCCTTTTCATTCGGAAGGGCGAAGCTACTATTGGGAGCAGGTAAGCCGTTACTACAAGCAAGGGGCTAGAATCTGGTGGGTAGATTCCTGTGAGCCGGATGATGGAATAGAACTGTCAGATTATGATTTGCTCTACACGGCAGATGGTCCTCTTGAAGAACGCATTAATGCTTATGCACTACTGCATGAAAAAGGGCTGTATGAAGGCCAACGAAATGAGGATTTCAACAAGCGGGTACTCATATTTGCTCGAGCGGCATTCGGCGGTGCTCAACGTTATGGAGTAACGGTTTGGTCAGGGGATATTGGTTATGATTTTGAAGCTTTAAGGAAGCAAATTATTGCCGGGCTGCATGCAGCCGTTAGTGGCCTCCCCTTTTGGACAACGGATATTGGAGGGTTTCAAGGGGGAGATCCTCATGATCCTGCATACAGAGAGCTATATGCGCGCTGGTTTCAATATGGTGCTTTCTGCCCTTTATTTCGCGTACACGGCAGCCGTGGTGCATTATCCTTCGATGATTTGTTGTACGGTATTTCAAGAGGAGAGAATGAACTATGGTCTTTTGGCAAAGAACTCGAACCCATTCTTGTTCAATATGACCGCCTGAGATATCGCTTAATTCCTTATATTTATTCGGAGGCTAAGAAAACCTTCGAGACGGGAATGCCGATCATGAGGCCGCTCTTCTTGGAATTTCCCGACGATGCATTCGTCTGGGAAACAACCGATCAATTTCTATTTGGAGAATCACTTCTTGTTTGTCCGGTGGTTGAGCAAGGTGCAAAAACTCGTTCCGTATATTTGCCGGGTTCGGCTGATTGGTATGACTTCTGGACCAATACCAAGTATTGCGGCGGTCAGACGATAACGGCTGATGCGCCTTTAGATACACTTCCCTTATATGTGAAGTCCGGTTCCTTAATCGTAATGACGGAGGAAAAGACATGCATTGAGGCGAGTGCACAAATGAAGTTGACCGTCCTCATCTACACGGGACATGACGCAGCATTTGTTCTATATGACGACGATGGCGAGACTTATGATTATGAGCAAGGTAAATTTATCAAAGTTAAATTTGCATGGGATGAGGCTCAAGGAGAATTAACGATTGAACTTCTAGATGGTTTGCCACCAGAGCATTTCCTGTTAGATGTAAGCATTCAGACTATTCAAAGTGAAAGAATCTCTACATCATTTATCGGGAAGTCAACGGCTCTATTTACAGGTGAAAAGCTCTTTATAAACATGAAAGTTTTGTAAGAACACATAGGAAGGAGTGTGTAAGCATTTCTTCCTATTTACGAATGTAAGCGATTTATTTTTTGGAAGGGGGGATGTGCTGAACTGAGGATTTGTTAGAACAGACTCACGATAAACGAATAATGAGGAGGAACCCAAATGAAAGAGGCTAACAATCAAAAGACTAGCAAACTTACCAGAATGCTTGCATGCTTGCTTTGTGTAATCGTTGTTTTTTCTGTTTATGCAGCGTATCCAAAAGTTCCGAAGGCCTATGCTGCGGACTTAATTATGGACAATTCAGATAGTAGTGGCATATCCCAGATAGGTACATGGACCGGCTCCACGGCAGCGGCAGGTTACTATGGAAGCAATAGTGTTCATGATGGGAATACAGGGAAAGGGACGAAAAGCTTTACCTTTACGCCCAATTTTACGGCCACTGGGGAATATCAGGTATACATGTGGTGGAACACGAATGCGAATCGTGCGGATAATGTCCCCGTAGATATTATTCATCAGGGGACAACGGATACCGTAATCGTCAATCAGAAACTAAATGGAGGAGCTTGGAATTTACTCGGTACGTATTCGTTTGACGCAGGAACTAGTAATACGATTACTATTCGTACTACGGGTACGAATGGATATGTCATCGCAGATGCGATTAAGCTGGTTGCCTCGGGAAGTCCGACCTCAACACCAACACCAACGCCAACCACTAGTCCATCGCCAACGCCGACCTCAACACCACCCCCTGCCAACGGGGAAATCATTATAGATAGTACCGATACGACAGGTATTACGAAGCTTGGGAATTGGGTAATTGCTGCAGGAGCTGGAAGTTATAATAATAATTATTTATCGGATAACAATACGAATAAAGGCAGCTTAAGTATTTCATACACACCTAATATTCCAACATCAGGTTCCTATGCGGTTTATGTGAGGTGGCCATATTTTGCTACAACACCGGCTTCTCAGTCCACTAAAACCCCTATTGTGATTAATTATAATGGTGGTTCCAAGGACAACCTTTTAAACCAAAGGAATAAAGGTTCGGATTGGGTATACCTGGGCAGTTTCCCTTTCGCAGCAGGTACCTCGGGAAATGTCACGATTCGAAATGAAGAAACGGATGGCAGAGTGAACGTGGATGCAGTTAAGTTTGTTCCCGTGTCCAGCATCTCCACGACACCAGTCAACGTTACGAACCCAGTTGCGCTCCCTGCAACAAGTGATGAATTTGATATTTTACGTAATCGAAGGGCTGATTTTGTGACGGGATGGACGTCATTTAATCCTACGGATACCATACTTTCCAATAAACTATATCAAATAAATGCCAAGGCTCAGCAGCTCTGGGATACAATGAATAAAGACAGTGCTCGCAATGAAATTTGGATGGCGAATTCATATGATGGGAACTCATGGGGGCTTACCGCTACGTATCAGGACTTGCTTACGATGGCGATCGCCTATCTTTCACCGTATACGAGTCACGGTTTCAACCTTGCAGGCAACACGCAACTGAAGGACGACATTATAGCTGGAATGGATTGGATTTATTATCGGGATCCTAGCTTAGCAGTAAGTTACAATGAGAATTCGCAATGGCGAGTAAATTGGTGGGATTATGAAATCGGAGCTCCGTTGTATTTAAATGATTTGATGGCTCTTTTATATCAAAATTTAACGACAACACAAATCACAAATTATACGAATGCAATAGAACGATTCTCTCCAAATCCTACCAAATTCTATTATAACGCAAAGTTAAATCCGACTGGCGGAAACACCGCAACAGGTGCAAATCGAATCTGGAAAGCGAATGTGGTGGCGTTTAGAGGAATTATTGTCAAAGACAGCGATAAAATTGCTGCTTCTAGGGACGCACTTAGCCAAGTTCTACAGTATGTCCAAAGCGGAGATGGATTTTACACAGATGGTTCATTTATCCAGCATGGGAAGTTCAGCTATGCAGCTGGTTATGGGAATGACATTATTAGTAGTTTAAGTGATCTGATGACCGTATTGAATGGGTCTACTTGGCAGGTAACCGATACAAATAAGAATAACGTTTTCAAATGGATCTATGACTCTTTCGAACCTGTTGTGTATAAAGGAGATGCCCTAGCTACTACAATAGCCAGAAGTACTGGCGTAGAGAAAGCTCAAGATCATGTTATGGGGCATGGCGTTATAAATGCCATTGCGAAGGTTATTCCTTATTCTAGCGCTTCTGATGCATTGGCTTACAAAAGAATGATCAAACAATGGCTGCAGGAAGATACCGTTTATGGACTTAATATTTATAAAACATATAATGTGTATGTGGCTTCCTTACTAAGAAGTATCATGAACGATACTACGATAGCGCCTCGGGGAGAATTGGTAGAATCTTATGTCTTTCCTTCCATGGATAGAGTCATTCATTTAAGACCAGGATTTGGTTTCAGCGTAGGGATGACTTCCACGAGAATAGGCAACTATGAATCTATTAATAATGTGAATAAGCAGGGCTGGTATACCGGTTTTGGAGCAACCTATTTGTATAATGGGGACTTAAAAAAATATAGCGACGATTATATGGCTACGGTTAATCGATATCGGATTCCTGGAACGACGGTTGATACACAGATCCGATATGATGGGCAAGCCCAAGGCCAAAATAGCACCACAGATTGGGTCGGGGGCTCTGAGTTAGACAATACGTACAGCATTACTGGCATGGAACTTGGTCCCTATAATGTTGCAGCAAGTGGATCGATACCTGCATATGTCAGTAATCTGACAGGCAAGAAGTCTTGGTTTATGTTTGACAACGAAATCGTTAACCTTGGGGCTGGGATTAGCAGCAGCATAGGTCAATCTGTAGAAACAACGATAGAAAATGCGAAATTAACGGATGCGGCTGATAACACACTAACCGTTGGCGGGGTGGTGAAGTCATCGGCACTCGGATGGAACGAAACCATGTCAGGTACGAGCTACATTCATCTAACGGGTAATGCCACAGGATCAGACATCGGTTACTATTTCCCGACTACGGAGACTGTCAAGGGGCTCCGCGAGAGTAGAACTAGTTCGTGGCAGGCCATGGACTCGAAAGCAGGAAGTACATTATATACGCGTAACTTCTTAAATCTCTGGATTGATCATGGCATGGACCCTTCTAATCAGTCTTATGCTTATGTTACTCTGCCTAATAAAAGTGCTTCTCAGACGGCAGTCTACGCAGCTAACCCTGATGTCACAATCCTAGAGAATAGTTCATCTGCACAAGGAGTAAAGGAAACCAGTTTAAATATCACAGGCATCAATTTCTGGAATGACATCACGAAGACAGTTGGAGGAATTACGAGCAATAAAAAAGCATCTGTTATGGTAAAAGAAACCGCGACACAAATCGAAGTTGTGGTATCAGATCCTACGCAAAAGAACACGGGTTCGATTCAAATTGATCTCAATCAATCCGTTGCTTCCGTTTCGTCAAAAGATACCGAGATTACAGTAAGCCAGTTGAACACCGTCAAAATGATTGTGAATGTGAGTGGATCTAAAGGTAAGAGTTTTAAGATTGTATTCAATAAATAAACGAAAGCACATTCCTTATTGATTGATCGATTATGAATGGGAACATGTCTAGGCTTTATTTTATAGTGAATAGGATTAGATCAAGTTACTTATATACTTAAGGAGAGAGCCTAGCATGTTACCGATCAGCGAAAGTATCATCCTGTCCTAGTTGGAAGAAGCTAGTTTAAGCGAAGGAGATCATGAAACATGTTTGATCAAACTGCAATTCATCAACTCAAACATACACTTAGAAAAAGTATTGACAAAAATGAAGTTGCTGGTGCGAATATAATGCTGATTAAAGACGGTAGAGAAATTTTTTACCATCAGGACGGAATGGCAGATCGGGATGCGAGTATCCCAATTTCAAGAAATTCTATTTTTAGACTTTATTCCTTGACGAAACCGATTACCGCAACTTCCGTTATGATATTACTAGAACGTGGAGAAATCGATTTATATGATCCCGTAAGCCGCTATCTTCCTGGTTTTAACAATCAGATGGTGGAGAAAAACGGTGAATTGGTACATATAGAACGGGAAGTCCATATACATGACTTGCTATCTATGACGTCGGGATTGGTATATGGAGGAAGTCATAGAGCTGGACAAGAAACGGAGGCTCTGTTTAAAGAGATCGATTGTCGCCTATTAGGTGAATCGCCTATGAGTACGTTGGAAGTAATGAACCGATTGGGTCAATGTCCGCTTGCTTTTCAGCCAGGCTCATACTGGCAGTATGGAACCTCGGCTGACGTGCTGGGAGCGATTGTAGAAGTCGTAAGCGGAATGCGTTTTGGAGAATTTTTGCAAAGAGAATTATTCGAACCGTTGTATATGAAGGATACTGGATTTTGGTTGCCTGAAGAAAAGAGAGGGCGTCTTGTAAAGACTTACGCGGACAACGGGCAAGGCGGATTGATGCTGTATACGGGAAATCATCTGGGCATCGTTCATCAGATGGACCGGTATCCGGCATTTGAATCGGGAGGAGCTGGTTTGGTTTCAACGATTGATGATGTTGCTCAATTTACTACAATGCTTATGAATAAAGGACGTTTAGATGGCAATCAAATTTTGAGGCCCAGGACTGTCCAATATTTAACGTCGGCAACCTTAAATGGTGTGCAACAGAAAGGATTTGAATCGTGGCATATGCGGAGTGGACATAGTTATGGCAACCTAATGCGCATCCTGACGGATTGCAGAACAGCAGGGGTACTTGGTAGCCTGGGGGAATATGGATGGGATGGCTGGCTTGGAGCCTATTTTGGCAATTTTCCTCAGGAAGGATTAACCTTTCTATTTATGATCCAGAAAAAAGATGCTGGTACGACATCACTTACCAGAAAGTTGCGCAATATTGTACTTAGTACATTCTGATGTACAAATATAACTTAAAGAAGCTTGGATTGTGACAGAGTTTCCTTGCTGACCAGAAACGACGATACTGCTAGCAGGAGGAGACAAATGTGACTCCATGAGAAAGATAGTTTATGTGCAATTTCAATCAGCCCCAACTTTGTCTTTAAGTTGAGGGCTGTTCTTTATGTTCGCTTGCAGCGAGCCAACTAAGGAGTAGTCTCCATCATACCGCGAGGTACGAATGTGCATAGCTGAAACAGACTGCATATTTTATGAGGATACGTGCGGAGGATGTAAAGGCAAAACCCGGAACAGGCGGCATCCCAAGTTGGCTGACGGGTTCGGAGATCCCTGTTTTTGATTATCGCAAGGGGGATCAAGCTGGACGACGATGAATCGCCGACTGTTTTTAAACCAATCCCTTAGAACGCTGAGGCGGGTCTAGACTAGTCGTCTGCGGGTTCAGGTGCATTCTTATCATACACACCGCTACGGTATTCCGATGGGGTCATATCAGTGATTCTGCGAAAGCGCTCGATGAAATAACTGGCTTGAAAATAGCCAACCTCCAGAGCGATTTGCTTGACCGGCATATCCGTAATCATAAGCAGCTGCTTTGCGAGCTCAATGCGCTGCAGCGCAATATACTCAAGCGGCGGCATTCCGTACAGGGTGTGGAAAGTGCGGCTGAAGTAAGCGCTGCTGAGAGCGCAGTAGTCGGCCAAGTGCTGCAGCGTGAGCTGCTTGCTGCAGTTCGCCCGTATGTAATCGGCCGTTTGCCTAAGCTTATGTTCGAGCTTGGTCGGTGTTTTCCCGCTTTGTCCTGTGAGGATGTTGATCTCCTGCAAGATCTGGTAGAGAAGGGCGCTGATGCGAGGAATGTCCGAAACGTAAGTATCCTGGGCCAAGGCCCATAGCTGCTCGATTAGCGGCAAAATAAGCCGCCCGCATTCTGCAGTGAGAAGCCATGGATCACTACCGAGAATATGCTCGCGTATAATTGCTTCGATGCCCTCGCCCTTGAAGTACAACCACATCACTTCCCAAGGGTCGTCCGGATCGGCCTCATATCTCTGGACCTGATGCTCGGAGTATACAAAGCCGTAGTATGGTTCGATCGGAATGCGTCCCTTCGTGGAATGCACCCATCCTCTTCCCTTCGTGACGACATGTAGATTATAAATATGGGCCTTATACCGATTCCCGTGAATACGATGGTTCTTCTCGTTCTGAACTATTCCGACTGCAATGGGGAAATATGGGAGAGGGGAAGTCGTGGCATGATGGAAAAATCGACTGATATATATCGGACTCGCCTCCAATCGCAAAATACTGATATCATTCGCAAAAACAGGTTATCTGTTTCTTGCTATAACTATTATATAATTGTTATTGCAAGTATGAAAAGCGCAAAAATGACGTATTTCTAGTTACGGGGTGTGTGTATGGATCGTGGAATGTATTTTTCGTATTTGAAGAATCGCACGCAACCCCAATTTCGATTGGGCGGCAGTAGTGAATACGGATGTGGAGACGTGGCCTTTTCCCAAGGGTCCGCGCTATTTTATGCTGATGCCGGATATATTCCATGACGGCATATCTGTAGATGCCGCTTCCTGGAGGTCCGGGAGGACGGTCGAGTGGCGGTCGGGCTCGCTTGCGAAATTGAAGCCGGACATGGTCGCTAGCTACGTCATCTGGAGCCCGATGCAGCACGTAATTACGATTGAACGATAGGAGGAACAAGGCATGCAATATACCGAGTTTGGACGTACCGGGCTGCGGGTCTCGCGCCTCGGTCTTGGGGGAGCTCCGCTAGCGGGCGATTTCGGCCCTACCGACGAGCGAGAGGTCGAGCTGATGATTCATGAAGCGATTGACGGAGGTATCAACTTTGTTGATACGGCAGTGAAATATGGAAACGGGGAATCGGAACGAAGAATCGGGAATGCGCTGCGTGGCGGTAGACGAAATCAGATTGTACTCACGACGAAGGCAGTGGGGAATCATGGCGATTTCAGCTACGCGAGCACGATTGAGTCAGTCGAAGGAAGCTTGCAGCGGCTGAAGACCGACTGGGTCGATCTGCTGCAAATTCACGACGCTGAGCGAACATCGTTCGAGATCGTGATGGAGGAAACGCTGCCTGCGCTCGAGAAGCTGCGAGAGCAAGGAAAGCTTCGCTTCATCGGCATCTCCACCCGTCGCTTGCCTCTACTTATGCAATATGTGCAAACAGGCCGTTTCGACAGCATCCAATTCTATGTGCGCTATATGCTCATCGATCATTCTGCGAAGGATGAGCTGCTGCCGCTTACCCAGGAATATGGGCTTGGCGTCATCAATGGCAGTGTGCTGAGCATGGGGCTGCTCGCCGATACGCCTGCGAAGTTCCTTAAGCCGGATATCATTCAGGAGGCACAGGAGCGCATGGAAAAATTGCGCTTCCTTCGACGCGGGGAGCCGTATGGTCTTGTCGAGCCTGCCATGCGGTTCAGCTTGACGCAACCGGCGATTCATGTAACGCTCACCGGTGCCTCGACGCGCGAGGTACTGCGCACGAATATGGCGTATTGTGATGGACAAGGACTGGCGCCGGACGATCAGGCACGGGTGTTTGAGCTTTTTGCCGGACAGCAGTTGTTTCAAGACTAGGAGGATACCCAGATGCGAGAAGAGTGGAAGAGCGTTCCTCTGGTCGAAGCGAAGGAACGAGTCATTGCGCCCTCTTGGGCGCTGCAGCAGCAAAGGATGTTCGACACATTGAATAAAGCGGCGAAGGAGATTGAGCAGCGGTACACAACGGCGGAAACTACTGGCTTTAACACGCAAGCGGATGCGATAGAACGGACTTCAGTGAATAGCAAGTGGCTTGCGGACCTTCCTCCAGCCGAGCGCTCGATTAAGCTCCGCATCGGGATGGAGCGCTACATGAATAGGCCCTGCTACGACATGCCTTGGTCGAATCCTTTCATTGGTGACCCATTGCTAAGCGGCAGGCAGTCAAAGAGGGGGGCTATCCATTGACCTACATTGATACCCATGTTCACTTCTGGAAACCGGCGCGCGGCGACTACGGCTGGCTCAAGCCAAGCAACGAGCTGATGTACCGCGACTATTTGCCTTGGCAGCTGCTCCCTCACCTTCAAGAGCAAGGTGTGGAGGGGGTCATAGCAGTTCAGGCGGCGTTTACGGCGGAGGAGACGGAGTTTCTGCTCGAGCTTGCCGAAGAGAACCCAGTCATTATGGGGGTTGTCGGCGGGCTCGACCCGCTTGCGGCAGATTTTGCGGAAAAGCTCGAACGACTGAGCGCACACGAGCGCCTCGTAGGTCTGCGCTTTAACGGAGAATTCTTCGCCTCTTCGGCGGTGGCGGATCCTCTTCGCCGGTTGGAGCGGACCGGACTGACAATCGATGTGTTGACCGGTCCGGAGCAAATGGAAGCGGTGTACGCGCACTTGCGTCACGTTCCGGAGCTGAAGGCTGTAGTGAACCATCTTGGGAATCCCTTGGGAGGAAGCACTGACCTGTGGCGCCAAGGAATCGAGCGACTTGCCGAACTGCCGGAGGTTAGGGTCAAGCTATCGGGTATGATTACCCAAAGCGGAGCGGAGTTCAACCTGGAAGCGCGGGGTGAACGGTTGAAGCAGTACGTAGGTGATCTTTTGCGTACATTCGGTACGGAACGGCTGATGTTCGGCAGCGATTGGCCCGTGGCACTGCATGGCGGGGCCTATAAGGATGTTATACGGCTGTTTGAATCGTTCATAACCGAGGCTGTCTCTGTACAGGAACGACAGGCGATTCGTAGTATTAATGCCCGTGCCGTTTATGGTCGAGCAAAAACTCGAGCAAAGTCATCCTAGTTAATAGGGTTACGAGGAACACCAATATTTCATCTCATTGTTAGTTATGCGATTTTCTTCAACAATGAGGACTTAGCAGTGGATATAAAGGTGGCACGACTAACGTCAAGCTTTCAGGACGGGCTTGCAAAGGAGAACACCGATGCAACGTACCATGTACTTATCCAGGCTGTGCCCCAATTGCGACGATAAATATATGCATAACCTACTCCTTCCCTGACCACGGTAGATGCTACAGGCTTGGTGATAACGGTTGGGTCAGGTGATGCGGGGATATCGGCAACAACCGTTTCGGGAGGACAAGTAGCGACGGATAATTTTCATGTACGATACCTAAGGATTGGGCCTTTTCAAAAAGGAGCGCCTCAGTATGATGGGTTTGTCCCGGGTGTTAACCCAACACCATCAAGGAGGCGCTCTTTTTATGGAGTTTGAACAACGCACTATAATCCGAAACAATCGATCAGCCGTCAAGATATGATCAGCTTCCTCTCACGAGCTCTCGAGTTGAAGGGAATCATTACTGGAGACGCCTCGGGGACATCTCTCACATCCTTCACAGATGCCAATGAAGTGGCGACCTATGCCTTGAAGCCATTTCAGCAGAAGTGTAAGATAAATAGAATGTTAAGGAAGCGTTTACCCCGATGAGGGCCGAAGCCGAAGTGAACCGAGCCATGATTTAGGCAGGACAATAAATCGTCAGTGTCGCTTGTGATCGCTTTTCCAGTCGCAGCAGAGAGTAAGCGCGTCATGAAAAGAAGGAACGTTACCATGCACGCTACTTTGCACAAATTGATCTATAAATATCCTGAATTGGAAGGTTGCTTGCCTCCTATTGAACAAGCTGTCGCGTTGATGACTGAGTCGTACCGAAGCGGCGGCCATACATTAGTTTGCGGCAACGGCGGCAGCGCTTCGGATAGCGAACATATTGTCGGCGAGCTTATGAAAGGCTTTATGCTGAAACGTCCTATTCCAGCGGACATACGAAGCCAATGATACATTACAATCTGTTGATTATCAGCCAGAACTACGTGCGGAGATTACCGAAGAAGGCGATAGCTTCTTCCATGTGTCAGCAGGGGAGCCGACGCGTATTGTTCTACGAAAAGAGAACTTATCCAAATCTTCTATATACACCTTGACAAATAGTCCTAGAGAGATTAGCTCTCGATAGGACTATTTAACTTGCGCCCGAGTTTTTTTCGTATAGTAAAGTCGCTACGTTAAACCCATTAAAAAGGTGCCAAAAACTTTCCTAACCAATTAAAAATAATCCATTCCGTTACAAATATCATTTTGTTAAATTGAATGTATCACAACACAGGAAGGATGAGGGTATGGACGCCTACCGGAGGAATCGAAAGGCAATCCTATTATTTTTGCTGCCAGCCTTATTCATTTATACATGCTTAACGATGCTGCCCATCCTAGCTTCTTTTGGATTTGCCTTCACGAGCTGGCATGGCATTACAGGCGAAGCGATCAAGTATGCAGGAATCAGTAATTTCACCAAGCTGCTTAAGGATGAATTCTTTTGGATTTCGCTTAAAAATATTGCCTTGTTCATGGTGCTCACTTTGGACATCCAAATTCCAGTCGGCTTTGTTGCTGCACTGCTATTGAGCAAAGGCCTAAAGTTTTCCAAGATGTTTAGGACGATTATTTTTCTGCCGCAAATTGTTTCAATCACAGCCACAAGCCTGATTTGGTATTTTATTCTATTGCCTAATGACGGTGTTTTAACCACGCTGCTGACAATGATTGGGTTCGGGGAATATGCCAGAAATTGGCTTGTTGATTCACATACGGCGATGGTATCGATCATTCTAGTAAACGCATGGATTGGCGTTGGCTTTCATATGACGGTCTTCTCCGCGGCCATTGCTGGTATTCCCAAGGATATTGAGGATGCTGCACAAATTGACGGAGTAACAGGTCTGAAGCGTATTGTATCCATCATCATTCCGCTAGTTTGGGAGAGTATGAAGATCTGCGTGATAATCGTTGTCACCGCGGTATTGAAAGCGTTTGATGTGGTATTTGTTATGACGCAGGGCGGGCCGAACGGCTTGACGCAGGTACCGACAACGCTGCTGTACGATCAGGCTTTCCGCTATGATAATTATGGAATCGCAAGTGCGATATCCATACTCATTTTTTTGCTTAGTATTTCGATAACCATCCTCAGCTTGAAGATTCTTCAACGAGATACACTTGAATACTAAACGCAGCTGTTGTTGAAAGGAGAAAAGGATGAAACGAATTTATACACTCGCGATTTATATATTTTTTCTATGTACAACGGCCATTTTTCTGTATCCGATCTATTTTCCTATAGCGTCATCGATGAAAGGGAATACAGAGATCTTTTCGAGCCCCTTTGCCCTGCCGACTTTGTTTAAATTCGAAAACTATCTACAAGCCTGGCAAGTGGCCAAAATTGGTCTTGATTTTCGAAATAGTATGCTCCTGTCAACCGGTACGGTTGTCCTTTGCCTGCTTGTATCCAGTATGGGCGCATACATTTTGTCCCGATTCCGTTTTAGAATCAAATCTTTGATCTATGTGTACTTTTTAATCGGAATGATGATTCCTATTCAATCAACCATTCTGCCGCTCACCTATATCATTGGCAAATTGCAATGGACGGATAACTATTTGGTCATCGTTTTATTATTCGTGACAACGAATTTACCCATTGCCATTTTTATTCTAACAGGGTTTATGTCTCAAATTCCTACCACGCTAGAGGAGTCCGGTATTATGGACGGAGCTGGCATTCTGACCATTTTCTCTACGATTATCATTCCATTATCTACACCTGCCATCGCTACGGTAAGTATTTTTGTCTTTCTGCAATCATGGAACGATTTGCTTATTCCTTTAATTTTCATACATAAGCCCAATCTCCAGAGCATTTCATTAGGTCTACTTTCATTTAAAGGTCAATACGGCACGGAATATGGTGCTTTGATGGCAGCAATGGTGATATCTATCGTGCCTCCCTTAGCAGTTTATATGGCTGCACAAGAAAAGGTACAGTCAGGATTAACAGCTGGTGCAGTGAAAGGATAACCTTTACAATAGGTATAAAAGGTTATTATTCGATGTGAGGGGAACTTGATGACAATCCGAGCCTGGTACCTTAATTTATCCATTCGACGCAAAATGTACGTTGCCAATGTGATTTTTATCCCTCTGTTGATCCTCATTGTCGTCTTTAGCAGAATCTCATCGGACTCGGTTATTAAAAATAAGATTTCAAGTTCCATCCAGAGTCTCGATCTGATCACTAAAAGCATGGTTCCTTTAGTGGAACATGACGAAGAGCTTTCGAGAACGATCGTGTCAAACAGTCAGGTACAGGATTTTCTGAAAAATTATGCCCAGATGGATGCCAATGAACGCTATCGCCAACAAATGGTCATTGGATCTTTGTTCGATAATTTGGTGAGTAAAGGGACGAATATCTCTTCCATCGAGTTGTATGGTCTTGATCAATCCATCGTCACATCAAGGAATATAACGGTTGATGCTAATCGTAATTTTATCCGGAGTGATTTTTTTAAAAGTTTGAAACTTGAGTACGGTAAGGTGCTTTGGGTCTATCAACCGAATGAAGAGAGTAATCCTGGTCAAGCTTCCATATATGCTCTGCGCGAGATTTACGACTATATGACAGGTGAGCTTTTCGGTTATATCAAATTAAATATCAAGGAATCGATTATTGCTAGCTTATATGCGGACGTAAAGATTGGAGACACCGGCCACCTCTTCGTTGTTAATCAAACTGGTACCATTGTTTCCTCCTCTGATAGGCTGGAGCTATCTCACAGCATTGCACAAACGGAGGAATTCAACTGGCTGCAAGCGAATAATAGGCAAGGTAAAGTATTTAAAAAGAACGGTCAGAAATACCTCATCATCTCCAGCCCAATGACGTATTTATCCTGGTATGTGATTGGTACGGTTCCTTACCATGATTTTATTAGAGATACGAACGGTCTAAGCAATCAAATTCTGTGGATAGGCCTATTGGGCTTGCTATTTCAAATCTTGATCTCTAGCTTTATTTCCCGTTCCATCACGACCCCTATCTTAAAGTTAAATCGATCCATGCTGGAGACGGGGTTGGGCAATTTCAAGAATCAACTTCATGTAGGCAGCCGTGATGAAATTGGAAGGATCGCTCTCACCTATAATACGATGGTGGGGCGGATTTCAGAGCTTATTGACGAAGTTTATGCGAAGCAACGTGAGAAACGTGATCTGGAACTTCATTTATTACAGTCCCAAATCAAGCCGCATTTTCTATATAACACACTCGAGAGTATCTGTTCGCTCATACAGCTTAAGCAGGAAAGCCAAGCCATTGTCATGCTTAAATCGTTATCGATGTTCTACAAAACCGTGTTGAACAAGGGGAAAGAAGTCATCTCTATTAGAGAAGAAATTGAAATTGTGCACTACTACCTGACGATTCTTCAAATTCGGTATAAGGGCAAATTTGAGGTTATCATGGAGATCGACGAGGCCATTATGGACTTCTCAATTCTCAAATTATCGCTGCAGCCTTTGGTTGAAAATGCGATATACCATGGCATCCGCAACAAACGAGGCCCCGGTTTGATTACAATAAGAGGCAGCATGATTGATAATAAAGTCAAAATTTCTGTCATTGATGATGCCAACGGTTTTAATCCAGAGGAAATATCCAAAATTCTCACGCAGGAATCCACAACAATGAATACGCTAAAAGGCTTTGGATTGCCGAACGTGAATGAACGAATTCAACTGTTTTGCGGAACGGAATTCGGGCTATACTTAAGCAACGAACCAGCGGGCGGAGCACGTGTGGATATTTTACTCCCTAAACTCTTAGTGAGTTCTAATCAACTAATTTCAAGAGGTGAGGTCAATGATCCCTATACTTCTGGTGGAAGATGAGTATTTAATACGTGAATTGATCAAAGCCTCTATCGATTGGAACGGCTGCGGATTCGAGATTGTGGAAGAAGCGGAAGATGGTGAGGAGGCGCTGCTGCTTCTGGAAAATTCCAAAGCTCAGTTACTGCTTGTAGATATTAATATTCCCATCATGGATGGCATGCAGTTAACACGACTTGTAAAGGAAAAGTATCCGAATAAGCAAATTATCATTATTACAGGTTACAGTGAATTCGAATACGCTAAGACGGCTTTAGAACTAGGTGTATCCAACTATATGCTGAAGCCTATTGACCCCGAGGAGCTGCAGGGCTGCTTGAGAAAAGTAAAGGCAGAAATAGAGAAAAGACATTATATACATAACTTGGAGGATAAGGTCAAGTCAGGATTCGAGATGCACAAGAGTGCGTTCCTAGCATCGATCCTCCAAAACGCAAACCATTTCTCTAAGGAACAGATTGAAGAGTCTTTACAAACTTATCAGATAGATCTGGATCCTGTGCAGCTGCAGGTTATTGTCATTGAAATTGACTATATGACGTATAAGTGGATGAACGAAAAGGAAAGACGATTGTGGCAATTTGCTACGAAAAATGTGGCAGATGAAATTTTCGGGAAGCAATTCACGTATGTTTCGCATATAGGAAGCCTAAACCATATTGTTTATGTGATAAATAACAAGGATGAAACACGTTTAAAACAAGTCTGCGAAGAAGTGCTTAACAAAGTGAAATTCTATCTGAAATATACCGTTACCATCGGAATTGGTCTTCGCTACGAGGGGTATGAACAGATACACCGCTCCTACCAAGATGCGCTCTTAGCGTTGGAGAACAAATTTACCATGGGAGCCAATCAGGTATTGGATGCCTATGTAAGTCCCGTGTTTTCAAGTAATTCTATTGTCGATGCTCCACTCATGTTTAATAAGGAAGCCTTTATTATTGCTATCAAAATGGGACGAAACGATCTATGCCACAATCAGATTGACGATGTGTTCTCACAGATGGTGGGGGATGCCTTGTCGAAAGAAGTGGTTAAACAAATCTCACTGGATATCCTGATGGCCATCATGAAGGTAGTCGCTGAGAATCAAGTCATGCTTCCTGACTTGTTTTCCTGCCATCATGATTATTTTACTTTTATCCGAAGTCGAGAAACGATAGAAGATATTAGACTAACCTTATTGATGTTGGTTGAGGCAGTCGTCCAGCATTCCACACATAATCGTTCAAAAAATACAGTATTTATTGATCGAGCAAGGGAATACATTGAGCAGCACTATGCGAAGAGTGACCTTTCTTTGGAGGAAATCTCATCTTATGTAAGTATTAGTTCTGCTTATATGAGTACCATTTTCAAAAAAGAAATGGGTGTAGGCATGACCGAATATATAACGGAAATTCGCTTAAAAAAGGCCAAGGAACTTATCGATCTGCATGGCGAGACCAGCATCCAAGATATTGCGCTAAACGTTGGCTACATGGATGCCTATTATTTCAGTAAATGCTTTAAAAAAAGATTCGGTATTTCACCGAAAAATTATAGTGTACATTGAGAAAAATATTACTAATTATGTGAAAAGAAATCCATTCAGGATCCCGTTGGCTTCCTGTACCATAAAAGATGTAGAAAATAAGAGGAGGCCAACAACGTATGAAGAAAACTAGCAAATTGATTTCAAGCACAATTGTAAGCGTTCTAACCACAGCATTACTTGTATCCGGCTGTTCCAGTACGAAGTCTGAATCAACACCAGCAACAAAGACTGGAGCATCATCGCCTAGTGCCAAACCTGTGACCGTAACCCTTATGACCAGGGAATCCGGTGATACACCATCGGCCAAATTTATTGCCGAGGCAATCAAAGGGTTTACCGCTTTGCATCCGAACGTTAAGATCCAGGACGACTCCGTTGCAGACGAAGCTTCGTATAACAGCAAGTTGAAAGCGTCGATTGCTTCTGGCTCAACGCCTGATATTTTTTCTTTTGCAGGTGCAGTAAGCCTTTTGAATTATGCGAAGTCAGGAACGATTATGGATATTACACCATTGCTGGAAGATAAAGAGTGGGCGAGCAACTTATTACCTGGGATTACATCGCCATTTGATTTAACGGCTGCGGGGCAGAAAGGAATTTACTCCATTCCTTGGTCGATAAACTATGAACCTATTTACTATAATCCCGCTCTCTTTGAGAAAGCAGGAATTACGACACCGCCCGTCACCTGGGATGATCTGCTCGCCGCAATCGGCAAACTCAAAGCAGCCGGCATCACACCTTGGGCACTTGGAGGAAAGGATAGCTGGCGAGTCGGTCACATCCATACGTCCATCTTCTATAAGCTTGCAGGCGTCGAGTTGGCACAGAAAATTGGACTTCGACAAGCCAAATGGACGGACCCGGCTGTAGTGGAGACATTCCAGAAGGTCTTGGATCTGAAAAATGCTGGCGCGTTTGAGGAGAATTTCGAAGGTGTTAATTACGATTCTGAAAAAGCTTTGTTCTACACAGGGAAGGCTGCGATGACGCTGGATGGGACATGGCGTATTGGGGACATTCCTAAGGATCTGAAAGTGAAAGCATTCCCGTTCCCTTATTTTAAAGAGCATCCTGAATTCAAGGATCATGGTGTTAATTACCTAGCTCAATTTGTGTTAAATGGCAAAATGAAGGACGACGAGAAAGCTATGGCTATCGCATTCGTCAAGTATCTTACAAGCAAAAATGTGCAGCAATCACTGCTGGATAAGTATTCTCGCCTGCCTGCAATTAAAGATGCGGACACAAGCAAATTGGATGATTTGACGAAGAGCATTATTCAATCAGGTGGAACGATCAAGACGCCTGGATTAGATACCTTCTCCTATGATCCTTTATCCGCAATTGAGAATGCCTCCAAGGATGCCCTTATGGGGACCCTATTAGGAAAAACACCACAAGAGATGACACAGCAAGTACAGAAAATTATTGATAACGCGAAGTAAACGTCAAGACCGTAACTCCTTAGCATAGGGGTTACGGTCTTGTTTCAATTCGTTCTATTTCTATAATAACCAGGAGGACAGCCAACTCTCTTTTTGAATATCCTCGAAAAATAATAAATACTGTTAAAGCCGCACTCAAGACTAATCTTTTCAATACTGTCATGACTGTTAATTAATCGTACTTTAGATTCTTCCAGTCTTCTGGCGATAAGGTCCTCTTTAGGACTCGTATGGAAAAAGGTTTGATATAGCACGGTAAAACGTTCCGCACTTAACCGTACCAGATTCGCCATCCGTTCTACCGTCCAATCCTGTGCAAATTGTTCGTGAATCGTTGCTCTTGCCTCTATAAACTTCTGTTTAAATTCCCTTTCAGAGGGCGTATATTGCTCTAGTTCGATCTTCATCATGTGCTGTCGTCCAATCAGGCACATGACGTCTTGAATAAGAATGCCAATTTTTTGTTGCCAAAAAGGTTTTTTATGAGCAAGTTCCGATTCAATCGCGCGGAAATAAGCGGATAACAGATGTTTTTCGCCAGTTCGAATGAGGATATTGAGCGGAACTCCAAATTGGTTCGCAAGTTCTTTGATCCCTGTGCCTTCCATATGTATCCAATCATTACGAAATCCTTCCTTTTGTCCTTCTGGAGTTCCATGATACTGAGCAAACAAAGGATCGTGCAGTAAGCAGTCGCCGGGCTCACCGAACTCCATACCTGTAAGTGTACGGGTGAAGAAAGGTGTGGAAAAACACATTAACACAAAACAACCTTCACCATGAGGCCGATCAATGATGAAATCCGTCTGATGGGGGGTATCGATGCCAATTAAGGTAATGTTAGGAGTAAATAGCATTTGGACGTTATCTCCTTTTCATTTATCTGAAACAGCTTACAACTGAAAAGTTTAAAAGGTAGAATGATTAATTCATTTAAATTGATGTATATAGGGGTTACTATTAATTATATCACAATTGATTAGTTTAAACATCTGAAGGAGGGCGCACAGTATGAGAGCGTTAGTCTTACATAAACCAGGTGAACTAAAACTGGAACAAATACCGATTCCTTCTTGTGGAAGTAAAGAGGTACTCATCGAACTAAAGACTTCGTGTATTTGCAATGGATCTGATCCAGCTATTCTTGCTGGAGCTCATTGGGAAACCTTCCCCATTGTATTCGGTCATGAGGCTTGTGGGACGATTGTTGCCTGCGGTGACCAGGTGACACAATTCCAGATCGGTGATCGCGTTGCTTGGTGGTTTACGGTTGGTGCGTTCGCTGAATATGTGAGTGTCACTCCTGAACATGTGGCCATGGTCAAACTGCCGGAAACGATTAGTGACGATGAAGGGCCTTTATTTGAGCTTGCTGGCGCAGCCATCAGAGCTGTCGAGGCGGCAAAGATAAAGGCAGGTGATAAAGTCCTGATTGTAGGACTCGGACCAAGCGGACTTATTATGTCACAGCTGGCTAAGAATTTGGGAGCCAGTACAGTGATCGGTTGGGACCTATATGGCATGAGGAGAGAGCTTGGGTTACAACTCGGGTGCGATGGCGTATTTGATAATGGGGCTTGTTCCGTAAGGGAAGCTGTGATCAACCAATTCGGAGAAATGGATGTTGTGATTGATGCCTATGCGGACGATTTGCTTCCAGGCTCACCAACCCTCAATGATGCCATAGCTGTAATTCGGCAAGGTGGAACGCTCATTTCTTATGGTCATCCGCAGCAAGGAAGAATGATCGATATTTTCGATTTTCAAAAAAAACAAGTTATTATGCGCGGGCCTGTCAATGATATGCAGCTTGTTCGACTTTATTTCCAGAAGGCAGTCGACTATGCAGTGGAAGGGAAATTAAAATTGGCGCCGCTAATTAGCGGTAGGGTGAGCTTGGATCATGTAATGGATGGACTAGAACTTGTCATGAATCATCCAGAGACAAATTTGAAGATTCTAGTAGACATACAGTAGGGGGACGTATATGAAGTTGGCTATTTCCGGGCAGGTTTTCGCGGGAACATTAAATTTGGAGCATACACTAAAGACAATTAGCAAGTATGGGATAGATACGATTGAGATTTGGCCAGGGAACATCACACCGCTAGAAGAGGATGTATGTCCAGATGCGTATGAAGGACGAGATATTCCAGCAGCCAAAAAACTGCTCGATGAATATGGATTTAAGGTAAGTGCTGTGTCTATGTCAGCGGCTTTTCATAAAGTCATTTCAGCCGACCTAGATAAGTATGCGGCCGCATTACTTTATGCGGTAGAAGTTGCCAAAACGTTGGGGGCACAGTATGTCAACCACTATTGCTATAACCTGTCACTAGAGATTTCCCCCGATTTGGAGCGAATCAAGAAGGCTGTGACACCAGCCACACGCTTTGCGGAAAAGGAAGGCATCATTCTTTGTTTGGAGAATGAAGCCCACGATGCCACGCAGACCCCAGAGGGTATGCTGCATATCCTTCAAGCGATGGATTCACCGAATTTCAAGACCACGTTCGATGCCACGAATTATTACCAGGCAGGGCAAGAGAGTTTCCCTTATGCGTATGATTTGCTCAAGCCATATATCGCCTATGTGCATCTGAAAAATGGATGTGTATACAGACCTGAGCTAGGACATTCCGAGAAAAGTAAAGGTGCTGTCATGACAGGATCCCTTGCGCCTAACTATATCTACTATCCTCCGCTTCCTGAAGGAACTGTTAACATGGATGGTGTCCTGGCACGGTTGGAGAAGGATGGATACACCGGCTTTTGTATCATTGAGCCGCACACAAAGCCTGAATTGGCCGAGCATTATTTGCAAGTGGAAACTGCCTATGTAAGAGAACGAGGATATTTCTAAAAAAAACAATGAAGGGTAGGTAACGAAATGAAAGCAGCAATTCTTGAACAACCAGGTGTTCTTAAAGTGAAGGAGATCGAAATACCAACAATTAAAAGTGATGAGGTGTTACTGAAGGTTCAAGTTGCCTCCATTTGTAATGCTACGGACAATCATATTTATCATGGTGATTTTGATGGATATCATGATTTCTACCCGCAAATTCTGGGTCATGAGGTGGCTGGCGAAGTTGTTGAGTTGGGCTCAGATGTGAAAGATATTCGACTTGGTGAAATTATTGCCTTATATACACCTCGAGGGGCTTTCACCGAGTTTACTGTCGTAAGACCCACAGATGACCTCTGGGTCCGAGTACCAGAATCTATTCCGGTGCGAATCCGTTCTCTCGTTGAAATGTTCCACGGAGCTTATGTATCGGCTGTTCATCCCGCACAGATTAAACCTCATGAAACGGTACTTATTGTAGGTCAAGGTCCACTGGGGCTAACGGCAACGGCAACGGCAAAGCTTACAGCACACAAAGTGTTAACTGTCGATGTGCATGATTTCCGTGTGCGCAAATCGTTAGAAATTGGAGCTGATGTCTCCTATAATCGTTCGGTGATGACAACAGAAGACATTGTTGCAGCTGTGCTTAAAGAAACGGATGGTAAAGGAGCCGATGTCGTCGTGATGTGTATATCGGAGGATCGAAGCACGGAAAGAGATGCATTCGATATGGCTGTAAAGGCTTTGAAGCGCAAAGGAAGAATAACGGGGTTGTTCGTTGATGCGAAGGGGATTGAGAACAATCACCGATTAAATCCGAGATTATTGCTCCGTAAAGAAGCTACGTTCGCTCATACGTTGAATGAGGTATATGAGTCACAAGCAGATGAATTAAAGGCGTTCCAGTTTGCAGTTGATAAGGTTGCGGAGGGGAAGATCAATTTCGATGCGTTCGTCACACATGAGATCGGCTTTAGTGAACTGGAGTATGGCCTTGATTTGTGTGTCAACCATATGAATGAAGCTATTAAAGTTGTGTTGTATCCCAATCGATAGGAACTGGGAGATAAGGGGTGAGCGAAGCTTATGGTTCACTCTCGAGTTATGGACGTTCAGGCAGACTTATATGGAGAAGAACCGCTGGCTGCCCAGAGTATGTTTTACTTCAAGCCGCCAGGTGCTCGCGGGCAGGCGTTGCATCAGGATAACTTTTATTTGAAAGTTGAGCCAGGAACTTGCATTGCCGCTTGGACCGCAATCGATGCTGCTGATGAAGAAAATGGTGGCCTGCTTGTCGTGCCAAAGACGAATCAGGATGCCATTGTTTGTCCGGAATTTGCTGATTCAGCGGAGTCGTTCACTATGGCGCACATAACGTAGAGGGTTTCGCTAGGCTGTATAAAATTACAAATGATACGCATTATTTAAATGTAGCGAGAGTCCTTATGCACAATACGCAAAAATGCAGACCGCTTCCATAGAGGAAACGGACTGCTTTTTTGTTTCATATATGCTGTTGTTTACTGCTGTCATTTCGATACTGGAGCGGTGTTCTTCCTGAATATTCCTTGAATTTTTTACAGAAATAAGAGACGTTTGTGAGCCCGATTTGCTGACAAATCTCATACACTGAAATCGCACTGTTTTTCAGTAACCAACACGCCTGTCGCATTCTCCTGGCGATAACATATTGGGTAATGGTTGTGCCGGTCCATTGTTGAAACAGATGCGAAATATAGTAGGAAGTTAGATGTAATTCATCGCTGAGCACATTCAACTGAAATTCAGATGTATAGTTTTCTTCAATCCAATCCATAATTCTCTCGATATAACTAGGCGGAGTGGAAGCGCTCTGGGTTACAAGCTGCTCACACGCTGGCCATACGCTTTTGAGATAGTTCAGAAACCCAATAATGAACAGGCTGAATTCTTCCTGACGATCGGGATAAGAATCAGCTTGCGAAAGGTGTTGATAGTGCTTGAACATTACCTCTATCGGATTGTTTACTGGCAGTTGCGATAGTACTTGTACAGGTAAGTCTGCCTTCCAGATTTGTTGGAAAAAAGCCTTTAGTGCAGGGAAGTGCTGCAGATAAGCTTCAATTTCGAAAGGTTCAAAGGATAGAATGGATCTTGTGTAAGCGGCATTCTGATCAAGGGAGACTTTTGTGCCATGAAGTTGAAATGGTTGGAAATAGACAAGGGTTTGAGGTCTAATTTCAATCATTTTTTGATTAATAATGGCGTAGCCGTTTCCTTCATGAACGTATAGAAACTCCATGCCTTCATGACAATGAAAGATGTGCCAGTTCGTTTCAATGGTTGTCGTCTGATAAGAAAAATCATAGGACGTTTCTAACATGTTGTAGTTAAAACCCACTTGCAAATGTGCATTCATATTGAGATGTCTCTCCCTCCCGATAAATGACAACCTAACGGTATTTTAGCGCAATTTGCAGGTATTAGATAGCGTTATCTTCCGTGTATAATATGCGTATCAACCGTTTTCTAGGAGGGGAGTCTTACCAATGAAAAAAGTACACTATGAGTCTATTAAAGATGTAACCAAATATTCGCAGCAACCTCTGTTTACCAAAGCATTTATAGAGGATGCGCTTGCTTATATTTTAAAGAAAGTGGATCAAAATCTGGAAACGTTCACTTACAAATACCCAGCTCCCGCAAGTGTAAACAACGTATATCCTGCTATTGACAATGTAGAATGGACATCTTCCTTCTGGACAGGCATGCTTTGGCTAGCCTATGAGGTTACAGGGGATATGAAATACCGCCGTGTAGCAGAAATTCAATTAGCCAGCTACAAAAAGCGCGTCGATGAGCGAATTGAAACCGGTACGCATGATTTAGGTTTTTTGTACACGTTGTCTAGTGTGGCTGCCTTTAAATTGACGGGCAGTGAGGAGGCTAAGGAAATGAGTCTCAAAGCTGCTGATTTGTTGATGGAGAGATATTTTGAAAAGGCAGGTATCATTCAAGCTTGGGGCGCTCCAGATGACCCTGAGAACGGCGGACGGATGATCATTGATTGCTGTATGAATCTTCCGCTGCTCTTCTGGGCAAGCGAGATTACCGGCGATAAGAAGTATTATGATGCTGCCTATAGCCATGTCAAAATGGCCGAAACCTACATCGTAAGAGAAGACGCCTCCACGTATCACACTTATTTCATGGATATTTATACAGGAAAACCTAAGTACGGCAAAACGGTTCAGGGATACTCGGACACGTCTTGTTGGGCTAGAGGCCAAGCTTGGGGCATCTATGGTTTTCCACTCAGTTACAAGTATACAAGGGATTCAACATTGATTGACCTCGCCAAAAAAGTAGCTAACTATTATATGAATCGATTACCCGAGGATTCTGTTTCTTATTGGGATCTTATCTTTACTTCAGGACCTGAAGAGCGAGACAGCTCATCTGCGGCTATTGCAGCCTGTGGATTGATGGAATTAAGCAAAAGTCTGCCCTTATCGGATAACGACAAACGTATCTATGAAAATGCCGCTCTACATATTGTTAAATCGCTCGCAGAGCATTATACAAGCAAAGATGTCCTTGAATCTAACGGTGTATTACTTCATGCCGTATATGCAAAGCCCCACAATAAAGGAATTGATGAATGCAACATTTGGGGTGACTACTATTACTTTGAGGCGTTGGTTCGACTAAGCAAAGACTGGGAATTATATTGGTAAATAAGGAATCTTCCATTGCGACTCTTCGCTAACAGGTTCCTGTCCAGCGCGAGAACTTAGTGTAACCCAACTAGCTTGCTTTGCCAGCAATCGTTGACACACCACTTCCACTTCAGAGAGAGGGATACGAGGCTGCGGAGGTAAGTCCGCTGCCTCCTCCTGCATTGCCTTCGCTTTACGCTGTAAGGCATCAAGACAGGCGAGCATGATACGCTCGCCCTCGACAGGCGAAGCATTCCCTGCATCCGCGCCAGCGGCCAACTTCCCGCCAGAACCTGGAAGCTGCTCGAGTCGAATCAATGACAAATCAACCAGCTCAGGACGCAAGTACATGAGCTGGGAAATCTCGTATTTACCTGCATGATCACCCGTATATTGTCCATGAACGAGCTCGGGGTCGCTGACAACCCATACCTGAACAGAAGTGATCTCCATGAAGAGCTCAGCTGCTATGCGCAAATCTTCCTGATTGCCGCCACTATGCCCTGAGACAACAACAATGGCCTTGAAGCCCGCATTGACGAAGGCGCGCAGTTGGTACAGGAAGAATTGCAGCACAACATGAGGCGGCATGGAGGTCATGCGGGGATTCTCCTCCCCAACGACCTCCTCCAGCCAGCGGGCATGGTAGCCGGTTTCGTGAATATGATAGGCTTGTGTGGGCGCGACAATGCCGCCTACACGGCTAGCAGCCATCGCGCACAACCATTCCGCCTTCATCGTATCCAGCCCGAAAGCGCTAAACTGTCCGTGTGGTTCACAGATACCTAACGGCAAATAGACGATAGGACAAGCTTCGATGCGACGGTTAAATGCATGGGGAAACAGTTCTGACCATAGAACTGTTTCTTCGATTTTACCAGAATTTAGTATCATAGAAATTGCGCACCCATCTGTGGTATTTACGAATCTCTTCAAAAACTTCATTTGGCAATGGGGCCTTGTCTAGCGCGGCAATATTTTGATTCGCATACTGTGGGATATGCATCGAAACGAGCGCGGAGGTAACCGCAGGATGATGAAGCACGAATTTGAGTGCCAGCTCGGCAAGATTGTCTGCGAATTCCGGAATGAACTTCCGCAGGCGATCGACTCGCTCGATGTACATGGCACGCGGAACATAATCGAAATAAGTTTTGCGGTAATCGCTGTCTGTGAAAGTCGTATCTTCTGTCAGGAAACCGGTCAAACCGCCTTCGTCCATCACACAGCGAGCGAGAAAAGCAACGTTATGCTCTTCGCAGAAAGGCAGAAGGCAGTCGAGTGGAAGCGGATCGAAGATATTGAAGACTGTCTGCACGGCATCAATTGCACCACTTCGAACAATCGAAAGCGCAATATCATGCCGCTGATCCGGGATGGAAATGCCGATGTAACGAATTTTGCCTTCATCCTTGAGACGGAGCAGTTCTTCCATCCAATAATCGGAACGATCCCATTGCGGCCAGTATTGATGAAGCTGGATAAGATCAATAACCTCAACCCCGAGCTCTTTCAGGGAGAGCTCCGTGCTTCCGCGCAGCCACCCTTCAGGATACGCCGATTCAATCGGAATATGCGTACCCCAGCCAATGGAGCCTGGACCTAGCGATTGCACTTTGGAAGCGAGAAAGGGCTTTGTGCCTTTCCACTCTTTGAGTGCTTTTCCTAGAATACGTTCGGAATCCCCGTAAGCACGCGCTGTGTCGATAAAGTTAACGCCTTGTTCAAGACAATTTAGAACGCTGTTGATCAAATCCTTCTCATCATGTGTGCCAAATGAACCACCAAGCCCCATGGCACCGAATCCAAGCCGCGATACTTGATCCGTTTCGGATCGGAATGCATTATATTTCATGAGATGTACGCTCCTTTGTTATTGAAATATCGAATGTCCATTTCGTTTGACTCATAGCGGGGACCGACTTCACTTTATTCATGACGCTAGCGATATATACATCGTCCAAATACCCCGTTGCAGGTTCTAAAGCAAACGTATAATCACCATTAAAAGCGCCATAATTCGCCCAAACTGCCAAGTAGGGGACATCTTCTGGGGAAAATGAGTAGCCTAACGTTTCTCCAGACGCTGGATCGAAAATACCTGTGTGCCCATCGGTGAGATCCCCTTCAAACCAGTATTTTTCCGCATGCTCGCCAAGATTAGGCTCAATGACGGATAGATTAACAGCGGTTCCGTTAACAAAAGGGAATGATGAACGCCCATATGCCCGTTCAGTCAGCCGATTCTGATGCGAATACTGATATTGCACGGTGTCCAAATTATCGGGAACCAGCAATTGCATCCCAGGACTCACCGCCAGCAAATTGTGGGCGCACCACAGATAGGAGAAGGGATAAGGAGTCGGATTATGTACTTCATAGGTGGTATATAGTGTGCCACCGCTAATCGTATACGTTTTGGCAAATTGGTAAGGCACTTTCACGCCGTGAACCCACATGCGTAATCGATCTTTATGAAGCTCAAAATCCCAAGGCAGCGTCCACACTTCGCCATGATCCGGATATTCCGTCCCACGCCACGGGTGATCAGGACAAGGGCATGCCAGAATAGTTGGAAACATTTCGTCCCAGCCGCTGCGATCCCCTTCGTCCCACATCATGCCGTATGTCAACGGCTTCCAGGGCACCTCCGTTTGGAAAGCCCATTCTTTTCCAGAAGATTTGCTGATGAAAGAAACTAGCTTGCCTCCCCGGCCAGGTACGATCTCTACACGCAGCTCGGAAGTTTCGCCAACGACGCTGCACATGCCTTTGTACTCGGATTCCTGCCATGTACCATCGCTCAATTAGCTCAACTCCTTTAGCAGCGCTTTCAACTTGAGACCAGGTGCGGCCAAAACCACTGGATCCAGAACTGCACGCTTCACGATGAGCATTTCCGCGAGCTTAATCTCTTTGGCAATCCCCGCGCCAATGCCGCTTGCTGCTGCCAATCGATGCTCGTCATCCAGATGGAAAAAGAATAAACTTTCGTCTTCGGTATGGCGCTGAACCGTCAGTGTACTGGCATCCGGCAGTCCAATCACCTGCAGCGTCTGCTCATATTGATCCGACCAGAACCACGGAATCGCCTCGTAAGGCTGATCTGCGCCCAACATATTCCGTGCGGCATGTGCGCCGCCCTCTTGGGCATTGCGCCACGCTTCCAATCGGATGCGCGTACCGCCGTACACCCCATGCGGAAATGCGCAGCAGTCTCCCGCAGCATAAATCGTTGGATCGCTCGTGGCGAGCCGATCATTCACGAGGATACCGTTGCCCACGTCCAGCCCGCATGCTGCGGCCAGACTGGTCTCCGGTATCGCCCCAATGCCCGCGATAATCGCGTCGCATCGCAACTCTTGACCATTGGCGAGTGTAATCCGCTGCTCGCCAGAGGCACTCTCTATGCGTTCGATGCCAACGCCCAGCTGGAAATTCACCCCAGCCTCCCGGTGACGAGCCTCCACGGCTTGGGCGATGCCCAGTGGAACACCGCGCATCAGAATGCGGTGACCTACCTCAAGGACGGTCACCTGACAGCCTCGCTCGCGAGCGCTCGCCGCTACCTCGAGGCCAATGAAGCCAGCGCCGATGACGACAAGTTGGCGGCCAGCCTCCAGCTTCGAACGGAGCCTCTCGGCATCCGCAAATGTTCGCAGCTCCATGACGCTAGTGGTATTAGAGCCTTCCAGCGTGAGCTTGCGCGGACTAGCGCCTGTCGCAAGAAGCAGCTTGTCATAGGCAATTTCCTGCCCATCAGCGAGCTGAACGATGTGGCGATCACGGTCAATCTTCACCGCACGCGCCTCGCGCACCCAAGTAATCGATAACTCTTCCAGCGTTTGCTCCTTTAAAATAAAAGCCGGTGCAGCCTCACTACCCAGAGCCAATGCTCCTTTGGATAATGGCGGACGCTCATAAGGCGCCAGATTTTCTTGACCAATGAGGGTGATAGGCCCCTGCCAGCCTTCCTCGCGGAGTGTTCGAGCCGCGCTGGCGCCAGTTTCCCCTCCGCCTATAATGACCATGCCACGTGTACTCACACTGTTCGCCCCTTAGTCAATTTGGATGTAAACCTTGCCGTCGTCAGTGACTTGGACAGGGTAAGTCGTTAGATGCTCGCATGCCGGCGTTTTCTTCGCTTGACCCGTTTTATAGTTGAACCGACCATTATGTTTGGGACACTCAATGATGTCTCCCATAACGAGGCCTTCTGCCAAATGAACTTTCTCATGTGTGCAGAAGCCATCTGTTGCATAATAATCATTATCCTCTGATCGATAGATGGCAAAGGAGCGGCTGCCTGAATCGAAGCGAATTACATCCTCCTCGTCAATAGCGTCAGCCTCACAAACGTATATCCATCCTTCTAGCAGCATTATAATGCCCTCCCCATGGTGTCTGTTACTTCTCGTTCCTCACTTGTAGGTCTATATTTGTACGGTTGCGCGGTTGCTGGAAGCACACGCTGAATGGTGTAACTTGGGTCCTTCCCTTGACGGATTAGGGCAATCATTACTTCCTTCACGGTTTCCCACACACTGCGGTTCGGTTTTGGAAAGTCCGGTTTTAATTCTTCGTGGAGCTTCGGAAGCGCATGGTAGGGTACCATCGGAAACATGTGATGCTCAATATGGTAGTTCATATTCCAGTAAAGGAATCGGAACACGGGATTCATATAGATCGTCCGCGTGTTCAGGCGGTGATCAAGCACATCCTCGTGCAAACCGAGATGCTGGACTAAGCCAAAAGTGAGCATGAGCGAAACGCCATAAAATGAAGGTAAAACAATGAACATGGCAGGTAAAATGCTCCCAGCATAAAGACAAAGCCCGATCACCGACAAGAAAATGAGCACATACACGCGTGACTCCCAAAATGTTTTGCGGAACTCCGATTCGGGTAAATAGGTGCGCTGCTCTTTATCGACAATGCCGAAGCAGTGTAGAATCATTCGTTTAATATCTTTGGGCCCACCGTATAAATGTAAAAATTCCATGAGTATAATACGCCAAACCGGCGGCCTTGGCTGTGCGATCTCGGGATCCAGTCCAACGATGAACGTATCCGTGTGATGACGTGTATGGCTCCAGCGCCAAGGGGTAGCAGGACGTAAGACCATAAATGATGCAATTTGATAGATGACTTCATTCATCCAAGGTGTTTTGAATGCAGTTCCGTGACCGCACTCATGCCAACGGGAATCTCCAGGGGAAGCGTACAATATTCCATAGATGAAAAAGGCTGGAATCGACCACCAGGTACCCCAGGAATAAAAGGCCAGCACGCCGGTTCCGATTAATAGAGCAAACCAAATTAACGTATCGCGGATTGCAGGGCCGTTACGTCGTTGCATGAGCTCTTTTAGCCGTTTTCGTGGTATTGGACTGGTATACCATTGTGCGGATGCAAGTCCTTTTTCCATTGCCCGAAGTCGTTCTGGTCCTGTTAGACTATAATCTCTTTTGTGGCCTGTAGCCGCGCTCATGTTAATCTCCTCCAACTTCATAATGCCTGCCGTAAAGGCTTACATTTCAAATTATAGAGGCTTATTTATTGCTTGTATTTAGACGATATCCGCAAAGTAGTTGCCAAAATCGTGGTTCTTAATAAATAATTAGTGTACAATTTTGTGAAAGGGGAGGTTGCGAGCTATGCCAAAGAAACCACTTTTCTATTTGAGTCCAAACGATACGCTAAGCGAATTGAGTGATACGTATTTTCCGCCTTATATCACGCTTGCTCATACGTTTAATGCGCCGGCCGGCTGGGGTATTTATAATCGCGTACTTAAGCAATTTCAGTTGCAGTATGTGCTTAATGGGAGCGCGCAATATACGATTGAAGGCAAGCCCTATTTGACGCGAAAAGGCGATCTCATTTTCCACCGCCCGGGAGAGCGACACAGCGTAACAACCATTCCTGGTGAGCCTTATGTGTGTCTGTCCTTAGTGTTTCATTTTGGTCAAATTGCGTTCCCGTTGGACGATCTAGTTTCGACAACGAACTATTTGGGCAACTTCGCCAGTCATGATATCGAACGCAAGCTGACCTCTCTCGTTGTTCATTATCGACAGCCGGGACTTGTGCATCAATTGCATGCGCAGACGCTTCTGATGGAAATCTTGCTTATTTTCAATTCCCTTGCCGGAGAACGCAGTGTACAAGAGGCTACAGCAGTGCAGCGGAACAATTTTTCAAGGCTAGTGTTGGCAAAAAACTACATCATCGAACATTTTGCAGAAGAAGTAAAAATCAAGGATTTGGAGAAGATAACCGGGTTCAGTTGTGACTATTTAATCGTGCAATTCAAGCTCACATTCGGGATGACACCGATCCAATATCAGATCCATCTTCGGGTCGAGAAGGCGAAGGAGCTTGCCGTTCATGAAGGACTCACACCTAGTGAGGTCGCGGAGCGGGTGGGGTACAGTGATATCCATACGTTCGGGAAAATGTTTAAGAAAAAAACGGGCACAAGCTTGAGTCAATTTTGTGCCACCTTATTTACGGAGGATTTTGGGCCAGAGGAGTGAGGTTATTTACAATAAATAAAGAATGCCACACGTTGACCCAACAGGTCTATGTGTGGCATTCTTTTTTGCTTTATTGCTTCTTTAACACCCAAACGCCATAGGGCTCGAGGCAGCTACTGCTAAGTCAAACGCAGCGCCCCAGAAGTAAACCTGTCCCTTGCCAACCGATTGACTGTAAGGGCAGGCTTCCCCTGATAGTAGTCCGAAGCGTACTCCGCAAGTACTTCGACTGTATCTACCTGAACATGAAGTATATCGTTGAAGCTCGGAGCTGAATACGCAGTTGCTTGACCTTTAAAGAGCAGTGATACAGGTGTCGCCGTTCCATTCGCCATGGTAAAGTCCTCCACGTAAACGCCGCTCATCAGATCATGGGAAGCACACCAGTACAATATTTGCTTCAATGCCGATTAAAGCTGGCCAAGCAGCTCCTTGTCTCCACGACACTATCCATCAAGCAGATTGCATTTGAGGTAGGCTTTCAGCAAAGCAGTTATTTCGCGAGCATACCGGCATTTCCCCGGAGCAATTTCGCAAGCTGAGAAGAATGGGATGAAGGCAAATGAGCAATTTGGATATAATTGGGATGGATATGCAGAAGAGCGGATAATTCTTCTCGTGATATTTTACGGTCTAAATGTGTTTGCATATACTGAATGACCTCCATGAAACGGTCTTCAGTCGAATTTAGCTGCTCAGGGCGAGAAGGGAGCCCATTAGCCTCCCACGAGGTGAGAAGGAGCTTGATAAGCTCAAGGATTCCAGACCCGATATAGACGTTTCGAAAGACAATGAGAAAAAATCAATTCGCCGTAATCTGCGTTAGCAAGATCAGCACTCGCATCTTTTGCAAAGCTGCGGCCTGAATCACTCATGAACTCCAGTCTACGCATTGCTCTCAACGAGCTCGGGGTGCAGGTGCATCAGGGTGGAGATTTCATATTGTCCTGCATGATCCCCTGCATACACACCAGCTGTTAAATCAAAGTCTGTACCATACCACACCTGCATGCCTGTACATTCAGTAAATAACTGGGACAAGTTCTTCAAATCCGCAGCATGGGCGCCTCCATGACCTGACAATACCACAGCACCACGGAAACCTGCATTGTGGAAAGCTTGGAGTTGGTATAAATAGAAATGATAATACACATGGGGAGCGATGGCTGATAGGAAAGGATTCACTTCTCCAACTTTCTCTTCCAAGAAACGAGCAGAAGGTCCGCTTTCATGGACATGATATCCCATTGTAGGCGCAATGATTCCCCCAGTACAATTTCATAGAAGCAGTCTCCTTCTTGTTGCTATACGTGACGTCTTGCTTGATAGAAATTTCTTATCCAACGGTGTTTCACCTGTAGTTCTTTAAACACTTCATGTGATAAATCAGGCTTATCAATGGAAGCGATGTTCGCTTGGGCATACTCATGAACTTGCATGGAGGTGAGGGCTGTCGTTACGCCAGGATGATGAATAGCGAATTTGATAGCGAGTTCCGCCAAATTGTCAGCATTCGCTGGGATAAATTCGCGTAAGCGATCAACTTTTTCTATATAAATAGGGCGAGGCAGTACATCAAAATATTTGTTGCGGAAGTCATTCGTTGGGAATTGCGTGTCTTCTTGTAAAAATCCGGTTAAACCGCCCTCATCCAAAATGATTCTAGCCATAACAGCGACATCATGGTGTTGGCAGATGGGCACCAAACAATCAAGCGCCAGAGGATCAAATATGTTCAGTAGGACTTGAACGGAGTCAATGACGCCTGAACGAACAAGCGAGATGACGACTTCAGGTCTGTGATCAGGTACCGAAATGCCAATAAAACGAACCTTTCCTTCTTCTTTTAATTGCAGAAGTTCCTCCATCCAATAGTCGATCGTATCCCACATTGGCCAATAGTTGTGCATTTGAATCAGATCAATGGTGTCTAGGTTCATCTGACGAAGCGATTCTTCGGTACTTGCTCTTATGGAACCAGGAGGATAAACAAGCTCGACTGGAGCAGGATGATGCCAGCCTGACATGACGGGGTACGATGGGTCCGATATCCAGGTCGGAAGCACTTTACTCGCTACAAAGGGGCGTTCCCCCTTCCATTCCTTCAAAGCTTTCCCCACTAATTCTTCCGACCGGCCATAGGCACGTGCGGTATCGATAACATTTACGCCATTTTCCAGCGCAGTAAGGACAGATTGAATCATGTAGGCATCATCGTAATTACCAAAGTGTCCACCTAAACCCATAGCACCATATCCGAGTTTAGAGAGTGACTGCCCTGAACGAGGGAAAATCGTATATTTCATGATCTAACTCCTCCAAGTCGTTTTACTACTAATAATTGGTATATTTCAGCTCAATCGTGGATAATCCGCAGAAGCCAGGAAAGTTCTTAGCAATTTTCTTCGCTTCCTCCGGTGAAGAAGCTTCTCCTAATGCTTCAATACGACGAATCCGAGCACGCTCAGACATTTCAGAAGCGCTAATGATATCATTAATTTGTTTGTAGAGCTCAGGTCCCCATTTCTTGCCAAAGTCAACATGCATACGCTCATCAACCATATCGAACTCACACTGAATGGCAGAGAGTGCATCATGAAATTGCCAAAAATGTTCGGCAGCCTTCCTCTTCTTAATAAAAGAACATGGCTCCGCGACCATTGTCAGTCCAGCATACATGTCCGGGAACCATTCTTGGGCTAAGTCCTGCAGACCTTTTCCAGGTGAGCCTTTAAAAAATTTGAAGTCCTCGGTTTTATAGCCTAATTGGAGCAAACGACGAACGCCCATCTCGGAGTGTCGCACTTCATCCCACAAATGACGTGCCGTATCGAAATAAAACGTCAGCTTCATCCCGTTAACACCATAATAGAGATAACAAAGAGATTCAGCTGCACCCATTTCGGTAGCATTAATATAGTGCATTTGTTTTACACTGTCTTGTAGTGGTGACATAGACGGATCTGAGTAGGACTGCTTGTAGTCAGGATTCCATGTATATACAGGAAATCGCTCAGCATTCCATGCAGAATCCATGGGAACGGGTCCAATTGCCTTACCATTTGGGTGCTGCGGCCATACAGGACTAAAGCTGCTACCTTGTTTCATAAATTCCAGCAGGTTCATCCAAACACTTGTTACATACTTCTGCCATTCTGCAATCTGACTAGTGAGCTTCGGTTCATCCGCTGCAGCAAACTGAACTTGTTGGGATAGCCATCTCAACATGTCGTTTCTATCCAATAGAATATAACGAAGTTTATCACAAGTAGGTGCATCCAAAATCGGATCAAGTCGCTCTTGCAAATGTTCATATGCATGGTATAATTCACGAGCTGCGTGGGTATAACCAGCAAAAAACGCGGCTTCTGAAGGTGCTAAAGACATTCGTTCAATGGCTTCTCGTGTTATTGAAGGTGCACCCAGCTTTTCATTTAAAGAACATGGGAGTTCTTCAAGTCGTTCGTACATCAGTTTGGCATGAAAGTTGTGAAGGTAACCGTATCGACCCATTTGTGCTTTTGTTTCAAATTCTTTTACTGCAGGCAACCATCCAAAAGCCATACGGGAAAGTTCAAACTCGACCCACATCAGATCAGTGAGTAATCTAGCTGTATCCTTTGGACGTAAGAAGATTGCTTGATTAGATTCGCTTAGGTTAATTTCAGAAAGTTCCTTATCGAGGACATTCATTTCGCGATGTTCATTCATCGATATCTCTCCTTAACATGTATTGAACACAGTATAACAAGATATTATTCTTAAAAGTTGCCGTAGATTATGGTAAAATGTCGTTGAATTGCGGATAATTATCTTACTAGGAGGACTATTCGTGAAATTAATCGATCATTTCGATTTAAAAAAACATCCTTTTATGTTTAGCTATTGCCACCAAACAACAGATAACCTGTTTCAGATGTTTCATGCACATCAAGGGCTGGAGTTGTTGTTTATCGAGCAGGGGAATGGACATGTTATTATTGAGCAGCAAGTAGTGCCATTGCATCCGCCGCTGCTATTCATATTTCAACCGTATCAACTCCATCGCATTCATGTATCAGCAAATGAAGATATGCCATATATTCGTTCCGTTTTCGTAATGGAACCGCATACCCTGGAGAAATACTTAATTCAATTTCCATCGCTTAGGACTTTCTTTAGGAGACTTTGGTTAGAGAGATTGCCAGCACAAGCGGTTCAATTGGAGAGGGAACAAGCAGTTGAATTGAAGAATGCTTTCCTTTTAACCCATCATGAACGGGAACATATTAAATCGGAGAAACATGATCATAAGCAAGAGGCGACAGTGCTCGGAGCGCTAAGCATACTTCGAATTCTTAGAACGATGCCGAACCTATTTTCAGATCAATTAGATAAACGGCCATATCGTGAAGCTCATCTTACTGAGCAAATAATGGTATGGATCGAGGCACATTTTAGAGAAGAATTCTCTTTGCAGGATTTGGCAGATTGCTTGCATGTATCTCCTCATTATTTATCTCATCTATTCAGGCAAGATACTGGAAGTAGTATTACTGAGTACATGATAGCCAGAAGACTTAGGGAAGCTTGCTTCATACTTGATACAAGCGATATACCTATTAAAGATATTGCGATACAGCTTGGACTTTCATCTATTCCCTATTTTGTACAGTTATTTAAGAAGCATATGGGCATTACCCCACATCAATATAGAATAATAAAGAGGAAGTCATTTATTTAAAAACACGAACAAGAGAGTGGATTCATTGGATACAAATGGACATATAATATTTAAGGTTTTAAAACCAAACAAATTGTTGAAAACGACGAATGGCAGCGTGTTAAACCGTGCCAAGTATGAGACCGCAAAGGCATATTTGCTGAACGTCACGTCCTAAGTCGACATTCCTGGAGGAAACCACTCTCTCTTATGGGCTGCATAAGGACGATAACCCAGCGGCTCTGTCGCCGAAGGAGCAGGCTCGTTTGGTGGGGAGCAGCATGGACGAATGGCTGAAGCGGATTCCTCCCTAGGTTGACCTTGCATATGAGCAGAGGGTGACCCATATCATCGTAAAATAGTGAAAGAAATTGTACATCCTTCTTCTATTGCCTGGCCAGTCTGTATTCTATACTCATTACAGGGAATCGTATCGTAAGTGAAAATAACAACCCGAGGTGATAGTATGCAGACACAGAGCGTTCAGAAAAATAACGTACATAAGAAATCCCGATCCTCCCTAAGTGTATATTTGGGACAATGGAATGCGCCGGTGGTCGGTTATGTCTTTATTGCCCCTTGGCTCATTGGCTTCCTTGTCCTTCAGTTGTGGCCGATCATTCAGTCGTTCTATCTTTCCTTTACGGAGTATTCTCTCCTGGATGCGCCCCACTGGATCGGCAGCGCGAACTACGAGAATATCGCGAAGGATCGCTTGTTTTTCAACTCTCTGAAAGTTACTTTTACGTACGTGTTAGCTTCCGTTCCTCTTAAGCTCGCAGCGGCGCTGTTCATAGCGATACTGCTGAATCGATCCATCCGCGGTATCTCCGTGTACCGTACGTTGATTTATTTGCCTTCGCTAATCGGCGGCAGTATGGCGGTCGCTGTCTTGTGGCGTAACATCTTCGGCACCGACGGATTCATTAACAACCTTGTCGTACTCTTCGGTTTCACGCCCCACAACTGGATCGGCATGCCGGAAACGGCTCTATCTACCCTAATCATTTTAAGCGCATGGCAGTTCGGTTCGTCAATGATCATCTTCCTTGCCGGGTTGAAGCAGATTCCATCAGAGCTCTACGAGGCTTCTTCCGTAGACGGTGCGGGACCGGTGCGTAAGTTCATCTCCGTCACGCTGCCGATGCTGTCGCCAGTCATTTTGTTTAACCTGATCATGGGAATTATCAATTCATTCCAGATGTTCACTCAAGCGTTCATCGTGACGGAAGGAAAGCCCTACAATTCCACAGAAGTGTATGCGCTATTTCTCTATAAGAAAGCGTTCGGGAGCTTGGAGATGGGGTATGCCTCCGCACTGGCTTGGATTCTTCTGATCATCATCGGCATCATGACACTACTTAATTTTATAGCATCCAAATATTGGGTGTTCTATGAATCCGAATCGGGGGCAAGCAAATGAATAGAGAGCTGACATGGAGAGGAAAATGGGCAACGCATTTGGTTTTGCTAGGGTTTAGCCTGCTGATGTTTTATCCGATACTGTGGTGGATCGGCGCTTCGTTCAAGACAACGCAGGAGCTGGCTCTACCTACCCTGTTCCCTACAAAGTGGATGTGGGAAAATTATAGGGACGGCTGGAACGCACTTCCCAAATATACGTTTACGTATTTCTTTTTGAATAGCCTGAAGCTGAATGTGGCAACAACGGTGCTTCATGTGGCTGCGGCGAGTCTTGTCGCATTTGGCTTTGCCCGGATGACTTTTCCGTTTAAAAATATGTGGTTTAGCGTGCTGCTGCTTACGATGATGCTTCCTAACCAAGTTACGTTAATTCCGCAGTATGCCATGTTCCATTCCTTTAATTGGATTAACACGTATTTACCTCTCCTTGTGCCGTCGGCAATGGGGGGCGCCTTCTTTGTCTTCTTGCTGGTTCAGTTTATTCGATCTATTCCTCGGGAGCTTGACGAGTCGGCGAAGATCGACGGCTGCAGCTGGTTTGGGATCTACTGGCGCATTGTGATGCCGCTGACGAAACCTGCTCTGGTTACCGTCACGATCTTCTCCTTCCTCTGGGGCTGGGATGACTATTTCGGACCGCTCATCTACTTGAATTCGGTTGAGCTTTATACAGTGCCACTGGCGCTGCGCATGTTTATCGATACGCAATCGGCTGTAGCTTGGGGGCAGCTGTTGGCGATGTCACTAGTATCGATTATGCCTCCGGTTCTTATTTTCTTCTTCGCTCAGAAGCACTTCGTCGAAGGTATTGCCACTACAGGCTTGAAGGGGTAAGATGGTGAAGAAAGCTGCGCTCGTCGGCAGCTTTTTTTGCATCTATGGCAAGGAAGGGGCCGTCTGTATGAAAACGTTTCATCCATTTCGTCGATATCGCATTGATAATGTGCTCTTCTTTGCGCTGGCCATTTTCATTACGTTGCTAGTGGCGGTGATTCTAATGATTACCTATAACTTTTCGTCGAAGGAGCAAGCACAAAATACTTCGTATTATCAGCAGGCTATGTTAGGAGAGCTGAATGAACAACTGACGCTGCAGCTCAAAGCGGTCGAGCAAACTTCACTTGCCATATCTCGGAATATGGCAGTTATCGATTTTATGGACCTTCAAGGCGACTATTATATACGCAACAAAATGCGGCAGGATTTGATTCGCGATTATCTGCATCCAATCATCAACAGTTCTCCCTTCATCCATTCGATTCAAATTTATATGAGGGAACCGACCATTACGGACGTGACCGGGTATGTGCAAATGATCCCCATGAACTACGTATTATCCGAACCGTGGTACCCATTGGTCCAAAAATCCGACTTCACCTGGATCGGCCAGCGCTTAGCGGAATCTCAGCAAGGCCCAGAGCCGGTCCTAAGCTTTGTTCGGCATGTCGTCTCGGATATGAATGGCTCATTAGGGCTATTAGTGGTCAACGTAAAGGTATCTGCGCTAGAAGCCTTATTAAGCCGTGACAAGAACAACCCGCAACGGATGCTTGTTGACGCGGGTGGCAGGATGCTGATGCAAACCGGCAAAAAGGTATCGGAAACGGAGGCTTCTCAAATCGTAAACAGCGTTCAGGGGGAATCCGGATATAAGCGAATTGCGATTTCCACTCAAGGAGACCGTGGCGTCCATAACGTTCTGTCCGTATGGACCAGGGGCTACCAGGAGGGCTGGGTGCTGATCGAATGGACGCCTTGGGAGGAGATTACCCGCAGCAGCGTTAAGCTCGCTAAGACATTAGCGGCCATTGGGGCGGGTGCCATTGGTGTAGCCTTATTAATCACCCTTACGTTATCCCGCAGCTTTACCTCGCCAATCAAGCAGATTTTGCAAATGATGAGCGGGTACACGCTCAACCGCAGCATTCAACCTTATCCGGAAACCTATCAGAATGAGTTCGGCAGTTTATTTAGCGGTTACAGGAAAATGATCGAAAGGGTGGAGGAGCTGTATCAGTCCTTAGAGCAGCAATATAAGGCTCAACGGGAGGCAGAAATCAAAGCGCTCCAAGCGATGATTAATCCCCACTTTCTGTATAACACCTTGGATCAGCTCAATTGGATGGCTATTGAGGCCGGACAAGAGCGAATTAGTCATGTACTGGAATTAATGGGCCGTATGTTTCGAATTGGCTTATCGAATGGAGACAGCTTCATTACGCTGCAGGAGGAACTGCTTCATATCGAGTGCTATCTTCAAATTCAACAGCTGAAATGGGGGGAAGGGCTAGTCTACGAGCTATTCCTGGAACCGGGGCTGGAAACGCTGTTAATTCCGAAGCTGACGATTCAACCGTTCGTGGAGAATGCCGTAACCCACGGCCTGCACGGCCGAGCAACCGGCAAGGTGACCGTCGCCGTTCGGCGTAAGGATGAACGTACACTGGAATGTTCGGTTCTTGATGACGGTTGTGGTATACCAACCGATTGGAACCGTAGGCCGATTCGCAAAACAGGTGGCTACGGAATCCGCAATGTAATGGAGAGAGTGGAAGCGTATTTCGGGCATCCTTATGGCGTAGACCTGTCTCCTCTGGAGAGGGGTGGAACGCTGGTTAAGGTATGGATACCCGAGTTGCAGCAATTCACGACAACAGGAGGTCATGAAGATGTGGAACATCGTTATCGTTGATGATGACCGGAGTGTACTGCAGGGTATGAAACGGATGATACCTTGGGAGGAATTCAATGCCCGGTTGGTGGGCGAGGCTATGGACGGCAGTGAAGGACTCCGTATCATCCAGGAATGCAGCCCTGACATTGTGATCACGGACATTTATATGCCGGTCATGAATGGTCTGGATATGATCCAACAGCTGAGGAGTACTGATTTTGCAGGAAAAATCGTTATTTTAAGCGGATATTCGGACTTTGAGTATGCACGGCAGGCACTTCGCCTGGGCGTGGATGATTATTTGTCTAAGCCGGTGACTTTAAACACGCTTAGGGAACTACTTGGCAAGCTTCTTGGCCAGTTGGAGCAGGAGCTGACTAAGAAAGAGGAAGAGGAAGAGATTAAGGTAAGGCTCCAAAAGTATGAGCCCTACGTCCGCCACGAACGGATGAGAACCCTGCTAATCGGCTTATACTCTCTTCAGGATAAGTCGTTTGTCGAGTGGGCCGAGGAGTTCCAAGACGGGCAGTCGGCGCACTATGTCACGATGGTCATGGAGATGGTGCGCACCGACCGTATGGTGGGTTGGACGGCCCGGGACTACTTATTGCTCCGTTTCGCCGTGGGCAATATTGCTGCGGAGTTAGCTGCGGAGGAAGGTCTGAAGATTTATTTTGCCGAGCTTCAGCATCTTCAGATGGCGGTCTTACTTCACGTAGACCCGGGCTTACCTCGGAAGAGGGCGATGGAGACATGTCGGAAGCTAGCCGAACGTATTCATGAAGCGGTCACCACCTATTTGCGGATCGAACTCCAAATAGGTCTAGGCTCGGTGAAGGAGGAATGGAAGACCATCGCTACAGGCACCCAAGAAGCACAAATTGCGTTATTGGATAAAATAAGCAATTCCGAGCAAGGACTTCCCGTGTTTCAATACCGCCCGCCCGTTGCTGGTTCCGAAGATGAAGGGGGCGTGAGGCTCCGGTCCTTGGCATGGTATCAGAAGCTGACTGAAGCCGTCAGGCAGTTGGACCCTGCTTATGGAGAAGCAGCCATTGCCGAACTGGGGGATCAGCTGGAGGGTGTTTCTATCGCAGGACTGCAGCGGATGGGGAGCGAGCTTTGGACTATCTGGGGATATGCGCTGTATGAAACTGGGATGAATTTGAATGACATGTATGCAGCCGGGGAGATCGAGAAAGAACTGAAGATCTTGCTGCGGCCGAGTCAGTGGAAGGACTGGGTCCTTCATAAATTATTGGCAATATGTGAACGATTCGGCCGCACGGACAACGTGAAACACAAGAAGTCGGTTGATTTCATCGTTGCCTATGTGCACGAACATTATGCCGAAGAAATTCGTCTGCAGGAGCTGGCGGAAAAATTATATATTTCTAGAAATTATTTGAGCAATATATTTCGCAATGCGACCGGGGAGACCTTCAACGATTATGTGACCAGAGTCCGCATCGAGAAAGCAAAGAAGCTGATCTTACAAGGGAATCTCATGGTCTATGAAATTGCGGAAGCCGTAGGGTATAAGAACGTTTCGTACTTTACTACCTTATTTAAGAAACAGACGGGTCGAAGCCCCTCGGAATTCAGTAAAGGCTATTAATCGAAAAATATCGTAAAATAGCGAAAGAGATTGTGCATCTCTCATGTATGCAATAACCTCCGAAAAAGCTACGATGAATATGTAAACGCTATATTGAATTGGAAGGGGAACTGTAGAGCATGAGACCATGGGTAAAAGCAAGTGCATTGGTGATGGCTTCAGCATTAACACTAGGAACCGCGGCTTGCGGTGTGAAGGAGGAAGCCAAATCGACGACTCCCGCAACTTCGACCAACACGCCTTCGGCTACAGCTGAAGCAAAGGCTGTGAAGCTACGCATTATGTGGTGGGGATCGCAAGCGCGTCATGATGTAACCCTCAAGGCGTTGGAGGCTTATACCAAAAAGCATCCAAACGTGACCTTCGAACCGGAGTACCAGGGCTTTGACGGCTATCTCGATAAAATATCGACCCAGGCTGCCGCACGGAACACGGCCGACATTTTCCAAATGGATGCGGCCTGGTTTAATGATTGGGCCAGCAACAACCGTTTGGCGGACCTCTCCACCATCAATACGAAAGATGTGGACAAGGCGCTTCTGGACAGCGGCAAGTATAAAGATAAAGTGTACGCCGTACCACTTGGCAATAACGCGCTAGGCATGATCTACAATAAGGCCGTCTTCGATAAGGTGGGAGCGAAGGCCCCTGCTACTTGGGATGAGCTGTTCCAGCTGGCGCTTGACATCAAGCCTAAGTTAGCTAAGGATCAATATTTGATCAAGGATTTGTCGGAAGACATTACCATGTACACGAATTACCAGATCGCAGAGGGGAAAGGCAATCCGAAGCCGGCTGCCGGCAATTTTAACTTTGACAAAGACACGTGGATCAAGTGGATGAGCAAGTTTCAAGAGCTGCGCAAGGCGGGCGCTATCGCTCCTCCGGATGTTACCGTATCGGATAAAGCGTTCGACGCCAAGCAGGATCTGCTCGGACAAGAGAAAGTGCTGATTAAGCAATCCCACGCTGCGGAGTTCGGGGGGTTCAATTCCCTGAAGCCCGGTAATTTCGCACTCGCCCCGCTGCCTAAGGGCAAGGAAGCGAGCGGCTGGCTCAAGGCGTCGATGTACTGGAGCGTGAGCCCAGACAGCAAATCGCAGGAAGAAGCAAAGAAATTTATCGATTGGTTCATTAACGATAAAGAAGCGGCAGACATTCTAGGTACGTCGCGCGGCGTTCCTGTCGCGAAAACGATTGTCGATTACTTGCAGCCGAAGTTTAACGATGTAGACAAAGCCGGCATTACCTTGATCAACGATGTAGCCAAATCCGGAGCGAAAGCGTATGATCCGGGCCCGGGTACAAAGGGCGGCTGGGCAAAGTTCGCTACCGGTAAGGAATATGACAACCTTGCGCAGCAGGTTATGTTTGACAAGCTTACGCCGCAGCAAGCATGGGAGGAAGTTGCCAAGCTAGGTAAAGACATCCAGCCTGCGAAATAAAGCATTGAAAACCAAGCGAGGTCAGCGACTATTTGTGTTGACCCGCTTGTTTTTATAATATCCGAAAATAAATGGAGGGTTTGATAATGAAAAGATATGCAAATCTGTGCTTCCGGTTGTTCATTGTAACCGCTTTAATTAACGTCTTGGTCTTACCCTTGCAAACCAAGGAAGCAAGCGCAGCCGTTAGCTTCTACAATAGCGGAACGACCAGCGGCTGGGATACGACCATTACGCCCGGCAAGCCCTACAATTTGCGTTCAGTTACCGGCCCGACTCGAGACGGTGGCCAAGCGCTAAGAATGGAGCTGCGGTACGGAGAGCCGGACCCATTCGGTTCTTACCATTCCGAGGTTGTCAAGAACAATACGGGTAATTATGGTCAGACTCGTTGGTACGGCTTCAGCACCTACGTTCCGGATGATTATGTATTCGGTCAGAACGTAATTACTACACAATGGTGGTCATACGCTCCCGCCCAACCCGTTATGGACATCAGCATCACCTCGCAAGGCAACTGGAGCGTGAAACAGCAATGGGTGTATCCCCAAACGAGTTCCGGTCTGAATCGCCAAGGATGTTGGCTCCGTTGCTAAGGGCGAATGGACGGATTGGGTGGTTCAGGTATATTGGTCTTACAACAGCGACGGTTACGTCAAAGTGTGGAAGAACGGTTCGGTTGTGCATGAGCGCACTGGCCCCAACATGTACAACCATCCGGACGGGATTAAAGAATTTAAGCTCGGACTGTATGCATGGAATTGGAAGACGACTCCTCCTAGCCCTCCTGAGGCTAGTCCCCGGGTGATTTTCCATGATGAAGTACGCGTTGGGGATGCCAGCTCCAACTACGACGAGGTGAAACCCCGAGGCAACAAGGTAATTCAGAAAGAAGTGGAAAATCTGCAAGCCGTAACAAACGGTGACTCGCATAGTGTATTCGATCAAGACGGTTGCAGCGAGTATCAGTGCACGCAATTTTTTTCTGATAATGTCGGCGATCAGGTAACTTACATGCTCAATGTCCCCGAAGCTCGCACCTATAAAGTCAAAGTAGGTGTGAAAAAGTATAAAAACCGAGGTAAGTTTCAATTAACCATAGGACCTGACAACCATGGGAGTGAAGTAGATCTGTTTTCCCTCAATGAGGAATGGAGCGAAATCGATATTGGCAATGTCACTTTCGGTTCTGCCGGGGATAAACCATTCAAATTCACCGTTACTGGAAAGAACGTCAGTAGTCTCGGATATAATCTGTCCTTCGATTACATAAAGCTGATTCCCCAATAAGAATCGTGAGGAGATGTTGAAAGGCTGAACAACTGGGCGAATTGAGAATATTCAAACACAAGTGATGTTTGACAAAATTACGCCAGAAAAAAGCTGGGAAGAATTTATCAAGCTGAGTAAAGAAATTCACATGAAATAAGAATGCCATTATGAGAAGCTTTACCATCTGTAATAAAAAGGTGGAGCTTCTTTTAAAAGAAGGAGATAAGTTATGAAAAACACTAAAAATGTTAAGCGCTTACAATCTTGGTTTATTGGTTTCGTTTCATTTGCCTTTCTTTTGCAGATTGGTTTGATCATAGATCAACGGCAAGCCTATGCACTAGATAATGGACATGCCTTAACACCTCCAATGGGCTGGAATCCATTTAATAGCGTGGGATCCAGTACAGATATAAATTTGAAAAATGCGGCGGATGCCATGATAACTAGCGGCATGAAGGATGCCGGTTATGTTTGGGTGAATTTTGATGGGGGCTGGATGATGCCAAATCGAGACAGCAACGGTAATCTGCAGCCTAAGGCTACCTGGTTTCCAAATGGTGTTAAATCCGTAGGAGATTATATTAAGTCCAAAGGGTTAAAATTTGGCGGATATTTAAATGTGGGATGTCATGACGATGAAACGAATACGATCGGGTATTACCAGAAAGATATCGACTTATTGGCCTCATGGGGCGTAGAGTTTATTAAGGCCGATACATGTGACAAAGCAACCGTGACACGGGCAGGCACTCCCTATACCGTTCAACAGATTTATAGCTCACTGCATGGGGCAATTGAAGACTACAAAACACGTACAGGCATTGAAATTGTTCTCAGCATATGCACGGGAGGTTCCGGATCTCCTTGGTTGGATTGGGGGACTGACAACGGAAATATGTGGCGCACCACTAGGGACATTGAGAACAAATGGAGTTATGTGATTAGCAATGTGGATAATAACGAAGGCAAAGCTGTTTATGCGAAGCCTGGAAATTGGAACGACCCCGATATGTTAAGTGTTGGCGCTTTCAAGAACGATGGCTTTGGTTCCTTGACAGATGAAGAAAATAAATCACATTTCAGTTTATGGGCGATTATGGCCGCTCCGTTGATTGCAGGCAACGATATCAGCAACATGTCGACTACAACCAAGAACATTTTGACTAATAAAGAAGTTATTGATGTAGATCAAGATACGTTAGGTGTGCAAGGTAGGCGAATCAAGAAGTACGGTACGAATAATGAACTGGGGGTCTGGTCAAAGCCCCTCAGTACGAAAGGTCAGCGAGCGGTCGTCTTGTTCAATCGAAATGACAGCATCCCGCAGGATATTACTGTGAACTGGAATGAGATCGGCTTGACTGGAGCTGCGAATGTGCGTGATTTGTGGGCCAAAACGGACTTGGGCTCATTGGCAACCGGATTTACTGCATCTGTTCCTGCACATGGTGTGGTCATGATCAAGGTTACAGGCACCGAAGTCAGTCAAATCATTCTAGACAATACAAGCTCTGAGTTTACCAAGAGTTCGTCAGGTTGGACACTTTCAACAGGTTCACCAGGTTACTATGGCTCCAATTATTATCTGGACGGTACCGTGGGTGCGGATTCTAATGTGTGGGCTAAGTGGACTCCGAATCTTCAACGACCAGGGAATTATAAGGTGTATCTGCGGTGGCCAGGTGGAACGACCCGTCCTGATGCAGCATCCCTTCAAATCAATTATAAGAATGGTACGGATTCTTTAAAGACAGTCAATCAGAATGCCAACTCAGGGGTATGGAATTATATAGGTACATATGCATTCGATGCTTGGAACAAAGAAAGCATTCAAATCAATGCGAATGATGCCGGTTACACCGTAGCTGATTCCATCATGCTTGAGTATACAGATACATTCTCCGCGTTCGATACTATTGAAGCAGAAAAATATAGTTCTCAGTCAGGAACCTCTGTAGCTGCTTCTTCAGAACCAATAGGGAATCAGATGGTTAGAAGCACAGAGCATGGTGACTATTTGGTCTTCAATAATGTAAACTTTGATTCTGGAGCGAGTCAGGTTTTCCTGAGACTGGCTAGCGGTTCAACGGTAAGCGGAGGAACCGTTGAATTTCGTCTCGATAGCACAACGGGTACACTGATTAGTTCAGTTAATGCAGATAATACGGGGGGCTGGACCTCGTGGATGACTCGCAAAGCAGCGGTCACAGGTGCAAGTGGTACGCACAACTTGTTCGTCCTTTTCAAAAAGTCAGTCAACCCTGCTGCAACGGTTGCTGATATTAATTTCTTCCGGTTTGTTGAATAGTCTGCTAGGAGTTAGGGGTGCATTATATGCGCCCTTTTAAGAGTTTTCTAAAGCTTTTCAAAGAGATAGCTAGAGGCAGTGGAGTTTAAACTGTCGGCTGAAGTCTGCCGTATCGCGATATCCAAGAGAGGTAGAGATATCCTGCATGTTCACCTGAGTTAGTATCTGCACACCGAATGTTTCTCATCTTGTAACTACGGTTGATTCTTTGCGCTCAGGCAAACATGTGCTGCTTGAAAAACCGATGTCAGTCACGCTTCAGGAAGGGATAGATATGACACAGTCGGCCAAGGCGAGCGGGAAAATGCTAACATTAGGTTTCCAGCCGCGCTATGATCCGAATATGAAGTTGTTGCAAACGATAGTGCAATCGGGACGCCTTGGTAATGTGTACTATGTGGAGACGGGGGGCGGACGTCGCCGAGGAAGGCCCGGTGGTACTTTCATCAGTCAAAAGTTTGCAGGAGCCGGAGCGATGGCCGATATTGGTTGTTACTCACTGGACATGGCACTGAACACGCTAGGATACCCTCGTCCGCTAACAGTGTCCGCCTTTACGCCTAACCATTTCGGCACAAACGCCCTGTATCATTCAGAGGCAAGCAAGTTCGAAGTCGAAGATTTTGGTGTAGCGATGGTACGCTTCGAGAACGATCATGTGCTGCAGTTCAAAATATCGTGGGCGATGCACATGGATACACTTGGCGCAACCATGTTTCTTGGTACAGATGCGGGTCTTAAAGTCACGCCAGCTGGTGCTGGCCTATGGTCGGGTGTGTGGGATGGAGCAGTTGGATCCATCACGCTGTTCCATGATGAATTTTGCAATCCATACCTCAACGCCGATTCCGCTCGTCGAGCATAAATTAATTCTGTTCGATCAGAAAGTACATGATTTTGCCGAAGCGATTCGGGACGGTCGACCAGCTCCGATACCAGGTGAGTTAATGCTTGTTGATGTCGGTTCAGGCGTTGTGCAACAGACAGAAGAAACAGGGATTACATGATCTTCTGCTGCTTCGAATTCTGAATCTTCACGTGTATAAAAGACTTCCCACGGGTTTCCTTCAGGATCGCTCACCCAAATTTTATCTTGAACAGCATAGCAACAAGTTGTATTCATTTCATCAAAGGAGACAAGACCTGCTTCTTGTAGGCGGTGCTTAGCCGCTAGAACTTCTTCTGTATTCTGTACTTGGAAACCAAAATGGTTGAGCACTCCTTTATTATCATAGTCACGAACATTTAGGGAAAAGTGAAGCGCAGGCTGATCTAGCTCGAACTTTGCATAATTCTCCTTTACTTTCGTTGGTTCAGCATTAAATAACTTTTTGTAAAACCCTAGAGATTGTTCAAGGTTTTTTACGTTAATAGCAACATGCATTTTCATAATTAACACACTCCTCTTGAAATTTTCAATAATTGATATTTGCAACTATATGGTAAAAATGAACTCCTCTTTATAGAGGAGGCGTGCAGCAATTTGGACTTTGACTCATTGCATCACTAAGAATTTGCAGACTTTCTAGGACTTGTTCTTTTCTCTCAGGAGGAACATGTTGGAAAATACCTAGGACATATTCTTCCATTGTTTTCGCTATATCATGGTACTGATTCTCCCCTGTTTCAGTAAGAGAGAGTACAACATAGCGACGATCCTTAGGATCAGGCAAACGGTTAATCAAATCGTTTTCGACGAGTTGCTGGACCTGACGACTCAGCGTACTTGTATCAATGCTCAAAATTTCGGATAGCTCATTTAAAGAAATATTTGGGCTTTTGAACAGCTCATACAAGATATGGCTCTGCACAACAGATACGCCGCAGCACTGGGCACCATCTTTCTGAAGTAACCCAAAGCGTCTGACAAGCAATTGAAGGACTTCACGAACGTTTACGTACTGTGGTAATTGTTTCATTATGATCACCTGAAATATTTATAACAGACAATAGTTGATAATTGCAAGTATTTCATTTAACATTTAATTAGAAAGTAAAATTCAAAGTTGGTTGTATCAAATGAAAAAAACGGTAAGTTCGTTCGCTCATTTTATACTTTCGCTCCTTTATTTAACATGCCTTGTTCCCGACACTTCATGTCCCATAATCCCCATAAATACATAATGCCTAAAGCACGGTCATACAGCCCGTAACCCGGTCAGCAGTGCTCATCCCAAATATGTCGGCCATGGTCCGGACGGCAGAAGCCTTCATACTTATTTTCGTGTAACGCCTGCAAAATCCCAGCGATATCAACGGTACCATCTTGAGTTCGATGGGAGGTTTCGATGAAGTCGCCATTCTCATAAACACGCACATTGCGGATATGGGCAAAAGGAATCCGATCGGCGAATTCATGCAGAATCGCGACAATATCGTTGCTCGGATTCGCGCCGAGCGAACCACTGCACATGGTCAGCCCATTGTACAGGCTGTCATGCAGGGCCAAGAAACGGCGAATATTCGCTTGGCTCGTCATGATGCGCGGAAGACCGAAGACGGACCACGGTGGGTCGTCCGGATGAATGGCCATGCGAATTCCATGATCGCCAGAGTATGCCATACCAGCAGCAAACACGAATTATGATTTATCCCTGCTTCGCTGGGGGTGCGAGACGCTGCTGGCTTCCTGTTCAAGACTTGACATCCAAGATGAAGGGATAGAACGATGACGCGATGTGTTGAACCGTCTTGTCGACTACCCCGTTGACGAGACAGGGTATATGATCGGTACGGATGTTCCGCTACTTGAATCGCATCGGCATTATTCCCATTTAATGATGATTTATCCGCTTTTTTTTCGTGGACGGGGGCGGCTTCGCTATATGCGGCAATTGGCAACGGTAATAAGAGTTTGCACTACCTTCGACAATTATTAGATCGTGAATTACAGTTTAATACACTGTATAAGGAGAAAGGCCCTTGCATAGAGACGCCACTGTCAGGAGCGGCTTCCTTGCAGGAGATGCTTCTACAGAGCTGGGGAGACACAATTCGCGTCAAAACGATTTGAATGGTGTGAACATTGGTGGGAACAAGCGGATAACCATGATCGGAAGAGAGTTTTATTAATTGGAGATTCGATTACTAAGGGCTATCGGCCTTATGTGGATGAGCTTCTCCACAACCAATCATATGTAGACATGTTGGCCACTTCAAAAGCAATGGATAATCCGTCTCTTCTGAAAGAGATTGACTATATGATCCAGCATCGGGAAGACTTTCATTACGACGTTATCCATATGAACAATGGCTTGCATGGTTGGCATCTATCCCCTAGCCAATACGAAGATCAATATAACAAATTGATTCGTCATGTCCTCCAGATCGCGCAATCCGCTACAATCATTATTGCGAATTCGACCCCAATGACGGAAGTTGGAAATCGGGCCGTGATTAATCCGCAATTAAATGGGCAGGTTGAAGACAGAAATAGGGCTGTTAATCGAATTGTCGAACAATATAACCTTGCTATAAATGATCTATATAAACCGAAGTATGGAAGAAGCGAATACCGGGTGGCAGATGGGTATCATTACAACGAGAAAGGGAAGAAGGCTCAGGCAGAGATTGTAGCAAAAGCAATCAGAGATTGTTTATAAGAAACGTCTTGAACCATTACGGTAGGGAATCTATTGTCTTGAAACGGGGGATATTTATGAATATTTTTGTTTCATTTCATTTACTATTTCCTCCAAATCTTTCAAAATGTTCGCAACAAGTAGATCTCCCATCTTTTTTGATTCATCTAATGGAGCATTTAGTTTGGCAGTTTCAATTGCTAGTTCACGAAGTTTTATTAACGCTTTTGGCCTGACAATAAATAGACCAGCAAAAAAATCTAAATAACGATCATGATCTACCATAGCCAATATACTCAAAGGACCGTTGTTGAAGTATTCGGCTATTCTTTTAATAACTTCTATTGACGGTGCTTTCTTACCACGTTCCAGTTCACTTAGGTAATTTAGTGATATGCCTAAAGCGCTGCTTACTTCTTGGAGACTTAATCCCTTCTCCAACCTTAACTCCTTAATCATTTGCCCGAACGATTTTTGGTATTCTGCATCAGGCACCTTTTCTTCAAATGTCAAATTACTTGCAGTCAATTTTCATCACCTATTTATGTATATTCTTTATGTCCCTTTTCGATAAATAGTGTGACCAATTCATCTATTTCTTATTTATTGAGGGGGTCGGGTCTAGTGCTGACGAACTTGATGCTGACCAAGGTTATCAGAATTTTGTAGCCATGCGCATTGCCCTGAATGTATAATGAAACTCAACGATTCTGCCCATGCTTTAGGGCAATACATCGATGAATTAAGGGGAGATTGCATGATATGTTTAGGTGGAAGATGAGCCGGACGTTCGTTAACATCGCAGTATTGCTTTCATTGCTGCTCTTGGTCGTACTTGGGGGGTTCTCCATAACGGCATTTAAAAGTTTTGAAGGCATCGTTAAACAGCGAACCTTTGAAGAGAACAACAAGGAGCTGCGCATTATCAGTAATACGGTCAAGCGTATGAATGAGGATGTGAAGGCGTTTACATTTCGCCAATTAGACGATCCTGCACTTGCAGCGTTATTCGAGAAGAAGAATCTCGAATATTTTGAAATGTTCGGATACATGGACTTAATCAGAAAATCGTTTGAAATAAATCCCATCTTCCACTCGGATACGCTCTACAGTGGAAACACTGGAAATTTCTACTCAACGCTTGGCTCCATGGTACAGAAGGATACATTCTTTGTGAACGCGATTCAGAACTATAGGAACATTCCCGTACTTAAACCGATTCCAAGAGTGCTTCCCATTGATGCTTATAACACTAACGCCACGGTGTTTACGTATTTTTATTTTCAAACCGACAGTGGCAATAAGCTATCCAAAGCGTTGGGTGTGAATATTGACGCGGCTTGGTTATGCGACACGTTAAGCAAGCTTAAGGGGCATAATAATAAAGCTTATATTATTGATAAAACGAGTCGAACATTCATTGACGATTCCAAGCAAATTCGCAATCTGGATGTGCTTAACGCCGAACTGGTTCATAAAATCATGGATTCGGATCAGGAATCCGGCAGCTTTGAGACAGGGGCGAAGAAGGATCAAAAAATCATTACGTATCTCTGGATGCCCGAAACTAACTGGGTGCTTGTGGTGGAAGAATCCAATGACTTCCTGAACCAATCACTGCAATTCGTGCGTAAAGCCGTGCTTCAAATTACGCTGGGCATCGCGATTTTTGCACTCGTAGCAGCTGGCTTCATCGCTTACCGCATCTACCTCCCCATTGGCCGCGTGTTCCGCGAAGTTATTGGGTCTGGGAGCAAAGCAGAGAAGAAGGGGCCGCTTATCGACGAGGTTAAGCTTCTTTCGGATGTGTTTCAAAAAAATAAAGACTTGTTGAAGGACTATTACAGCTATAAACAGTCAGCGGACACGATCCTGTTGGAAAACTACATTAAAGCCGTGTTGATGGAGAATAACTCCATAGCCAATCAGTTGACCTGTGAATTTTCTACTGTGTTTGGCAATATGCTCGATCGCGAGATGATGCTGATTCTGCTGAAGATTGATCGGCGAGAGCATTTTAAGATGCTGGACGCTGATCGAAAGAAGGCTTATCGTTTTATCATAATGAACGTAGCCGAGGAAGTTCTTGATTCGGGCAATTCGGCAAAGGCTATTTATATCGGGGAGGGGCAGTTTATTATTCTTGCCTTCCTACCGGATGGGAAGCCCGTTATCTCCTGGGACGAGAAAATTAAAGTGCTGCAAAATGCCGTAAAAGAGTTTACGGGCATATCGCTCTCCGCTTTCCTCGGCGGGCATGTACAAGGCGTCGAAGCACTCATTCATTCGTACCGTACGGCGAACCTTTTGCTGAAATACAGCGTCATCTACAGCCTCGAAGCTATTCTGGATCCTTCTGTTTTAGATTTACATGAACAAATGACGGTTACCTACGACGAGAAGCTGGAAGAACGAATTTTAGAATCAATACGCGCAGGAGATGGGGAAGAAGCCAAATCACTATTCGATCAGTTCGTTGAAGTGTCATCCAAAGGAGACATCGAAAGCTTTATGCTGTCGATGACCCGCTTTTCCTTGGCGTTGGGTAAAACCTTCGATATTATGAACAAAACGAGAATTGAGAAAATACCAATCTCTATGAAAGATTTTTACATGCGGATGGCCTCCTTTGAATCTATTGATGATCTCAAGAGCAAATTTTATGAGGATATCATGAAAATTGCGAATCAGAAACCGCTCGTGGAGACGCGCCATGACGCTTTGGTTGAATCGATAAAACGATTCATTCAGGATCATTTTACGGAAGACTTGAGCTTGAAGGGCATCGCGATAGAGTTCAAGCTGTCCCAAGGATATCTGGGTACGATATTTAGAGATTCGGTCGGATTGTCCGTCATGGACTTTATTCATAATTTCCGATTGGACAAGTCAGCCGAGCTGTTGCTTGCGACGCAGCTTAGCATCGCCGAGATTATGGAGAGAACCGGCTTCTACAATGAAAGCAGTTACTACAAACTGTTTAAACGCAGGTTCGGTACTACACCAAAAGCGTATCGAATTGACAAAGAAATCTTGAACAAATTGGAGAAATGACACGCATTCGTCGTGTTTTTTCTCTTTTTTTATCGAAATGCATACTTTTCTTTTATTCGTACAGTCATTAAAACAACAATATGGAATTGAACAGTGGTGCAATTGGGCGTTGGGAGATATATTCAATTTGCAGATCTGCAGTATAGAAGACGAGGAGGAGGTTTGAAAATGGAAACAACCGCAATGTCGCAAACGGTGCCTGATGTGAGAAAGGTGTCGCGCAAAAGTACCCTGCGAAAAAATGTAGACTTTACGTTATTGGCGCTTCCAGCATTGGTGCTTCTGTTAGCAAAACACACTGATCTACAACGCCGTTTTTATGATTACTGGAATTGGCGGAAGTGTCCTGCTGGCGATTCTGTGCCAGTATTTCGAACCTCGCATTTTTCTTCGATTTGCCTCAGGAGGTGCTGGAGTCTGCAAGTATCGATGGGTGCAGTAAAATGCGCATTTTCTGGAAAATCGTTCTCCCGAATCCGATGATGTTCGTATTCCCTTTCTTCCAAAAATATTTTGTTAGAGGCATTACATTCGGTGCAGTCAAAAGGTAATATCAACCGTTTGATTTCAAACTTCGATATAATAAAATATGAAAAAGGGAGTTGCTCAGATTGAAAATGTTGAAAGCACTTACGACGATGACAGTAGTATTGGTAACGGCAACAAGCTTGGTGGGTTGTGCGAAGGATAATACGGGTGGAGCGACACACTCTCCTAATGTCACAGCAACTCCGACTGCAGCAGCACTAGCGCCGGTTAAGCTCAAGTGGGTGCTTCGCATTCCAGCGCAAAAAGAAAGCGAACCGGTATTGGCCGAGGTTAACAAGATTTTGAAAGAAAAGATTAATGCCACGCTTGACATTCAGTTTATTGAGGCTGCAGCTTATACGGAAAAGACCAAGCTGATGATTGCTGCGGGTGAGGATTTCGATATCATGTTCACTTCCCCAGCGTACAATTTTTATGATAACGTTGCCAAAGGTGCCTTCCTTCCAATGGATGACTTTCTGAAGAAATATGCTCCGAAAGCATATGGCCAAATTCCAGCTAACTTCTGGAGCGCGGCGAAAGTCGACAATAAAGTGTACGGTTTTCCTAACTACCAAATTGCAGCTCGTCAGTCCGTCATTAACTTCAGGAAAAAAGATATGGTTGATAAATATGGCATCGACGTCAACGCGATTAAGAAAATGGAAGATCTAGAACCAGCTTTAGCCAAAATGAAGGCCGGCGAAGGCGCAGACAAATTCATTTTTATGAGTCCTGGCACTACTATCACTGGTGTTGATACCATGAATTATCTGAAATTGGAAACGTTAGGCTCCGACGGATCACCAGGCGTGATTGAAGCAGCAGGCTCCGACTATAAAGTCAGCAATCAATACGAACATCCAGCGTTCGTGAACTTACTGAAATTGTTGAAAAGCTGGTCGGAGAAAGGCTATATTAACAAAGATTTGGCTTTGGTGAAAGACCCAACTGAGCTTTTGAAGGCTGGCAGAATTCTTTCCTACGGGCTGAATACTTACAAACCTGGTGCAGAAGCGGAATCGAAAGCTCGCTACAATTTCGATCCTGCGTTTGCGTATGTGGCAGATCCGATCGTTACCACAAGTTCCGTAACTGCCACGATGCAGGCGATCAGCCGCACGTCCAAAAATCCGGAGCGGGCTATGATGTTCCTGGAGTTGATGAACACCGACAAGCAGTTGTACAACATGGTTCTTTATGGACTGGAAGGCAAGAACTACAAGAAAACAGGAGATAATTCAATCGAAGTCATTCCGGATTCCGGATATGCGCCGAACGTTGCTTGGATGCTAGGTGACCAGTTGAACGCTTACCTGCTTCCAGGGGTTGCTGCGGATATTCCACAGAAGACAGATCAACTAAACAAAAGCGCGAAGGCTTCCAAAATTATGGGCTTCTCCTTCGATGCGGAGCCAGTCAAAGCGGAGCTTGCACAGGCTAAAACCGTTACTGATAAATATATCCTCGCCCTTGCCTACGGTATGATAGATGTAGACAGTACGCTAGCTACAATGAACAAAGAGTTGAAAGCGGCAGGTATGGATAAAATCATCGCTGAGAAGCAGAAGCAACTAGACGCTTGGGTAGCGGCAAATAAGAAGTAAGTATAACTAACAATATGAATGAATTGGCCTTTGTTCTGAATTCCATTGGACAAAGGCCGTAATAAAAAGTGAATTGGTATAGAAGCGAAATTAAGAAGCTGCAAGGATTCAGGTTTCAACCATACCCTTTGATCATGATAGGGAGGTGATTCTAACAACAACACGAACGATTATTGCACCAAAGAATTGAACCCAGCATTTGAAAAATTGAAAGTAATGAAGATTTGCTTTTATATGAAGAGAGGGGATGTATTATAATGAATGTTAATGAAATCGCTTCCAGGTTAATGAAAGGAGCCCTTTCCTTGTTACTGGCCGTACCTTTAGTGCTTGCCAATTTTGGAAGCGCTTCAGAAGTACATGCGAGCACGCAAGCAACGTACTACGCTTCGCCAACAGGCAGCGGATCAACATGCTCGATTAGCGCACCTTGCTCCTTGACCGGCGTTCGCGACAAGGTGCGTACGGTCAACACGGCGATGACCGGGGATATCGTAATCGAATTGCGTGGAGGCACATACAACATGACGTCTCCGCTTACGTTGGATTACCGTGATTCCGGCACAGCTGGATACAAAGTACTCTGGCATCCATATGGCACCGAAGTGCCCGTTATCTCAGGCGGGCAGGATTTAAGCAGTGGCTGGGTATTGCACGATGCAACAGCCAATATTTACAAGAAAACTGGCGTTACTGGGCCGTTCCGCTCATTCTATGTAAACGACAATCGCGTAGATCGCGCTCGGACGCCAAATAAAACCGATCCTGACAGCTTAGGGCCGTATTATAAAACAATCAGCGGAGATCCGGTAACCCAAACATTAAAAATCAACAAGTCGGAAATTGCAAGCTGGGCGAACTTTTCAAAAGTCGAAATGGTGGATCAACCGCATTGGTATCACGATAATGCACGTCTAAATTCATATACGACCGATACGAGCTATGCTTATGTCACTTTCCAGTCCCCAGATTCCGTCAATGTGTTTAATAAGCCTGCAAACTATTATACTGGAAATTCCTATCATTTTGAAAACGCATACGAACTATTGGATGCTGAAGGCGAATGGTACTTGGATACGGGCATTTCTACGCTGTACTACAAACCCCGCAGCGTCGAGTCGATGGGGTCTGTAACGGTCTTTGCTCCACAAACCGATACTTTATTTGATCTGGTCGGAACAACTTCGAATCCGGTTCATCATATTGAATTTAACGGACTTGTTTTCAAGTACTCCGGCTGGAACGATCCAAGCAATAACGGTCTGGTCGCAACTCAAGGCGTACAACCGATCGGTAATACACTGACCAATCAAGTAACAGTTTCAGCGGCAGTACAGGTACAATATGGTAACAACCTGCGTTTTATCGGTAATACATGGAAGCATACAGGAGCAAATGGACTTAAGTTTACAATTGGGGTAAAGAACAGCCAAATTGTCGGCAATCAATTTAGCGATATCGCGGCGAATGCCATCGTTCTAGATTCCGGTTCGCCTGCCCCCGATAAGACGAGTGATATTCTTGTAGCCAATAACACGATATCGCGTGTAGGTCAGCTCTACACGAACGGCATGGGGATTATCGGATTAGCGATCAAAAACACGATAATCGAGCATAATACGATTTCGTATGGTCCTTATATGGGGATGCAGATTGGCCAACAGGTTGGCTGCCATTGTGACGGGGGTATGAGTGGCAATGAAATTCGCTACAATAACATTCATCATATGATGCAGCTCCATGATGACGGCGGCGGCATTTACACGCTAGGACGCCAGCCAGGAACGAGAGTTTTCGAGAACTACATTCATGATATTGCTAGAAGCACGTACGCCATGAGTTTTCCTGTAGCCGCAGTATATCTTGATAACTTCAGCGAATTCATCACGGTGGAGCATAACGTTATCTCCAACATCGGTACCGGCGCCCAAAATACTTATGAACAGACAGGGGTCGGCGCTCAAAATAACACTTTGACGAATAATGGCACACAGGACACTTCGGTTATTAATGCTGCCGGTGTTCAAGCAGGTTATATTGAACCGACATACCTCCTAAGCGAAGGGTTCAACGGCTATACGACAGGCGCCACTCTTTCGGATTGGACCACCGATTCATCAGGGGGCACGGCTACTGCCGAACTTACGGATAAAAGTTTGAAGATCAGGAAGACCAACTCCGCAACTTCGACAACTGTAGAGAATGATTTCATGCCTACAAGCGGAAAAGTTTCCGTAAGTGCCAGAGTTTGGGCGAATGAGACAACAGGCTGGAAGATGGCCCCTTATATCCTGGATAGCACAGGTACGATTGCAATTTCAGTGATCTTTGATTCCGGCTACATCAAAACGTATAATGGCTCAACGTTGATCTCCTTGGAGCCTTTTACAGCCAATAAGTGGTATTCAATTGGAGTTGACCTTGACACCAATACGGATACATTCGATCTGTCCGTGAACGGTCTCAAATTGATCGATGATGCCGCATTCCGCAACCCTGTCACCAATGTGGCGGCTGCATATGTCGGTATTGGTGTCAACAATACGGGAACCTTTTATGTGGATGATTTTAAGGCGATTTATACCGGAGCCAACCCACCTACTTTGTTGGCTTTCGATGACTTCAATAATACTGCAGTGGGTACTGCTCCTACAGGGTGGACGATTACTACAACAGACGGTACAGCCACGGCAGAAGAAGTTGCTGGCCAATCGGATAAAGGACTGAAGATCAATAAGTCCGGCACGGCAAACACAGCATCTGCAACGAAATCGTTCACGCCCGCGAGCGGTGTGGTAACCATGGTAGCTGAGGTAATGGCGGAACAGACGACGGGCTGGAAGTCGGCCCCTTATATCATGGATAGCACAGGTACGACTGCAGTTTCAGTGATCTTGGATTCCGGATATATCAAAACGTATGACGGAGCCACCTTGTTATCTTTGCAATCCTTTACACCTAATACTTGGTATACCATAAAAGTTGTCATGAACACGAATACGGACACATTCGATCTTTATGTGAATGGTGCTCTCTTGAAAAGCGGAGCGGCATTCCGAAACGCAGTTACCAACATAGGTAAGGTTTACGCCGGAATCGGCGTCAACCATACGGGTTCCTTCTACGTGAATCAAATCATCGTTTCTACACCATAAATTCAATGCGCCATAAAGTCTCTAACTTTGTCCGAATGGAGCCCGCGAAAATCGCGGGCTTTTTTTTTCCTCAAGCAAGGATCTTAAACGAGAAAGTTGTCGGGTGCGTAATTGTGCTTAAGAGTCAGTTTTTAAAAGAGCCTCAGCTCAGCTGGCGTAAGCGAGATGTTAAATCATGACGCTTTTTCAAAATGTCCACATAATGCTTCCTTCGATCAAGGATCTTTAGAGATTCGTCGGATTGTCCGTCATGCACTATATTCATAATTACCGGCTGGACAAATCAGCCGATCTGTTGCTTGCGACGGAGCTGAGCATCACTGAGATTATGGAGAGAACGGGTTTATACAATGAAAGCAGTTACTACAAACGGTTTAAACGCAGGTTCGGTACTACGCCAAAAGTGTATCGAGTTGACAAAGAAATCTTGAACAAACTGGAGAAATTACACGCATTCGTCGTGTTTTTTTCTCTTTTTTTATCGAAAAGCATACTTTTCTTTAATTCGTACAGTCATTAAAACAACAATATGGAATTGAACAGTAGTGCAATTGGGCGTTGGGAGATATATTCAATTTGCAGATCTGCAGTAAAGAAAACGAGGAGGAGGTGTGAAAATGGAAACAAACGCATTGTCGCAAACGGTGCCTGGCGTGAGAAAGGTGTCGCGCAAAAGTACCCTGCGAAAAAATGTAGACTATACATTACTGGCGCTTCCAGCACTGGTGCTTATGATTGTTTTTAATTTTGTTCCGCTGCCGGGCATCATACTTGCCTTTAAAAACTACAATTTTGTCGCTGGTATTTTTGGCAGCCCGTGGGTCGGATTTAAAAACTTTACGTTTATTTTTTCAACGAACGATGCTTTGCTTGCACTCAAAAACACGCTTGTCTACAATGCCGCTTTTATTATTACGGGAATCAGTGGAAGTGTCCTGCTGGCGATTCTGTTAAATGAAGTCTTGAGCAGGAAAATGTTGAAAGCGTATCAAACCGCTATATTTTTACCGTATTTTCTTTCCTGGACGATTGTTGCTTACATTGTTTTTGCCCTGTTGGATAACAGCAAGGGAATGGTGAATTTCATTTTACATGGGTTGGGCTTCTCGACAGTGGAATGGTATTTCAATCCGCAGTACTGGTTCTGGATACATGTTATCTTGCATTTTTGGAAATTAATGGGGTATTCAACGCTACTGAATTACGCTTACATCTTATCTGTGGATCCCGCTTATTATGAAGCGGCATCCATCGACGGAGCAAGCAGGTTCCAGATGGCGATGAAAATTACACTTCCAGCTTTGCGGCCTATTATTTTGATCAATTTCCTATTAGCGTTGGGTCGAATCTTCAATGCGGATTTCGGGCAGTTTTTCCTAGTGCCATTAGAGTCGCCGGCGTTGCATGACGTCTCGTCTGTTTTGGACACGTATGTATACAGCGCACTACGCGGAGGGGCAGATCTAGGGATGGGTGCTGCGGCAGGATTATTCCAGTCATTCGCCGGATTCGTGCTTGTATTAGCCGTAAACTTTTTCATCCGGTACAGAAATGGCCGGGAAAGCGCCATGTTCTAGAAGGAGGAAACAGAATGATATCAGCTGTAAAAAAGCGGGGACTACGCCCCAACAACTGGATTCCGCACTCGGTATTTACACTGCTGGCATTAAGCTGTGTAATACCAATGCTGCTGGTGGTGATGATCTCCGTCAGCGATTCAAAAAGTATTGTGGAGCGCGGGTACAGTCTGTTCCCAAGCTTATGGAGCTCAGCCGCGTATCAATTTATTTTTCATTCGCCTAAGCTAATTCTTAACTCCTATGGAACGACGTTATTCGTCACAGTAGTCGGAACTGTTGTAGGCTTGCTGTTGACGGCGATGATAGCTTATTCGCTATCGCGAAAGGAGTATAAGCTTGCCGGCGCAATCGGGTTTCTGGTGTTCTTCTCGCTTCTATTCAATGCGGGGTTGATTCCAAGCTATATTGTATTTACCAAATATTATTCGCTCAAGGATACGTATTGGATCCTCATTCTTCCAGGTCTCATCTCCGCCTGGAATGTCATCCTGCTACGCACATTTTTCTTCGATTTGCCGCAGGAAGTACTGGAGTCGGCAAGTATGGATGGGTGCAGCGAAATGCGCATTTTTTGGCAAATCGTTCTCCCAATGTCCAAGCCAGCACTTGCGACAATTGGACTGATTTTGATGCTGAACTACTGGAACGAGTGGTTCCGTTCATTGATCTACATCGACACGGAGAGCAAATTTATGCTGCAGTTTTTACTGTATAAAATTTTGCTAAATGCCGAACTTATGATGAAAGACTCTCAAATGGGATTAAGCATTGGTACTACAGAATTCCCTTCCGACAGCGCGAGAATGGCGATTGCCGTCATTGCAGCGGGTCCGATGATGTTCGTATTTCCATTTTTTCAAAAATATTTTGTTAGAGGCATTACATCCGGAGCAGTTAAAGGGTAATATCAACTGTTTGATCTCAAACGTCGATATAATTAAGAAAAAAAAGGGAGTTGTTCAGGTTGAAAATGTTGAAAGCACTTACGACGATGACAGTAGTATTGGTGACAGCAACAAGCATTGTGGGTTGTTCAACGAAGGAAAGTTCCAATGGATCGACGCAATCTCCTAAAGTAACAGCGACGCCGACTGCAGCAGCACTAGCGCCGGTTAAGCTCAAGTGGGTGCTCCGCATTCCAGCGCAAAAAGAAGGAGAAGCGGTATTAACCGAGGTTAATAAGATTTTGAAAGATAAGATTAATGCCACGCTTGATATCCAGTTTATTGAGGCTGCATCTTATATTGAGAAGACGAAACTAATGATTGCTGCGGGCGAGGATTTCGATATCATGTTCACTGCCCCAGGATACAGTTTTTATGACAACGTTGCTAAAGGCGCTTTCCTTCCGATGGACGACTTGTTGAAGAAATATGCGCCGAAAGCGTATGGCCAAATTCCGGCAAACTTCTGGAACGCGACGAAAGTTAACAATAAAGTGTATGGTTTCCCTAACTACCAAATTGCAGCTCGTCAGTCCGTTGTTACGTTTAGAAAAGATATGGTCGATAAATATGGCATCGACGTCAACGCGATTAAGAAAATGGAAGATCTAGAACCAGCTTTAGCCAAAATGAAGGCCGGCGAAGGCGCAGACAAATTCATTTTTATGAGTCCTGGCACTACTATCACTGGTGTTGATACCATGAATTATCTGAAATTGGAAACGTTAGGCTCCGACGGATCACCAGGCGTGATTGAAGCAGCAGGCTCCGACTATAAAGTCAGCAATCAATACGAACATCCAGCGTTCGTGAATTTACTGAAATTGTTGAAAAGCTGGTCGGAGAAAGGCTATCTCAATAAAGATCTGGCTTTGGTGAAAGACCCAACGGAGCTTATGAAGACTGGCAAAATTCTTTCCTCCGGGCTGAATACTTACAAACCTGGCGCAGAAGCCGAAAACAAAGCTCGCTACAATTACGACCCTGCGTATGCGACTTTAGCGGAACCGATCGTTACCACGAGTTCCGTAACTGCCACGATGCAAGCGATTAGTCGTACGTCTAAAAACCCGGAGCGGGCTATGATGTTCCTAGAGTTAATGAACACCGACAAACAGTTGTACAACATGGTTCTTTATGGACTGGAAGGCAAGAACTACAAGAAAACCGGAGATAATTCAATCGAAGTCATTCCGGATTCCGGATATGCGACGAACGTTGCTTGGATGCTTGGTGACCAGTTGAACGCTTACCTGCTTCCAGGGGTTGCTGCGGATATTCCACAGAAGACAGATCAACTAAATAAAAGTGCGAAAGCTTCCAGAATTATGGGCTTCTCCTTCGATGCAGAGCCAGTCAAAGCGGAGCTTGCACAGGCTAAAACCGTTACTGATAAATATATCCTCGCCTTGGCTTACGGCATGATGGATGTAGACAGTACCCTGGCTACGATGAATAAAGAACTGAAAGCGGCAGGTATGGATAAAATCATCGCTGAGAAGCAGAAGCAGTTAGATGCTTGGGTAGCGGCAAATAAAAAGTAAGCGATTACAAATCATTGAACGGCCTTTGTCCTGAATTCCATTGGACAAAGGCCGTTTTAGAAAATAACTTTAGATAAAGGATTGGAGCAGAAAACATGAACATTCAAACGGAACGAGTTTGGCGAGAAATGTGGGAGCAATTCGGCAGTAAGCTAAGGTTGGACGAGGGTCTTGTGAATGCGGGAAAACCCGGCCATACGGCAGAGGCATCGAAAGTTAAGGAAGCTCATGATGGTCGACTCACCGCAGCTCATTATGTGATTAGCACTGCGGTCGGAACCTTAAATGAGAAACAAGGACTTCAGATTCTACAAGCCATTGCAGCCTTGCAGTTCACAGATAAGACAAGATCGGATTATGGAGCCTTCCGCTGGTATCGGGAAGAGACCCGGGTCAACGATTCGAACGCGGCTTTCTTTATTCTGATGCCGTTAATTGCGCTGAGGTTGTATCTGGATGAACGAATACCAGATGCTGATCGGGAACTTATCGATGGCATGCTGGAACACGGTGCTGCCTGGTTCGCGCACGAGTTGAAGGATCCTATTCTTTATTATACGAACAAGATTGTGAGTGATGGCGCATTATTGTTAGCGATTTCACACATTCGCGGTTTGCCGCAGCATTATGAAGAGGGCGTTGCCTTCTTCGAGCGATGGATCGATTATACCATGCGTAGAGGTTGGGGCTGGGGCGAAAATATCAGTTTAATTTATATTGGCATCACCATGAATGCGCTTCGAATAGCAAGTGATTCCTTGAATTCGGAGCATGCTGTGTTAAAGGAGAGGATCAGAACCATCATGGATGGACTGGTGGATTATGTTCGTTTTCATGATGGGAATGAATTTGTGCCAGCCATACGCAGTTATAATGTACAAGGCGATACACAGCCGAAAAGCTTGCTTTGGCGGATTGCAGGGATGGATATGCCACCATCGATTGAAGCAGAAACAGGAGGCAGTCTTTGGAATGGCTTATCTTATGTGCTGTTTGAGAGAGAGCTGCAACATGTGTCCCCATCGAAACTTCCTATCCCGCGCAACAGGAGGGAACGTATCATGGATGCCAGTCACGCCCATACCTGGATTGGAATGACCGGTAGAATTGGCAGTGTAGATCGTTTCCCTGTCATTGCGGGAAGTTATCAATGGCCGACTTGGGGCTTAGCGTGGCAATCCTATCCCATCTCCCTTTCAGTAGAAGGGCATCAAGTCTCCTACCTGCGCTGGTATGCACATGACGGTGAGAAAGTAAGAACTCATCCGGCAGCTTATGAGAAAGCATACTTAGGTCCTGCATTGTTTAAGGAGTCCTGGTATCCAGATACCCAACTCAGGTCGGTTCAGAATGAACAAGTTGTGCTGGTAGTGCGCAGCATGAGTCGCATTCATAACGAAGCCAGTGAACTTGCTGACGAGTGGGTCGTCAATCGCTGGAAGGGCGAATTGCACACCGCTGCTGGATCAGATGGGCGTGAGTGGACGATTTTGCAATATCCTCACGCTGCTGTGCTGATTGCCCCGCTGCTGGCCATCGCTCATGGCGATATGGCTCGCCAAGTACCTGCCCTCCATGTAGCTATTGATGGAGATACGCTTCGATTAAGGCAGGTACTTTATGCAGGTGAATCGCAAGTGCTTCAGCAAGCGAGGCTGGAAACAGGCTGGGCGATTTATTATGCGGATGGCGTAAATAGCTTAGGTAAATCCCGTGAGCTCGCAGCCCAGTTACAAATTATAGAGCGTTCATATAAGGACGGAGAAGTTCCACGAGACAGTTTTACGGAAATTAGAAGTGCAGTCTTGTTTGAAGGTGACACGAAATTGGCAGAGCTTGTTGTCGATCCCCATAAAATTGAAAGCGGTGAAGTGTAATGCATACAACAATCGAACTTACCAAAATGGAAACCCACGCAATCATTGAGAAAGTCATTGGGCAGCTCAAGCAATTACAAGGCGGCGCTGTAGAAGAAACGTGCCCGATCGGTATTATTTCCATGGAGAACTGGGAGTGGCCGCAGGGTGTTGGGCTATTCTCTCTTTACTTATATTATCGCAAGACAGCCAGACAGGACATCAAGCAGTATTTGATCGACTGGTTTAATCGTAGAATTGCCGAAGGCCTTCCTTCCAAAAATGTAAATACCATGTGTCCGATGCTGACGCTGAGCTTCCTCGCCGAAGAAACAGGGCGCGAAGATTACATGGCGCTTTGCCGTGAATGGGCTGAATATGCGGTGAAGGACATGCCAAGAACGGAAGAAGGCGGCATTCAGCACGTAGTCTCCGGTCATTTGAATGAAGGCGAAGTCTGGGATGATACGCTGTATATGACCGTGCTGTTCGTATGCCGCATGGGGCTGCTGCTGAATGAGCAATCTTTTATCGACGAAAGTGTGTATCAATTCCTGATGCATCTCAAATATTTGACTGACCGCCGCACCGGACTATTGTTCCACGGCTGGACCTTTAACGGTCGTCATCACTTTGCCGAAGCGCTATGGGCGCGCGGTAATTCATGGTATACGGCAGGGCTTGTTGATTATTTGGAAATGATCGAGCTTCCGAAACCGGTTGAACGTCTGCTGCTCTCCGCGCTGGAACAGCAAGCGGCGAAGCTTGCCGAACTGCAAGCCGCAGACGGCATGTGGCATACGCTGCTGGACGATCCGAATTCCTATACGGAAACATCGGCCACGGCTGCTTTTGCCTACGGCATCTTGAAGGCGGTAAGAAAGGGCTACCTGCCTGAGTCTTACAGAGAAGTCGGCTCCAAAGCATATGCCGCTGTCGTATCTCAGATTGATGCGGAAGGCGTTGTGAACGGCGTTTCCTACGGCACAGGAATGGGGCGCACGCTTCAGGAATATCGCGATATTCCAATTTGCCCGATGCCTTACGGTCAATCCATGACACTGCTTATGCTGACTGAGGGATTGGAACACTAAAGCAGATCATAATTCCGGGCTTGCGGGTGTTGATAGTTGTGGGAGGGTGTACAAATGGAAAAGACATATTATGACATACAAGGACAAAAGGAGAGAGCAGACCAGATTCTAGGTCTGCTCGTCCGTTATCACTTGCACGATTTCAATGCGGAAGGCCAGTATACAGGTCCCGATGAGGTATTCGGCGCTATTCGGGAGCGATTATGGTTTGGGTATACGTTCCTGGCTGAAGGCTCGGAGCGCGCTCGCGCGACGGGGAATACCATTATTGAAACAAGCAACTATCATCACTGTCACTTCGCGCCAAAGATTGCGATACAACTTATCATGAAATATGGCGATCGATTGACCGCGGGAGCTAGGCAAAGGCTGATCAGTTACCTGGAAGAGTCCATCGACGAATGCGCCATTGAAGAAATGAACTTTGTCGGCGTCAACGACAATTTCCCTTGCATGAGCACCTACGCCGCGCTGCTCGGCGGCAAGCTTCTGTCGAGACCTGATATTTATGCAATCGGTGTGAAACGCTTGCATCAGCTGAAGTGTATGCTGACGCGCAGAGGTTTCGTCAGTGAATACAACAGTCCTACCTATACGGGAATTCAAATCGAAACCTTGGCTAGTTTGGCCGAGCATCTGAAGGATGCTGAACTGAGACAGATTGCACTGCAATGTGAGGAGCGCCTGTGGGCCGATCAGTTGGCGCGTTTGCATTTTCCTACCTCGCAAGTTGCTGGACCGTATTCACGCGCTTACACCATTGATTCGGTGGGGCATCGGTTACACGCTGAGATCTATGCCGTGCTTGGCGACCTGCTGCCTGTCAATCCGTTCAATACGATATTTGCTTCTCGGAATGCAGATCCAGGATATCAGCTTCACCTCAATATGGCCTTTGAACATGTGACAATAGCCGCGACGATGTGTACGACCTACCATTGCCCCGAAGAGCTGGTTCAGCATGCGCTGAACAAGAGCTATCCTTATGAAATAACAGGCACATCCGAATTTTCTTCTTCATCGGACGACCATGCTGCGCCATCTGATCTCGATCCGATTTTGACGGCGGACTTGGTTGAGTATCCCGCAGGCTTCGGCCCGAATACGACTTATATGACGGAGAATTACGCGCTGGGCACAGCAACACATGAGTTTCATAACGGAGATCAGACGAATTCCATTCATCTCCTGTTGCGTCGCGATCCTTCACAGGAACCTTCCCTTCGCAATGCTCGGGCTGTATACCCTAAGTACATCGTGAATGATAAGAAGCCTGGGCAGACGAACGAGTATGAGCGGATGTCGACATCTGCAGGGAATTATCACTTGTGGGATGAAGGGAGGAAGCTTGCTTTCCAGCACAAGCAGACAGCTATGGTGCTTTATAAGCCGAAGCGATTTGGCCGATTGCAGGTGACAAGCCTGAAGCTGACCGTCTTATTACCATGCCCCTACAGCGAGCCTGACGAAATCTGGCTGGGGAATCGGAAGCTGAAAGATTTGACGGGAGAAAATCTGGAGCCTTGTCCAGTCTATGTCAAAGACGGCGCCGTTTATATGGCGTTTCATCCGTTGCTGCTTACCAATCATGGCAGACAGGCGGCTGTCCGCGTGGAACGAGTGAATGGTTATCTGGCGTTGTCTTTCTTTAACTACGAAGGCGACGCCCGGGATTTTGATCCGCATACATTCGTGTTAACTGGCAACGGCTTCGTCGTTCAAGTATCCAGCGAAGACGAGTCAGGGGGCTTTGAAGCGTTTCGTGAGAGGGTTAGTCAAGCACAGATTGAAGATAAAAACTTGTCAAGCCCGCATTCCCGCCGTACAGTGCTGAGACGTACAACGTTCCAGTCAGAAGGCGTAACACTCGCTTGTGAATACAGTCCGATCAGCGAAGGAATCCGCTATATGGAGGTGAACGGGCAGGCGCTTGCAAATGAGAAGCTTGCCATTACCGGGTACGATGTGAGTCGACTGCCGTTTATGTAATCGGTTGAGAAATTCGTAAATAAAGGAGTTTTGTCCATGCATACTTTGAAGACAATTGCTAATCTTGAAGCTGGCAAGAACCAGTGTATCGTTACTTATGGAACGAGTTTGACTGATGGAGCAGCCTGGGTGGAGGATATGAATGCTAAGCTACAGGAGCGATATCCTGGACTTGCTACCGTCATTAACAGCGCGAAAGCCGCCATGTGGTCACAGTGGGCGATCGACAACTTGTCGGAAAAGGTGTTCGCACACAAGCCCGATTTAATTTTTATCGAATTTGCCATCAACGACGCTTATTTGCCGTATGAAACGACCATTGATCAATGCAAAAGCCGATTAGAATCCATGATTGACCAAATTGTTGAAAGTAATCCTGCCTGCGAAATCGTACTTATGACCATGAATCCTCCTGTAGGAGTTTCACTGGAGTCGAGGCCTGTGTTTAATGATTACTACGATGTATACCGCTTGGTTGCCAAGGAACGGAGTTTGCCTTTGATCGATCATTATGAACAATGGAATGCAATTTTACAGCATAATCCGGAACAATTTCATCAATGGGTACCGGATAGCATTCATCCGATTCCTGAGGGCAGCCTGGCTGTGACGGCAAGAGGTGTCCGGGAATTGTTATTCAACTTGATTGCATAACGATGAGCAGGGGTCATCTGATCGAACAATAATCCAGATTTCTGAAACGTATCTTCATGTACGGGATGAAGAATCGCCGTTATAGTAATACATATAAGGGATTACAAGCTCAACACAGAGGAGATGCGGAAGATGAACAGACCGAATATTATTGATACTGATGTTCACAATGCGATTGCTCATAGCAAGGACTTATTGCCTTTCCTACCGAAAGTTTGGCACGATAATTGGTTATCTGCAGGTCCAGGCTATGGTGGGGGCTGGCACTCTCCGATCGGCGTCATGCGCAAGGATGCTATTCCTGCTGGCGGAGGCATTCCAGGCAGTGACCCTAAGCACATGTTGACGCATCATTTCGAGAAATACGGGATTGATTACGGGATATTAACGGGCTCTGGCATTTTGGGCATATCGCTGAACCCGAATCCAGATTACGGCAATGTCGTTGCCAGCGCCTATAATGATTGGCTGGTTGAAACATGGTTGAAGGCGAGTCCTGTGTACAAAGGATCGATTTTAGTTAATCACGCGGATCCGCTGGCGGCAGCAAAGGAAATCGATCGGATGGCCAAACATCCAGATATGATACAGGTCATCATGTGCAGCGGGTCCAGAATGTTATTCGGTCAGCGCTTCTTTCATCCGATTTATGAAGCGGCGGAGCGCAATGGACTGCCTGTAGCTGTTCATCCTGGCACAGAAGGACGGGGTATCGCGGGTGCTCCAACACCGTCTGGGTATCCGACTAGCTACCTGGAGTGGCACAATATCTTGCCTATTAACTACATGGCTCACGTCAACAGCTTGGTGTGTGAAGGTGTGTTCGAGAAATTCCCGAAATTGAAATTTGTCGCTATTGAAGGCGGAATCGCATGGCTGCCCCATCTCATGTGGCGTATGGACAAGAACTATAAAGGACTTCGGGACTTAGTGCCATGGCTGAAGCGATTACCTTCCGAATACATCAAGGAGCATGTTCGTTTGACGACACAGCCGATTGAAGAACCTTCACATCCAGAGCACATTAATCAAATCCTTGATATGCTGGGTGCTGACAATATGGTTATGTTCTCTTCGGACTACCCGCATTGGGATTTCGATAATCCTAGAATGGTGCTGCAGCCTATTCGTAAAGATGTAAGACAGCGAATCCTTGTTGACAATGCATTGGAGTTGTATGGAAAACATACATTCCCAGGTGTGAAACAGGAGGTTAAGTAGGATGACCAAAGTGAAAACGAGATATGCGGCAACTACGGTACAAGCGCTGGCAGAGAAGGGACGTATCATTGTTGAGCTAAAAGGGATAGAAATTGGTGTGTTCTCGGTGAATGGAACCTACTATGCCTGGAGAAATATGTGTCCGCACGCGGCTGCACCGGTCTGTGAAGGTGTGGTTTGCGGTACGCGTCTGCCATCGCTGGTGTATGAATATGAATACGGCAGGGATCAGGAGATATTGCGTTGTCCTTGGCATGGCTGGGAGTTCGGTTTAACAGATGGCAAGCATCTGGTCGAAGGCGGCGTTCAATTGCGAGGCTACGAAGTTGAAGTCGAAGGTAATGAGATCTATGTGTTGATGTAGGGCAGCAAAGAAAACGAAAACGGAAGTCCTCTTTTTCTAGGGAAAAAGGGGGCTTTTTTCAAACTGGAGGCATGCCATATGAGTACGTATGCAACACTACATGCAGAGGGAAATCAAGATAGCGTCATACCCGTGGGAAAGCGCCTTCCTTTGGGATGGAAGGCACTTCCAATCGGTGGTGTCGCCAAAGATTGTGTAAGGCTTTCATTGGGCCGCGCAGTGATGAAACAACCTGCCTGGCTGCGAGTGACCGTGGCTTTGGATGTGCGCGAAGCCGTTCGGATTGAGGTGCTCTCCGCAGTTTCAGAGACGGTGCTTGGTGAGTTAGATATTCGGTATGCCTCTGTTTTCCAGCCTTTTCAGTTATGGCTTAGCGCAGCACAAGCTGAGCGTCTCTCCTATGAAGGCGTCTTGCTGCGGCTTCGACAAGGAAGCTCACCTATTTGGGTGTTCATAGAAGGACCTTCAGAGGCACCGCTGCTGCTCCCACATCTTCGTGCAGAGGCTGTAGGTGAAGAGCGTATGGATCCGTGGGAAGTCATGCCACAATTCCTTGCCACCCTTTCTTCCCTGCAGCCCTTTGGCTGGCTGGAAGGGTGTGTGCTGGACGGGCTGCTGGATTTGGAGCGAAGCAGGGGAGGGGGGCGCTTTCGAGAAGCTGCTGAGGCTCATCTACGGATGTTCTTTGATGAGCAAGGCTCTCTCCACTATGAAAATCCTCGCAGTGAGCCAGTTGATGGAGCTGTATACGGTATTGAAGGTACGTTGCCATTTGCTGCGCTCGCACAGCTCTACCCGCAGCATCCAGCTATTGAGCAAGCGATTGCATTCTGGTTATCCGAAGCATCTGAAGATGGCACCATTCGAGATGGAACAATGCTGTCTGCCGAAGGCAGCTATACAATTGCCTATCCGATGGCCATCATGGCCAAGCTGTACCATCGCCAAGATTTAGTTCGGCTGGCTATCCAACAGTTAAAGATAAGGAAAGAGCTGCTTTTTCATGGGAATGATCTGTACCTGCGGTATCATGAGGATGGAAGCCGCAGCTTTCGCAATTGGTCCAGAGCGTATGCTTGGTATATGCTGGGGCTGGCTCGAACACTAAGAGAACTTAGGAAATTTAGGGAGCTGACAAAGCTGCCGAAGGAGATGCATCCAGCGTCTGTAAGTGACCTTGAGCAGGAACTTGCGAGAATCGCCCAAATAGCCATCAATCACCAATCGGAACAAGGGTTATGGTATGTATTTGTGGACGAGCCTCATACCCGAATTGAAACTTCAGGCTCAGCTGCGATCGCAGCCGCACTAGCCATTGGCGTGGAGCTCGGCATCCTGAGCGGAAACGCACTTGACGCAAGTTTGCGAGCAAGGCAAGCATTATCTGCGTATTTTACGACGGACGGTATATTACAGGGGGTAGCCCAGAATAACAAGGGAGGCGAAGAGCTTCAGCGCGGGGGATATCGCATCATGTCTCAGATGGCAACAGGGTTAGCAGCGCAGCTGGATTCAGCTCTGCAACGAGCTATGAATAAGACAAGCCAACAGGAGCCTTTGCCAGAACCATGAGAATAACCTACAATACGAATTAGATAGCGTTTCATTCATAGGGGGTTTGAGAAGACGATGAATTACGAATTTCTCAATCGTTTCAGTCCCAAATTGTTGGATGTGGTAGAACGGAATGCGGAGTATTGGGATAAGTTTAACTATCAACTGCTCAGAGAACATACCCTCTTGCATTCTCTGGCCTATGTCCATGCGGGCGAGGGAACATTGCGAGTTGGCGAGGGAATACGGCCATTGCTGCCAGGTACTGTTTTCCAGATATGGCCAGGACAACGGATGCAGATTGATACGGATCGGCTGAAACCAGTCTGCTTCTACTCTGTGCATTTTCAATATGGATTGTTGCATTGGGAAGGTGTGAAAGGCGAATGGAGGGAAGCTTGTGGTCCGCTGCCAATCGGAGATCATCTTAATTTGCTGAGTAATCCAGAGGTGGAAGACGTTTTCCTTCGCATGTTTCAGGATTGGAAGCACAAACATGCAGGCTACGAATGGCAAGTGAGAGTTGGATTTCTCGAAGCGCTCAGGCTCATTGTTGCAGCAGACGCGAAGGAAATTGCAACCAAAGAAGAGGGCAGCGCAGCAGCCGTGCGTGAAGCTATTTCCTACATAAAGGCCAATCTTCATGAGAATGTCACACGAGATGATATGGCTCAGCATGTTACGCTGTCACCTGCGTATTTCTCAAGTTTATTCAAGAAACATACAGGTACCTCGCCCATTCAGTATTTAACACGGCTCCGACTTGATCAGGCCAAGCATCTGCTGCGGCAGACGGAACTGCCCATTAAACAAGTAGCGGAGGCCGTTGGATTCGAGGATTCCTTTTATTTCACACGACTTTTCACGAAGGAAACGGGCATATCCCCGAGAAACTATCGTCACGCTTAAGTTCACTTCTGTCATCAATAGAAAAGGCTGTCCATTGGACAGCCTTTTTCGGCATTCTATTTGTTTTTGTAAGCTTCCGTCATCTCTTGCACAATTTTTTGAACCGTAGGATCGGCTTTCGTTTTGGCAACGAACTCATCCCAAGCGGCTAAAGACTCTTTGCCCATAATGACTTTAATTTTCATATCCAGAATTTTCTTATTCAAATCAGGGCCGCTCGTTAAATTTGTTTGTGAGATGAGGCCATAAGCTGGATTCGTTTTACTGAAGGCACTTCGGTCGTCGATAATTTTCTTGCTGCGATCATAGAATTCTTTCGGAATGCCGTTGTAGTAGGCGCGTTGATATTTATCGTACTTTTGGAAAATTTGAAGCAAGTTATTGGTAACGTCCGGAATGTTCTCTGTTTTAGCTTGCTCTGTTGCAATTTTGAATCCATCTTTTACCGTATAATGCTTGTCAAGAATGCCGTATGCTGCAAGATCAGCGACATCATCCGTTAATGCTTTATCCATAAAAGCCAAGATTTGTTTCATTTTGGCTTGTGGAACCGTCTTAGGAATGACATACATCCCGAAGTTACCGGAATCTTGACCTGCAAATTTATTACCCTCCGGTGTCATGAGATAAGGGAGCGGGTAGGAGTCTGCTTTCGGATCAATTTTGCGCATTGCGTCTGTATAGAGCCATTGTGGATTTAGCGCAGAGCCAAGAGCGCCAGCTTTACCGCCCATATATTGTTCGCGGGCTTGTGAATTTTTAATTACAGCAAAATCTTGGGTAAGCACTTTCTCGTCATAGGCTTTTTTGAGCCATTCCAACGCTTTGCGTTCACTCGGTTCTAGTGCAGCAATCGTAATTTGATTATTGACAAGCTTCCAATAGCCGAAATTGTTATTGAAGACGTCTTCAACCCATCCATATAATCCCATGCTGTCAGGATCGACTTGACCCGTTAGACCAATCGTGTCAGCTTTGCCATTGCCATCTGGATCCTTCTCTGTGAAGGCCTTAAGTACAGCATACATCTCATCCATCGTCTCAGGAACTTTCATGCCAAGCTTATCTAACCAATCCTTGCGAACATGAACTCCCCAGATGCCTTCTAATGCACGTGGACGCGGGATTCCGTAGTTCTTGCCTTTAATCTTAGCGTTGTCCCATACAACAGCTGGCAGTGCACTTAAGTTCTTATAGTCTTTAATGTAAGGAGTGATGTCCCAGAAAGCTCCGGATGTTGCCATTTGCACAACCTGGGAGTCAAAGACGTTCGTCACCAAGTTAAGATCAGATAAATCGCCAGATGCGAGCATGACTTTCGTCTTCTCATTGTAAGTGTTCACGGGTACCCAAGTTATGTTCAGCTTGGCGTTCGTTTTTTTCTCTATTTCTTGTATAAGCGGATTGGAAGGATCAACCGCCTGAGCCCCCTGTTGATTGGTGTAGATAGAAATTTTCACAGGTTCATTGCTAGTAGCTGCTGGTGTTGTCGTGTTAGTAGCCTCTTTCGATGTACTGCAGGCTGTCAGCGTTACAGCGGCGATGAGAACAATGAATGTGCTTTTCATAATACGTTGTTTGTTAGTGTGCATGTGAAATTAACCTCCCAAGGATATCATACATGTTTTTGTCGGCAAACGCCTAATGAATCTAAATCAAAGCAAAGCGATTTTGACTACCCCTTAATAGACCCAACCATCACTCCTTTAGCGAAATGCTTTTGAAGCAGCGGATACACAAGCAGAATCGGAACAGTTGCAATCACCACAGCCGCCATTTTCAACGTGTCTGTTGGAATTGCGATTTCCCCAGCCATACTATTTGCAATCTCTCCAGATGAGGAGGATGAGGAATCAATCAAGAGCATTTGCAACACAATCTGCAAGGGGCGAAGATCAGGCTTCGTAATATACAGAACGGCAGAGAAGAAGGTGTTCCAATAAGCTACGGCATAGAACAATCCGAAAGCGGCCAGTGATGGGAGCGATAAGGGTAAAATGATGCGGAACCATACGCCCATATCCGTTGCACCATCAATTTTGGCAGCTTCTTCAAGCTCGTCGGGGATACTGTCGAAAAATCCTTTCATAAGAATCACATACCATCCGCTAGTCAGCACAGGTAAAATAAGAGCCCAGATGGTATTGATTAGATGTAAATCCCTGACGACCAAATAGGGGGGAATAATGCCAGGGTTAAACAGCGTTGTCATCAAAATCAAGATCAGCAGCACTCTTCGCCCCTGAAGACGTTTCCTGGATAGCGCATAGGCACCAGCCGATGTAACAATAAGGCTTAATGCTGTGCCTACAGTAGCTAGAAAGGTGCTTACTCCTGCTGCTCGGATAAAGACATTGTTAGAAAACAAATATCGATAGGAGAGCAGTGTCCAATTTTCGGGAAAGAGAACGATCGATTTACGCAAGTATTCAATAGGGGCAGTAAATGAAACCGCCGTAATATAGTAGAAGGGAAATAACATGACTAGGGCAACCATAATTAATGAAGCTAAAATCGTTCTATCAAACCACTTGTCGGATGTCGTACGTTGATTCATCAAGCAGCCCTCCTAATAAATACCTTCATCGCCAAATTTCTTAGCGAGACGGTTCGTCAATACAACTAAAATCACACCAATAATGGATTTAAATAATCCAACGGCCGTGCTGAAGCTGAATTGGGCTTGTTGGATACCGCTTCGATAGACATAGGTATCGAAGACATCGGCTACATCCGAAACTGCGCCGTTCATCATCAGGTACACCTGTTCAAATCCAACATCCATCATGTGCCCGATACGCAGAATGAGCAAAATGATGATGACGTTTCGGATCGCGGGTAAGGTGACGTGCCAAATTTGTCGAAGTCGGCCGGCCCCATCCATGCGAGCTGCTTCGAACAGCTGCGTGTCCACCGAAGCGATGGCAGCAAGGAAAATAACAGTGCCCCAACCCACTTCTTTCCAGATCGATTGCAAGGTAAGCAGACCCCAGAACATGCTGGGACTCGTTAGGAAATCAATGGAGTCATAGCCCATTGATGTAAGTAACTTATTAACGAAACCGCTGGATGTCGATAACATGAGATACGTAATCCCTACGATGACTACCCACGATAGAAAGTGGGGCAAATAGATAATGGATTGAATGATTCGCTTGATCCATTCTTTCCGTACCTCATTTAGCATGAGCGATAAAACAATAGGAAGCGGGAAGAAAAAGACCAGATTAAGCAAGTTGATCGCTAACGTGTTGCGCAATAGAACAAAGAAACTCTCATTTGAAAAGAACCTTTCAAAGTGTTGCAAACCAACCCAAGGGCTGTCCCAGAAGCCCGAATATGGTGAGTAGTCTTTGAAGGCGATGAGAACGCCCCACATCGGTAAATACTTAAAAATAAGAAAGTAAGCCAACATCGGAGTGGCGATGAAGTAGAGCATACGATCTCTAATCAATCCCTTCCAAATGCGTGTGTGTTCAGATTTCATTCCATTCACCTTTCCCAGAAGAAGTAGTTGCTGTCTCATGGCTTTACTTTAGGATGAAGATGAATTTCCATCAATTAGAACCTTTTTCTCCGAGATTTCCGCGAATATCACTTTTCGGTATGTTAAATTTCCTGCTATTGCACTTTCATTCTTTGTTTAAAATTGTCGATTTTTCCTTTGCAGACGGCTTTTTTTCTTATATGATGGATGGTATATTGCAGATGTAACGTAAGGAATTACAGAATCGGCAGCAGCAGAGCAGGGAGGAAGTAGAGCATGCGTAGACATCAGTATCAGCGAAAAGGTTTTGTAATTGCCATTATCAGCGCTTGTCTTCCTGCAGCGGTAATCGGAATGATTCTTTATGTCCTCGGTACCCATCAGATTGAAGCAGAAGCACAGAAAACACATCGAAATCAAGTTGCTTATGCGACAGAGCGGATTAATGAGAATTTAAATCATTTGGAATCGATTATGGCTGGGTGGTCCTTTAATTTAAATTTAAGCAGCAGTTATTCAGAGTTAGATCTCTATAAGGATTTCAAAAGCACACGATCTATTTATCAAGCGCTTTCATGGATTAAATCGTCGGATCCCCTCATTCAAGAAGTAACGCTGTACTTGGATAAGCAGCAAGTTTTGATTAAAGAAAGTACAGGGATTCGACCGATTGGCTCAGAAGCTGACAAGCAATTGTATCGCGACTTAGCTTCCTATCAACGTGATGTGTATTGGACCAACCAACTGAAACCGAGCAATCAGACCACACCTTACGCTTTGATTGTCCGTATCCCTGGGGGGTTGGTGGAGACAGAGGCGGCGCTCTTCATTGAGATCAATGCTAAACAACTGAATGCGCTTATTGCGGAATTGGATTCTGAAGGCACGGGTTCAACCGTTCTCATGAAGCAAGGAGGGGGGATTCTCTCTCTCGGAAAAGGGGATATTGAACATCCAAGTCCCTTGGATGTAACACTGATGAAATCGATTAATCCTCAAATTACCGAAGAGGCTTCCACGATCGAATCCTGGGAGGGAGAAGCCTATTCAGTCTCCTATGGACTAATGAAGCGCATTGACGATAAGTGGATTATTGCCGCGGCAACTCCGTTAGAGCAAATGACCAAAGCCGTACAGACGTTATCACGCGTCATGATTTGGACAGGCGGCTTCGGCGTCTTGCTAGCTTTATTTCTCTCGTGGTATTCCTATCGTCAAATGTACCAGCCAGTTCAGCGGCTGTTGCAGCAGTTGCTGCCTGGCCGGACGGTAGATACGGCCGATGAATTTGCCTACATTGCAGATGAGTGGAAGCATCTCTCCCGAGAGAGCCAAATTTTGCAGGAGAAGGTAGAACAGCAGCTGCCATCCTTACGCGAGAACTTTCTTCTACAGCTACTGCAAGGACATCTGTCCTACTTGAGTGAGGAGGAATTGTCCGATCGCATGGGGCAATACGACTGGGAAGTTAACGACCGTGTATTTGCGGTGCTCGCTGTACAACTGTATGGCATCTATCGCTCGGAAGGAAAATTCTCGCAGGGCGACGAGCAGTTGGTATCGTTTGCTGCCATGAATATTACCCAGGAAATTACGAGGAGTAAGAGCATGGAAGTGAGTATCGTTAATTTCCATGATTTAACGCTTGGGCTGCTTGTGCGTCAACCGATTGAAATGACGCCGGAAAGCAGGCAAGCAGCCTTATTCCATTTTGCTGAGGAGCTTTCCCATACGCTGAACAGTCTGCTCAAATTAGAAGTGACCGTTAGCGTGGGGACAAGCACGACAGAACTACGCAGGCTTCCTGTCTTGTTTGATAATGCGCGAAACGCACTCCATCATCGCAAACTAGGCGAAGAGCAGCAAATTCTGGATGTGGACGATTTGATGCCAGTTGGGCATGATGTGATCCATTATCCATTTGAGGAAGAAAGTCTTCTATTGAAGGCTTTGCGTTCTGGCAACGAACCTGAATTAATGCAATTGTTGGATGAGTTTCTTCATATTCTGAAGCAGCGATCGACGATCGAGCTTGGTGTGAGGCAAGGGCTTCTCCAGCTCTGCGGGAATATGCTGAACACGATTATGATTTCTGGATATAACCTGCTTGAACTCAATGAAGGTCTTGATATGTGGGAGCAGCTTGCGGATGTCCGAGAGTCTGAAGCTATTCTCTCATGGATGAAGCAGCATATGATTGAGCCTTACATCCAGCGCTTGCACAGCACACAAAATATGCAGTTGAAGCAGCTTGTGGAAAATGTGCTTCTGACGATTCATACGAATTACGCTAAGGATATTTCGTTAGAGGGATGTGCCGATCTGCATGGCACGTATTCCAAGAAATTAAGCCTAGGTTTCAAACAAGTCACAGGGGAAACGTTTATTGATTATTTAACGCAATATCGGTTAAATCAAGCCAAAAAGCTGCTTGTGGAAACGGATGAGAAAATTAACGATATTGCAACGAAAGTCGGCTACCAGCCTCCTTATTTCAACCGGTTATTTAAGAAGTATGAGGGCATTACACCAGGGCAGTATAGGGAAAAGTCAGAGAAACTTCTGCGATAATCGGGCTTTTTCCAAATCGAATTCCTGCTTAAACAGCAGGCACAGGTAATGGCGCCATTTTAGGTTTCTCACGAAGCCTGAATGGCGCTTTTTATTTTTCATTCATTTCCTGTCATTGAACTATTTTTCTATGGGGAAAATACGAAGGAATGATGAGTCCAAATGAACGTGAGAAACTCTCTAATTGCAGGATCCAGATCGCGGAGCTTATGAAAGTCAGAATTTAATTGGTAATCCAAGCTTTGAGTGGGGCAGTCTGAATGGAGGATGGATCAAAGAACAGAATAGCACAGGGATTGCGATTCAAAATACGGGTTCGTACTCTGGAACTTATAAGGCTGCTTTCAACACAAAAGCAGCTACCAAGTTATCCCAATCTGTAACAGCACCTACGACAAAAACGTACACAGTTACAGCTTATGTGGTTACGAATATAGCGAGCAATGTGCAAGTCGGAGCGGATGTAGCTGGGGTGAATCAGGCCCAGCAGACGGTCACAACCGGTAGTTACAAAAAGATAACGTTCACCATTACCGCCTCGGTTGGACAATCGATCAAGGTGTGGATCAGTGCCCCTCAATCTACCAACGGTTGGGTTGGTATTGACGATGTTTCTGTTCAGTAAAGGTTTGCTGTACCTATTCTTGCATGTTATTATTTACGTACAATCGTAATAACAGAGCGAGAGGTGTACCATGCAACCGATAGACCGTGATATTCCTGTACCCTTATATTTTCAAATCTATCAGCAGCTCGAGGTCGAGCTGAACGATGGTTCTAGGAAGCCAGGCGATTTTTACTCCACCGAAATGGAACTTCAAGAAAGATTTCAAGTAAGCCGAGCCACCATTCGAAGTGCGCTGACTATGCTGGAGAAAAATGGGCAGATCAACCGAATTACGGGAAAAGGAATTTTCCTTGCACCTGTGAAATTAAAGGTTGATCTTCCTAATCTACTAAGCTTTAGCGAGGAGATGAAGCGTCGAGGGATGAATCCCGGCACTCGACTCGTGGAAGTAACGATTGTTTCTCCGCCACAGAAAGTTACGACTGCCTTGTCGCTGAAGGACAACGAGAACACGTTGCTTATCAATCGAATTCGGACAGGTGATCATAAACCGATCGTCTATTCGCAATCGTATCTTCCACTTTCATTAGGTTTGACTCCAACGTTCGATTTCACAGGATCTCTCTATGAGTTGATTCAAACCCAGACGGGAAAAGCTGTGACAGAGGCGGTCCATCTTATTGAAGGTGCTCTTGTAGAAGGTGAAACAGCCGATTGGCTGGAGGTTGAATCTGGTTTTCCCGGATTAAGATTTCGTCGAACCGCCTACGACCAATTAGGCAATCCGCTGGTCTATGAAGAAGGGATGATCAGAGGGGATCTGTATTCGTACGAAATTCGATTGAAAAAATTACCTGCCAATGGCGAATAGATCGTTGCCACGACCGTATTCCTGTGAGTTATCTTAGGGAATACGGTCTTTTTATTGCGATATTTCTAAGAAGAAAGAGGTAATATTCTAAATGTGTCCTTATCGGTTGCGATCGCGATCCTATTTTTTCCAGATTTCTTAGCCTTATACATAAACTCATCGGCTTGATGAATGACACGATCTGCGGATGCTTCCCAATAGCAGGAGGGCACAATTCCAATACTCAATCCGAGCTGAATGTCAGCTCGGTCATACGCATATTTCTGGATATATAGCTCATAAGAGTGAAGGATCTGAACCGCGATGACAATTGCCTCATTTTCATTACAATCCTCGAGGAGTAAAAGGAATTCATCTCCGCCAAACCGCGTAGGGATGTCCTGCTTGCGGCTATTCTTTTGAAGGATGCGGCCCAGCTCCTGAAGCGCGGCGTCACCAGTCAAGTGACCAAACGTATCGTTGAGATATTTGAAATTGTCCATATCGATAAAGATCAGAAAGCTATTTCCTGCCCAGGGCGCTTGCTGCAAGTGGTGCATAAGGAAAGAACGATTGTATAATCCAGTCAAATTGTCTGTGGATATTTGACGGAAGAGATGTTCTTTCTCCTGAATGAGTGTCTCGTAGCGTGCGTATGTAAGCTTTCCGGTGAAAATACCGGTAAAGAAAACAAGAAGGATAGGTCCGATAGCCGAAATATCGACGAGCGGGAAGAAATTGTGCCAGATCCCAAAGGTGTAGCTGACATAGATAGATAGAAATCCAGCTGCAAGAGGCCATTGTTCGTGCAGCATCGCAGGAGGTGACAGTATGAACCGCATGTAGTTTACAATAATAAAAGTAGCGATGACAAATAGGATCACATTCAAATAAGGATACAAGGGTCCTTTAACCATCGATGGATGAATGCTTGTCTCAATTGGCTTTAACGTACTAGTAATAATGGAATCTCCGCCAAACCAAATCAACACGAAGGTGACAGTACAGAAAAAAACAAGAAACACGGATGCGAATCTGTACGGGCGATTAATGATCGTTTGGGTTAGCCAATGGAAAGCAAGGATGCTTAAGAGGCTCCCCGAGAGGCTGAGCCGAACTAAAGCTTCGATGGAAGCTGGATGGGTAGAGGAACGGTAGGCGGCGTCGCTGGCAAGAATGACCAGTGAGCTGAACTGGACCAGGATAATGGTCCCAATTTCACGGTTGCGACGATGAAAGACATAGATCAGTACAGTGTATAATAACAGGGTCGCTACCATAAGGCTCCCTATAGCAGAAAGTAGCGCATCATGATGGATATACAGGAGCTTATCGGTGGGTAGCTTCAAATCTTCAAGAGCAAGTTGTTTTAGATGCATCGCAAGTATCCCTTCTCAAGATCCTTGTACTTCCGACTGAAAGCAGAAGCAAGCTGTCGTATCTAGTTTACCACAATAGAGCAGTAAAATTGTTTTTTTTATACATATATGAATGGCAATAAACTCATTTTTTGTTTTATAAATACGAACAATCGTAATAAGTTGTGGACAGATTGGGTTGTATATTTTATAATTATGAGTATAAATATGATTGTACGTACAATCATAATTAACTAATACAAAGTAGATTTAAATTTCCTTGTTCATAGGTTATGGAGGTGCGATATGGAGGTACGTAAGGTAAGAACCGTTCTTGGCGACATACCGTTGGATCAATTAGGTATCGTGTATGCCCACGAACATCTGATTATCCAGGGTGGATTAGGGGTCATGAAAAATAAGGATCTTCAGCTTAATCGCGTGGATGCGGCAGTCTCTGAGGTTAAGGATTGTATGCAGTACGGAGCGCGAACCTTCGTGGATTACATGCCTCTGGACAGCGGTAGGAACCCGGAAGCACTTGTGGAGATAGCTAGGCAGACTGGCGCACATATCATTGCCGTGACTGGCTTCCATAAGCCAATGTACTATGATGATCTGCATTGGATCTATCACTATTCCGTGGATCAGATCGCCGAGCTGCTTATAGCCGAATGCACGATAGGTATGGATCGTCACAGTTATAACGGACCTATCGTAGATCGCCTTTCAGCAAGGGCGGGGCTTCTCAAGGGTGCTTCTGATTACAACGTGATTGCGCCTGTATCCAAAAAGCTGCTGGAAGCAGCAGCCATCGCCCACCTAGCAACAGGTGTACCTATCGCGACACATACGGAGCATGGAACTTGCAGTTTGGAGCAGATCAGGCTGTTGGAAAGTTACGGCGTGGATCCTTCCAACGTGATTATATGCCATATGGATCGCAATCCCGATTTATACCTTCATAAAGAATTGGCGGCTACCGGCTGTTATCTGGAGTACGATAACGCCAGCCGGATTAAGTATCACCCCGATTCCTACAGCAGTAAGCTCATTCGCGGGATGTTAGAAGCGGGTCACGAGAAACAACTTCTCTTAGGGACGGACTTTGCCCTTCGTTCTTACTGGAAATCTTATGGCGGGGGTCCGGGAATGGCCCACCTGCTCGCCTCCTTTGTGCCTCGACTAAAGGCCGAAGGGGTATCTGATGAGCATCTGGATGGGATGCTTCGACATAATCCAGCAGAGGCTTATGCGATTCGAAGTTTGAATCGGATAAGGGAGGTTTAACATGCGATTCAACAACTCGCAAGTACTTGTTGTAGGCGGTACAGGCGGTATCGGACTCGAAACCGTCAAACGTTTTTTAAGCGAGGGAGCTAGGGTAGCGGTAATTGGATTGGAGTCTGAAGAGCAACTGTCTGATCAACAGAAGCAGGTGTTATTCAGTTCCCAAGTCATTTATAAGCAGGGAGATGTGGTGGATACAGAGCAAATGAATTCCATCTCAGCTGAATTAGAAAACAGGATGGAACGGCTGGATGTGCTGGTCCATGTAGCTGGAATCAGTGCGAGAAGATTTGGCGACGGGCCCCTCGACCAATGCACAGAAGCAGGGTGGGACCAGGCAATGAGTGTGAACGTGAAAAGCGTTTATAACAGCAATCGGATCGCGCTGCAACGCATGCTTAAGCAGAGCGGGGGAGGGGCAATCGTCAATATATCCTCCGTGCTGGGGATGGTGGGAACGAGGGAACATTTTACAACGCATGCTTACGCTGCAAGCCGCGGGGCCGTCATTTCGTTAAGTAAGTCTGCAGCCGTCTACTATGCCAAAGATAACATTCGCATTAATGTGGTTTGTCCAGGACTGCTTGATACACCAATGTCCCAAAGGGCCATAAATGATCCAGTTATTCGTGAAGCATTAACAGAGCTTCAGCCTCTTGCGCCGCATGTGGGTTATCCCCAGGATGTAGCAGAAGCCATTCTTTTTCTAGCAAGTCAAGAGGCCAAATTTATTACGGGTATCGCATTGCCTGTCGATGGCGGCTGGAGTGCGCAATAAAACAACTATGAGGAGATGATCGTATGACAGTGAAGAATTCAGAAGCATACGCCGTACTGGAGAATAATTATATGGATGGCGTCAAGAAAGTAATTGAGCGCGTAGAACAGTCCCAAATGGATGCGATTGACCGCGCGGTAGAAATTTGCTTCAACAGTATCAACAAGGATGGTTTGGTTCATCTTTTTGGAAGCGGACATTCGCGTATGGCAGTAGAGGAAATGTACCCTCGTTACGGCAGCTTTCCTGGCTTCCATCCCATGGTGGAACTATCTTTAACGAACCATCACGCGGTAGTCGGCAGCAATGGACAGCGTCAAGCTATGTTTTTGGAAAATGTTGAGGGCTTCGGACGTGTCATTGCAGACAATTTCCATTATGGCGCTCATGACAGTATGGTCTTGTTTTCACACAGCGGAGCGGGAAGTGTCGTGATCGATATCGCTTTGAGTATGAAAGAACGCAAGATCCCGATTATCGCGGTTACGTCTGTCGGACATAGTCAGCAAAGCCGTTCTAAGCACAGTTCCGGTTATCGGTTATTCGAATTGGCAGATATCGTTATCGACAATGGCGCCGTTCCAGGGGATGCCATGGTCAAGATTGACGGGTTGCACACACCAGTAGGACCAGGATCGACCATTGGAAATACGATTATCGTAAATTTGTTGAAATGTAAGATTGCTCAGAAATTGACGGATGCAGGGAAGCCGCCGAAAGTCATCACTAGTGCTATATTCGTAGGCGATGAGGAATCCAAACAGTTGTTTAACGCTTCTTATGAGGAATACTGGCGTTCAACCAGATCAATCTAAGAGGAGATGAAGACCAATGTCTTATACGCAGAAAAAAGTGGATGTGCTTGTGCTCGGCGGTGGAGCAGCAGGCGTATGTGCGGCGATTAGTGCGGCACGTGCTGGAAAAAAGGTGCTGCTCGTGGAATCACAGGGTTGCCTTGGCGGCTCCCGAACGGCTACAGGGGTAGATACGTTCTATGGATTTTATACGCCAAAGGGGCAGCAAAGAATCGTCGGCGGCATTCCGTGGGAGATCGCTCAACTGCTCACAGAAGCCAATGCCGCATTTGAACGCAAAAACACCTATGGCGCTGGAACGGGGATCACATACGATGTAGAGATTTTGAAGGTCATTTATGAGCAATCCGTTCTGGACTCAGGCGCGGAGCTTTTGTATCATACTTATGCAAGCAGGGTTCACGTATCTGACGGCTATATTACAGGTGTGGTATTAGCTAACAAACAAGGGTTAACAGAAGTTTCTGCGAATATCTACATTGATACAACTGGTGACGGGGATATTGCTGCCAGATCTGGTGCACCATTCGAGAAAAGTGACGCCGCTGAGCTGCAATCTTTGTCCACCATTTTCTTCATGGCAAATGTAGACATCTCAGCTGCCAAGAGCGTATCCCATGATGAACTTGCTGCTCGGATGAGAAAGGCCAATCAATCCGGTCATTACAGCCTTCCTAGGGAGGAAGGTTCATGGCATATCACTCCCCATGCTGGGGTAATCCAAGCGAATATGGTCCGGGTCAGCGGTGTTGATGCCACTGATCCTTATGCACTGACGCTTGCCGAAGTGGAAGGACGCAGGCAAACGAGACAGTACGTGCGTTTTCTTAAAGAATACGTTGCTGGGTTTGAGGATGCTTTCCTAGTAGGGACCTCCCATCATATTGGCATAAGGGAGACCCGTCGTATTCAGGGCGAATATATGCTGACGGAAGAGGATGTGGTGATCGGCCGCAAATTCGAAGATGGTATCGCTTGCTGCGGCGCCCCCGTGGAGGATCATGGCGCTGGGAAGGACACGCGTTGGGTTTATGTGAAGGACGATGGCTACTATCATATCCCTTACCGCTGTCTTGTACCGAAAGAGATTCAGAATCTTCTGGTAGCTGGACGCTGCTTGTCTGCAACTCATAGCGCTCAAGCTTCAGCACGGAATTCTGCCCAATGTATGGCTATGGGGCAAGCGGCGGGAACGGCGGCGGTAATCAGCTTGGAACAACATGTACCAGTCAGTTCGATTCCTATACCTTTACTCTTAGAGCGCCTTCGCTCTCAGGACGTTGTCATTTGAATGCATAAGAAAACGTAGTCAAGAGAGGAAGATCTTACATGCATCGGGTTGGTTATTGGGATTGGGATCAGGATCAGTTTCCCGTGTATCATTACACGGGGGGATATCCCGTTTTTGCTAAAGATAAATTAGGTCATGATGCAAAGCTTCCTGAAGATCCTTGTTTTTTATTAGGAAATTATCGCGCAACGGTATTCGTTCATGTGAGTGGAAGTTATGAATTCATTACTGGCGAGCGGGGCTGGGCCAGATTGAACCATGGTGGAAAGAACAAGGGCTGGAACCAGTCCATCGTCACGATGGCAACAAACCAAGGCGAAGAAGTGTATGCACTGGTTGGCGGGAATGCCTGCGAAGAGCTCGTAACGCAGCAAACATTTGGTATCGGGTACGCGAATCTGCAATATAACCTGAATGACCTGAAGTTGAGCAAGGTGTATGCGATGCAACCGTCGATGGATCTTCATAACGGCAATCCTTCGTTGTTGCTTGAAGTGTCACTGACGAACAGCGGTGATCGTCCATTAACGATTACTTATCAGGAACAACTGCTTGCTCATTATATGATGATGAACGATCAGAATGGCGCTGAGTTGACGGGAGAAATATGTTATCGAAACAAGGTGAACGTGGATGCGGAGCGGCACTTTGTGAAGGCCGATATTTGTTACGAGCCGCTAAAGCTGCAAGTTTTGCCTTGCGATTTACAGGAAAGCTACACGCATGATATTGCACCGCCATCCTTGTTTATGAAAGCCATTCCTGTTTCTAGCGGCAGCACAAGCGTGTCTAATCGCAAAGTAGAGCGAGGCGATCTCTTGTGTGCACAATCGACAGTTACGCTGGCAGCAGGTGAACAAAGGACGCTGCAGTTCGTTATCGGTCTAACATTTGAAAACGACATGACATCCATTGCGAATCAAATTAGAGACATGTTCGAGCAAGCGAAACCAAGCGGGGGTTGCCTAGGTGCATATACGCATCTATGGCGCCAAGTTCTTCCCTCATTAGTGGATGAGCCTGATGTAGAATTGCGCTGCGAGATGATATGGAACGCCTATTGCTTGGAAGCCATGGCAACATACAGTCAATATTTTGGCGAAACGTATATTCCGCAAGGGTCTGTATATGCGTATCATCTCGGCGAGAATGCCTCCAATCGTGACCATCTGCAGCATTGTCTTCCACTCATCTACACCCATCCACAGTTAGCCAAATCTTGCCTTCGCTATGCGATGAAGCACTCTGCCCGAGATGGCGAGATTAAGCGGCAAAATATTGGATTTGGCTATAGTGATCCAGGTGTCTATATGGAGAGCGATGCACAGCTGTACATGTTTCAGGCTGTTAGCGAATATTTGAGAGTAACGAGGGATTATTCCTTTTTAAACGAAAGAGTGACTTATTATCCGGTTGAGGCAGGCTGGACGGACACCGTACTTACTTTTCTAATGAAGCATTTCATTTATCTTAGAGATGTCGTTGGCAGAGGCCGAAATGGTTTGATCAGAATGCTGAATTCAGATTGGAGCGACAGTTTCTTTCATCCGTATTCGCCTAATATTTACAAAAATTTTGCTCAATCGCATGTAAACACGTCAATGGCTCTGGCAATTTTCCCACCTTTCCTAAGAGAATTAACGCAAGCTATGGCCTATGCATTGGATACAAGCAACCTAACCTCTTTTATTCAAAGCGTAAGCGAATATCATGACAGCGTGTATGCCGCTTATATGAAGGATATGGAGGGGAGAACGTTCTCGCCACGTTGTTATTTAGGCGAGCATGATGAGCCCCAATTAAAATTTGGTATGGACACCCTGTGTATTGAACCCCAGCCATTTTTGCTCCAAGTAGAGAGCTTTCCAGTAGAGAGAAAACGCCAGCTGCTTCAAGAGATCCAATTAAGGGTACTGGGTGAAGAGAAGTATGGAGCACGCACCAGGGAGGTTCCGCTGTGGGGGAATGGGGATGGAGAGGATGGCGGTGTCTGGTTTGCTCACCAAGGGCCATTGATTGTGGGCATTGCCAGCTTTGATAGGGAGGAAGCTGTAAAGCTGATGCGTAAGTTGATGTTTCATCGGTTTGCAGAACAGTATCCAGACTACTGGGTAGGTCATTGGACATTTGCAGACAGCGTGAATTCGTCGCTTTCAACGCGAGAAGGGTTATATTCCTTCTGGGTGCAAGATGCGTTTCACCCTTTCTGTGCGCACGTACATGCTTGGCAGCTCTACTGCTATTACAGGGTGTATAAAGAAATGGCATAACGTCGATCGCTAATCTTCATAAGGAAGTCATATGTGGCGAAAACCCTACGAGAAATCGTAGGTTTTTTTGATGATACATAAGTTGAGCCAGGATCCCGCTGCTGTTAAGGGACCCTGGCTCACTTTTTTACCTTAAAGCATCAAGCATTAACCGTCTCAGGTCTTTTAATTTGTAGTGGTGGGGGAATAAGCCAACCTTTATCTTTACTCATCTCAAGTATTTTTAGTCCTAAGGTTGTTTTAGTTACATGGTATTTCGCAAAAAGAGCGCCGATATCTTCTCTAATTGCTTGTCCCATAGCTTGACTACAAGCAACCAAGCCTAGTGAGGTATCAGCCGCTATTTTGGCTGAAATTTCAGGATCTGTAAATCTTGCACCAACTGGGATATCCTCGAGTTTTACTGGCGGTCTTTCAGGAAGCATAGGAATAGAAGGAATTCCGTTATCAACAAGGATTTTATCTAGTTCTTTAATTTCCAGCTTTGCTTGATCAATTAGATCGTCTAGAACTTTTTTTAGCTCTTTGTCACCTGCGTGATTTAAATAAGCTTGATAGCAAGATACAGCCCCTTTAGCTACTGTGGAAGCTTGCCATACACTATAAATTTCACCGTAATGTAGAGGTTCATCTTTTGGATTTCCACTTAAAATTCCCAATTTATTCTAGCTCCTTTATTTTTATATAGTGTTAGCTTACTTTTCCCGAACATGATTTCTTGATCTCATTCCTGCCAGGCCAAGGAGACCAATCAATCCAAGCCAACCCCAGTTCGATCCATTCGATCTAGAATCTGACGTATTATAAGCACGGATATTTGAAGAATTAGTAGAATATGAGTGTGTTCCTGTGCCGTAATTTGTTTGGTTTTGCGTAGTCATTGGTGAAGCAGAAGGTGAGCTAGTTGTTCCTGTACTTGTGCCATAAGTACCGTAATTATTTACATTATTATTTGTACTCATACTTGTTGTACCTGCCGGAGAATTCATTCCAGCTCCAGTATTGTCATAGGCTCTAACTGTTCCTAAACTTAATGTTGATGTTAATAAAATAGCTAATGTAAGAGTTTGAATCTTTTTCATTCTAACCAATCTCCTCTCAACGTCTTATTTGGTATCGCGTAGTTAGGATGTTCATTAGACGTGTTTCTCAAACATAAATGGAGTCAGGAAAGATGTGGTCTAAATTAAGAAGTATGGAGGAATAAACAATTTCTTCATCTTACATAATAAAGGTGTACCATGTATGACAAATGATTCCTATGAGGCAAGGGAGCCCTGTATATGAAAAAGTTAATTACTCCTAGTTCCATCGTTTGTTTAAGCATAGCAACCGCAATTTCTTTTCCAGTGTACTACACTCTTAAGGGGAGATGACTGGCCAAAAGATGTAGAATGTAGAAGCCTGGATAGCATTATTGCCACCAGGCTTCTCTTTTACTTGATTTTGGGGAGAGTTCTTCTTCTTGACTTGGTTTAATAGCGAATAAAGCTAGTACCGCCGCTACCACACAAGTGCCAGATATACTATAGAACATGATTTGCGATGAAAATTTAACAAGAATTGACGCCAGTGGGGGACCTAGCGCAACACCAATGAACCTCATAGAGCTATAAATGGAAGTTATGGTGCCGCGCTCCGCTTTATCAATCCCTTCCGTTATTAAGGAATCTAAGCAGGGAAGCGTGACACCAATTCCAATACCAGCCAAACTAATTAAACCGATCAGCCAGTATAGAGATTGAACAAAACCACAAAAAACTAGAGAGGCAGTGGTTAACACAATTCCAGAAAAAGTGATCCACTTCATTAATTTTTTGTTTTCACCAATTTTTTTGCCTGCAAGGAATGAAGCAAGGCAAAGCACTGCCGATGGGATGGCTATTACACATCCTTTCCATATGCTTTTAATATGATATTTGTCCTCGAGTGTGTCTGATAAATAAAACAGTGTTCCAAAAATAACAAACATACAAATACAGCCAATGGCAAAAGTAGCGGACAACCATCGGCCGTTATTACCAAATATTTGCTTAATGTTTTGAAGAAAGTGCCTAAACGTTACTTTTTCTTCTTTCCCATCTTTTCTCTTGGGAGATTTGACTAGAAATGCAACTAATAAAGTAGATATCGCACACAACACAGGGATAGCTAGAAAGGGGAGAAACCACACCACAAAAGCCAGTAAGGATCCCAAAATTGGACTCAGTACTTTACCAAGCGTGTTAGCTGTTTCTACGATCCCCAGGTTCTTACTTACTTCACTCTCATTTTTGTAAATGTCACCGACAAGTGGCAGCACAATGGGGAATGCTCCTGCCGCTCCTACTCCTTGTAATGCACGACCTATTAAAATCACCACATAAGGGTGCTCCAGCCACCATGCCCCTAAACCGGATATCAAACCTCCAATGCCAGTAATGAGTAAACTGGGGACAATAATGATTTTCCTGCCAAAGCGATCCGACAAGTAACCTGCCATCGGTATAAGTATGATAGCAACGGCAGAGTAAACGGTAATGATAAGGCTCACTTGAAACGAAGTGATCTGTAGGTGGTTACGAATCGAAGGCAGGACGGGAATTAGCATGGAATTTCCCAACGTCATAATGAATGGAATGGATGCAATTGGAATTAGACTCCATTTATGTGTCTTCAAAATCTTGCGCCTTGCCGCCAATAGGAAAACACATTATCACCTCCTTTTATTACTTTTCGCCAATGTTAATGAAATAATCCGATGGGATTTATTGAATTTCAATCTTGTCATCTACATAACGTCCATGGTTAGGGACAGCTAGTCTTTGGAAATCGGTGGCCAATTGAAACAATCCGCTAGTTAGTTCCTCACCAGACATAGGTACCCCATGACCAGTTATGGCTACGCTCGGCTTTAGAGCTTCTAACTTTCTCACGGAATGCTCAGCCGCATGCCAATCGGTTGTAAAGTATACCGGAGGACCTGTCAGCTGCTTCTTCTGAGTGAAAACCTTGTAAATTGAGTCCTGCTCAACCGTTACAAATGCATCTCCCGCAATAAGTGTCTTGTCCTTACCTCGAAATAGTGAAACATGTCCAGGCGTATGACCTGGTGTATGAATCCATCTCCATCCTAGCATGCCAGGGATGCTTCCATCAGAGGGCAAAGGTCGTACATGACTTCCAAGATTAATGGGTTCATTTGGAAAGAATGGTGAGATCTTTGCGATTAGTCCACCTTCAACCGATCCGTCTGGCTCTGGGTAACTAGCTTGACCAGTTAAATAGGGTATTTCTAACTCGTGGGCATAGACCAATACATGCCAAGCTTCAACAAGGTCAATAACAGCGCCAACGTGATCAAAGTGCCCATGTGTTAGAATAATGGCCTTTGGTTTCGATTCTGCGCCAAATCGATCTTCAACTACTTCTAGAATACGTGTGGCGGATTGCGGCATGCCCGTATCAACTAATACCCAATTTTCGGCAGTGCCAACCAAATTTATGTTAACAATCTGATTGGTATAACAGAATAGATTGTGGCTGACCTCTTCGCAGACACCGCTTCTAACAGAGGTCATCGGTATATAATGATGTTCCATTAGTTTCCCCCTAAATAAATTGACTTAAAATAGTATGTCCAAGCTAACTTAATTGCTATAACGGATAGAATAAAATTACTGAAAAGTGAATTTTTGATTATTTTATATGGACACAATACAAAAGAGGTGATCACATGCGTTGTCTACATTGCGAAAATGAGCAATTGTTAAAAGGAAAAAAGGCGAAGTGTTTTATATGTACCATTATCAAACGGTAACATTTAACTAATCGTAAGCTATGGAGGTTTTATGGATTGAGATCGACTCAAGATCAGCTTTCAATAGTAGCCCTCGGAGGTGTGAATGAAATTGGTAAAAATATGTACGTCATCCAATATAACGATGATATCATCGTTATCGACTGTGGTTCCAAGTTTCCAGATGAAAGTCTGTTGGGCATAGATCTGATTGTCCCTGATATCTCCTATCTACTAGAAAATGCGGATAGAGTAAGAGGTTTGGTTATCACTCATGGACATGAGGATCATATCGGAGGTATCCCCTATATTATTAAACAGCTGCATATGCCCATTTATGCTACTCGACTTACTCTTGGCCTTATCAAAGAAAAACTTAAAGAACATGGGCTTCTCAATACAACGGCCTTGCATGAAATTGATGCCAATTCTATTTTAACATTAGGGGCCATTCCGTTAAGTTTCTTTCGAACGAACCACAGCATTCCCGATTGTCTAGGTATCGTCTTTGATACCCCGCAAGGCGTAGTTGTACATACAGGAGATTTCAAATTTGATTTGACACCGGTTAACGAGCAATATGCGGATATTCATAAGATGGCAGCGATCGGTCAAAAGGGCGTACTTGCTCTACTCTCTGAGAGTACGAATGCTGAGCGGCCAGGATTCACACCTTCTGAACGCTTAGTAGGCGATCATATTGAAGAAGCATTTACAAAAGCTACAGGAAAAATATTCCTATCTACGTTCGCCTCTAATGTCAACAGGTTGCAGCAAGTGATCGATGCAGCAGAGAAAACAAACCGTAAAATTGCCCTTTTGGGAAGAAGTATGGTCAATGTTGTAGATATCGCCTTAACACTTGGTTATTTGAGAATGCCTCCTGACATGTTGATTGAAGCTCAAGATGTGAACCGTTTTTCTCCAAATGAGCTCGTCATTCTATGCACGGGAAGTCAAGGGGAACCCATGGCTGCATTAGCCCGATTAGCCAGTGGCACACATCGCCAAGTCCAAGTTTCACCGGGTGATACGGTTATTCTAGCAGCTACACCTATTCCTGGTAACGAACGGAACGTATCTCGTATCGTAGATAACTTATTTGCGAAAGGAGTTAAAGTCATTTATGGATCTGGTTCTGTAACGGGCATGCATGTATCGGGACATGCAAGTCAAGAAGAATTGAAGCTCATGCTGACATTAATGAAGCCGACATACTTTATCCCTATTCATGGGGAGTATCGCATGTTGTATCAACACCGTTTATTAGCTGAAGCTATTGGTGTTGAATCGGATAACATTTTTATCATCAATAACGGGGAGGTAGTGGACTTTACAGGCTCTATAGCTCGTCAAGAGCGGCGAGTTCCGAATGGAAATACGCTGGTTGATGGGCTTGGTATTGGAGATGTTGGTCATATTGTATTGCGAGATCGTAAAGTTTTATCCGAAGACGGCATTCTGATTTTTGTGCTTTCCCTAAGTAAGTCGGATGGCACAGTTGTTTCTGGACCGGATATCATATCCCGCGGATTCGTTTATGTCAAAGAATCTGAGGAATTAATGGAGGAAGTACATCGGATTGCATTAACGACCATCACACAACTACAAGACGCCCAAACGAACCAATGGGGGCTCTATAAGCAAGCTCTTAAAGAAGCGGTAGGAAAATATGTATACACGCATACTAAAAGAAGACCGATGATCTTACCTATTATCATTCAGGTTTAATATTCGTGAATAAGGGTGGAAAATAGCATCATAATATAGCTGGAGTCCATTTACCGAAAGGGAGGGTACAAACATAATGACATCAAGTCGAGGACATCAAGGTGCACATGGCACTGGTCAAATTATTCAGCAATTGAACAATCAAGCCGAAGCAGCGGAGCAAATTCAAGGGAGTAATAAAGTCGATCAAGACATCCAGGCAGCCGCAAACGAACATAGTTCAGAGTTAGATGAAATATTTAATAATGATAACAATTAACAGGTAACCTAAGCCCATCGAAAATAAACAGGCTTACTCCTGCTGAACCGGAGTAAGCCTACGCGTTTCAATCACCAAAAACCTGAATACAGAGGGGCGAATAAATGAAAGCATTAACTTACCAAGGGATGAAGAATGTAAAAGTCAAAGAAGTACCCGATGCAAAGATAGAGAAGTCAGATGATATCCTTGTACGTATCACCACAACTACCATATGCGGCTCGGACCTTCATCTTTATAATGGGGAAATACCCAATATGCCAGATGACTTTATTATCGGCCATGAGCCAATGGGAATTGTCGAGGATATTGGTAAAGATGTGACGAAAGTGAAGAGGGGAGACCGCGTAATAATTCCCTTTAACGTTGCCTGTGGTCAATGCTGGTTTTGTACGCACCAGCTGGAAAGCCAATGTGATAATTCTAATGATTATTTACATGGTGATACGGGAGGGTATTTCGGTTACTCCGAAACGTTTGGAGGGTACGCGGGAGGGCAAGCAGAGTTAATTCGTGTTCCATATGCGAACTTCATCCCTTTTAAAGTGCCCGAGGATGCTGAAATGGAAGACGAGAAGCTTCTATTTCTATCCGATATAGTTCCTACAGCCTACTGGAGTGTTGACAATGCTGGGGTGAAAGCTGGTGACACGGTTATTATCCTTGGTTGCGGTCCTGTCGGATTATTAGTGCAGAAATTTGCTTGGCTGAAAGGTGCTAAACGAGTCATCGCAATCGATCATGTTGATTACCGATTGGAGCATGCACGGAAAACTAATCATGTTGAGGTTTTCAACTTTAAAAAGCAAGACGATCTTCTGAAGTATCTTGCTGAACTTACTGGTGGCGGAGCTGATGTTGTCATTGACGCCGTAGGACTGGATTCGGAGAAGACTTTTGTGGAAAAGGTGGAAACTCTGCTTAAGTTGCAAGGTGGCGGACTTGGAGCTTTCCGGATGGCTACTAAACTAGTTCGAAAAGGAGGCACGATACAAGTAACTGGGGTTTATGGCATGAATTATAACGCGTTCCCCTTCGGTGATTTGTTTTCCCGTAATATTACAGTGAAAATGGGACAAGCTCCTGTTATTCACTATATGCCTGAATTGTATCGTCAGATTAAGGAAGGTGTGTTTGATCCGACAGATATTATCAGCCATCGGGTCCGCTTAGATGACTCTGAACACGCCTATAAAATCTTCAATAATAAAGAGGATAACGCAATCAAGATTATTTTAAAACCATGACAAGATTCTTTGGTATAATGAAGAGTATGCAGCGAACGAAGAACTGAACGATATCTCCACGACAACAGGCTACCGAGATTTTCGGTAGCTTTCATTATTGAAACTGTATGAAATTAATAAACAGCCGGTTAAGAGTCGAGTGGCTCTTCGACCGGCTATTTTGATGTATGTTACTACTTATATAATATCATGACTATCATTCTTCTCAGGAATAACGATAAACACGGCTAAGCCTCTGTGTAGATTTGGTGAAACGAATACCCCGTATGCATCACCAAATAGTAATTTAATCCGTTGATTTAAGTTTTTTAAACCAATATGATTTTCCTCTAAATTAATGCCGCTGGCAAGTTTTTGCTGAAGACTTATGAGTTGGTCCTCAGGCATTCCTTGTCCATTATCGGAAACGGTAATGACGATTCCATCCGATGTACGCAGTCCCGTAATAATAATCTGCCCAGGGTTACGAGTAGGAAGAATACCATGTTGAAACGCATTTTCTAGGAGCGGTTGAATGGAAATCTTTAAGATTTGGCAAGAAAGTAGCGTTTCCTGAACTTGCCAGATGACGTCAAATTTATTCGGATATCTAGCCTGCATAATTTCTACGTACTGCTTGGCATGCTGGATCTCATCGCTTATTGCGGTTAGCGGAGTATCTGTATCCAGACTGCGTCGTAACAGATCTGAGAGCGCTGTGACCATTTTGGACACGTTATTATGTCCTTTCGTTAATTCAATCGCAAGATACTTAATCGTTTCCAAGGTGTTATACAAGAAATGCGGTGTCGTTTGATTTTGCAAAGCAATCGTTTGAGCTTTCCGTAAGGAATGCATGCGTAGTTGTAGCTCTTGTTCGAGGCCGCGCTTTGCATCTATGGTTCTGAATATCGTATTGGTAATTGTTCTCACCTCGTTCCATTTGCTTTTCTCGTTATTGTCCATGAGAGGCTCTAACTTTTCCTGGTCGTCAATCATCGACATGATCTGATTAACGGGTGAGAAGGTTTTAATAGAGATCAATAAGGATACGACTAAGACGATGATCCCGCCTATTGCGAAAAATAAATACAAGAATGTTCGGAGATCCTTCAATTTTTGTTCATAATTCTTGAGAGGTAATATCGAGATATAAGTCAAATTCCGTTCACTCGAAGGTAGCACGGAAAGAATATATTTCTGTTTATTTATGGTTTTAATCAAGGTAGTTGGGGCAGAGATATTAGCAGGGACATCTGCGTTATTTAGCATATCGATATCATGGATATTGGACATAAATTCGTTGCGATTATTGCTATACACTACCATAACATCACTGACTATGTACGTGTTTTCAATTTGCGTATCTGTTTGATAAAGAAACTTACGAAGTTCTTCGATATCAATATTCGCGGTAACAGCCCCTATTTTCGTCTCATAGAAATAAGCAGGCAACGTAAAGGAAATGAAGTAGGGATAGGTGCCGTTCCGTTTACGTAAATCGAAATAGGGGCCCTTGCTGTTTATTTTCTGGTAGACGTTTTGGTACCAGGTTTTGTCATCGAAGTCTGTTAAAGTAGAGTCAAATCGATTGGATAGCATGTATGCATTTTTCTCCGAAAACACATAAAGAGAATCCATGTATTTAAAAGAACGTGTGTACATCGAAATTTTATCATGGATAGATTGCATTTTAGAATTGAGATTATTATTCTCCGTAGGAGAAAACATGAAGGAAGCAACATCATCCTGATAAGTCATCTCCAGGGAAACACGCTCCATTTGTTTGAAAATGGTCTCGATATTGTCCTTTACGCGGTACAATGAATTCATGTTCACGCCGCTTATTTCCGTCTCAATGGCTTTATTCATTTGAACATACATAACAACGCCTAAACCTGTAAATGGAACGATAACTAGGAGGAATATCAGAATTAAACTTTTGATAAAAAGACTTTGAAACTTGTACATTCGCACAGCTTGAATTAAATTACGGTTTGTTTTCATTTTCAGCACCTTTTGAAAGCAAGCTTTGTTGTCGAATATAATCTTTTGGACTGACACCTGTTGTTTGTTTGAACAAGCGGGCAAAGTATTTACTATTGAGATAGCCAACTTTTTCGGTTATCTCTTGAATTTTGAATTGACGTGATTCTAACAATTCAATTGCTTTATGAATGCGCAATTGGGTTAAATAATCAATATAATTGATACCTAAGGCTTGCTTGAAGATTCGACTAAAATAGATATGATTCAAGAAAACGTGATTAGCCACTTCTTCCAGCGACAAGTCCCGATGAAAGTTCTGTAAAATATATTTCTGCGCTGCTTCGACAATCAGGGTGGCATTAGATTCTTTCGTGTTAACATTGAGGATCATAAGGTCATGGATAAACTGCTTGGCCCACTTACGGATTTCCTCTAGATCGTTGATTTCAATAACAGCATGGTAATTGTGAGCGGTCTCATGCGGAATCTTACCAACTTGCCCGCGATCCGCGTAGTATCGAAATACCATTGCGAATAGATCCATTATCAAACGATGGATAAATGAGATGGGCAAATCACGAAATTCGTCCATGAGTCGATCAAGCATGCTTATGGTATTCTCAATTTGGCCGTCCATTATATGCGCCATGAATAATTTGTACTTCTCCAGCAAATTGTCATATTCGATCGGCTCCAATCGGTCTTTACCTCGCGTCTCTTCATAGACGAGCTTTAAGGGTAGGCTAAATTGGGCCAATTCAATCAAATTAGAAAATGTGGCTGTCACATGATAACGAATCTCGATGTCAAAATTGGTTCGGATTCGGGAAATAATTTCATTCAGCTCAGTATCGAGTTGCTTACGAAGTTCTTCCTGAGTTACAGCATGATTTGGAAAAGCAAGTAATTTCATCCCCTGATATTCATTGAAGACGGCTTTGTACAAGAAATTAGCATTTTCAGCAAGGAAAATGCTTTTTAACGAATAGGTTAGTTTTTCTGGCTTAATTGTCAGCTTCTCTCGCTCATATAGTTCTAAATCAATTAAAGCGCAAGGACAATGGGCAGGGTCTAAGGAAAGAGATAATAATTGGATGCGCTTATGCAGCTCATTCGTATTACGCAAGGCACCCATCACCAGATCGGTATAGAATTGCTCTTTCAATAGTGGAAGAAGCTCATCAAAGCGAACAGATTTCTGTTGTTGCCGAATAGAATCACTTTTCTGTTGATCTAACTTTAGCTTCAAGTTCTGGAATACATCGGTAATTACATCGTATTTCGTCGGCTTTAATAAATAATTCTCTACATTATAGGCAATGGCTTGTTGAGCATACTCGAAATCTTTGTAACCGCTAATGATAATGACACGAATCTGCGGATAGTTTTCATATATATGCTTGGCTAATTGGATGCCATTAACCTCTGCCATTCGAATATCGCTTAGAACAATGTCAACCTCATGGGTCTTTAAATATTCAATGGTCTCTCTACCGTCCTCGAAGTCAGCAACGATCTGAAACCCAAGTGATTCCCAGTCTAGGAAATATCGTAACCCTCTGCGTACTATCTCTTCGTCGTCTACCAGAATAAGCTTGTACATCGTACGTCCACCTCTCGATGTTTTCACTTCATTATAGCGTAATGATACGCTGTTATTGGAGTCTTTCTACGTATATGCCAAGGATTAGTTGAAAAAAGTAACTTTAATTGCTTTAAGTGCCTTCTTCGTCGCGATTTGCACAAGTTTCGTAACCGTATCTTTAATTTGGCTACCTATTCAATTATACCCCTATTTCGTAGAATTAAATTAAGCAAAGGGGGATACGACACATGAGAGAGAGCGCACTGCATAGCATGACAGATAAGGCATTGACGAAGCCACTTCGTCGCAATTCAGTTAAAAGAATGGTCAAAGAGAATATAGCCTTATTTCTCCTAACCTTACCGGCTATTTTATATTATCTAATTTTTCACTATACACCGATGGTTGGTGTCATACTCGCATTTAAAGATTATAAGTATAGCGAAGGTATCCTTGGAAGCTCATGGGTTGGTTTCAAAAATTTCGAATTCTTCTTTACGTCCATGGATGCATGGCGAATTACAAGAAATACAGTAAGTTATGCTGGTGTATTTATCGTATTGGGTAATATTGCGGCCGTTACAGTTGCACTCTTGCTGTTCGAGGTTCGCGGGAAATTGGCTTTAAAATTCTATCAAACATCCATGATCATGCCAAAATTTTTATCATGGGTTTTAGTCGGATATATGACGTATGCGTTATTTAATCCTTCATTAGGTTATTTCAATCAAATCATCCATTTCTTTGGATTTGAGTCGATTGATGTTTACTCTAATTCCAAGTACTGGCCCTATATCATCGTCTCAGTGGAAATTTGGAAAACAGTTGGATTAAGCTCCATTATTTATTACGCGGCTTTGATGAGCGTTGATCCAGAATTGTTCGAAGCAGCCAAAATTGATGGTGCTGGACGATTGAGACAAATATTTGCGATATCACTTCCTTCGCTTACACCAGTGTTAACCATTATCATCATTCTGGCAATTGGCAATCTGTTCAGAGGAGATTTTGGATTGTTCTATCAAATTCCTAGAGATATCGGTGTGTTGTATCCAACAACGGATGTGATTGACACTTACGTTTACCGGGGATTGCGTTCAGGAGATTTCGGGATTTCAGCTGCTGTAGGATTGTTCCAATCTGTTGTTGGACTTATTCTAATCGTCATCAGTAACTGGATTGTTACGAAAATAAGACCTGAAAATGCATTATTCTAAATTACAAACAAAAGCGTAAGAAGGAGGCGGATCAGAATGCCAAAGTCGTTATCTACTAATATCGGCAATACGTTGATTCATGTGTTCTTGATTCTATTAAGTTTAGCGTTTATCATACCATTTCTTCTGGTTATTTCCGTCTCATTCTCCAATGAGGATTCGTTATTGCAATATGGATATAAATTAATCCCTGTTCAGTTCGATCTGGCGGCATATAAGCTCATTTTCGGTAAGCCCCAGCAAATCTTGTTTGCTTATCTAACGACTTCTGTTCAGGCGGTAGGCGGCATGATTTGTGGATTGTTCGTGATGTCCACTTGCGCATATGCGTTATCTAGAAGAAGTTTTAAACTTCGCAGACCAATTACTTTGTTTATTTTCTTCACAATGCTATTCGGTGGAGGACTTATTCCAAGCTATATTCTCATTACGCAGTATCTTCATCTCAATAATACAATCTTTGTGTATATTTTACCGACGCTAGCCAATGCTTTCTATATCATTATTTTACGCACATTCTTTCAAGGATTGCCTGATGCTCTTGTTGAATCGGCCAAAATGGACGGTGCTAGTGAATTTCGAGTCTATTGGCAAATTATTCTCCCACTGGCTAAACCAGCTCTTGCAACCATTGCATTGTTTGTACTGCTGGACAAATGGAATGATTGGTTTACATCCTTGATTTATATTCGTAATGAGAAACTCTATACCTTGCAATTCCTGTTACAACGAATCTTGTTGGAAATAGATTTCCTCAAAAATTCCATGACTTATAACTTGACGATGGAAAATGTAAATCTGTATAAATTGCCATCAGAATCCATCCGATTTGCTATGGCGATCGTTGCGGCTGGACCTCTTCTTATGGTGTTTCCATTCTTCCAGAAATATTTCTCTAAAGGACTTACGGTTGGTGCAGTAAAAGGATAACTACCTGTTTATACCAGTTCTGGGTCGTATAAAAAACAAGTTCCAGGGCTGTATAATATATTAGTAAACATATTGAAAGGGGCAAAACAAAAATGAAATCGTTTAAAACGGTGTTTAGCAAGACGATTATTCTTAGCATGACAACAGCTTTAATCTTAACCGCGTGCGGTAAAACAAGCACGCCTTCGGCTTCTACTAGTGCAGCACCAAGCGCTGCAGCAACAGCAGACACATCTAAACCAGTTACACTGAAGTTTGTAACAATGGGGCCTGGTAAGCAAGCAGATTCGCAAGAGGTTTATGATGAGTTTAACAAGAGATTGGCAACATTACTGCCAAATACGAAGGTAGAATTCGTACCACTAACGCAAGCAGAATACGCTGATAAATGGAAGCTTATGGCAGCATCTTCTGAGGAGATTGACATTGCATGGACAGGATTTGTATTGGATTATCTAGGTGAAGTCAACAAAGGCTCCTATGTGGCTATTGATGAACTGGTTAATAAATATGCACCGGATATTAAGAAAGAAATTCCATCTTGGGTGTTGGATCGCGCTCGTGTGAACGGCAAATTGTATGCGATTCCAAATTATCAACAAGCCGTAGATGCCCGTCCAACGTTGCGTGTACCGAAAGAGTTTGTTGATAAAGGATACATCGATCCGAAGGCAGCACAGGATACATTCTATAAAACAGGCCCTGTATCCAAGGAGTCTCTCGCTGTCATCGGAGACTACCTGGAGAAATTGAAGCAGAACAATCAATTGCGCAAAGGGTTTAGCCCGAACGTACTTACAACAATGCAGCATCATAATTTGTTAATTTCAGCGGCACAACCGTTCAAATTAGTAGGTGATTTGAAAGATCCGAAAAGCTTAAAGGTTGTCAATTGGTATGACACACCGGAAGAGCAGAATTTTATCAAAACGATGACGGATTGGTATGCGAAAGGTTACATTCGTAAAGATATGTTAAGCTTGCAAAATCAACGTCAAGACGAAGGAAAGCCAGACGGAAACGTTGGTTGGTTCCATACGATCGTTGGTAGTGTTGAGGATGCTTCAGCGGCGGAATCCAAAAGATATGGTTTCCCAATTCAGTTCATCCCGATGGAAGAGAAGTACGTAATCTCCGGCTTGACCGATTCCACGAACCTAGCGATTACAAGAACATCTAAAAACCCTGAGCGCGCAATGCAGCTTATTAACTTGTTAGATACAGCTAAGGGTAAAGATCTTTACAACCTTCTCGTATGGGGTATTGAAGGCAAGCACTATAAGAAAACGGGCGACAACAAAATTGAAACGATTGGTTACTCCGGCCAAGGAACTGCAGATGCCAAATATGGCACATTTGCCTATGCAATGGGTAACACAGGCAATGCTTATGAAACGCAAGCGAACATCCCTAACTTTGTGAAAACTTGGCAGGACATGAACAGCGGCGCAACGGTTTCACCATTACTTGGTTTTAAACCTAATCTTGATCCAATTAAAACAGAACTGGCACAAATTGCGGCAGTTGTTAAAGAATATGCTGGGACTACTGCACAGCTTGTCCTAGAATCAGGAGCAGTTGCTGACTCTGATAAGAAATATGCAGAATTCATTAGCAAAATGAAAGCTGCAGGTTCTGACAAAGTAGTAGCTGAGTTACAAAAGCAAGTTGATGAGTTCTTGAAAACTAAGAAATAATTAAGAAAAATATATCCAAGGAACGAGTCATTGCTTTCTCTATATGAGAAGTATTGACTCGTTTTTACAATAGACTGTTTCTCTTAATATCAAGTAGCTGACAGGGGCGTAAATTGTGAGAACAGAGACTTAGGAGATGAGAAACTATGACTAGTACAAAGGGAAATCATGGAAATGCCGTGCAAGACCAACATCAATTGATTGGTGCTGCAAGTTCGCAGATTGAGGGAACATACGCGAGCAATTCCCATTCAGGCGCACAATGGTTCAAAGACGCGGGGCTTGGACTGTTTATCCATTGGGGAATATCCAGTGTTCACGGAGATAGCGACCTCTCTTGGGGGATGATAGCAGATACGCCCTGGGATTCAAATCCACATAGAGTGAAACCCAGTGATTACTTCAAATTAGCAGAGCAGTTCCAGCCGGACAGCTACGATCCTGATCTTTGGCTGAAGCCTGCTGCCGACGCCGGATTTACTTACGCCGTGCTTACAACACGCCATCATGACGGATATGCTATGTGGCCGAGCCGATTCGGCGAGTATGGTACTCGAACGCACATGAACAGTCGCGATTTGGTCCGTCCGTTCGTCGAATCTTGCCGGCGCAACAACCTGAAGGTTGGGCTCTATTATTCTCCGCCTGATTGGTATTACAACAGGGAGTACATGTCTTTTGGATACAAACACAGGAAAGGTGAAGGTCCAGCGTTGGGACTTGAGCACGAACCTATTGAGCTGCCAGCCAAACCAGATGGCTGGGACGAGCAATTTCAGCAGTATGTCCGCGGACAAATTATCGAGTTGCTCACGGAATACGGGCAAGTTGATATTATCTGGTTCGATGGTGGAGAAGAAGTGAAGGATGCAATTTCCATTGAAGAGATCCGCGAGCTTCAGCCGGGGATCATCATTAGTCCGAGAATGCATGGCGGCGGCGATTATATTTCATCCGAGTGTTACAACTGGGTCAAAAGCATTACCTCGAAACCTACCCAAATCTGGGAGCATTGCGATGTCTGGAGTAGTCATCCAGCAGGAATCTGGGGGTATACGCATAAGACAGAGGCTTATAGACCAACGTCTTGGATGCTGTCCCTTCTATCCCGTGTCCGAGCATGGGGAGGCAACCTGTTACTTAACATAGGCCCGAGACCTGACGGGACGTTGCCAGATGACTTGTTCGTACGCTTCGATGAAATTAAAGAATGGATGAGTGTACACCGTCAGGCCATCTTCGACGTGGATAGTGATGATTATCAATTATACAGCAGCGTTCCCGTTACGAAGCGTGGCGATACCTGGTACCTGCATCTATTACCTGAGCATACGGGTCCTGTTACGTTGGAGGGCATTTCCAGACCGGCTTCAGTTCGACTGCTTCGCAATGCGCAAGATCTGAGTTTTGAATGGAACGACTCAGACAACAGATTCACTCTCAACCTACCAGCATCATGGAATGGGGAGACGTTGGACATCGTGGAGATTCGGTTATAGGGGGGAAGCTTATAAGATTCGTATTAACTGTTAAAAACTCATTACTTCATTTCTCAGTCAGATGTCTAGCAATACACACTAATTGAGGAGTGATCGTCACGTGAAGAAAAGTTGGTACTTATTGATCTGTTTCAGTTTGCTCTTTGCATTGAGTTCTATGAAAAAACACGATTTTTTTATTAGAATGTTGAAATGTTGATTCTATGTATTTGTTTAACTTTAATCCAGGCCTTGCTACCAGTTCATCCATCCATTGCACATACAGAAGAAGATTCAGCAACTTATTATGTAAGCGATAGTATGATGGAGCTTCGACAACATCGCCATTCAATACGATACAAAAGGCAGCAAGCGTTGCGGCAGCGGGGGATACTGTTAATATTATGGCAGGTACCTACAGGGAAACGGTAGCGCCTGCGAATAGCGGGACATCAAGTAATCCTATTACGTTCCAAAATTATAACAATGACATTGTCACGATTAGTGGTTTGGATGTTGTAGATCAAACAGGATGGGTGGTTGATTCCGGAAACATTTATAAGCAATCTGGAGTTACATATTCCTTAGATTTGGCTAATGTGCAATTGTTCGTAGATGGACAGGAGATAACATTAGCTCAATGTCCCAATAAAGGCAGAGCACTTGCAACAATCACCACCGTTGGATATCCCTACATCGAGAACGCTTCGATTCCCGGGGGGACGATGCTTGGAAAGGTGGCGTCATCGTTGCCGCCAGTTATGACAGTTGGGGAACTTTCGGCTGGTCGATTACAGGCTATACTTCAAGTAACCCTAGGATAACCTACCTTGATCCAGGTCTAGGTGCATATGCTTGGCAATTGCCGGCATATACAAAACCTGGTTATGCACCTGATACAGGCACCAAAAAGTTTTATTTAGCTGGCTCGCGCGCTGGCTTGGATGTTGCTACTGAATGGTATATCGATGCTTCAAATAGTACCTTATTTTTATACACGCCAACAGGCGATTGCCCGGCTAATCATTTGGTGGAAATGAAGTCCCGCAAATGGGGCTTCGACTTGGGGACTTCAACAAATATCCATATTAAAGGTTTGAATATCTTCGGAACTGGAATAAGAACTTGGGATTCACAAGACTCAGGTATTGATGGGATTGTTGCAGATTATCCGGCAATTTCAAGAGTGTCATATTCTGCTGGGTATGATCCGGGAAATGTGGGATTCTCAGGTGCAATGACAACAGATAGCGGAATTGTACCTGGGGGTATGGCTTATAACCATTATGGTCGGGCCAATATACTTAAAAATAGCGTCATTAAGAATGCTAAAACAACAGCTGCTTTTGCGCTTGGTGGCGAGGAGTCTAAAGTCGTAAACAACGACATCCATGACGCATTAATGGCTGTGATTGCAAATGGCAGAAGATTTTTGATCAGTTACAATACGATACATGATATCGGCAGCAATGCTGTTCAGGACTACTATTACAATACGATCATTGAGCACAATGATATTTCACAAATACTTAAAGATGGCAATAAGGATGATGAGCCTTTCCATCCTTATGGCATGGACGTTGGGAACTCCGAATGGAGGTATAACCGAATACATAATTTTTCTGCCTTGCATTATGCGGCTGGTCTATATGCAGACAACGGAACCTCCAACCTTTTAATATGCAGCATCCCACACTTCAATTTACGACTGGACCTAGTAGCACTAGCGTGACCATAAGAGTTTATAAAGATGGAACTACTTCCAATACAGCCTATGTTGACAGGGTATCCTTAGTCGCGCTTGAGCCAGGTATTCCTTTGTCGCAAGATCCGATCGGGCAATGGCAGCTAAATGAAAGCAGTGGAACGACGGCGTCCGATTCATCAGGAAATTCATTTAATGGGATGGTTAACGGTACGTCAAGTTGGATAAGTGGCGTGAATGGGAACGCAATAAAATTGGATAGTACGACAAGCAATGTCGATATCGGATTCCACAATGTAGGCAGCCCCGATGGGTATGTGGGTCAACACGACCTCGACGGCGAATAATCAGTATTTGTTCGGGGGATGGAATGATGGTCCAGGCGTGCAATTTTCAATGAATGTCGGTTCATCAACTGGAAAAATAAACTTATATCACAGTTCGTTCGGAAGAATTAACTCTGCGACAAGCGTAAATGACGGGAAGTGGCATTTGGTGACGTGGAGATATGCAAAGAATGGTACTTTTAAAATCTATATTGACGGGAACGAAGAAGCATCGGCAAATTTCGGAACGATAAATTGGAACAGCTGGTATTGGATTATCAGCGCTTCGGGGTCATCCAAATCAAATGGTTTTATCGGTTCAATAGATGATGTTAGAATCTACAGTCGAGTTTTAAGTCCGTCTGAAATTCATGATTTATCTATTCAATAATCTAGGAGAGAATTTTGTTGGATTCTCCATAGCCCTTGCTAAGTGAGGGGCTCTGGAGACTAACATGTTTATGGAGGATGGTGTGAAAATGTTAAAACATAAGATTATAACGACTTCAAAAAAGATAGTTTCTTCGTTGGATTCCGACATTCAAGCCAAATTGGACAGCTACAATGTTGCCTTCTCGGCTCCAAGCACAATTGGCTCAGCGGGTTCTATGCCTATTGGAAATGGCGATATTACTTTAAATGTATGGACGGAAGTTAATGGGGATCTTTTGTTCTATATAGGAAAATCAGACACTTGGAGCGAAGCGACTCGACTATTAAAATTGGGAAGGGTGCGTGTTAAAATTACACCTAACCCATTCGCTACAGATCATCAATTCTCGCAGATCTTGAAACTACGTCAAGGAGAGATCCTAATAACTGCCGGACCGGTAGGCCAACAGGTTACCCTCAGGGCTTGGGTGGATGCCTATCAGCCTGTAATTAGAGTTGAGGCAACAGGAGAGCAACCTTTTCAGATCGAAGCAACTACAGAGATATGGCGCGATACTGTTATCTCTATGAACGATTCAACGAAGCATAGTTATTACGGAATAGCTAGCTCTGGACTTACACCAAATCCTTCGGAGAGTGCTGATCAGGTATTGCCAAGAACCAATGAAATACTATGGTATCACAGGAATAACACCAGTCTATATTACCAAAAGACACTTGATGCTCAACACTTAGGCGACTTAGTAAGTACACACCCCGATCCTTATGTTAACTCGACATTTGGGGCTATCATGAAAGGCACCAATATGGTTTCCATTAGTAACACAACGCTTCGTTCAAGTTCTAACGGGACTAATTTTGTGCTTTCCGTTTATCCCTATACGGCAACCACAAACACAGTAGACACTTGGGAAAGCCAGCTTAATACCATCATTACCAATATTGAAGCCACAGATATAGCAACGGCGCGTAACAACCATATTAACTGGTGGGATTCGTTCTGGGGCAGGAGTTGGGTCTTTGTAACAGGTGACGCGGATGCAACCATAGTAACAAGGGGTTACCTGTTGCAGAGGTTTATGGAAGCTATCCAAGGAAGAGGAAAATATCCAATTAAGTTTAACGGAGGTACAATTAATTTCGATTTTGAAGATCAGAATGCAGACTATAGGCTCTGGGGTCCGCCCATATGGTGGCAGAATACAAGGCTTTTGTATTGGCCAATGCTTGCATCTGGTGATTATGATATGATGCTTCCGCTATTTAATATGTATAAGAAAATGCTCAACCTGCAAATGGACGTCACTAAGCACTATTACAACCATGAAGGTGCATTCTTTCCTGAAGTCACAAATTTTTATGGATTATCCAATATTGATAACTTTCAGCACAATTCTCCGATCCCGAATCCGACTAATGAGGCGAAGAATCCTCATATTAAATATTATTGGCAGGGGGGCATAGAACTTTCTGCAATGATGCTGGAATATTTCGAGTATACGAAGGATCATGCATTTGCTTCCAATACGCTTATTCCGATAGCTGAGCAAGTGGTGAAATTCTATGATCAGCACTATCCGCGAGAGAATGGGATAATAAAGATTAATCCCGCACAGATTTTGGAAACGTATGGGACTGATGTTGCTAATCCTACTCCAGAGTTAGCCGGCCTTAGAGCTATTCTGCCCAAATTACTTGCACTACCTACAACCATTACAACACAAGCGCAAAGAGATGAATGGCAAAACTGTTTGAATGCCTTGCCACCAATTCCTCTTGGGACTAACGCTAATTCAGAGACTATTATCAAACCAGCCGAATCCTACTCTACAGCAAATCGTACTAACGAAGAGAACGGTGATCAATATGCTATATTTCCCTATAAAATATACGGACTTGGGAAGCCTGATCTAGATATTGCTATTAGATCTTTTAACGAACGTGAATTTCAAACTGGAGCAACAATAACGGATTGCTGGCATTATGATTCCATACTTGCTGCTTATCTTGGACTAACAGCCAAAGCCAAGGAGGAAATGATTATAAAATTCAAAAGTTATTCGTCTCTTACAGATTTTCCAGCATTTTGGAATAAAATGGACTGGATACCTGATTTGGATAATGGCGCTGTGGCCATGAACGCTTTGCAGACAATGATTTTGCAAAATAATAATAATGAAATCAGAATTTTACCATCCTGGCCGTCTAGTTGGAATGTAGATTTTAAATTACATGCTACAGGCAACACTACGGTAAGGGGGAAATATGAAAATGGGGAAATAACCCTATTGCAAGCAACTCCTGCTGACCGTCTGGTAGATGTCATATATCCTGTCAAAACTGCTAGGAGTAGATGAAACCAGTAAACCTAGTAAGAAAGAGGAGAGAAACATGGAGTATACGACTTTCGGTAAAACGAGTCTCAAAGTATCTAAGCTTGGTCTGGGTGGAGCTCCGCTTGCAGGAGATTTCGGTAAGACAGATGAAGCCGAAGTGCAACGATTAATTCATGAGGCAATCGGTTCTGGCGTCAATTTCATTGATACTGCGCCTAAATACGGCAACGGAGAATCGGAGCGACGTATCGGCAAAGCGCTTAAAGGACTCAGAGATCAAATTGTCATAGCATCTAAGGCAACGCGATTCGACATGAGTTACGATTACGAAACGACCATTCGATCTGTGGAAGAAAGCCTGCAAAGGCTGGAAACAGATTATATTGATATTTTGCAAATTCATGATGTGGAAAAGCAGTCTTACGAGATAATTGTGAACGAGACGATACCGGCTCTGGAGAAACTGCGAGAAGACGGGAAAATCCGTTTTCTCGGTGTGTCGACGAGGGATCTACCTTTGATGTTGGCCTATATGAAAACTGTGAAATTTGACGCGATTCAATTTTACGCGCGATATATGCTCATCGATCATACGGCTAAAGATGAGGTAATGCCGCTTGCTAATGAGATGGGAATAGGTGTCATTAATGGCAGCGTCCTTGGTTTAGGCATGCTGGCCGATGCGCCTGCTCACTTCTTGGAAGAAGATGTTCGAACGAAATCTTTAAATCGGATTGAGCAATTGGCTTTTCTACGTAAGACGGAGCCGAAAGGGCTGGTGGAGCCTGCTATGCGATTCAGTTTAAGTAACCCTGACATTCATGTCACTCTTACTGGGACGGCTTCGCTCCAATCGCTGCGCACAAATTTATCATTTTGTGATGGAAAGGGCTTGGAGCCCGAAGAACTTCAAAAAGTATATGGGCTATTTCAAGGCCAACCGTTGTTTGATTACAGGAACAGCTACTCTTTGAAACTTTGAACAAGGCGGCCAAAGAGTTCGTTTAGGGGAAGTGGTGAGACGGGTACTGTTTATTTGATGACATAAGTGTACAATCAACATTGCCTTAATAGAAGTCAAGCTGAAATCGATGATTGACAGATGTCAGCTTTTTGCTATCACTCGAAAAGATGGAGGATGAAGATGGTTCAGCTTGAACAAAATGAATGGTGCGATTTTTGGTGGCAAGAAGCACCGCAACAGAACAAAAAAAGAGTATTGTTGGTAGGAGATTCGATTTCGAGAGCTTATCGTCCTTATGTGAATGAGAAGCTTAAAGGTGAAATTTATGTGGATCAGCTTTCTTCCTCACGGGCATTGGATAATTCCGCCCTTTTAATTGAATTGGACTACATGCTTAAGCTAAACGAAAGTAAGTATCATGGTATTCATTTTAACAATGGATTGCATGGCATGCATTTATCTGCGGACCAGTATGAGCATCATTTGGAAAAGGTGATTCAGCATATTATCGCTCAAATCGACGCTGAAAAAATGATTTTGGCGTTCTCGACGCCAGTGACAATTACGGACGTTCCAACTGAATTAGACAGTAAATTAAATCATATCGTCATCGATCGCAACAAAGCAATGGAACGATTAGCCCATAAATATCAATTGCAAATCAATGATTTATATACACCAATGCTTGGCAAAAGCGAATATAGGGTGAATGATGGTTATCATTACAATGCGTTGGGTGATAAAGCATTAGCAGAAATTGTAGTAAGCTCAATATTAAAAAGTATGGACAAATAGATGAAGCAAGTAAGGCTTAATATTTTCACCCTATTTCACTAACGGCGAACGATAGTTAAATTAACCGCCTTTTCAAAGGGCGGTTTTCTTTTGTTGTAAAAACAACATTAAGATTTAACATAGCCTTTAAATTAGATGATAAATAGAATATGAGGTGTGAGAATGTATAGCAAGCATGATGTTATTTGGGAAACGCCTAGCAGCGGTTCCAAGGGCTCGATGCCGCTCGGTAACGGCGATGTCGGAGTGAATGTATGGGTCGAAGAAAATAGCGATTTGCAGATGTTGATTGCAAAGACGGACGCGTGGGACGAGAACGGCAGGCTGGTAAAGCTGGGGAAAGTTTGCATTAAGGCATCGGGACAAGTCTGGAACACCCGGCAATTCCAGCAATGTCTGCGGTTGGAGGAAGGGGAGATTACCGTTTCGATCGACGAAGCTGGCAAGCAGCTTCGTTACCGCGTAAGGGTAGATGCTCATCATTCGGTCATACGCATTGAAGTGGATGCGGATCAGGAAGTGGGGCTGGCTGTTTCAACAGAACCTTGGCGAATGGAGCGGCGCGAAATAACGGGCATCGAATTGCATAGTGCATACGGGCTTAATGGAGGCCCAGAGCGTGTCTTCGCTGAACCTGATACCATTCTGCCTGAGGATGAGGACAAACTTATCTGTTATCACCGCAATGAAAGATCCGTCTGGCCGGAGAACATGCGTCTGCAAAGTATCCCGTATGAGGACGGTTCCTTCCGTGATCCATTGCTGCATCGTACCTTCGGGGTGATGGCAAAAGGAGACGGATTGCTCCGGAGTAGCCTGATGACGCTCAGTTCTGCAGTGCCAGGTAACAAATATTGCATTGAATTACATGCACTTTGCTCACAGACAGATACTGCCGAGGAATGGGTAAGGCAGATCGAAATGTCCGCTGCGGTCTGCGAGTCGACACCGCTCGAAACGAGCCGCGAGAAGCATCGTGATTGGTGGCAGGATTTTTGGCAGCGGAGTTGGATCGATTCGGACGACGAGTCGTTGCAGACCATCCTAAGCGGCTACACGCTGCAAAGGTATATGCATGCTTGCAGCGGAAGGGGTGCTTTTCCGATCAAGTTTAACGGTTCGATCTTTACGATTGGAAACATGGTTTGAGGCAATAATCCCACTCCCAGAAATCGCTGGATTGCAGTACGTCCTGAACCAACTTGCGGCAGGCGTCTTGGAGGATACAAGCCTGCTAGCCCGTTGGAGACAGTTACATGCAAAACTTCCCGATATTCCACTGAACGACGACGGAGAACAATCGGTATTATTGCCCGCAAAACAAGTGTTTGGGGAAATTCATAATAGTGAGAATCCGGAGTTGTATGCGATTTTCACTTATCAGCAATGGTAAAGATTTTCTGTGACCTAGAGACCGAAAGCCAACTCTGATGCAGACAATACCTGTATTGAGGTTTTTCACAGAATCTTAAACAGTGAATTCATCTACAACAACTCAAAATTTAAGACAAAACAAGAAGCCCAGCAGAAGCAATGAAAACGAGGTGACTGTAAATTTAATGGATGTAGCAAAAGAATGGGAGATTCTACAAATAGACAAGCTAGAAAAAAGGATATATCGCAGGATTGCCGATGTGGAACTGCGTCTTTTGGTGATGGAGCCTAAAGAGCCTGCAGATTCTCCTCGTCCCTGCCTCGTCTTCATTCATGGGGGCGGCTTTACAGGCGGCAAGCCTGAGATGCTTTTGCCACAATGCCGCTATTTTACGAGGCTTGGGTATGTGTGCGTTTCAGTCGAGTACCGTCTAATTCAGATGGAAGGTGAGTTCCCCACAGGAGACAGTATTAAGTTGGAAGATTGTATTGTCGATTGCAAAGAAGCTGTGCGTTATGTGCGCAGCCATGCCCACCAGTGGAACGTTGACGCGAACAGAATCGGACTAATTGGTGAATCGGCGGGGGGCTACTTGGCTTGCGCTGTGACCACGCTAATTCATATAGAGGACACTACGACAAGCCCTTCTGTTTCCTGCGTGCCAAATGTACTGGTTGCGTATAATCCCATAACTCATTTGCTATGCGGGTGGAAGGCAAGATTACATTACAATTTTATCGGCGAGGATAGTGCCGAGGGGTGGTTAATGAAGCACCAACAGGCTCGCAATTTGTCTCCGCTTGTGTATTTGTCGGCTGAGCACCCACCCACGCTAAACATCCATGGTCTTATGGATTCAGTTGTACCTCCAGAGCATAGTGCAGAATACGCCGAGCGGCTTCGGGAGCTAGGGGTAACGGTTAGGCTGGAACTACTGCCCGCAAGTAAACATGCATTTGCCTTATTCAATTACACAGCGACAGAAGATGAAATTGCCCGTACGCTGAACATAACAAGAGAGTTCCTGTCTTCCATACTCCTCTGACAAGAAGGTCGTCCACCCATTTATTAAGAGTGTACAGAGCTATCATTTAAGATAAGGTAATTACTAGTCCCGTAAGAAAGATACTTTGAAAAAAGTATCCTTCTTACGTTTTTTCTTGATGCATACTTTAGGTGCTTGTGGAGAGGCTGGGATGGGGCTCCAACCGTCCTCGATTCGGTATTTAAAAGTCACAATTGTATTTCAAATGATACCGTTGCTGGCATCTTGCAAGCGACAAAGCATGAATCGTATATGCAAGTATAAAATCTGAACATGCAGCTACGAGAGGTGACCAAGTGTGGTATTATCGGTAAGCAATCGTCGTGTCATGTCCGTGCCTGCCTGTTTTTATAATTCATACATTAGCAGGAGAAGATTGAACTCATTACTACGTATGAAAACTATCATCCTTATCAATAATTTGAAAAAAAGGTAATATGGAAAAAAATTCCTGATACGATTCGAAGCTATTGGATTTCCAGAGGACAAATTTTCCTTGACTTTCCTTGGCCTGCACTTACGGCTGTAGATTATATGCAATATGTTAGAAATGGAAATGTCGTTCATTTCCAGTACAAATTTGAGGAACGCAGGACGGCATTGGCTTCCTTAGTTTTTGCCGAATGTATGGAAGGAGCAGGCCGCTTTATCGACCAGACTATGAATGGTATCTGGACCATTTGCGAAGAATCGACCTGGGTAATTCCCCCACATATGGTTATTTCCAAAGCAAGCGCTGCTGATAATTTACCTAATATTGCCGATCAATACATCGACTTGTGTACCGAATTCGTATGGAAATGAAGCGTCGAATTTTCGATCCATATTTGGAGCGCAGTGATTTATGGTGGATGGGGCTGGAAACGAACCGTAAAATGAACAATTGGAATCCGTGGATCAATGCTAATTGCCTTTCTGCTTTCCTTCTCCTAGAGAATTGTGATGAGCGTCGTTGCCAAGCAATTGAAAAAGTCATGCGCAAACTTGACAGGTATATTAGCGATTGCTTCAGAATGACAGTGACGAGAAGGTGTATATTTACTACGACGAAAGCACTCTTCTTGTATTAAACGAGTCCATCAAATTGACGGATGAGAAGCTACAGGCAGTCTGGGGTGATTACCTGTATAGAGTCACTTTAAAAACTAAGAAAGCTTTCTCCGCTGCTTTACGGACAATGCGTATTGCAAAGGAGGATGATGCAGCATTTGGATATCTCACTGGCAATCATGAATGATCATAACGATACATGTATCATTTATAGCGAGATTGAGATTGTTATGTGGTTAGAGCAATATTTAGGAATAAAAGGTAGAAAATTTACCGTGGATCAAGACTATCAACGGGATAACGATGATCAATTGGCACATTCTCGAATGAATGAGCAAAAATTGTGCCTTACTTGTGACAAAAGGTATCTGTTACAATAAACATACCCATGCCATGTTACACCATTAGGAGGTAACCGTTGAAGTGAAAATTTTCAATTTTTTTCCCAAAAAAAAGAAATCAATGCTGAGGAAAATGATCATCGTCTCGCTTTTTATTTCGATTGTCCCGACGGTAATCACTGGATTGGGCAGCTATCTCTATGCTTCGTCCGTTGTAGAAACGGAAGTCAACAAAGCTAATTATCAGATTTTGAAGTCTGCATCCGAAAATGTGGATAAAAAGCTTCAGGCGATTCAGATTAATCTATTGCAAATATTGAACTCGCCTTATTTTCTTACGGAATACAATGATGATTTAGAAGTGGATCAAATCGACTTCTTTGGCAAAGTGTATAAGATACTCGGAGCTTTTCAAAATACGAATAAGGATTTGAACGAACTCGCTCTCTATATTCGGGACACTGCGTATATTTCCCCGACGAATGGTACGATCCGGCCAGATGTTATTAGCATGGCCGTTCGGGATAAATTCGATCATGAGATGAAATCTGATTACCGGCTGCGTTGGTTGAATGAGACATTCCCTGTGACGCCCAATAGCGTTACAGATAGAGGTGTAACGTTGGTTAATAAGTTTCCACTCGGCAGCAATGATCCGATTGGGCTCGTCCTTGCGTCAGTAAACTCTACTCAAATACGTGAAACCATTGGGGATTCGAAAGTCTATAAAGGACAATTCATGTTCGTAGTAAGCGAGTCAGGGAAATTAGTCACCTCAACATCGAACGAGCTACAGCCAAGCAATTTCTATGAGAGCATTTTACAAGCAGGCGAAGGGAAGTCCAAATATAATTTCACTTGGGATGGCACCCAATTTCTGGTTACAAGCATATCTTCGAACTACAGCGGGTGGAAATATATCGATGTGATTCCTGTTAATGAATTGCATGCCAAGTCAAAAGGAATAGCGTCTATCACGATGGGCATCGTCTTGTTTTTCATTCTAGTAAGCGTTGGAGGTTCTTTCTTCGGCAATCGAAAAATTTACCGGCCCGTTGAGCGATTACTGGCGAATATTAGAAGTGATTCTGATACGGAGATTGATTCTGATGAGATGGGCTTCTTCCATCGAAATTGGTTGGAGCTCAGGCATACGGCATCTCAACTAAAGAATGAATTGACGCATCAACAGCCGATCATACGCGAGTCTTTCGTTCTGCAGATGCTGCAGGGTCAATTTGCCTACTATACCAATAATCAATTAGGCGAACTGTTAAAGCGTTATCAACTTCCTGATCAAGGGGAGTTCGCTGTGCTTGCGGTTGCGTTCGATATGGATACAGACCGACAGGGGAAATTTCTCGACAGTGATAAAGAGCTAATGCTCTTTTCCATGAAAAATATTATTGACGAATTTATTCCACTGAATAATTGGCGAGGCGTAACGGTAAATGTATTCAATGATAGCCTAGCGACTTGGATTTGGAGTGCGCCTGAGACGCCGGAAGCAGACAAGGAGGAACCTGATTTCTTTGCTTTTGCTGAAAATATGCGGCATACACTCTCCAACTTTTTACAGCTCCCAGTGACGGTTGGGTTAAGCGTAATCGGATATGAGGCGAAGGAAGTGCCGGGATTGTACCGCCAAGCCATGCTTGCATTGGAATCGCGCATCATTACGGGAAGGAATATGGTGCTGCTAGACGAGGGCAGCCTCGCCAGCGAGAGCAGCTATCCCGTTGAGCTAGAGCAGCACTATGAGAACTCTCTGAAGCTTGGCAATCAAGAGGAAGCAGAGCGAATGTTGAATGATTTCATGGAGACGGTCAGCAGGCAGGCAAGATCTCCAGAAGGTGTGCTGCTCTACTGTAATCAGCTGCTTGCCGCAACGATGAGAACGGCTTATAGCTTGAAGGTAGAACCGAAGCAGCTATTCGAACAATACGATCCTTATACGCATTTACGTAAATTGAAGAGTATTGAGGATATTAAAAGATGGTTTGTGACAGCGCTAATTTCTCCAATTATTACGGCCGTGCAGGGCAATCGGCATGGCGAGTATGAACGAATGGTGATGACAGCCGTAACTTACATACATGAACATTATCATCGGGAAATCTCTCTTGAAGAATGCGCAGATTATTGCGGGGTGAGTACGTTCCAGATTAGCAAATGGTTTAAGAAAATTAAGCAGACTGCCTTCATTGATTATTTGACGGAATATCGTATTGAGAAAGCAAAGCAATTATTAGCGGAGACCGATTTGCCGGTTAGCGAGATATCTAATCTTGTCGGGTATCAGCGTCAAAATTTCATGCGTGTCTTCAAGAAACAGGTAGGTATAACGCCTGGTCAGTATAGGGAATCAGTCAAATGATAGTAACGAATAATGCTTGCGGGATCAGTCCTGCGAGCATTATTTTTGTTAAATAAACTGGAATCCTGTGGTGAGTCGCATTTTATTGTTTTTAGGTGCTCCCTTTGACGCAAATAATGCGACTAACTCGAAAAAGTCTTGATCTAACGGGGGTTGTGGCTGCGCAACAATTGCATCTTGCAGGCGACAAAGTTTGAATCGTATATTGCAAGTATTAAATCTGCACTTGCAGCTACGAGAGGTGACAAAATATGACACTATGGTTAAGGGGCTGGGGAACTGCCCTGAGACGAGACAAGTATTTGTACTTATTAATGATGCCTGGCTTGCTCTTTTTTCTGATATTTAAATATGGGCCCATGTGGGGGTTGTCGCTAGCATTCCAGAACTACTCCCCATTCCTTGGGTTTTGGAAGAGCGAGTGGGTTGGCTTTAAATATTTCAGTGATTTCTTAACGAATCCTGATTTTTTCAAGCTCTTGAGGAATACGCTAGCCATTAGTTTCTTGAACATTCTGTTCTTTTTCCCGGCGCCGATCATCTTGGCGCTAATGCTTAACGAAGTGCGTCGAGTACGGTTTAAGAAATTTGTGCAAACAGCCATTTATTTACCTCACTTTGTCTCATGGGTCGTCATTGCAGGTATTTGCTTCATTTTGCTTAGCAAATCTTCTGGGATCGTTAATGGACTGATTGTAGATGCTGGCGGAACGAAAATTGATTTTCTGACGAATGCGAATACATTCTGGCTATTATTAACGTCGCAAAGTATTTGGAAGGATGCTGGATATGGGACGATCATTTTCCTTGCGGCGCTGACTAGTATTAATCCCGAGCAGTACGAGGCAGCTCAAATCGATGGAGCTAGCCGATGGAATCAACTGATTCATATAACGCTGCCAGGAATTAAGTCCACGATCGTCGTTCTGCTCATCCTACGATTAGGAACGGTGATGGATGTCGGTTTCGAGCAAGTCTACCTGATGAGTAGCGCTCCTGTTGAAAGCATTGGGGACGTATTCGACACGTATGCATATCGCGTCGGTGTTCAGCAAGGGAGATTCAGCTTTGCCGTAGCCGCAGGTATGTTCAAATCGATTGTTGGCTTCATTATGGTCGTCGCGGCGAACCGTATCGCAAAGAAAATGGGCGAGGAGGGAGTGTACTAAGATGGATCGTTCCTCCAAATGGTTAGATGTCTTCATTTATACAGCACTGTTCTTATTTTCACTTTCTACCGTATTGCCGTTCATCTACATTACGATTGTGTCCTTCACAGAACCGCATGAATTTATATCCACGCCGGTTATGCTGTTTCCGAAAACATGGAGTTTAGCGTCATATCGTTACATTATGTCTAACAATTCGTTTATGAACTCCTTCTTCATTACAGCGTTACTGACAATCGTCGGTACGGTTGGTGCTTTGCTCGTGACGTCAGGGTTGGCATATGGATTATCGCGCAAGAGATTGAAAGGCCGTAATTTCATCCTGACCTCGATTTTGTTCACGATGCTGTTCAACCCTGGCATTATGCCTAACTATTTATTGATTCGAAATTTAGGATTGTTGAACAGTTTCTGGGCACTAGTGCTGCCAGGATTAGCGACTGCTTTTTACGTGCTGCTCATGAAAAGCTTCTTCCAAGACGTACCTGCAGAGCTGGAGGAATCAGGTAAAATGGACGGCTGCTCGGATGTCGGCATCTTCTTCCGGATTATTCTTCCGATATCCTTACCGGTCATAGCCGCATTCAGTTTGTTTTACGGAGTCGCGTATTGGAACACGTATTTCAATGGCGTACTTTACATCAATAAGGACACGCTGCGTCCGTTGCAAGTCGTTTTGCAGCAAATGCTAGCCGCAAGCGCGGCTCCCCCTGATGAAGCTTCAGGAATCGTGATTCCAGCGGAAACGGTGAAAATGGCAGCTGTCGTGCTTGCAGCAGTTCCGATCGTCATGGTGTATCCATTCTTGCAAAAATATTTTGTCAAGGGTTTAACGCTTGGTTCTGTGAAGGGTTAAGTAAAACTTTCTTGAGAGGGGTGATACTGCGTTTTGGAATGGCAATAATGTAAACATGTTTTCAAAAGGCGGGCAGCAACATCTAAAAAAAAAATTTGAGGAGGCAACACACAATGAAAAAGGTTTTAAAAATGAGTGGTCTTACGGCAGCAGCAGCCCTTATGCTGATTTCGACAGCGTGCGGTAGCAATAAACCTGCGGAAAGTCAGTCATCGACATCTGCAGCTACACCTGCAACTTCAGCAGCGCCCAAAGCACCTACGGAAGTTACGATTATCGCACCTACTTACAATGATGCACCTACTAACGATTTGGAAAACATTCAACAACTCAATCAGAAGTTGAATGTTAAAATCAATGCTTCTTACGTGCCTTCCAACAATTACGATGATAAAGTTAACGTTATGCTGGCGTCGAATGACTTGCCGGATTTGACAGTTGTGTGGGATATTACGAAGCAGAATTGGACTCAAGCGCTTGGTCAAGGTGCGTTCTGGGATTTAACACCATACCTCAAGAACTATCCGAATTTATCCAAGATCGATCCTGGTGTGTATACCGCATTATCGTTTAATGGCAAATCCTTTGGAGTACCGCGGGTTAGACCGCAGGATGGCCATGAATCGCTCATTATTCGCAAAGACTGGTTGGACAAACTGGGGTTACAGGCGCCGAAGACGACAGACGAATTCTACAAAGTCATGGAGGCGTTTACGAAAAACGATCCAGACGGCAACGGAAAGCCTGATACTTACGGATTTGCCGCATATGCTACGCCTACGCCTCAAACCTACTTATACTCGATGTTCGGTTCTTCTTCAGCTGGCGGTCTTATGCAAGGCTGGGCAAACAACGCTGGTCAATTAACTCCGGCATTCGCTTCTCCGCAGATGAAAACTGCGCTAACTTACTGGAGCAAAGCGTACAAAGATGGATTGGTCGTGCCAGATTATCCGGTTATGAAGGCCCAACAGTTAAAGGATATGTTCATTCAAGGGAAAATCGGCATGTATATCGGAAATATTTATGACATTTACAACACGCCGAATGTGATCAAAGAACTACAAAAGGTGAATCCGAAAGCAGACGCAGTTGCTTATGAACTGCCTGCAGCACCGGATGGCAAGCGTTACTATGAAAAAAGTTCAGGAAGTTTCGGCCAACTGATGATCAGTAAGAAAGTGTCAGAAGATAAAATGAAAAAGATTTTGGAACTCATGGATTATGGCAATACACTAGAGGGTTGGAAGCTGCTCAACTACGGTATTAAGGATAAAGACTATACAGATACTAACCTTCCGACCATTGCAGTACAGTCGGATGCCGCCAAAAAGCAGAATATGTTGCCGAACACAAGTCAATGGATACCATCCTTCTTTAACAAATATGCAAGAGCCGAACATGGAGAAATGTCACCAGAGGTTCTCAAGTATGACCACGATCTGGTTGATGCGATCAGCAAGCAATCCATTTTGGATCCGGCCACAGGCATCAATACACCTACGAATGCAGAAAAGGGCGCAGATTTCCTCAAGAAAATATATGACAATGAAATCAATACGCTTGTAGGCAAAAGCAGCTTGGACGATTGGGATAAGTTCGTCAAATCCATGCAGGAGGACGCTTCTTTCCAAAAGTTAACGAAAGAAGTGAACGATGCCTATAAAGCAAGAGGCGGTAAATAAGAAATCGTTTTTAGAAAAGGGCTATTCGGCGGGTGAATCATACTTGAAAAAAGTAGATCATCCCGCCGTTTTTTATATGCCAACTATTTAGAAAGGAGGCCATGTAATTATTTGATGTAAGCGTTTTAAAAAAACGTGAGGAGATGAAAATATTGAAAGCTAAGCAATCGGTACGTTCACGCAAACTGGTATCACTAGTAACAACAGGCGTTATGCTCACACAGATTTTATGTGTTCCGGCTTTTTTTGCGGGTGTAGGTACGGCTTATGCCGCTTCTACGACGATTCAGTCAGCCAAAATGCAGGTAACAATTGACGATCAATTTCCACGGGTTATCCAGTATCAATGGTTAAGCAGCGGGAAAATTATTTACGGGCAAGAGGATGTTATCTCAACAGTGAATATTAACGGAGTCTCCTATACACCTACGGTTACGTTCGTGAAGAATGCGGCGGATAAAGCCACATATACGCTGAATTTCTCGAGTATTAACGTTCTCATGACAGTTGTAATCGATGTTGTCGATAACGTGCTGGATTTCAAAGTGACGAACATCCAAGAAAGCGGTTCCACATTGGTTCAGACGGTTGAATTTCCGAACCAAAGTCTGTTGTCGATCCGTGATACGCAAGCTGGTGCAAAGGAGACAGGTGCTGACATCGGATCGTGGAATTCCAGCAAAGAAGAATATAACGTACTATCAAGCAAAGCAACGGACGCTGCTCCTGTCGCGAAGACTTATGTGATTCTGAATACGAATGAGTTAGCTGGTTCGATCTACAGCAATGCATTCGAGATTTTGGCAAACAAAGATGCCGATTTAAGTTATGCAGGCAATGAACAACGGTATTATTACCAAACCGTTGCCAAGACCGGTTACAAGAAGCTTGGAGTCTGGAGTCTTCCCTGGACGTATAGGGAAACGGATGGAATCAACTCGGAAATCGTCGAGCTTCCGTACGCGAAGGTTGCGATTACGGACGATGCGAATGGAGACGGGACATTAGATTGGCAGGATGGCGGTATTGCCTACCGTCAAATCATGACGCTACCGCAGGGATATGATGTGATCCCTAAAGTGATGCCGGAAATCGCTTATTCACGTCAGAGCTTGAGCCAGTGGCCGTTCCTGCGGACGTTGGATATGATCAAGAAATTTTATTCGTATACGGACGGTTTCGGTCAATTGCTTCAATACAAAGGCTTTCAGCATGAAGGGCATGATGACGGTTTTGATGATTACGGAAACGTAATTAACAAAAGATTAGGCGGCTTAACCGATCTGAATACGTTAGTCAACGAAGCAAGCCAGTATAATGCGTATGTCGGCGTTCATTTAAATTTGAACGATGCTTACCCGGAAGCGCAGCATTATTCCTATGATAAAATTGGTAATATTTCATGGCAAACGATGGATACAGGGTATTATCTGAATCGCCATGCAGATTCTCTTGACCCCGGGTCGAACGGTTTGGCTGCCAGATTAAGTGAACTGAAGCAGAATGTTCCGAACTTAAAATGGACTTACATTGACGTCTACACGGGTCTTGGTTATAACCAGTGGAAGTTGGCGAAAGAACTGAACAACAACGGCTGGATGATCGGCTCGGAAATGAGCGGAGCATTGAATCGCTCTAGCATCTGGAGCCATGTGAATGAGATTGAGAGCAAGGTCGAACGTTTCATTAAAAATAATGTCACTGACCAATTTATGTTCGATCCGATCTTGCTGACAACTCGACATGCGAGCGCGATGGGATACGGGAACGATAAAGACGAGGACCAGGGTGCCGTAGGTTCGACAATTAATGATCAGATGAATGTCTTCTATAACCAAACGCTGCTATTCAAATACATGCAGAATTACAGCATTATGAAGATGAATGTGGATCAGGCACTGAATCAAACGACCACTGTTACGTTCCAGAATGGACTTACGGGACAGGTTGTTGATCCGGGCACCGTATCGAATACAACCGAAGGAACCAATCAATACGTCACGAACAATCCGAAAGTTGAATTGAGAAAGAACGGTAACTTGATTGCCACTTACCAGAATCAATTTAAGAAAAAGGTTGTTGCATCGAGTGCAGTTGGGTATCACAATAAGACAATTACACCGCAATTGACACAATATTTGCTCCCATGGGATCCGCAATCCGAGACGAAGTTGTATCACTATAACTCTGTTGGCGGAAATACGACCTGGACGCTGCCGGCAAGCTGGGCAGGGGTAACTAGCGTTGATCTATATCAACTATCCGATACAGGCAAAACCTTGGTAACGACTTTGCCAGTAACCGCGGGTCAAGTTACGATCAATGCCACGGCCAATACGCCGTATGTCGTCTATAAACACGGTCAAGCCGATGCGATCACACCGGTATCATCATTAAACTTCGGTTCAGGCGGATTCGTCAAGGATCCGGGATTTGACAGCCGCGCGTTGAACAATTGGAGCGTATCCTCCATAAGCGGCAGCACGAACCACGTCTCGATCCAAACGAATGCGGCGGGAGACCCTTACCTGCAAGTGAGAGGGAACAACGGGGCTGACGCAACGATTTCCCAAACGATTATTGGGTTGACAGCTGGCAAGACGTATCAAATGTCGGTTTGGGCAGAAGTGAAGAACGGTCAGACAGCCACGGTCGGTGTGAAGAACTATGGCGGAACTGAAGTAACCAATACGATGACCCTATCGAACATACCGAATAAGTACTACAATTCGATGCGGAGCACGATCGGTAATAACATGCAACGGCTCAGTGTTAATTTCACGGTGCCTACCGGTAATTCAAGCGCAACGATTTATATGAAAGCAGCTCAGGTGGCGGGATCTTCCACAGCGGAAGTCGATTTAGACGATATTCGCGTGGTGGAGCTTACGAATCCAGCACCGCCAGGAAGCCACTACTTCTTCGATGATTTCGAGAGCAACAATGAAGGACTTGGGCCGTTCATTCCAATTAATACGAATAAAGCCCATATTTCGGATTTACATGCAGGATTTACGAACGACACGATAAACGGTAATTATTCATTGAAAATGCGTGCCAATAGCACGGATGCTTCTAGCATCACAGGCGAAATGATGAGAACGATTCCTTCGACTGTAAGGCTGCTTCCAAACACGACTTATACGATAAGCTTCCCATATCGAATGTCGCTGCAGAACAGCTATAACATCGCAGTAACAAGCGGCTATGGCAGCGGAATGGTCGATCTATTCAATGAAACGATCGATTACTCTAAATATTACTACAATAAGACATTCACAACGGGAAGCGCGAACGATTATAGCATTCGATTCATCAATAACATCGGCGGATGGGATAATTTCATCATCGACGATTTCACAGTGGATCTAGGAACCGTAGCTCCTCCAGTCGAGACACCGGATCAAACTTTCAATAACGGGCAAATCGGCGGTTGGATTGCTGCTTACGGTAATGGTTCGGTTCAGGCTGTCAGCCAACAATTGGCGCTGAGTACAGATCGTTATGAGACGGTAGCGCTTGATCAGAACACTGCGGATATTGCGGACGGAGAAATGACGTTCACGATTACGCCACAGTCCAACAATGTGGCAGGAGCTATCATCCGATATACATCGCCAACCAGCTATACGCGCATCGGGTTCGACTCGGCGGCTAACGGATGGAGATACTGGGATCCGCAAGGGAATACAGGCATTATCAATATGCCAGGTGTCGCGCTAACGACAGGAGTGCCGCATAAAGTCAAGCTGACCTATACAGGAACTCATTACACGCTTTATGTGGACAACATCTTGAGCTATGACGGCAATATTCCTGCATTGAAAACGACGGCAGGACGCACTGGTTTCTCGGTAAGAAACAAGTCGACTGTCTACATCGACAATGTTACGCTCCAAAATCTGGGTGCATCGTCGGGATCAACGCCAATTGTACCAACGCCAGCAAACGCTCAATCGACGCCAGGCAAGATTGTGCTTGATTCCTATGATGACGCGTATGTAAGAGATGGGGCATCTGCGACAACGAATTTTGGTGTGGATCCATCGCTCGCTGTCAAAAATGACGGAGTAGGCTACTCCCGCGAATCGTACCTGAAATTTGATCTGTCTGGAGTCACAAGCTCTGTATATGCGGCTCAAATTAAGCTGAATGCAACTGCCAAAGGCAGCACGGCGCCAAATCAAGTGGTAGAGCTCGTCAGTGACAATACGTGGAGCGAGACCACGATCAATTGGAATAACAAACCGGCCTCATCTACGGTCATTGCAACCTTTACCCCTGTCTTGGGCGTCAATTCTTTCGATGTGACGAGTCAGGTTCAGAGTGCGCTGGCTGCCGGCAAGAAGCTGTCAGTGAAAATTCATGGAGCTTTGCAAGTAAGCGGATCATCCGAAGTGGACTACGGCTCGTTCGAGAATACGACGGTCAGCAACCGTCCGGTACTTGAACTTACAGTACCGACAACGTCAATATTGACAGCAAGTGCAGACAGTTACGTGCGTGACGGATTTTACGCTAGTCAAAATTTCGGAACCAGCGCAACGCTGGATGTAAAAACAGATGGTACGGACTATTCCCGCGAGGCTTATGTGAAGTACGATCTTACCTCCGTCACAGGTACGGTTACTTCGGCTAAGATCGATCTGAACTTAACGACAGCGGGTGCCACTGCTCCGAATCAAGTCGTGGAGCTAGTAAGCGATAATTCATGGACGGAAAGCGGTATTACATGGAACAACAAGCCGGCTTCAAGCGGTACCGTGCTTGCGACGTTCGCTCCGACAGTTGGCGTTCATGAATTCGACGTGACGAGCCAAGTTGTTGCTGCTATGGCAAGCGGTAAGAAGCTATCGATCCGAATTTATTCATCACAGTTGCTTTCGGGCACAACGGACACCCACTATGGTGCTCGTGAAAATACAACGGTAAGCAATCGTCCAGTCTTAAAAGTAACCACGCAATAAGCGATCTTACAACAAGTATAGTGGCAGGTACGGTCATGTCCGTGCCTGCCGAATTTATTATTAAACGTCTATAGAAGCAACGTATCGCCATGACCGATCTACGAACAGATGGAAGGTCAAAATACTGCACAGATTGGACAGAATCTTTCTTAGTGTAAGGGTAAGGGATTCCCTTATAGTTGTTTTATTATCAATGAAAGTGAGTGATGAAATGAAAATAGCAGCACAGCTCTATACAATAAGGGATTTTTTGAAAACTCCTGAGGATATTTCCATCAGTCTAAGCAAGATTAAACAAATCGGCTATACGGCCATTCAAGTTTCAGGAATAGGTTCCATCGATAATAAGGAGTTAAAGGAGATTGCAGACAGAGAGCAATTGACAATCTGCGCCACCCATATTCCATATTCGGATTTAACAAATCATTTAGATGCGGTTATTGAAAAACATAAAATTTGGGATTGTAAATATGTGGGATTAGGCGGGATGCCGCCGGTAAATCGCAGCAGTAAAGAAGGATATTTGGCTTTTGCCAAAGAGGCATCAGAAATTGGAAAAAAATTAAAACAGGCGGGATTGCAATTCTTTTATCATAACCATTCATTTGAGTTTGCCAAATTTGATGGGAAAACTGGCATGGAGATTCTCTTGGAGGAAACAGACCCAGATACCTTCGAATTCTTGCTTGATTTATACTGGGTTCAAGCTGGGGGCGCAGATCCGATCGAGTGGATAAACAAATTGAAAGGAAGAATGAAACTCGTTCATTTGAAAGATTTTGCAGTAATGAGTGATATGGAACAGCGATTTGCCGAGATTGGCGAAGGTAATATGAATTACTACCAAATACTGAAAGCATGTCAAAGTGTTGGTGTGGAATGGGCGCCAGTTGAACAAGATGAATGTTATGGCCGAGATCCATTTGCGTGCTTGGCGACCAGTTTCAATAATTTGAAGAAGCTTGGTGTGGGTATTTGAACCACGGACAACAATGGCGAAATTTAATATGAAAATGGATCGTGCCAAGCGGAGTTTCTTCCCTGCTTGGCATGATCAATTTCAGATACAAAAGTGATAATTGCAGACATTGTTGTCAGTCACCAGACAAAGTAAGATGAATGTACAAAAAAGAGAGAGAGGCGTGATTCCAAATGCCAAATTCCTTGTTCATTTGCTATCCGGGAAGCGCTTCCCGTCAAGAGAAGTTCGCCGCAAAGGAAATACGCCGCTATTTGTATGTTCGGACTTCCGTCTTATTGCCGTTGGTTGAGGAAGATTCCATGCCTAAAGAAGCAAGCGGCTTTATTGTTGGTTATTCGGACAGCAGGTTAATTACAGACATAATTGTTACTCCGCAGAATCAATTAGCATCTATGAGTGAACAAGGCTATCTGCTGAAGACTGTTGCTACTTCAAGCAGAAAGCGTCTTGTTATCACAGGAGGACGCAAAGGCGGATTGCTATATGCTGCATACCGTATAGCAGAGCATTGGGGCATTCGGTTTGCTCTTCATGGCGATATTATTCCCGATAAGCAAATTCCGCTAGTCCTGCCTGACATCGAGGAATCTGGCTCTCCTTTATTTCCACTGAGAGGTATTCTCCCTTTTCATGATTTCCCTGAAGGTCCGGATTGGTGGAACCAAGATGATTATAAGAGCGTGTTGTCCCAGCTTCCGAAGCTTCGTATGAATTTCATCGGCATGCACACCTATCCAGAAAGACCTCGGACGAATCTTTATGCTAGTGCTGAGCCTGCAACTTGGATTGGACTTCCAGAGGACGTGAAGGACAATGGAGATGTGAATCATAGTTATCCTTCAAGACATTTTTCGACCATTAATGGTGCATGGGGATATGTCTCGAAGCAAACAGGGAGTTATTCGGACGGCGGAGATCAATTGTTCGAAAGGGACGATTATGGCGCGGATTATATGCAAGGTATGGCGCCATGGCCTGAAACGATGGAGGCCAGCAATGAGCTTTTTAATCGTTTCGGCCGCTTGTTGAGAAACGTGTTTTCGTATGCGCAGGAGCTTGGCATTTCCACATGCCTTGGGACGGAAGGGCCGCTTACGATACCGGAGGAGGTTAAATCTCATCTGATTCGAAAGGAAATGGATCTTGAGAATGAGAAGACGATTCAGCAGCTTTACGAGGGGATTTTTACACGAATCAAACAAACGCATCCGCTTGATTACTTTTGGTTATGGACACCGGAATTGTGGACATGGGGGGGCAACACGGAAGAGCAAACGCAAGCGACATTGCGCGATATTCAAGCAGCCATTCATGCAGCTGAAAAGGTAGACGCTTCGATTCAAGTTGCCACTAGCGGCTGGGTGCTAGGCCCTCAATCGGATAGGACCCTGTTTGACCGCCATTTGCCTAAGTCAGTGCCATTCAGCTGCATTAACCGAAATCTCGGCAATGAATTCGTAGAGCCTGGTTTTAAAACCATTGGGCAGCGTCCAACTTGGGCGATTCCATGGGTTGAAGATGATCCTGCCATGATTCTACCGCAGCTTTGGGCGGGACGTATGCGAAGGGATGCGGCTGATGCTGCATCGTATGGATGCTCAGGTCTTCTGGGCATTCATTGGAGGACGAAAGTGATAGATCCGACGCTTGCTGCACTCGCGGCTGCAGGATGGGAGCAGGCTGGTTGGAGCGAGAACCAGGAAAAGCCTGAAGATACGAGTTCTACAGAAGGATATTGGGACGGTCAAGCACGGACAGTAGAGGTGTTGGCAGGACTGCACGACGAGCCATATAGAACGGCCAGAGTCGGTATGAAAGGATACCGTTTGCAGGTGCCGAATGGAACCTATACGTTGACTTTAACATTTATGGAGTGGGAAGTTACGGAGCCCGGCAAGCGAGTCTTTGACGTTTTCACGAATGGAAGTATTGATAAAAGAATTTACCAACTTGATATTTTCAGCGAAAGCAAAGAGGGAAATCGACCATTGGAGCGTACGATCCATGAGCTGAAAGTGTCTGATGGGTTCATTGATATTACCTTCAATTGCCATAGCGGCGAAGCTTGCCTGTGTGCCATACAGGTGGAAGGGCAAACGGATGATATCAATCAGTTCAAGGGTGAGGCTTATTCGCGCCTGATTAACTGCGGAGGACCTGCAATCGACAGGTATGAGGGAGATCTTTCGGAGCTTAAGATTCGCGAACGTGATTTGCCAATCGCCGATTTCTATACGGATTGGGCCATGGCACAGTTTGGAGAAGAAGTTGCGGCTGATATGGCCGAGGTGTTTACTGAGCTTGACGGCAAGCTCCCTCGTCCAGCAACTTGGGTGTCCGGTCCTGGAAGCACAATAACATAGAAACAGTCCTTCCTGATAGCGAGAAGCTGCGATTTCCAGCAGGTGCGCCGTATCTTAATCAAACCGTTGTCATAAACGGTTGAGTCTTGGGCTTATGTTCAAGTTGACATAAAGAAGGAAATGATAAAACCCTGTCTACAGTAAATGAACTGTTGACAGGGTTTTCATCATTTCTCATTTCGAAGCTTTCCAAGCATCGACTTGTTTTTGCATTTCAGCAATGATTTTATCAGAACCGGCCGTCTTCAATTTAACCAAAAATTCATTGTACTTATCTATCGAAGCGATTCCCAGTTCAATGGATCTGGAGTATTCGTCATAAACAGCGCTCGACTTCGCAATCTCGGATTTTACCGGCGCTGCATCGAAGTTAAATCCTAGCAATTTAGAGGCTGTTGCCGTTTCGTTCATTTTCTTCGTGTCTTCCCAAACCGTTTTAGGCATACCTTTTTCAACATTAGCAAGGAAGTTGGTAGCGAACATCCATGGAACTTGCGGATTGTACGCTTTTTGATTCTCGCCAGGAATCATGAACCCATCCCCATCGATTTTGAAATGGACATCCTTCATACCGAAGTTCAACAGATTATAGAGGTCTTTATCTGTATTCAGAAGCTCGAGCACCATCATGGCTCTCTCAGGATTTCTTGAATTTCTGTTGATACCTTGCATCGCAGCGGTAATAGCGCTTGTTGTAAGATGTGGTGTTCCAGCAGGAGCATCCACCATGGGATAACCGGCTTGAGCCGTTTCCCCGACATCGCCGCCTGGTTTAAAAGCTCCGCCGAGATTCACTGCCCATTTACCAGCCTTCGCATCGGTCCATTCATCTTTTTTCTTAGAAATGCGGTCTTTGGAATTCAATAAACCTTTGGCGTTCCAATCTCTCATTGTAGCTGCAAACTTCTTGGCTTGCGGAGTTTCGAACTGGTTAATGACTTTAAGTGATTCATCGGAGTAAGCAACCGCACCTGGAACATTAAAGCCAGAAATGGCATCAAGATTAAACAATTCACTGCCAGCTTGATCAAAAGATGTAATAAACGCTTTCTTTGCATCATCCTTATGAACGCTCGTTACATATGGCTCCAACAGGTGTAAGGTGTCCATATTCATTTTTCCGCTTACAGAACTGAGATCGAACTTGTATTTGTCTACCAAATCTTTGGGGAACATCAAGGCAGGGGTTCTGGCAGAGATCTGTTGGTTGACAAAGCCATAAATGTTACCCTTCACTTTTGCAGCGTCCCACATCACTTTTGGCACGGAAGCATAGGTTTTAGGAGCATAGGTTACGAGCAAATCATCGAGAGGAAGAAAGGCGCCTCTTGCAACATTTTGGTTGAAGTTGGCAATCCAGCTTGATGTAAAGGCAATATCATACGGTTCGCCGGAGGCAATGACAACTTGCATTTTCTGATCATAGTCTCCAAATGCGAAAGGTTTGAAATCTACGGTTGCGTTGATTTTCGCTTTCAATACCTTGTTCACTTCAGTGAATACTTTATCCTGCTCAGGCTGCGGGAAGTTCCCAGGGAAGTACCAAGTCAATTTAACTTCCGGGAGAGCTTCAGCTGTTACAGCGGGTTTGGCAGCTGGGCTTTTATGCATCGTATTGCTGTCGCATGCGGAATGCATCATGCTGATAGCTAGAAGCATACTGCCTGCTAGAAGAATTGGTCTTACTAGTTTTAAGGTTTTGAACATGTACAAAGTCCTCCCTTTATTGTAAACATTATATTATTTAAATGGAGGATAAGCCATGTTTAGTAATGATTTATTCCTTGAAATCATAGCAAAAACCCTGCCCATCAGATCTTATCTGTGGTCAGGGTTTTCGTCATGCCATTTTATTATTTTGAAGACTTCCAAGCATCAACTTGTTTTTGCATTTCAGCAATGATTTTATCGGAACCGGCTGTTTTCAATTTAGCCAAGAATTCATTGTACTTATCTTCGGAAGCAATACCAAGCTCAATGGATCTGGAGTATTCGTCATAAACAGCGCTCGTTTTCGCGATCTCGGATTTTACTGGCTCTGCATCAAAGTTAAAACCTAGTAATTTAGAAGGTGTTGCCGTTTCATTAATTTTCTTCGTATCGTCCCAAACTGTTTTAGGCATACCTTTTTCAACGTTAGCAAGGAAGTTGGAAGCAAACATCCATGCAACTTGTGGATTGTACGCTTTTTGATTATCGCCAGGAACCATGAATCCATCTCCATCGATCTTGAAATGGTTATCTTTCATACCGAAGTTCAACAAATTGTAAAGATCTTTATCCGTATTCAGAAGCTCGAGCACCATCATAGCTCTTTCAGGATTTTTGGAGTTTCTGTTAATACCTTGCATTGTCGCGGTAATACCGCCTGTTGTAAGATGTTGTGTTCCTGCAGGAGCATCCACCATCGGATAACCAGCTTGAGCCGTTTCGCCGATATTGCCGCCTGGTTTGTAAGCGCCGCCGATATTCATTGCCCATTTACCAGCTTTCGCATCTGTCCATTCATCCTTTTTCTGAGAAACGCGCTCTTTGGAATTCAACAATCCTTTGGCATTCCAATCTCTCATTGTAGCTGCGAATTTCTTAGCTTGCGGTGTTTCAAATTGGTTTACGACTTTAAGTGATCCATCTGCATAATCGACACCACCCGGAACATTAAAGCCGGAAATGTAATCAAGATTAAACAAATCGCCAAATTGATCAAAGGAAGTAATGAATGCTTTCTTTGGATCGTCTTTATGCACGTTCGTTACATACGGCTCCAACAGGTTTAGAGTATCTGCATTAATTTTGCCGCTTACAGAACTAAGATCGAGCTTGTACTTATCAGTCAGATCTTTCGGGAACATTAAAGCAGGGGTTCTGGCAGAGATTTGTTGGTTAACAAATCCATAAATTTTTCCCTTCACTTTCGTCGCGTCCCACATCGATTTAGGCACGGAAGCATAGGATTTCGGCGCATATTTAGTTAGCAAATCATCAAGAGGCAGCAAGGCGCCTTTCGCTACATCTTGGCTGTAGTTGTTAATCCAGCTTGCCGTAAAGGCTATGTCATACGCTTCGCCTGAGGCAATGACGACTTGCATCTTCTGATCATAGTCACCAAATGCCAACGGTTTAAAATCTACGGTTGCATTAAGTTTCGCTTTCAGTACCTTGTTCACTTCTGCAAATACTTTATCTTGTTCAGGCTGCGGGAAGTTCCCAGGGAAGTACCAAGTCAGTTTGACTTCTGGAAGAGCAGCAGGTGTTACAGTGGCTGTGGCAGATTCAGCTGGTTTGGCCGCCGCTGGGCTTGCTGTTTCTTGCGTTGTTTTGCTTCCGCAAGCGGAAAGCATCATGCTGACTGCGAGAAGCATACTGCCTGCTACTAGACCTGTTTTAACTAACTTTAAATTTTTGTACATGTACAAAATCCTCCCTTTATTGTAAACATTATATTCTTAAAATGGATGTAATCCATGTTTAAGTTACCCTTTTACTGCACCTACGGTAAGGCCTCTGACGAAGTACTTTTGGAAAAACGGAAATACCATTAGCATCGGACCAGCGGCAAGTATAGCCATAGCCATACGGGCGGATTCCGAGGGGAGATCGGCATTTTTCATACCAGGCGGCATCATATTGCTTGCACTAGTGAGATATTGAATATTATTCATCATTCTATAGAGCATATATTGGAGAGGAACGAGGCTTTCTTTCTCGACATACAGCAAGCTTAGCCACCAATCATTCCAATAATGTAAAAGCATGAATAGCCCAACAGTAGCAAGCCCCGGCTTAGCTAACGGGAGAATGATTTGAAAAAAGATTCTGAATTCGCTTGCTCCGTCAATCATGCAGGATTCAACGATACTGAGAGGGATCTTTTGCATAAAGGATCTCAAAATCAAGATAAACCAAGGAATAGCCAAATAGGGAAGAATAAGCGCAAAGATCGTATTTTTCAAATGCAAGTAATTCGTAATTAAAATATAGGTCGGAACGAGTCCACCGTTAAACAGCATAGTGAAAAAGACATAAAAACTTAACGAGTTTTTAAATCTATAGTCTTCACGAGACAACGCATAGGCAATGCCTGCCATGACTGCCACTGAAACGAATGTGCCGAAGAAGCTGACAAACAGAGACACCTTAAATGCATTTAAGAGCTGTACAGGCTGATACAAAATGTATGCATAGGCCGTAATATCAAATATTTTTGGAAATAAATGATAGCCATTCTTCACAATGTCGACTTCGTTGCTGAATGAAATGGAGATAATTGAAATAAGCGGAATAATGCATGTGAGACTGAACAGAATGAATAAAAGGTTAATTATGACCTGAGGCCACGTTTTTCTTGCCAGCATGTGCTCACCTCTTTGTGGTTCTAGAATAATTTGTTCTCTTCGTCTACTTTTCTTACGATAAAATTGCTTATCAAAACAATGATGAATCCCATTGTAGATTGAAATAGACCTACAGCTGATGACATGCCAATATCTCCGGAAACTTTCAGCATTCGGTATACATACGTATCAATAACTTGCGTTACAGGGTACAACTGGCCGATCTCTCTCGGAACAAAGAAGAACAAACCGAAATCGGAGTAAAAAATTTTTCCTATAGATAATAAGGTCATTATTGTAATTAGCGGCATGAGCAACGGAATTGTAATGGTTCGAACCATTTGCAACTTAGATGCGCCGTCAATAGCCGCAGCTTCGTAATATTCTTGTGAAATACCCAGGATGCCCGCATAAAAGATGATGCTCACATAGCCTAGACCTTTCCAAATGTTAATAAACGTTAATAGAATAGGCCAGATCCAAGTCTCTGTGTAAAAATCAAACGATTGATTGCCTATACGTTCCATATAAGATGTAATAATGCCATGGGGGCCCAGAAAAGAATAAGCCATGTAGGCGACGATGACCCACGAGAAGAAATACGGAAAGAAAAATATGGTTTGATACGCTTTTAGAATCCTTCTGCTCACGATTTCATTCAATAGGATGGCAAACAACACGGATAGTAAAGTACCGACTACGATAAAGATGGTGTTGTAGGCCAACGTATTTCTCACCACGATCCAAGCATCGCTTGATGTGAAGAAAAATTTGAAATTATCGAAACCGACCCATGGGCTGTGAAAGATGCCATCTGTATAGTTGATGTTTTTGAAAGCGATGAATATCCCGCCCATAGGGATATAAGAAAAAACAAAAATTATGAGGATAGCTGGAAACGCTAACAAAGTTAACTGAACATTCTTTTTCGTGTTCTGAGACTTAAGTATGGTTTTTATCAATTCGCTTCATGCTCCTTTAACCAGATTTTTATCGATGTGCTTGATGGCTGGTTTCTGAATATATCGTAGCCTGTGACTGTTCCATTAAACAATTTCTGATCTTACGGATTAGTTCAGTTCCGAGTCAAAATGTGAGTTCTGAATGGAGTAGTAAGTTCTTAATTCAGCAAAATGCCTCTATAGCTTAGGGGAGGGTTCATTAAAATCTGTTTTTGTGATAATCTTTTGGCAGAAGGAGTTGTTACTTGTGTTCAAAAAATTCAGCATGAAAAACCCATTTCAACTGTTTCTTACGATACTGCTGCCATTTCTTCTTAGTACAGTATTGCTTCTTTTCGTACAATCTTCGTTTTTAACCCAGAACTTTGAAAGCTTTGCTCTTCAAATGGTATATAATCAACAAAAAAACGACTTGCAGAATTCAAGTCGGAATGTCAGCGTAATGGCACAGTCAGCCCGGTCCGTGGCGACAACAGCATTTTTTGATGAAACGATTAAGGAGTTGCTTTATTCAGATGTAAATGCCGTAGACTACATTAAATACCAGGACAAGTTAGCATCTTATAAAAACATTTATCCTTTCTTACAATCGATCTATATTTATAATGGAAGTCATATTCATGCATTGCCAAGCCAGAAATTTGTTTATGATCGTTCAACCTTCGAGGACATGGGTATTTTCCCGATTTTGGACGACATTCAGCATAATCGCTCTCATAGCATTGTACTTAGACAAATACCTAATATGATGTACGGAATTTCATCAAACGCAGAGAAAGATGTGTATGTATATTCCTACCTATTTTTCGATTCGCAAGTTCAGAGCGGTAAAGTTAGCGAAGCCATTATTCTTAATATCTCGGAAGAGTCGATTAAACAAACGATCAGCACATCCGACCATATAAATGACAATCGCATCTTTATTATTGATCGTGACGGAAGGCTGATGTCTAGCGATGGCAAACATCCTTTGCTCAGTGCATTAAAGGAAAATGACTATATCCAACGGATTCAATCGTCAAAGGAAGCTAGTGGAAACCTGCGCATGAATGTTGATGGTGTGGATTCATTCATTACGTATGCAGACACAGATGCCTTTGGCTGGAAAGTAATTAGCATTACTCCCTATCTTAGCATCGTCAAAGATGTGGAACAGATGAAGCAAAAAACCTATCTGCTTGTTATTTGTTTCATTGTCGGCAGTATCTTATTATCGTTTTATTTATCGCGCAGACTATATAAGCCTATCAACGTCGTCATTCAGAACTACATCGAGTTGGAATCTGAAAAGAGAAATGAGCTGTACAATCGTAAGCAAAACTTCCTGCGAAGTATGGTCCTCTCTAATGAAATGATGCCTGTTGACATTCTTCAGAAGCGCTTCCATGCCTATCACATTGAGCTTGAGCTAGCAGATTCGTTTTTACTCTTACTAATTAAGATTGATCATTTTGCGGATTTTTGTTCAGCGTTCAGCTTGAAGGATCGAGGCTTGTTGAAATTCGGCATGATCAACATTATTTCTGAGCTGCTGTCCAGTACATATAAACATGAATGTATTGAAATCGAAGAGGATCAGATCTTAATTTGGATGAATTACTATGGTTCAGAGTTCCCATCAAAGGATGACAGTTTAGTTTCGCTTGTCAAAGATATTCAAGGGAATATAGAGAAATTTCTGAATGTTTCGATTTCGATTACCTTTAGCGAACCTTTTCGCATGTTGAATTCCATCAATTTTCATTATTTGAAAACGCTTGATTTATCTAATTACAGATTAATTACGGGGCACCAAGCGTTAATTTCTTACGATCGTATTGATATTCAGACAGGTGAGTTTAAATATCCGCAGGACCAAGATAAGGAACTGGCAGATGCCTTAATTCAGGGCCAATTTGCTGAAGCCAAACAGGTGTTGTCCAGTGTGATCCATGCCGCATCACGATATAGTTATACTGTGCTAAATTCAGTGCTCATCCGATTATTGTTATCGATTCGTCATGCGATTGAAATCACTGAAGCTAATCATGCGATTAAGGTAAACTTCAATTTCAATACCTACCTGACAGCTCTTCAAAAGATGGAAACAATCGAACAGATCCAGTCTGACTTTCACGAACTGTTTGACCATTTAGCAATTGAGCTAGAAGCTAAAAAAGACAACAAATATATCAAACTGATTGAGGACGTGAATCAGATCGTTCATGCGGAATTCGCAAATCCAGCTTTATCATTGGAAGAAATAGCTGAAAAGGTTAATTTATCCTCTCCTTACCTGGGCAAACTATATAAGAAGCATCGTCTCATTTCTGTCACCGATTACATCAATCATGTTCGGCTTAGTTATGCAAGTAAGCTGATCGCCGAATCAGAGGAAACAATTAACGATATTATGGAGAAGTCAGGGTTTATCAGCCGAAGCCATTTTTTTACTTTATTTAAAAAAGCATTCGGCGTTACACCTAATCAGTATCGAAGTAATGCGAACGCGCGTAATTGAAAGAAGAACATGCACTGGCAGTGTAAAGTTCCAGATTGACAGCGCTGATAAGACAGCGAATGGCACCTACGCTTGTAGTAATTTTGATTATATCAATATAAGTTAAAGTGCGGCGTTTTAGAACCACCATGTACCGCAAAAAAACCTTCAAATAATCACGTTTCTCGTGAATTTGAAGGGTTTTTTACACGGTTATTGTTGTTTAAGGCAGTGTCATATGCCCTGCTGCCCTCAATGATTGGAGGGCAGGTTTTTCAGCATTGTTATGTTTTGCTCCTTGATTTCTTCTGGCCTCAGGCAAGGAATACGCAGGGTAACGTTGCTTCCATTTGAACCATCGCTTTCGATATCCAGTCCATAGGAAGAACCGAACAGAAGCTTTATCCGCTCATTCGCATTATGAAGGCCGATGCTTCCTATCGTCGATGGTGAAGCTGTGTTTAGTTTTCGTTTAAGTTCATTAAGTTTGTCAAATGGGATACCGATGCCATTATCTGAGACGGTTATGCAGATCGTATTGCCTTCTTGGTAACCGCGAATGGACAATACATTGTCTTGTCTCCTGCGATCAAATCCATGAATAAGGTAGTTTTCTACAATGGGCTGAAGAATTAATTTAATGATCCCACAGTGCTTAATGTTATCTTGGATGTCGATATGGAACTGAAATAAGTTTTGATACCTGACCTCAAAAATGTTCAAATACATGTGGCAGAATTCGATTTCTTCAGCGATCGTGACGACCGAATCCGCTTTCAGGGATGCTCTAAACAACGTTGCGAGGGAGTAAATCATTTGCCCGCCTTCATCATTCCCGTCGATTTCCAGCCGTGCTCGAATCGCCTCTAAGGAATTGTAAAGAAAATGCGGGTTAATTTGATTTTCAAGAATTTTCATTTCGGCAACCTTCTGCTGCAATTCATAGACATAAGATTTATTAATATAATCCTGCAGATTGTCGCACATCTTGTTAAAGTGTATGGCGATTTGTTCAAATTCATTGTCTTTATGGGTCAAGGGAATTCTATGAAGCAAATTACTTTTAACCGTTTTCCCCATCGCATTCACGATCCGATTGACTCTTTTCGAGATGATCCCCGTTACAAAGAAGTAAACGGAGAAGATAAATAAGAGAAGAATAATCGCAGCCAGATAGGTTGAGTTATTAAAAATACTCAGTTGCTTGCTCAAAGTCGATTTCGGCAAAACCGACGCGTAAATGAATTTACTCTGATCTGAATTGACGACATTTACAATACTATCCTCCGCTAATTGCACGGAGTCAGACGATTGACCTATTTTATCGAAGTAAGGATATTTCTTACCGTAATAGGTAGAAGATGAATCGAATATAACATCTCCTTCTTTGGTTAAGATCAACAGGTAGCCCTGCATATCTTTGCCGAATTGGAGGACCGTGTTCTGCAGATCCTCAATGCCAAACTCGATAATGAATCTTCCCAGAAATAAGCTAGAGCGAGGATAGTAAAAATTACTAGCTATTCCGAACTTATATTTGGAACTTTGGAGTGCATAGTATGGATCTAAATGCGCTGGAATAATAAAACTTTCCTGTGTTGGTTTCTGCAATTGAGGAATATTTTTGATAATAGGCTTTGTAAAATCAGAAAACGTATAGTTTAAATCATATAAATACAAGTACGCTTTTTTAGTCGTGTTATTATACAAAATGAGATGGCTGATATTCTTGTCAACACTTACAAGATCGTCCAGTTTATTAACGATAGTTTGCTTATCGAACGTATTATCGGCGTAAAATTCGCCAGGTTCCGTATCGTCCATCATGCTCATGATGTAGGTGTTCAGATCTTGATCATTATAAATTTTCAATAAAATATCTCGTATCGTTTTTGAACGATTATCCATAATATTTTGCAAGGCAGCGATCATTTGTTGGTGAATTCCGATTTGCGCCTTTTTTAAAAGTTCCATGGAATTGTCAGCAACATATCGTGTGAAGCCATAAAGCGCAAATGAAAGAATCAGGATATATAACAACAAGATTTTTGTAAATAGTTTGATAGGAATTAATTTTCTCATTTGTATTGTGCAGGGGAGACCCCAGTCGCCTTTTTGAAAATTTTGTAAAAATGACTAGGTTCTAAATAACCGACCTTAGCGGATATATCGGTTACCTTCATGTCTGTATGGATAAGCAATTCTTTTGCTTTCTCGATTCGTAAATGGTTGAGGTAACTGCTAAATAGGATGCCTGTTTCCTTGCGAAATAGCTGCCCTAGATAGGAAGCATTGACGTTGAATTGAAATGAGAGTGTCTTTAATGAAAGATCTTGCTCCGAATTTTCTTTGACGTAATCCAAAATTTGCTTGATTGTTGCATTTGTCGCGTTGTCTCTCACAGAAAGTAAATCGCAAGCTGTACGGATGGTCTCATATACCAGCCCGATCAAGTCCTCATATTTATCCGATACTGCAAAGCGGTGATACAGATTTCTAAATGATAAAGGGATACATTCAGGATGAATGATCGTATTCTTTACCGTATTGGAGACTTGAAATAAGAGCTCCAAGATCGCATTTTTAAACATAACAGGTGTAATCTGGCTATTCCCATGGATTTTGGTGAATGCAATTCGGGTGATTTCAAGGCATTCTTCTTTTTTGTTTGACAAGATGAAATTATTTATTTGTTCAAGTGGCAAATCGAGATACCATTCACCATCGTTTCTATTTTTTTCGATATCGTCAGATGTAATAAGGCTGTTAGGCGGTAGCAGAAAAGCGTATCCCTGTAATTCCTTTGCTGTATTGTAACTTCGATAAGCGGTGAATAAATCAGATTCTATTTGGCCAATTGTACAGAGTAATTGCAGTTCGGTCTGTGCGGTTAGTAAGGTTAGAATAGAAGACAGTCTATCTTGCAAGGACAAGTCCTCGCACTTAAAATAACGCTCTGGCAGCACAGCAACGAGATCGTAGGATGAATCAAAAAACGACAAATCTTTGAGTGTTGCCCCGAACTGTTGCGAAAGAAATTCCTGAATGGCTAGTGCTCCCCTATGCTTTTCCAAATTATTGTCAAGATTGAGTATTTTAAAAAGTACAATACGATACTCATCTATATTTGTGTCAAATCGGGCTATTTCCGCCTTCTCTCGAAATTCCGTTTTATTTACGGAGTTGGTAACCCATCGAAGGAGGAAGCTTTCTCGAAACGCGTTCATCTGTTCGTTCATGTTGATTTGGCGATTGGAATCTGCTTGCAGCTTGTCTACGACACCGGTTAGGGTGGCGAGCAATTCCGATTTATCAAGAGGTTTTAACAAATAGTTTTCCACGCCTAATTTGATAGCTTCCTTCACATAACTGAAGTCATCGTGCCCGCTTAAAATAACAATTTTTACATGTAAACCTTTTTCCCGTATGTGTTGGATTAGCTCAATGCCATCCATTTGGGGCATTCGAATGTCTGTAATCAGAATATCGACGGGATATTTATCCATCCAGTCAAGTGCATCTAGACCGCTGTAAGCGTTGCCGAGAACTTCAAGTCCTAGATCATCCCAGATGGGTGATATTATGAGTGCTTCAGCTACAATCGGCTCGTCGTCAACAATAAGTACATTATACATGCTCGAGTCCCTCCAGTTGCTTCCTATCATAGCAAATTAAAAGTGAAAATGAAAACGCTCTATAATTTTGACAGATGCATGTAGAGTTTAAACAATTGAGTTGGAAACAGCTCCGTATTAACATTAGATATGAAGGAGGGGATATACAGAACATGAGCAGTCAAGCAAGAAAACGCGTTGTAACCGTTTCCCAAAGGGAAGGGAAAAAGCTATTTTACCTGTCGATGCCATTCATTTTACTCGTTTTCGTCTTTTCTTATTTACCGCTCTACGGTTGGATTTATGCTTTTTTTGACTACAAACCAGGTTATAAACTTTTTGATACGGAGTTTAAAGGTTTCTTCTTCTTTAAGATGCTTTTGAGCGATCCGATGACGGTTGATGAAGTGAAAAGAGTCATGTCGAATACGCTTGGCATGAGTGTATTGAGCTTATTCGTTCAAATTTTACCTCTAATTTTTGCAGTATTCCTTGTGGAGATTAAATTTGAACCGCTCAAGAAAGCCGTCCAGACGATAACTACACTTCCGAATTTTCTAAGTTGGCCACTTGTGTATGCGTTTGCATTCTCTATGTTTTCAGAATCGGACGGTTTTATAAACAAATTTCTCATGCATCTTCATATTATCGAAGAACCAATTAGCTTGCTAGTCAGTTCTGACCATGTTTGGTTAACCCAAACAGCCTACTTGGCGTGGAAGACGATTGGTTGGACGGCCATTATCTATATCGCAGCGGTGACGTCTATCGACAATGAACTCTACGAGGCGGCACGAATCGACGGGGCTGGCAGGTTCCGGATCATGAGATATATAACGATTCCTCATTTGATGCCAACCTTTTTCGTTCTCATGCTGTTAAGCGTTGCCAACTTTTTGAATAACGGTCTCGAGCAATACTTGATATTTCAAAACGCATTGAACAAAGACTCGATCGAAGTGCTTGATCTCTATGTCTACAACATCGGCATACGCAATGGGATGTCCGGATACAATTATTCTTTCGCCACTGCCGTTGGCATCTTGAAGTCAGTCGTCAGCGTTGCACTACTATTCTCAGTCAACTACGCATCGAAGAGGGTTCGTGGAGAAGGCATTATTTAAGAAGGGGATTGTACACCCATGAAACAAAAAGTGACAATCGGAAATCTAAGTTTCAGTGTGATCAACAGTTCGATATTTATCCTATTTGCAATCATTTGTATTTTCCCGTTGTACTATATTTTCGTACTGACCTTAAGCAACAACCAGTGGGCTGCTTCAGGAGCGCTCGTCCTGTATCCAAAAGGTTTTCATATCGAAAACTACGTGCAGGTGTTGAAGTTGAATGGCATTGGAATGGCGTTAGGAGTTTCCGCATTGAAAACCGTCGTTGGTACGGCTTTTACACTGGCAGGTTCATCATTCTTGGCCTATTTGTTTACGAAACCGAACATGTTCATGAAAAAGTTTTTGTACCGTTTCGTTATCGTAACCATGTATTTTAATGCTGGTTTGATTCCTTGGTATATCAATATGAAAAATCTGCATTTGATGAATACGTTTGCCGTATACATCATTCCTTATATTGTTGCTCCCTTCTATGTCATTCTTATCAAAACATTTATTGAAAGTATTCCAAAGGCATTGGAAGAGTCAGCGCAGATTGATGGTGCAGGAGTATTCCGGATTTTCTGGAGCATACTAGTTCCATTATCCAAACCTATTTTAGCTACCGTAGCTGTTTTTGAATGTGTCAATCAGTGGAATAATCTGCGAGATAATTTGTTTTTGATTACGGATTCGAGACTGAATACGCTTCAATTTGTTCTGTATAAGTTCATGTCCGAAGCGGACGCATTAGCAAGAAAGATCATGGTTGACGGTGGAGCGAGTTTGTCGGCATCGAGCTTTAAGTTAACGCCGACAGCAGTCAGCATGACAATTGCAATGGTTGTTATTCTTCCTATTGTCTGCATTTATCCCTTCATGCAACGCTATTTTACGAAAGGGATTATGTTAGGTGCAGTAAAAGGGTAGAATTCAATATATAGGTAAACCAAATTGATTGAGGGGGAAGCACCAAATGAAAAAGAACTTCTCGAGTATTACAGGCATGGTTATTGTTGGTACGATGGCGATCAGTTTAACAGGGTGTGGAAGTACAAAGACGGAAACACCATCTGAATCCACCCAACCTTCGGCAGCAGCAACGGCTTCCGCAGCAGCGAGTACGGCGTTGGAGCCTGTTAAGATTCAAGCCCTGATTGGGCCTAGTGCACTTTCAGGCATACAAAGCGATGAAATTTCCAAAGAAATTTTCGAAAAGAAATTCGGATTGAAAATGGATTACATTTTCGCTGGAGATAAGTTTGATGAAAGGTTGTCCGCTATTATGGCTAGCGGCGATATGCCGGATTTGATCGAATTCAAAGATAAGAAGCAATTTGAGAGCGCTGTCAAAGCGGGCGTTCTCATGTCTCTGGATGATTTAGTTGCTCAATACGGTCCTAATATTACGAATAACTTGCCTTCAATGCTGCAGTATATGCGAGATAACTATAGCAACGGTACGGGGAAACTATTTGGCTTGGCTTCTCAAATCGGTGCTGGACAACCAACCAATTTACTCCATATGGCTCTCTATTCGAGATGGGATTTATACAAGAAAATCGGAACGCCAGAATTGAAAACGTATGATGATCTGTTGCAGGCGATGAAGAAAATGCAAGCTGAATATCCTGCTACCGCTGCAGGACAGAAAGTCTACCCGATGCAATTATGGAGCGATTGGGATTCCATTAGTATGAGCCTTGTCGACTTCACTTTGCCAGGTTATATGGGTGTCAATGCGAACGCGGGTACTTTGCAATTTACGGAGTACGATCCGGCCTCCAAGCAGATCAAGAGCGTATTTGATGCCGATAGCAAGTACTTCCAAGGTGTAGATTTCTATTATAAAGCGAAAAAGATGGGGCTTCTGGATCCAGACTCCATTTCCCAAAAATGGCCGAACGCGGAAACGAAAACGAAGGAAGGCCGTACGTTAACTGCACTATGGGGATGGCAATCACAAATCTTTAACGGCAACGATTTCGTGAAAAGCAATCCACAGGCTGGTTTAATTCCGTTGTTCCCGAAAGACGAGGCTAAATTCCTCGTACAAGCGGAGCTGCCTGTAGGTGGTGGATACGTATTCGGAATCGGCAAAAACTCCAAGAATGCGGATCGCATTATTAAACTGCTTAACTACGCTGCAACCGCACAAGGCTCCACTGAACTAATGAACGGTGTAGAAGGCAAAGCGTTTACGATCAAAAACGGCAAAGCTGAATATGCGCCGGAGTATTTAGAAAAAGTGATGAAAAACGACCCTTCTACAGCTGGGTATGAAAGCTTCACGATGCTTAACAAGTGGAACATCGATCCAAGAACGAACGAGCCTATTACTCACGAAGGTTGGTCACAGTTTGTGAAGCAGAACCTGACGGCCGCTGAACAGGAGTGGACGAAAGCCAACAACGTTTCGAATGTGTATGAATACGCTAAGAAAAATCTGAAAGTCGTTCAAGACGATGGTGTTACTGCTCTCGCGGGAGCTCCTACGGATGATATTAAGGTCATTCAACAAAAACTGGGTGAGCTGCTGAAGACGGCATCATGGAAGATGGTATACGCTGCGAGTGATAATGAATACAATACGCTCAAACAAGACTTGATGGACAAAGCATCGAAATTGGGTGCTGATAAAAACTTCACTTGGGCAAAAACAGAGTTTGCTGCTGCTGCTCAAAAAGCATCTAAGTACAAGGATTACAAAGTTAAGTAATGGTTTCAGGTCATAAATTAAGTTAATGGACCGCGGTTGTATTTGGAAATTACTCCACTCCAAGTAAACCGCGGTTTTCATATGCAGATAATTGAAGGTGAGAAAGGAATTCAACAATATGGGACATCTTGTGGAGAACTATAATGTTAGTTGGAAATCTCCAAGTCAAAATGCTGCGGGATCCATGCCGATTGGAAATGGCGATATCGGGCTTAATGTTTGGGTCGAAGAAGAAGGGGATCTGATCTTCTATATCGGGAAGACAGATGCATGGGATGAATCCCATCGCTTGCTGAAACTTGGTCGAGTACGTTTGAGATTGCACCCTAACCCGTTTGAAATAGGCAAGTTATTCGAGCAGAAGCTAAGCCTCATTGATGGCGAAATTATCATTTATTCAGGCAAGCATGATGAGGGTGTAAGGCTCTGGATTTGGGTAGATGCCTACTCGCCGGTTGTTCATATTGAAATTGAAAGCAAGCAAGAGGTGGATTGTGAAGTTGAGCTGGAGCTTTGGCGGAATGAGATAAGGCCAATGGTCTTGGAGGATAAGCGTGAAGGCAGAACGTCTGGCGGATCAGATTGCTCGCATAGCGAACAAGGGCTGATTGCCGCAGGCTTGAATCCATGTATCACGGCGGATACCGTCGTTCCAGCATCATCAGATCGAGCAGGCAGCATGACGTGGTATCACCGAAACGAAACGTCGATCTGGTATGGGGAGCTTGCCCATCAAGGGATGGAGGCGTTTGCCTCAGAGGCAAACGATCCGCTACTGCATCTTACAACTGGCGGCAAGATCTGGGGGGAAGACTTTGTTACGGTCAGTTCCACGTCTATAAAGACCCAGCAGCCAGCTACAAAGATTCATTTGTCGGCTTGTTTATTAACGATGCAAGCGGCGGAAGCTGAAGATTGGACGAAGGCGCTTGATGAGAAAGTCGCAGAAGTCTCTCAGATTCCAATTGAACATGCGCGAGAAGCGCATCGTCAGTGGTGGAAGTCGTTTTGGGACCGCAGCTGGATTCATGTGAGCGAAGGCGATCATCAAGAAACGGATACTTTATCGTCTTCCTGGCATTTGCATCGCTATACAGTTGCTTGCACGGCAAGAGGGAATTTTCCAGTCAAATTTAATGGATCCATCTTTAATGTGGATGGAAATCATGACGTTCTTAACCAATTTTGCCACCAAGGATACGATGCCGACTTTAGAGCTTGGGGAGGCTGCTTCTGGTTTCAAAATCAAAGACATATTTACTGGCCGATGCTCGCAGCGGGCGATTTCGATGGCATGCTGCCGTTTTTTAAGATGTATTTGGATGCGCTGCCTTTTGCCAAAGCGCATACCCAAACGTGGTTTCAGCATGAAGGTGCCTTTTTTCCAGAGACGATGTATTTCTGGGGTGGTTATAACCGAACAGATTACGGCCAAGTGCCAGCCTCCGAGCGAACAGATATCTCGCTTACAGACAGCGGTTATGTTCGCAGATATTGGCAGGGCGGGCTTGAGTTGCTTTGCATGATGCTTGATTATGATGCTCATACGCGAAATGAGAGGTTTTTAACCGAAACGCTTCTGCCGATAGCCACCGAGATCATTCGTTTTTATAATGTGCATTATCCAAGGAATCCAGAAGGTCAGTTGTTAATCGAACCTGCTCAAGCGCTGGAGACGTTATGGGATGTTACGAATCCCCTGCCAGAGATAGCGGGATTGCAAAAATCATTGAATGGCTTGCTGGCCATATCGACCGATCACGTCTCGCAAAGCACAATGGATATGTGGCAGAAGTTGTTGTCCGAACTGCCTCCGATTCCAGTGAAGAGTAGAGACGGCAGCACGTATATTGATTCTTGCGAAAAAAGTCACGGTGAATCTCATAACTACGAGAATATTGGCCTTTATTCCGTTTTTCCTTATCGGTTGTACGGGGTGAATAAGCCTGGATTGGATATAGTTCAGAACACATATTGGATGAGGCCGTTTGAAGGCATGTATAAATGCTGGGGCACAGATAATATATTTGCCGCTTATCTTGGGTTGACGGATGAGGCAAGGAAAAACCTCGCGATGCGCTATACGCTGCATGACGGTTATCGCTTTCCTACCTTTTACGTCGATGGCGATTGGGTCCCCGATCATGATAATGGAGGCGTCGCCCAGATGACGTTGCAGGCTATGCTGATGCAGACGGATGGACACGAAATTGTGCTGTTTCCTGCTTGGCCGGAGGAATGGGATGTCGAATTCAAGCTTCATGCGCCGATGAATACCATCGTGGAAGCGAAGCTCAAGGGGAAAAGGCTGGAATATATAAAGGTTGAACCGTCCTGGCGGAAAGAGGATGTTGTTATTTGGAACGGTGTAAAGGAAATGGGGATGTAATTATGGATGCAGTCATAACGGCTTTTAAAGGTTCTCATGCTATGGATTCACAAAGTATCACGCTTGCAGAAAGGGACTTACAAAGCTACAAAACTCATTTCAATGGAGCGGAATGGGAAATAATTTCCAAGAGGTCGCCTGTACCAGAAAGAAAAGATGCAGTGGATCTAGAGGTGTCATTCCGACTTTGCGAAGGCTTCTCTGAAAATACGAATGTGGCGATACGTTTAACTTTCAATAAATGGTCTACCGATAATTATGTCCTGATGCCTTCAGCGGCATACAATGGAAATCGCTTCGAGGTAAGAAAAATAGGGTACCCGCCTCAATTGTCCGAGGAAAAGGATTTTGGTGTTGATGTACCTACGTTAATTACCGATGTTCCACGGTTAAATATCGGTGAAGGACGTTCGAGAATACAACTGCTTACAGGAGATCTGGCAACACCAGCAGTGGGCTTTGCGGATCTTCATACAAAACAGGGATTCTGGCTTCTGACTGAGCAGGGTACGGGGGTTGGAGACTCCAGAATTACCATGGAGGAAAATACTGAAAATCAGACATGCACAATTTCGATTTCTGCTCCTGGCGTCAGAGAGGATTACAGGTATACGATTTGTGATACGAACTATCCTTCCGAAGACACGGGAGTAGATTTTAACGAAGGGGATACAGTCAAACTATATCTCAGACTATTCTTTTTCGAATGTGAGGATGTCCAAGATTTATTCGACTATTTTACTGAAATTAGAAAGGATCTAACGGGTAAGGTTAAGTTCAGTCACGAACTACCTTTTTCAGGCGCGTGGGACATTCAAGAGACGAAATACAATACACAGAACTGGGTAGAGAAATATGGCTATTACTCGGTTGGAACGGTGGAAGGTGTACATCAAGATTGGCAGATTGGTTGGGTAGGGGGTCTCATGGCCACATACCCGATGCTTTTCGCAGGCACGAGCCTTTCTAGAGAAAGGGCGCTTCGGAATTTTGACTTTGTATTCTCTGAAGGGCAGGAGGAATCGGGATTTTTCAAAAGCTGCGGATATAAAGGCAAATGGTATGGAGATAACTTTAAAGACTTGGACAATAAATGGCATTTGATTCGTAAAAGCAGTGATGCGCTGTATTATATCATCAAACAATTCATGCTTATGAATAAGATGGAGCCGTCTCGACCATTACCTGATGCATGGATGGATGGCACCAGAAAATGTGCTGATGCCTTTGTGAGGCTGTGGACGAGATATGGGCAGTTTGGGCAATTCATACATGCTGAAACTGGGGAAATCCTCATCGGGGGTTCGGCAAGTGCGGGAATAGCTCCTGCTGGCCTTGCGTTAGCGTATCAACTGTTTGGAGAAAAAGAATATCTCGATATTGCAGCAGAAGCAGCTACTTATTATTACGAACACTTTGTCAAAAAGGGCTTTACGACTGGAGGTCCCGGGGAAATTTTGCAGTGTCCGGACAGTGAATCTGCTTTCGGGCTATTAGAGTCTTATGTCGTCTTATATGAGGTTACTGGAGAGAATCATTGGCTTGAAAAAGCTGTTGATATCGCTAACCAATGTTTCACATGGTGTGTTTCCTATGATTTTACATTTCCTGAGGGGTCAACCTTCGGTAAATTAAATATGCGTACGACAGGCTCGGTGTATGCCAATGTTCAAAATAAGCATAGTTCACCAGGCATCTGCACGCTTTCGGGAGATTCGCTGTTCAAGCTTTACCGGTATACAGGGAATTTGAAATACTTGGAGTTAATCAAGGAAATATCGCATAACCTGACTCAATATCTATCTAGATTGGACAGACCTATCCATGCTGCAGATGGCAGAGCTATGCCTCTAGGATGGATGAATGAAAGGGTCGAAATGAGCGATTGGCTGGAGCCAGTTGGCGAGATCTTCTATGGTTCGTGCTGGTGTGAGGTTTCCAATATGCTGACCTATGTAGAAGTTCCGGGGTTGTATGTACAATCGGATAGCGGTTTTGTTGCTGCTATTGATCATATTGACTATGAAATGAAAGAAAACACAGACGATCGATTGATTCTAAACGTCATAAATCCGACTAATTATAAAGCGAAAATAAAAGTTTTCGAAGAAACATCTTTGTCGATGAATCGCATTTTAGGACAGAATGGTTTATTCGGCTGCAGGCATGTAGAACTTGAGCCTCAATCATCGTTAGAGCTTGTTTTTGAAAAAGCGGATTTAAGAACTGATATCTGATTTAAGAACTTTTATTTTGCCTGAAACAGTACTGATCAATGGTATAAGAAATTGTATTCGTTTTTAGGTCTGATAGGATTAGATGATAATCAGTCAACCTTAATATGAAAGAGGAGAGAAACATGGTGTACACGACTTTCGGTAAAACAGGTCTCAAAGTATCGAAGCTTGGCTTGGGGGGAGCTCCGCTTGCCGGAGATTTCGGCAAAACGGATGAAAGCGAAGTGCAGCGTTTAATTCATGAGGCTATCGGTTCGGGCGTTAATTTCATTGATACTGCGCCTAAATACGGCAGCGGTGAATCGGAGAGACGCATCGGCAAAGCGCTTAAAGGTCGCAGAGATGGCATTGTGCTGGCATCAAAGGCAACGCGATTCGACATGAGCTACGATTACGACACGACCATTCGTTCTGTGGAAGAAAGCCTGCAAAGGTTGGATACCGATTATATCGATCTTTTGCAAATTCATGATGTGGAAACGCAGTCTTACGATCTAATTATGAACGAGACGATACCAGCTTTGGAGAAACTGCGGCAGGACGGAAAAATCCGTTTTCTTGGCGTATCGACGAGAGTTCTACCTTTGATGATGACCTATATGAGAACTGAGAAATTCGATGCGATTCAATTTTACGCGAGGTATATGCTCATCGATCATACAGCTAAGGATGAGGTTTTGCCGCTTACCAATGAGATGGAAATAGGTGTCATTAACGGCAGTGTCCTTGGTTTAGGTTTGCTGGCGGATGCGCCTGCTCACTTCTTGGAAGAGGATGTTCGAACGAAATCTTTAAATCGGATTGAGCAATTGGCTTTTCTACGTAAGACGGAGCCGAAAGGGCTGGTGGAGCCTGCTATGCGATTCAGTTTGAGCAACCCTAGCATTCATGTTAGTCTTACTGGGACGGCTTCGCTTCAATCGCTGCGTACGAACTTGTCATTTTGTGATGGAAAAGGCTTGGAGCCTGAAGAACTGGATAAAGTATATGCGCTGTTTCAAGGACAGCCGTTGTTTGAATAATGTAACGGCATGATTCAGAAGGAGAAATGTGCAATGAATTCATCTCACAGTCACGAGTCGATCGCGTACGTCCGTGCCTCAGAGCGAATCGCTCCCCCGCAGTGGGCTTTACAGGAACAGCTGCTCTTCGAAACGTTGAACAAGGCGGCGAAAGAGTTCGTGCAGCGTTATACGCATCCAGACGGAACGCTGATTTGGTTTGAACATTGGCCAGGTATGGATGGGTCAGATGATCCCTATGAAGGGTTTATGAATCTGGCACTCCTCTATGTACTTGGGGGGAGCAGCGAGCTGCACGAGGTATCCCGCAAAATATGGGAGGGCATAACGTGGCAGTGGACGGAATACGGACAAATTCATCGGGAGTTTGACGCTTATTATGATTGGATGCACCATGGCGAGGGCTATTTGTATTTGTATTTTCTTGGGCTGGCAGGACCTGCAACTCTGAAGGATCGGCAGCGGGCCAAGAGGTTCGCAGCGATGTATACGGGGGATGCTGCAGAAGCTCCAAACTATGATAAGGATCTGAAGCTGATCCGATCACCGCTGACGGGCAGCCGGGGCCCTCGATTCGAGGTTTCGGAGGAAGATTGGAGTACGCACAGGGGGATTTTGGACGATTACTTAGCTCCTTATGAGGATATCGCGGGAGTGGATTTCGCAAGCGGCAAATGTGCGTGGTCGAACGACGAGGTCTATAGGCAGATTATTGCCATGATGAACGAGCGAATGAATCGCGGTGATGTGCCGCTGAATTTGAATGCTACAGGATTGATCACACATGCGTTTCTTCATACCGAAGATGAGAAGCTGCGCAGCTGGGTCATCGAGTATGTGAATGCTTGGCAGGAGCGAACATGCTTGAACGGTGGCATTATCCCTGATAATATCGGGCTTTCGGGCCAAATTGGCGAGTACAATGATGGCAAATGGTGGGGCGGCTATTATGGCTGGCGGTGGCCTCACGGTTTTATGACGATTATCGAGCCGCTGACGAACGCATGTATGAATTCAGTGTTATTAACAGGAGACTTGAATGGGCTGCAGTTGGCTAGAGAGCAGTTGGATCGCAACTGGGAGCTGCGCAAACAGCACGACGGCAAGTGGGTCGTGCCGTATAAGCGTTTCGACAGCGGTTGGACCGATTATCGCGAAGCGTTGCCGAAATATCCGATCTACTTGTGGACGATGTCGATGGCAGATGAGGATCTGGAGCGTGTCGAGCGGATTCCGAAAGACCATGACTGGAATGAGGTCATCGTGCCGGCGTTCTCAGGCAGAGATCCGAGGACCGGACGGGAAACGAAACACTATATAGGTAATACGCAGCCGTGGTATCAATATATTCGCGGGTACAATCCGGATTATCCGCAGGACATTCTAAGTGCCAATTACGAGATGATTGGCAACCAGCTCGCTAAGATGCGCGCGCCCGAAGGCGACCCGCATCAATGGACCGAGCACTACAGCGAGGGGATGTATTCTGCCATTCACATTTGGCAGGAAATGTGTCCGCTATATTTCGAAGGACTTGTGCAACTGACGCTTGGCGGGCCAATGCATATTTCGCATGGGGGTCTGCAGCATGGCCGCGTCCGCTATTTCGATGCTGCTGCGAAGCGTCCAGGACTTCCGCTTGGAGTTTCTGCTTTGGTGGAGAAGCTGACCCCAGATTCGGTAACGATTCATTTGGTGAACACGAGTCTGTTTGATGAGAGGGAATTGATCTTGCAGGCCGGCGTATTTGGCGAGCACCTGTTTCTGCAAGGGGAAATCATCAATAAGAACGGCGCTGTAACAGGAATAGTGGAAGTGGACGGGAAATGGCTGCATGTTTCACTGCCAGAAGGAACGGGAATCAGCTTACGTTTATCGATGCAACGATTCGTGAATACCCCATCCTATGAGATGCCGTGGCCTAGCGAAGACAAGACGGCATTCATTCGGGGGCGAAGCTAACTATGTTTATTGATTCGCATCAGCACTATTGGAAGCTTCAGCGAGGCGATTAGGGCTGGCTGACTCCAGTAGTCTTAATTTTAATATGCAAGCCGCTTTCATATTTCTGGGCATCGACAAAGCTGTTTTCGCCGAACAGGTCCAAGCAGGGAAATCATTCGCAGAAATCACAAAAGATCATGGCATATCCCGTCAGAAGCTAGTCGATACGCTTATGTCTGACTTCACTGCCAAAATTGACGATGTAAAAGCAAAAGGCGACATTACACAGAAACAAACAGATCAGAAGAAACAGGCGCGGACGCCATTGCTCCCTCTACATCCACAATTTTAGCGTGTTGGTATGACAATATTTCACCTTTGATTGGACACGTATTACAAAGTAAAAAAAGTAAAAAAGAGCCGTACGACAAATTCGCACGACCCCGTTCAATCTTATTGTTTATCGTCACGTCCTCCGAGCCAATTGCCGCCTTGATGTTGACCTGGATGAGGCATTCCTTGCCATCCGCCCTGCTGACCATGCCAATGGCCATGATGCATCCCATGATATGGCATTGGGTGATGGGGATGTTGAGTTGGATGAATAATCACATGATGGAAGTGGTGATGGTGATGTATTTGGTGAGGGTGTTGTTGGTGATGGTGATGGTGTGGTTGACTTTGATGTTGTTGGTATGGTTGATTGTAACTCATTGGGCAATCTCCTCCAAATTTTGATACATCAACTTATGTGGAATTGTAGTAATTGGATGCTTGACTTTATCTAATTGGGCGTGCTTGAACGAAAGCCTGTTCGTGAATCCGTCTCCCGTGAAGAATACCGCCGCATGACGTCAACGAACCTTATAAGGGCTCCAAATTCAACCTATCTTTCCTATACCGTTTAGGGGAAACACCCTTGATCCGTTTAAAATGTTTAATGAAGTAACTGGAAGTTTGGAATCCTGTCTCTAATGCAATTTGCGTTATACTTTTCGTGGGGTCGAGCAGAAGCTGCTCGGCTCTTCTTATTTTGATAAACATAACGTATTGGGTGAACGTGGTGTGCATCATGCGCTTAAAGAAACGAGCAAATTGACTGTAGCTCATCATGCACATTTTGGCTGCTTCTTCCGCTGTAATTGGTAGATGGCTATTCTCATTGATCGTGACGAGAACCCCGCGAAATGCCGCCATTTTGACCGAATCGTCGATGACATCCTCAGCAAAAGCTGGGGAAAGAAGCGTGCGCTGATAGCGAAGCAGCCAGAGAATGAGCTTGAAAATGGAGGAGCTCACTGCCAATTCGAAGGCAAATGCTCTGTCCTGATATTCGCTGTACATGGTTTCCACTAAAACGTGTAAGGGGGCTAGGTCAGTGGCTTCAGGTTGAATCCATTTATGCAGCCCGTGCAATGGCGTCGTATATGGCAAATAATACTGCAACTCGAAAGCAAGCTGCGGCATCGGGTTCAGCAATTCGGGATCAAAGCCGATGACATAATGTCGGGAGGGCTGATTCGTTTCAATCGTGACGCTATGCACTTCACAGGGATGAATGAGAATGAAAGAGCCCGCGGTGGCCTCAAAGCTATCATTGCCAATCGTGATCCAAGCTTTCCCTGCAGCGATGTAGATGATTTCCATATGATAATGCCAGTGCGAAGCGATTTGGTACCCTTCCTGTTCGGTATCCTGAATACCGACATAGAAGGGCCGATCGATATCGCGTAAGTCGCTTTGGTTTTTATTTTGCTCAAAATAGGGGGGATGAACCTGACTCATGAACAAGTCTCCTCGGGTGTAAAAAGTAGAATCGTTATATTTTTCGATAGTTCTATTATAGTGTATGCGCAGGATATTTTGTACGCTTAAATTACGCTTTCATACCTAACTTTCAGGAGGAACGAACTATGAATCACTTACTAGATCTGCCAAGCACTTTTTTCGTTGGATGTAATTATTGGGCGTCACACGCTGGAACCGCGATGTGGTCGGATTGGAATCCCGAGCAGGTCGAACTCGATTTGAAAAGATTGTCCGAAGCGGGCATTGAGGTTATACGCGTATTCCCGTTGTGGCCTGATTTTCAGCCGATTGAAAATATGTATTCGGGACGAGGCGAACATTTTGGATACCGCTTCGGGGAGGAGAGGCTTCCCGATACTGAAGCGGGTAAAGCTGGGATGTCTGTCGTCATGATGGAGCGTTTCCAGGCGTTTACTGAAATCGCAAAGAAGTATGACATCAAGCTGATTGTTGGCTTGATTACGGGATGGATGAGCGGTCGATTATTCGTGCCGCCAGCGCTGAGAGGCAAAGCCATTTTGACTGATCCCGATGCAATCCGTTGGCAGGTTCGATTTGTTCGCTATTTCGTGAAACACATGAAACATAACGATACGATCGTTGCATGGGATCTCGGGAATGAGTGCAATGAAATGGGGAAAGTGGCGTCCCAGGAAGAAGCTTACGTATGGACATCTTCTGTGGCGAATGCGATTAAGGCTGTTGATACAACGCGTCCGCTCATTTCGGGCATGCATAGTCTGCATCCAAAAGGCAATTGGACCATGCAGGATCAAGGGGAGCTAACGGATATATTGACGACACACCCGTACCCATTTTGGACGCCATACATGGATTTCGATCCGTTGACTTCGATGCGCCCAACGATCCATGCCACAATGGAAAGTCTGTTATATGCGCAAATTGGCGAGAAGCCTTGTTTTGCCGAAGAAATGGGAACCATGGGGCCGATGGTGTGCAGTGAGGAAGTGGCTGCGGATTTTGCTCGTACAAGCATGCTTTCGCAGTGGGCGCACGGTCTGCCAGGTTTATTATGGTGGTGTGCGAATGATCAAACGAAGCTCAATCATGCGCCGTATGATTGGGTAGCTTGCGAAGGAGAACTTGGTCTAATGACGGAGGAGGGGCGGATCAAGCCTGCGCTTCAGCAGATGGGCCAGTTGAAAAAGATCATTCAAGAAATGCCTTTCGGGAATCTCCCAGCGCGCAGCGTGGAGGCGGTTTGTATCCTGAACAGCACGCAGGATCATTGGGCGACAGCCATCGGCGCCTTTCTATTAGCGAAGCAGACTGGCTTTGATATCGACTTCCGTTTCGAGGATCAGCCGCTTCCAGATGCGAACTTCTACATGCTGCCTTGTGTGACAGGCGTTTATGGCGTGCCGAAGCAGCGTTGGGAGCAGTTGCTGGATAAAGTACGTCAAGGAGCGACGCTCTATGTCTCATCTAACGACGGATATATGCTTAACTTCGCAGAGTTGACGGGCTTAACCGTACAAAATCGCAGCCGCCGAGCTAGCGATGCTATTGCGATTCTTGGAGATGAGAATGGCGGCATTCCTCTCACATTACCAAGCACATTTAAGTTGGATTTCCGCAATGATCGCGCCGAAGTGTTAGCGGCAGAAGCGGACGGCAATCCTGTTTTGACCAAAGCCACGTATGGCAAGGGAACGGTGTATTTCTGTGCACTGCCAGTCGAGTTGGCGATGTCTCAGCAGCCAGGGGTAAGCTTCAAACCAGAACAATATCCATACTGGAAAATGTATGAAGTGATTTCCAAAGATGCGCGGAGCGCTAGGGTTGTCCAAGTCAATGAACCTCACGTTGGTCTAACCGAGCATGCCATGGATGCCCAAACACGTATTGGGGTGTTGATCAACTATTCTCCTGATGAAAGAGAAGTCATGCTCAACATCCATGAGGGATGGCTAGCTAGCGAAAGCTTGTACGGCAGCCATCCGCAGCAGATCGCAGGCAGAACGACAGTGAACATCGCTGCAAATGATGCGGTTATCGTGCGTTTTATTCAAGGCTAAACAAATGCCCGCTCAAGGTGTATAATGCATGCTAGATAGGAACGAAGGAGGGCATCACGTTGTACAGTTTTATCAAAAGTTCCTTGCAATGGAAGCTCATTCTTATGATCACATGCATTGTCATCTTGGTGGTCATCACCATTGGCAGCTTCAGCTATTACAAAAGCGCACGAGCGATTGAGTCCGATGCGCAGCGCTTCAGCAATCAGATTTTGAAACAGGCTACCTTAAATTTAACGCGTTATATTAATGATAATGAACAATTTTTTCAAACGCTCGCGGTCAGTCAAGATTTTCAAGATTGGACGCGAATTGCCCCTGGCGATTCCTATGGGAACTATAGTAAGCTCAAAGATATGGAAAATCGAGTGATTAGTCCGTATATTAGTTACCATCAGGAAACGCTTTCAATTATTTTGTATAATGAAAATGGAAACGAAATTGTGTATCGAAATGGGATTTGGGATGCTGTGTTGAATACGAAATTTTCTTTCCAGGCTGTCGGTATTATGGAGAAGATGATCGAGAATGGACGTATTCAATCTTTCGTCGAACTAAGAAGTGATTATCGGAACAGCAACGGAGAACCCATTCAGCTTCCTATTCTAACGTATGTTCAGAAGCTGTTTTACAGCGATCATCCCGTCTATCTAGCCGTAGATATTTCACTCATGCCGACGCAGCAAATTCTGAACGAGATTGAACTAGGCCGCAATGGCCAAGCCTTAATTACGGACGCGGAGGGCATGGTGATCTCGGCGCCAGACATCAAGAAGATCAATACACAGTTAGAGTTATCGGTTATGGCGAAAATGGGTAACAACGCATCTGGCTATCTCTATGATAAAGACAATGTGCAGATGATTGTGTATCAGTCCATTCCGAAGGTAAATTGGAAAGTCATTGTGTTCGTGCCTTACAAGGATTTGGCTCAGCGCATTATCGAGATTCGCAATTGGACGATTGCGATTGCACTGGCTAGTTTAATCAGCGCGATTGTCCTCGTCTATCTCGTTTCACATTCCATTACGAAACGCATCAAGCTGCTCCGCAGGACGATAAGTACCACGAAATTAGGTCGTTTTGATATACGAACCGATGTGAAGGGGACGGATGAAGTAGCGGATTTGGCAGAAACGTACAATTTGTTGCTCGATCGGATTGACGATTCAATTCATTTATTAGCAGAGTCCAAAATGGTTCAGCAGCAAGCGGTCCTATCTGCCCTGCAATCGCAAATTAATTCGCACTTCCTGTATAATGCGTTAGAATCGATTAATGCGATGGCCAATTTGGCGGGGCACCAACAGATTCGCAAGTCAACGATTGCTCTTTCTAATATGCTGCGTTATACATCGAATTACAAAGAATCATTGGTGACGTTAGAAGATGAAATTAGTCATATTGGTGACTACATGAAAATCATGGATAACCTGTATCCAGGTGAGTTGGAGTTTCATTTTCAGATCGAAAGTGAAATTGCCCAATCGGCATGCCTCAAAGCCTGCTTGCAGCCATTCGTTGAGAATTGTATCAAGCATGGTTATGAAATGACGGGTGAGAAGCTGCGCGTGGCCATTTCCGCATACCGCTATGAACACGACAATATTCGTGTCGATATTGAAGATGATGGAACAGGCATCTCAGATGAGAAGTTGAGTGAGATCAGAGAAGCGCTTCATCAGGTGAGGACCGAGCAAGAATTTCTACAGCTGTCACGGGTCGGGATGTTGAATGTTCACTACCGTCTCCGAACGTACTATCCGCATCATAGTCATGCAGGGATTCGGGTAGAGCGTGTATCAGAGGGCGGAGGCACGAGAGTCAGTGTCATTTTTCCGAAAAAGATGAAGGAGGAGTAACGGATGATACGTGTACTTATTGTCGATGATTCCTCCCTGATCCGGGATAGTTTATCGGCATCTATTGAAGCTTATAATCAAACAACAGTTGTTGCTGGGACGGCTGCTAACGGTGCGAAAGCTTTGGATTGGCTGGAATATCATTATGTTGATCTATGTATCACGGATATTCGGATGCCAGTCATGGACGGGTTAGCCTTAATTGGCGAGATTAATCAGCGTTATCCATGGGTGCGGTGTATGGTCGTATCCAGTTATGATGATTTTCAATATGCCAAAATGAGCATTCAGCTCCATGCCTTGGATTATATTCTGAAGCCCGTGGATGAAGATCTTCTCTTCAGCGCCTTGGATAAGGCGAAAGAGAGACTAGATGAAGATCGCAATCGGGATGCTGCGCAGTTAATGCTAAGAAAGCTGCCCCATCATAAGCAAATGGTGGACAAGTGGCTGGAGCACATTCGTACCCTGCATGTGGAAACACTGCCACTACTCATCGTGGAAACGTTGGAGCTGCTCGAAGAATGGGTCGAGGGAAACTTTAACTTGCTGAATCCGCTAAGTAATTTATGGCTGAGTACGATCATCGAGGAGCTTTCTTCGGAACGTTTCAAGCTGGAGCTAGAAGAGGGCAATGACCTCGGGCTTGGGGATGCGACACTGACGCTGCAGGCGGTTCGGAGCTATTTTCGACTGTGTGCGGTGCGCAGGCTAGAGGAAGGTGCGAACCAATTAGTCGACACGATGCGTGGCATTCGTGATCAGCAATCGGTGAAGGTGATTGATAAAGTCAAACAGTACATCGATCAGCACTATGGCGAGCAGATTAACTTGCAAGACCTTGCGGATCTTGTCGCCATGAACAAAACGTATATGTGCACGTTATTCAAGCAAGAGACCGAGATGACCATTGGGACCTACACGGTAGCCGTCCGGATGAAGGAAGCTCGGAACATTTTGATGGAAACGTCGGAGAAAATATATACGATTGCCAATCAAGTTGGCTACGAAGATGTGACGTACTTTTCGCAACTATTCAAAAAGCACTACGGTTTAAGCCCGCTGGACTATAAGAAGCGGATGAAATCTTAAATAGGGAAGACCGTGCCTGGTGGGGTGCGGTCTTTTTTTGGTTTTATTTCTATCTACCACTGATTTCCCGAAGATTGTCGTAGTAAATCGAAAGCCCCTCTAGTGTTAGGAAGATATCGCTAGTCCTATAATTAATGTATAACTCGACACATGCCATCTTCAGGAGGAATGAACATTGCAATTAATGGGAGACGCATTAACTGTGCTGGGATCACGGCTAGGACTTGCCTGGGATCCAGCAAATCACCAAGCCTATCTAGTAAGGCACGGCAACCATCCAGGCTTGCCGCTTCAGCTTCATGCGGGGATTGATCTGGGAGACCGCATTCTCACACTGCCGCTCGCAGGGGAAGAACGATCCTTTGAATTTATGGATCAAGAAATCACAGCAACGACGATGTCGTTAAGCGGCATTGATCCTACGACGGGAATTCATGTGAAATTGACGGCACGCATTCCTTTTCGACCAAGGGATAATTTCTTCAGCACCGTACCGGTTGTGTACTTGGATTTAGAGGTGAAACGCTTACCCTCCTCGTTCCGCTGGACTGCACAGTACGATGAAATCGTCGAGGGCAAGCTGTTTCTAGGCTTTTCGGGCAAAGGTTTCGACTTCCATATCCATGAACCAACAGGTCATATCGAAGCGACGTATAATTCCGTGATTCTACGTCCGTTCGAAGAAGACGATCACCGCCAAGCGATTCGATCGAACGAAGAGACGATTGCCTGTAAGGACCGCATTGCCATTTTATCTGGTGAGTGGGATGGGGCTTGTGTAACCGCACCGTTCTCGCTCCATAAAGGGAATGAAGGAACGACGCTTTCACTCGCTTGGTGCGTATGGGATCAACCGCTGCTTAATGTTCTAGGCAAACGCAGCCCATTCAAATACACGCAGAGCTTTAAGAATATCGAGCAAGTTGTGGACTGGTCCATCCAGCATGCCAATGCCGTGAAAGAAAACTCAAGCAAGGTGGATCACATTTTATCCAATCACACACTGGGCGACACCACTTCCAAATTACTGGCACAAACCTTGCACGCGTGGTTAATGAATACATGGTGGGTTGTGCGAGACAACGGTCAAGACTGGTTCACTGTGTGGGAGGGGAATTGTTATTTCCACTCCACGGTGGATGTGGAATACACGCAAGGGCCTTTCTACTTGGCCTTCTGGCCAGAGTTGCTGGAGCTTGAACTAAATGAATGGCCGTTTTTCGGTAAGGATGGTCAGCGAGTGCTGGGTGAAAGTGGAGAGGGTACGCTGTTTTTATCACACGATATGGGTGTATTTGGGGATAGCACGAAGCAGTATTACCACCATGAGATGGAAGTCGAAGAAAGCACGAATTACATCCTGCTTGCCTATACCCATTGGAGACGAACAGGAAGAGACGCTACGATCAAGCAGCACGCCCAATTTATCCGCCAATTAATGGATTTTATCGTTCGATGTGATACGACGGGCAATGGCATTCCCGACAAAGGATGCGCCAATACGGTAGACGATGCCTCCCCAGCTATTCAGTATGGCTCGGAGCAAGTTTACTTAGGCGTAAAATCGCTGGCTGCGATTCAGGCAGGTATTCACATTTTGCAGCATGTGGGCGAGCTGGAGCTGCAGGCGTATGATCATTTCACTCAAGCTGCACTCGCGACCATTGAGGAACAGGGCTGGCTGGACGATCATTATGCCGTGACGTTATCGCGAACGATGGATGGCACCGTTGATCCATGGACAGGCGAACCGCAAACAGGTGAGCTGCTAGGGTGGGATGCTTATCATGTTTATACGCCTAACGGTTTGTCACTACTCGATATGGTTGGGCATCAAACTGGCTTGCGCAATGATAGACTCCGTCGTGATATGGCAACGGCTACGGATAAGACCCTAGGTCGCTATGGCTGCCGCCACACTAGCTATATTGATATGCAGGACAAGAGTATTTTCATCCCAGGGCTGGCAAGTCATTCCCGCAAGGTTGGTTGGATATCGATGAATATGCTCAGAGACATTGCTGCGGCATATCGCGGACTTGATCTTTTGCATCTCGCAGAAAACTACTGGAGCTGGCAAACCACGACGAACTCGCAGCAGATCGCGTTGTTCTTCGAGACCTTTTATGGCAACAGCTTGAGCTTCTACCCGAGAGGTGTAGCGGTGTTCGGGTATTTGGATGCAGCTGCAGGCTTCGTGTACGATGCGGTGGTTGGGACGAAGTCTTTTGCCCCAGTCCGAGGCTCCCTCCAAGTCCCTATTCTGTTGTTCGCTGATTGGGAACAAGGCACCGTGCCGATGGTTATGTCTAGCTTGGATGACGGACAGATCACCTATCGTGTCGAAACCTGACAAAAGAACAGAAGATTACCATGAACTTCGAAAGATTCCCTACTAGGACCGCGAAACGAAGGTTTATATAATTGGAGTATAAAGAGAGAAGGAGTGGGACCCATGAATGAAGAGACGATAGGAGTGACATCGGTCCAACCGATTCAGCCAGCTGCAGCCAGGAAGCACAGATCGGGAGAGCTGAGTTTTATCGGATTTGTCAGAAAAAACAACGCATTATATGTCATGTTGATTCCCGTATTTCTTTATTTTATCACATTCAAATATGTACCGTTGCTGGGCAGTATAATCGCCTTCAAGGACTACAATATCTTTGATGGTTTTATCAAAAGTAAATGGGTTGGATTCCAATGGTTTGAACTCATGTATACGAATCCGCAATATGTTCGCTTGGTCAAGAATACGTTATTGATCAGTCTTTACCAGATAGTATTTTCTTTTCCAGCGCCAATTATTCTAGCTTGTCTTTTGAACGAAGTTCGCCAAATGGCCTTGAAGCGGTCGGTTCAAACGGTGCTGTACTTGCCGCACTTTTTATCCTGGACGCTCGTATATGGGTTGGCCTACATGATGCTTTCAGAGCAAAGTGGTCTCGTGAATGACATGTTCAAAGGCTTGGGCTTGCCGACCTTCGATTTCCTTCAATCACCTTCGGCTTTCCGAAGTGTAGTCGTATCAGCTGGTATTTGGAAAGAGATGGGATGGAGCACGATTATCTTCTTGGCTGCCTTATCGGGCATTAGTCCTTCCCTGTACGAAGCGGCGAAAATGGATGGCGCAGGACGTTGGAAGCAGTTCCAGTACGTAACGCTACCCGGGTTGCTGCCAGCCATCACGATTCTCCTGCTATTGAAAATAGGGAATGTCATGGATGTTGGTTTCGAACAGGTGTATATCTTCTTAAGCCCGATAACGTACGAAGTCGGAGAGATTCTAGACACTTACGCCTACCGCTTAGGTATCATGAATGGACAGTTCTCCATTACAACGGCGATCGGATTATTCAAATCGGTGATTGGCTTCGTGCTGCTGGTTGGCGCGAATAAAATAAGTAAATCAACAACAGGTGAAAGTTTATTCTAGGAGGCTTCTAATGAAAATCAAACGATCTATGGGCGAGAAATCATTCGATGCCTTCAATATCACACTGCTGGTGATCATGAGTCTTCTCGCGTTGCTGCCGCTTCTACACGTTGTGGCAGGCTCATTCTCTTCCAATAACGCGCTCATTCAATCCAGAGTTTCCTTCTGGCCTGTGGAGCCAACACTGCAGCAATTCAAATATGTGGCAGCGAACGACTCCTTCTGGCGAGCAGGCTGGATGACGGTGAAAGTTGTCGTCATTGCCACGACCCTTAATATGGTTCTCACCATTGTCGGGTCATATCCACTGTCCAAATCGTATTTACGAGGCCGCAGGGGCATTATGCTGTTCATTATTTTTACACTGGTCTTCCAGGCGCCTCTGATTCCTACGTATTTGGTCGTCAAAGAGCTGCATTTGATCAATTCCATGTGGGCTTTAATTGTGCCTGGCGCGATTAGCGCATTCAACATGATTCTGTGTATTACGTTCTTCCGCAATTTACCCGAGGAGCTCTTCGATGCTGCAAAAGTGGATGGGATGAATGACTATCGCATTGTTTGGCAAATTGTCGTTCCATTATCCAAGCCGATCATGGTGACTTTGCTTCTGTTCTATGCCGTTGGGCATTGGAACAGTTACTTTGCCCCACTTCTGTACATTAACGATCGGCATCTTCAGACCTTGCAAATGTATATCTACTTCTTAATCGCCGCAGGCAGCTCCAACGATATTGCGGCAGCGGTTGCTGGTGATACAGGAGGCAAGCTTCTTCCTAAGGCGCTTGAAATGGCGACCATTGTGCTCGCTACAACACCAATTGTGATTCTGTATCCGTTCTTACAGAAGCATTTCGTGAAAGGAGCCACACTTGGCTCTGTGAAAGAATAAGTCGTTATGTCGACAGTTGGAAAATGTTGTATCGTGCACGGTTTCGGCATTTTCCTCAAGTCTTCATATATAATGAAATCAGCGATGTATACAAAAAGGGAGGAAATATTGAATGACTTCAACAAAAAAATGGGTTAGCTTAGCTGTAGCTGTATCGATGGTAAGTGTACTTGCTGCATGTGGCACCAAAGCAACAGAAAGCGGCTCGACAGCAAGTCCAGCCACAAGCGCGAAAGCCACGGAAGCACCTAAAGCACCAGTCAAATTCAGCTTGCTTTCGACGGACAACAATCAGCCTGTTCCAGGCGGGAATCCGATGGATGACCCGACAATTAAATATATGGCTGAGAAAACGAACACGATCCTAGATATCACATTCTTACCTCATGCACAGGCTGACCAGCTTAAGAAAGTTAAATTTGCGAGCGGTGAATTACCAGATGCCATTCAAGATTATGGTGTTAATGGCGATTTGTTCGCTAATAATCAGCTGGTTGCACTAGATGAGTATCTGGATAAATACGGACCAAACTTGAAAAAGGTCATTCCGAAAGCAGCGTGGGATGGCGTAACACGTGGCGGGAAAATCTATGCAATACCAGAATCTGCTAACGGAGATTCACCTGTTAACCGGATGTTCTTTGTACGTAAGGATTGGATGGATAAAGTCGGCATTAAGGAAGCACCGAAAACACCGGAAGAATTTATGAATATGTTGATCGCATTCCGTGATAAGGATCCGAATGGCAACGGGAAAAAAGATGAAATTCCATTGTCAGGCCGAGAAAACTTCACATGGCTAGATACCGTGCTTGGCATGTTTGGCGCTAACGAGTTCGGCGGTAAATTAATTAACGGTGAAATTGTTCCTTCCAACACAAGTCCACAAATGAAGCAAGCGCTTGCTTATCTCAGAAAGCTAAATGATGAGAAATTATTAGATAGCGAGTTCATGACGAATAAACGTAATACATGGGAACAAAAGATTCAGAATGACCAAGTCGGCGTATGGGTTCACGATCCTAGCCTTGCATGGGATTGGCAGGATAAATTAAACAAAGCGCTTCCTGGCAAAGGTGCCATTGTAGCTCCGCTTCTTTCTCCTAAAGCGCCTGGCGTTGAATATGCTGGATTCGGAATTTCTGCATACAACAAAACATTCTCGATTACCAAAAAAGCGAAAGATCCTGCAGCGATTGTTAAATTCTTTGATTGGTTAGTGACACAAGAAGGACAAGAGTTCATTAACTTCGGTGTTCCTGGCAATACGTTCACCAAAGATGGAGCAGGTAAAATTACGTATAACAAACAAAAAGATACGGACGATAAATCCATCCTTTGGAGAAGCTTAACGTTTAACCTTGCAGGTTGGAATCCAGAGTTGAAGAAAGTTCAACTAGGCGCAGATGCAGTAGCGAAATTGGAAGAATTCTTTACAGTAGGTAAAAAAGAAGGACAACCTAACGTCTTGTTAGGAGCTCCAACATTTAAGTCTACACAACCAGAAATCGGTGAGTTTGGTGTTCCTGGTACCATGTTCATTGAAACAGCAGCGAAGATTGTATTGGGTAACCAACCCGTTGACTATTTTGATGAATTCGTGAAAAATTGGAAAACGCGTGGCGGTAACGATCTGGTGAAGCAAGCGACGGATTGGTACAACGCGAACGGTAAGAAGTAGGATCGTTGGTTGGAAAAAGAGAACAAGGAAAGTGGAGGCCGCAGGTCTTCACTTTCCGAATTGCGATATGACAACGGAGCAATTTACTTTATAACATCAAATGAAAGCGCAATCATTTATGAAGTGGGGAATCAATAAAGTATGAAAGGATGGAGCCAATTGAAATCCTTCAAGTGGAAAAAACTTCTAAGCAAAGTATTAGTAGGCAGCTTGACGCTCGCTATATTAAACGGTCCAGTGTTGATTCAACCGCAGACGGCACATGCTGCAACCAATTCGGTTGTGGCCGAAGCAGACGCCTATGTAGATGGCGGCAGTGGAGGAACGACAAACCAAGGTACAAATTATAACTCGGCAACGATCCTTCCTTTGAAAGAAGATAGCAATACGGCAACAACGACGCCTTTTACACGAAGAATATTCATGAGATTCGATTTGGCCACTTTGCCAAATGCCAATGCGATTACCAATGCAAAAGTCAAAATATATGCAAAAGCGTTAGCGGGCTCTACAGTGACAGTGAATGTTTATGAGGCGAATAACACGTGGGATGAGACAACGGTAACATGGAACACGAAACCAAGTTATAATCCTGCCAAATTAGGGACGATCACGCTTGGCGAGACGGCAGGCTTCTACGAAATTGATCTCACAACGTTTATTAAAACACAAAAGTCCGTTGGAAAAGCAACGATCATGTTGTCGAGTACTTCTACGACTTCAAGAGATATTTATAGCAAAGACTATACGACGAATAATGCACTAAGACCTTATCTCGAATACACAACTGACGATGTACCGCCAGCCTATCAAGCGTCAACCGTCAGTCCCGATTACAAAGGAATCTCAGTTAACTTTAATGAGTCTCTCGTGCTTAATGCAGCAGGTACCATTAAGGATAATGTGTATCTGGCGACAAATGGCGTTGACTTCTCACCCCTAGGTGTGAACGATTCGGCAACCCTTAGCGGCAGCGGGATTCAAATTCAATTAGAGCAAGCACTAAGCGGATCCACGAATAAGATTAAAGTTGCAGGGGCGTCATTAAAAGATGCTGCTGGCAATGTCCTTTCGACTCCGGTCATAACGGAAGCGCTTATTGGACAGCAAGATGTGAGCGCACCTGCGTTTACCACGGCTGTGGTCGGTAGTGATGGCAAAAGCATTACACTCACTTACGATAAGCCCATCAGCATGACGGGCACAGCACTTCAACTGAAAGATAGTATCACGCTATCACTCAATGGCGGAACTACCTATGGGGCACTGCAATCTGGAGATAGTGTTTCCATTAATGGTAATCAACTATTTATTACATTGAATCAAGCCCTAACCGGATTACAAAATAAAGTGAAAGTAGCGTCTGGCGCGCTGAAATCAACAAGCAGTGGAACCGTAACGGCGGTCGACACGGTAACTGCGATTTTGGGCGGTCTGGAGAATGCCAGAACGATTATCGTCTCTGAAGATGCGAGAGTAGACAGTGCTGCCCTCAATGTTGGAACTAACTACGGTACAGAATCAACGATGGTGCTAAAAGAAGGCGGATCTACCTTTAATCGACGCATCTTCTTGAAATATGCGGTTGGAACTGCTGGCATTTTCAACTCGGCGAAAGTACGCTTGAACTTTGCCGACGCGGGAGCCACAGCGGAGACGTTAACGCTTTATGCGGTTGGCGATAACTGGACGGAAGCAGGACTCACGTATACGAACCAACCTGCCTATGGGACCGCGATTAGCACAACGAGTGTAGGCGGAGCCAACGGTTGGTATGAATGGGATGTTACTTCCTATGTGCAGCAACAGAAACTGGCAGATGGCACGGCATCCTTCGTACTCTTGGGGAATAGTTCACCTAACCGCACGGTGAATGCCAAAGAAAGCGGCGCGAATGCCCCGCAATTGGTTCTGAACTATGATACCATTCCACCTGCTTATTCGGATAGTACAGTAAGCAATGAGAATAAGACGATCGAACTCAATTTTAACGAACGATTGAACAATGCGACAGCGGGCGCGAGTACTTTGAAAGCTGCGATTACATTAGCTAGAGATGGGAATACGTTCTCTGCTCTAGACAGCAGTGATCAAGTCACTCTGAATGGTACGAAGCTAACCATTACACTTGCTAATCGGTTGAGCCTATCTGGCGCGAAGGTCAAGATTAATGCCAACACGTTGCAAGATGACGGGCAAAATATCCTAACAACCACTGTCACGACGAATGCCCTGTCCTATGATGACGTGGCACCGGTGCTCAATTCGGTGCTGCAAACCGATGCGACCAGCAAGCAATTTACAGTGTCAGCGAATGAAGGCTTGCTCTCGAATATGGCGAATTCTACTGATTTGAAAGCAGCGGTTACGTTCTCCACAGATGGCACGAACTTCTTGGCATTGGCAGGCGGGGACACCGTAGTAGTTACGGGCGGCACGCTCAAAGTCACGCGAGCTGCGCAACTAACAGGCAGTCTGAATCAACTTCGCGTAGCGGCAAACACCTTGAAAGATGCAGCGGGTAATGTGGTTTCCACTCCATACACGTCTGATCCCGTGATTGCGGATACAAGCGCGCCAGAAATTCAGGCAGCGTTCCCATCCAATTTTAACAAGAAAATTGTTGTTGTTTTCAGTGAAAATGTGGTCAATAACGGTGCGGATGAAGCTGCGCTGAAGCAAGCCATTATGCTTTCTTCCAATGGAGGCACAAGCTATAGTGCACTTGGCAATTCAGATCGTGTGATTCTAAGCGGAAGCACGCTTACTTTAATTCTTACCCAACCTATAGCGGGTAGCAACAATAAGCTTCGCATCAACGCGAATGCCATTAAGGATGTTATCGGAAATGTAGCAACAACAGAACTTGCTACAGCTGCAATTGCTGCGGCAAGTAATGTTTATCCGTATTTGCCCCCTAGGCAAATTGATTTGCAGAAGGCCATGGCGGATACGGAAAATATTACGTTTGGCAATAAAGATGCAGCGGAAGGTTCTGGTGTGGAACTAAAAAATACGAAAGGGCTCAGTAATATTGCCGAAGAAATTGTAACCGGTGATCGGGATCCTGTCTATATCAATCGGTATGTGTCGACCGTGAAGAAGATGCTTTCAACGCCAGCGAACATGCCTAACCTTCAAGGAGGGCTGGATAGCAGAGGGCAATCTCCGATGCTCTACAGTATCGCACTCTTGTGGAATGATCAAGAAGTGATGAGTATGTTCACAGATGCAGAGAAATCCAAGCTCCTGACGTTGTTCAAAGCGGGATTAATTAGTACAGCCTACACGATTAACGATTACAATGAGTCCGGAAATCTTCGCCCAGGGGATCGCCTTGCCATGAACGGGGACCCGAATACCTGGAATGGTACTGGAGTTAACTACTGGGAGCCAAATCTCACGATTTTCTTTACATCTTCCTTTATTTTGGGTTTGGAAAATGTGAAGGATATCCTGCAAAATTATGATCATATCGCCTTTATCAATGAGTTGAATGCGCAGGGATTAACCAAAATTAAGGAATCGTTCGAGAAAACTACGAATTTCTCCACGGCCTCTACAGAAGCAGCCAAATTGGCTGAAAAGGCAGTTAAAGTACAAAGCACCATTCAGCCTGCTAACTGGTCTTTTAAAGGGGTGACTTTAGATCAATTCCTCCAAAATCCGTTGAAGCTGCACGATGTTTCTCAACGCAATTCGTGGACGCATTTAGCACAAGAAGGCGACTATATGGGGCAGCTCGGCATGGGTCATGAGTTTGACGCGACCGATTCGAAGGGTTCCAGACAAAGCGCAAGCTACACGGTTCTAGGGATTGACCCTAGCTTGCAGAATACGCGTATTATGTCGTACTTCGGATTCATGAGTGTACCAGGCAATGAGTCCATGGCGGCCAATATTGTGAAACTGCAACGTGTTGGCGTATCGGATTATTATGCCAAAGTCATTAATGGCTATTTCACCCAATCTTCATACGAGATCGCAATGAGCTACTTACCGGAAAGCTTCTATATCAACAGTATGATATCAATGGGGTATCTGAAACCAGCATTGTTTAACGATACCTTTAACTATGACGGTGCCACAAGCAGTTTGACGGATAACTGGATTGTTAAAAGCGGCAGTTGGCAGGCGGTTAACGATAGTATCGTTCCGTATAATACGAAGGATCCTGTTTCACACATGACAGGCGCCAAGCCTGTTGATGAGAATGAAAAGCTATTAACTCAAACCAATGCTTCTGGCAACGGAGTTGTGTATGCCAAGAACAGTTTTGATAATGTCAGCTACTTCGCTTGGATCAAGGATATGGCAGCTGGCGAGACGGGATTGCTTGGTCGCGTACAAGATGAGAACAATTTCTATCTCTTCTCCTACAAGAACGGAAAGCTAGCAATTAAGAAGAAATCAGCAGGCACATTGACAACACTTGTGGAGAAAGATGTCAGTTTATCAGCAGGAACGGCACATCGTCTTCGCGCTGTACTTGAAGGTAATCATTTAACACTTCATGTTGATGGTGTAGAACAGTTAACGACGACAGATTCGACATTTACCGCTGGTGCTGTTGGGCTTTATTCAGATCTAACCAGTGCGAAGTTCGATGGTGTACTCGTGCAAAATGCAAGCGTCCATGCGCCGGATTTCCAATCCATTGGCGTAGGAAATGGGAAGCTGTCCCTGAAGTACTCAGGAGTAGCTGGCGTGAGTGCTTATAAAGTGAAGTATGGCACTGCACCGGGTCAGTATACGAACTCTTATATCACAACTAGCACGACGCCAGTTATTACGGGTTTAACGAATGATACGACCTATTACATGGTTGTTTCATCCATTGATCCGTCAGGTGAAAGTTTGAATTCCAGGGAGTTATCCTTGGCGCCGAAGGTGCCAGATGCTGTTGTTCCAACGATTACAGACATCATTTCTGACGGCAATCAGCTCCGTATTAACTTTACAACGGATCCGAAGAATACGTCATATACGCTGAAATATGGCATCAGCTCAGGCAATTACACCAAATCGATCGACAATATCACGGCTTCAGGCTATGTCGTAACCGTACCCGTTGCGCAAGCACCTTATTATTTCGCGATTGAAGGTCGAAATGCCAATGGCGCAAGCGCCCTTTCTGCGGAAAAGGTAGCGATTGCGAACAGCACGACGATGTTCAGCGACAATTTCAACGACGGTGAGTATGTCAGCGATTGGGTATTATCAATAGGCTCACCTGTGATGGAAAATGGTAAAATCAAAACGGGTATCGGTAATCCGGAGCGACTGTGGCTGACGCAAGGCTCTAATTGGAGTAATTATGCAATTTCAACTAAATTCACACTTCCGACAGATGATATCACGAAAGAAGTAGGTTTGCTTGGCAGAGTGAATACTGCTTCAACTTACTATGTGGCTGAGTATAAATATGATAAAACCGCAAACACAGAAAAAGCAATGCTTAGAAGAAAAGTGAATGGTGCGTTCCAAGCGGATATTGCTTATGACTTTACACTGAATAAGGCATTGCTTGAACACACGATGAAGGCAACCTTTGAAGGTAACCGCATCAAGCTTTATATTGATGATGTGTTGGCTTATGACCTTGTCGATACAACGCTAACGCAAGGAACTGTCGGTATTTTCTCGGTACTTACGCCTGTATATTTCGATGATTTCAAGGTTGAGTTATTGAGTGGGTTAAGTCAGCCTGTGATTACTTCCGTTGTACCAGGCGACGGTCAAGCAACAGTCAAGTTCAGTGCTGTTGCTGGTGCTACAGGCTACAACATTAAGTATGGTGATGCTTCGCATACATACACGAATGTGATGAGCGTTGCGGCGCCGCTTGCTGATGGCTCTATCATTACGGGTCTTGATACAGCGAAAACCTACTATGTCACGGTTAGTGCATTTAAGAATGGCATAGAAAGTGAAAACGCTACTGAAGTAACAACACTTACCGCTAGTCCAGTTGCCAACGTGCTAGAAGGCGCTGCGACCATACGTGCTGGTGAAGAAGTAGCGTATACATATCACTTGAATGGTGTCGCTCAAAGTATGTATCCGAATATTTATGCACAAGACATTCAGATCTCCTACGATGCAACTAAGTTGGATTTTGTCAGTGCAACCGCTGTAAAGCCGAATTACACGATGGTTGGCGGCCCGGAAACTTCGCCAGGACAAATTCGTATTAAGATGGCGAGTCTAGGAGAGCAAGGAGTCGTCACAGGGAATGAGAATTTGCTGAGCCTTCGATTTAGAAGCAAACCTTCATCTACGGCGAGTACAACGGTGATCACGGCAGTTTCTGATATTACAGACACCATTAGTAAGAAGACGACAGTCAGCGGTTCGCTGAGCATACAATTGCCAGCGCTTGATAAAGCAGCTTTAGTAGCGATGATCACGGCTGCACAAACATTGCTTGCTAACGCTGTTGAAGGAACGAATGCGGGTCAGTACCCTGCTGGTTCCAAAAATGTACTAAGTGCAGCGATTGCAGCAGCCGTCATTGTCAAAAACAATGCTTCTACTTCGCAAGCTGAGGTTGAGACAGCAGCAACTACACTTCAAGCAGCAATAGACACCTTTACAACTTCGGTTCATGGTCGCGAGCGTGAAGACGTGAATGGTATTGATGGAATTGACATTGTTGACCTCGGCCTTGTGGCTAAGAACTATGGCAAAACATCATCAGCTTCCGATTGGCAAGGAATTAAAAATTGTGATATTAACAACGATGGCGTGATTAATATTGTTGATCTTGCCGCAGTTGCACTAAAGTTTTAGATAGAAAATGGCTGGGGGAGAGATTCATCTCTCCCGGTCACTCATCCATAGGGGGTAGTCGTAGAAGAAACCTAATACTAACAATTAAAAGGAGTGAATGATGAATGAGAAAACAAGGAAAAAGAGTTGTAAAGCTTTTGGGGTGCCTAGGTATGCTGAGCTTGGTCATTAGCGTATCAACAGCTTTTGCAGCAACACCAGGTTCGGTCATTTTTCAATCTGGTTTTGAAAGCGGTTCAACACTTTCTCAGCTTGATGCACAAGATGATGATATAACGGGTACCGATACTTCGTACGCGACCAAGAACAATTGGGTGACTGATTTGGAAGGCAACTCGCAGATCGGTACATTTAAAATTCAATATGAAGGGGGAGCGGCGACAGATCGATATGCGAGTATTATCACAGATCCCGCTTATTCAGGGAATAAAGTGCTTCATTATTGGTTGAAGAATGCGACCATCCAAGACACTGGTTTCTTGAAAGGAAGAATTCAAACCAGTATCTATGATGAAACAGGAAATCCGCAGCAATCGTTAAATGAAATGTATTATAAAGTGCGTCTGAAGCTGCATCCCGACATGCAGAAGCTGGAGAGCTTCAGCAATGCCATTCCTTGGCTAACGTTAGCAGAATTCTGGAATGACCCCACGTGGACGGGCAGCAGCTACCCATTCCGCATTACGTTCGGTTTGAATAAGGATGCAAATGCTGGGTCCAATAAACCTTTGTATTTCAGTGTGAATTCGGAAAACATGGAAAATAATACACGCGTTGAAATCTGGCGCGCAGATGCCAAATCGTTCACGGTTTCCTATAATCAATGGATCACGCTGGAGTTTTACTATAAGAAAGGAGATGCATCAACGGGTAGATTTTATGTAGCCGCGACCCCGAGTGGAGGAAGCCGTCAAATTTTATTTGATGTGAAAAATTGGACTTACAATACGCATAATGCATCACCAGTCGGTCTCGCTAATTTCAATCCCATGAAGCTCTACACCGGCGAGGAGTATATCAACCACATTCGAAATAACGGCGGCATCATGCAGCTGTATTGGGATAATTTCGAGCTGTGGAACGGTTGGCCGCAAGCAGTCTATCAGGCAGAATCGATGACACTCGGGACAACATCAGGAGAAACGCTGACCAATTCCAGTGATGTCAATTGCAGCGGAGGGGTTTGTCAAATTTTCGACAGCAATGGTGTCGGGGACTATATTAACTATTTCGCCAACGTGTCTCATGATGGAAAGTATGATATTAAAGTTGGCGTCAAAAAAATGAGTACCCGAGGCAAGTTTCAAATGTCGATTGACGGCGTAAATATAGGAACTGCGCAAGATTTGTACGCGGCTTCTGCCCAGTACACCGAATTGACAATTGCCAATGATGTTCAGTTAGCTGCTGGCGATCGCAGATTTAAATTTTATGTAACAGGTACGAGTGGAACAGGTTATCAGCTAGGCATTGATTATATCAAGATCATACCTAAGGATTAAACGAAATTATTTTTTTAAAAGGGGATCAAAACTATGAAGTATTTTACATGTCTCGTTACCATCATTATGATGTTAGTATTCGGTTCGGCCGTGACGGTACTTGCCAACACTGAAGAAAATGCTGGGTTTACATTAACGGCAAGCAACGCTACTGTTGCGCCAGAAGGAACCTTTACTGTAACAGCAACTGGAAATGTAACGGCCATGTATGCTTTCGAGTCCAAATTCACCTATGATACGAGTAAGCTTGCCTTTGTTTCCGCGACAACAACGCTGACGAATGGTATCAGTGTCCCGCCCGCGGCGGACAGCAGCGAATTAGTGTTTGCTTTTACGAAAGTGGGAAAAGATGCAGCTGTAGAAAATGGCAGTAAGGCATTAACTGTACTAACATTTTCGGTGAAAAAAGGCGCGAGCGGCAATGCATCCATTACATGGGATCGTTTCATGAATGTGGACAAAAATTTGGCTACAACACCGCTCGCCCTTGGTAAAACGGCAACAATTACAATTGGCAGCAGTACGCCTACGCCGACAGATCCAACTCCACCAACTCCACCAGCTCCACCAGCTCCACCAGCTCCACCAGCTCCACCAGCTCCTTCATCAGGAAACATCATTCAGGTTACGCCTGTTGTAACGGGAGATATTGCAAAGTCAGTCATAACATCGGCATCGATCTCCACCGCAATGAGCCAAGTAACTTCTGATGCTTCTGGCACGAAGACAGCAGTGGTTGAAGTGAAACCAATGGCGGGAGCTAGCATCTATTCGCAAGAGTTGCCTGCTCAATTGTTCCAAGCGGGAACAGGTCACCAGAAGCTCGAAATTCAAACTTCTTTGGGTACAGTCACGATTTCTGACAATATGATAACAACCCAATCATTGGGTAATGCGGCCAAAGTTAGTATTGTCGTCGGTCAAGGGGATAAATCCCAACTAAAGGATTCCATTCAGAAACAAATTGGTGACAAACCGCTCATCGAGCTATCGGTCATGCTAGACGGCAAACAAGTTGAGTGGAAGAATAACATGGCGCCCGTTACTGTAGCGATCAAATACACACCAACACCAGATGAGCTCAAGCATCCTGAGCATATCGCCATTTGGTACATTGATGGAGAAGGCAAGGTAAATAAGGTTCCATCTGGCAAATACAATGCGGCAACAGGTGAAGTCACATTTAGCACAACACATTTTAGCAAATATGGGGTCGGCTATGAAGTCAAGTCCTTCGCCGATTTGGCGGCTTACAGCTGGGCTCAAACGCAAGTCGAAGTGATGGCTTCCAAAGGCATTATTGAAGGGACCTCGGAGGGGCATTTCAGTCCAGCCAGCTCGATAACAAGAGCGGATTTCATCCTTCTTCTTGTGAAAACGTTGGGATTATCTGCTGACGGTATAGGCCGTTTCAAAGATGTGCCCTCCGATGCGTATTACGCCGAAGCTGTCCATATTGCCAAGTCACTGGGCATCGCACAAGGAAATGACGACAATGTATTTAATCCTTCACAACCCATTACACGTCAGGACCTGATGAGTTTGTTAGCGAGAGCCATGATAGTGAAAGGACTGCTCCAAGATTCATCCGGAACAACGGCGCTCAATGCGTTCATCGATAGTAAAGACGTTGCTTCATATGCGAGGAAACCAATCGAAACGCTTATCCAATCAGGCATTGTACAGGGAGATGGCAATCAGCTCCGTCCTGTTGGCGAGACAACTAGAGCTGAAGCTGCCGTGTTGCTGTACCGAGTCTATATGAAGTAACACATGTCGACAGAGATGCAGCGCCATAACGATAAAGGACAGCGACCCTAATGGGCGCTGTCCTTTTGTGCTTCGCGAGGCGACATGCCGTAGTGTAAACGGAATACGCGCTCAAAATGCGTCAAGGTATTGAATCCGCTTATCAAGCAGATCTCTGTTACGGGCAATTGTGAGGTAAGGAGTAGTGCATGAGCGAACTGAAGGCGAAGCCCCTGTAAATAAAGTTGAAAGGAGATGCCAGTTGACTTTTTGAATTGTTCGCTGAAATAGTTTGGGGATAAGTGTGCTTGTTTAGCGGCATCTTCTAAGGTAATGGATTGGCGAAAATGATGCTGAAGGTAGATCAGCGATTTCTGAATACCTGGGTGAGAGGGATAAATGAATGAACGATGTTCCTCTTTGTCTATGCCCTCAGCTTTCGCATCTTCATGCACTCGATTCCGTTGCCATGCCAGAAGAAGGCGATTGAGATCACCTGACAAGGCAATATCTCGGCCTGCAGCATGAAGTTGTTGTTCTTTCATCATACTGTTAAATCGGAAAAGCACATCCGCAAAGGAATCGTCAGTTAGAAATGCAGCATAATGACCTTCATTTTGATAGAACAAGAGCTTGACCATGTCGTCAGTCAGCATCGCTTGCGAGAAGATCAGGTTGTATAATTCCAGCTTGGTTCCTGAATCTGGAGCAATTTCATGGAAATCGGCAGGTGTGAGCAAGAACATGTCTCCTTGCTTCAAACGTTGCGGAAAACCATTGACCCAGTTCATTCCTTGACCCTCTAGGACAAATGCTAGCTCATAAAATTCATGCCAATGCAGCTCAACGGGTTCAGTGAGGATATGTTTTTGTAATTGAACATGGATATCATCATGAAAGTAAGACTTATTAAGGTGTCGATTAGGTGTGGTTTTCATCGGTTTTTGGAAGACATCCAATCTTGATAGTGTTGTTGGAACGTACGGAACATCCATAGATTAACTTCCCATAAATCAGTGACAGGTTGTTTGGTGAAAGGCAGAACCTGCAGGTAGGGCGGCGGACCAAACTCAGGCGTGAACGTCATACTCGTAGCCCCGGCGGCAAGCCGATTCTCGCAAATAGTCAGCCATAATCCGATAAACGTGCTTACATGCTCTGCATATTCAGGTGCGCGTGGATCCGCGACTTGCGGTCCTTCAGGATAACCGACACGCCCGTGAATATGAATCGCGCGCTGCATCGAGAGCACCACATCTTCATCGAGAGCACTCGGCATGCTTTCACAAGCGGCACACCAATGACTGAAATCTGCGCCTATCTTCAGCTCAGGCAGAGCGCGAAGCACTTCGGCCGTTTGCCACGGTGTGAAAAAGGCCCTGCCGCGATGCGTCTCATGCGCAATGGGAATACCAATTTCCTGTTCCAATTGAAGTGCAGCACCAAAGAACTCGAGTTGTTGAACCAGCGGCATTCGGTCAGCGGCACTATGCGCATTAATAAGCACGGGAGCAAGCTCGGCAACCCGGAGGACTTGTTCGCGAAAGGAAGCGAAGTGATCAGGACCACGCGTGACAACCTGCGCGATATACGCTAATTGGTGCGCATCCAGCGCTTTTCGAAACGCAGGATCATCCGCTTTTTGAGCTGGCGGTGTGTATTCTACTCCGCAGTATCCAACCTCCGCGATCATTTCCAATTTTCCCTGCCAATTGCCGTTCCATTCCCATAAAGATTTAAACGCTTTCAGCTCCATTATAGCAGCTCCTTCTATTTTAATTACTTTCAAGTATAAAAGAAATCCACAAACACGACTTTGCCTATGTTCAGAAGCATTCAACTTATTTTCAGATCTGGTTGGATCTTTCAAGATCCCGAAAATAAGCGTACTTTTTCAGAAGATGACATAAGCATTCAGGAGCGAAGAAGTCGTATCATGAGGTTATTCCAGTCCATTGAATCTAATTTGATAACAAAGGGAGCGAACAACAATGAGTTTAATTCTGAATCAAGAAGTCGCAGCGTATCAGGAGAAAGGTTATCATCTGCATAAGAAGCCTTTATTTTCGAAGGAGAAACAAGCAAAGTTGAATGAAATTTTCGAGGAGCAATTAGCGCAGAAAGGGTCCAAGCTATCGGATGAGCTGGATACTCCGCATTTTCGAGATGAGCGCTTGCTCGAGTTTTTGCTATCAGATGAGGTGTTGGACTTAGTTGAACCTTTCATTGGGCCAAATATCGCGCTGTGGTCGAGTCATTTTATTTGCAAAGATCCTTTCGTAGGACGCGCAACACCGTGGCATGAGGATTCGGCCTATTGGAAAAATCGGGTGGATGGTTTCGATCAAATCATTACGGTATGGTTAGCAATGGATCGCAGCAATCAAGAAAATGGCTGTATGCGCGTCATTCCTGGCACACATCGCAACGGTTTCTCCGAGTATGAGGATGTTGATGGTACAACCAATACGTTCAACACACAAATCAAACAGGTTGATGAATCCCAAGCCGTGTACTTTGAGTTAGAACCAGGAGAATGCTCCCTGCACGATTCCAGAATTATTCACGGGGCTGCAGCGAATACAAGTCCCTATCGCAGATGCGGTTACACGATGAGATACTTTTCAACGAATATTAAAGTGCTGCAAGAAACGGATCATCGCGGGGAAGAGTTTAAAATTTGGCTGGCTAGAGGCAAGGATTTGGCTGGAAATAAGTATGCGAATGTGAAATAGAATTAGACGAAGGACAGTGGCCCTCATGGGTGCTGTCCTTTTTTACGTCACGATTCTCCGCTGAGCCTAAAGTGACGCGGCGTCATCCCCATCTCCTTCTTAAACAGCGAGCAAAACTGCGCATCGTTCGCAAAGCCGCTCTCACCACCCACAGCTGAAATGGAGAGATTTGTTTGCAGTAAGAGTCGTTTGGCAATTTCAAACCGCTTGGACATCACGTAGTTCATGGGGGAAAGTCCATATGTCTCCTTAAAAAGGTGACGGAACCGATCATAGCTATAACCTACGAGTTCAGCTAATGTTTCAACGCTAATCGGATGACTCACGTTTTCATCGATGTAGTTTTTTGCATAAATCAACTTATCGATCGTGGGATTTGTTGAGGAGAACGTATCATAACGAAGCAGTTCAATGATCAGTTCGCCTACCAGATGATTCAATTTGGCCGCGTAGTAAGAGCGTTTATGCTGCATTTCCATCCGCATCGCTTGCAATAAAGGAAGGATTGGTGAATCCAGTTGATCGAGGTATAAACCTTCGCGTAATGCATACGTTCCTGCGTTCATTTGAAACCCGATACATATGACATTCGTGTCAAACTCGTGCCGCTCGTCATGGCGGGTATGCGGTTTAATTACCGTAAAGGTGCTGTCGTGGAACTGGTAGGTGACATCGCCTACACGGGTCGTACCAAGACCTTCCCGATAGTAAACCAATTCATAGCATTGATGCTGATGAGGAGCGATGCAAGCATGTTGTTCTCGCGTCGTTTGAAGCAGAAAACTGAATTGTCCGTTCATCGAATCGCATATCCTTTCGGATTCACATTAGCCGAATCGTATAAGATTTAAGCCGAATAATGATAAAAATATATCATAAAAAGATCTAATATTACAGTATATTTAGTTTTAGTTTAATACATAAAAGCCAAATCATAATAAAAGTTTGCGAAGGAGTTGTCCCATGAAATTTCCTCCTATTCCCGAAGAACAACGTATTCAACGCTTGCAGCCGAAATCCGGCAAACTTCGTATGGTGCTCGATACCGACACATTTAATGAAATCGATGATCAGTTCGCTGTTGTCTATGCTTTGCAATCACCTGAGCGCCTTCAAGTAGAGGCTTTTTATGCAGCGCCTTTTTTTAACGATCTGTCCACTGGACCGAAGGACGGCATGGAGAAGAGCTATTACGAGCTTCATAAAATTGTAAAGTTGATGAATCGCACAGAAATTCCGATTTACAAAGGGTCGGAAAGCTACTTGAGCGGCCCTGAAGCACCTGTGGAAAGCGAAGCTGCTCGTAATTTGGTTGAGCGGGCTATGCAGTCTTCGCCAGAGGATCCGTTATATGTGGTCGCGATCGCTGCGATTACGAACGTAGCTTCTGCCATTCTGATGGAACCTCGGATCATCGAGAATATCGTTGTCGTCTGGCTCGGGGGTCATGGCTTGCATTGGATGGATACCCGCGAGTTCAATTTGGAGCAGGACATTCACGCGGCACGGGTTGTTTTGGATAGCGGAGTTCCGTTAGTGTTGATTCCATGCCATGATGCGGCCTCCAATTTGAAGACAACGCTGACTGAGATCGAGGCTTATGTGAAAGGAAGCGGGGCTATCGGTCACTATTTGTATGAAACCTTCCGCGATTGTCACCCCGACCATTTTGCCTACTCCCGAGTGATTTGGGACATTTCAACCATTGCGTATCTCGTTGATGAAAGAAACACGCCGAGTGTACTTATCTCGAGTCCAGTCCTTTCGGATGACGCCAGATGGAGTATTGATCATTCGCGCCACCTGATTCGCTATGTGCAGCATATTAAGCGTGATCCAGTCTTTCGGGATTTGTTTCTAAAGCTGCGCACGGAATGAGGAATAGATTATTTGGCACTCCTCAGGGGGTGCCGATTTGCGTTTGTTCGTTTAACCTCAGCGGGGGCGGAGGAAAATGCCGCAACTGCGGAGCATTTGGCTGAATTGGCACATACGTTAAATCGATTAATTGGTGAGTTCAAAGTATCCTAACCACACATCTTTTAGAGGAGTAGCTTGCCATGCGGCAGCTGCTCCTTTTTTGTCATGAACCCCACATATTATAGGCACGCTCTGGACACAGTAAGGGAAGTACTGGGAAAGGAGGGTCAACATGGAACAAAAGCCAACCGTTGAAGAGATCGAGCAATATTTTAAGCAAATATTTACCGAACAAAGTGACTTTCAAACGAAATCTCTGACGATTGGGGGAAAGCAGATTAGGCTGTTTTATTTAGAAACCTTGATTGATTCCTCGATCGTACAAGCGTTCATTTTGAAACCGCTGCTTCACCATCCGGATGGTGAGGTTCGTGAAGTCGTGTCGATTCTTGACTATGCCGAAACCGAGCTACTGGAAGAAGCGGTCCAGGCGATGATGTATGGGAAAACGGTGCTTCATCGCGATGGAGAGAGCCGTCTTTATTTGCTAGGTGCTGAATTAAAGAAGGAACGCTCGATTAATATCCCGACCAATGAGCGGGTACTGCGCGGCCCGCACGAGGCGTTCATTGAAAATTTAGATACGAATCTCAATCTAATGCGTAAGCTGATAAACTCAACTGATTTCATCGTTAAATCCTATACGATCGGGCGGCTATCGCAAACGAAAGTGGCTGTGATGTACATCAAGTCGATTGCACAAAAAGCAACTGTTGAAGAACTGGAGAGAAGGCTTCTAAGCATCGATATCGATTACGTGGAGGCGCCAGGATTTATTGATGAATTAATACGGGAGAAGAAATTCAGCCTGTTTCCACAGCTGCTCATTACAGAGCGCCCAGACCGTGCACGCGCCTATATGATGGAGGGGAAGGTCGTCATAGCAACTGCAGGTTCGCCCGATGTAATCATTCTGCCCGTCACGTTCTGGTCTTTTTTCCAAAGTCCAGATGATTACCAAGTCAGTTGGCTGGTAGGCACCTTCTTTCGGCTATTGCGAATCTGCAGCTTTTTAATAACACTTACCGCGCCTGCCCTGTATGTGGGGGTCAGTGCCTTCAATCCACAGCTGCTACCAGTCAATTTCGTAAATACACTGCAGAGCTCGCTTAAATACGTCACACTTCCGCCAGTCTTAGAGGCGCTTTCGATGATGCTCGCGTTTGAAATTTTAAGAGAAGCGACGATTCGGCTGTCGAGTCCTGTCGCTCAAACCATTGGCGTAGTTGGCGGTATTGTCGTCGGAACAGTGGTCGTTCAGGCTAATTTGGTTTCTAATGTCATTGTTATCGTTATCTCTTTAACGGGATTGGCATCCTTCGTCCTGCCATCGTACGAGATGAGCAGCGCAGTTCGCCTGCTAAGCTATCCTGCGCTCCTTCTGTCCTCGTTGTTCGGCCTATTTGGCCTGGCCTTCTTCTTCATGATGATTTGTATACACATATGCCAAATGACTACGATGGCCCTCCCTTACTATACGCCGCCCTTCTCTTTAAGTGATATGAAGGATACACTGTTACGTGTTCCGCTTTGGAGCCTGCGCAACCGACCGGGTGGAACAGCGCCGAGCAATCGAACAAGGATACGGAATCCAAGGAGTTGGAAGCGTTGAGGAAGGAAGAAACTATCACTGGAAGACAGCTGATCGTGCTCGTGATCATGGCCCAGCTCGGAACCGAAGTACTATCCCTCCCCCATGTAATGGCTGGAAAAGTCGGTCATGATACTTGGCTGTCCGTATTGCTGAGCGGACTAGCCGCAGAGCTAGGCATCGTGCTGATTTGGTGGCTTGGCAGCCGATATCCAGCGCGTAACCTGTTTGCTTATATTCCGCTTATTGTCGGTAAGCCGATTGGGTCTTGCATTAATTTGGTATATGGAAGCTATTACGCCATTTCTGGACTCTTGTTGACATTGCTTTATGCTGACATTTTAAGAAGATGGCTGTTTGTGGAGACGCCTAGATCGATCATCATTCTTATGCTACTTGTCGTGTGCGGCTATGCGGCATCATCATCACTGAAGCAGCTTGCTCATATATCGCAAACCTTTATGATCTTCGCTTACATCAGTTTTTTGCTTATCGTTTTTACTGGAATCTACGGACTTGACGTAAAAAACTTGCTTCCAATTTTACCCAGTGGCTGGCTACTGGTTATGAAGGGAGCATATACCGCATTTAGCGCTTATATCGGCTATGATCTGCTCCTTTATGCCTACCCGTACGTGCAGACATCAAGCAAAAAGAAACTGCTTCTTGCGATGACGTTGGCGAACGCCAGCACGGCCGTGTTCTATGTTGCGGTTTGTCTGATCTGTTCAATGAAGTTCAGCTTGGAACAGCTCTCCGTTATTCCAGAGCCGATCGTTTTTATTCTAAAGAACTATAAAATTGACATCTTACAGAGTATCGATATCTTGTTTCTCATCTTCTATGTATGCATTGTATCGGCAACGATCTATGTCTATTTCTTTATGGCGGCTAAAGCATTCGTACATCTACGTAGTCAAGGCTTGGGTAAGCAGCATATTTGGGTATGGGCTATAGTATGCGTCTGTTTCATAGGAAGTTTCTTCATAATGAGGCGATTATCCATTGTGAAATTTGGCGCGATTCAGGACGTAATTTCTATCATGATGGTCGTTGTTCTGCCAGCCTTACTGCTCTTGATTTCTGGACTGCGAGGCACGGGGAGGAGCGAAATATGAAGAGAGTGATTGCAGCGCTAATCATTTGCTTGCTGCTGACAGGATGCTGGGATCAGGTTCAACTGAAGAAGATGCTATTTGCCGACATTATCGGGCTCGATTATGAAGGTGACGGCAAGCAGCTCAAGGTGAGTTTTGTTATTTCCTCGCTTCGAAATGTCCATCAGGGAGGAGGCATCGCGAATAACTTATACCTTGAATCAAAAGGCAAAAACATCTATCACGCCGTGGATAACACAAACAAGGAAATGCCTGGCGTCCTTGCTGCGCTTGAGACCAGGTTGTTTCTACTCAGCACCCGATTCGCCAAAGATCAGCCGCTGAACTATCTGGATATTACCAGTCAATTTAGGACCAATCCGTTATACGGCTATCTAGCGGTGTATGACGGCGATCTTTCCAAGCTGTTGGCTACGAAAAAATTTAAAGAAGATCTGACCGCAGCGGATTTTTTAGTAGGCTTATTAGAAGATGAGCATAAGAGAGGAACAATCCCTTCAAACCAATTACTCGATTATATTCTCGGGGGAGGGCGGTTCTTGAACGATTTCGCTCTCAACCGGTTTGAGCCTTATGAGAACGGGGCTCGCCTTGCAGGTACTGCTTTGTTTAAAGACGGAAAATATACTGGCGTCAATCTGAATAATGAGGATACCCAACTAGCCGTTCTGATGAATGGCGCAGTTGGCAGATCCCAGCCGCTCGTTGGTAACATTGGCGGAAAGCGTTATACAACCCTGGTAAAGGAAGTTAAAAATGATGTCCATATTATCAGTAGTGATGACGGTCTTAGCGAAATTAACCTCTCGTTAAAACTAGATCTTAAATTAATCGAAGATGGACATAAAGTGAAGAAACATACGAACACGATGCTCACGGAGTTGGAGAAGAAAATAACAGATGATCTCACAGCGAAAATATCTAACATGATTGCAACCTTGCAGAAGGCCAATTGCGATATCTTCCAGCTTGGGCATGAGGTTGCTGCCTATCATCCGAAGCTGTTTAAAGGCAAAGACTGGTGGCGCGAGCAGTATCCGAAGATCAACATTAAGCCGATTGTGAGGGTTAGGATTCTGAACAGCGGTGTTTTGGATTAATGAGGGGATAATCAGCGAATGCTGGAGCAATATAGGTCAATAAATAGTTTTCTGCATGCAGCAAGAATCTACTTCTTTCAGAGCTATGAACGCTCTTTGATTGGTCATGACGAACACATTGCGTTTATACATGCATTAAAGCGTTACGATTTAAAAGATGCCTGTGCGAAGCTTGAAGAGCACATTATGAATAGTAAGATCAATATGATTGATCACTTAAGTCAAAATGGAGGGGGCTTAAGGGGCCACCGAAGGGTATCCTTGGTTTGGACGGCATTACAATATCGGCTTGGAGCCGTTCTCGAGCTATCCTACGCTCGGGCTTGAAGAAGCCATCCGTAACGATAGCGCAGGATCGATTGGTCCACGAGAAAGCAAATCTTTCTGTTTAAAAGCATCACCCTATCAGTTGGGGTGAATATGTTAACTGAAATAACCCCCTTTCACGCGAAGGGGGCTATTTCCTGCTTGTGTGAAGATCTGAAATTACCCGGTGTTAGCCCCGTTATTCGCTTAAATGCATTCGCAAAATGTGGGACGTCCGTAAAACCGCAAAATTGCGTGATATCTTCCATGGTGTAATCCCCTTGTTTGAGCAGCTCCTGGGCATGCTGAATGCGCAAATGCAAAAAATATTGATGGGGAGAAACACCGAATTTGTTTTTGAAAAGAGCGGAAAACCGGGAAGGAGAAAGACGGGCTCTCTTTGCCATATCTTGAAGGGATAACGGTTCAGAAAGATGGATCGAAAAGTAAGATGTGATCCAGTTCAATGACTGCGGTCTTACCGATTTATCTTCTTGCTGAAGATCACTAAACTCTTTAAGAAGGCCGAGAATCATTTCCTCGAGCAAATGATTGGCCTCCAGTTGGCTAATGACATCGCCATTTTGCCAAAGTCCAATCATTTTTAACAAGGATTCTTTATAACTGGAATTGTGATGAAGTCGAAATTTTACAGGAATCGAGATATTCGTAAAATCGTTCAGGCGAGGTTGTATGAGATGTTGATACTCACTCAGATCAATAAGCCCTGGCTTCGTTGGGAAACTATGCTCCCGCTCTACCTGATAGAAAAGATCGAAATGAGCGAAAGGTGTAATCGTTCGAGTGATTCCTTTTAGAGAGCATAGAACATTAGGTTGAATGAGACAGAATTCCCCTTCCACACATGTATAAGTCACACCGTCTATTTCAAATTCGCAGGTACCTTCCTGAATATAAATCAGTAAGTAATCCAGTAGTTTACGGTTCGGAACCGTCCACCCAGGCTGCCTCACGGCATAGTCAGATTCTCGGATATAAGGGACGATCGGTTGCTCTTTGATCACCTCAAGAAACGATCGATTCATGGCGGTTCTCCTTTTTACTAGTAGTTACAATAAGATTTTACAAGAAAACAGTAAGGTTTCACAATGCCTTTTTAACAGGTTTCCTATATAGTTATGTTAATTCTGAAAGATAAGAAATGGAGGATTAACGATGACTAGAGTAAATACTAACAATTTAGGGTTGATCCCGCTTGCAGGTGTTTGCAGTTATGAAGACGCTTGCAAGGTTGGTTATGACATCGATCATAACGTGGATTTACTACGAAGATATTTGTATTCCGAATCACAATTGACTAAAATTTACGCAGCGCATATCGCCAATACGCCCGAGTGGGAAGTGAAAGGTGCTTTTGGACTGCATATTTGGCTTGATGCTGAGCATAGTGCCGCACTTCGTAAACGGGTGACCGAGATGAGGGAACCGCCTTTACATTTGGATAAAGTACCCGATGATCTACTGGAGGCATTCTTTAGCGAAGTGATACGCGCGGAGACCACGTTGGAGCTTCTTGTGGGCATTTACCGAGTTGCCAAACCAGAATTGGTACGTTCCTTGAAAAAGCATTTATCGGAAACGAATCCGTTAGTTGATCATCCGACCTGTCGTGCCTTAAAGTTGATTTTGGTCGAGGAGGAAGAGATGATTCCATGGGGAGAAGCTGCTATTCAAGCACTGATCCTTACGGATGAAGATCAGCAAGCCGCATTAAAATGGCAACAACATCTCGAGTCAATCCTTTATGCTGCAGGAGGCATTTCAGGGGATTTGGCTAAGCCAGCAGATTGGCAATTAACAGTTCCACGTTCAGATGGACAGCCATTCGAAATGAAAGTGGAGCCTCGTCGTGACGCGAGATTTTCAGACAGCTATAATTCAACCGCTAACTTCGACCAATACTATTTTGATGAGAATCGTCCTGCAGACGAAAGAACGTATGCCCTCCTTTTCAAACGTCTCCGTGAGATGGACGTACCTGAGTGGATGGGGCCCATTATTTATAAAACAACTGGCAAGCCATGGGAGTTTTATCAGGATTTGAGCAGACAGTTATGGGACGAGGCTCGTCATTCAATGATGGGGGAAGTAGGTCTATACCAGGATGCTGTGGAGTTTTACATGTATCCAGTAGAATTTTTAACAACAATGGCATTGAACAATACAGCTACGCCACTAGAGGCGCATCTTGTTCTTTGGTACATTGAGCAAGGTTTAATGCCGAAAGATACCGGAAAACATTTTGAATGGGTTGTAGCCAAAGAATCGGATAACGATCTTGCCAAAACGTTCCAGGATTACGACTGGGCCGATGAGGTCTTGCATGCGCAAATCGGTAGAAAATGGTTGGTTCCTGAATTTAAGGATATGGGGGAACTTAAACAGCAAGCGGAAAGCGTCATGAATCGGAACCTAGCAGAGAAGGTCAGATTGAGCCAGAGATCCGAGCAGAAAGAATGGTGGCCAGATTTCTTAGCTGAAATTCGTGCCGGAAGAGAAAGAACACGAGGAGGAGTGACAGCATCATGATTTTAAAGGATAAAGTATGTGTAGTTACGGGTGCTGCTAGAGGGATTGGCTTCTCATTAGCGAAACAACTTCTTGCTGCAGGCGCTAAAGTGATGCTTAGTGACGCCGACGAGAAGGCATTAGAGGAAGCTGTGAAAAGCCTATCTTCGGATCACGTAATCGGCTTACAGACGGATGTTCGTTCTGAAGCCGATATTGCTGCTTTGACTGCGGAGACTGAATCTCGTTTAGGACCGATCGCTGTCTGGATCAACAATGCGGGCGTTGCCCGACATAAGTTGATCACCGAGTATACAGAGGCAGATATCGATTGGATGATGGATGTAAATTATAAGGGTACGATCCTTGGCTGCAAGTATGCGCTTCGCAGTATGCAAGAGCAGCGTACAGGCCATATTATTAATATCATTTCTACAGCTGGATTAACGGGAGTGCCAACGGAATCCGTGTATTGCGGAACGAAATTCGCAGTTAGAGGATTTACACAAGCCCTTCAAGAAGAAGCGGCACAATTCAATATTCGTGTTTCCGGGATTTATCCTGGCGGCGTAAATACAGGTTTCTGGGATATTGCGCGCGCTCAAAAATCTCCCGTCGAGAAATATTTAACACCTGACGATGTGGCAAGTGCCATTGTCTCCGTTATCCAAATGGATGATAACTGTGTGACACATGAAATTGTGCTTCGTTCGATGAAAGATGCGAATTTCACCTTACAGGAATTAAATCAATGAAGATGCGATTATATTCCGATATCATTCAATCTGAAGCGCTAGGCTCACGTCGCGTCTATCGTCTCTTATTGCCAGAACCGCGGCCTTCTGGTGAATTGCCTTTATTGATTTTACTGCATGGCGTTCATGGTTCCGAGATTGACTGGACGGAACAAGGCCATGTCATGCAGTCCATGCAGGCTTTGCTTAATGAGAAACAGGTGGGCCCGATGGCAATCCTTATGCCTTCGGATGGATTATCCGCCATCGGAACGGGTTATTTGAACTGGGATGCAGGAAGACCGCATCATTACGAAGATTATTTGTTAGAAGACTTGATTCCACATGTTGAACAAAAGTGGAACGTAGGCGGATCAAAGGAAACACGTGCGATTAGCGGATTATCCATGGGGGGGTATGCCGCCATTCGGTTGGCTTTCGCCTATTCGGAGCGATTCGCATCTGCGTCCAGCTTAAGCGGATTCTTCGATGTTCAGGAGCTTGGTGAACTGATTGGTTGGGAAGATTTCTCGCTAATTTTTCAAAAGGACGAGAAGCGATTGGTCGAGGTGTCTCCCTTAACGATGGCAATTCCCTCCCCGAACGATTTGCCTAAGCTTAAAATGGATTGCGGAGTCGAGGATCGTTATATTTTGATGAATCGTCAGCTGCATGAGCGGTTGGAGGGAGATGAGATTCCTCATTCCTATGAGGAGCATTCTGGTGCTCATACGTGGGATTATTGGCGTGAGCATATCAGTGAACATTTGATTTTTCATTCGCAGTGGATGAAGGTGTAAGACGAAATCCACTTTTAATCGGAAATGCCCCCTAGCACAGGGGGCATTTTTGCGTATTAATGAAATTGTTATAAAATCTCTTTCTCACTGTTTACCTTCACATTTTGTAATCGATATTCGGTTAGCGAGACGCCAAAGTACTTTTTAAAGCTGGTATAAAAGTAGTTCGATTTCTCGATTCCACATCTATCCAAAATATCATTGATGGGCATTTGTGTTTGTCCCAGTAAGTCCTTAATATTCTCCATGCGAACAGTCGTAATGAACTCGGCTACTGATTTACCTGTTGCATTTTTAAACAGTCTACCGAGATATACGGAAGATATGGACAACGCTTCTGCAATACTTGTTAAGGTAAGGTTTTTATCCGCATAGTTTGCGTGGATCATGTGAACCACGTTGTCGACGATCATGTTCTTTTTCTTATCTTTGGTGCCATCTTTCATTAGGACAATATCATCGAATAATTTGAAAAATGTTCTTTCTATTTCTTCTAAGGTCTCAAATTCGGCAACTTGATTGAAAAAGTCGATCGAAATCGCGTTGAATGTTGATTGAGAGCCTTCGACGATCCGATTGAGCGAATTGTAAATGGAGAAAAACAAATAGATCACTGATGTTAAGATCGTGTCGTAAGATGAATGCTCCATCGCCTGAATAATGTCATTGTAGGCTTCCTTCGCATCTTCACTGTTCCCTAACTTCAAGGAATCAATGAGCTGTTTTTCTTTAGAGGCGGGGAATTGGAAAGAGTTGTCATCTAAGTCGTTTAACATCTCAGACGTAATAATGCTATGATGGCCTAATTTCATGCGATACATGGATAAGCTAAGCGTTTTTTCATACGCGTATTTAATTTGATCGGGCGAATTGATCACATGTCCAAGCGTTCCCGTTAATGAAATGTTTAAATATTTTTTGACACAAGCTTGGATTCTAGTCACGATGTCTTGAAAGATGCCCATGTACGAATCGGATTCCTCAGTTTCTTCTCCAATATCGACCAATAAGGTGAATTGATCGAATCCAGTCTCGATAACTTCATTTCTGTAATACTCGTTGGTGATTTCCTGAGCAATATTTGAAATCCCTATTTTATATAAGGAACGGTCTTTTTCATTATGTTGGTCGAGGAAGTCTTTATAAAAGTCAATTTTTAACATAAACAAGAACAGTTTGTTTGTAAGGTTTAGTTCGACTTGAAGTTCTTTTCCCTTGGCCAATATTTTTTCAAGAGGCAGATACGCTTGACCAGTGATTACATTTTTTAGAAAATCATTTTTCAGAAGGGGAGCTGTATTTCGTTTCATATTTTCTAATAGGATAGTTTTATCGATCATGCCATTGAAAGCAGTGGAGAGAAAGCTAACCTCATCGATGTTTTTCTCAGGTTTGCTTTCTTGGCCCAGCTTTTGTTTGATCCCCTTAGTTAGCGTACCGATCGGATGGTAAAGTTTCTTAGAAGCAAGGAAGGCGAATAATAGCCCCAAAATAAGAACGATGAGACAAAAAGCGAGTGTAAGGAGGCCATTCTTTTTAACACTCGAAAAAAAAGTATCATACGGGGTTAAGCTTATAAATTTCCATTTCAATTCATCCGAAGAAACATAGGAAACTACGTATTTTTTATTATGCAGCTGTTTAAAGAAGGTTCCTGATGGGGCTACTGTTTGAAGAACATCACGAATATAGCTCTGATCTGAAATGTTTTGCTTGAACATATCGGGAGAGTAGTGGCTTACGATATCGCCTTTCTCATCCAAGACGAAAATTTCATTCCCATCTTCGCCCATTTTGTTGTCTAAGGATGAAATCGTCAGTCTGAGCCAATCTGCATCCACGTTCAACACGATCGCACTGTCGAAGTCGCCCTTGTTATTATTTGTATCGAACAAAAGATAGGTGTATACATTAATCTCGTTTACTTTTGAACCATCTGTTACTGGGATTTTTCTTGGGATGGGATATAAACTTGGCGATTTGACTGCTTGAGGACTTTTTAACATCGCGACGATTTCTTTATCATAAAAATCATGGCTATCATAGAATGTGTTCGTCGTGAGAAAGGTATCGATGTTTTTATTGTAGATATAAGTAGAGTAAATATAACTGTTGGGGATCGTTAAATTATTCAATGTTTTCATGGCACCGCTAATCGTTAGAATATCCTGTTCCTTGCTGTATGCGAAAGACATGATGGAATTGTTAAGCATTAAGGATTGGCTGAACTTTTTAGCGATATTATCCATGTATACGGAACTGTAGCTGATATTAGATAAAATATTTCCCTTCATTTCTTTTACAGTCTCAATAGAAGAAGAAGTGTAGTTGTAGTACAAAAGCGAGGAAAGGATTATAATCAAGGCAGTGATACTTGCAACGAACGTTATCAGTAATTTTTTGTACATATAATCACCTCTATCTACAGATGTACGACGCAAATTAATTTTATTATATCCCCTAATGAAACTCAATTTAAAAAGTGTTATTTTCCCAGCTTAGTTCATTATTTGGAGATTAGATCAGTTTTCGTAGCTGCGAATGGAGGGCAATCAATGAATAAATCAAAGAAAGTGAAACGTTTGCTTGCTTTACTGAGTATGGGAATTTCCGTTGCGCTTGCTGGATGCAGCTCCCAAACAGCTCAACCGACAGCAACCTCACTAGTGCCAGTTGAACTTACGTATTATTTCCCGAACGGGCCGCAGAAGGATTTGCAGTCTGTAGAAGATGCGGTTAATAAGCTCATCAAGCCCAAAATCAACGCAACGGTTCACCTGAAACTGATTGATATGGGCGCATACGAAGAAAAAATGAAAGTCATCATGGCCTCTGGTGAACCCTATGATCTCGTATGGACAGGGGCGGGCTTTAACAATTACTTTAAAAATGTGGCTAATGGCGCTTATGCGCCGTTGGATGATTGGATTGCCAACTATCCTGACATGAAGAATGGTATTCCGGATATGTTCTGGAATGCTGTTAAAGTAAAAGGACATATTTATGGTGTGCCTGTCTTCCAACAATCAACCGCAGGGTACGGCTATCTCATCCAGAAAGCAGTAGCGGATAAGTACAAATTGGATTGGAAGTCTGTTACTAAGTTATCAGATCTGACGCCTTTCCTGGAGACAGTCAAGAAGAACGAGCCCAATCTGATTCCTTGGGAATTTTCAGATGCCTTTACGACAGCTCCTCCTATGTTTGGTTTAGAGAGTTTAGGGGATGCGAAGACGCCAGGAAATCTTTACATAAAAGACGGTAGCAAGGTCGTTAATCAGTATGAAACGCCAGAATTCAGAAACTATATCACGATGATGAGGGACTGGTACACCAAAGGATATTTGCGTAAAGACGCAGCGATCTATAAAGATACCATGGCTGATCGTAAGGCTGGAAAGAACGCCCTTCAATTGGGTCAGATCGATATGGACTCCGTGGCCTTAGCAGCAGCAGGCATGGATGCAACAGGCAGAATGTCCATTTTCAATCCGGATACACAGTCTTACGACTTCCAGTTCGTGAAGCCGCTGCTTACAACCGATAAAGCTGCAGCGACAATGACGGCGATCTCTGCGAATTCGCCAAACAAAGAAAGAGCGATGATGTTCCTCAATTTGCTTAACACGGACAAAGAAATTTATAACACGCTTGTCTGGGGCGTTGAAGGTAAGCACTATAAGAAGGTTACTGCAAATCGGATTGAGACCATCAAAGACGGAGGGTTCCAAATCTTTGCTCCTTGGGAGTTCGGCAACATGTCACTCTCGTATTTGTCAGAGGGTGATCCTAAAGGAAACGATCAGAAATTTACACAAATGTGGGTAGATCTCAATAAAAACGCAACACCATCCAAGGCGTTAGGTTTCGTATTTGACTTTATACCGGTTAAAGCAGAGAAGGCGAATGTTGACGCTGTCATCGATGAACTTTATTATGCGATCGCGAGCGGTTCTGTCGACCCTGAGAAGTACTTGCCACAATTCCTGGATAAGTTGAAAAAGGCAGGCGCCAATAAAATTATTGCTGAGAAGCAAAAGCAATTGGATGCTTGGAAAGCGACAACGAAATAAGCTAGTAAAAATTAGCTTAGAGCACTCACCCATTTATTTCGGTGGATGCTCTTTTTTTCATGAAATTGTTCTATTCGGATCACTTTTCAGAGAATTTATTTATTTTTAGAGTCCTATTTTATATAAAAATCGGTGATAAACCGCTTTTTCTCTGTATTCAGCTGGCTCATTTTCGATTTATGATGGGGACATCAAATTCATCGCCACAACGCAAAGGAGAATGCTTGTGAAATCGAAAGCAACCATAAATAAACGAGCGCCTGTCATACCCGTGATAAGCGAACTCGTTAAAAACAAAATCTTTTATCTCATGATGCTTCCTGGACTGCTCTACATCATTGTGATGTTTTATCTACCGATGTTAGGGGTTGTCATTGCGTTTGAACAATATAACCCCATTAAAGGGATCTTTAAGAGTAAATGGGTAGGCTTCACGAATTTTAAGTTTCTTTTTCAATCCGATGCCCTATTTCAAATCACATTCAATACAATCGTCTACAACCTGATCTTCATTATACTTGGTATTGGTCTATCGCTGGTGATAGCGATACTCATCAATGAAATCGGTAACCGCTTTCTTGCAGGAGCTTACAAAAGCATTTTGTTGCTTCCTTTTCTCTTATCCTGGGTGGTAGCTGAATATTTGCTTTTTACTTTCCTAAGTATGGACAAAGGCCTATTAAACAGTCTACTCGCACAGTTCGGTGTAGAACCTGTTCAATGGTATTCCGAACCGTTCTATTGGTGGTTTATTTTACCAGCGGGCTATATATGGAAGAATGTCGGTTACTTCTCGGTCATTTTTGCTGCAGGAATAGCAGGGATTTCAACGGAGTATTATGAGGCTGCCAAAATGGATGGCGCAAACAAATTTCAGCAAGCTATCAAAATTACGATTCCGATGCTGGCTCCGATCACGATTACTTTACTGCTGCTGCAGGCGGGAAAAATTTTTTACGCTGCATTTGGCGATTGGGGAATGTTTTATAACCTGCCGAAGGAGTCGGGTGTTTTGTTCAGTGCCACGAACGTCATTGATACTTACGTTTACAGATCTCTGAAAAGCATGAGCGATTTCGGCATGTCTTCCGCCGTTGGACTGTATCAAGCATGTGTTGGATTTATCCTAGTTCTTGTATCGAACTTTTTGATTAGATTATACGATCGTGACAGTGCATTGTTCTAGGGGGATGACAAGATGATCAAACGAATTACGTTTCCTAACTTTCTACTTAATAGTATGTTTATGGTGTATTGCGTACTATGCCTAATTCCTTTGTTTGTTGTACTTTCCGTTTCACTATCCGATGAGCAGTCGATTTTCCAGTCTGGTTATAAGCTGCTTCCGATGAAATTTAGTTTAGACGCTTATGCCTTCATTCTGAACGGAAATTCTCCGATACTGAGAGCCTATGCCGTTACCATCATCGTGACACTGGTCGGCACAGTATTGCATCTGATGATTTCGTCCTTGTTTGCCTATAGTCTTTCAAGAAAAGAAGTGAAGTATAGAAATATCGTATCCTTCTTGGTCGTCTTCTGCCTGTTGTTCAATGGAGGGTTAGTACCGTGGTATATTCTGCTTTCGAAATACCTTCATTTGAAAGATACGGTCTTTGTACTTTTCATACCTTACTTGGTTTCATCGGTCAATGTGTTAATTATGAGAAATTTCTTTACTCATACAATTCCTGAATCCATTATAGAATCTGCAAGAATTGACGGTTCAGGCGAGTTTCATACCTTTTTAAAGCTGGTACTCCCCTTATCGACGCCAGTGCTGGCAACGATTGGTCTTTTCACGGCTGTCTTTTATTGGAACGATTGGTTTACTGCTGCTTTATTCATTGAGAATGGCAAGCTATATACGCTGCAGTTTCTTCTTCAATCGATCATGAACAACATCGCCTTTCTTCAAGCCAATTCGTTAACAGCGAAAGCCGCACTTGCCCAACCAGATGAGACAGCCAGAATGGCAACATGCGTCCTATCCGTCGGGCCGATTATGCTCGCTTACCCATTTTTACAGAAATATTTCGCCAAAGGACTTACATTAGGCGCAGTGAAATCGTAAAGATAGGCTTTACCGGGTTTCAACCCGTTTAGCATATAAAAAAACAAATATGGAGGTCAAACAATGAACACATCAAAGAAAATGAAACGTTCGCTTGTTATGCTAAGTATTGGTATCTCTGTCGCACTTACGGGGTGTAGCACTCCGAAGGCTGAGCCAACAGCTTCAGAGCCTGCTGCGAGTACGGGTGCAGCACAAACAGCTCAACCAACAGCAGCCCCATTAGCACCAGTTGAACTATCCTACTATTTCCCGTCGGGGCCTCTGAAAGATATGCAGACTGTAGAAGATGCCCTGAATAAGCTGATTAAGCCGAAAATCAACGCAACGGTTAAACTTAAAAGCATTGATTGGGGTGTTTACGAAGAAAAAATGAAAGTAAGCATGGCTTCTGGTGAACCCTACGATCTCGTCTGGACATCGGCAGGCTTCAACAATTACTTTCAAAATGTAGCGAACGGCGCATATGCACCGCTCGATGAATTGATTGCCAAATATCCGGACCTGAAGAAAGGGATTCCAGATATGTTCTGGAATGCCGTGAAGGTAAAAGGAAAAGTGTATGGTGTGCCTGTTTTCCAACAATCAACAGCTGGTTACGGTTATACCATTCAGAAAGCAGTAGCGGACAAGTACAAAATGGATTGGAAGTCTGTGACGAAGCTATCTGACCTGACGCCTTTCCTTGAAACAGTGAAGAAGAACGAGCCCAATTTAATACCTTGGGAATATAGCCAGGGAGCCGATCCGTTCCTTACGGCTCCTCCGATGTTCGGATTTGAGACTTTAGGAGATGCGAAGACGCCTGGAGATCTGTATTTAAAAGATGGAGGCAAGGTTGTCAATCAGTATGAGACTCCGGAGTTCAAAGCATTTATAACGATGATGAGAGACTGGTTTAATAAAGGATACTTACGTAAAGACGCTGCGACCTTGAAAGAAACCACAGCAGATCGTAAAGCTGGAAAGAACGCGCTGCAATTAGGTCAGATCGATATCGACTCCGTGGCTTTTGCAGCAGCTGGTATGGATGCTACAGGTAGAATGTCTGGGCCAAATCCTGCTACACAGTCTTACGACTTCCAATTCGTGAAGCCGCTTCTTACAACTGATAAAGCTGCAGCAACCATGACGGCGATCTCTGCGAATTCGCCAAACAAAGAAAGGGCCATGATGCTCCTTAATCTGCTTAACACAGACAAAGAAATTTACAACACACTTATCTGGGGCGTTGAAGGTAAGCATTACAAGAAAGTCGCTGAGAACCGAATTGAAACGATGAAAGATGGCGGCTATCAATTGCTTTCCCCTTGGGAATTCGGCAATATGTCGCTTACCTATTTGTTTGAGGGTGACCCTAAAGGAAACGATGCGAAGTATACGCAAATGTGGGTAGATCTCAATAAAAATGCACAACCTTCCAATGCGCTAGGATTCGTGTTTGACTTTACACCGGTTAAAGCAGAGAAAGCGAATGTTGATGCTGCCATCGATGAACTTTATTATGCGATCGCGAGCGGTTCCGTAGACCCTGAGAAGTACTTGCCGCAGTTCCTAGATAAATTGAAAAAGGCAGGCTCCGACAAAATTATTGCTGAAAAACAAAAGCAATTGGATGCTTGGAAATCTACAAAATAGGAAATTGAAACCAACGTAATAAATGCGCGATAGTAATGAGGGAACTTTCGATGTAATCCTACTTGTAGTGAATACATTAGAAAGTTCCCTTTTCTGTTGAGAGGGAGGATTCAGAGGGAGCAATGACAATTTTGAAAAAAAATAAAAAGTGGAAGATTTACGTCATTCATCATTCACACACGGACATCGGCTATACGGAAAGACAAGAAAAGATTGAGCAATTTCATGTGGACTTCATTAAGCAGGCTGTAGCGATTTGCAATGCTGCTCATAGCGGAGAAAAGGAAGAATGGACCGGGTACAAATGGACTTGTGAAACGTTCTGGGCAGTGGAACGGTTTCTCGAGCAGGCGAGCGAGGAAGAGAGGGAACAATTCGCCGAAGTCTTGCATAGGGGGGATATCGAGCTATCGGGTACTTACCTGAATATGACGGAGCTCGCGGGGTATGACCTGCTCACCAAAATGCTGGAGAAATCAGGCAATTATGCTCGCGAAATCAATTTAAATACGCAAGTGAAGTCAGCCATGACTGCGGACATTACCGGATATAGCTGGGGGTACTCACAAGCGATGGCTGACGCGGGAATTGAAAATTTGCTTTCTTGCGTTCATACGCATCACAGTATGTTTCCTATAGGCCGGAAGCAGTTTCCTTTCTATTGGGAGACGCCTAAGGGGGGGCGTATCCTTGTGTGGAATGGCGAGCATTACATGTTTGGAAACGATTTAGGGTTGAATCCAGATGCCGTTCTTTCCTACACGCTCAGGGGGGAGGATGAGTATTCGGTATGGGGGATCGCGAAAGATCATTGGCAACTCGCTGAGGATCGTATCTTCCGCTATATCAACCAGTTAGAGCTGGAACAATATCCTTTTCATTTTCTCCTTGTGAATGTCATGGGGCTCTTAAACGATAATGCGTCGCCTAATCCGAGAGTCATCACGTTTATCAAAGAGTGGAACCAGAAGCATGGAAATCAGGTTGAAATCAAAATGACGACGTTGAACCAGTATTTCGATCTGGTTCGTGAGCAGTCCGTCGAAATTCCTGTCTATCGTGGCGATTGGCCGGACTGGTGGAGCGACGGAGTCAACTCAACGCCTATGCAAACGCAAATTTTCCGCGATGCTCAACGTATGCTTCGTGTCGTTCGCAAGTTGGAGCCTAATGTGGAGACGATACAAGGCTACCGGATCCGCGAAGCGGAGTATCAGTTGATGATGTATGCCGAGCATACGTGGGGCTACCACTCTTCCATTAAAGAACCGTGGCACTTCATGGTGCAGCAGCTAGGTGTCCGAAAAGAAGCTTACGCGGCCAACGCCAGCCGGTTGGTTTACGCAACCCTGGATGAAGTGCTGAAGCAACAAGGCGAGGTCATGCTTCGCTACGATCGCAAGCTCACGTATCGCGTTGTGAATCCTTATAGCTATGCCATTGAAGATGTAGCTCATTTCTATTTGGACAGTTATTCGGAGCTGGATAGGTTGAAAGACGGATTGGAAGTGGTCGAAGAGAGTACGGGAAGCGTGATTCCACATCAGCTGGAACGAGTAAGCCGAGGCAATCAAATAGAAATTGTGGTAAGGCTGGAAGCGAATGAAACCAAGTCCTATTTTATTCGGCATGCACAGGATGTGAAAGCCAAAACTGCCAGCAGTACTAGGCTTTCGGGCCAAGATCGTGTATACGATCTGACAGATCTTTTTGTTTTGAAAGAGTCATCGCCTGAGCAAAAGCTAACGATCTCGGAGCATTCCATAGAGAGCCCGTATATTCGTATTGACTGGGCGGAAGGCGATGGCATCAATTCATGGTACGACAAACGTACGGGTAAAGAATGGTTAGCTGACAACCGGCTTGCGGGCGCATTCACGCCAATTTACGAAAGGACACCCGCGAACGACAGTAATCAGGTTCAAGTAAGAGGTAGCATGGGCAGAAACCGCAAAGGGATGAATGTTCAGAGGTCAATCGGGAAGCTGTGCGGCGTCAAAAAAATAGCGGAAGGCTCCGTTTATGGAATCGTTGAATTAACGTATGCCGTGGCAGGAATGAGCCACTATTCGGTCTATTTGAAGGCCTACAAGGAGCTTGCCCGGATCGATGTTTCCGTTCGGATTCATAAGGACAGTGTCTGGGATCCCGAAAATGTCTTTATTTCGCTGCCATTTACGCAGGAAAATAGCGAGCTTTGGCTGGATAAACCAGGGGGGCCGATTCGCCCAGGTACGGATCAGCTGCCTGGCACCTTAATCGATTATTATTGTATCCAGGAAGGACTCGCTTTACTGTCCCCTGAGGGCAGCATGCTATTGGCAACGCCGGATACGCCGCTCTTGCAAACAGGTCCCATCAAGCACCAGCCTCGCAAGCTCAACGGCCAAAAACCGGCCGATAGGAAAGAACCGCTTTATTCATGGCCGCTTTCCAACTATTGGGAGACGAACTTCAAAGCTACCTTAGGCGGCTTTTATGAATTCCGATATAGACTTCAATTTGACGATCAATGGGAAACGCCAGAACATCCGCTTGAGATTTGTCAGGCTATCAACACAGGTACGATCGCTTATCGGACTAAATAACTCTCATTTATATTAAATATTAATTGCTTGGAGCTTGTTTTCGCTAAAAATCGAAGAAAGTTCCATTTTTTATTGTTTTCGAGTGTGAAGCCAGCATGTATGATCAGGTCAATAAAGATGATTTATCATTAAAAGGAGAGAATACAACATGTCAACCATAACTGCAGTATTAATAGGAGCGGGACAAAGAGGGGCCGATGCTTATGCTACCTACGCGCTGGATTACCCAGATGAAGTGAAATTTGTGGCGGTGGCTGAGATGGACCCCATTAGAAGGATGTGTTTCCAGGAGGCACACGCGATTGAGGATGCCTCTGCATTCGAAAGCTGGGAGCGGTTGCTTGAAGGGCCTAAACTTGCTGATGCGGTTTTGATTTGTACACAGGACCAAATGCATTTTGAACCGTCGATACGGGCTTTGGAGAAAGGGTATCATGTTCTACTCGAAAAACCGATGTCTCCAAGCCCAACGGAATGTGTCCTTATGGGCGAATACGCCGAAAAATATAACCGAGTGTTTTCCATCTGCCATGTGCTTAGGTATACCGAGTTCTATAAAAAGCTTAAGCAAGTGCTCGTAGATGGTGCAATAGGCAGACTTATTTCCATCCAGCATACGGAAAATGTCGAGCATCGGCATCAAGCTCACAGCTTCGTGCGAGGAAATTGGCGAAATTCCGAAACTTCCAGCCCGATGATTTTGGCGAAGAGTTGTCATGATATGGATATTTTGTTATGGCTGGCGGATGCCGACTGCACGAAGGTGTCATCCTTCGGCTCGCTAACGCATTTTCGTTCAGAAAGTGCCCCGGAAGGTGCGCCATTGTACTGTTTGGACGGTTGCCCCGTAGAGAAGGAATGTCCGTATTATGCGCCTAAAATGTATTTGGAAAGAGAAGATTGGGCAGGACCTATTCTGCGAAAAATTGTCAGTAACGATCACAGCAAAGAAGGAGTTCTTCAAGCTTTGAAAAATGGGCCCTATGGCCGATGCGTATATCATTGCGATAATAATGTTGTGGACCATCAGGTCGTCAATCTGGAATTTGCGAACGAGGTTACCGTCGCCTTTACGATGTGTGCCTTCACCAAAGAAGGCGGCAGATCGATGAAGTTGATGGGAACAGGTGGTCAGATCAGAGCCGATATGGAGAAGAACGTCATCGAAGTGAGCAGCTTTATCACAGGTGAGACGACAATAATCGATATTGATGCTCCATTGGGAGGCCATGGTGGCGGTGATCACGGCATCATGCGCGATTTTGTTCGGTTAGTGAGTCGAAATGGGGATGAAGTTGGACTTACGGGCGCGCGCAATTCCGTACAAAGCCATCTGATGGCGTTCGCTGCCGAGAAGTCACGGTTGGAAAGCCGGGTTATTGGAATAGAGGATTATAGGAATGAATTGAAAACGAATATGAGCATACCGGGGTGAGGGAGATAAAAGATTTACGCGGCAAAATTGCCCTTATTACTGGCTCAACAAGCGGCATCGGCAGAGCGGCTGCGATCAAGCTTGCGCGGCATGGCGTAAAAGTGTCTGTACATGGGATGAATGAAGAACGCGGTCGCCAAGTTGCAGAGGAGATTCGGGGGGCAGGCGGGGAAGCCATCTTCCTGCGTCAGAATTTATCCCTTCAGGAATCTCCGAAGTTACTGATTGAACAAGCAACAGGCCATTGGGGAGGGCTTGACATTCTTGTCAATAATGCGGCGCTTGCTTGCAATAAGCCAATGGAAGATATCCAGCATGAAGATTGGGATGCTTTGTTCGCAGTGAATGTGAAGGCTCCATTCTTCATGACACAGGAAGCGCTTCCGTGGTTGAAACGAAGCGATCAAGGCGTTGTGATCAATGTTAGCTCCATTAACCGGTTGATTAATTGCCCGAATAATCTCGTATATGATGCAATGAAAGCGGCATTAAATCATATGAGCCGTGGGTTGTCACTAGATCTCCGCGAGGCTAATATCAGAGTGAATGCACTCATGCCTGGAGGAACGGCAACACCTTTACTAAACGAATGGTTCAAAACGACCAATCATTCGCCCGAAGAAATTGAAAAAATCTACAGAGAATCGAAAAAAATTGCTACTCCCGAGCAAATTGCCGATGCGATTGTCTTTTTCGCGAGCAAGAGTTCATCCTGGATCAATGGTGCGGAAGTTCCGGTTGATGGCGGATTTTTTATTGGAGGCTAATGATGAGCAACTTCGCGATTGGGGTCGATATCGGTGGAACCAATTTGAAAATGGGTCTTGTGAATCAAGAGGGTCTTATTCTGGATGAGATGTCGACCTCATTAAATCGTAATGATGCTGGTATAGCAGACATTTCATTCATTTGCCAGCAAATTGCTAGTTTTATCGATAAAAATAAAGAAGCAGACGGGCTTTTAAAAGGAATTGGAATCGCCTCTCCGGGGATTTTAGATACTGAAAAAGGTATCGTTCAATACGCCGTAAATTTGGGTTGGTATGAGGTTCCGTTAATAGATTTCATACAAGTGCAACTGAAGCTGCCGGTCCGATTGGTAGGCGATGCAGCCGCTGGAGCAATAGGCGAAAGTAAATTTGGAGCAGGTTGCCGTTTATCGAGCTTTCTGTATGTATGTTTAGGAACAGGTGTTGGGGCAGGACTAATCCTTAAAGGTAAGATCTATGAAGGGGATTGGGGACCGATTATCAACATTGGACATACCAGTGTGATTCCTGATGGATTGCCTTGTAAGTGTGGGAATCTAGGTTGCTTAGAAAATTATGTTTCCGCTTCTGCTGTCAAGGAGCGTACAGGAACAGATGCCCAACAGGTTTATGAAGCAGCTAGCAATGGCGACCTTTATGCAAGAAGCTTGTTTCAGGAAGTAGGCGAATTATTAGGGATTAGCTTGGTCAATTGCATGCAACTTTTTGGTGTTGGCAATGTGATCATTGGCGGCGGCATGAGCAGAGCTGGCAATGTGCTATTGGATCCTGTACGAGCGACCGTATTGAAAAGGATGCATCCTTCTGGCTCGCTCAGTGTTCAGATCACACCAGCTGCCTTTACATCGACAGCTGGAATATTAGGAGCGGCTGCTCTGCACTTTTAACATTAGGGAGAAGAGAATAACATGCTAATAGATAAATATTTCGAAACTTTACATGCTCAACTGACCCAAATTCAAGAAACGCAACAGGATAAGATATCTGATATTGCTGTTAAAATTGCAGATTCCATTGAAGCTGGCGGAATTATGCATGTGTTTGGAAGCGGACATTCCCACATGATAGCAGAAGATGTATTTCATCGCGCGGGCGGCCTTGCTTGTGTGAATGCCATGTTGGAGCCTTCGCTGATGGAGTTAAATGTTGGGCGTGCCACATTGTTGGAGAGATTATCCGGTTATGCCGATGTCCTGCTGACTGGCTACAGTCTGCAACCTGGAGAAGTGATTGTTGTCGTATCAAATTCCGGTATTAACGCTGTTCCGATCGAAGTTGCGCTGGCATGTAAAAAGCTCGGCATGTTTGTAGTAGCGTTGACGAACATGGAGCATTCGTTGCAGACAGCTTCACGGCATGAGAGTGGAAAAAAATTATATGAGGTTGCGGATATCGTGCTAGATAACTGCGGTGTCCATGGAGATGCTGCATTATCATTCGATGACAATGGAAATAAAACGGGAGCTACATCAACTATTGGCGGCATTGCCATCATTCAAGCCTTAACGGTTGCTATCGTTGATGAATTGTGTAGGAGAGATGTTTCTCCTCCGGTTTTGATCAGTGCCAACCGCGACGGTGGCGACGGTCATAACCGAGAGTTGATTGACAGATACCGGAATCGGATTAGATACCTTTAATTAACAGACTGAAGGAGCTTTCCAATATGCCTGCATCCTCACAGCGCTATGATAAACTACCTAGCATCACTGCATCCCGTCGGATCGTACCGCCGCAATCGGCGCTGCAGGAGCAAATTTTGTTCGATACGCTGAACAAAGCGGCGAAAGAATTCGTTAAGCGGTATACCCGTCCAGCCGGAACGCTCATTTGGTTCGACCATTGACTAAGTTCACGCTTGGAAGGAGCGGGCGGAACGTAACGGAGTCATCATTCCAGACAACGTCGGCTTAACGGGAGAAATCGGAGAATATAACGATGGCAAATGGTGGGGAGGCTACTACGGCTGGCGACGGCCACACGGCTTCATGACGATCATCGAACCGCTGACCAATGCCTGCATGGATCTGGCTATGCTTACCAGAGATTTAGGTGGACTACAGCTGGCGAGAGAGCAATTGGACCGCAACTGGGAATTACGTAAGGAACAGGACGGCAAACTACTTGTGCCTTACAAGCATTTCGACAGTGGCTGGGCCGATTATAGGGAGGCGCACCCGAAGTATCCGATCTATTTATGGTTGATGTCGATGGCCGAAGAAGATCTGGAAAGAATCGAGCGTATTTCGAAGAATCACGATTGGAACGATGTCATTGTACCTGGGCTTTTCTGGAAAGGATTCAAAGACTGGTAGAGAGACGAAGCATTTTTAAACGCCAATTACGAAATGATTGGGAATCAGCTCCCCAAGATGCGTGCTTCCGAAGGTGACCCCTATAGCTGGTCGGAGCATTATAATGAGGGGATTTATTGGGCTATTCATATTTGGCAAGAAATATGTCCGCTGTACTCTTACAGGACGCCCTCGCACGACCTTTAGTACGGTATAAGAAGAACGGGATCTTGAAAGCGCAGGTGGATTACCTAAAAAAGCGGTACCCAAATCTAGTAAAGGAGAGGCATCTAGTCAGGGAGATAACTATGAAATAGTCTAGGTTACTCGCTTGCTAGTCATAAGGGATACTTAGAGCTAGTTACTACAAATGGCGAAGCACACAGCTACAGCGTGCCGCTAGGCACGAGCTTGATTATGAGTTGAAAGAGCACATGATAGCCATCCATTTTGCACATCCCGGCTTTAATATCCAACGGACTAAATTTGCTAGGCGTCGATGTCTATTGACAATCTTTTGTCGTCGGCGCACCCCTCTTGGTTGCTGTTATGTTTGATTAATATACGATTTACCGAAGTCCAAAGTATTAGTGAGAAGTTTCAATAGTAATATCAATATCAACTAGGGATACAAACATGTAATTTGTAGACATTGGAAAATTGTGTCTGAGCTCTTACAATGGAGGTAAGCGCTACCATTCATGTCGACAACCTAGTAAGAGTGATAGTTTATGGCATTTCTAGAAGGAAGATAGAGAGATAAATGACAGCAAAGGAGAGAATGGTGGATGGCAAATGAATGGATAGAAGTATGCCCTGCGGATGCTGAGGCTGGTGTCATGTCGCAATCAGGTATGGTTATTATTTGGGCGGGGAAGCTGGCGCGTGTGCTGCTGTCGAGTTACGAACGCTAGGCTGGACGGGACCGATTACGCTTGTTGGTGAGGAGCCTAAAGCTCCTTACGCCCGGCTTGTTGCTGTCAGTGGCATAGGCGAAGGCTCTTCGATTGCGAAGGACATTCGCATCGGTGAGATGATGGTGCAGAGGTCGTTTAAGAAGCATTTCCATCAGGGATGGGATGTAGTCGGAAGTTTTTCCTGAAGTTTTATACAAAAATAAGATTAATTAATGGGAGGAATTGGAATATGGTGGGAAATAGAGCAGTTGTGTACAGTAAGCCAGGTGTCGTGGAAGTGAGCAATACGCCTTATCCAGATCTCGTGCTGCGGGACGGCCCTGGGGTAAACAAGCTGAATGTTGGACGTAAATGTAACCACGGTGTTATTTTGAAAGTCGTCACGACGAACATTTGCGGCAGCGACCAGCATATGGTCAGAGGGCGGACTACCGCTCCGTCAGGTCTTGTTCTCGGCCATGAAATTACAGGAGAAGTCATTGAAGTCGGCAGCGACGTCGAGTTTATCAAGAAGGGCGACCTCGTCTCCGTACCGTTCAACATTGCATGCGGCCGGTGCCGCAGTTGCCGCGAACGCAACACGAACGTCTGCTTGAACGTCAATCCGGACCGTCCAGGTTCCGCTTACGGCTATGTCGATATGGGCGGCTGGGTCGGCGGACAATCCGAATATGTCATGGTTCCGTACGCAGATTTCCAATTGCTCAAATTCCCGGATAAAGACAAAGCAATGGAAAAAATCCTCGATCTCACGATGCTGTCCGACATCTTCCCGACGGGCTACCACGGTGCGGTCAGCGCGGGCGTAAAGCCAGGTTCGACTGTGTATGTTGCGGGAGCTGGCCCAGTCGGTCTCGCTGCGGCTCATTCCGCCCAACTGCTCGGCGCTGCTGTCGTTATCGTAGGGGATTTGAACGCAGAGCGTCTCGCGCAAGCCAAAAGCTTCGGTTGCGAAACCGTTAACTTGCGCGAGCATCCGAATCTCGGCGAGCAAATCGACCAAATTCTCGGAGTACCTGAAGTGGATTGCGCGATCGATTGCGTCGGCTTCGAGGCCAGCGGACATGGGAAGGATCATGGCGAAGCGCCAGCTACGGTGCTTAATTCCATCATGGAAGTTACTCGTGCAGGAGGTCGTCTCGGTATCCCAGGACTGTACGTGACTGGCGATCCAGGGGCAGTGGATGAGGACTCCAAAGTCGGAACACTAAAAATTCGTATCGGCCTCGGCTGGGCGAAATCGCATACGTTTGTCACTGGGCAAACGCCGGTCATGCAATATAATCGCGATCTGATGATGGCCATCTTGAGCGGCCGTGCGCAAATTGCCAAAGCGGTTAACGCGACTTTGATCTCACTGGACGAAGCACCGAATGCTTATCAACAGTTTGACCGCGGTGTTTCGCGCAAGTTCGTTATCGATCCGCACGGACTTGTCCGCAAGTAATCGGTTGTTGGATGCAAAGGAGGAGACCATCATGGCTGCACAGCCAACACGCAGAGATTACAGTATCCTTGGATCGGAAAACTAATTAGCGCAAGACAAATGCTTGTCGGAGGCAGAATGGTACACTTGTCCCATTCCGCGCCAACGGATGAAGGAACTGATAAATCGCAAAGACAGACCCGCGATTCGCGATACGCTCATCTGGTTCGCAGCCCTCGGCATTACGGGCACGCTGGCGCTTATCAAGCAAGGCGAGGATCCCGCTTATACGGTAATCAAGCCGCTTCCGCATTCCGCACGTCTGTATTACTACGGTCTGGCAGGTGGCGCCAGTGATAGCGCGGACTCGGCTGCCACACAACAGGAAGGAGCCAACTTGCATGAGCAATTGGAATCGGATTAATGATGGAAGTTAGAGCCCGCCAGCGCTGGACATTCAGCAATCCTGGTGGGCCATGAGAAGTATTTAAGAGTGTTGTAGGTGGTAAAACAAAAAGATCGCCACACTTGTCTGTTTGAACAAGTGATTGGCGATTTTCTTTACTTCCTCCGGATAACTTTCTATTTTATAATAGGTAATATTTAATTGAAGCGTGGAGGCTCAACGATGATGATGTATCTCGAATACTTGCTACACGCCAAGTCAATACAGAAGCTTTTCATGCGTTGAACTTAGAAGTTAGAGTAAATTAAAAAATGATGGTCGTAAAGGATCCCCATGACAGCCAAATCAGATTACAAGAAGATGAGTCGCATTTTAAATGAAACCGCAGTCAATTTGCCTGGTGAAGACTTAGGCTTCAAGGTGCATTATTGGGGGGCTATGCCTGAGCACTTTGATAATCCAGAGCATCGGCACTCCTTCTTCGAAGTTTGTTATGTATTGACAGGTGAGGGAGTCTACCGGGAGTCTGGTGAAGATTACCCTTTGCAAGCGGGGACATTATTTTGTTCTAGGCCAGGCAAATGGCATCAAATAAAAAGCGAGTCAGGTATCGAGCTGTACTACGTTGCTTTCGAAGTAGACGATTCTAGTTCGAAAGAAGCAAGTATTAATCGGTATATGCAGATGATGAATTTGAATAAAATTATCGTGCCTATGGCCGATGATACCGTGACAGCGCAGACTTGGCGCATGCTGTTTACGCTATGTAAGCAAGAGCGCAGCATGACAAAGGAGACAATTCGGAGTTTCGCCTATGCTTTACTTATTTCTTTTTGCAGTGAATTCGTGGAGGTTGCTGAGAGTAATGAATTGCCCGAGCATCAACAAATTTCTTCGTATTATTTAGAAAGAACCAAGTTATTCATCGATGATAATTTACTGTCCTCATTAAGCATTCAGCAGGTATCGAATTATTTGAATATAACAGAGCGGCATTTATCACGATTGTTTGCCATGAAAGTTGGGCAATCTTTTTCCCATTATGTTCAAGAACGAAGAGTTCGGAAGTCCATCGAGCTTTTACTTGAGACGGACTGGACGATCAGTCATATCGCGCAGGAAACGGGCTTTGAATCGGTCCATTATTATACAAGGGTTTTTACTAGCAAAATTGGCGTGCCCCCAGGGAAGTTCCGTAAATCTCAGTTGTCAGAAATTCCTTTTAGCTGAATGTGTCATTATAGTATAATCATTTCAGGTCGTGAAGAACACACCGTCTGTTACTGGTTCCTAGAACCGTGCAGGCGGCTATTTTTATTTCTGGGAGGCAGATGACGATAGAGACGATAAAGGAGCTATTGAATTCGGACAAGTCATTCACTCATGCTTACATAAGATTTATGGAAGAGCAAGTCAAGGGTAGCGCGGGGGAGAGAAAACGGAGGCTGCTTAACGAGAAACGGTTTGCAGAAACTTTGTTCTTAAAGGAAGTATGGTGGCCAGCTTTCGGTAACTTTCAACGCCTATTCGCCGAGTTTGAGATCCGTGATTTCAAGGATGGCTGGCGGTACTTGGATTTTGCATTCATCCTCAACGTTATACGCATATGCATCGAGATTGACCCGTTTGGGACACACTTTCGCAACATTGATCGGAATCGATACGATGACAATTTGCACCGCCATAATGATCTCGTCTTGGACGATTGGAAGATCTTTCGGTTTTCGTTGGATGATATTAAGTATAATCCCCGCAAATGTCAACAGACGATCATGCAAGCAGCCGCGAAATGGGGGTTGGAAGACGCCAATCATCTACGCCAATTACTTCCTATCGAATATACGGTTTGGAAATGGGTTGAAAACTGTGACGATATGGTTACGCCAACATCAGTAGCTAAGGCGCTTCGAATCAATCGAGAAACTTCCACCAAATATCTAAAGTCACTTGTTTTAAAAGGTTTAATTTTTCCTGTTTCTAAAGAAGGAAAGAAGATTATGCGATATCGCGCAAAATAGTCGGATTCCCCGCATCCCACCCACCTGACGCTGGAAAATCCAGCGTTGAGCTAGTCGGCTTCCCCGCGTCCGATAGCTGAAGCTGGATTATCCAGCTTCGGAATGCGTGGTACACCAAGCCCCCCCACCTGACGCTGGAAAATCCAGCGATGAGCTAGTCGTATCCCCTGCATTCTATCGCTGAAGCTGGATAATCCAGCTTCAGTATGCGCGTTGCACCAAGCTCACCCACCTGACGCTGGAAAATCCAGCGTTGAGCTTGTGCGATTCCCCGCATCCTATAGCTGAAGCTGGATTATCCAGCTTCGGAATGCGTGGTACACCAAGCCCCCCCCACCTGACGCTGGAAAATCCAGCGATGAGCTAGTCGTATCCCCTGCATTCTATCGCTGAAGCTGGATAATCCAGCTTCAGTATGCGCGGTGCACCAAGCTCACCCACCTGACGCTGGAAAATCCAGCGTTGAGCTTGTGCGATTCCCCGCATCCTATCGCTGAAGCTGGAACAACCAGCTTCGGGATGCGTGAACCACGAAGCCCACCCACGTGACGCTGGAAAATCCAGCGTTGGGCTAGTCGGCATCCCCGCATCCTATCGCTGAAGCTGGAACAACCAGCTTCGGGATGCGTGAACCACGAAGCCCACCCACCTGACGCTGGAAAATCCAGCGTCAGGTGGGTGGGCTTCCCCGCGTCCGATAGCTGAAGCTGGATAATCCAGCTTCAGTATGCGCGGTGCACCAAACTCACACACCTGACGCTGGAAAATCCAGCGTTGAGCTAGTCGGCTTCCCTGCATTCTATCGCTGAAGCTGGATAATCCAGCTTCAGTATGCGCGTTGCACCAAGCTCACCCACCTGACGCTGGAAAATCCAGCTTTGAGCTTGTGCGATTCCCCGCATCCTATCGCTGAAGCTGGAACAACCAGCTTCGGGATGCGTGAACCACGAAGCCCACCCACCTGACGCTGGAAAATCCAGCGTTGATCTAGTCGTATCCCCCGCAGCCTATAGCTGAAGCTGGATAATCCAGCTTCAATAAGCGCGGTGCACTTTAAGAATTAGATTAAAATGTCCGAATAGTGCAAACGCGTGTCTTGTTACTTCAAAGACAATGAGCCGCCAACCGTTTATCATGAAGTAAGCGCTAACACACATGATGAATAAGGAGGCAATACGGTGTCTAGTACCTATACGAAAAGGGATTATTCGCTTACAGGACCAGAGAACAAGCGTGCACAGGAAAAGGGATTGGCCGCTGCTGAGTGGTACATGAGTCCAATTCCACGGAAACGACTTAAAGAACTCATGAAGCGTAAAGATGGCCCCGCCATTCGGGATACCATCATCATGTTTGCTTGGCTCATCGGAACGGGGATGCTTGGGTATTACACATGGGGGACTTGGTGGGCAGTACCGGCTTTCATCGTATATGGCGTGAGCTATGCATCGATGGCTGATTCCAGATGGCATGAATGCGGACATGGCACAGCTTTTAAAACAGCATGGATGAATGATGCTCTCTATCAAATCGCTTCATTTATGGATTTAAGACCGCCAACTCCTTGGCGTTGGAGTCATGCTCGTCATCACACCGATACGTATATCGTTGGCCGTGATCCGGAAATTGCCATGACTAGACCGCCCGTTTGGCGAATCCTTTTTGGGGAAATCATTCATATTTATGGCGGTAAAAGAGATCTCACAAGCATTTTCACACATTGCCTTGGAAAACTGACCCCCTCGGAAAAAGACTATGTTCCTGAGAGTGAATTCAGAAAATCTGTTTGGATTTCACGTGTTTGGGTACTAATCTTTCTAGGCCTAATTATTTGGTCCTTTCAAATCGGGAGTATTCTACCACTGATGTTTGTTGGACTTCCGACCTTCTATGGCCCGATTCTACTCATATTAGTGGGTATTACGCAGCATTTGGGTCTTCATGAAGATGTTTTGGACCATCGCTTAAACACACGCACAATTTATTTGAATCCCATAACTAGATTTCTTTATTGGAACATGAATTATCACATAGAGCATCACATGTTTCCTATGGTTCCTTATCATGCTTTACCTGCTCTGCACAAAGAATTGATGTTTGATTATCCGGCACCAAGTCCTAGTCTATGGGCGGCTCTCAAAGAAGTTATTTCAGCGCTGATTAAACAGAAGAAAGACCCGCATTATGTGGTTGATCGGCCTCTACCTAGTACAGCAAACCCTTATTACTACGGCGTACAAGCTGAAATAGCTGTTACTTCGCAGTGAGCAGCGAGCCTTAAGCAATGATTAACTAAATCATGAGAGGAAGATGAGAACATGGGTGGAAACAGAGCAGTTGTCTATAACAAACCAGGTAGCGTTGAGGTACGCAACACGGATTATCCAGAATTGGTGCTTAAAGATGGTCCAGGTGTCAATCCATTAAACGTAGGACGGAAATGCGAACATGGTGTCATTCTCAAAGTAGTCACCACGAACATTTGCGGCAGCGATCAGCATATGGTGCGAGGTCGGACAACTGCGCCGTCAGGTCTCATTTTAGGTCATGAAATAACGGGTGAAGTCATTGAAGTAGGTCGTGATGTTGAATTCATTAAAAAGGGAGACTTGGTCTCCGTTCCGTTCAATATTGCATGCGGACGTTGCCGCAGCTGTAGAGAGCGGAATACGAATATCTGTTTAAACGTCAATCCGGATCGTCCAGGATCTGCCTACGGGTATGTAGATATGGGCGGATGGGTCGGCGGACAATCGGAATATGTCATGGTTCCTTACGCAGATTTCCAATTGTTGAAGTTCCCTGATAAAGAGAAAGCGATGGAGAAAATTCTTGATTTAACAATGCTTTCTGATATTTTCCCTACGGGCTATCACGGTGCGGTTAGCGCAGGCGTTCGACCGGGTTCAACGGTATACGTCGCGGGTGCTGGTCCTGTAGGTCTTGCTGCAGCTCACTCCGCACAGTTGCTAGGAGCAGCGGTTGTCATTGTCGGCGACTTAAACGCAGAACGATTAGCGCAAGCGAAAAGTTTTGGCTGTGAAACGGTTAATCTTCGTGAGCATCCGAACTTGTCTGAACAGATCGACCAAATCCTCGGCGTGCCTGAAGTGGATTGTGCAATCGACTGTGTCGGTTTCGAAGCAAGCGGCCACGGGAAGGATCATGGGGAAGCGCCAGCTACTGTGCTAAATTCCATTATGGAAGTTACTCGCGCAGGCGGTCGTCTAGGCATTCCAGGATTGTATGTGACGGGGGATCCAGGGGCTGCTGATGAGGACTCCAAAGTAGGAACGCTAAAAATCCGCATAGGCCTCGGTTGGGCGAAGTCCCATACGTTCGTGACGGGTCAAACACCTGTTATGCAATACAACAGAGACTTGATGATGGCGATTCTCAGTGGGAGAGCACAAATTGCGAAAGCAGTGAATGCCACACTCATTTCGCTGGATGCGGCACCGCAAGCATATCAAGAATTTGACCGCGGTGTTTCTAGAAAATTTGTTATCGATCCACACGGATTAGTTAAATAAACCTACACTTACTTACTCGGAGGTACGTATGCAGCATTTAGAGGGTTGGGTTGAAGCATGTGAAGTTGATGATATTGAAGAGGAAGATGTCATTCGATTCGATCATGGAGATCGTACGTTTGCTATTTATCGGACAGATAAAAGGCAGTTTTATGCAACGGATGGTTATTGTACCCACGAGAAGTTCCATCTCTCTGAAGGGCTCGTGATGGGCAACACGATCGAATGTCCGAAGCATAATGGCCGGTTTGACTATACCACTGGCGCAGCGAAGCGCACGCCCGTATGTGTTGATCTCAAAACTTATCCCGTAAGGATTGAAGATGATAAGGTCTTCATCAAGATCGACTGAGGAGCGTAACGATATGGCTGATTTAGGCATGGTTATTGTAGGCGCTGGTGAAGCGGGTGCGCGAGCAGCCGTGGAGCTTCGAACGGAGGGATGGCGTGGACCGCTCACGCTAATTGGCCAAGAAAAGCTGGCACCGTATGAGCGGCCGCCGCTTTCCAAAAGCGCATTGGTCGATGAAGGCGAGCCTTTGCCAACGAAGATCCTTGATGAGGCGAAGCAATCGGAATACGGCATTCAATTCATCTCGGACAGCTCGGTTGTGAAGATTGATCGAGACCAGCATGTGACAGAACTGAGCAATGGGCAAGAGATACGATATGAACGGCTTTTGCTTGCCACTGGCGCTGCTCCGCGTCAATTGAATATGGAAGGCTTAGATACAACAGATTTGTTGTATCTCCGGACATTTTCTGATTCAATTCAACTGCGAAGCCGAATCCAATCAGGAAAGCACATTGCTGTCATAGGTGCTGGCTTTATTGGACTTGAAGTAGCAGCAAGCGCGAGGGAGCGAGGTTGTTCGGTAACGGTTCTTGAAGTTGGGCCGCGTATTCTGATGCGTGGAGTTCCAGCAGATATTGCGAACCTTTTAGAGGCGCGTCATCGTAAAGCAGGTGTCGAGTTTAAACTTGGGATTGGCATGCAAAACATCCAAAAAACGCGCGATGGACATGCGATTACACTAGTCGATGGAACCGTCATCCATTGCGATACCGTTGTCGTAGGCATCGGAGCAATTCCTGAAACCTCTTTAGCTGCTCAAAGCGGACTTACCGTTGAGAATGGCATCTGGGCGGATGAAACACTCGCCACAAGTGACTCGGATATTTTTGCGGCAGGTGACTGCTGTTCCTTCCCGCACGGTCTGTTTGGAGGCAAGCGTATTCGTCTTGAAGCTTGGCGCAATGCACAAGATCAAGGCACGCATGCCGCACATAATATGCTAGGCGCGTCTAAACCTTATCTAGAAATACCTTGGTTCTGGACGGATCAATATGATCTTACCTTGCAAGTCACTGGGTTGCCCGATTGTGGCGTGAAGACCGTGGTTAGACATTTGAGTGAGTCTGACAAGTTCTTCTTCCAATTATCGGGGGATGATCAATTGGTTGCGGCAAGCGCAGTAGGATTAAACGCGAAGATTGCCAAGGATATTCGATTAGCGGAAATGCTGATCCAAAAACAGGCGATTCCTCGATCCGAATGCCTTAGAAAACCCAGAGGTGAAATTAAAGGGGCTATTGAAATGAGTCATTGGAACCGCATAAATGATGGAACCTCAAATCCACCTAGATTGGATGTTCAACAAGCCATTTGGGCGATGGAAGGACTAGGGGAGAACGGCAAAGAGTGGTCTTTGGAGCAAAAGTTTGAGAAAATCGCAGAAGCGGGATTTACAGGTGTTAGCTATTTGTTGCCTACTCCAGAAAATATGGATACCTGGCATCGTTTACTTGACCGTTATAAGCTGAGCTTCAGTGCCATTGCGTACCCAGCTAAACCTCAAGATATGATTGATATTATTAAGCATGCCAATGAATTTGGCAAAGTTCAATACATTAACTCGCAAGTGTCGAATGCCTTCGTCATCGATAATGAAGCGATTCATTTACTTGATGGTTTGTTACAAGTATCTGAGGAATCGAAGATTCCACACTTTATCGAGACCCACAGAGGGACAGTCACACAAGATTTGATTCGCACAGTAGGATATGTAGAAGCTTTGCCAGAGCTCAGGCTCATGATCGACTTATCTCATTATGTCGTTGCGGGTGAAATGCTTGGAACGAATGAGCATGTGGAAGCCCATTTCGATAAGATTCTAGCACGTTCCGCGGGAATGCATGGCCGTGTTTCAAGCGGCGAACAGATCCAGGTCGATGTGGGGGGAGATGGCGATCATCCGATGGTGGAGCATTTTACACGCTGGTGGCTTAAAGGCATGACGCATTGGCTCAAGCAAGCTCAGCCAGGCGATTTATTCCCATTTTGCTCGGAGCTTGGTCCGCCCAACTATTACGGGATCACGTATCGAGACTCAACTGGACAGGTTCATGAAGCATCCGACCGCTGGCAGCAGGCGTTGCTGTTTAAGCGAATTATTGAAGAGCAGTGGAGGAAAGCGCAAGAGGAAATCTGATATGTGTTAGAAATATAGCTATTTTGAGCTCTACTTTAAAAAGTAGAGTCTTTTTCTCATTTTCCATCAGATGAAGGACAATCTTCGGATGGGAAAGAGCGCGTTCTGGAGCGGATCTTCACAGGAAATCAATGGGTCAATTCGAAGGTGCTTCAGCCAGATCGACGTAGCGGCCTCATCATGCATGTTCTTGGATACGCCGAATACGCATCTGTTGCAAACTGGATCCAACTACAGAGGCGTATTCGGCGTCTTTTTTAGAGGTTATCAACGCTTCCGCGCCTGCCAAGAAAACCAGTTTGATTTCATCGCTATTCGTACATGAAAGAATCTGATGCGCGGGTTGGGCTAAGGTCCTCCCGCGCAATCTAATTTGAAAGCCAAGATAAAAAATGGAGAAGTATTGACGTTCAAAAACAACTATCGATTTTATGCTTGACATTAGTTTTATATAAAACTATACTAAAGACATGAAAACAAACGTCCCCCCAGACCGAATTATTTCCATTTTAGCGAAAATCATTCGAAGCTCTAACAAGTGGATTGAAGAGGAGCTTCATCAAGCAGGCGTTGAAGGCTTGGCGCCGTCGCATGGCGACATTTTGTTTCGATTGTACAAGAGTGAATCGTTGCAAATGAATCAAATCGCGAGTCTCATACGACGCGACAAATCAACAGTTACCGTACTCGTCAACAAGCTGATCAAGCTTGGTTATGTAAGCAAGCAGCAAGATACATCGGATTCACGAATATCTCATATTTGCTTAACACCAAAGGGAAAGGAACTCGAACCGATTTATGAAGACATTTCGCGCCGCTTAATTGACAAGGTTTACGAAAATTTTAACCCGGATGAGAAAGAGCAATTGATGAACCTGCTTAGCAAAATTGAATTATTATAGCAGGTTCTATTTTTTAAGTAAATAGTTTTATATAAAATTAATATTCCCATAATAATTCCATATTTCATAAAAATTTGGTATGATACAAAATGTAGAGTTTTTGCTAACTCAGAGAGCGAGGGTTGAAATGAGTGCATTCCATTGCAAGCATTGTGGGAAGGCGATCTTCCGCAAAGAAAGCATTATCGAGGAAGTGAATTTGTGGGATTTGACAGAGTACCAAGCCCATTGCTATGCGATCACCGAGGCGATTGAGCTTGAAAGCTTCAGACGCTATGATGCTTCTCTGCATGAAGGATGGTACTGTTGCAGATTTATTATGATGAGGATGATTGTTGATAAGTTCGGCACAGGCGACAAGCTGCTCGTGTATGCCGATTCAGTGGTCGAAGTGAAGGACGGAGAACCTGTCCCTAAGCAGCAGGGGCCTAGCCATCAAATCAAGCTTGGTAAGATCGACTTTGATCAAGTCGTTCATCATCCAGAAGCCGCGAATTTGCAAGACAAACTCCTTGTTGTGAAGCTTGGCGCCATTTGGTGCCCGCCTTGCCGGCTAATGGATCGTGTGATTGATTCGTTGAAAAGAAAAAAACGATTTGCCTGACGTTGAGTTTTTCGAAATCGATGTTGATGAAGAAGAAGATCTTGCGTCCAGATGGCGAAATCAAAGCATTCCTTATTTCATTTTCTTTTACAATGGTCAGCAAGTGAAAATCTCTAGCTCGTCATTGTCTATTGTGGATGGCGGCCTCGTTGGTGCCATGTTGGAACATCATTTGCGATCACTGGTCAATACGCTGCTGGCTTCGTGCAGATCAGGATCGTATAAAGTGCTTATTTAAGTAAAACAAGGGAGGTCGGGTATGTCAGCCAGGATCTATGAGAGATCGAATTGGGATCAATATGTGCTGAATCACTGTACGAAGTACTTGGCACGTGAGAATGAAACACCGCGTCACAATTACAACATGGAATATTCGTATGACGATCCGAAAGCATTTATATCTGAAAACTGGCGGTTTCCCATTGTTGATAGCTCGAATGTCCCCAATAACAATGCGGTGACATTCGTTTATGCGGCACCCACGACATACCCTGCATGGAAGGTTAGCGTTGTCGGTACATTCAGTGATTTATTCGATGGCGTGCCGCTTAAGCAAATCGTGTTTGGCGGTGAACCGACGCGCTATTATGCCTGTTCCGTGCTTGTCCCGATGGGAGAAGTACATACGTATAAGTTTAATGTTAACGGTCAATTCAAACTAGATCCAATTAACCCTCAGATGACCACCCTCGGCAACGCACAAACATGGTCCCGCTTCTTCACACAGTTCTGTACGACACCAATCAGTTTCCAGCCATGGGAAAGAAAAATTCTAGATCGATTTGCCGAGCATATTTTACCTTTTCGCACCGAGGAAGGAAGCAAGTTCCTTCAAAATTACTATAATTACCTCGACCGCGGCACGAAAGAGCGAGAGTACCACGAAGTGTACCAGCTCGATGAGCAGGTAGGTGTGTCCAATTTCATTGATAAGCTGGTTGCCAAGGAAGAGTTTCATCGTTTGCAAGATTATCGCATTTGCTTATCGATCATCGATGGCGTGCTTCGAAAGCGCAGACCCGGGCAAGAGCCGACGGCCATGTCACGTGAAGTGTACGTGGATTTGTACAATGAGATGGCGCAAGGCAACGTGGATGGCTGGGATTATGCACGTTACGGCGATCCGAAGTTCTTCCTTCAACTTGTGAGACGTCATACGATCATCGGTGCATTCGCACATCCGAAATATGGCGGTAACATCGGGGCAGCTGGCTGGTCGTTCCTGAGCGAGACGTTCTGTGACCAGGCTGGCAATCTCGTGTTCGACTGGCAGCGAGCGATCGAAAAACCGCTTGGACATAACAACGATTACGTGGGTTGATAGGAGAGAGGTCAATTGGCGAACGAACAAAATCAATTTGATGTTGTAATTATCGGCAGCGGCGCAGGCGGAGCTCCGATTGCACATACGCTAGTGAAAGCAGGCAAGTCCGTTCTCGTGTTAGAGAAGGGCCCCTTGTTCCTTCCTCAATATCAAGCGCCTGACGGCATAAGTGATTTCAAGCGCGATGAGATGTTTGCAACGGGGTCCGAGAAAATCATTAACCATGATGTGTCCAATAAAGGTCAGTCGTATTATTCAAGTCACGTCGAGCCTGATCTCAACGATGAACCGCATATTTATCGGGAGACAGGCGAGAATCACACGAGAGCTGCAGGCGATTATGCAACGATTGAAGGCTATACGGCGCAGGTCGTTGGAGGCGGTACACAATTGTACGGTGCGGTATCGCTGCGATTTTCGGAGACGGACTTCCGATTACAATCGTTCAATGAAAATCGCAGAGATTTAGTGAATGATCCAAATGATGATGTTCGACGGAATGCGCGTGACTGGCCAATCTCGTATCAAGAGATGCTGCCGTGGTACGAGAAAGCGGAAACGCTTGTCGGTATTAATGGTACGGTACAAAATCAAAAGAAACCGTTCGACCATGATTGCTATCAGACGCCGCTTGATCCCAATCCGATTTCCAGCTACGCAGCGAAGGGAATGGATGCGCTCGGCATGACCAGATTCCGTACCCCGCTTGCGGTCATTACGCAAGATCATGCACCTAGCGGCCGCAAAGTACCAACCGATCCGCAAACAGCCAAAACAGGCTATGTGAATCGATACGGCGATCCGCTCGGTCTGAAATCCAACACGTGGGTATCGCTGCTGTCACCGATTAAAGACCAGCCGAACTTTGAGCTTCGTCCGAACTGTACAGTGACGCATCTTGAATGCGATAACCAAGGCAATATCTCGAAAGTCTTTTACAAAGATCCCTCTGGTGAAACCAAATCGGTAAGCGGCAAAGTGACTGTCGTTGCTTGCTCCGCCATTGAATCCGTACGTCTTCTTAAAATTTCGGCGCAGCACCACCTTAATTTCGACCGTCGCATTCACCATAACGGCTTATTGGGCAAATATTTCTTAACCCATTGCTTTGGCGGTGCGAATGTCATCGTACCAGGTCGATTCGACAAATCCATTTCATTGGATAGTGATTGGGCGACTGAATTTTGTGCTACGGATGAGTTTCTTCATAACAACCGTCTGTGGGCGGGGGCTGCCATTTACAACAATACGTCGGACGCGGCATTGCCAATCTCGCTGGCTCGCACCATGTATGCCCAAGATCTGGATACGATTTGGAAAGGTTTCACCGAAAGCACAAACTTAACAGGTGAAGTGCTGCTCGATTGGCTGAATAAAAACTTCGGAACGACACTTTCGATTGCGTTCATGGCGAATCAGGTACCTCTAGATACGAATCGTATCGAACTGCATCCATCGATTAAAGATAAATGGAATCGACCTGCTGCCTATATCATTAAACGTTGGCATGATCACGACAAAGCATTGATGGACATTATGGCCAATCAATGTGCGCGCATCCTGGAGAAAGGCTGCGGCATGCCGGAAGGTTCGATTCATGGCGGCGGGGTGTACAGCGCAGAGAACGGCTTAGCACGTATTGCGAATCACATCCTTGGCGGCGCCAGATTCGGTACCGATCGTAACGATTCTGTGCTCGATGTGAATTGCCGAGCCTGGGAGTTTGGCAATTTGTACGTCACAGACGGCTCGTTCATGCCAACGTCTGGCGGAGCAAATCCCACATTAACCATTCAAGCCAATGCATTCCGGGTTGCGGAACATTTGAAGGAGGTACTGCAGTAGTGGAGCCGAAATTTGAAGATATTTTTACGAGCCCCGAAAATTCAGTGTTTCAAGTCGTCTTTTTCCCAGACCGTATCTATCATGCCCAGTACTTGAATGCGACTCGCTCCTCGCGTTATCGCTATAACGTGCAAGAAGTACGAACGAAAGGCGATGCTAACGTCTTGAAAGGTGAAGTTTACCTCGACGGCCGCTACTTAACGAATTTCTTGCGGGTCGAATACCACCCTGCGCGCTTGACGGAAGTGACTCGTCTGAAAAACAGATTCCTTGGACATAAAATCAATACGTTTATTAAATTGCTTTCTGGTGATTCGAATTTCACACAAGAAGCGAACGTGACGATGCACTATTGCGATTGGATCGGCGCTTATCAAGTAGAAATTTGGGAATCGCTAGAAGCGCCGAATGGCTCGAGGCATGATTTTAAAGTTATTTCGCAAATGGGTAAAGAAATGCCGATTACACGTGTTTCGCAATTTTCCCCACATATCCGTGATATTAAACACCTCCAGAAACTGCAGCTTGCTTTCAGTGAATATCAGATTGATTTGCCTTTCGGCAATGCCATTGACGACCCGCAGTGGGACAATAACTTCTTCCGTTCACATCAAGAACCTCGCACGAATGAACCTAGCTCGCAGCAAAACACGATTAAAGACTGGAACTACGAAGTGAACTTCCAACGCGGTTGGTTCATGAACTCCCATGACGTACAGCCTGTTCGCTACTTGAACGCCATGATGGAAGTCGAGAAGAATGAAGATGCGCGGCCGGACAACATTATCGAGATGCGATGGATTTTGCAGCGTGAGTTTGGCGGGAAAGTGGCGTACTTCCATGAAGTCAACATTCCTCCAGGCAAAGTGGAAGGCACGCATCATCATATCGGTTCAGAGGAGCTTTATTACATCGTTGAAGGCGAAGGTATTGGTTATATGGCCGTCGGTGACGACCCTTGTCTTGAAGCACTCGATCCTGTGACGAATAAGCCGAAGTATCCGACAGTGGAACGTGAAATATTCGGTATTGGTCGAAAAGCGTGCAAAGAACTGCCGATTGGGCCTGGTAACGTGATTTACACGAAGAGCGGTGGTTTCCACGGCATTCGCAACACGGGCGACAAGCCGTTGAAATTCGTCGCCTTTTTATACCACTGCAATTAATGGAGGGAAACCAAGATGGCGATGATCTTAACTCAGCAAGACGAAGTCATTCGTGTCAATCAACCGAATTACAATGATCAGAATCCAGTCATGAAATTGCTGCAACTGGTGGAAAGCACTCATTTTGCTGCAAGCCTGGAATGTTATAACACCGAATCGCTTCAATACTTATTTCCATTTGACAAGCTTGTCCTTTATGCGCCGAATCAGCAGGATCCTGCGCGAGATCAGCTTGATTTCCGTGGTCAAGACAATAAAACGGATTTCCAGAAGCAAAATATCCAAAATTTCATCACGACCGATACGACGCTAGTTCGCGGTCTTGTGACAGCAGGGAATTGGACTGGGCCCTTCTTGCGTCTATCATATCGCGGGGGGCCAGATTCCAAGCTGTCGCAAGCGGCCAATCACCAATTAGGCGACCGTATTAAGCTTTACTTGAATGTGCAGGGCCGCGCAACGGCAGAGCCCATTTCCGTAATCTACAATCAGGCGACAGATTGCTACGATGCCGAGCTCTGGGGTTACGAAGGCGGTTATGAGGATCTCTTGCACGATTTGGATGATAAAGGGAAAGCGGCGCTGCAAAGCGGACAGTTGCAAATTCGCCCTGACCTCATTCAAGGTCACCCTTCTGACTTCAAGCGTGAAACCGTTGATAGTCAAAATATGTTTAATGTCGCTTCGCAAAGCGATATTCATCCGCTCATTCCGCTGCACATCGAAGCCGCGTGGAGTGATGTCTCCGGGAAGTATTGGGATTCGCAATTCGGTGCGAATTATCATTATGAATTTAACATGCGCTTACGCGGGTGGAATAATTACTTAGCGGTTGGTTCCAGCTCGAATCCGCATGGCGGCGTGGGGTCGCTGGAATATCGAAACCTTTTCTCGAATTACGGTCAATATATGGGCACGCGCGAGCTAGCTCGTCAGTTGGATGCTTGGAATTTCGATGCGAATGGCCGCAAAGTGGACGGCAAGCGCAGTGAGTCGTTTATGGCGGTTGATTATATGGATTTGCATATCTTACGACCGAACTGCTCCATTGGCATTCATCGACACCGTGACAATCAAGAAGCGTTCTTCCTTATTGAAGGGTGCGCATATATGGTCACAGGCGATTGGCTAAAGCATGATGATCGCGAGCGATGTTTGGAGGTTCGCATGATGCAAGCTGGCGATATTGTGTTGCTCAAAAATGGCGAGATGCACAGCTTAATCAATACGACAGATGAAAACATCAAGTTACTTATGTTTGGAGGCTACGATTGATCAATATGGTATGACAATCGAGCTTTACTATATACTTTCAAAGGAGTGTTTTGGAAATGGCTAAAATCGCAATCATTGGTACAGGAAATATGGGTAAAGGTATCGCATCCTCTTTCGCAAGAGCGGGTCACAAGGTGTTGCTTGGTTCTCGCAGCCAAGAGCAAGCACAAGAAATTGCTGTACAATTAAAACAAGTGAATATTCAAGGCGTGAGTAACGCTCACGCAATTCAGGGTGCAGAAATCATCTTCTTGGCAGTTCCGTTCCAAGCCGTACAAGACATTATTACGCAGCATGCACCTGAGTTAAGTGGCAAAATCATTGTTGATATTACCAATCCACTCAATGCTTCGTATGACGGATTAACCACAAGCGCAGACACTTCTGCGGCAGAAATTATTGCGCAGCAGCTCCCGAATTCTCGTGTCGTTGGCGCATTCAAAAACACATTCGCCGGCGTGTTTGCAAATCCGAGCTTCGAGAATGAACGGAAATCTGCGGTACTCGTCATCAGCGACGACGAAGAAGCGAAGGCGCAAGTCATCAGCTTGATTTCTGAACTTCCTTTTGAAGTGCTTGATGCGGGCTCATTGAACAACGCTCGGACGATCGAGCAAATGACTGTGTTGCTCATAGGACTTTCTGCTAAGCACAATTACAACTGGCATGCGGGATTTGCGATTGTATCTTAATCGTTAGTTGAAATAAGTAAAGCACGATAGAGACTGGTCTCGCATAGAGACGGCTCTGTCGTGCTTTTTTTACGGATACTTTCTAGTCATAGAAAAGGTGGAGCAAATTTGTTTTTGCGCAATTGATTAGGTGAAAAACCAGTATGTTTCTTGAACACTTGACAGAAATAAGAAAAATTAGGAAAACCGACATTCTCACCAATTAGTTCTACAGGGAGATCGGTCTCATGAAGCAGAAATGTGGCTTGACGAATTCTACGGGCAGTTAAGTAGTCCATCAAGCTGGCCCCGGTTTCCTCTCGAAAAATTCGGGAAATATAGGTTTTGGACAGATGGAGATCTTCCGAAATTTGCGCTAGCGTTATGTCCTTCATGTAATGCTCCTCGATCCAAGTCATAATGGTCTCAGAGTGACGTTTCAACCTTAAAGAATCCGTATCCGAGATCGAATCCGAATCATTGAAGCCCATTTCATGAAGTGCATGCAGTAGTCTAATAATTAAAACCCCGAATTCATGTTGAATTTCGGTCTTTTTGCATGTTGCTAATCGTTTATGAAAGAGCTCAAATATACGATATAGATCACTATCTTCCGTTAATGCTTCAACATATTGTTTGGGCAGTTTACCTTGCCACAGATAATTGTAATATTCCGCCAAATGTACCAAGGGATCTATATATGAAGTAAATACGGCAGGTTCAAAAGAAATGACTGTTCGTTCATAAGGCTGATCAGTAGAAATATTTATTTGAACCCGGTGCAGTTGATAAGGTTGAAAATATATTAAGGTTCCAGGGGCTACTCTGATAATTTGATTGTCAACCTTTACATGGCCGTTTCCTTGGTGGATAAACAGAAATTCCATTCCCTGATGACAATGGTAATATCCTTGGTAATCTCGATCAGTTAAATGGCGGAAACTCAATCGATAGGGGGTAGTGGATAAATTAATGTTCTCGATACGTTTCATGCTGGAAGGCCCCTTTTTCAAGAGTCGGTGAATAATATTTTAACATAACGATGGTTATGTGCAAGATAACAACATTATTGTGAAACTCAACTAAACTTTTGGGATATCACTGATGCTAATATGAAGTCAGGTACGGGTGGCTTTCTTTGGGGCAGAAAACACAGTGTTTTCCGCATTGTATGTATAAAAAGTAGAGTTTTATTCATTTTTTACAGTGGAAGCTGGGTACTATTAAGCTGATAATTAGACCATCTAAAAACTTTCATTAAATGAGGAGGGGAAATCGTATGGAGCAAAGACCGCTTCGAGTCTTTTGTATCGGCTTGAATCATCAATGGCTTTCACTTTGGGTTTCTCACCCAGATGTTCAGGTCGTAGGCGTAAGCAACAGATATCAGGAATCAATGGAACATTGTGCTCATCTTCCTCAGTTCGAGGATATCCAAGAGGCACTGCGAGAGCTGAACCCTGATCTGGTCACATTGGTGACTCCGCCTTATGCCAAAACTTGTATGGAGACGATCCGAACTGTAGTGGGAAGCGGATTCGATATATATCTTCAGAAATTCAGACCGCAGTCCTGGGAAGATGGGGCGACGATGGTTTCGCTGTCCCGTACGTCAGGCAGGCAGATCGTAATTGGAGAAGCTTACAGATTTGATAAATTTGTGGAGCGAGCCAAGCAGGTCATTCTCAGCGGCAAACTTGGTAAGCTGGAGCAGATCGTATGGCGATGTCAACGGCCGAATATTCGAGCAGCATGGATGAATGATTATGAGCATGTCATGCTGGAAGATCTAACCTATCATCATCTCGGTGTGATTCACTACCTGATCGGTGTCGAGTCATTTAAGCAAGTATATGCGACTTCCGTGCTTCCTTCTTGGTCCATCGAGCATTCACCTTCGATTGTATCTCTCCTTGCGGAGAGTGACGAGGGGTTGAATTTAAATTATTACGCTTCTTGGGTTGCGCATGGCGCGGCAACATCATGGCTGGGCGAATTTCAATTCGATGGCTCTGAAGGAAGTTTACAACTGCGCGGCGATCGCCTAGTCTTCATCCATCGCGATGGAACAGAGGAAACAATTGAACCTGATGAGTCCCTTGGCTTTGAATTGAGCGAAGGTATTATCAATGAATATATTGCGGCATGTACGCAAGGACGTGAGTCTGCATTAGACATTTCGAAGTTCCAACCCGTCATTCGAATGATTCAAGCGTCATTAGAATCTGTACGAAAAGGGAATAAGGTCGACATATAGTTCTGAACTTTTAAGAAGAGGCGATGATAGCAGTGGAATATACGATTTTAGGAAAAACAGGCTTCAAAGTTTCAAAAATTGGTTTAGGCGGCGCTCCGCTAGGCGGAGATTTCGGCGGAACGACGGATGAGACTGTGACGAGTGTCGTTCATGGTGCTTTGGACCTTGGTATTAATTTTATTGACACAGCGCCGTTATATGGCCGTGGAGAGAGCGAACGCAGAATCGGACTGGCGCTGAAAGGAAAGCGCGATCAAGTGATTTTGGCCACGAAGGCGGTAATGCGTGGAACGCCATACTCGTATGAGAACACGATTCAATCCGTAGAAGAAAGTCTGCAAAGACTACAAACGGATTATATCGATCTCATTCAGCTGCACGAATTGGAGCAGACAACGTACGAACAAGCAGTGAACGAGGTGCTGCCAGCGTTTTTGAAGCTGAAGGAGCAAGGTAAAGTTAGAGCGATCGGTGTGAATGCTGGAAAGCTTGAACTTCTGATGCCATTTCTGCACGAGGACTTGGTCGATACAATTCAGACTTACGCGAAGTATACCCTTGTTGATTATACAGCCAAAGACGAACTGCTGCCGCTCGCCAAGGATAAAAATATCGGCGTCATTCACGGCAGCCCGTTAGCCATGGGCATTTTGGCGGATCAGCCAGCACCTTTTTTACAACAAAACCATGCCTTGCTTGAAGAATCAAATAGAAGGATAGAACAGCTGCAATTTCTGCGTAAAACTGAACCAAAAGGACTTGTTGAGCCATCCATGCGCTTTAGCCTAACTTGTCCAGAGATTGCGATTACTTTGACGGGAACAACTTCGATCCGTTCCTTGCAAGCCAATGTGAATTATTGTGATGGAGTCGGATTATCGAATCAGGAACTTGAGAAAGTATTTGCTTTATTCCCAGGACAGCGATTGCTATAGCAGAATAATCGGGAGGATTTGGACATGACAACAGTAGTTAACGAACAATGGATTGAGGACGTATGGGGAAAGATCGTTGCAAAAGTTGAACGAACGAGCAAACGAATCGGAGCGACATTTCCGTATGCTTCTGTGAATGGAACCTATAACAATGAAACCAATGACTGGTGGACCAATGGCTTTTGGCCGGGTCTGCTTTGGCTGATATACAAAGAAAACGAGAATGCGGATTTCCGTGATATCGCCGCATCCGTCGAAGAGCAGATGGATGAAACGCTGCTCGGCTACGAGAAGCTTCACCATGATGTCGGCTTTATGTGGAGCTTGACGTCGGTTGCTCAATACAAGTTATTGGGCACGGAAGCGTCCAAGATTCGCGGGTTGATGGCAGCGAGCCACTTGGCAGGTCGCTACAATATCAAGGGACAATTCATTCGCGCATGGAACGGTGAAAATCAACAAGGCTGGGCCATTATCGATTGCCTCCTAAATTTGCCTCTGCTGTATTGGGCGAGCGAAACAACGAATGATCCGCGATTCCGTCATATTGCGGAGTTACATGCCGATATGGTACTTCGTGAATTTATCCGTCCTGATGGCTCCTCGCATCATATCGTTTGCTTTGATCCTGAGACTGGTGAGCGCCTCGAAGCGAGAGGCGGACAAGGGTACTCGCCAGATTCAGCGTGGGCGCGCGGTACATCATGGGCACTGTATGGGATGGCTTTGAGCTATAAATACACAGGGCGTGCCAGATATTTGGACGCAGCCAAACGCGTCGCGCATTTCTTCATGTCCAATATGCCGGCAGATCGCGCCCCCTATTGGGATTTCCGCGCGCCAGTTGAGCCAGAGACTGCCTATGATACATCAGCGGCAGCATGTGCAGCTACGGGATTGCTGGAAATTGGCCGTGCAGTTCCTGAGAACGAGGCACATATTTACAATGAGGCTGCGAAGCGGATTTTAAAGCTTTTGACAGATGAATATGTTTCATGGAGTGAAGAAGAAGAGGGCATTTTGAAGATGTCGACAGCGAATTTTCCGAAGAGAGCCTTCGTCAATGTACCAATCATATACGGTGATTATTACTATGCCGAAGCGATTGCCAAATTGCGTGGACGCACGGACCTGTTTTGGTAGGGAGGAAGCGCAACATGAAATCGAACATTAACGCACTCGGCAATTGGCTAATGTCTTGGGTACAAGAGGACGGTGCCATTCATGGCTTCCATAATCATTCTGTCTGGGGATCTAATCCCTATCGATGGGCAGACTTTACTAGCGGGCATAGCACATGGGCAAGCCCGTTGATGGCGGCTTTGAGCCGAATTGTTGCAGAACAGCGAGGTTCCTCGCTTGAAGAGCAAGCCTTACAAATGATTCGGTTACAAACGAGCCGCTTTCAGGAGGATGGGCAATACATGCACATCGGCTTCCAGGTCGGCGAGATGCTGAATCGAGGGCTGATTCACAACATGATGCCGAATGTTGCATTGGGACTAACGGCGCTGCACGGACGCTCTTGGCTGCCCGCGGAAGCGATGGCAAGCATCCAGCAAGCGATGCTGCGTAATTTGCAGGCTTGTGATGAGATTTATCCGTTCAAAAAAACGAGAAATATTAGCAATCAAGAGTATTGCCGCCTATGGGGCAAACTGCTGTATCAGCAGTTGTTCCAGGATTCACCATGGCGAGAGCATATTCAAGATGATTTGAACTTTATGATTGAGAATTATCACGTTATAGGCATTCCCGATGAGGATTGCGAAGCCAGCAACCGCTACTTGGGAGATTCGACGATGGTCGAGCCTGCCGAATATTACGGCTTAATGATCGCGCCGCTGGTGCAGGCATATGAAATGTTCGGCGAGCCACACTATTTGCAGCACGCAGGTGGTTTATGTCGTCACTTGGCCCGATCTGCCTGGACCGATGAGAACGGACAGACGCGGTTTAATCGCAAATGGCTGCTTCGCGGAGGCGAATGGATTCGACTTAAAGAACCTATGCTCATTGCGGGAATGGGCATGTCTCTTTATGGAATTGCGCGATACTTGGAGCATCAGGCTGACGAAGAACTGGCGCAGTTCCTGGAGAAATGCGACGAAACTTACGCTTACTATCAAACCCCGCGAGGCTATATGGCTTCGGCGACTGGCTGGCAGAACGAAGCTGATATTGCGCCATGTGCAGCCTGGCATACGCACGATTTTTATTACCTGCTGCACCGTCATGGGTTAGTGGAGAAAATGGCCCCCAAGCTCAAAGAACCTTATCCGCGTATTTCCGTCCTGCTGGGCGACCAATGTATGTGGGTGGAAGAAGGCGAGCATTGGGCAATCAACGATTATTACTTTCAAGATGTGTATAAGCTGATTGGCCGCAAAGACGAAGCCGTGTTTGGTCGAGATTTGGGTTGGGTAGGCGGGGAACGTTCGCTTCCAGACCATTTATTATTCCCGAATCAGCCGGTCTTTATCAAAACCGATGAGGGGATCTATTTGAAAGCAGATGAGCAAACCGCTCAAAACATAGATGTCAGCAGCATTGCAGATTTGCCTTACTTGGGATTGTGGGAATAAGAACCAATCAAGTTAGTATCGAACATATTGGGGAGGATTATTGCAATGAAATTGCTTACTTTTGTTCAAAACGGCGAATACCGCCTAGGAATTAAATTGGATCAAGGCGTTTTGGATCTCCAAGCTGCCTTAGAAGCAGTGCCTTCCAAGGAAATACTGCCTGCCACCGTACACGAGGTGATTAAAGGCGGCAGCGAAGCTGTGGAACTACTTCGTACTTATGCGGAATCTGTCATGAGCTCAGGGGATAGTAAGGAAGCGTATGTATTAGAGGAAGCCACTCTGACCTTAGGGCCTTGTGTGACAAACCCTGGCAAAATGATTTGCGTTGGCTTGAATTACCGTAAGCATGCAGAAGAAACGCATGCTCCGATTCCAGCATATCCGATTCTTTTTAATAAATTTAGTAATACGTTAGCGGCGCAAGGCGATCAAATTCCACTTCCAGCGGTATCGCAAAAAGTTGATTACGAAGCAGAACTAGTCATCGTTATCGGCAAAAAAGCGAAGTATGTTAGCCGCGAAGACGCGCTGTCCCACGTGTTCGGCTATTGCAACGTGAACGACTTATCTGCCCGCGATTTGCAATTGCGTACGCAACAATGGATGCTTGGCAAAATCTGTGATAAGTTTTCTCCGCTTGGACCGTACTTAGTAACTGCGGACGAAGTCGGTGATCCGAACCAACTCGATATTCAATGTATCGTGAATGGTGAGGTTCGTCAGAGCTCGAATACGTCCGATATGATTTTCTATTGCGACGAGATTGTCAGCTACATTTCGCAGCACATGACGCTTGAGCCTGGCGATATCATTTTCACAGGGACTCCAGAAGGTGTTGTATTGGGTTACCCGCTTGAGAAGCAAGTGTACCTGAAGGACGGAGATCAAGTGACGATCCAAATCGAGAAGTTGGGCGCTTTGACGAATACGATGGTCGCGGATAAGGGAACACCTTCTGCACAAGTTTTAAGATCAGGGAGTGATAACCATGTCCACGTCTAATTCGCGACATGCAATTCCACGGATTTCTGCTGCGCGTCAGGTTGTTCCGCCGCAATGGGCATTAACGGAGCGACTGCTTATCGATCAATTGAATAAAGCTGCTTTCGAATTCGTGGAGCGCTATACGCGACCAGACGGCACGTTAATTTGGCGAGAAGATTGGCCAGGGATGGACGGCTCGGACGATCCGTATGAAGGCTTTATGAATTTGGCTCTTCTGTATATGCTTGGCGGAAGCAGCGAGCTGCACGGTTTGGCTCGTAAAATTTGGGAAGGTATTACATGGCAGTGGACGGAATACGGGCAAATTCATCGCGAGTTTGATGCGTATTACGATTGGATGCATCACGGTGAGGGGTATTTGTTCACGTATTTCCTTGGTCTTGCAGGTCCCGTAACGTTGAAGGATCGCCAACGTGCTGTGCGTTTTGCTGGAATGTATACCGGAGAAGATAAAGAAGCTCTCAATTATGATGCCGAGCACAAATTGATCCGTTCAGCGATTTCAGGAAGCATGGGGCCGCGTTTCGAGGTAACGGAAGAGGATTGGAGCACACATCGCGGCATTTTGGACGATTATTTGGCACCGTATGAAGATATTCCTGGCGTAGATTTTGCAAGCGGCAAATGTGCATGGTCGAACGATGAAGTGTACGCGAATATCATTCGGATGATGAACGAACGTATGACGCGCGGTGACGTTCCGTTGAATCTCAACGCGACGGGGTTGGTAACCAACGCCTTCCTTCATACCAACGATGAGAAATATCGCGCTTGGGTGCTGGATTATTTAGCTGCTTGGGAGGAAAGGACACGCCAAAATGGCGGCATCATTCCAGATAATGTCGGCTTGTCGGGTGAAATCGGCGAGTATAACGACGGCAAATGGTGGGGCGGCTATTATGGCTGGCGCTGGCCGCATGGTTTCATGACGATCATTGAGCCATTGACCAATGCGTGCATGAATGCTGCGCTGATCACAGGCGATATGAAAAAGCTTGATTTGGCGCGTCAACAATTGGATGAGAACTGGGCGCTTCGAGAGGAGCAAGACGGCGAGCTGCGCGTTCCTTATAAACGATTTGATGCTGGCTGGACCGATTATCGCAAAGCTGCGCCACAGTACCCTGTTTATTTATGGACGATGTCGATGGCGGATGAAGATATGGAACGGATTGACCGTATTCCGAAAGACCATGATTGGAATCAGGTCATCATTCCGAAGCTATCCGGTACAGATAAGAAAACGAAAAGAAATACGAAGCATTACATCGGTAATACTCAGCCGTGGTTCCAATATATCCGCGGGCTTAACCCAGATTATCCGCAGACGATTCTCGATGCGAACGTGGAATTGGTCGCGCAGCAGTTGACCAAAATGCGCTCCGAAGCAGGCGATCCGTATAACTGGGCAAATCAATTCAGCGATGATGATTTCTCCAGTATTCACATTTGGCAAGAGATGTGTCCGATCTACATGGAAAGTCTCGTCCAGTTGACATTAGGCGGTCCCATGCATATTTCACACGGCGGCTTGCAGCATGCGAGAGTGAGATACTATGATGCGGATGCGAAACGTCCAGGTCTGCCTGAATCTGTCGCTGCCCTGGTTAAAGATCTTACCGCACAATCGGTAACGCTTGAACTCGTAAACACAAGTCAGTTTGATAATCGCTCTGTCATCATCCAGGCAGGAACATTCGGGGAGCATCAATTTAAAGAGGTTTACTTCGTAGAAGCGGTAAATTCAAGCAATGAGAAGAGCGTTGTTAATCATAAATGGCTGCAAGTCGATCTTCCTGCAGGGACAGGCGCTTCCTTGCTTTTGACAATGAACCGTTATGCCAATGCCCCATCCTATGATATGCCTTGGGCAGATCGCGAAAAAGACGTCCTGCTTGAAGGTAGAAAGCAATAAACAAGATGGGCGAGAGGAGTCTGCAAGTGCAAAGACATCTTTTTTATTCGTTATTGAAAAATGGAACTGAAGAAGCCTTTCGCGCTTCGATCCGTCAGAATGAGGGGGACCTGCGAAGCCAATTGCATTCGGAGCAGGTCCTCACCGTCTCTCTGTTCCAAAACGGAAGTAATGTGTGTCTATATTTGGAGACTGAGCTTGATAACTTCCATTGGGACTGGCCGGATGCTTATGCAGATTGGCTGGAAGCTTGGCCGTGCGAGCAGGAAAGCCGATTATCTGTCCCCATGATAGACATTTTTCACGACGGCGTGCCGACAGATCCGGAATCGTGGAGAGGTAACCGCCAAGTCGAGGACCGAGTCGGATGTATCGCAAGGCTGAAGCCGGACATGGCGGCAAGCTATATCTATTATCACTATCAGATGCAGGAAGAACGTCCTGAGAGTTTCAACAAGACCTACATCATCGGCGCTCATGGCACGCTCTTATTCTCTTATCGCGAGCACCCTGCCTCCGTTAGTGAGACGAAGCGCGCAGGCAAGCTGTCGAGCCAGAACACGCCTGCCAATTGGCAGGAGGTTATGGAACCGCATTTTGATATGTGGACTGATGTACCAGACAATGAAAAAATCTGGCGAAGCATGGAGCGGTTGCTGTAGGGAGCCATCAAATATGAAGTGAATCAAGGAGAGAAGATATGCGATTACAACATAAAGTGACGCTGATCACAGGCGCGGGTTCAGGTATCGGCAAAAGCACAGCCCTATTGTTTGCTAGCGAAGGGGCGACTGTTATTGTTAACGACTTGGATGCGATCAAAGGACAGGAAACGGTCAATGAAATTAAGGAAAAAGGCGGCGAAGCCCTCTTCCTTCAAGCGGATGTCACGAATCCTGAGTCAGTGAAAGCGATGGTGGATGCTGCCATTGCCGAGTACGGTCGGATCGACGTGTTGTTTAACAATGCCGGCATTAGCGGCGTCGGGGCTCTGCACGAAATCGAGCCAGACGCGTGGGACCGCATCATGAGTATTAACGTCAAAGGCGTATACCTGCCTTCGAAATATGCGCTTCCTCACATGATGGAGCGCAAAGCAGGCTCGATCATCAACATGTCGTCCTGCGTTGCCGAGATGGGGCTGGCGCGAAGAGTTTCGTATGCGGCGACGAAAGGCGCAGTGCTTGCTTTGACCAAATCGATGCAGGTTGATTATGCCGCTTACAATATCCGCGTGAATGCGCTGCTGCCAGGGACAATTTTCACCCCATTTGTTGAAAATTATTTGAAAACATCTTATGACGATCCGACTGCGGCGATTGAGTCTTTGAAACAGCGTCAACTCAGCGGTGAGCTTGGGAAACCTGAAGATGTTGCGAATGCAGCGTTATTCCTCGCATCAGACGACTCGAAATTCATGATGGGGTCGCCGCTTTACATTGATGGCGGTGTTGTTTTCGGTAAAAACGCTTAATAAAATAGAGTTCTTAGTGGATGTTTACTTCTGTGAACATTCACTTTTTTTAGAGAGAGGGTTTGTATATGATTAAAGTTATGATCGTTGATGATTCACATGTAATGAGAACCATTTTAAATAAAATCATCGTCGAAAGTGGATTTGAAGTCGTATGTGAAGCTGCAACTGGCTTTGAGGCGATTCAGCTTTATGCTGAATATCATCCTGACATTGTAACAATGGATATTACGATGCCAGATTTGGATGGTGTTCATGCAGTAACGAAAATTATGCAGCGTTTCCCCAATGCAAAAATCATCATGTGCTCTGCGATGGGCCAGAAACCTTTGGTTATAGACGCGGTCCTTGCGGGCGCGAAAGACTTTATCGTAAAACCGTTTGAAGCAGAACGGGTCAAGGAATCTGTTTTAAAGGTTTTAGGTCTCGCTACCCCTTCGGCACATTCCGATAAGTAGTAGGCGATGACCCCGTCATTTTTTTAAACAATCGCGAGAAATAATAAGGATCGCTTATGCCAATGCTCGCGGCGATTTCTTTCATTGACAGACCCGTTAAGCTAAGCATTTGCGCTGCTTTTTGGATTTTAATACGGAGAAAATAGTCAATCGGTGGGAAGCCTGTTTCTTCTTTGAATAACAGGATTAAGTGCTGTTTAGACAATCCAATGTGCTTGGCCAATTCAGGGAGCTTAATGGAACCCTCCAATCGATCATTCATGTATCGGATGGCGAGTTCCAGATATTGCTCTCTTTTTTTGTCTTTGGCCGTTTTACCTGCGCTAATCCCAATGCTGCTAATCAATTGGCGCATCGACTGAGAAACGTGCGTGTGAACGGGTAACGAGTACGTTTTGTCCGAAAGCAGCACATAGCATTGATGAAATACATCCCTGAATTCGGTTTGTGCGCCGATTGGCAGCTGAACAGGCCCTGCATCCATTCCATATAAGTGAAGGAAGGCGGGAACGTGGTCGCCATGTAAGTGAAACCAGTAAATACTCCATGGTGCTTGTGTTGATGCCCCATAGCGATGCGGGGTATTAGCTGGGATGACAGCAAGTTGATCTTGGGTCAGAGTAACCGATTTCTCATGATTTTGCTCTATCCAACCTTCCCCGTCCGAGCAGAAAATAAAGATATGGGCATTGCTGCCCTCCGGTCGTTCCCTATAATGATGGCGCGCCTGGGGGAAATATCCAATGTCACTGACGAATAAATCACGCGTCAATTCCGAGCGGGATAGTTCCGTTTGCATGTAGTCAGGTAGAACGAATAGTCGTTCTTCCGCAAAGCCTTCTTGTTTTCTAGTATGTTCCATGGGAATTAAATCCTCTCATTGAAATAAGAATATAATCCATCATATTAAGTGTTTTGTCAATTGGCGATTGCGTTCAGACGAGGTAAAGTAAAGACAATCAGAGTAAGGAGTGATCACTATGAGTCAGAAAGTTCGTGTGTGGGAAGAAGATACTTCGATCCCAACGTACGGTGTCGGTGAGCCTGATTGCAATCCGATGTTTTTGGAAAAGCGCGTGTATCAAGGAAGTTCAGGTAAAGTATATCCGCATCCGGTTATAGATAAAATTGAAGATGAGAAAAAGCCGCAAAGCTACCGTCTCGTCATTTTGGAAAACGAATATGTGCGCATTGAAATTATGCCAGAGCTTGGCGGGCGCATTTATCGCGCGTTGGACAAAACTAATGATTATGATTTTGTTTATTACAACCGAGTCATTAAACCAGCCTTAGTTGGTCTTGCAGGTCCTTGGATTTCTGGGGGCATCGAGTTCAACTGGCCGCAGCATCACCGTCCGAACACGTACGGTCCTGTTGAATATAAGCTGACTGAACAAGAAGATGGAAGCGCAACCGTGTGGGTTAGTGAAATTGACCGTATGTACGGGACAAAAGTAACGGCAGGCTTCACGCTATATCCAGGCAAGGCATATCTGGAAATTTCCGCACAGCTCTATAATCGGACACCAGAGCCGCAAACGTTCTTATGGTGGGCGAACCCGGCGGTTGCGGTCAATGATCATACGCAATCCGTATTCCCTCCGGACGTGACAGCTGTATTCGACCACGGTAAGCGCGATGTATCTAGATTCCCTATTGCAACAGGCACTTATTATAAAATGGATTATTCCGCAGGCGTCGATATTTCCCGTTACAAAAACATTCCAGTACCTACGTCATACATGGCGTACAAGTCGGATTATAACTTCGTAGGCGGTTATGACCACGGCGTTCAAGCGGGTCTGCTGCACGTTGCGAACCATCACATTTCTCCAGGTAAAAAGCAATGGACATGGGGGAATGGCGAGTTCGGACAAGCATGGGATCGCAACCTGACCGACGAGGACGGACCTTATATCGAGCTGATGACGGGCGTTTACACGGACAATCAGCCAGATTTTACGTGGCTGCAGCCGTATGAGGAAAAATCATTCAAACAGTATTTTATGCCATATAAAAATATCGGTGTTGTGAAGAACGCATCCATTGACGCCGCTGTTAACTTAGAGGTTGACGAGAAAGCGCGCGAAGCGGTTGTGATGGCGTATGCGACGTCCTTATTCCAAGGCGCTGTCGTGGAGCTTAAAGGTAGCAAACGAACGTATTTGAAAGAAGTGACGGATCTTTCGCCGACGAACACGTTCAAAACGGTGATAACGCTTGACGAAAACGATCAGCCGCACGATTTGAAGCTGATTGTACGGGATGCGGCAGGTACTGTGCTTATCGCATATCAGCCTGCAAAGCCGTCCATCGAGCAAGTTCCAGATGCCGCGAAGCCGCTTCAAGCGCCTTCCGAGCTGAAAACAAACGAGCAGCTTTACTTGGCTGGCCTGCATTTGGAGCAGTACCGACATGCCACATTTGAGCCTGCGGATTACTATTTAGAAGGCTTGAAACGCGACCCAAGCGACAGCCGCATCAATGTGGCTTACGGCACACTGTTGCTGCGCCGTGGATTGATCACTGAAGCAGAAGCTCATTTCCGCACAGCTGTAAAATCACTCACTTGGCGCAATCCGAATCCGTATGATAGCGAAGCATATTATCAATTAGGGGTAGCCTTGAGATTGCAAGGACGTTTAGAGGAAGCCTTCGCGGCGCTTTATAAGTCCACTTGGACCGCTTCTTGGCAAGATCCTGCTTACTTCTCACTTGCGCAAATTGCGTGTCACAAAGGCGCGTACTCAGAAGCACTTGAGCTCGTGGAACGTTCGCTTGTTCGTAACTCCCACAATTACAAAGCTCGCCATCTGAAAGCTGCGCTTCTTCGGAAGTTAGGTAACGTCGAAACAGCAATGGCTTATGTGCAGGAAACGCTCGCGCTCGATATTGCGGATTTCGGCGCTGCCAACGAGAACTACTTATTGCTTAGTGTTCAAGGCGAGGTTGAAGCCGCAAGCTTAGCGAAATCGGAGCTTCTGCGCTTCATGCGCGGAGATGCCCATAATTATTTGAATTTGGCGGCGGATTATGCGAATAGCGGTTTGTTTACGGAAGCGATTGACTTGATTGAACGCATTGTGCCGAATCATGAAACAGCGGCTTACCCGATGCTTCATTACACATTAGGTTTCTGCTATGAACAGCTGGGCAATCTCGAACAAGCTCAATTAAATAGAAAAGCGGGTCAAGCGGCTGCGTCAGATTACTGCTTCCCGAATAGCTTGTTCGACTTGCAGGTGTTAACATACACGATTACTGCCGACGCTAGTGATGCCAAAGCGCATTATTATTTAGGGAACTGGTATTATGACAAAAGAAGACACGAAGATGCGATCACGCACTGGGAAGCTTCACGAGTCATTCAGGAAAATTTTGCAACGGTGCATCGCAATCTGTCACTTGCCTACTTTAATAAACGCGGGGATGCGTCAAACGCACTGGCCTCGATGGAGATAGCATTTGCTTGCAATACCGAAGATGCACGCGTACTTTACGAACTGGATCAATTGTACAAAAAACTTGGTTACGATGCAGATTTCCGATGCGCTAATCTAGAGAAGCACCAAGCACTGTTGAATAAACGTGATGATCTCTATGTGGAATACATCACATTGCTGAACACAAAAGGGCTGCATGACCAGGCCGTTCAAGCCATGAAAGCTCGGAAGTTCCACCCTTGGGAGGGGGGAGAAGGTAAAGTGACCGGTCAGCATGTATTTGCCCATGTTGAATTGGCTAAGAAAGCTTTGACGGAACAACGCTATGAGCAGGCCGTTGGCTACTTGCAAGAAGCACTGGTCTACCCGGATAATCTTGGAGAAGGCAAGTTATCGGGAGCACAAGAAAACAACATTTTTTACTATCTCGGACTTGCCCATCAAGGATTAAATGAGATGGAGCAAGCGAAGGAATGTTGGATGATCGCTTCTCAAGGATTGGAAGAACCAGCAAGCGCCATGTACTACAACGATCAGCCGCCAGATATGATTTTCTATCAAGGTATGGCTTGGCTGGCACTAGGCAATGACAATGAAGCTAAGCGCCGCTTTAATAAGCTGATTGATTATGCGGAGAAGCATCTGTTCGATGATGTGAAATTTGATTATTTCGCTGTTTCGCTTCCTGACTTCCTCGTGTTTGAAGATAATTTGAACGTGCGAAATGAAGTGCATTGCCGATACATGATGGGACTTGGTCATCTTGGTTTAGGAAGTGTCAAACTTGCGAAAGAGCAATTTGAGCAAGCGCTTCGTATGGAAGCCAACCATACGGGTGCGCGCATTCATCTTGCAATATGCAAATGAAACAAGAAACGATGGTGCAAATAACGACTGGTGATTACAAGGGTTTGTTTTCGATTACGCTCGAAAGCGCAGATATCCGCCTGGAAATGGTGCCAGAGCACGGCGGAAAACTGGTTTCAATTCTCTATAAACCAAAAGGCAAAGAATGGATGCTGGACTCGGGGAGCCGCGCTTTTCGGCAACCCGTTTATGGCTCTACCTTCACAGATTGGGACATGAGCGGCTGGGACGAGTGCTTCCCAACGATCAATGCGTGTCCCGCTGGCGGGAAGTCGAGTAGGATGCTGCCTGATCATGGTGAGCTCTGGGCGCTGCCGTGGGAATATGAGATTGAGGAGGATGCGGTCACCTGCATGTTCCGAAGTCCTAATCTGCCTTACCGATTCACAAGACGAATTTCATTCCCATCGGCTGATCGTGTGCGATTTAATTACAGTGCCGAGAATACCAGTAAAGAAGAACTGCCGTTTCTGTGGGTACCGCATCCACAATTCGCGATCACAGAACCAACTCAGATTCTCCTTCCAGAAGCTATGGAGGACCTGCTGTGCGTATATGGAGGTCATACACTTCAAGCTGGTGAATCATATCCCTGGCGTAACCATGCACAGCTTTCACCGATCGTTACAGGCGATGCAAGAAAGTTTTACTTTCAAGGACGGGTAACGGATACTTGGTCAGGACTATCTGGAGAGGAAAGCGGCAACTATTTGCTCTTCTCAGTCCCGACAGACAAGGTGCCTTACCTCGGAGTTTGGATGGACGAAGGCATGTTCAATGATCGAGTGACCTGCGCGTTGGAGCCGAGTATTGGCTATTTCGATTCGTTGGAAACCGCGATTGCCAATGGAACAGCACAAGTGATTCCAGCTGGTGGCTCGTTCGAGTGGCATTTGGAGTTTGTTACAGGTGCAGGGGATTGGCGAGAAGCCGTTCAGGAACTTAAATGAGAAAGCGGGGCTTAGCGCCCCCGCTTTTTTATTTTAGCTGAGGGGATCAGCGACATTCATCCGCTGTTTATTTCGATATTCGGAGGGCGTGATACCCGTTATCTTCTTAAATACCTTTGAGAAATGGTTCTGGTAGTCAAAGCCGACGGCGACGGCAATTTCATTGATCGACTTTTGAGAAGCTGTCAGAAGTCGTTTACTCTCAGTTATACGAATCTCATTTAAATTATCGCTAAAGGACTGTCCTGTTTCGAGATTAATTTTATTCGATATATAAGAAGGATGCTTGCCGAATTTATCTGCCACTTCGTTCAACGTTATTTTTTCAAAAAAGTGTACATGCATGTATTGGATGATCTCTCTCACCAAGGATGAATATTGCGGATTGGCAAACTGTTTGATGGCCGCAGTGAATTTTAGAATCATCTCTTTCATGAGCAGTACAATCTCTGCTCTTGTACCAAGGTTCTCTGCTCGTACGACAAATTTGTAAGCCATTGTTCTTGCATATTCATTTTCTACGCCGCTTTGCACGGCAATTTGGCAAACGATCGCGCATGTGGAAATGAAGTGATTTTTGGCAGAACGAAGTATGTCCCCGCTTGCAAGCTCGAATCGGTTGAAGCCCTCTTGGAAGCTGGACAAGGCGTCCAAATGGCTTTGAACGATGGAGACGTCCCCGGTCTGCATTTTTTCTTTTATTCGATCGTATTCTTCAAGCGTTATGTGCAAGGGTTCTTGTTCGTAATAGAGATTGACAAGTGAAACCTCAGGACTGATGTGAAGAGAAGGCGTATGCGAGATGTTGTATGTAAGGGAACGAGGTATTTCACTTTCTTCTTTTACGAAAAGCCAATAAAATAAACGGCCTAGATATTCAAGTTCTTTTCTATTCTTGGAAAGGATCCGCTTATCGTAATTGCTTTCAGTAGACGTAAGTCCAATGGGTCCTAGTAAGAGGGTAAGCTTCTCAGTCTCCATACCAATCGAAAGGGCATGATACAAACAGGAGTCTGGCGTCCAAAATGTAAAGAACGGATGATTAACGCGGGCCATTTCCCCCATCATCTCTTTTAATAGTGATGGTGCATTGGCGTACAATTGTTGCCTCTCTGGGTGGATACAGGCAAACAGAAGCTTTCCATCGTGATCTGCTCCAAGGATATCAATCCCATGCAAATAATGAAAGCATCTTGCTTTCTCCTCAACGTCCCTCATGTTAACCCTCCACGACCTTAACTTTATATCTACAATATTAACAATCGTTCAATGGATAAATCAATTTTCCAAAAACATGTATAGTTTAATTTGAATTCTGGAAAATTAAGGAAATTATTGTTTTCGGGGGGAGAATCTGTCTGTTGAATGCGAAGACAAGAAGGGCGCAAGCTCCATGGAGGAGTTTGCGCCCTATTTCGTTTGCAACGGATGCTTCAATCAGCCTTACGCCATCTCTAGTACAACGGATACTTCGTACGCAGATCTTCACGGAACAGGATGTTGGAATCCTCCCGAATGTAGTGACACACGTAGGAGCGACGCCAGCGATCCTTGCTGCGGTTTTTCGTTGAGGAGTGAATGAGCAACTCACTGAAAAATAAGATGTCGCCTTTTTCCATGATAACAGGAATTTGTTTGCTTGTATCAATACCCTCAGTTTCTTCAGTCCAACTCTCGTGTTCTTCGAGATTTTTGACAGCACCATGCGGTAGCAGCCCTAATTTGTGCGTGCCTGGCATAACCCATAGGCAGCCGTTCTCAACGTCGACCACTTCTTCCATCGCTGTCCATGCGGCAATCATCGTCATAGGGTCATTCTTGATGTAATAGTAGTCCTGGTGTGACGCTTGACCTGGCGATCCGGGTTCTTTATAGAAGTACATGCTTTGCACACATACCGCTTCTTTGCCCATAAGCTGGGCCAACGCACCGCGAACGATTTTGTTCTTCATTAATTGGCGTGAAAAGCTGTCATGCTTATGCGGATTGAAGAGACGGCGAGAGAACTTTTGGCTTTCTTCGCAAGCTGCCCAATCTGGCACGTTGTCTTGATGGCGGATATCATAAATGTGTCCGTTAAACGCATCTATGATATCGTCGCTCATTCCTTTTTTGAATAGAAAGTAGCCATTTTCTTTGAAAAATTCGATTTGCTCATGCGTCAGTGGCGTTAATGGCGGTGTAAACGTCGTGTTCATAATGTACACTCCTTAGGATTCGTGATGTTTCTTCTCCTTAATCATACGTTTACCAGGGTGGGGGCGACAATAGATGTGATTTGCGTAAATGTGTCTGTAATTGATATTCAGTGGGATACGTGTATACTGTATGTAAAGGGGGAAAGGGATGATAGAATCGGGTAGAACGACCATGGATATAGGGGCGATAGAATCTGTTACTGCAGGATCCATTGTGTATCCACCAGGAGGTCGATTTGGTCCGCGTATTCAGCGGGATATTCAGCTAGTCATGCTCTATTCAGGTCAGATGGATGTTACCATCGGTGATCGAACGATTCATGTTAAACCTGGACATCTCATTATGTTAATGCCTGGGCACGAGGAGTATTTTACTTTTTCGAAAACGGAGGATTCTTGGCATCGATGGATTGCTGTTCACGTACCTGGTTTGGAGGGAGAAGTCCTTGAACAGCTTTCCGCTATGCCAGAGTGTCTTCCATTGTCGGAGAACATGAATCGACTGTTGGATTTGATGCTGAGGATTCAGCAGGATACATCGAGCTCGGACCCGTTGATGATCAGTTTAGGACTTGCCGCTTTGCAGCTGTATCCGACAGAATCCAAACTGACGATTCTGCAACAAGAGAAGCATCCGGCAGTTTATGCGGCAATTGCTTGGATAACTGTGCATTACGCGGAAGATATTACACTGACGGAATGGGCGGAAGTTGTGGGCGTTTCAGCGGAGCACCTTGTTCGCTTGTTCAGACAACATGAACATACCACGCCAATTCAGTACTTATGGCATTATCGCGTGAAACAGGCCGTCGGGCTGCTGACGAATACGGGGCTTAGCATTACCGAGATCGCGCAACGCTGCGGATTCAAGACGTCTCATCACTTCGCACGTTTAGTCAAAAAGACGACGGGACATACGGCGTCGGAGCTTAGGCAGCTGTCGTGGAGCGGGCTTAGGGACAGATGATACGGGGGCATCCGTATAGCCTAGTACAGTCACGCAACCAGTCACCATGTTGCAGAAACTGCAACATGGTGAGCCGGCTCAGGCCATCTCCGTCTCCTACGTTGTACTCCGTACAACAAAACTAAAAAGGCGAAAACGGGGCTCAACTCCCTCTTTTAGGCCGAAAATGTTGTACGACATACAACCACTGAGCGCAATCTGGAACTTTTTACTATTTAAAGTTGCATGCAATACAACATACTAGCGCGACAGATGACAGGATGCACTAGCATCCTTTTTTCACATGGATAATTTCGCGCAAGATGGCAAATAGTACATGAAGTGAGACCCAATATAAGGAACCGAAAGAGAGGAGGGACAACGATGAATCAAATGATGCAACAAAGTCAAAGCCAAACGCAAACGACGACAGATCGTAATGTGATTACGGAGAAGGAACTCTCCTATGTGAAGGACTTTATGTCCTGGGAGCTGCTCGCGATGAAGAAGTGCAAGGACACTGCAAATCACTGCACAGATCCACAAATTAAAGCACTAATTAACCAAACGGGGCAAAAGCACCTCGATCACTACAACACGCTGTTATCAATGCTGCAGTAGCATAATCCTAAGGAGGTAGAGGTATGAGTCTTGAGTTGGCAATGCCCCAGACCGGGGAGCTTCCCCAGGTGAAAGGGCCGGAGCTGAACGATCGTGATTATATCAATGACATTTTAACGAATGAGAAGTATTTGTCTTCAGGTTACAACATCGGTTTGATTGAAATGCAGAACCCAAAGCTGCACGAAACGGTGCAGAGTATCTTGAGCGATACGCATAATACGCAATTCCAGCTGTTTGACCTCATGTTTCAGAAGGGCTGGTATAAGATGAAGGTTGCGGATCAGCAAGAAATTCAGCAGGTGAAAACACAATTCACCAACTATCAGACCCAATTCCCGACCTTTCACTAATAAAGAAAGCGGAGCCGCACACCCAGTGTTCTGCCAAATAACAAAGGAGTCTTCCGTTCATTCGGAGGACTCCTTTTTACTTCATTAAGCCGTTATTCTCATTGTCATTTGGACCAAGTGCTGAATAAGATGTTGTAGCGAATGCCTAGGCTAATGGACATAAGTAGAGAGGATGTCGACGGAAGACAATGAAAAGGACATATAAGCTCAACCAGATCGCCAGCAAAATCAGAAAACCACAAGCAACCTTAACGGAGTGGTCTACGCAGTATAGTGATTTTCTTCCAACTGTCACAGTGGGAAGAACGGTGATGTACACAGAAGAAGCCATCGAGATTTTCCGAATTATTGCGAAAATGAGAGAAATGAATAAACCGCTGAAATGGATACGGGAGCATTTACATGACCTATCCCAAGCTCAGAAATTGCAAATTGCCGCGCACACAAATGTAAGCGAAGAAACGGAGGAGGCAACCCAGGAGGTAAATGAAAACGTAGATCTCGCGTCGCCAGTATTCACTAGCCAATCTGACTCCGAATTGCTGCATAAAGACGAACCCGTTCCCCTCCAATTCAACAATGAAACGATTGAACTGCTTCAAATCTTACAAGTGCTCACGCAAAAAATGGAAGCGAACCGCGCCCCACGATTGCCAAAAGACCCGGCGAATGACTTGAATCAGTTGGTTGGTATCGCGTCCCTTTCGAGCAGCAGTCGATTTGCGCCTGTTGTGGATACCACCCCTACACAGATTGCACAGCTAACGACGGACATCACAGAGCTTAGAGATTTGATGCATGTGCTTACAAATAAAATGATCGAAGTTTCCGACAATACGATGCAGAAGGAAACAAAGCAGAATGAAACGATCACAGCCCTGACCGAGACATGCAATGAGCAATTTCAAGGGATATCGGAGGAATTCACCGAGCTGCGCAACGTGATTAAGCTTTTCACGCATCGCGTCGCTGAATTGATCGAGCTCAATGATCGAAGCGAACTAACCGCCTCGATCGAACAACTGCAGGAGCAAATGATGTACGTTGCCACGGATAAGAAAGAGCTCCAAGATGAGCTGCGCAGCATACTACCTCAAGTTGAACAATGGCTGGAGCAAGCGTTGAAAAGGGAAATTTCTACATCAGCCCAACAGTTGGAGTTAAATTTTCAAAATAAGCTTGAAGCTTTTGCACAGCCCATGGACACGAAACTTCATTCGTACGATGCCATCATCGAGGGATTGCGCAATGAGCTGCTCGCTCAAGTTCAAACTGCCAGTGATGAGCTTGAGAATTCCTTCCAAAATAAGCTAATTGAACTATCCGCACCGATCGATGCCCGTTTCGAAGCGTTAGGCGTCACCTTCCACGAATTGAGCAGCGAGCTGTGCAGTGGACTGCGAAATGAACTGCTGCTCCAAACGCAAAAAGTCAGCGAAGACCTGGAGCAATCTTTTCAAACTCAATTAACGGCCACTGCGGAGGCCATTACGGAACCGATGAATGCCTGGTTAGAAACTTTAGGAGCCACCATCGACGAACGAAATAACGAACTGCGTAGTGAGTTGAGCTCCGAACTGCGCAATGAATTCCTGCTCCAAACAGAACCGATCAATGAGCGAGTCCAAACATTAAGCGTCTCCATGAACGAACTCAACAGTGAACTGCGCAATGAGCTGCTCATTCAACTTCAAAATGACAGTAACGAACTTCAGAAATCGTTCCAAACTCAACTAGCGGCCACCGCAGAGGCGATAACAGCACCCATCGATGCGCGATTTGAAACACTAGGCGTAACCATCGAAGAGGTAAACAATGAGCTGTGCAATGAGTTTCGCAATGAACTTCTCATCCAAACGCAAAATGTCAGCAGTGAGCTGGAGCTCTCTTTTCAAACGCAATTAATAGCCGCCGTAGAGGCGATATCCGTACCGATCAATGCCCGATTCGAAGCGATCTGCTCCGAAGTCGATGCTCTGAGAGCTTTAGCACAAACGACAGATCAACTAGGTGTCCGTTGCGATACTGTAGCAAATGAAATCGCCGACTTACGCAAAGATCATAACGCGCTTTCGCAACAGGTAACAGATCAGTTGGAGCAACTTGTCTCCACTCGGATTACTGCCTATGAGGAAACAATTACGCGACGTTGCGACATGTTGACCATGCAAATTGCTTCACAGCAACGATTGCTCGATAAAATCGCGAAGTTTTTGGGTAACTAGTTTGTAAAAATTGAACCTGTCAATGAACTCCCGTTTGAGTCCATTGACAGGTTTTTCATGTTGGATCGTTTCAATGTATGATATATTTTCCTATTTCACACACATATCTAACAGTTTGGTTGGTAGTTCGCTAACATTTATCGGCTAAAGTAGACGTATTGAGGCAAGACGGTTAGACACAATTGAATAGGAGAGAAACCATGGTAGAAAATATGCAAAACCTGTTGCTGGACAGTGTGAGGACTTCAATCGGTAACATCATTCCAAGACCGTTAAGTCAAGCCAAAGTATGTACGGACAATGAACCGCTCATTAAGGATGAGATTGGCGTCGCGATTCAATTTACGAACAGTGATTACTGCATGGTTTTAGATGGACAGCGTGTCGTATTTAGTCGAATTAGTGAAGCGGTTTTCGGCATGTACATGGAAGGCGAGATGCTTGACAGCTGTGTGAGCGAAATTGCGAACATTATTGCAGGCGGAACGACGACGATTCTTGGTGAGCAAGGGATCTCGCTAGATATTACGACCCCATCGCTGTTGGAAGATAATTTTGATTGGAAAGATCAAGGCAATAAGCTGACACTGCCGATCTCCATTGACGCTGTCGGTGAGATTCGGGTGGTTCTAATGGAAGGCAATTCGTAAGAGGAGCGGATAACATGGCTAAAATTTTAATCGTTGATGATGCCGCATTTATGCGCATGATGTTGAAGGATATTTTGACCAAAGGCGGCCATGAAGTGATTGGAGAAGCGGAGAATGGACTTGTCGCTATCCAGAAGTATCAAGAGTTAAAGCCAGATATTGTAACCATGGACATCACGATGCCCGAGATGGAAGGCGTGGAAGCCGTTAGGGAAATTCGGAAGAAGGACGCCAATGCCAGAATCGTCATGTGCTCCGCGATGGGGCAGCAAGGGATGGTCGTCCAGGCGATCCAGGCTGGAGCCAAAGATTTCATCGTAAAGCCATTCCAAGGCGATCGTGTGCTGGACGCAATTCGCAGAGCTGTGTAAGACCTAAGACAAACGCACATCCACTTGCTGAAGATGCAGGAGGGTGTGTTTTTTTTGTAGATGATTGTAGGTAATTAGATCCAATTTAACATTTATCTAACACTTTTCGTGGGTTAAAAGTCATGGGGGCTAGGAAATCGCCTAGGTATATATGGCTTTTTTGCTTTTACTAGGTTAATTGAGAATAAGAATCATTAGATAAGTATGAGGTAAAAACATGAATTGCTAAGATTCGGCGTGTAAGTTTTCCAACATTTGCTCAGTAAGATAAGGGAGACTCAAGCAGGCAGACAGAAACTAATTGACCAATTACTAGGGGGATATTTGTGATGAAAGCAACAATTAAAATGAAGTTATTAGCTGGTTTTATTCTCATCATCGCACTGACGCTCGTCGTTGGTGTAGTAGCTATGTATAGCATGAATGGCATTCAGAAATCAGCTGTCAATGTGCAAGGAAATTGGCTTCCAAGTATTCTTAAAATCGATCAAATCAAAAGCGATTTCAGTGAAGTTAGAGTAGGACTTCACCAAATTATTCTAGAGAATGAACCTGATAAAATCGCATCTGTGCAAACGACAATTGCGAAAAGCAAAGATGACGCGCTGAAAGAATTAAAAACGTATGAGCCTTTTGTCAACTCCCCAGCCGAGAGGAGTATCTATGATGATCTTGTGAAATCCATGACAGCTTACATGAGTCAAACAGAAGCGATTACACAATTGGCAGCGAAAAATGAAGACAAAGCAGCCTACGATGTCATTTCACAAATTCGCACCTATCGCATCCAAACAACAGACCTCTTTGATAAATGGATTGATTACAATACAGTAGGTTCGAAAGCTGAAGTAGACACTGCCGTTTCCAAAAATCATTCGGGTACGATTCTAATTATTGTTTTAACCGTATTATCCATTGCCTCTGGCCTCTTTATTGCCCTGTATTTATCTTCCACAATGTCCAACACTGTAAATTCGCTACTTGCTGTCGTGATAAAGGCTTCTGCAGGTGATCTTCGCGATAAAGCTGTTACGAAATCGAAAGATGAGCTTGGCGCATTAGCAGACGGCTTCAATAGTATGTTGGACAATTTAAGAGCGCTTATTTCACAAACGATCTCCTCTTCTCAAAATGTAGCCGCAGCTGCAGAGGAAATTTCGGCAACGACGGAACAAATCGCTAAAGGCAGCATGCACCAAGCCGAGTCTACACAAACGGTGAATAGTCTATTTAAAGAGCTTTCCATTGCAATCGACTCCGTTGCTCAAAATGCAGAAGCTGTTGCGGACTTGTCTGAAAAAACGAGAAATGGCGCCAAAGAAGGCGGGAACGCGGTTCAAGCTTCCATCACGTCGATGGGAAATGTTTCGAAACAGATGTCTTTGTTAGAGCAGGATGCACACAAAATTGGCCAAATTATCGAAGTGATTGATGATATTGCGGATCAAACGAATCTACTAGCCTTGAATGCCGCGATTGAAGCGGCACGTGCAGGAGAACAAGGCAGAGGCTTTGCGGTTGTAGCGGAAGAGGTTCGTAAACTAGCAGAACGCAGCGGTGAAGCAACGAAACAAATTGCTACGATTATCAAAGGGATGCAAACCAATACAGAGCTTAGTGTCAAAGCGGTTGCTGAAGCGGCTACACTCTCCGAGCACACAGGTGTTCAGTTCGAGAATATAGTTCGCATGGTCGCCAACACAGCCAATCAAGTTTCTGAGATTGCTGCAGCCAGCGAGGAACAATCCGCGCAATCGGAGGAAGTACTTACTTTCATGCAAGGCATCGCAGCGGTGAGTCAAGAATCAGCTGCTGCCGCTGAAGAAACAGCAAGTTCATCCCAATCTTTGGCCTCATTAGCAGATGAATTGAATCAATCGGTTTCGAATTTCAAAGTGTAAAGATGAGGTGCTGAATATGACGACAACGAAAGTCACACCTTTGTATGTGGAGTGTCTAATTCAACAAGAACATTATGCATTCTCGATCTCGACGATTCAAGAAATCATTCCTATGCATGAAGTTACGGTGCTTCCAGGAAAAAAGAAAAATTTGCGCGGTGTCATTAATTTGCGCGGCAATATTATTCCGATCTATTGTTTGAGATCGATGCTGAACATCCCGTCGATTGCAAATACGAAACATACACGCATCATCATTGCGCAACTCGCTGGCAAAACACTAGGGCTTGTCGTCGATTGTGTCAGCAGAGTCATCGGATTCTCCGAAGTAAAGCCAGTTACCGAACAATTCGGGCACAAAGGAAATATTTTTTTACACGCGATCGGTGAACTGGAAGGTAATTTTGTGGGGATTTTGGATATGCAAGAGCTATTCCTTCAGGAGGTAAGAGGGTATGAGTGAGTTTCAAATGGAAGTCTACATCGGCGTATTCGTGGATGAATTGAGCGAGCAACTGCTTCTTCTAGATAAGAGCTTATTGGAATTAGAGGAAAATGGCTCCTCGCCGGAGACGATTCAAACGATTTTCCGTATCGCTCATACACTCAAAGGCTCCTCTGCAGCAATGGGCTTTGATAAACTCAAAGAGATGATGCATAAGCTGGAAAATATTTTCGATCAATTGCGCAATGGGAAGCTGCAAGTGTCAACGGAATTGATGAATGTCCTGTTTCAAAGCATTGACTACGTCAAGCATCAGCGAGAGCTGTTCTTGAAAGGGACTTATGAGGAACAGCCTGCGGAGCACCTGATCGAAGTGCTGGATCGGATATCCCGGGGCGATGGGAAACCCGTCGAATCCGAAGTCATTAAGCCAGTTGTATCCGCGATGCCTGATACAGAATTGTTAACTATTCGTATTCTGATTGAGCCTACATCCGAAATGAAAGCTGTTCGTGCGATGCTCGTTCTACGCGAACTGCAAGAGTCGGGGGATGTCATTTCTACGCAGCCTGCCATTACAGCTGAGAGCCAAGACGAAGAATTGTCAGGACCGCTTCAGTTTATTGTGAAGTCTCGACTTGGTGCAAATGAACTGCAAGCGAACATCAATCAAGTCTCGCAACTAGCAGAAGTTATGGTGAGTCCGATCCTGCATGCCCCCGCTGTGTTAAGCAGCCCAGAGGAGATCAGTTCTGTCGCACAAGAGCCTGCCATGAAGAAGGCTGCTCCAGTCAGCAAGCCCGTACTATCAGCAGCGAAAGAGACTGCGGCACCGGTTTCGCATACGGTTCGGGTGGATGTTCATCGATTAGAGCATTTGATTAATTTGGTCGGCGAGCTGTTGATCGATAATACACGTCTCGTCGATGTGAAGAAACGGCTTCATGATAAATTCAAAGGTGACGGTGACGTCCAGCTGCTCGAAGATATTACCCATCATTTGGGCAAAATCGTCAGCAACATGCGCGATGGGATGATGAAAACGCGGATGATTCCCATCGAACAGTTGTTCAGCAGATTCCCTCGTCTCATTCGGGATTTATCGCAAACCGCTAATAAGGAAATCGCCCTAACGATCGAGGGCAAAGAAACGGAATTGGATCGTACCTTGATCGAGGAAATCAGCGATCCGCTCATTCACATTTTGCGTAATGCCGCTGACCATGGGTTAGAGAGTCCAGACGAGCGGGAAGCCGTAGGCAAGCCGCGCAAAGGGCAAATTTTCATGAAAGCCGCACATGAGGAGAATTCCATTGTCATCACAGTCCAAGATGACGGACGAGGGATTGATCCAGAACGGATCCGACTGAAAGCGGTAAGTAAAGGGTTTATTTCAGAAGAAGAATCTCGTCATATGACCGAGAAAGAAATCATTTCTCTCATTTTCCACTCAGGCATGTCAACAGCGGAGAAAGTCACAGAGCTATCTGGTCGTGGCGTTGGCATGGATATCGTTCGTACACACATCGAGAAACTGAATGGGATCATTGATATTGAGACGAAAATAGGAATCGGCACGACGATTACGCTCAAATTGCCGCTAACCTTAGCCATCATTCGGTCACTGCTGGTTCGTCAACAACAGCGCACGATTGCGGTGCCGCTCTCCAATATCATTGAAATTTTCCGATACAATGAATCGGATATTCAATTGCTGCACGGTCAAGAGATGTACCACGTACGTGGAGAAATTCTTCCGCTGCTGCGATTGAATACGCTATTGTCAGGCAGTCAAGGCGGGGATGAGAGAGGGAACAAGAAGTCCATCCTCATGATCGGCATGGCAGAGAAACGCGTCTGTCTTGTTGTGGATCAACTCATTGCAAACCAAGAAATCGTCATCAAATCGCTCGATGATATTGTGGGTCACATTCCTTACATCACGGGTACGACCATTCTAGGTGATGGGCTAGTCGCCCTGATTTTAGACGTGAGCGCTGTCATACAGATGTCTTCGTCAGGTCAGGTTCGTTTCGGCACCAAGGAGCGCGTACTCAAGGGCAAGAACAATGCCAAAAAAGAAATGGTTACACTCTACCTGGATTCCCAATGCTACGGTTTCCATCTGGAACATGTGCAGGAGATTGTCGCGATGCCAGCCATTACAAAAGTGGCGGGAGCGGAATCCAACGTGATCGGCCTCATGAACATCCGTGATGAGTTGATTTTTGTTTATGATTTGCGAGCTTCCATGGGACTTCCTCCATTCCCAGTTTCGAATTATTCGCGTGTGCTGATTGTCCGCAATAAGGAGCAATCCATTGGGATTGCTGTCGATTCTTTAACGCAAATTGTTGCCGTGTACGATCACGAGCTGGCTCAAGATATCGTTCATAGGAAAGAATCATTCATGAGCATCCAAAGCATTTATAAGAAGGATGGCCGACTTATCCAAGTGTTTGATCTGGATGGGATCCTCACGCAACTACAGACGAATTCCTTAGAATCAGGTGACATGTATGAGAACATTCCGCGTACTCATCGTCGATGACTCCATCGTCATGCGCTATATGATTGCGAAGCTTTTCGAACAAGATGCTGGGTTCACCGTAGTTGGCTTCGCAGTTAATGGCGCAGATGCCCTGGACAAAATTGTAGAATTGCAACCAGAATTGGTAACGCTCGACATTGAGATGCCTGATATGGATGGTTTCACTGCATTGAAACAAATCATGAGCTTTCATCCTGTCCCTGTTATGATGTTAAGCAGCTACACGGAAGAAGGCTCGAATGCAGCCATGAAGGCGTTGGAATATGGCGCAATGGATTTTTTCCAGAAAGAATCCTTGTTCCAAAAAGAACGCAATATCCGCATGGAAGAAGAGTTCCTACTCCGTTGTCGAACAGCGATGAGAAAGAAACAGTTTCTGCGGAATGATACTTCGCTTTCAGAGAAAGAAAACTCGGTCAAGATCCATATGGAGATGCTGACGTTCCTTCTGAAATTGGAAGAGGATATGCATCAGTTTCACGCTGAGCTGCACCAGAAGATCAAGCAGCAAAATGGACTTCTGGTTAAATTTCGCAAAGTACAGAATCAATTTATCTACACCCAATGGGAAGGCTCTCTTTTTAGCTGGTACGGGATTAAAGAGAGTGATGTTGTAGGTAAACAATTAGGTGATGTGTTCCCTGCACACTTAGCGGAGTTCATGGAGCCTTACTACCATGCGTCTTGGGAGAAAGATGATGTGTTTCATTTCGAGACGGAATGGCACGGCAGCTACTATTCGACGGTGCTCCGTCCAATCTTGAGGAATGGGACAGTCATCGAAGTCATCTCCTTAACGGTCGATATCACGGTTTCTAGAAGTATGGAAGAACGCATTCGGTATTTAACGCACCATGATCCCCTGACAGGGCTGCCGAATCGACATGTGTTAACGAGATGGATGGAAGATGCGATTGCGCAGCAGGAGCAGTTTGCCATTATCTTTGTGAATTTAGATCATTTCAAATTGACGAATGAAACACTGGGTCATGAAACGGGAGATCGCATCCTGCAAGTTATTGCGCGACGGTTGAAAAACAGCTTGTTGATAGAAGAAGTCCATGTGTTCCGCGTAGGCAGTGATGAGTTTATCGGATTGGTGAAGCATCAGTCGCAAGAAGAATTGGATCGATATACGAGTAATATCATTCAAAATATAAATCAGCCGATCCGTGTCCTTGACCATGAGGTATATATTTCACCTTCCATTGGGATCAGCCAGTACCCGCAAGACGAGAAAGATCCAGAATCGTTAATTCGATTTGCCGATATCGCCATGAATTATGCGAAAGAGCTGGGCGGGAATCAAGTCCAACATTTCAATGCAGAGCTTCATGTGAAAATTGAACGTAGAATGAAGCTGGAGAAGTACTTGCGCAAAGCGCTGGAGAGAAACGAATTTATTTTGGTGTATCAACCGCAAGTTGAAGTGTCAGAAAACCGTATTGTCGGGTTCGAGAGCCTAATTCGCTGGGAAAGTCCAGTACTTGGGCGCGTATCTCCCATGGAGTTTATTCCCATTGCTGAGGAAACAGGTCTCATTTATCCCATCGGCAAATGGCTGATCGAAGAAGCATGCGCGCAAAATAAACGTTGGCAGGATATGGGATTACCGAAGGTGTCCGTTGCGGTGAACTTGTCTTCGAAGCAATTTTTTGACAGAACGCTACAGGAGCAAATTGGCAACATTCTTCTTCAGACAGGGCTTGAGCCGCAATACTTGGAGCTTGAGATTACAGAAAGTATGGCCATGGACGTTCAGGTTGCATTAGCAACATTACATAGCTTTCGAAGCATGGGTTTAAAAATTGCAATGGACGACTTCGGAACTGGGTACAGTTCACTAAGTTATTTAAAAAAATTCCCCATTAATCATCTCAAGATTGACCAATCTTTCGTCAAGGAAATTTCCAAGAATCCTACGAATGCGGCAATCGTGAACACGATTATTACCCTGGCTCATAATCTGGAGATCGCGGTTATTGCCGAAGGTGTCGAGCACGAAGAAGATCTGAAGGTGCTGCAGGATTTCAATTGTCCGACGGCGCAAGGATATTTATTTAGCCCACCGATTGAGGCTAGTGAAGTGCCAGAGCTATTCACACGGTTCGGAATGCGCACGAAGGAAGCATCCAGGCAACAAGTGATGATGGACTAAAGTGTGGGAACAACATCAGGAGTAGAATTGAGAACAAAGTGTAGATGAACAGCAGTTAACTCGGTGGAGTTGGATGCTGTTTTTTGCTTTTTTCAACAAAGGACCTCGAGGCATAGAAGTGACTTGCACGTCGTAACGTTACATATAGCAGGAAGGAGGCGGAACCAGTATGCAGGCACCAAAGAAGGGGTCATCCCATGCAGAGCAAGGCACACGTTGGCAAATTAGCGATGATGGCGGAATTCGGTGGGACATCCAACCAGGGGATGCAGCGCATGAAGACCATATCGAAATGAGTGGACAAGAGATTTCACTTATCGTCAGGTACGGTATCGATGCGGAAGGATGCTTGCGCATTGTGCGAAGGGCAGTTTGGCCACATCTGCGCACGATCCCCAATGACACGCATGCGAGTCTGATCGAAGATTTTCATGGCGAATGTAGACCAGAGATTCGTGCTGAAGGTGTCCTCATAGAAGAAAAACCGTATCGCATCTCATTTAACGGGATACTGGAGCTCGAGAGTCAAGCAGGAGCAGGGCTTCGTATTCGAAGATCCATCTTCCCCGCAAGGTACATTCCGTATGGGTTAGAACGGGTACATATTCAGAATGAATCGCCAGACGGGATAGCCATCGAGATTGCACAGTCGGACGTCACAAGATACCGCAGAGGAACAAAAGGGATTTATGTCGTGAGCGCAGGCCATGATGCGCGGCGAGCTTGTGAACTCGGCCCAGGCGAGTCGATCTCGTACACGAGCTGGGTGTGCGCGATGACGCTGCAGCGGTTCCAGCCGAAGCTTGAAGCCCTTGCCGAGGAAGCGCTGCGGCGCCAATTCGTGAATGAGCTTGGCGCCTCCTTAACGCTGGAAACACCAGAGCCCGTGCTGAACCGGATGTTCGGACTGGCCAAAATCCGCGCAGCGGAAAGCGTGTTTCGCACACGAAGCGGACTGCTCCACGGGCCAGGCGGCGGCTCGTATTACGCAGCGGTTTGGACGAACGATCAGGCGGAATACGCGGGCCCCTTCTTTCCTTTTCTCGGCGATCAAGCAGCTCTGGAAGCTTCGTTGAATGCGTATAGGCTCTATATGCCGTTCATGGGGCCCGATCTTTATCCCATACCCTCGTCGATCATCGCGGAGGGGCTGGACATCTGGGAAGGCGCAGGGGATCGCGGCGATGCTGCCATGTATGCATACGGGGCTGCACGGTTCGCACTGGCCAGCGGCAGCCGATTGATGGCCGAAGAGCTGTGGCCAGCGATCACGTGGTGTTTGGCTTTTTGCAGGAAGAAAAGGACCACAGACGGGGTAATCGCATCGGACTCCGATGAGCTCGAGAATCGGTTTCCGAGCGGGGAGGCGAACCTCTGCACCTCATCACTAACATATGGTGCGCTGCAATCCGCGGCACAGCTCGCTCGTGAACTTGGGAAAGGTGCCCTCGCGACGGAGTTTGAGGCAGAAGCAGCATCGCTCCGACAAGCGATTGAGACCTATTTCGGTGCAACGGTCGAGGGGTACGAAACGTACCGCTACTATGAAGGAAACGACATTCTGCGAGCTTGGATCTGTGTACCGCTCACGATGGGCATTTTCGAACGCAAGGACCAGACGATTGCCGCTTTGGTTTCGAATCGGTTATGGGTTGGCGGCGGCTTAGTGACGCAGGCCGGCGAAACGACGTATTGGGACCGCTCCACGTTGTACGCCCTGCGCGGCATTTTGTTTGCTGGCGAAACTGAGCTAGGCATGAAGAAGCTGATGGAATACGCGAATAATCGACTGCTGGGTGATCACGTGCCTTATGCGGTTGAAGCGTATCCCGAGGGCAATCAACGCCATCTTTCTGCGGAAAGTGCGCTGTTCGCGCGTGTGATTACGGAAGGCTTATTCGGCATCGTGCCTATGGGATTGCGTTCATTCACCTGTTGTCCGCGATTGCCCCAAGGTTGGAATACGATGGCGCTGCGCGCGATCCAAGCGTTCGGCACGTGTGTCGATCTTGTTGTGACAAGGCAAGGTGATCTCGTCAACGTTGATTGCAGGACGCCAGATAAGTGGGAGAGTCATAAATGGGATCAGACAGTACCGCTTTTCATCTGTGTATGACTTGACAACCCTGAAATGATGGTTTATTTATTAGATACGTTTAATATGTCAGTATTTCGGGTATGTGAGGTATAACGATGGAAAGAAAGTACTGGGTTCCAGCGCTAGAACGAGCACAAGATGTGCTCAAGCTATTGGCAGGGCAACCCTCCAAACTGAAGTTAATGGATTTGAGCTTGGCGACAGGCATTAATAAAAGTACGATGTTTTCCTTATTGCACACGATGGAAGCCTTGGATTGGGTGGTCAAAGAAAAGGGGGACACGTATGCACTAGGATCATTCTTCGGTGGTATAGGTAATGCCTACTTTACAGGCATGTCGTTGGTGAAGCATTTTCAGGAGCAAGCCGAAATGACAGTACACCGATTAGGTGAATCAGTCCAGCTTGCCCGTCTGGATAAAGGTGAGCTTGTTTATCTGGCGAAAAAGGAAGCGGCAACCCATGTTCGTTTGATTTCCGAGCCAGGCATGCGCCTGCCTGCGTATGCGACAGCGATGGGCAAAGCTTTGTTATCCTCGCTGGAGGATGCGCAAGTTCTGGCGCTGTATGCGGAGAGCGGTTATCAAACTTTCACGCCGCATACGGTGAAGACCGATATTGAGCTGCTGAACCAGCTAGGGCAAGTAAGAGCTCGCGGTTATGCTACGGAATTTGAAGAAGTTGTGCAAGGTTTCTGCTGTATAGCAGTGCCCGTGTTGGATCGAAGCGGCCAACCGATTGCCGCGGTTAGCACATCCATGTCGACGCATCTCTGGGCAGAGAAGGAAGAATTGGCACGAGAACAGATCGAACAGCTCGCGAAGAAATTATCGGGCTTACAATGAAAACCAAATAGGAACGGATGAGGCCTTCCATGGAGTAGAAGTTTTTACTTTGTGGACGGTCTTTTTTTTGAATTTACATTGAAAATTTCAATCGCACCTGATAAACTCAAATTATAGATTAAAATAATAAACTTAGTTTATTATAATAAACTGACGAGGTGCTCAAATGAGATTACAGAACAAAGTCACGCTGATCACAGGCGCAGCTTCAGGAATCGGCAAGAGCTCTGCGCTTCTTTTTGCACAAGAAGGAGCTTTCGTTATTGTGAATGACTTGGACGCTGTCAAGGGAGAGGAAACCGTAGCGGAGATTCAAGCGAGCGGCGGCAAAGCGCTATTCCTACAAGCTGATGTGACGAATCCTGATTCCGTCAAGGCGATGGTGGAAAGCGCGATTGCACAATGCGGGCGAATTGATGTACTTTTTAACAATGCGGGAATTAGTGGTGTGGGCGCGCTTCACGAGCTTGAGCCTGAGCAATGGGATCGTGTAATGTCCGTTAATATTCGCGGTGTTTTCTTGCCGTCCAAGTATGTAATTCCACACATGATGGCGCAGCGCAGCGGTTCGATTATTAACATGTCTTCTTGCATAGCCGAGATCGGGCTCGCCCGACGTGCCTCCTACGCAGCCACCAAGGGTGCTGTCCTGGCATTAACCAAATCGATGCAAGTGGATTACGCATCTTATCAAATTCGTGTGAATGCGCTTCTGCCAGGTACCATCTTGACTCCTTTCGTTGAGAATTATCTGAAAACCTCGTACGATGATCCAGAGGCTGCGATTGCTTCCTTGAAAAGCAGACAGCTCGGTAATGAGCTAGGAACTCCTGAGGATGTGGCACAAGCTGCTGTATTTCTAGCATCGGATGAGTCCAAATTTATGATGGGATCGCCGTTATATATTGATGGTGGTGTCGTTTTTGGGAAAAATGCATAAGCAGAGAGAGGATGTATACGTATGAAACTAGTTACCATTCATGAATCCGGTTTAGGTGTGAAGTTGGAAAATGCCGTGTTAGACATCACGAAAGCATTAAGCGTGTATCCAGAAGAGGGGATCCCGACAGATGTCATGGCCGTTATCGGTCATGCGGAGTCAGCGATTCCACAGATTGAACGCTATGTTGAGCGGGTGCTGGAGGCTAGTAAGGGAGATCAAACCGCTTATCTGTTGGAAGAATCGCAAGTGAAATACGGGCCATGCGTCACTCGTCCTGGCAAAATGATTTGCGTCGGCTTGAACTATCGCAAGCACGCCGAAGAAACGAATGCACCGATTCCCGCATATCCGATTTTGTTCAACAAATTCAATAACACCTTGGCTGCGCAAGGCGATGACATTCCGTTGCCGACTCGTGTGACGAGTCAGGTCGATTATGAAGCCGAATTGGTCATTGTCATCGGGAAGCAGGCGAAATATGTCTCGAAAGAAGCTGCGTTAGATCACGTATTTGGCTATTGTAATGTGAATGACTTGTCCGCCAGAGATTTGCAAATGCGAACCCATCAATGGCTCTTGGGCAAATCGTGCGATAAGTTCAGCCCGCTGGGACCTTATTTAGTCACAGCGGACGAAGTGGGCGATCCGAATCAGTTAACGATTTCGTGTACGGTGAACGGTGAAACCAGACAACTGTCGAATACGTCTGATATGATTTTCCATTGTAACGAAATTGTTAGTTATATTTCGCAGCACATGACGCTGTATCCAGGTGATATCATTCTAACAGGCACACCGGAAGGCGTTGTACTCGGTAAGCCAGTAGATGAACGTGTCTATCTGAAAGATGGCGATGTTGTCACAATTGAGATTGAGAAGCTGGGCGCATTGACCAATCGGATGGTTGACGAGCAGGTTTAAGCAGATTTATGCAAGTTTAGGAGATCACCATAATTCGGTTGTCTCCGCCAACATATAGGCGATTCGTCTTCGGATGAATCGCCATTGTTCGTATACTGGCGCCTAATTGCAGCTTCGTTAGCTGTTTGAGGCTGCCGCCATGATAAATCGTTACGGAAGCTTTTCCTTCCTCAGGTGAATGGGATACGTAGAGATAGTTGGAAGCTGGATCAATCAGCGTGTTGGAGAAGGTTGGAACGGTCAACGTCTTCACGATGCGTTTCGTGCAGCCATTAATGACGAACAATTTCCCCTTGCCTGTCACTTGAGCGCTTGTAATAAAGATGCGATTCGTGTTGGGATTGTAGGTGATGCCGCTCTGTCGCCTGCCAAGCCCAATCTTACTAACCTTAGCGGTACGAAGATTAACCACCGAGCAGTAGCGGCTGAGATTATTGGCGACAACTAATTGGCTCCTTTTCTTCGTTAAGACGGGAGTAATAACGGGGTTGCGCCCTACCTTGACCGTTTTTAGAATCTTATGATGTAGTCCGTTTAGAATGGATACCGAATCCGTGCTCGTATTCGTTACATAAATCCGGTTGGCTGCTTCATTGACGACAATGTTCGAGGGACGTCCTTTGAAGGCTATTCGACGCTCAATCGTATTCGTTTTACCATTCAGTACGACAAGCGAGCCATTCTTGGAAGATAACGAAATCGTCGATACATAAATGAAATTCGTGCATGGATTGACCGCAATCTCGTCACAGCGTTCGCCGACAGGAATCGTCGTAATGACTTTGTTCGTAATACCATGGATGACGGACACTGTGCCATCATAGAAGTTGGAGACATAAACACGGTTCGTACGAGGATTAACAACCAGATACTGAGCCAATTGTCCAACACGCAACGTGGTTAGGATTTTGTTCGTCTTTGTGTTCATAACGCCTAGTCGATCATCGTCTAACAGAAAATAGCACCGATTCGTAATCGGATTGAAGGCAAATTCGTTGACGGGTCGGCTCGTTGGAATCGTGACAAGGAGTCGCGGGAGCGCTACAGATACGCTTGCTTGCTGAACAGGTTGCTCGTTTCGGATCATAAGTCAGGCCCCTTCCGAATAGCTTGTGATCCTTGTATCATATTCAAGTTTGGAGGAAGCGTGTTTTTCTCTATGTCGATAATTGTATGGGGGACAAAGGAGATTTGGAGGTACCGTTAATGAATCTATCAGGAAAAACAGCCATTGTAACTGGCGGCAGATAGGGCATTGGTGAAGCCATGGTCCGATTGTTCACTTCTCAAGGAGCAGCGGTCATCATTGCCGACTGGAATGAGAAGGAAGCAGCGCGATTGACGGATGAGTTAACTTCTTCTGGACTTCAAGCCGTGGCGATAAAAGTCGATGTTTCGAAAGATGCGGATGTCCATTCACTCATTCAAGAAACCGTGCGACGCTTTGGACAGGTGGATATTCTCGTCAATAATGCTGCTGTTATTTTACCCAAATTCTTAGAAGACGTGGAGGAAGAAGAGTGGGATCGTCTCCTCAACATTAATGTGAAGAGTGTGTACTTAACGGTCAAACATGCACTGCCATATTTACGGAAAACGAGAGGCTCGATCGTCAACATGTCATCTCTTAACGGGCTGATTGGACAAAAGATGAATCCGGTTTATGCCGCAACCAAAGGAGGAGTCGTCCCCTTGACCAAGGCACTAGCATCGAGTATTGCCAAGTTGACGTGACGCGTGTTGGCGGTATAACCGAATGGCTGCAAGTGGCGGGCATGGTGAAAATAGACGCACATTAACATTTTTAGAATCTGGAAAAGTAAGTGTTTTACACCGATTAAAACATATCTATGATCAAAGAATCTAAGCAAATCAAAACCTCTATATGCGGTCGCTCATCTCGGATGGCATCGCTAGAGGTTTTTTTATATATATGACGTCATATATGAAGTTTGAATAGACTTCTAGCGGAAAAAATGGCGAAATTGTTACAATAGTCAAATATATATTGTGTATTATTAGAGAGGGTGTTACATTTATGACATACTAAATAAAGTTTTGGGGGGATGGAGATGCGAGTTGGTTTAAGTGGTACAGGAAGAATTGGCAGGTTGTGTTTAAGAAGAGCATTGACCCTTACCCAGCAGGAATTCGATGTGAGGGTAATCAACTCAACAAGTCCCATTCATGTGTTGGCCCATTTATTGAAATATGACTCGGTTCATGGCACTTGGGACGCGGAAATCGAAGTGTTGAATGAGAACTTAATTAGGATTAACAGGCGGCAGATTCCTGTTATCTGTGAAAGAGAGCCGGATTTACTGCCATGGGAAGAGTATGATGTTGATTTAGTCATAGATGCAACTGGAAAGTTTAATCATCGGCAAGGTGCTGAACGACACTTATTAGGTGGAGCCAAGAAGGTGCTGATTACCGCACCAGGCACGAACATGGATCTGACTGTTGTCATGGGCGTGAATGAAACGCGGTATGAACCCAAACAGCATCATTTACTTTCCGCTGCCTCCTGTACAACCAACTGTATTGCTCCAATTCTCCATATTCTAGATGAAGCATTTCATGTCAAGATGGGGTGGATGACCACGGTCCATGCTTTTACGAATGATCAAAATCATATGGATAACCCGCATAAAGATCTTCGCCGTGCTAGAGCATGTACGAATGCTATAATTCCAACGACAACTGGGGCGGGCAACGCACTTATTGATGTTATTCCTCATCTCGCATCGCATATTCAAGGGGTATCTGTACGTGTGCCGACACAAGATGTTTCACTGCTGGATCTGCAAGTCGTAGTTGGCAGGAAAGTAGAAGTCGACGAAGTCAAATCAGCCATTAAACAGGCAATTGCCGGACGAATCGGAACATTCGTTGACTACAATGAATTGCCGCTTGTTTCAGCAGATTATATCGGCAACGAGAAGTCTGCCATCATTGATGGTCTTAGCATTATGACCCAGGATGACCAAATTAAGCTGCTCGCTTGGTATGACAATGAATGGGGTTACGCAAATCGAATTATTGATCTCGTCTCTTATATGTCACGTGCGGAAAATGAAAGCACTCAACTAAAGGGGGAAGTGAAATGTCTAACACAAACCATGTAATATTGGAGACCATTCATCGGCATGATCTGGGGGTAATTATTTGCAAATCATGCAATGAAGTAATTGCAACGTTACCAACAGACGGTTACAAGAAATTCTATAGTCTGTGCGATTCGCTTAACTGCAGGGATACAAATAAGGGGGCAATCAAACAATGACACAGAAACAAGTGGTATCTTTTCTTGATGGAAATGCTTCAATGAAAGCTTTACTAGGTGGAAAGGGGGCCAACCTCGCTGAAATGACTCGCGCCGGCTTACCCGTACCTCCGGGTTTTACAATTACAACAGAGGCTTGCTTGCACTTTTTTAAAATTGGTAATCGCATCTCCGAAGAACTTTTTGAACAAATCGAAACAGCACTCCAGCAATTAGAGAAACAGAAGGGACAAACCTTCGGACATGCAAGTAATCCGCTGCTTGTCTCTGTACGCTCAGGTTCCGTAAGCTCGATGCCAGGGATGATGGATACGATTCTAAATCTCGGCCTCAATGATGTCACAGTTCAAGGATTAGCTTCGCTAACGAACAATGAAAAGTTCGCTTATGACTGCTACCGCCGGTTGATGCAGATGTTTGGGAACGTGGTGCTGGGTGTTGAATCCTACCATTTCGAGCAGCTGTTGCACCGTTTGAAAGAGGATGCGGGTGTAGATCACGATCAAGATGTAACGGCTGAAGGTTGGAAATCACTGATCGAAGCGTATAAAACGTGTATCCGAGTGAAAACAGGTCAAGATTTCCCACAGCATGTTTACGAGCAGTTGAGAATGGCCGTTGAAGCTGTTTTCAAGTCGTGGAATAACCAAAGAGCGCAGATATACCGCAGATTGAATCGCATTCCGGATGAGCAGGGAACAGCGGTCAATATACAGAGTATGGTATTTGGTAATATGGGCGGCGAATGTGGTACAGGCGTTGTCTTTACGAGAAATCCATCCACAGGCGAGAATACATTTTTTGGTGAATACCTGATTAATGCGCAGGGGGAAGATGTGGTTGCGGGGATCAGAACACCGCTGGCGATTGCAGCGCTGCAAGATGAAATGCCTGCGATTTATGAGCAATTGCTTGGGGCTTCCAAGTTGCTAGAAATGCATTATAAAGATATGCAAGATATCGAGTTTACCGTAGAAAATAACAAGCTTTACCTGCTGCAAACACGCAATGGTAAACGCAATGCGCAAGCTGCGCTTAAGATTGCGGTTGATCTGGTCCATGAAGGTGTATTGACGAAGCGGGAGGCCGTTGACCGTATCGAAGTTTCGCATTTGGATCAGCTTTTACACAGAGGTATTGATGAACAGGCAATAACGGATGTGTTAGCAAAAGGTCTTCCTGCTTCTCCAGGCGCAGCCGTCGGCCAGCTAGTATTTGACGCCGATACGGCTGCAGAATGGAGCCGTGCCGGCAAGACGGTGATTCTAGCTAGAAATGAAACGACGCCAGAAGATATTCATGGGGTGATCGCTTCCGAAGGCGTGCTCACAAGCAGAGGCGGGATGACAAGCCATGCTGCTGTTGTGGCAAGGGGAATGGGCAAGCCCTGTGTGTGCGGCTGTGAAGAAATCCGAATCGTGCCCTCCGAGAAGCGGATGATGGCTGGAACCAAGATCGTGGAAGAGGGCGATTGGATTACTCTTGACGGAGCAACTGGACGCGTCATTAACGGTGCCATGCCTTTACATGAAGCCAAGATGACGGATGAACTTCTTGTTATGCTCAAGTGGGCAGATGAGATTCGCACGCTGAAGGTGTTCGCGAATGCGGATAATCCGCACGATGCGAAAATCGCGAGACAACTAGGAGCAGAAGGGATCGGGTTATGCCGAACGGAGCATATGTTTTTCTCACCAACTCGCCTTCCTGTTGTACAACGAATGATCTTGGCGGAAGATAAGGAAGAACGCTTGCAGGCTCTTGCCCAGCTGCTTCCAATGCAGCAGACAGACTTTGACAGCATGTTCGAGGAAATGGACGGTCTCCCAGTGACAATTCGATTGCTCGATCCGCCACTGCATGAGTTTCTGCCCAACCTCGAAGAGTTGCAAAAAAGACATGCGCAGCTGATGTATGAGGAAGAGGCTTCAGACGAGGAAAGAGATGAGAACGCTCACCTGATCCGCAAAGTGCAGGCACTTCACGAGACTAACCCTATGCTGGGGCAGCGAGGCTGCAGATTGGGAATTGTATACCCAGAAATCTATGATATGCAGATTGAGGCTATATTCCGCGCAGCTTCTCGCTGCATAGATAGAGGCATTCGAGTACTTCCTGAAATCATGATTCCACTGGTCGGTCATGCTAATGAACTGAAAATTTTGAGAGAGCTAGTTGAGTTCGTTGCGGAGCAAGTACTGGGGAAAGAGAAGCTCCGAGATTGTCCGTACAAGGTTGGTACCATGATCGAGGTACCACGTGCAGCTCTTACTGCGCGCCAGATCGTGGCTCATGCGGATTTCTTCTCCTTTGGCACGAATGACTTAACGCAGATGACATTCGGATACAGCCGTGACGATGCGGAAGGGAAGTTTTTAACGCATTATGTCGATCAAAAACTTCTGCCTCATAATCCGTTTCAAGTGCTTGACACAGAGGGTGTAGGACAACTGATAGACATAGCGGTGAATACGGGACGCTGCGTAAAGCCATCACTGAAAACAGGGATTTGCGGGGAGCATGGCGGAGATAAAGATTCGATTTTCTTTTGCCACTTGACTGGATTGGATTATGTGAGCTGTTCGCCTTACCGAATTCCTTTGGCTCGGATTGCTGCAGCGCAAGCGTTCATCCTACATGGTGTCTCTGGAGAAAGTAACATAGCTATTGCCAACTAGGAGGAAATCACAGGTGGAAGAGAAAGTCCGTACGATTTTCGTATGTTCCGATTCGGTTGGGGAGACGGCAAATTCCGTCGTTCAAGCGACAATTCGTCAGTTTAATGCCAGCAAAGTTCATGTAAAACGCTTTGGGACCATGCGTACGGAGCAAGAAATCCAATTGATGATGGAGGAAGCTTCGAGGCTGAACGGTTTCGTTGTCTACACACTGGTTCTTCCAGAATTAAGAGAGATGATGCGACAAGAAGCGATTCGTTTAAACGTGACCAGTATAGACGTTATGGGTCCTGTCATGCAAGCATTCATAGATAACTTTCATGATTCTCCTAAAAAGCAAGCGGGATTGCTGCACCAAATGGATGAAGATTATTATAAGCGGGTTGAAGCTATTGAATTTGCAGTGAAATGCGATGACGGCAAAGATACAGGTGCATTTAAGCAAGCGGATATTGTTCTTTTGGGCATATCAAGGACATCCAAAACACCGTTAAGTATCTATCTGGCACATAAAGGATATAAAGTAGCCAATTATCCGTTAGTGCCGGAAGTAAGACCGCCGAAAGAATTGTTCACGTTGAATAAAAGCAAAGTAATCGGATTGACGATGAGCGCGGATCAGCTCGTTAAGATACGAACGGAACGACTGAAAGCGGTTGGGCTGCCATTTGGCGCTAAATATTCGGCCATAGAAAGAGTTGCAGAAGAGCTGGAGTACGCCTTTGGCTTGTATAAGCAGCTTGGATGCAGGGTAATCGACGTCACGGAGAAAGCAATTGAAGAAACAGCTGGCCTTATCATGGATAGGATGTAGAGCCCCTACTCCTGTACATTCGCTTGCTTCGCATACTGCTTCGGCAGTACGCCTACTTTCTTTTTGAACATCCGCAGAAATCCTGTATAGTCATTAAAACCAGACCCCATGCAAGCCTCGGTGACATTGGCGCCATCTTTCAAAAGCTGCTTGGCTAATGCGATGCGCTTATATACGATGTATTCGTGGATGGTGCTGCCCGTGTGCTTTTTGAAGAGGCGGCTGAGATGATATCTGGAAATAAAGAATGTCATCTCCAGCTTCTCCAAGGATAAATCCTCGGCGAGATGCTGATTGAGGTAAGCAAGAATCGGGGTCAACCGAGCATGCAATCCTATGCCGAGCTCCTTTTCTTTATTCGTGTCAAAGGCACGTTGCACCAACGTGACGATTTCCAACATACAACCTAGTTTAGTCAAAGCAACTCCAGAATGGGGGTGCTTTTTTGTTTCGTGATACCGCTGGAAAAGCGCCACCAAAGTTGACGTCTCCTGCTCGGTGAGCGTTATTTTGTTATTTTCGCCAAGCGGGCGGTCATAGAAACACTGAAGAGGCTGAATAGTCTCCGTTTGAAAGAGCGCGATAAGTGCCGGATTAAACTCAATCGTCACACGTTCATACATCGCATCCGTTGTAAGGGCAGGCTTATGAATTTCATGCTCATTCGTAATAATGAGATCGCCGTATTGCAGAGGATACACCGTTTTCTCAACAAAGTAATTGACGTCGCCGCGGATGAGGAAGAAAATCTCACAGCCTTTATGCAGGTGAAAGTGAACATTGAATGGGGGCTTTCGCGTGGCATGGACGAAATTCACATGGTTATCCAAGTAAGTCAGATAGTCAGCTAACATCTCGAATCCTCCAGATCAATTGAGCAAGATTATCCACTTCTGAGGCAATTTCATCAAGGAAGTTGTAATTGTAATGATATAGGATGAGAGTGTGAGATTCAATATGTTTTGGAGGGAAATTATGAGTCAGCGAAAATTGAAATTCGGATTAGTTGGCGTTGGGAACATCGGTAAGGTGCATGCGAAATATTTGAGTGAAATGGCAAAAGTTGAATTCGTTGCTGTTTGTGACATGGTTCAAGAGAAAGCCGATCAAGCCGCGAGTCAGTATGGGGCAAAAGCGTATTATACCGCTAGCGAATTGTTAGCGCATTCGGGTCTGGATGTGGTCATCATCGCGGTACCGCATTATGATCATCCGACAATTGCCATCGAGGCCTTTGAACGAGGGATTCACGTGATGTGCGAGAAGCCGATTGCTGTGCATGTGAACGATGCGAATCGGATGATTGCGGCCTATGAAGCAGCGAAAGGGAGCTATCCAGATTTGCAGTTCGCGATCATGTTCCAAGAGAGAACGCTTCCTTTCTACGCGAAGCTCAAAGAGCTGGTAGCCAGCGGTGCGTTGGGCCAATTGACACGTGCAACATGGATTCACACGAAATGGTTCCGCTCCCAAACGTATTACAATAGTGGCGGCTGGCGAGCAACATGGGCTGGAGAAGGCGGCGGTATTCTGACGAATCAATGTCCGCACACCTTAGACATGTACCAATGGTTGTTCGGGTTGCCTGCTCGCATTTCAGGACATGCGCATATTGGCAAATATCATGACATTGAAGTTGAGGATGAAGTCACGGCATATTTCGAGCATGCGAATGGGATGATCGGACATTTAATCGTCACGACGGCAGAGCTGCCAGGAACGAATCGATTAGAAATCGTTGGCGATCTGGGGAAACTCATACTTGAGAATGGCAAATTGCTTCACTTCCCCTATGGGCAATCGATGCTGACGTTCACGCGCGAAACCGAGCAGCATTTTGCAAATTGGGAGATCTCACCGGTTGAAATCGAGGTGGATACTTCCGCTGAAACAGGTCATAGCTTCGTCACACAGCGTCTAGTCGCTCGCTTGCTCGGTCAAGATGTGGATTTAATTGCTGAGGGACCAGAAGGGCTTGGCGCCGTAACACTTGCCAATGGCATCATGCTGTCCTCATTCGAGAACCGTCCTGTGGACGTTCCCCTGGATGGAGATGCGTTTCAAGCTCATCTAGAAGAGAAGATTCGGTCATCCAACTTTGTGAAAAAAGTCAATACAATGCCTGCAGCTGCGGTCGATATGTCGGCTTCGTTCGGGAGTAAATCATAGAGCGAATGCTTCCGAAGCGAGTTTAGCTGCTACAACACGCCGCTTCGCTTGCATGGGTTGCTCAAAACTTTTAGGAGGTATCTACATGTCCACAGTAAAACTAACTTGCTTCGCGGATGAAATTTCGGGAGATTTGGAGGAACAACTGGATGTTCTTGCTCAAGAAGGGCTGACCCATCTGGAGATTCGTAATGTATGGGGGAAGAATGTGCTTGAATTAAATGAGGAAGAATTGGTGCAAATTCGCAAAACGGTAGATGAACGTGGATTCGCAGTTTCTTCCGTTGCTTCACCAATTGGGAAATACCCTCTCGCCGAAGATTTTGCTCCGCAGCTGGAAGCCATGCATCGCGCAGTGCGCGCCGCGCAGGCGTTAGGCACGCCATATATTCGGATCTTCTCTTATCATCCACCAGAAGGTAAAGACCTGGACGCTTGCAGGGAAGAAGTCATGAGCCGCCTATCGCAATTAACGAAGATCGCAGAGATGCATGGCGTCATTCTTATTTTGGAAAATGATAATAAGTTGTATGGCTCCAAGGATGAGCGGTGTTTGGACATTTTGCAGCATTGTTCGTCGCCATCTCTGCGCTTAGCCTTTGATCCCGGTAATTTCGTTATGAATGACGTGAAGCCTGTGGAGGAAGCATATCCCAAGCTGAGTGAATACATCGACTATGTTCATGTCAAAGATGCGAAGAGTGCACCGCATCAGTTCGTTCCAGCAGGAAAAGGCGAGGGGCAAATCGAGCAGTTATTCGTCAACTTGCGCGAACGCGCGTACACGGGATATCTCTCCGTGGAACCGCATTTACATCACTACTTGCCGCATGCGAGCAATCCGAAACGTGTCGTAACGGCGATTCGCGCAGTACAAGATCTGCTATCTCGTGCCGAACTAGCCTGGAAGTAAGTTTCGGGGTACAAGTATTAAAAGACAGGATAACGATTTGTCTTTTAGTCGCTGAGGGGCGTATACTTGATGAAGATGATCAAGTAGAGGAGCCGAACGTGATGGAAATTCCGAACCGTATTGCCATTGGTATTCTCGGGCCTGAGGCGCTGGTGAATAAGGTGTTGAGCGTAATCGCAACGTCATTCCCTTTTTTTCAACCACTCCATTGTGCTTGTTCAACAGAGAAAGCGCCAGCGGCAGCAGAGCAATTACTCACCGAAGTAGAAGTACTTCTTGTCACTAGCCCAGCCTTGTATCGACGGGTGAAGGAACATGTCGTTACGCGTCTTCCCGTACATATGATTCCATTAACGGACGCAGGTTTGTTTAGCGCCTTGTATCGTTTACGTCATCATAAAGAACTTGCAACAAGGTCATCGGTGTTCAGTATCGATTCCTTTACTTCTTCCGACCTTCATCAGCATGTCAAAGAAATCGGCGAATCGGCGTCCAACTTTTTGATTTACGATGGTGCTCCTTATCCGCAAACCGATGAATTAATCCAATTCCATATGGAAGCGTATAGAGAAGGCAAAACGCAGGCAGCGCTGACCACCGAGACTGAAGTCGCGGAGGAGCTAAACCGAATAGGCATTTCCTGCGAATGGATCGCACCAACCGACCAGAATATCACGGTTGCCCTAGAGCGTGCGCTGCTAACGACAGAAACCCGGCGAAGCAAAGAAGCGCAAATACTCGTCGGGATGCTGAACGTGGATAATTTCGGCAAGAAGCTGCAGCAGCAAAGCTCCGAGCATGAGATTCAGCGGTTTAAGCTGGAAATTCATCGCAAATTGATTGACTATGTAGAATCACTGGATGGCTATCTCACGCATTTGGGTGCGGATGATTATGTGTTTTTCACGACCCGAGGCATCTTCGAACGGGAAACAGTCGGCTATAAATTCGTACCCCTTGCGCGTGAAGTATGGAAATCATTGGGTCTGTCTCTAAGTATGGGGATCGGTATGGGACGCAGCGCGAATGAAGCAGGCGCCCATGCGCGTCTCGCGCTGCGCCGCTGTAAAGAGGCTGGGGGCAATACCTGTTTTATCGTGCATGAGGACAAAACACTAATTGGCCCGCTGGAAATGGCGGACCCGTTAAGCCGAGATCTGTCGGTGACAGATCCTGTTTTGCTGAAAAACGCCGAAGAAGCGGGCATGACATCAGCCTATTTGAGCCGGCTTCTCGCCACCGTAGCGCGTACGAATAAGTTGAATTACGAGGTTCACGAGTTGGCGAATATTCTGGGTGTTACCGTTAGAAGTACACACCGCTTGTTACTGCAATGGATGGATCACGGCTTGATTGCCATCGTGGGGTATGTGAAGGTGCCGAAAGGAAGACCGAAGCAGACGTTTCGTCTTCAATTTTTAGAGAAATTTGCAGGTAATTCCTACGTCACTTAAAAAAGAGGCGATGCCTCAACTTCACCGCTCTTGGTTAGCCTACAGCTAGCGAGAGCGGTTTTTTTATCTATCGAAAATGGCGATAGCCTGATGATAGACTTTCTGATAGAGTGAATAAGAGTGAAAGTTTATCATGGAGGTTATCGCATGCGTATTCGGTTGGATCGGTTTCCACAAGGCGTGACGAAAGCAGTAACATTGAGCTATGATGATGGGAAGGCGCACGACCGTAGGTTAGTGCATATACTGAATGAACACGGACTGAAGGCCTCTTTCCATTTGAATAGCGGTTTTTTTGGAAAAGAAGGCTATATTTCGGCGTCTGAAGTTAAGTCTCTTTTTCACGGTCATGAAGTGTCCGCCCACACGGTGGATCATCCGTTTCTGGAGCAGTCTCCTTCCGATCAAATCGTACGTGAGTTATCTATGGATAGGGAAGCGTTGGAAACGCTTGTCGGCTATCCCGTACGTGGAATGAGCTATCCATTCGGTTCTTACTCAGAACGTGTTCTTAGTCATCTTCCAGGACTAGGAATTGAATATGCAAGAACAACCGCCAGCCATGGTGGTTTCCATATGCCAAGTGATTTCCTGCAATGGCATCCAACTTGTCACCATAAGCAAATGCTGGAGCAGGCGGATGCTTTCCTCGCCTTGCAGCAACGGTTTTCCCGTATGGCTTTGCTGTATGTTTGGGGGCATAGCTACGAGTTCGAGGATGACAACAATTGGGAAATCATGGAACAATTCGGCGCGAAATTCAAAGGCAGAGATGATATCTGGTTCGCTACGAACGCCGAAATTGTTGCCTACATGAAAGCTGTGGAGAGCCTGCGTTTCTCAGCAAATTGTAAGATCATCCACAATCCGTCTGCAGTCTCAGTTTGGCTTAGTGCAGAAGGGGAAACCGTGGAAGTTCCAGCAGGACAAATCGTGCAATTATAATTTTTTTGTAAAATTTTCTCGAAAAAAATGTTTTTATAATGATTTACTAATAATTTCTTAACAACTTTATTTTATATTTAAAGTAACAAAACGTGTAAGTTATCCACAAAAGGAAATTTCAAAATCGGAGGGGATCACATGGCGCAACGATATGAGTTGGAAGAGAAGATTGAAGCACTTCGCAATGAGCTGAATCTTGCTAGTCAAACATATGGCCTATTGTCTGAAACGGTATTGAAACTTTCTATCGATTTGGATCAACTTCTGAACAGGTATTATGATCTATCCCCAAAGCAAATAGCGTAATGAGCAAGCCGAGTTCACACGAATATGTGTGAGTCTCGGTTTTTTTTGTGTCTTATTTTCTGTATTTAAGCGTTTCAACCTGTATGGTATAATTTGTGAGGAAAAGGAGGGGGTTATCACAATGGCAACATGGATCGAGCAGGGCGATATCGTTTTATTCCAAGGTGACAGCATTACAGACGCAGGACGTATTCGCGAGAATGCGAATGATTTGGGGAAAGGCTATGCGCTGATGGCAGCGGCTCAGTTCTCGGCGAAATATCCAGAGAAAGGGGTAACGTTCTTCAATCGCGGAATTTCCGGCAACCGTGTACCTGATCTTCAGGAGCGCTGGCAGCAGGATTGTTTGGATTTAAAGCCTAAGGTTGTATCGATTTATATTGGTATTAATGATACATGGCGCAGATTTGACCGAAATGACGCTACCTCGACTGAGAAGTTCAGAGAGGGATACCGTCAATTGCTGGACACGACAGCTAATACAGGCGCTAAGCTGTTGCTGATTGAGCCATTTGTTCTTCCAGTACCGGAAGATCGCAAGCTGTGGCGTGAAGATTTGGATCCGAAAATTACTGTGGTTCGTGAATTGGCAAGAGAGTTCGGAGCCAAATTACTATGCTTGGATGGCTTGTTTGCACAAGCTTCTACGCAAGCTGACAGCGCTTTCTGGGCACCTGACGGCGTACATCCTTCACCAGCAGGGCATGCATTAATTGCAAATGCTTGGTTGAAGGTTGTCGGTGCAACAGATTAAGGAGGTTCAAATGAATCATCGAAACTTGTTGAAAGCCTTGCAGGAGGCGGAGTCTAATCATGGCCAGCTTTTTCAGGAAGCGAAGCAAATCATCCATCGAGGTCATTTGCATACAGATAGTGCCATCTTATCTACGATTTATAACGAGGTAACACCACTTGTACAGGAATTTGCTGCGAGACCGATTGCAGCCTTACCATTCACAGAATATGACCTTTACCGTGCGAAGGGTTCACGGATTGAATTTGAAGCAAGCTATTTTGATCGTCGCCGCCGTTTGGCCGCATTGGTTGTCGCGTCGTTGAAAGATGGCGTTCACACGTATCGTTCGGACATCGAGAATACAATTTGGGCTATTTGCGATGAGTACACATGGTGTTTACCTGCGCATTTAATGAATCATGATGCAGCCACCCAAGGCGAAGAATATAAACATATTGATTTATTTGCCTCCGAGACCGCGCATGCGCTGAGTGAAACATGTTTCCTGCTCCGGGATCAACTAGATGGACAAGTGGTTCGGAGAGCTGAGCGTGAGATTATGCGGCGAGTGCTTGAACCGTACATGAGTGTGAAGCGGGCATATTGGTGGGAGACTTGCGACATCAATTGGTCTGCGGTATGTGCGGGTAGTATCGGCATGACGGCGATTTACACCCTGCCTGATTCCAAAATGCTTTTCCCCATTCTACAACGTGTTATTAGTTCCATGGATTGCTTTCTGGAAGGCTTCTCAGAGGAAGGCGCTTGTTTGGAAGGCTTGGGGTATTGGTATTATGGCTTTGGGTATTATGTGTATTTCTCAGAATTGCTTAAGCAGCGTACGGGCGGTCAATTCGATTTGCTGCAAACGAGTGAGAAAGCGCGCAAAGTCGCTCAGTTCCCTCAGAGCTGTTTTTTACAAGGCAACCATATTGCCAATTTCTCAGATTGCTCCAGGCAAAATGGCATTCAAGTCGGTATTTTCAGTCGATTGTGCGAGCAGTTTGCCGACATTCGAATACCAACGCTCGAGAATCAACCTCCAACCGTAGATCATTGCGGTCGATTCGCTGGGGCCGTTCGCAATGTCGTCTGGCTGAATGAAGCACTGCTGGGGGAAAGAGAAGGATTGGCGCAACGTACGGATTTCTTGCCAGAAGCACAATGGATGGTCAGCCGTTCGCAGGTCGGGTCGAAGCTCATTAGCTTCGCCGCCAAAGGCGGGCACAATGATGAGCCGCACAATCACAATGATCTCGGCCATTTCATCTGGGTCGTTGATGGGGTCAGGTGGTTTGAGGATTTGGGAGCAGGTTTGTACACGAAGCAATACTTCGGTGAGGAACGCTATAATATTTTATGTAATAGTTCAGCAGGACACAGTGTACCTATGCTGAATGGTCATCATCAAGTTGAGGGCGTACACCATCGGGCGCAAGTGCTCGACGTTGAGCGTGCCATGGCTTACGATCGTCTGACGCTTGAGTTGCGCGGTGCGTACGAGATGCCTGCACTTCAAGGACTGGAGCGAGAGTTTTACGTGGATAAAATGCAAGGGACATTGACGCTCACCGACGAATTCGTATTCAACGAAACAGGTGTAACGGTTACGGAGCGATTCGTTACCCAGCATAAGCCAGTCCTTGTTCGAAGCGGAGAAATTAGGCTCGAAGCGCACGCGAATGAGCAATTTGTGCGCTATGATGGCGAACAATGGAGCGCATCGATCCATGAAGCGGAGCATTTCAACCATGAGGGCCATACAGAAACAGTCTACCTGATCGATTTAACCGCAACTGCGCAAGCAACGGAGATGCGTGTAGTCGTCACGATTGGCCCCCAGTAAAAGATTCACTCATTTAACCACAAGCCATATTGCTGCCGATATTGCAGCGGAGTCAGGCCTGTCTTCGCTTTAAACAAGCGCGAGAAATAATTCGCATTGTCGATGCCAAGCTCGTATGAGATTTGAGAGATGGCTTTCACGGTGGAGGCGAGCTGCTTCTTGGCTTGTTCAATCTTGATATGATGGACAAAATGAAGAGGAGCTTGCCCTGTTTGCTTTATAAATAATTTGCGAACATGGGATTCACTGAGCTGTACGAGCTCAGCAAGCTCCTTCATTTCTGGCATCCGATTCGGATGCGCATGGAGGTAATGGATGATCATATGAATCCTTTTATCGAGCTGGGAATATGCCCCGCTAGTGTCATCGGTAATTCCCTTGCGCAGCAGTTCATATAGAATCCGAAGCAAGCATGATTGCTGCAGCAGATAGACGAACGGCGCCGTATCACGTGCATGCCCAAGCATCTCCGTCAGAATCGATTGAATCGGAATCGAGTCCCCTTCTAAGAGAAGCGGGACATTTAGCAGTTGTGCCCAACTTTGATGGCTAACGAAAGATATATGGGCATCAAAGTTGATGCTGACCAGCTTAATCTGATCAGAGATCGCGTGAGACGAAATGACGCAATCTCCAGGCAAAATCAGAATGTGCCCTTCTTTACAGCGAAAGGATACTTGATTGATCTCCAGCTGGAAGCTTCCTTGTTGCACGAACCACAAGACGGAATGTCGCAGTGTGCGCTGGCTTTGCTGCCACCGATAGTCCAATTCATAGTGGGTGATATGAAGAAAGCGAACGGCCAACGCTTCAATTAAGAGTTGAAATGAATTCACTATGCGCGACCTCCTTTCACTGCGACAAGTCTTGTCTTTTCACTTATTTTAGCATGTAAATACAGACTAGACGAGGCGAATTGCTTTAAGCCTGCGGCACGATCCCTTTAATGTCCTCATTGCGCTTCCACGTATCCTCCCCACTTACGAGATAGGTCCGAATGCGGGTTGTATCGCCGCCCCATTGCTCAATCTGAAATTTAACTTCAGGCGTCGTGTACCGTACAGAGAACGCAACACGCGGAATATTTGAGGTATTATTTTCAGACCCATGAAAGGTTGCTTCGTTAAAAAAGGCCATTTGGCCAGGTGACATTTCCAAGTCAATCGCTTTGGATTCGTCAATCGACTCAGGTGGCAACCCTTGCTCGAAGGCGCTGGCGTCTGTTCCCGTTGAGACATGTTCCACGATCGATTTGTGCGTACCTGGGATGACGCGCAAGCAGCCGTTCTCGCGGATGGACCAGCCCAAGCTTACCCATGCCGTTGCATTGATTGCGGGCTCCATCGGCCAATAGTTGATGTCCTGGTGCCAAGGGATGAACTTATCGTTATTCGGTTCCTTGTACCAGAAATGCATAGCCCACAGAACCAAATTGTCGCCAAGGATTTGCTTCATGGCAGCGACAATACTTGGATGCGTAGCTAACGTATAGGCCCAATGATGACGCTGATGCCAGGCGGATAAGTTCATTTTGGTAGGGCCAGGCTCGTATTTATTTTGTTCAATGGTATCGAAAAATAGGTTGTAGTACCGATCAGATTCTTCCAGCGTCAGACCTTGCGTCGGGCCGCTAAAGCCTTCTTCAACGTATTGCGAGTGAGAGAATGGGTTTCCTTTGGTAATCATGAGATTGACCTCCTGTGGCACTCTGCCAGTATTGGTTGCTGATTTTATTGTAAATCTTTGAAGCAGTTGGAATAAGGGAGTAAAACGATTATGCATAGCACAAAACGCTCATTTAGCTAAGGGGGTGCTTAGAGGAAGAAGGGGAAATGTGAGATTATGTCGAATGTACTAGTATAGTCAATGGCGGGCAAATATTTTGCACAATCGACAAAGGAGTCCTCCCATGCCAATTCCTGCGGAACCACAACTCGATTTGAATTTACTACACCACATGCTGGATGAAATTGAAGACTCTATTTATATCATGCAAGTCCATGGTACGGAAATTACCTATTATTTCGTCAATGTTGCTGCTACCCGATTCAGCGGTATAACGATGAACCGTGTTGGGAAATCATTCTATGATGTTCATTCGATCAAGATGGCGAATTATTTATATAACAAGTATGCGCGAGTTGTACATGAAGGCCGGACGATTCGGTATGAGGATGGATTCGTGATGCCGAACGGCATGGTAAGCGGAGAAAGTATCCTGACACCGATTCGAGATGAGCATGGCAACATTACGCATATTTTTACGATTACACGCGATATTACGGAACGTAAACAACATGAAACGACCCTATACAATTATGCATATCAGGACGATCTTAGCAATTTGTATAACCGCAGATATCTCTTGGAATATGTCACGGAGCCTTCGACGATCTACTTGCTGGACCTCGATTTCTTCAAAAATATTAATGATACATTCGGTCATCAGGCTGGCGATAAGGTACTCGTTGAGGTGGCTTGCCGCTTAATTGAAATTTTCGGAGAAAGTCGCTATGCGTTGATTCGACTAGGCGGAGATGAATTCGTCGTTGTCGATTCCGAGGCAAATGACAACATTCAAGAAGTTGCGGATCAGCTCATTGGTCTCTTCCAAGAGCCGTTTCTTGTGAATGAGCACACATTAAGAGTGAGTGTGAGCATCGGTGTCGCCCAACGCAAGCAAGATGAAAACATTCAGCTGTTGTTGAAACATGCTGACATTGCGCTGTACAGGGCCAAGGGTGCTGGCCGGAAAAGCTTTCATCTCTATGAAGCTACCTCCCGCTACGATCATGTGGAAAACTTCATGAATGAGCTAGCTCTATCCAAAGCGATTGAGAAAAACGAATTACAATTGCATTATCAATTGATTTATAACCCAAGCGCAGACGAAGTCGTCGGTGCAGAAGCGCTTCTTCGCTGGCAGCATGGGCAAACGTTTAAAATGGAACCGTCGGAATTCATCCCTGTTGCGGAAGAAACTGGACTCATTGTGCCCATCGGTTATTGGGTCATTCGGCAAGCCTGCAGAGATTGGCACCATCTGGTGAATGAGTATGGCTCCTCATTTAAAATCTCGGTGAACATCTCACGCATTCAGCTTAATGAAGAGAGCTTTGTTGCGCGTGTGTTGGCGATCTTACGGGCGGAAGGTGTACAACCTACCGCGATGGAGTTGGAAGTGACGGAGAGTACGACGCTGCATTCACTTCAGGAAGTACAACTAAATCTCGCCAAGCTGCGCGAGGCAGGGTTTACGATTGCGTTGGATGATTTTGGGACGGGATATTCCTCCTTAAGCATGCTGACCCAACTCCCGATCGATAAGCTCAAAATCGACAGGAGCTTTATTAGCGAAGGCAATCTACCATTGATCTCTGCGATTCTGGCCATGGCGAATGCTTTGCAGCTCACGGTTGTCGCGGAAGGTGTTGAAACGCGGGAACAATTTCACTTGATGTCGGAAATGCAGTGCTGGGGCATTCAAGGGTACTATCTGAACGTGCCCATGCCGTATATGGAACTGCCAACGCTGGCCGAAATTTCATTTAAATAGCGGGCAAATGATGTCGTCATACATGAACATGTATGGCGGCTTTTTCGTAGGATTTGTTGTCACTACTGGGATTGGGGTGGTAAAATAATGACAGCGTTTTCAATTATTGACCGCCCAGCGGGGAGGTCAAACATCCCCAGAGAAGGAGTTCCGAATGACGATAAGCCAAATCATGGAACAACACAAAACGTACTATTATACTGGCGCAACGCGAGGTCTCGATTTCCGCCTAACACAGCTTAAAAAGCTGCGACAAGCGATCATTGAGCATGAAAAGGAAATTATACAAGCGCTGCGCATGGACCTGAATAAAGGAGAGAAGGAAGCGTACGCGTTTGAGATCGGCATCGTGTATCAAGAAATTTCACACGCCATCAAGCATCTCAAGGGTTGGATGAAGCCGAAGAAAGTGAAATCTCCGCAAACGCATACTGGCAGCCGCAGCTATATTATCCCAGAACCGCTAGGCACGGCCCTGATCATTGCGCCATGGAACTATCCGTTTATGCTGGCGATTGATCCGCTCGTTGGTGCAATTGCGGCAGGCAATACGGTCGTGCTGAAACCCTCGGAACTGGCGCCAGCCGTATCAAGTGAGTTAAGCAATCTGCTGCGCAAAACGTTCGATCCGCAATACGTGGCCGTAGTGGAAGGCGGCTTGGAAGAGAGTCGAATGCTGCTGGAGCAGCCGTTTGACAAGATCTTTTTTACAGGAAGCGTAGCGGTTGGAAAAGTAGTGATGGAGGCAGCAGCAAAGCGGCTCACTCGCGTCACACTGGAGCTTGGCGGCAAGAGCCCGTGTATCGTCCATCACGATGCGCAAGTGAAACTTGCTGCGCAGCGTATTGCTTTCGGCAAATTCTCCAACGCAGGTCAGACCTGCGTCGCCCCAGATTATGTGCTCGTGCATCGCAGTGTGAAAGACAAGCTGCTGGATGAGCTTAAGCGAACTGTTGTTTCTTTCTATGGGGAAAAGCCGCTGAACGACCCCGATTATGGCAAAATCGTTTCCCGCCGTCATTACGAGCGATTGCGCGCGTTTTTACAGGATGGAACGATCGCTTTCGGAGGGGCGTCAGATGATCAGAAGCTGCAGATCGAACCGACGGTACTTGACCAGATCACATGGGCGATGCCCGTCATGCAGGAGGAGATTTTCGGACCTATTCTTCCTGTGCTGACCTATGACAGCCTGGATGACGTCGTCACGATGGTGAATGCCCGGCCGAAGCCATTGGCGTTCTATGTGTTTTCGGAAGATAAAAAGGTGCAGGACACTTTGTTGGAGCGCGTTCCGTTCGGCGGCGGCTGTGTGAATGATACGTTGATGCATTTTGGTTCCTCGCATTTGCCTGTCGGCGGTGTCGGTGAGAGTGGAATGGGGAGCTACCATGGTGAGATGAGCTTTCAGGTGTTCTCGCATATGAAAAGTATTCTGAAGATGACGACGAGGTTCGATCTCCCTTTTCGCTATCCGTCTAGTAAAATCGGGTTGAAAATTATTCGCATGTTGACGAAGCCCTAGAGAACGGCTCATTAGGAAGAGGGAATTCTCATGACAGGAACCTATGCGTACTATAAACAACTATTCAAGGATGTTCCGAAACCATTTGCATTCGTCGATTTGGATATGCTTGACGCGAATATCAAGGCAATTGCGAAGGAAGCTGGCAGGAAAAAGGTGCGGGTGGCGAGCAAATCGGTTCGCTGCCCCGAGGTGCTTCGTCGTATTTTAGCAGCAGATGATGTGTATCAGGGGATTATGTGTTACACGGCGTCCGAGGCTGCCTTTTTGGTGCGACAAGGATTTGATGATTTGCTGCTGGGCTATCCGCAATGGCATGCAGAGGCGTTGTTGGAAGTTTTTTCACTGCTCCGTGAAGGCAAAACAATTACGTGCATGGTCGATTGTATGGAGCATCTGGATCAGATCGAGGGGCTTGCAGCCGAGATGCAGGTTGTCGTGCCACTTTGTATCGATATCGATATGTCGACCGACTTTCCAGGGCTGCATTTTGGTGTGTATCGATCGCCGTTGACACGCTGGGAGCAGGTACGCCCACTAGCTGAGCGTATTGCGATGGCCAAATGGCTGCGACTCGCCGGCATCATGGGCTACGAAGCACAAATTGCCGGCGTTGGCGATCAGGTGCCTGGGCACGCGGCGTGGTTCTTCTATCGCTAGCGGCGAGTGCGCTGCTCTTGATTGGACTTGCGGTGGGCATGCTGCAGTGGATATTCATTAGCTTGCTCGCCGTGTGCGGCGGCTTTCTTCTGCTTGCGGATTTGCCTGTGATGCTCTCTATGGCAGAAGCCAGATCGGAGCCGAATTCCGTCGGAGCTGTTACAGGATTGCTTCTTCTGTTCGGCAATTTGGGAGGCATCGTGCTCTCCCTTATTGTGCAGTTGCTATTAAGTAACCGACTCGTAGCCATTGGTGTGTTAGCTATGGTTGCCATTCTGATTGTCCCCGCGGCATGGCTTTTACGCACACCGCCACCGCATAGGCATCCTAAATCAATGTAACAAACAAGCTGGTTCTGGTGCATATCCAGAGACAGCTTGTTTTTGCATTAAGAGGGGATTATGTTAAAATTACAACGGTTAATTCAGCGGGGAGGTTGCATATGAAAGCTTTAATTTTTAATCAATTCGGTGGTCCAGACGTGCTTCACTATGCAGAGATTCCCGATCCTGTCGTTGGAGAGGAACAGCTTCTTGTCCGCATGAAAGCGATCGGTTTAAATTTTGCTGACGTGTATCGCCGTAAAGGCAATTATCATTTGGCTGGCCAACCGCCGTACATTTTGGGGTATGAAGGGGCTGGTGTCGTGGAGTCAGTGCCTGCGCATGTCACCCATATTCAGGTAGGCGATCGGGTTGCCTTTGCGGATGTGCCGTTTGCTAACGCGGAATTAGTTGCACTTCCCTTGGATCGGGCGATTCCTCTGCCTGCAGACATTTCGTTTGAGCAAGCGGCAAGCGTTCTGCTGCAAGGCATGACGGCGCATTACTTAGTAAATGACAGCTATCCCGTGAAAGCTGGAGATGACGTTCTAGTCCATGCCGCGGCAGGCGGAGTCGGTCAGATTTTGATCCAATTGTGCAAAAGAAAAGGGGCTAACGTCATCGGTTTGACGTCATCCCAGGCCAAAAAACAAGCTGCGCTTGAAGCAGGAGCGGATGCGGTGTTCCTCTATCAAGATGATTGGGTTCAACAAACGATCCAATGGACGCAAGGGAACAAGGGCGTAAATGTAGCCTATGATTCCGTCGGCTCAACCCTGATGGACAGCTTCGCAGCTGTGCGAATCGCAGGTACGGTTGTCTTCTATGGCATGGCAGGCGGCGACCCAGCTCCCGTAGATCCGCGAATGCTGATGGATACGTCCAAAACATTAACAGGCGGCGACCTCTGGAATCATGTCACAAGCCTTGACAATCGGATCGAGCGCGCACAGGATTTGTTCGCAGCTTTGCGAGATGGCAGTCTGCGTATGGAGGCTATTCAAACTTTTGATTTAAAGGACGGCGCGAGAGCGCATCAATTCCTGGAGAGCAGGCAAAGTATTGGTAAAATTTTGTTAATTCCTTAAGCGTGAAGCGGTGGAGCATGGATGGTTTCCGTGATTGCCGCTTTTTTGCTTGCGGCTCATTTTGAATATATAGTCCATGGGGATGCCTATTCTAGGTATTCACCCTCCGCCCAAAGCGTGCTACCTTTAAGTAGTCGATATGAATAAGGAGGCGTGAAACAAAATGAGTTTGAATAAAATAAGAATTGGTGTTATCGGTGCTGGATCCATTTCGGACATGCATTTTGCGTCTTATACGAAACAAGACAACGCTGAAATCGTGGCGGTGTGTGACCTTAATCAGGAACGAGCAGCTGGGAAAGCGGAGACATATAAGATCCCTAACGTTTATACCGATTATAAAGAGTTATTGGCTAATCCAGAGGTGGATGCGGTCAGTATTTGTACATGGAATAATACCCATGCGGAGATCAGTATTGCTGCGTTATATGCAGGTAAGCACGTGCTTGTGGAGAAGCCGCTATGTAAATCTGTGGAGGAAGCACAGCGTATTCAAGACGCGGTTCGTGAGACGGGTAAAATTTTGCAAGTAGGATTTGTAAGAAGATACGATACGAATGCCCAGCTTGTGAAGCATTTCATCGATCATGGCCAATTAGGTGAGATTTATTACGCCAAAGCGTCCTGCTTGCGTCGTTTAGGTAACCCTGGCGGTTGGTTCTCAGATGTTGAACGTTCAGGCGGCGGTCCGTTAATTGATATCGGCGTCCATGTCATTGATGTGTGCTGGTATTTGATGGGTAGACCTAAACCAGTTGCGGTTAGCGGTCATACGTACAACAAGCTGGGGAATCGCTCCAATGTGCAAAATCTTTCTTTTTACAAAGCTGCCGATTATGATGCCGAACGCAATACGGTCGAAGACTTGGCGAATGTATTGATTCGTTTCGAGAATGGTGCTTCCCTCATGGTGGACGTCAGTTTCACGCTGCATGCCAAGAAGGATGAAATCGTTGTCAAGTTGTATGGTGACAAAGGCGGCGTTGAGCTAGAGCCAGAAATTGTTTTCGTTACCGAAGTTTTGGACACGATTACGAATGTGACACCGCAAGTGAATAAAAAATCGATTGACATCCATGGCGCTTTTCAAAATGAAATCAATCACTTCGTCTCCTGTTGTCAAACTGGTGAAACGCCTATCAGTCCTGTTGAGGATGGCCTCGAGATGATGAAAATTCTTTGCGGGATTTATGAATCAGCCGCGAAGGGACAAGAAATCAGATTATAGACCTATAGCAGGCAAAAAGGAGAATGACCTATGAAACTTGGCGTTAGCACATATAGCTTGTTTCAAGCCTTGAAATCTGGCGAGATGACGATCATGGATGTCATCGATTGGATTGCAGATCACGGTGGCGAACATGTGGAGATTGTCCCAATGGGATATGATTTACGGGGTAACTTTGAGCTTGCGGATGCGATCCGCGAAAAAGCGAAAGCAAGAGGATTGGATATCTCTAACTACGCCATCGGCGCTAATTTCTTGACGGAAACCGAGGAGGCGTATCTCCAAGAGATTGAGCGTGTCAAAGGTGAAGTCGATCTCGCAGCCCGATTAGGTGTGAAAAAAATGCGTCATGACGTAGCTCGCAGTGAGGACCTGTCGATTCGTAATTTCAATGCCAATTTGGGTCGACTTGCAGATGCATGCCGCCAAATTGCCGATTATGCCAGTCAATATGGGATTGTGACCAGTGTCGAGAATCATGGCTATTTTGTGCAGCATAGCGAACGTGTACAAGCGCTGATTCACGCGGTTGATCGGGACAATTTCAAAACAACGCTGGATGTGGGTAATTTCTTATGCGTGGATGAGGATTCCGTTGCAGCGGTGACGAACAATTTACCTTTTGCTTCAATCATTCATGTAAAAGATTTCTATGTTCGACCGTCCTGCCAAAATCCAGGCGAAAGCTGGTTCAAGTCTTCCCATGGAAACTATTTGCGCGGTGCGATTGTTGGTCATGGTGATATCGATATGCGAGAAGTGCTGCGTGTGGTCAAAAGCTCGGGCTATGACGGCTACATCTCCTTGGAATTCGAAGGAATGGAAGAGTGTAAGAAGGGGACGTTGATTGGTTTGCAGAATATTAGAAGAATATGGGATGAATTGAATTAACATAAATCGGATGGCTCAATAGAAGGAGTGTTAATCGAATGCTCATAAATCCAATTGGTATTATGGTAGATAGCTTGCGACTTGGCCTACATGAAGGTTTGAAGAAATCGAAAGAACTCGGTGCAGACGGCGTACAAATTTATGCCGTTTCCGGTGAGATGGATCCGGCTAACTTATCTCCGCAGGCGCGGAAGGACTTAAAGAATTATATCGCTTCGCTGGATCTGCAAATTTCTGCATTGTGCGGGGATTTGGGCGGTCACGGCTTCCAGGATGCCAGCGTAAATCCCGTGAAAATCGAGAAGTCCAAGCGGATTCTGGACCTTGCAGTGGAGCTGGGTACTACCGTTGTCACAACGCACATTGGTGTTGTTCCAGCTGATCGGAATGATCCGATTTATGAAACGATGCTGGAAGCTTGTGAAGAGCTAGGGGTTTATGCGAACAGCTTGGGCGCTTATTTTGCCGTAGAAACAGGTCCAGAAACGTCTGCGCATCTGAAAAGCTTCCTCGATAACCTGTCCACCAAAGGTGTCTCGGTGAACTTCGATCCAGCCAACATGGTGATGGTCACTGGCGATGATCCGGTTCAAGGTGTTTACACCTTGAAGGATTACATCGTACATACGCACGTGAAGGACGGCATTCGCCTTCGTCAAGTCGACCCTCGCCAAGTCTACGGTTCGCTTGGCTACAAGCCGATGACGCACGAGGGGATCGCGGCCGAAGCGACTTCTGGCGACACGTATCGTGAATTGGCCCTAGGCGAAGGCCATGTGGATTTCGGCCGTTACTTTGCAGCGCTGCAGGACATTGGCTACAAAGGCTATCTGACGATTGAGCGCGAGGTTGGCGAGCAGCCGGAGAAAGACATTGCAAGCGCGATTGCTTTTATTAAAAAATTTAAGTAAGGGTAAGCTACTCCGTCCGAATGGATGGGGTAGCTTTTTTACTTCGTATAAGGCAACCGAAACACCTCGGGTGTTTGGCCAACTGACTTGCGGAACGACGAGATGAAATGGGAGGCGTCCAAGAATCCCGTTGCTTCGGCAATTTGTTTGACGGTGAAATCTCGGTGAGCGATCAACATTTCCTTGGATTTCTGGATGCGAAGCTGCAGTAAGTATTGGTATGGTGAGAGGCCGAAGGCACGGCGGAAGAGGGTATTCACATGCTGTGGAGATACACCGAGCTGTTCGGCCATCCAGCCAAGCCCAACGTAATCCTCCGCATAGCACAGCTCCAGCTCAAGTAGTAACGGAAGCAGACGTTCATGGCTTTGCGAGAAGGAGGCGCTTTTATTCACGATGCCATGTTTCTTCAATAGTGTCAGAAACTGATAGATTTCCAAGGAACCGTTCGTGCCTGTGAAATCGTGACTGTCGTTATATTTGTCATAGTAAACCTCATGCAAGCGTGCAAGGGGTGTATCGGCGCCCCAACTGATCAAGGTCGATAGCGGTATCTCTAAGGCGTGGACGATGGAAGCTGCCAAAGCGCCATCGAACGTCAGATACCAGGTTGACCAAGGCGCGTCAGGTACACGATACTCATGGGGAACACCGCTGGCAAGCAGCATGCCTTGATGCTCTTGGAGCTTGACAGGGCCACTGTCCAAAATAATTTCACCAGAGCCCTGAATGGTTTGCAGCCAATGGAAACAGGGGTATCCTTCTTCCCGTTTATAATAATCCTGTGCGTACTCAAAACCGATCGTTTCTAAGATCAGTGGAAGCTTGCGGTCCGTCTCGGTGATGACAAAAAATTTACGGTAATCCGTTACCATTCGCGTGATCCATCTCTTTCATTTTTTAATATGCGAAGCGCTGTATCTCATATTTTAAAATAAAACGCTGTCTTGTACAATGAGGGAAGTTAGTTCATTCACCCCATTTGACAATAAAGCGAGGAATCACCTACATGGCGAATAAATTCGTATACACAGCTCCTGAAAACGGATACCCTGAATGGAATAATAACCCACAGATTTATCAACTGAATCGTCAACCGGCCCATGCGACGCTGATGCCTTATCATACGGAAGAGGAAGCAATAGCTGGTGTGCGTGAGGCCTCTCCATTTTACCAAAATTTGAATGGCACCTGGAAATTCCATTGGGCTGAAAATGCGGAGGGACGTCCGCAAGATTTCTACCGCACCGACTATGATAGCTCGAATTGGGCCGACATTGCCGTGCCTTCTCATTGGCAGCTGCAAGGCTACGATTACCCGCAATATACGAACATCATCTATCCGTGGGTGGGGCATGAGGATCTGAAGCCTCCTTTTGCACCTGTCAAATATAATCCCGTTGGTTCCTATACCCGCAGTTTTTCCATTCCTGAGGGCTGGAGCGGGCAACCGGTGTACATCTCTTTTCAAGGTGTGGAATCGGCTTTTTATGTGTGGGTAAACGGCGATTTGGTCGGTTTCAGCCAAGATTCATTTACGCCTGCGGATTTTGATCTTACTCCGTATCTCGTTGAAGGTGAAAATAAACTTGCAGTTGAAGTATACCGCTGGAGCGATGCGAGTTGGTTGGAGGATCAGGACTTTTGGCGATTGAGCGGCATTTTCCGCGATGTGTATCTGTACACGACGCCTAACGCGCATATTGCGGATTTCAAAGTCACGACGAACCTGGATGCGAAATGCGTAGACGCTGAGCTTCTCATTCAAGCAACCGTCACGAATTATGATCAACTAAGCCAGGGCAACCATCAAGTCGAAGCGATGTTGTATGATCATGAAGGGCAAGCACTTTGGGCAGAACCGCTGCTTAAGAGCATCGATGTAAGCGGCACTGGGCAGCAAGTCGTAGACTTGTCTGCACACATCGAACGTCCATCCAAATGGAGTGCGGAAAAACCTTATCTCTATACACTCGTCCTTCGTTTACGCAATGAAACAGGTGAGTTGCTTGAAACCGAAAGCTGCAAAGTAGGCTTCCGTAAGTTCGAAATTGAAGATGGATTAATGAAAATCAATGGCGAAATCATCGTGTTCAAAGGCGTGAATCGCCATGAATTCGATCGCGACCGCGGGCGCTCTGTCGAAGAGGAGAGCATGCTTGCGGACATTTTGCTCATGAAACAATATAACATCAACGCAGTGCGTACTTCGCATTACCCGAATCATCCGCGTTGGTATGAGCTTTGCGATCAGTATGGACTCTATGTCATAGATGAAACGAACTTGGAAACGCATGGTTCCTGGAGCTACTTGCAGGAGGAAGAAGGAGACACAGTTCCTGGAAGTAAACCAGAGTGGAAAGGAGCTGTACTCGATCGTGCGAATTCCATGCTGCAAAGGGATAAAAATCATCCATCCATCGTCATCTGGTCGCTAGGTAACGAGTCCTTCGGTGGAGATAACTTCTTGCACATGCATGATTTTCTGCGTGAAGCTGATCCTACGCGCATCGTGCATTACGAGGGGGTCTTCCATTGGCGCGCTTCAGATCGTGCTTCCGATATCGAGAGCCACATGTACTCCAAAATCGAGAAAATCGAAGAATACGCAAAGAGCAAACCGAAAAAGCCATTCATTCTATGTGAATACAGCCATGCGATGGGGAATTCCTGCGGGAATTTGTTTAAATATTGGGAGCTATTCGATCAATATCCGATTCTGCAAGGCGGTTTTATTTGGGACTGGATTGATCAATCGATCCGTACGACTACACCAGACGGCATTTCCTATCATGCATACGGCGGTGATTTCGGCGACTCGCCGAATGATGGCAATTTCTGCGGGAATGGACTTATTTTCGCCGATCGTTCCGTATCACCGAAGCTCATTGAAGTGAAGAAATGCTATCAGAACGTGAAGATCACCTCCGTTGATCCTGCAAAAGGACGCATGAAAGTGACGAATCAATTCCTGTTCACTAACCTGAACGAATTTGACTGGACATGGAGCATCGCGCGAAACGGGGAAACGGTGGAAGGTACGGTAAAACAAGCGTCATTCGCGGTTGCGCCTGGTGAAACAGTCGAGATTGAGCTGCCGCTCACGGCCGTCGAGAATCAATTACCGAGTGATGAGTTCGTGCTGACACTCAGCTTGGTTCTGAAGGATGATACGTTATGGGGGCAAAAGGGGCACGAAATCGCATGGGAACAGTTCCTCCTCCCAACTGCGAAGCAAATGGCCGTACGCAATTGGGCCGTGGAGCAAGAATCTGCTGCAGCTCTTTCCACAGAGGCAGCCCTTCAAGTACTGACAAGTTCAGACGCCATTCAAGTGAAAGGGGAGCGATTCGCGCTATCATTTGATGCAGCTACTGGGGATCTTACATCGTATGTGTATGAAGGCTTGGAGCTGTTCCGAACAGGCCCAGTCCCTAACTTTTGGCGTGCCTATACAGATAATGACCGCGGCAATGGGCATCACATCCGTTGTGCGCCTTGGCAAGAGGCAGGAAGCGGCCGCAGGCTGATCACCTTGAATGCTAAACAGCTGGACGCTGGATGCGCTGAAGTTCGTGTGCTCTTCGAGCTTGCTACACAGCCGGTATCAGAAGTACAGTTCGTCTACACAGTATCAACCAACGGTGAGGTTGAGGTGAACATGCAGTTGACCCCTGGTGATAAGCTGCCTGAGATCCCAGAAGTAGGCGTGATGATCGAGTTGGATGCTTCCTTCGAGAACTTGGCTTGGTATGGCCGCGGCCCACACGAAAACCATTGGGATCGTAACACAGGCGCGAAGTTAGCGCTGCATAGCGGAACTGTGGCGGAGCAATTCGTTCCGTATTTGCGCCCGCAAGAATGCGGAAATAAGACAGATGTCCGCTTTGCGACATTAACGAACGCAGCGGGACGCGGGCTTCATATCGCCGGCTTGCCGACGGTTGAAGTCAATGCACTTCCGTATTCGCCATCTGAACTGGAAGCGCACGATCATCCTTATAAGCTCCCTGTGAGCGACAAAGTTGTCCTTCGCGTCAATTACAAGCAAATGGGCGTTGGCGGCGATGACAGCTGGGGCGCGAGAACACATCCAGAGTTCACGTTGTTCGCAAACCGAACGTATGCGTATGCTTTTACATTTAAAGGGATTTAGGCGTGGTCAGGATACGCGATGTAAAAAGCACCCCGAGGGGTGCTTTTTACCGTTGAATAGGTGTCAGAGTGTGCCTGATGAGGTTTGACCTGATCGGATCGGGATGATAAGTTTAAGTTGATCAAACAAACAGCATGGAGTTAACGATCAGCGGGTTACAGAAGAAAGGTGGATATACACATGACAACACATACAAATAAACCGATCATCGGACTCATCGGAACAGGCGTTATGGGAAAAAGCATGGCAGGCCATTTAATCAACGCAGGTTACGAGGTTCATGTATATACACGAACACAATCGAAAGCGCAGGATCTGTTGGAACGCGGCGCGAAGTGGCAGGCTTCCCCAGGGGATTTGGCGGCAGAGTGTCAAATTATCATGACCATGGTTGGCTTTCCTAGCGATGTAGAAGAAGTATATTTTGGTGAAAATGGCATTCTCGCACGTGCGCAAGCGGGCAGTTATCTCATCGATTTTACGACGTCGAGCCCATCTCTTGCCAAACTCATTTACAAAGAGGGTCTCGCTCGGCAGCTTTTTGCGTTGGATGCACCTGTATCTGGCGGCGATATTGGCGCAAGAGAAGCGCGATTGTCCATCATGGTTGGTGGCTCGCACGAAGTGTTCAATGAGATGCTGCCTATTTTCAAGCTGATGGGTACAAATATTGTGCATCAAGGCGCCGCAGGAGCTGGCCAGCATACGAAAATGTGCAATCAAATAGCGATTGCCAGCAATATGATGGGCGTTGTTGAAGCGCTCGTTTACGCGAAGAAAGCAGGTTTAAACCCATCTACAGTACTTCAAAGCATTGAGACTGGCGCTGCGGGCAGCTGGTCCTTGAGTAATTTAGGACCGCGCATGATTGCGGATAACTTTGCGCCAGGCTTCTATGTGAAACATTTTATAAAAGATATGAAAATTGCCTTGCAGTCCGCTGAGGAGATGCAGGTGGACCTTCCTGGTTTGAAGCTAGCTAAATCGCTATACGAACAACTGGCAGCTATGGGAGAAGAGGAAAGCGGCACCCAAGCTTTGTATAAGTTGATTAATAAATAAACTGTCGCATCAAAGCGGGAGGATGACATATGAAGATCGTGATTGCACCGGATTCGTTCAAAGGAAGCCTAAGCTCTGAAGCGGCAGCTAGGGCAATTCAAGAGGGCATTTTACGTGCGCTGCCAGACGCCGAAATCGTTCTAATCCCCATCGCTGATGGGGGTGAGGGTACCGTGGACAGCCTCGTCCAAGCGACCCAAGGCAAGAAAGTAGCCGTAACGGTGCAAGGTCCGTTGCAAGAACCTGTCACGGCATCCTATGGCGTGTTGGGGAATGGCACGACCTGTGTTATCGAAATGGCGCAAGCGTCGGGACTGATGCTTGTTCCAGCAGCGCAACGGAATCCGCTGATCACGACGACGTATGGCACAGGGCAATTGATCAAGCATGCGCTGGATCAAGGTTATCGTGACTTTATCCTTGCGCTGGGCGGCAGCGCAACGAATGATGGAGGCGCTGGCATGCTGCAAGCACTGGGCTTGCAGCTCCAAGATGCGGAAGGACGGGAGTTGGCCCCTGGCGGACAAGCCCTTGCGCAGCTCGCGCAGATCGATGCTTCCCAGTGGGACGCCCGTATCCAAGAGGCCCACTTCCTTTTAGCTTCTGATGTAACGAACCCCTTTATCGGCCCGCATGGCGCATCCGCGGTATTTGGACCGCAGAAGGGTGCGACGCCTGAGATGGTTGCGCTGCTCGATCAGGCACTCGCCCATTGGGCAGACCTCATAGAAGCGCATACGGGGAAAGCAGTACACGACATGCCGGGAGCAGGTGCAGCGGGAGGTCTTGGCGGTGCGTTTCAAGCTTTTTTCCCATCGCGTACAAGGCGAGGGGTCGATGTGATGATCGAGTTGACGAAGCTGGTGGAGCAATTGGATGGAGCTTCGCTAGTCATTACTGGTGAAGGGCAGACCGACGGCCAAACTGCTTCAGGTAAAACGCCGATGGGGATCGCGCAAGCGGCGAAGCTCAAGGGGATTCCTTGCATCGTCTTGTCAGGATCACTTGGCAAAGGAATCGAAAAGCTCTATGAGCATGGCGTAACCAGCATTCATAGCATAGTGAATGCACCGATGAGCCTGCAAGAGGCGATGAGCCGCACAGCGGAACTATTAGCCCAAAAGGCAGAGCAAGTAATGCTTACATTTTTAGCAGGGAAAAGGAAGGAGGAATAGAAGTTGTCAACGAATCAGCCAACGGAACTGGAGCTTGTGCTGCCACGAGGTGTAGCCAATCCTGCTAGACGTGCGTTAGCAAACGCGGGCATTACAACGATCGAAGATTTGACCCAAATATCGGAGAAAGACCTCTTGAAGCTTCATGGCATGGGGCCCAAAGCGGTAAGGATCATGGGTGAGGAGCTTGCCGCTCGCGGCATGTCCTTCCGAACAAGTTCTTGATCTACAAAGATGTGGTATAAATCAAAGACCCTCGTCATACATAAGGTTATCATTATGAATAAAGGAGCAAGCCTATGACATTGGCAGCCCAATTTTATGTAGCGACAACCGGGAATGATGATCACGATGGGAGTAAAGAAGCGCCGTTCTTAACGATTACAAAGGCACAGGTGGCGGTTCGCGATTTCATTCGTAACGGGATGAATGGCGATGTCACCGTATTTGTGTACGGCGGTACCTATTATGTAACGCATACTTGGAAATTGGATGAGCGAGATTCAGGCAGAGATGGTTATCGTGTCTCCTACCAGAATGTACCTGGCGAAGTAGTAAACATCATTGGCGGCAGGGTTGTTACGAACTGGGAGCCGTACCAATTGGATAAGTGGCGCGCATACGTTGGACAAGGAAACAGTTTTCAAACGATGTATGCCGATGGCGAACGGATTGTCAAAGCTAGACTTCCAGCAACTGGGTATTTCCAAACTGACGGGGAGCCAGCATCCTCTAATCAAGAAGGCATCCAATACCGTGCTGGGGATATTCCAAATGGATGTGACTTATCGCAAGCACAAGTGTTCATTTGGCCTGGAAAAGGGGAATGGAACTGGTTCTCGGAACTGCGCAAGCTGAAGTCTCATGATGATGCGGCGAGATATATGCAATTTCAGCGTTCCTCGATATGGGGGATTGGTGAAGGGTCACGCTATTTTATCCAGGGATCCATCGATTTTTTACAAGCACCAGGGCAATTTCACTTGGACGAAGTAGAAGGATGGCTCTATTACCAACCGAAAATGGGTTCACCGTTACAGCAAGAGATTATTGTACCAACGGTCACTAGGCTGATTGAAATGAGAGGCAACGCTCATGATGAGCCTATTCAGCATCTCTTATTTCAGGGACTCCGTTTCTCATGCACAGATTTCTGGCCGGAGTATCAGATGATTCAGGAAAATGAAGGCTTAAGCAACGTGGAGCGGGATGAACATCGGGAAGGTTTGTTTTACTTGAATTACGCGGCGGATATTGAAATCAAGGATTGCGAGATCCTAAATTCAGGCAGCTCCGGTATTTTCATGGATCAGCATACGCTAAACATCCAGATCATCGGTAATCTCATCGAACATATGGGTTATATTGGCATCTGCGCATCAGGTTATTCACCACTGCAAGGCTCATTTACCTCTCCCACAGAGGCTTACACGAACAAAGAACATCAAATAACGAACAATAGGATTCGTCATGGCGGCGAGCTGATTGGACATGGTTGCGGGATTATGCTCTATCAAAGCGGAAATAACGAAATCACGCATAATCTGATTTCGCATATGCCGCGTTATGGCATTTCGCTGAAAGGCTTACGCCACAAGGTCATGCCAGAAAGCTGCTATGGCATTCCAGTAACATGGGATAATCATTGGGATTTCCTTCATACAAGGAATAATCGGATTGCGTATAATGATATTTCTAATGTCATGATGGATAGCCAAGATGGCGGAATGATAGAGTCATGGGGCGTAGGAGCTCACAACACCATTCATGGTAACCGCTTACACGACAGCGGCATTCATTTTTCCTTTGGTTTTGGGATTTATTTGGATGATGCTTCCGACTATTTTACGGTAACACAGAATGTGTTAACGCGACTCTACAGCACTGGGGATGGGAAACTTTGGATGCTTATTTTCTCCAAGGGGATAGGCAACCTCATTCAAGGGAATTTGCTTGTCGACAACCCTGATGCCATATCCGCAATTGGTACACAAGAGATGGCTGGCGAGGAGAATAAGGATGTTACTGTAAAAGGCAACATCATTTATAATTCCGGCTACTTGTACTATTTCGTTAACTGGCGTGATGATAAATTTGCAGAAGCCGACTACAATCTCTACTGGCAGGTTCAGGACCAAGGCATGTGTCATGTTGCCGGTCAACTACCGTTACCATCTGCGCAAGCAGATTTGCTTGGTCGTTATGTGTATAACTTGCAAGCCTGGCAAACCTTGCTGGGAGGGAAGTTCGATGCGCATACCCGCATAGCGGATCCATTGTTTATTCAGTCAGGGGATGGGAAGATGCGCCTTCATCCAAATTCACCCGCCTACACACTCGGATGGGTGGACATCGATGAAAACCGAATAGGACCACAGTAACATCATCGTTCTAAGAGGAGGCTTGGTACTTATGAAAGGATTTGGGTTCTATAAATCTAAGAAATATTTGCAGCGCGTACTGAGCTCGATCATGTTATCGATGGTTATCGTCCTCTTAGCCTCATCATTTGCTAATACATATCTCCTGGAGAATTCCGTGAAAAGAATTCAAGAGGACTCCAATCTCAAAATTCTTACGCAAATGCAATACAACTTCTCCTACATGAATGAAATCATCACACACTTATCGTATTTCGTCTTTAAGGATAACCTGCTCATCCCGCTTATGTATGATGAATCCTTACCTAAGATGGATTTAATTCGTAGTTACCAACGCATGTCGAGCATCTTGGAAAGCTCATCATTTCTGCATTCCATGGTCGTCTATAACTATTCCCAAAATGAGATTTACGGTACGACGAGCAACTTCTTATTGGATGGCGGCGTAACGAAAAAGAAAATCTCAGATTGGCTTCTCGACCCCTCCGTGTCTCATGAAACCTCCCGACTCATCCCAGTAAGTCTTGATCGCGAAGACGGTGAAATTGATGCTTTTGCATTCGTCGTAACCAATTCCTTAAAACCTTTCACTCGCAATGAATCAGCCATCATTTTGTATATCAAGTCAGACTGGGTGTTCGATAGTTTAAAGAAAATGAATGATACGGGCAGTCGCTCTCAAGGCGATATCCTAATGTCCGATCAGGGAGGGCGATTATACTCATCTCGGAAATTGGATGAATACGCGAGTAAGTCGACGCAGGAGAGGATACACAGCTATATCGAAGCTCATAAACTTGCAACCAGCGAACCTTCTGGATTCGTCATTGGCAATTTCGAGCATCAGAAAAGCATGATTACGTATATGGCTGACCCTATACCGAATTGGACGATTCTCTATGTACAGTCGTACGACAAGTTGATGGCCGTCGTTACCCAGACACGAACGAAGTCGCTGATTGTTTCTGGAGCTATGTTGCTCATTGCAATCGGGATTTCACTGTGGCTATCCTATAAGTTGTATCATCCAATTGAGGATATGCTGCAACGGATTCGGTTTCAGCATCCCAGAGAAGGAAACACGCGACAAACCGAGGACGATGAGCTTCATGCGATGAGTGAGGAGTATTCGAAATTGTCTCATACCCTTCATGAAATTAGTTCGGAGCACATCGTGAATAAATATTACATCCGTAAATTTATGACGGATGGGCAGATGTTCTCTCATCACGATATGATCAGTTTGATCAAGAAGCATCGATTAAACATCGCTTATCCTGCTGAGATCCTTGTTTGCGTACTCCGATTAGATCATTTTCAGTCTTACGCCAGTCATACTGCCCTTCCATTGAAGAAAATGCATAGCTTTGCCATCACCAATATTGCACAGGAAATGATGTCCCAGCTGCATCCTTGTGAAACGGTGGAAGTATGGGGGGATCATGTTGTACTCATTGTCTCATTGAATGAAACAGGTGTAACAGACTCTTATCAAGAGATACGTCCAGTTCTGCAGGACATTCAGAATACGATTGAGGCTTTTTATGGTTTGAGTCTATCCTGTGGGATTAGTGACCGCATTTCACAGCTGACACAGTTGTCAGCGGGCTACACGCAAGCGTATCAGAATAGCTTGTACTCCGTTATTTTCGGCTATAAGTCCATCATTTCGAGTGAACAAGTTCAAGTGAATAATGCCAATAAACGAGTTTCCATTCCTGAAACCATTGAGAGGAAATTGGCCGAGAGCTTGAAGAAGGGCATGATGACGGAGGCGGGGGTAGAGCTGGAGAAGGCATTCTCCTTGTTCGCCACGTACCATTATCATGATATTCAACGCGCTGTCACGAATTTAGCCTGGGTGATCCAGTATACGGTCGCTGAAATTATGGAGAATCGTGTCACGAAAATGAGTTTCAACGTGGACTACATTCATCATATTCCACAAGAGAAAGAAACACTTGAGGAAATGTACGTATCCTTGCTGGCGCTTTGTACACAAATTTGTGACGGACAGAAGCCATCCAACGTGGAGCGGAATGACATGATCCTGGAAACAGTCAAAGAACTTATCCATCAGAAATTTGCCGATTTCAATTTAAGCCAACAATCCATCGCCTCGACGGTCAAGCTTTCTTCCGCGTATTTGGGCAGATTGTTCAAAGATAGTTACCAATGCACGATTACCGAATATATGAATGAGGTTCGTTTACAGCATGCCCAGTTTTTACTTGAGAATGGGGATCATGCCGTCTTAGATATTATGGAAAAGTGTGGTTATACGAATCCAAGTTATTTCTTCCGCCTTTTTAAAGGCAAATTCGGGAGTACCCCGAAGGAATACCGCATGAAGAAATCCATTTCATAATTTGGAGAAATGGTTTAGCCAGCCGCCAATTCTTTCACCAATAGGTGAATGGAGGGCGGTTTTTAGCATGTATATCATAAAAAGAGAGTAATTCGATTATTGTACACACGATTTTTACATGAATTCGAATATCGTACGCTTTGTAATCGCTTTAATCTGTGGCAAGATACGAATATGGAGGAGGAGCACAATGACCACATCACAACCTTTCAGAAAACGAAGGCTTTTACAGGAATTCAAACACCTGCGAAAAAATAGGGAGCTGCTGTTGCTTGCGATGCCAGGTTTTTTGTTCGAACTCGTCATTGCGTATTTGCCCATGATTGGACTTATCTTAGCCTTTAAGTATTTCCGGTATGATCAGGGTATTCTGGGAAGCAAATGGGTCGGACTTAAAAACTTCGAGTTCTTATTTAAATCGCAGGACGCAATACGAATCATCCGAAATACCCTTTTATACAACATGACTTATATCGTTTTAGGCACGCTTGCCGCACTAGTCCTCTCGATTATGTTATACGAGGTAAGCGGCCGTATGGTGAAAGTGTATCAAACGACGTTATTTCTTCCCTATTTCATTTCCCTTGTGTTGGTTGGTTACATTACCTACGCTTTCTTGGAACATAAGAGTGGTTATCTGAATCGCCTGCTGCAAGATATTGGACTTTCACCGCATAAATGGTACTTTGAGACAACGCCATGGCTAGTAATTCTTCCTTTGGTTGCCGTATGGAAAAGTGTTGGTTTCTCAACTTTGATCTATTACGCTGGGATTGTTGGGATCAATACAGATTATTACGAAGCTGCTAAACTGGATGGCGCATCACGTCTCCAGATGATTTTCCGCATTACGCTTCCGCTCTTAAAGCCTTTAATCATCGTTGTGTTTATTTTGGGCTTGGGCAACATTTTTCGAGGAGATTTCGGACTTCATTACTTTGTACCGAATAATGCAGGAGCCAATTTGGCAACGACAGACGTCATTGATACGTATGTGTATCGGGCTCTGTCCAAGTTGGGAGACATCAACTCAGGGGCGGCGGTAGGCTTTCTACAATCTGTGGTAGGGCTCATCACGATTGTGTCAGCGAATGCAGCAGTTCGCCGTATCGATGAAGAAAACGCGCTATTTTAGGGAGGAGTTCCATGGAGCTTGCCTTAGCTAAACCAGTGAAGTCAGCGTCAAATTGGTATATCCATCTGTTTTTTACGCTCATATGCCTATTCATGATCATCCCTTTTGTACTCGTTATTGCGGTGTCGCTTACTTCAGAGAACAGTTTACTTCACGACGGATATCGATTTATCCCCAAAGAGCTTAGCTTGGAAGCCTATCGAATTGTTTTGAAATCACCGGAAATCTGGCTGAAATCGTATGGGGTTACCATCGCGATTACGGTGGTGGGCACAGCGACATCTCTACTCTTCACGACATTGACGGCATATCCAATGTCTCGACGTGATTTTCGCTACCATCGTCCGCTCACGTTTTATATCTTTTTCACCTTGCTATTCAATGGGGGCACAATTCCGTTCTACATCCTGATGACCCAGTACCTTCATTTGAAAAATTCCATACTTGCCCTCATTATTCCGCTTCTGATGAATCCGTTCAACATTATCATTATGAAAAGTTACCTGGATAAAATGTCGGTGGAAATCATTGAGTCCGCCAAGATCGATGGCTCTAGCGAGTTTCGCATCTTCTATCGGATCATCCTGCCGCTCTCGACACCCGCACTGGCGACACTCAGTTTATTTATCTCATTTGCCTACTGGAATGACTGGTTTAATGCGCTATTGTTTATTGATGATAACAAATATGTCCCCCTTCAACTGCTGCTTGTTCGCATTCTGTCACAAATTGAATTTCTAGCTAATTCTCCTTTGGCAGAAACGGCAAGTAAATTACAATTTGCGAATTTCCCAACCTTATCAGTGCGCATGGCAATGGCCTTAGTTGCAGGTGGACCGATGATGGTGATGTTTCCATTTTTCCAGAAATATTTCATTAAAGGAATTACGGTTGGTTCATTAAAGAACTGAGGGGAGGTGGGGCGCGCGTTTAGAAGGATCGTTGGATGGTTGTTCGATTGAGACAAGGGGTAATTAATATGGAGGTGTGTAGGTTGAAAAAAGGAAAAAAAGCGTACCTAAGCAGTGTAGCTATCATGCTACTGAGTATGACCGTGCTAGCTGGATGCAAATCTGATCCAGCAAGTGAAACGACTTCACCAAAGGCAACAACACCAACCACGACGGCATCCACGACTCCAGCAACGCCTGCTCCAAGTACACTGCCCGAAGTCAAGTTGACATTCTATTATCCTAGTAACCCGCCTGGTAAAGATCAAGCTCTGGTAAATGAGGAAATTAACAAATATGTAAAGAGCAAGATCAATGCTACGATTGATTTGAAACCTCTTTCATTTGATGAATATGATCCGAAAATGAATACCATTATGGCTTCTGGTGAGGCTTTCGATTTGGCGTGGGGTTCTAAATATTGGCTGCTGAGTTATCAACCGAATATTGATAAGGGCGCACTCTTGGAGTTAACGGATGCCATGATTAGCAAATATGCGCCTGAAGCTCGTAAGAATATTCCTGATAAATTCTGGCCAGATATGAAAGCGACCGATGGCAAAGTGTATGGCTTCCCCGTCTATCAAATCGCTGCAAAAACGAAGAGTCTTGTCATCCAGAAGCAATTCGTCGATAAGTACAAATTGGATGTTAATTCGATTAAAACTTACAAAGATATCGAGCCATTCTTGAAAACGATTAAGGACAATGAGAAGGATGTCATTCCTTTCGGTATGGCTCAGAACTCATGGGGCCTATATACAGACCCGAATTTGGTAGCTGCTGATGGGCTCGCTGTCGCGTACAAAAAAGATGACAAAACGTACACATCCATCACGAAAATCCAACAACTTCAGAATAAGAAGGACTTCTTTACGACGATGCATAACTGGTCAAAAGCGGGCTATATCAATGAGGATGCTCCGCTGTTGAAAAACATTGTTGATCTCAAGAAAAAAGGAAAAGTGGCAGTAAGTCTCGAGTTTACTACCAAACCAGGCGGCGAAGTGGATGAAATGGTCAATAATGGCGGAAACGCTGTTGTGTACGTACCTATTTCCGATTCCTACTTCACTGGCGTCGCGAGCGCTATGCAGGTTATCTCCAAAACTTCCAAAAATCCAGAGCGTGCATTGATGTTTATTAACTTGCTCAATACGGATAAAGTGTTATACAACCTGATTTCCAATGGTATGGAAGGCAAGCATTACACGAAGAAGGATGACAAATATATTGAGCCGATCAAGGATTCGGGCTATGCTCCTAATGTGGATTGGGTGTTCGGCAATCAATTTAATGCTTACTTGAAAGGTGCACAAACACCTGATGTTTGGGCGAAAACGATTCAATTGAACGAAAGCGCAATGGTGCCAGTCTCCTACGGCTTTGATGTGAACAGGGATTCGATCAAATCGGAGGTTGCGAACGTGACCGCTGTAGATAACGAGTTTCAAGTTGCACTTGAAACAGGTGCTGTAGACCCTGCGGACCAACTGCAGAAATACATTGACAAGCTGAAAGCAGCAGGTCAAGACAAGATTGATGCCGAAACGACGAAGCAATGGCAAGCTTTCTTGAAAGCAAAAGGCCTATAGGCAGGCAGCGAAAGAGGTCGTTCCAAGAGGTTTAATCACCTTAAGGGGCGGCCTTCTTGTCTTGCTCCCTATCATATCAGGCCAAGTTCCCGAATATAGTTGAGTTGAGGGAATTGACGAAATGAGGTGGATGTCTCGAGATGAGTACGGACAAAAAGAAGCTGACCACAAGCTGGGGAGCGCCCGTTGGGGATAATCAGAATTCGCAAACGGCAGGTGCCCGCGGCCCGACATTAATCCAGGATGTACATCTTTTGGAGAAATTGGCGCATTTCAATCGCGAACGCGTGCCAGAGCGGGTTGTGCATGCCAAGGGTGCGGGCGCGCATGGTTATTTTGAGGTAACGAATGACTTGACAGCGTTTACGAAGGCGAGCTTTCTGGCGGAGATTGGCAAGCAAACACCTTTGTTCGTTCGTTTCTCTACCGTAGCCGGCGAGAACGGCTCTGCGGATACGGTGCGGGATCCTCGCGGGTTCGCGGTGAAATTTTATACCGATGAAGGCAACTATGATCTTGTTGGCAACAATACGCCAGTCTTTTTCATCCGTGATGCGATCAAATTTCCTGATTTCATTCATACTCAGAAGCGGCACCCGCAAACGCATTTGAAAAATCCGAATGCCGTATGGGATTTCTGGTCCTTATCACCGGAATCCCTGCATCAAGTGACGATCCTCATGTCGGATCGCGGGATTCCAGCAACACTTCGACATATGCATGGCTTTGGCTCGCACACGTTCAAGTGGGTCAATGCCGAAGGCCAAGCGTGTTGGGTGAAGTATCATTTCAAAACCGAGCAAGGCGTTCAGAACCTCGCGCCTGCCGTCGCTGCGCAGTTAGCTGCGGATAATCCGGATTATCATACGGAGGATCTGTTCGAGGCGATCAAGAAGGGGGATTTCCCCGCTTGGAAGCTATGTGTGCAGATCATGCCGCTTGAAGATGCGAATACATATCGCTTCGACCCATTCGACGTGACGAAAGTCTGGTCGCAGAAGGACTATCCGTTGATTGAAGTGGGGCGCATGGTGCTCAACCGCAATCCGGACAATTATTTTGCCGAGGTCGAGCAGGCGACCTTCTCGCCTGGCACCTTCGTGCCAGGCATTGAGGCATCGCCGGATAAAATGCTGCAAGGACGCCTATTCGCCTACGGTGACGCGCATCGCTATCGCGTCGGGGCGAATCATCAAGCGCTTCCGATCAATCGGCCGCGCAGCGAGGTCAACACCTACCAGCGCGATGGCGCCATGCGCGCTGACGAGAATGGCGGCGGCTCACTATACTACGAGCCTAACAGCGGCGGCGGTCCTTCGGAGACTCCGGCCTACAAGCCGGCAGCGTTCGATGTAACGGGATCTGCGGACAGCGTTGCGTATGATCATCATGATCATTACACACAGCCTGGAGATCTCTATCGACTGCTAAGTGAAGAAGAACGAGAGCGTCTAGTGCAAACAATCGTTGGCGCTATGAAGCCTGTAGAGCAGGATGCGATTAAGCTCCGGCAGATTGGTCACTTCTACAAAGCAGATCCTGATTACGGCAGACGGATTGCCATCGGTCTAGGTCTTCCCGTTCCTGAATAGCGTAATAAACAGCCAACCTTTTGTCATAAAAGGATGGCTGTTTTCATTTGCTCGCATATACTAATAGCACAATGGCTTTCAGCGAGAGAGGTGATCTTAGTGGGAACTCGATTACGGTCAGAACAACAGGTCAAACTCCGCTTCCCCCATTTAAGGTACATCCGAATTTATACCAGCGCGAAGTATCGTGCAACGATCTATGCTTGGACGGAGGATATGCAGTTATCGAGACATGATGCGCTCAATCTGGAACGATATGCAAACGCTTACTTGTACCCGCATGTCGTGTTTACTGTCAAGGCCTATAACGCCGTGCGTGCAGATCGTGTTCCATTGCTTGATGAAGTGCCTGTCGATATTACACAAGCCGCGCTTCGCCCGAATTTGAATCAATATGGCATTTTCGCAGCGATTCATCGGCAGTTTCCTAGAGGACGCTTATCCTTCCAACAATATGATGCGATCCAGAGCATTATCCATTTTACGTATGACGCTGCGCTGCCTTTAAGTGAAACGGAGAAGGGGAACATGCTGCGCTATTTGTGCGAACTGATTCCCCTAGGCTGCTATTGCGAAGTGCATGAGCTGGAAGCGGCAGGCGATCAATGAATTATCTCAGATAACTTTTGAGAGAGAGTCCTTGATGAGACTGCGAATCAATGATAAGTTGGTTGATATGATTCTGTGAAGGAGTACCTCATTTTATGCTAAAACGATCTCCCTATGTCTTATTACTGCTGGCAACTTGTATATGGGGCGGCAATTTTGTTGCTGGCAAGGCGCTCGTTCACCTCATCCCCCCAATCACACTGGCTGCCTGCCGATGGAGCATCGCCTTTCTATGCTTACTGCCCTTTTTTGGCAAAACGGCATGGCGCCTGCGACAGGATTACCTTTTACATTGGAAAATGGTGCTGTTCCTCTCAATCACTGGCGTTGCCGGATTCAATACATTCACATATGTGGCTGTCCAATACACCGGCTCGATCAATGCCTCACTCATGAACTCAGCTACGCCGATTTTCGTAGTGCTCATAACGTGGATCGTGATGCGTGAGGGACTCGCTTGGCGGGCGCTTCCTGGGATTCTCGTCTCCATGATCGGAGTGGGCTGGATTATCAGCGGAGGGGATATGGCTGCGTTACTGCGCCTATCTGTCAATAAAGGCGACTTGTACATGCTTATAGCCATCTTGTGCTGGGCGTTGTATTCGGTTGGGATGAAAAGGGTTGCGGGCCGCTTCCCAGCTAGCCCTTTTCTCCTTGTACAAGTTGCCGTGGCTCTCCTCCTCCTATTGCCAATCTCGGCCATTGAATGGGCGATGAAATCGCCTGATGTTCGTTGGAGCCCGTCGCTGATGAGCGGATTGCTCTATGTCGGCATATTTGCCTCGATCGTCGCCTTTCTCAGCTGGAATAAGGCGATCGAGCTAGCAGGCCCGCAGCGCTGCGCAGGCTTTCTGAATTTCATTCCGCTGTTTAGCGCAATTTTCGCCACAGCGTTTACGGGCGAATCCTTGCGGCTGTACCATTTGCTCGGCGCATTCGGCATCGTGCTCGGTGTGTACATGACGAACGCTGCTATGAAAAAGCGGACGCGTCAGATCAACGCTCAACCTTCTGAACCGGGCGGCGTTTCGTCGAAGTAGCACCCGAGTCCCTCGAAAGTAGCACATTCTGTATCCGAGCCTCCCGAAACGGGAGGCTCGGACGCAGTTCACCTGAGCCTCCCAATCTGGGAGTCTCAGCACCCTTGGATGCTTCACCCACCATACCGCTTTCACGCCTAACAGGCGAGTGGAAGGGGTATTTTCTTTTATAAGTGATAAATATTTGTTTTATAGGCAATAAACAATTTAATATGTTGTTTATTTATTATATAATGTACAATATATAATAAATAGAACACACTATATGGCAGTGGTCCATGCATTAGGAGGGAAACATCATCGAACTTACAACACGCCAGCTAGAAATCATCGAGCTTGTCGGTCGGCATGCTCCGATAACAGGCGATCGAATCGCAGAATTGCTTGGCGTAAGCCGACCAACGATTCGATCGGACTTGGCTGTTCTGGTCATGCTGCGACATATTGATGCGAAGCCGAAGGTCGGTTATTTCTTGGGGACAGAAGCCTTCGACGCTCGCTCGCCAGTCAAGGCTATTGAGAACATGAAGGTGAAAGACGTCATGGGTATTCCCGTCGTCCTGAGAGAAACAGTGACCGTCAGTGATGCGGTTGTTACCCTTTTTCTCGAAAATGTAGGGAGCCTAACGATCGTGAATATGGAAGGCGCCTTAGTAGGCGTCGTTTCACGGAAAGATTTACTGAAGGTGACGCTAGGGCATTCACCCGCATCAACGATGCCAGTATCGCTCGTTATGACGAGGCAACCGAATATTATTACTGTAAGACAAGAAGACAGTGTGCTGGAAGCAGCTAGAAAAATCATACATCATGAAGTGGACAGCTTACCTGTCGTGAAGCCAATGGAGGGCTCTGAACAGTTGGAAGTCATTGGCCGAATTACGAAAACAACTTTGACCAAATTGCTGCTGGATGTAGCGCTAGGGACGTAGATCAGGGGGAGTAAACATGGGAGAGAAGCTGCATACCATTTTCGTTTGTTCAGATGCGGTGGGTGAAACGGCCAATACGGTTGTACAAGCAACGATTCGGCAATTTAGCGCAAGTCAGGTACAGGTGAAGCGTTACGGGTCCATTCGAACGGAAGAAGAAGTGCGAGCGATTGTTGAAGAGGCTTTTCGGGTAAAAGGATTCATTGCCTACACACTGGTTCTCCCTGAATTGCGGGAGATGATGCGCCAGGAAGCGAATCGCTTGCAGGTGAATGCCATAGATATTATGGGACCGATGATGCAGGCTTTTATCGATACGTTCAAGGATTCACCAAGTCGTAAAGTTGGACTTTTATATCAATTGGATGAACAGTATTTTCAACGGGTCGAAGCCGTGGAATTTACCGTCAATAGTGATGACGGGAAGGATCCGAGCACGATGAAACAAGCCCATATTGTGCTGCTAGGACCATCAAGAACATCGAAAACACCGCTGAGCATCTATTTGGCGCATAAAGGCTACAAGGTTTCCAATTATCCACTGGTGCCAGAGGTGAAACCGCCGGCTATTCTCTACGAATTGGATCCTAAGAAACTGGTCGGTCTCGTTATGAGCCCCGATCAATTAATCCGCATTCGAACAGAACGACTGAAAGCAGTCGGACTTCCATTCGGCGCCAAATACGCGACACATGAGCGTGTGGAGGAAGAAATCGCTTTTGCCCTCAGACTGTACCGTGAACTGGGCTGTAGAATCATTGATGTGACCGAGAAAGCCATCGAGGAAACAGCGGGCCTCATTTTAGCAGAACGAGCTTAACGCAATGACTGGAAACGATACCTTAAATCAAAAAGGAGGAATGTGTATGCATCGAGATTTGTCATTGGAAATTGTGAGAGTGACAGAAGCGGCAGCAATCGCCTCAGCGAGCTGGACGGGCAAAGGAAACAAGAATGACGCTGACGGAGCTGCGACTGCTGCCATGCGTGAGGTGTTTCGAACGGTTCCTTTTCGCGGGACTGTCGTCATTGGCGAAGGAGAAATGGATGAAGCTCCCATGCTTTATATTGGGGAAGAAGTGGGCAGCGGGACTGGCGCTGAGTTTGATGTTGCTGTTGATCCGCTGGAGGGAACGGAAATCGTGGCGAGCGGCCGCAACAATGCGCTTTCGGTTGTCGCTATCGCAGAGAAAGGGAATTTGCTGCACGCACCAGATATGTATATGGCGAAGCTGGCGGTCGGTCCCCTTTTGGCAGGAAAACTTAGCTTGGAGGATCCGCTAGAGGTAACGATACAAAAAGCTGCCCAGCTTTTGCAGAAAAAAGTAACAGACCTCACCGTCTCAATCCTCGACCGTAACCGGCATGCAGCGCACATCCAGACACTTCGCTCACTTGGGGTGAAAATTTATTTGCTCAGCGACGGCGATGTCGCAGGTGCAATGGCGGTTGCCTTCCCTGAGACTGGTGTGGATCTGCATGTGGGATCAGGCGGAGCGCCTGAAGGTGTACTGGCTGCTGCAGCACTGAAATGCATGGGTGGCGAATTGCAAGGCCGACTCCTGCCTGAAAATGACCAAGAAGTGCTCCGCTGCCAGCAAATGGGTGTCGCCGATCCTTCCAAAGTGCTTCATATGCGCGATCTTGTTGGCGATTCGGACATTATATTCGCAGCGACAGGCGTTACCCCTGGTGATTTCTTGAACGGCGTCAAATATGACTGGAGCGGCCGGGCTCAAACGCACTCAGTCGTGATGAACGCCCGCACCCAAACCGTACGATTCATTCAGTGTGTGCATCATATCGGAGTTGAACAGCGAGGGAGCGCTTGAGGGGAGTAAAGAGAATTGTCAAGCTTGACATGGGTCAAGATCCCAAACGCATATACTTGAGTTGAGAAAATGCGAAAAGAGGGATGACCATGAGCTTAGCTTCAATTGATTTCCTTTCCGTCGTCCGCAGCTGTATACCCGAGGAAGCTGAGGTCGTACAATTGCAGCAAGAAGGAGAACCTGCGGCAATTCTGTATGCCGATGTGGATGGCGATGGATTTCCTGAAATTACAGCCTTGTATAGATATTTGGGCAATCAATACCTGTTTTCCTTGAAGGAATATTCGGGCAACTGGTTTCCAATTGCGTCAGCTTCAACAGGGAGACACTTGGCAGTAAGAGATTTCGCCGCTGCACCGATCTCGCGCACCGAAGGTTGGGACGTCGTGATTGGCTGGGAGAAGCCCGATGAAACGGGGGCCGAGCTCGATATTATTCAGTGGACACAGTCTGGATATCAACGTGTGATTCCGTATGGAACAACGTACAATCATGTGGAAATCGAGGATATGCCGACGCGAAGCGGGCAAGATGGGCGTTGCGAAATCGCCTTGTGGATTCAGGAGAAAGGGCAGGCTTATCGCATTGACACGTATCGTTGGGAACCCCATAAGCTCGTGCCGACAACGGATGTTCATGGTTACTATTTTCAAAAAGTTGCCCGCTACTATGAAGACTTAACGCGGGAGCAACCGAATGAGCAGCTCTACCGGACCTACTTGGAAGAAGCGCAGAAGAAGGCAGGAAACAAATGAATTTATGACATGTAGAACCAGGGGTTATGGACTCCTGGTTTTTTTATGTCGTAATTTCTGAGTAACTTTGTCCGAAACTTACAATTTTAATAAGCGTTTTCATGTGATAAATTAAGTTTAATGTCTTTATATCCTATCTTGCATGTCTACTAGATCTTAATGGAGGTAATATTATGTCACGTACGTATCGAATTGGAATTATAGGTTGCGGTGGTATCGCTAATGGCAAACATTTGCCAAGCTTGAGCAAGCTCAAAAATGTCGAGCTAGTCGCGTTTTGTGATATTGAGCTGGACCGCGCTGAAACTGCTGCTGCCAAATATGGCGTAGAGGGTGCGCTCATTTGTGAGGATTATCAAGAGGTTCTTCAAGACAAGACCATCGATATTGTTCATGTGTTAACTCCGAATATTTCTCATGCGGAAATTACAATTGCTGCGCTGGAAGCTGGTAAGCATGTTATGTGCGAGAAGCCGATGGCGAAGACGGCGGCAGACGCGAAGCGCATGCTGGAAACGGCGAAGCGTACAGGTAAAAAGCTGACGGTCGGCTACAATAACCGTTTTCGTCCAGACAGCCAACACTTGAAAACCGTTTGTGCAGAAGGTGAATTGGGTCACATTTATTTCGCGAAAGCCCATGCGATCCGTCGCCGTGCGGTTCCAACTTGGGGTGTTTTCCTGGATGAGGAGAAACAAGGCGGAGGTCCGCTAATCGATATCGGGACACATGCGCTAGATTTGACTTTGTGGATGATGGACAACTATAAACCGAAGGTTGTATTAGGTACATCTTATCATGAGCTCTCCAAAAAAGAGAACGCAGCCAACGCTTGGGGTCCTTGGGATCCAAGCAAGTTTACCGTAGAAGACTCTGCATTCGGGATGATCGTTATGGAAAATGGCGCTACGATCATGTTGGAATCCAGCTGGGCCTTAAATACGCTTGAAGTGGACGAGGCGAAATGTTCGTTAAGCGGAACAGAAGGCGGCGCGGATATGAAAGGCGGACTTCGTATTAATGGCGAGAAGCACAGCCGCTTATTCACAACGGACGTTGAATTAAAGTCGGGCGGCGTTGCCTTCTATGATGGGGCAAGCGAGAGCGCTGCAGATGTGGAAATGCGTTCTTGGATCGAGGCCATCGATCAAGACAAAGAACCCGTCGTCACACCAGAGCAAGCTTACGTCGTTTCACTTATTCTTGAAGCGATTTATGAGTCAGCGCGCACGGGCAAAGCGGTTTATTTGAACCAATAATTGTGAAGAAGGTGTCCAAGCCATAAGGTGGCTGATGGGCACCTTCTTTCGTCTGCGTCTCTAGGTAGTAGTATTTGAATAAATGTGGTGAGTTGGCGTATGCTTACAACATGAATAGGACTTATTGATTCCCCACTAGGAAAGGAAGAGAGCGTCATGCAGTTAGGCTTACATAATAAAGTGGCTTTCATTACAGGAGGCAGTAAGGGGATTGGGCTAGCGACGGCCATTTCACTTTCCCGCGAAGGCGCTAAAGTCGCGATTATGGCTCGAAACGAAGCCCAGTTACAGGAAGCAGCGGTTCACATCGCTAATTTGACAGAGGGAGAAGTACTTCCCATTCAAGGGGATGTGATGTCAGAAACAGACTGTCAGCGTGCGATTGCACAAACGGTTCAGCGATTCGGCGGACTGCATATTCTGGTAAATAACGCAGGTACAGCAGCAGCTGCTCCTTTTGAAGAGGTGGGCACCGAGCTATGGCGTCAGGACTTGGAGCTGAAATTGTTCGGGGCGATTCATTGCTCTAGATTTGCCATTCCCCATATGCGTGAAGCGGGTGGCGGTTCGATTATAAACATAACAACATCTGCTGCCAAAACGCCTCCAGCGTCATCGCTGCCAACCTCCGTTAGTCGTGCGGCTGGCTTAGCTCTTACGAATGCGTTGAGTAAAGATGTGGCAGCGTCCCAGATTCGCGTGAATACAGTTTGCATTGGATTGATCCGCTCAGAACAGATTGAGAAAGTCTGGAAGAAGGTCGCTCCCGAGTTGACTTGGGAACAATTTGCTAGCCATCCGCAGCATGGTATTCCGTTGGGACGGATCGGCAATGCGGATGAAGCGGCAAATGTGATTACGTTTCTTGCCTCGGATGCCGCGTCCTATGTTACGGGAACATCGGTCAATATTGATGGCGGTAAAGGGGCTTCGTTATAATCACAGCATGTTGCTATTGGAATAACAAAACAAAGCCCAAGGCTCTCCGATTGGAAAGCCTTGGGCTTTGTTCTTCTATGTTTCGAGGGAAATGACTTGTTTACGATCTCCGCTTCTTTCTCAGGTACCAAATGATCATAGAGATTGTGTCCCGAATTGAAGTGTTGTTGTGATAAGTCCATGTTATTGTCATAAGCAAGAAACCTCCCTAACCCTGAAAGAATGTCATGCATGAATAGTACTACGTAAGAAAGTCGTCCAAGGTTTTATTTTTTTTTGTAGAAATGTAAAGCTAATTTTTGCTTGACAGGTTAAACGTTTCAATTTAATCTAAAAGTGTGAGTTAAACGTTTAACAAATGATGGAGTGAACCACGAATGAGCAATCCAAAACAAGTCACAATTGTAGAAGTGGCAGCAGCAGCAGGCGTCTCTATCGCTACGGTCTCCAATGTGCTGAATCGAGGTGGAATTCGTTCATCCAAAGAGACAATCCGTAAAGTCGAATTAGCCGCTGAGCAATTGGGTTATCGACGGAATACGAATGCAGCTGGTTTAAGTCGGAATAAAACATTTGAAATCGGTCTCATCGTGCCTGTTTTGGGCGGATATTATGGACAATTAGCCGAGCAATTGCAGTTGGAAGCGCATCGAGCAGGGTATCATTTGTCTGTCTTCTCTTCGGGGGGGTTCGATCCTGCGATTGAGCGAAGGAATCTCGAGGTACTGCTGCAACGCAGAGTTGATGGTCTCATTTGCCACGGTTTAGCCATGGGTTTTGAATCCACACGTTCCATTGTGAATAGTGGTACACCGCTCGTGCTTATTAATGGGTGGGGTTGGCCAGAGGACATTGCTTTAGGTGCAGTTAACTTGGGTTTTAGCGAGGCTTGCCGGCAATCCACGAAGCTGCTTGCGGATCGCGGTTGTGATTTACTTGTTTATGTAGGAAACAAGCACTCGAAGGTCATCGATGGTCAGCGCCGCCAAGGCTTTGAGACGGGGATTGCGCAGTTGAGCAGCCCAATTCCACATCAGTTCGTGGATACCAAAGACCTGGATATGGAGCGCTTCCTTCAAGAGTTGATGATGGGGCCTGCGAAACGAGTCGGGATCATGGCTTTTGACGATTATGTTGCTTTACGGCTATTATCCATGGCAAACAAGCTAAAGATCGACATGCCAGATCGACTTCAGCTGATTGGGATTAATAATGACTCTGTTTCTTCACATGCCTACCCCAGCATCTCAACCTGGGACATCCCCTACTATCTGCAAGCGAATACAGCTATTAGTAAATTACTTCATAAGTTTGGACATAACGTTGCAACATGCGAAGAACGAGAATTCGAAGTTCCGCTAACTTTTATCGAACGTGAAACAACCAAAATATAGATGATGGAGTGATCTGATTATGTGGAAACAAGCGATTGAAGATACGTTACAGAAGACGAGAGCGAATATTGAGCGTTTTGGGGATTTGTTCCCGCATGTCAGCGAGAATGATATTTATCATTTGAATCCGAATAATGAATGGACCGATGGGTTCTGGTCAGGCATTTTGTGGCTCAGCTATCAATATACGGGGGAAAAAGTGTTCCAAGAAGCCGCTCAGCGAACAGTAGCGAGCTTCAAAGAAAGACTCGAGAACAACGTTGCACTTGAGCATCATGATATTGGATTCCTATATTCCTTATCCTCGAAAGCACAATGGATTCTTGAAAGGGATGAGAACGCCAGACAACTTACCTTGCAAGCGGCTGATGTTCTTATGAAACGATGGAGACCGAAAGGGCAATATATTCAAGCATGGGGTCCTGAAGGGGATGCTGCAAATGGCGGACGTATCATCATTGACTGCATGTTGAATTTACCGCTGTTGTACTGGGCTTATGAGCAGACTGGCAATGAAAAATATAAAGAAGTGGCGATCATTCACGCGGATCTGTCCCGTCGTTACTTAGTACGTGGCGACGATTCTTCCTATCACACGTTCTACTTCGATCAAGAAACAGGCGAACCGCTTCGCGGCGGCACACACCAAGGGTACCAAGATGGTTCTACATGGACACGCGGTCAAGCATGGGGCATTTATGGATTTGCCCTGTCGTATCGCTATACGAAAAATCCATTATATTTGGAAACAGCGGTACGCATGGCTCGTTATTTCTTTGAGCGTTTACCACAAGATGATGTCGTATATTGGGATTTCAATGCGCCAGTCAATGCAGAGACGAAACGCGACAGTTCCGCTTCAGCGATTGCATCGGCTGGAACCTTGGAAATTTTGGAGCATTTGGCGGCAGACGATGCCAATCGTGCTTATTTAGAAAACGGAGTTCAACGCTCGATGACAGGTCTTGTGAAATCCTATGCAACGATCGGCAAACCAGATGCGCAAGGCTTTATTGAGCGCGGTTCCTATAGCGTTCGCGGCGGAGCAGCACCAGATGATTACATGATTTGGGGCGACTACTACTACTTAGAAGCGCTTCTTCGCTTGGAAAAAGGATTTAAAGGGTACTGGTATGAGTAATTCATCAATGACGATGAACTCCGATCGCAAATATTGGGTGGATACTATGCTGCGCATAGCTGAGCCCGTAATTCAATCGCTTGCGGCTAGAAAACTAAGAGCCACGATGCCTGTTGAATGTAAAAAAGAAGAGCAGCGTCAGTACACGCATTTGGAAGCATTCGCGCGCACGCTTGTTGGAATTGCTCCTTGGCTGGAGCAGCCTGCGCTTGATTCCGAGGAGGAGAAGCTGCGGCTCTCCTTCGGGGAATTGGTTCGTGAAGCGATGGACGCGGGAACGGATCCCGAATCTCCAGATTTCTTGAACTTCGCCACAGGCTTCCAGCCGATCGTGGATACGGCTTTCTTGGCACACGCGATCCTGCGAGCTCCCAATACGTTGTGGCACTCCCTGGATGCTAGAGTCCAAGCTAATCTTGCGGCCGCGATGAAAACTTCTCGTACACGCAAGCCTGGGTTCAACAACTGGCTGCTATTCGCAGCGATGACAGAAACTGCGCTCGGCTACATGGGCGAGGATTGGGATCATATGCGTGTTGATTTCGCCTTGAAGCAGCATGAGCAATGGTATCTCGGCGACGGCATGTACGGCGATGGCGTAGAGTATCATGCCGACTACTATAACAGCTTCGTCATTCAGCCGATGCTCGTTGATATCATCGAGCATGTTCAAGTGCACTATGAGGATTGGGGGCGCATGCGCGCCCAAATTGTCCAACGTGCACAGCGCTACGCAGAGGTTCAGGAGCGCTCGATCTCGCCAGAAGGCACATTCCCTGCCATCGGACGATCATTAGCGTACCGCTTCGGTGCCTTCCAGTCGCTAGCCCAAACAGCATTGCGCCGTGAGCTGCCGACAGTGGTTGCGCCTGCGCAAGTACGAGGCGCTTTAACCGCGGTCATCCGCAGGTTGATCGAAGCGCCTGGTACTTTCGATGACAACGGCTGGCTCCGCATCGGACTATGTGGCCACCAACCAGAGGTGGGTGAGCATTATATCTCAACAGGAAGCCTGTATTTATGTTCCGCCGTCTTCCTGCCGCTTGGCTTAAGAGCAGACGACGAATTCTGGCAAGCACCAGCAGCGCCATGGACTTCACAACAGGTGTGGTCCCATCAAACGGTTGCGATTGATAAAGCGTTATATTAGTTCGATGAAGCTGTCCGCGGATGCGGATGGCTTTTTTTCACCCTATTTTCGTGTAAACTAGAAGTTGAGAGGCAGCGGCGCGGCAAGTTGTGTGACTGCTGCTATTATCCACAAGTATTCCAAGTCATAGATTGTGGATAACTTTCGACCATACCTTTTAGAACAAGAAGAGAGAAGTGACCCGTGTGAGTCAACAGTTTCAATTAACGGTAGCGGATGTGTTGAAGCGCCCATCCTTTCAGCATGCTTATATTGCGGCGGGGCATGCCCATCTAGGAAATCATGTCCGCTGGGTGCATATTATCGAAGTCATTCAATTCGAGCAGCTGCTGCAAGGCGGCGAAATGATTTTGACGACAGGTGCGGCATTCAAGGACGATATCGATTCATTCATGACCTATTTCAACCAGCTGGTGCAGCGGAAGGTATCCTGTTTGTGCGTAGAGATGGGGCATTATGTGAATGCCGTTCCACAAGCTTGGAAGGATGCGGCGGAGGCGCAGCAGCTTCCCCTTGTCATTTTTCCAGAAGCCGTACGATTCATTGATATCACGCAGGATATACACGCAACTATCATCAATCAGCATCATCAAGCACTTCAGGATTTGGAGAAAATTTCTCGCGAGTTTCATCGGATGACGTTGACTTCGCAAGGCGTATCGCATGTTCTATCGCTTTTACATAGCAGTACGCAGGCTGACGTCATCTATGTGCCCTCAGATTCACAACCTAAATTCGTTCCACCGATGGGCAAGCGTGAGGCGGCTCAATGGCTCACTTTTCTCGAAAGCATCGAAAGAGAAGAGCGGCAAGATGGCCGCGGGACATCCCCCCTGGTTGTCGAGAATGGCAAGGGAACAGTGATCGTTCAACCCGTCGGTGCGATGGGCAAAACGTGGGCGCATCTCCTGCTCGTGCTCGATCGCAAGCCGCAGGAATACGAGTATTTAATCCTGGACTCAGCTTCGCTTTCGATTGCGCAGGATTTACTTCGCAGGCGATATATGGAAGAACGTAAGTTGTATGCACAGACGCTGTGGGTCGATGACCTGCTCCACATGCGAATTCATGATGAAGAGCAGATTAAAGTGCTTCTAGGAGCAGAGTTTAAGCGATTGAATGCGTTGCCTTATCATGTGATATTAATCGAATTTAAAGAGGGCATGGAAGATAGTCAACTAGGCGAAAATGAGGGCATTGAATCCGCTGGTTTGCATCTTTCGCTTGCGGTTCGATCGCTGTTTGAAGGACAGTTGTTCCATCCCTTAATTACATTGAAACACAACCGGCTCGTTGTAGTAGCGTTCGATAAAGCCCCCAAAAAACCAAGCAAAGAGCGGCTGCAGCATGTATTCCATACACTTCATTCCCTGCATGCAGACGAGCACATTGACTTGAAAATTGGTGTCGGTCAGTCGAAGACGACCTTCCTGCAAGCGCACCGCAGCTATCAGGAGGCGCTTCAAGCGATGTCTCTGGCCGAGACGACGGGGGGGAAGAAAGTGATGTTTTACGATGAACTAGGCGTCTTCGTACTGCTTACACAGATATCGGACAAAGAGATGTTAGCTTCCTTCGTACGCACTTACGTGGGGCCACTCATCGATCATGATCTACAGAAGGGCAGTGAGCTGCTGCGGACCTTGAAAGTATATTTAGACCACGATGGCTCGAAGCAGATGGCTGCTGGGCAGCTGTTCATTGTAAGGCAATCACTCTATTATCGCTTGGACAAAATCGAAGAGCTGCTTGGGGCTGATTATATGCTGCCTGAGAAGCGGTTGGCGCTGCAAGTTGCGATTCGAGCTTACCAATTGTTGTATCCGGAGAAGAAATTGTGAAAAGATTTGGCGATGTTTTTTGACAAAATGTCTAATGGAACGGGTGTCAATCTCTCTTATACTTGGAGACAAGAAGCGAGCGATCTTGAAGTGATAGGGTCCTCATGAGAGGTTGATACAGCATGAAAATTGGCGTACCTAAGGAAATTAAAAACAATGAGTTTCGCGTCGGCATGACACCGAGCTCCGTTCTTTCATACACAAAAGCAGGTCACGATATTTATGTAGAAACGTTAGCAGGACACAGCATCGGCTTCACGGATGAAGAGTATGCGGCAGCGGGCGCAACGATCGTTGCTACCGCAGCTGAGGTGTGGGCTTGTGAAATGGTCGTAAAAGTAAAAGAGCCTCTTCCATCTGAATATGGGTATTTTCATGAAGGGCTGATTTTGTACACGTACCTTCACCTTGCGCCAGAAGCTGAGTTGACGCATGCCCTGGTCACTAACCAAGTAACCGCGATCGCTTATGAGACGATTCAACTTGACAATGGCAGTCTCCCGTTGTTAACGCCGATGAGTGAAGTCGCTGGACGTATGTCTGTGCAGATCGGTGCGCACTTTCTCGAGAAAGCGCATGGCGGCAAAGGCATCCTGTTAGGCGGTGTGCCAGGCGTCGAGCCAGGCCGAGTTGCGGTAATCGGCGGAGGTATTGTTGGTGCGAACGCAGCGAAAATGGCCATTGGCCTTGGTGCAGATGTTACAATCGTCGATTTGAACGCAGATCGACTGCGTCAATTGGATGATCTCTTCCAAGGACGTGTCAAAACGATCATGTCCAATCCATATAATATCGCGGAAGTCGTTCGCCGCGCAGATTTGGTTATCGGCGCTGTCCTCATTCCTGGTGCACGCGCACCGCGCCTCGTTTCCGAGGAAATGGTCAAAGCCATGAGTCCTGGCAGTGTCATTGTTGACGTTGCCATTGATCAAGGCGGTTCAATCGAAACCATTGATCGCATTACGACGCATGATCAACCTACCTATGTGAAACATGGTGTCATTCATTATGCCGTAGCGAATATGCCTGGTGCGGTAGCACGTACGTCCACACTTGCGTTGACGAATGTGACGACAGCATACGGCTTGCAAATTGCGAACAAAGGTTACGCACGCGCGGCTATTGAGAATAAGGCGATTGCCAAGGGCATCAATGTCGCCGAGGGGTACGTTACGTATCAGGCCGTTGCCGAAGCACACGGGTATGAATATACAGATATCTACGCGATTATTCAGTAAAAGAGTAGGGATAGCGGGAGTAGTTTTGGGGACCTTCGGGTCCCCTTTTGTGTTGTGGCGACTAATAAGCAACTTCGCATTGACGATAGTTTTGATAGGGGATAAACTGAAAGTGAAACGTTTCAACTCGACATGCAGATAAACAGCGAAAGAGTGTGTTTCGTTCCATAGCTTTTACAATGGGAGATGACAATGTTGAGTACAAGGCAACAACGACAAGCCGAAATTATTGCGAACATAGCTGCAGCAGCGTATAGCAAGCCGGTATTGAGCAATGGATTTCTTTTTGAACAAGACGTTCGCGATAATTTCTACTATGCCTCATATCTGTTCGCAGCAGCCGTAGATTCACAGATTGCCTTTGACGGCGATCGGCAGGAAGCCAAGGCGAAAGCAGAGCAAATTATGTTTCAGCTTCTGGAGATTCAAGATCAGCATCCAGAGAGCAGCACCTACGGCCATTGGCCGCTTAATTTGCGTCCAACGCCTCAAGAAGCAGCTAAGAATACGCTGCCTGTCGAGCTGATGGGGAGCTTAATGGTGTATTTTGCCCAGCGATATGAGGAGCACTTAAGCAGTCCCCTGAAAGCGGCGCTGGAGCAGGCGATTACGCATATTTATCATTCCAATTTTTACCGGAAGCCACTGTCGAATTACGGTCATCACGAAGCCAAATATACGGCAGCCAAGCTCATCCTCGGCCAACGTTTCGCAGATGAAGAGCTACTTCAAGACGGTATAGACAGTTTGCGTGCAACGTATGGGCGTGTAACAAAGCACGGAATGTCGGAATACGGCGGACTTCCGTGGTTTTGGCATTGGGTGCAAGCTTTTACCTGTGCGTGGGAGCTTATTGAAGAGGCAGCCATCAAGCGTGAGCTATCACAGATGCTGGATTACTTATGGAACGTGCGAGCAACGTACTACCTTGGCGGCGCATGGGTGGGCCCGCATTCCCGAATCTGGCCGCACGATATGCCGAAGGATACCAATGTGCTGCATGATTATGTGCAGTTCGGTGATTTCAAGCTGCCGACGGAGATGCCAAGAACGGAATATGCAGGTTTCTTGGCCTATGATGCGCCTGAAGCGAGCCTACGCACAGCATTACACCGCATAACACCCATTGAAATACGCCGTCAAATTCCGAGGCAAATTGGCACGGAGACGCATCGGGACGATGTGGTGCACAGCTATGTTTATATGACCGAGAGCTTCGCGATGGGCGGGATGTGGGAGCGCATTCGTGAGTTCGACAACGAACAGCATCGCTGGGACGTTGCCTTTCCGATCGGGACTTTTGGCGATGGTGTGAATCATGCTTATTTTTTCCATCCTGATCAGGCTCAGCCAGAAGGAGATTTGCGTCATCAAAGCGAATACACGGAAGTACTCTTTCATCGCAATGTTGTGATGGCTTCCTATGACATTCCCGAGCATGCCCCGTCCTATATCAAAGGTTGTCTGCCATTAGGTGAATGGGTTGAGGAGCCGAACGCGCTATTCGGTCTATGTGGAACCGTATATATGGCGGTATTTATCCAACAAGCGTTCAAGCGTGAAGTGCTTGCGGATCGCTGTTTTGTCACGAGCCAAGGTTACCGAAATGGCGTGGTCGTGGAATGTATAGACAAAGCCGATGCCGACCGATTAGGCATACAGTCATTCAGTCAATTCGTTAACTTGATGCGTACGAAGCAGCCAAGCTTTGGGAACGAAATTGCGTATGAATCTCTGTACCACCACCGATTGTTGTTAAGCAGCGACCCGAATCAAGAAATCAGTGCAGTCATTGATGATGAAATGATTGATTTTTCTTCCTATACGGTCGCTTAAACTCATAGAAAAGAGGTCTTCTACATGCCAGCTATTGATATGCCGTTAGAAAAGCTACACACGTACCAAGGAATTAATCCTCGCCCAGACGATTTTGATGCGTATTGGGAGAGAGCTTTAGCTGAAATGAAAGCGGTGGATCCTCAAATTGAGCTTCGCCCCAGCGAATTTCAAGTCCCTTATGCAGAGTGCTTCGATCTTTATTTCACAGGGGTAAAAGGTGCGCGTATTTATGCCAAATACGTTCGTCCGAAACACGCAACAGAGCCGCATCCCGCTATTGTCCAATTCCACGGGTATACGGGAAATTCAGGGGAATGGTCGGACAAACTGGCCTATGCAGCGCTGGGTTACTCCTTCTTCTCCATGGATTGCCGCGGTCAAGGCGGATTGTCTGAAGATGTAGGCGGCGTGAAAGGAACGACGTTACGCGGTCATATTGTTCGCGGATTGGATGATCATCCGGATCAACTCTTATTCCGTGACATTTTCTTGGACACGGCGCAGCTAGCAGGGATTGCCATGAACATGCCAGAAGTAGATGCAGCACGTGTTGGTGTGATCGGTGGCTCACAAGGCGGCGCATTAACGATTGCCTGTGCTGCGCTTGAACCGCGCGTGAAGAAGCTGGCCCCCGTCTTTCCTTTTCTAAGTGATTACAGACGGGTGTGGGAAATGGACCTAGCGAAAGATGCCTACCAAGAGCTGAAGGATTTCTTCCGCCGTCATGATCCACAGCACAAACGCGAAGAGGAATATTTTACAAAACTAGGCTATATTGATATTCAAAATTTGGCAGATCGCATCCAAGGCGAAGTGATGATGGCTGTAGGTCTCATGGATACCGTATGCCCGCCGTCTACGCAATTTGCGGCTTATAATAAAATTAAATCAGAGAAGAAGCTTGAAATTTATCCTGATTTTGCGCATGAACATTTGCCAGGATTCAGCGATTTAACGCTTCAATTCATGATGGGACTTTAACAGAAAGACCACTCTCACCTTCGTGATGGGAGTGGTCTTTTGCGCTCATCGTGCTGCTGGCGATATTGACTTGGCGTCACACCGATCCTTTTTTTGAACAACTGATTGAAATATTTCATGTCTTGATACCCGATCAAAGCGGCAATTTCGCTGATTGTGTGGTTCGACTCTCTCAGATACTTACAGCACGCCTCCAATCGTGCATGCTGCACATTCGCAGTAAAGCTCATGCCTGTCAATTTCATCAGTTGTCGCTGAAGCTGACGATCGCTCACCGCTAATTGGTCGGCTGCTTCGCTGAGCGTCATCGGGTTGTTGTAACTCACTCTAAGATGGGCGAGAAGACTTTCCAAATTCGACAATGGGGTGACGCCTGCAACAGGGAGGGGCGCCTGAGCGGAACGATGCATGGACACGAGTAATTGCGCAATGCAAGCTTGCATAACCGTGATGTAGCCTGAACGGCGCGAGTTAAACTCGAGATGCAAGCGTTCAAATAGCGGCTGGAATTCGCCGAATTGCTCACGAAACGTCAGCCATGGCGGTTGCTCCGCATGATCATCGGGTTTCGACAGCTGTGAAAAAAAGGTGGAGATCTCGTGCTCGCCCACTCGCCATGTTTGTTGCAGTAATTCATCCATCCAAGATTGGGTGAAGATGCAATTATAGACGATCAGCGGTTTCTTCTGATTCGTTGACGATGGACGAAACACATGCGATACCCCAACGGGTAAGTAGAACAGATCGCCTTTGGTTACGGACATCCGCTCGTTGTTCATGTAATGGGAGCCATTTCCTTCAGCCACGTAGCTGATTTCAATGAAATCGTGGGAGTGCTGCTGCATCTCGAACGATTCCTGAACACGATTGACGAACATCGGCAAATCTTGAGCAAAAAACAATTGTCCTGATGATTCCACAATGCTGCGTTTAATTGTCATGTTATTTCACTTTGAAATGAACAACAGCGCTGTAGAGCATTTTACCCGCGTTCGGGTCGAAAACGACGTCATGTGAAATGGCGAACACATCGAGTAACAACGCTTTGTTATTGTCGATTTGCTCGTTGATGAGGGATTCAAGCTTTTTCAAATCGTAGGATTGGAAAAACTCGATCTTCGTTTCCAAGCGATCCAAGATAAAATCCATGTTGTGCAGCCTCCATAAGTGAGAAGTAAAATGATGCCTGTTTCTCTTATTATAACGTCAATATCTGATATAGGAAGTACATATGAATAGGCGTATACTGAGAAATGTGAAGAGAAGAGATCAAGTCAGTCAAAAAAGATTAGGAAGTGATGTTGTGTTGAAGCCTACACGGTTATTGGTTGATTTTCTGCTGAAGAAATGGCCGTTGTATGTCATTGCGGCACTCTCGATTTCAATAGGGAATATTGTTCACTCGTACTATCCGAAGCTGCTTGGCAAGTTTACCGACCAGTTGCAGAAAGGCGGGCTTCATCCCGATTTGATCGTGACGTACAGCCTCCAGTTGCTCGCGATTGGGGTAGTTTTCGGTGTTCTCGTCGCGATTGGTCAGTACATGATCATGCGAAACGGGAGACGGTTCGAGTTTGAAACGAGAAATCGGTTATTTGATCATTTTAGCAAATTAGGAGCGACATTTTATTCCAAGAATGGTGTTGGAAAATTACTCAGTTATGTGATTAATGATGTTACTGTGATTCGGGAGTCGATCTCCATGGGCATTAACCAGATCGTCAACTCGGTCATTCTCATTGCAGCGGTGCTGGTTACCATGGTTTTCAGCTCCATCCCGTTATACGTTATCGTGATATGTATACTGCCAATGGTGCTGATCCCTATTCTGTCGGTGAAGTTTCAACCGGTTATCAAAACGAGATCGCTGCAAGTCCAAGAGGCGCTAGGCACCATGACCGAGTCTGCCGAAGAACAATTCGGAGGCATTCGTGTAACGAAGAAGTTCGCGGTAGAACCAATTATGATGGCCAGATTCGGTGAGACGGTGGATAGAATTCGTGTCCATCAGCTTCGACTCGTGCGGCTGTCCTCGTTATTTGAGGCTCTAATCCCATTTCTTGGTGCCGTTTCGCTCATGATTGCGATCGCTTTCGGGGGTTATTTGACGATTCAGGGACGGATCACGATCGGTCATTTCGTTGAATTAACCCTGTATATTCGGATGATGGTGAATCCGCTGCAGCAAATTGGACGCGTCATTAATGCGATGCAGCGTTCGAAAGCTTCCTTGGAACGGGTGAACGAGCTGCTAAGCTTGGAGTCCGAAATTAAGCAGAGGGAACTGGCTCAGCCAACTCACCTCGATCAACAAGAAATTCGAATTGAACATTTGTCATTTGCCTATCCAGACGATGAAGATGAAGTGCTTCATGATATTTCATTGACGATTGAACCAGGCAAGTCCATTGGGATCATTGGTAAAACGGGCAGCGGGAAATCGACGTTGATGAAAATTATGCTGCGCATCTACGATCCGCCTGAGGGCACCGTCTACATCGGAGACAGCGACATCCGGGATGTCACGCTGGAGAGCTTGCGCAACCAGATTGCATATGTGCCGCAGGAAGGCTTCCTGTTCAGCACCTCGATCCGCGATAATATCGCGTTTTTCCGAAGAGAATCACCGATCGAACAGGTGGAGCATGCGGCGAAGAAGGCGCAGATTTTATCCAGCATCATCTCGTTTCCTGAAAAGTTTGAGACGAAGCTGGGCGAGAGGGGCATTACCTTATCTGGCGGTCAGCGCCAACGCACCAGCTTAGCGAGAGGGATCATCAAAGATTCGCCAGTCATGATCTTAGATGACAGTGTTAGCGCCGTAGATGCTGTGACGGAGAAGCATATCATCGACGCGATTCGGCAGGAACGATTGAATAAGACGACGATTTGGATTGCTCATCGTATTTCGGCGCTGAAGCATACCGATGAAATTATCGTCTTGCATGAAGGCAGAATCGTGCAGCGAGGCACGCATGAACAATTGCTTGCAGAAGACGGCTTGTATGCCGAGTTGTATGCGATACAGGAAGGAGGTGGCGAGGATGTCCAAGCCAATTAATCCGACCCACGATCGAACGAAAACCAAAGCGCCGTATCGCGCACTCGCAGTCTATGCGAAACCGCACACGTTCACATTTATCGCAGTCGTGTTATGCGCTTTACTCGGCATTGCAGCCGATTTGTTTCAGCCCTATCTGGTCAAAGAAGTCATCGATGACAACTTGATGATTGGGAAAAATGATTACCATTCACTTATTATGATCTGCCTGCTGTATGGTGGGCTTTCGATCGGTTCCATGCTCTTCAGCTATGTGCAGAACAACTTACTGCAATTCGCAGGCCAGAGTATCGTCGCCAAAATTCGTAAAGATTTATTTGGTCATATTTTCAAACAATCCATGTCTTACTATGATAAAACGCCTAGCGGCAGCCTTATTACGCATGTCTCCAGCGATACGGAAACTCTGAATCAATTTTTCACGCAAGTATTGCTGAGTTTAGTGCGAGACAGCATGACCTTAATTTTCATTATCGTGATGATGTATCACTTGGATCCACAATTGACCTTGTACAGTATGATTGTCATTCCGATCATTATTCTTATTGCCGTGAGTTTTCGCCGTTATATGCGCAAAACGTATCAATTATCGCGTACACAGCTTTCGCAAATGGTGGCTTTTACCGCTGAGAATTTATCCGGCATGCATTTGATTCAGGCGTTTCATCAAGAGAAAGAGCAAATGAAACGTTTCACAGAGCGCAACACGAGTTATTTCGGAGCCAATTTACGTGAAATCCGGACGAATGTGCTCTTTAACCGCTCTTTTGATATTCTGGGCAACTTATCAGTCGCGTTCATCACATGGATTGGCGGTATTGCTGTGTTTGATAAAGCGATTGAGTTTGGCGTGCTGTACGCGTTCATTACGTATATTCGCCAGTTTTTCCAGCCGATCAATAATATTACACAGCAGTGGAACACGCTGCAATCGACGAATGTGTCGATGAGCCGGATTTGGAACATTTTCGCCGCACAGCCAGAGGTAAAAGAGAAAGAAACGGCAGCCTTAATTCCGCTGGCGGATGTCAAAGGCGACATTCAATTCCAACATGTTCACTTTGGCTACCAGAAGGACATGGCCGTTATTGAGGATCTGAACTTGCATATCGCGCCAGGCGAGATGATCGGAATCGTCGGTACGACAGGTGCAGGCAAAAGCTCACTCATCTCACTGTTATGCCGCTTCTACGATGTACAGGGAGGCAGCATTCGGATCGACGGTATCGATATTCGTGATGTGTCACATCGTGACTTGCATCGAACGATTGGGTTGGTGCAGCAAGAACCCTTCTTATATGGGGGCAGCATTATTGAAAATGTGAGGATGTTCGATCCCTCGATTTCTCGTGAGGCAGTGATCGCGGCGTGTCAGCTTGTCGGCGCTGATGACATGATTTCACGCATGAAGGATGGTTATGACACACGCATCTCAGAACGCGGAAGCGGACTATCCGCTGGAGAAAGGCAGTTGATTTCTTTTGCCCGCATCATCGTGTTTGAACCGAAAGTGTTAATTCTTGATGAAGCCACCGCCAATCTAGATTCACAGACAGAGCAAATGATTCAATCGGCGCTCCACATTGTCGCAGAGGGTAGAACCACGATCGTCATTGCGCATCGAATTTCAACGATTATGCATGCCAATCGCATTATTGTGATGAGTCATGGGGAAATTGTAGAAGAGGGAACTCATGCGGAACTGCTGGCTCTGCAGGGCTTCTATGAGCAGCTGTACCAGCATTCGCAAGGAACGCAGTCGGTCAGCAGCGCAGATCGAGACCGTTTATCCTCCATAGGCTAATGAGCAGGTACTAGGAATAGATAGTACTTCTCAAACGTGGGATCTCCTGTACAATTAGAAGCATGGTAAGAGAGGAGATGAATTGCATGAAATCCAACCAAGTCATGATTCAATTAGGTTATGTATTGGGGGCTAGTGCTCTTTTAACTGCGATCGGTTACTTCTTCGCTTCGAACTGGGAGAAGTTAAACCGAGTTGAGAAATTTATTCCTATATTTGTGCTCATTTTGGGGCTATATGGACTATCTGTGTGGCTTTCACGCCAACCAGGGAGAGCTTTCTTGAGTAAATTAAGTGGGTTTGCCAGCTGTATCTCGTTCGGAATTGGTGTTGGATTAATTGGCCAAACTTACAATTCGCATGCGGATAGCTACAGCTTGTTTCTCGTATGGTTCGTACCTGCCTTCCTGTATGCGATATTGACGAGGTGGCAGCCTTATTATGTGTTGAGCTATATCCTGTTTCACCTGACCTATGGATTTTTCTTCTTCCCAAGGTGGGGCAATTATGCCGAGGTCGAAGGGACTGCCATCGCGATTTGGTTAGGCTTAGCAGTGGTGAACGGCGTATTGTTCATCTTGTTCGAGAAAGGGCGTCTGCATTCACCATTTCTGAAATGGCTGACGTTCCAAGCAACTCTCTGTGTTTTCCTAATTGTTTCGAACGCTCAAGCGTTTGAGACCTATGGCATCTGGATGAACCTGCCGCTCATAGCCATTCTAATAGCAGCGATTCGCTATGCGCACAAGACACAGAACAAAATGTACCTTCTGTTTGCAGGCTTGTGGGTATCGGCAGCCATAACCATGAAATATATTGAGCTCATCATCGAGTACCATAATGAGCTATTCTTTATCGTGAGCTTATTGTTCGTCATCGTGTTTATCGGCGCGAATGTGATGTTCATGAACTATGTGCGAACATGGCGCCCTGGCTCCGAGAAGCTGGAAGCAGAAGTCGAGAAGGAGCATGAGGCACCTGTGAAAGTGGAGGGTGACTTCACGAAATGGATCGTCCGCGTGCTCAGTATCTCCGTGATCATTATCGGTTCTCTGCTAGGCAGCTTAACGTTGCTGGGGCTTGTGACCGTTGTATTCGGATTGGATGACCCCGTAAATTTTCTTATCGGCTACGGATTCGTTGCCCTCATCGCGATGCTGCTTGCCAAAAAGTTCAATATACTGGCACGTTATACAATCCTTCTCAGCGGACTGATGATGGGAACCGTTTCCGCTGTTTTGACCGAGAGATCGGGGATGCTCCTCATTTATTTGGTTCTCACCTTAGTCGCATTTGGATATTTAACGGGGTTACTAACTCGCATTTTATTTTTCTTGGCTTCCGTCATCATCTTGGCGTTCATTCTGTTCGATTGGACGAATAGCGATGTTGTGGCATGCAGTTTGCTGGCAGGCTTGCTCTTCATCTTATTCGCAGCAGGTCAAATTATCCGAGCGTCGTCCTTCAGAGAGCCCATTCTTTACAGCAGCTTGCCAACGTTTCTGCTCGCGTTTTTTAGCTTAACGTTCATGACCGAGTCAGTTTGGTATTATGTCACCAATGTATTGTTCTTCCTGTTAGTTCTTGCAGCCATTGTGATCTCGCGGCAGCTGCATGTTCGTTGGGTTTACATGTGGTCGATGAGCTTCTGGATCGCCTTCCTCGTTTACAAGTACTATGATTTAGCCTGGAAATTACTGCATAAGTCCATTAGCTTCGCGATAATTGGCGGGCTCATACTAGGGATTACGGTGTGGTTGGAAAAAAGGCAAAGACGTAACGACGGTGTTGTTGAAATTGCGCCGGTTAGTTATGAAGCGAATCGCTGGCTCATCGCATTGTTAGTTGTCTTGCAAGTCGCCGCGCTGTCGCTGCAAATTGGCAAAAGTGAATACTTGCTCAGCCACGGCACGTTAGTAAAACTTCAGCTTAAGCCATTAGATCCGCGCTCTCTGATGCAAGGCGACTACGTGCGCTTGCGCTATACCATCTCAGAGCCGCCTTTCTGGCAGAACCGGAGCTTGGAGGAGCGAACATCGAAAGGCAAAATTGTCATGGTGCTAGGCCTCAACAAGGATACAGGCGTGTATGAATATAGACGTGTCTATACGAATGGTGAGGGGCTCGCCCCTGATGAAGTGCGAATCAATGGGAAGCAAGTGGGGTACGAAGGTGTCGAATATGGCATCGAAACCTATTTCATCCCTGAAGGCACGGGGAGAGACTATGAAGTAAATAGTAAATTTGCGGAAGTAAAAGTGTCAGCGAGTGGGGATGCGATCTTGGTTCGCCTGACCGCTCATTAAGCCTTCCATGTTAGAAAGAAAGAGGTATTAGACACCATGTGGCTTCTGTATTCTGTATTGGCCGCGCTATCCTTCGGGCTGCGCGGCATCTTATATCATTGGACGAGTCAGCAATCGCTGAATCGCAATGTGCTGCTCTGCGGTACATTCGCGATGGGGGCAATCGTCAGCATGATCTGTGCGTTGATTTGGCAGCCAGAATGGCAAGTGTCAGCGCTGATTGGCATTCAGATGGGGCTGTTTTCCTTTGGAGCCAATGCGGCTATGTTCAAAGGCTTTGCCGTAGGCAAAGCGTCGTTAGTTGCGATTTTAACCGGATTACCGTCGGTTGTCGTAGTGCTCTTCGCTTATCTGTTCTGGGGTGAACGGCTGAACGTGCTTCAGCTGTTTGCCTTTGTTGTCATTGTCATCGGCATTTTATTCGTGCGATATTCTAACGATATTACGTTGAAAAACTTGCAAGGAGCAGGCTGGGGAGCGATCGCACTGCTGCTCTTCGCGGCGAATGACTTGTCCAGTAAATGGACAACGCTCGTGCATGCCTCCCTGTTCCCGACTTTGTTCTATATGTTTACAACGGGTACGTGCTGCTTCGCGATCTGGTGGTGGAGAGATAAGAAACGGGGCGCTGCGCCTACCGAGTCGGTAAGCACATGGTCCGAGCGCCGTACATTCCAGTTCGGTATGCTGATTGGCATTACAAATGTGCTTGGCATGATTCTTATTATTCATGGCTTTGCACATGGCAAAGCAGGCCTTGTCTCCGCAGTTGTCGCGCTTAATGTGTTAATTGTGCTTCTGTATACCCGATTTGTGCTCAAGGACAAATTTACCAGAATAGAACAATCTGGGCTTGCAATCGCGATGGTGGGTATCCTGATGTTGAAGCTGGTCGGCTCTTAAAAAGGCATTCTAGTGTGAAATTAGAAGTGATACTTTCTGATCTGGCGTAAATGCGGTACAATAAGAATATTCGTGCCATTATGAAATGATTCAGGAGGCTTTAACGACAATGACAGACAAAGATATCGAAACACAAGAACCCGTTAGCCAGGAAGATCTAGAACGTGAACAGGCCCAGATCATTATTACATGGTTTCAACATATTCAAGAAGTTGTGAAAGAGCAATTTCCCGAATATGAAGTCGATGGTCAAATTGGGAATAATCCGACATATGGTCCGATGTTTGCCTTTACGCTTAAGAAAGATGAAAAGTCCACAGCTTGCGGATTTTTCTTAAACGAAATTATGCGTAATTTCCAAACGAACCCGAATGCAGGACTATGGTTATCCTCGTTCTTCGTTGATTTGCTAAGAAGTGACGAGAGTCACCTGCTTCCGAACCCGCCGCAATCCGAGGATGAAGCGAAGGAACTGTTAGACAAACATATCGTTCCTTATTGTGCATCAGCTGTACGCGAAGAGTTCCCGGATCAGAAGATCTATGTCGATCTTGAGCTTCATGAGGAGCACGGCCCTGTTCTGGAAGCTGGCTTCGTAGCGGTCGAAGAGGGGAATAACACATGCGCGCTGCCGCTGCAATATTTAATGACGTTATTCTTATTAAATCGTGACCCAGCCGAGCCGATGATACAAGCGATGTATCGCTTGTATGAAGAGAATAATTTAGGTCAATAAAATTTTTTACAGTAAAAAGCCAGTAGGTTAGATTATAACTTACTGGCTTTTCTTCGTCTAAAGACTGCGATACATCACAAAGTCATCGTAGGTACGAATGATCGGGATGGCTGCGCTCGTACCGAGCTTCGCATATTTCATCGCATGCGACGTGTTGAAAAGGACAACGGAGTCGCTAGGCTTTAGCCAGCCGTCGGTACAAAGTTGGAGCATAGCGGCCCATGTTGCCGCGCCTTCCGGTGAGGAGGAGATGCCCTCCGTCCCGAGACAGCGCATGGCTTCCGCGATTTGTACTTTGGATACCGCGAGCGCGGTTCCTCCACTTTGCTCAACAATCGCGAGCAGCAGCGGCAAATCAGGCGGGTTAGGCACACGCATCCCTGTCGGGTTTGGAATCGTGCTGCTGGCTGCGAGCAGAAGCGAATCATCCTCGCCAGCACGCGTCGGCTGGCTGCTTTGGTGCACACCATCGACAATCGGCTGACAGCCCTCCTCTTGGACGCAAACGAACTTCGGCATCTCACAGTCAATGAGGCCGAGCTCTTTTAGCTCTAAATACGCTTTCCACATGCCGATAATGCCAGAACCGCCGCCTGTCGGATAAATAATGACGTCGGGGAATGTCCAACCTAGCTGCTCAGCAAGCTCGAAGCCCATCGTCTTCTTACCCTCCACGCGGCCGGGTTCTTTCAAGGTCCCGACGTTCACCCAGCCTTGTTCACCTCGGCCAGACTCGATAATCGCGGCGGCGTCATGGATGAAGCCGTCGACGAGGATCGTCTTCGCTCCGTATAACGGGCACTCATCTACGATGAGGGAGGGGCAGTCCATCGGGATGAAGACAAAGGCTTCGATGCCTGCTCTTCCCGCATAAGCGGCAAGGGCACCTGCCGCATTGCCATTGGACGGAACGGCGGCTTTCGTGGCGCCAGCTTCTCGTAATAGCGAAACCGCGACAGAGAACCCTCTCGATTTGAAGCTCCCCGTCGGATTCTGCTCTTCTCTTTTTACCCATAAGCGCCTTAATGAAAGTTTGCTCTCCCATTTGGGCATTCGCAGCAGCGGAGTCCAACCTTCGCCTAACGAGATGATATTGGCGGGATCATGAACGGGAAGCAACTCTTGATATCGCCACATCGAAGGATAGCGTTCATGCAAAGATGCTTTCGTTAATGTTTTGGCTACCAGCTCGAGATCATAATCAACCAACAACGTGCCACCGCAATCGCATTTCATGTTCTGATAGCGGAAGGGTAGCCTTGCAGAACATCGTGAGCAAGTTAATCCCCACTGATTCATATTTCGGCCTCCTCAGCGTTTCGGTCAAGTGTCCCTAGCGAGATTTCCTGCGCGCATGAAATGATTTAATGGTGTGATAGACAGATTTGTTGGGCAATCGTAAGAATAACTCCAGCATAGGCGCGAAATTAACTTCAATAATCCAGATGCGTCCCTGATTGTCAAAAGCCATATCAATGCCCATCGTTTTCACCCAACGATAGCTGGGGCCAAGAAGTTTGGCTGTACGCAGCGCTACAGTATGAAGAAGAGCCAGAAGATCGGCAGTGTTTTTATCAGCAAGTTCAGAGTGGCGAAGCGCGTTCCCGACGGTAACGACTTTCCCGTTGCTGCGGCGAATATTCGTCACGATAAAGCCTTTGCCAGCCACCTTGGCAAGCTTTCCAGTCACTTGCCACTTGGTCCGAGGGGTGCGCTGTACCATGACACGAAGATCAAATGGACGCCCATTCATTTTAGCTAAAGAAACACATTGCTGGACGATGTAATTTCGAGCGGCTTTCTTTTTAATCGTAGCCGTGACATCTTCTGCTTTCGATAGGGTCTGGATCTTGGCACCATCTTGAATGGCATAAGTGGAGGCATCAATTTGTTTGATGCGAATGACCCCATTTCCACCATAGCTGCCTGTTGGCTTCACTATCACTTGGCTGTATTTCGCGAGCATTTGCCAAAAGGCATCGACGGTTAACCATCTCGTCTCTGGCAGATGCACACGGATATTCTCTGATCGATGAAGAACTTTGTACTTGGTCCATTTACTCGTTGAAAGACTACTCATTGGCTTTCTCTTCTTGCCTCTGGATAACAAGATCGTGCTCTTCCACCTGAAGCAGTTGATTGTGGGCATCAACGAACACGACCTGCGGCTTAAGTCGGCTGATTTCTTCTTCGTCCATGAGTCCCATGCTCAAAATAATAACGAGGTCGCCAGGTGAGAATAGGTGGGCTGGTGGTCCATTCAATCCAATTTTCCCGCAGCCTTCTGGCGCAGGAATCGCATAGGTTTTCCAACGTGTCGCATTTCGCAGGCTAGTTACTTGCACCATTTCATAGGGGTGAATATTCGCTTTGCGCATCAGCAACCCATCTATAGTAATACTGCCTACATAGTCCAAATCAGCTTCCGTCACGGTTGCTCGGTGAATTTTACCCTTACACATTAGTCGCTGCATGTGCAGTAGCGCTCCTTTATGATCACATGTTTGTTCTTCACAGCGTATGAGGGGGACAATCATGAAGGTGTAGGCATGTGCCTATTTGCTTGAAAAAAGGCATTACATCGGAAATAACCCTAGGTTATTTCCCAGGCAACCGCAGAAATCGACAAGATCGGGCATGAAAAAAACAGAGCCATCGGCTCTGTTTCAAGATATCAGTTCCAAAAAGCTGTGCGGGGATCATTCGGAAGAAGTAGATCATGGCAAATCGCGTACAAGGAGCCAGAGCCGAGGATTGTAAAGAAAAATTTTCCGGAATCAGGTACAATAAATATATGTGTAATAGACAGCTTAGGAGGATCAACTATGCGTAATCGAACTACCGTCATGGTCAGTATCGTACTGGCCATGTTAGTCGCGTCCATGGATACGACAATTGCCAACACCACCATGCCCATCATTGTGAATGACATTGGCGGAAACAGCCTATTTGCTTGGGCGTTCACCTCTTATATGGTGCTTTCAACCGTGCTTGCACCGCTAGCAGGACGACTATCCGATTTATTCGGTCGGAAAAGAATTTATGCGGCAGGCATCGTGCTTTTCTTAGCCGGTTCTGTCCTTTGCGGATTAGCGGATAACATGGTACAGCTTATTATTTTCAGAGCCATTCAAGGCATAGGCGCTGGGGTCATGATGCCATTCCCTTCCATTATCGCGGGTGATATCTATCCCGTGGAGCAGCGTGGGAAAGTGCAGGCTTTTTTTACAGGTATGTGGGGATTGTCGGCCATACTTGCTCCTTCATTAGGTACTTTTTTTGTCACCTATATGAGCTGGCGCTGGATTTTTTTCGTCAATGTACCTATTTGCTTAATCGCATTACTCACGTTATTGCCGTATAAAGAGGTTTACCAACCGAAGAAAGCGGTCATCGATTACTGGGGAGCGCTCCTGTTTGCCAGCGGAATATCCTTGTTATTGCTTACGACCGTGGTTCATTCTTTCACCTATCTATACGGCGCAGTCGGCGCGATCCTGTTAGTCGTATTTTTCCTTTATGAAAAAAGGCATGCAGCGCCGATTGTACCTCTGACGTTAATGCGAAATCGCCCTGTGGCATTGATGATCGCGGGGTCTTTCGTTAGCTGTGCGGCCCTTTTTGGGACGTCCAGCTTTATCCCACTCTTTTTGCAGCATCAGGGCCATTCGCTCTTCGTAAGCGGCATTGCACTTTTGGGTACTTCGATCGGTTGGATGGCGGTTGCGGTCCCGAGTGGGAAGTGGGTGGTGCGGTTCGGCTATAAACCGCTGCTGATCAGTGGTAACGCCTTACTTCTCGTAACAGCCGTCATGTTATTTTTTCTCGGTGAAGATACGTCCTTCTGGTACATTTGCAGCACGTTGACGATGCTCGGTCTTTCATTCGGGCTCCTGTTTACCGTATCCACGATCGGTGCTCAGCAGCTTGTTGAGGGAAGTCAGAAGGGGATATCCACCTCGTTGCAGCTATTCGCGCGGAATATCGGAACGGCGGTTAGCGTGACGGTCATGGGTTCGATTTTAACCAAAAATACTGATTTTGTTGCTGGGATTCACGGGATGTTTGTATATGGCTTACTAGCTACAATCGCAGCTTTCGCTGTACCGCTGATGCTGCGCAAAATGGGGAATGAACAGGCATCGACATAAGGAGTCGCAAGTTGACAGCTTGCGTCTTTTTGTAGATGATGGGAAGAGAAACGAATTCAGAAAGAAGTGATCGACTTGTTACTAAATGTGAAATCCCGCCTGCACGAAGGTGACATTCAGCAATTGCTGAGCTATAGCGTATTTCCTGATTGGGATCGACTTGAGGCTGTTATTCGCCAATATGAGCAAAATGAAGATGCATGGCTATTCGCCTATGAATCCGAAGGCATTCTTGTCGGTATTATCGGTTTCGAATTGAATGCAATGCAGGAAATGACGCTGCATCATCTGGCGGTTGAGCCGGAGAGCAGAGGCGTAGGATTCGGTAGGGGTCTGCTGCTTGAAATCATTGAAGAGATGCAGCCTACTCGCATTACAGCGGAAACGGACGAAGAGGCGGTTCAATTTTACCGTAATGTCGGGTTTGTGGTCCGAAGTTTAGGGGAGAAATACCCCGGTGTTGAGCGGTTCCTGTGTACGTATGAGGTTGAGGAAGACGAAGAATAATGTAAAAATCCCGAGTGTCTGCATGCATGCAGCATTCGGGATTTTTAATATGAAAATGTGGGTTCGCACGGAAATAACAAAAAAATCGGCTTTTAGGACAAAGAAATGGCAAAGGTCATCTTTTATAATCAAGGTATCATCAAGTTTGAGGGGGAGCTAGTATGAAGATCGGTGTCATTGGGTATGGGAAAAGGATTGAGACAGTCATTCATGAAGTGATGAAGGCAGATACGGGCTGCCAAGTTGCGGCAATTGTAGATATACGTAAAGATGCGATTAAAGATCAGCTTGAAGCGAAAGGTTGGGATCACGTCCATTATTATGATACGCCTGAACAGATGCTGGAAACCGAGCAATTAGATGGGGCCATGATTGGTACGCGCTGCAATCTTCATGCAACGATGGGGGCGAAAGTGCTGCAACATAATCTGCCCCTCTATATCGAGAAGCCTGTTGCTACCAATTTTGAAGATTTACTCCTTTTAAAATCAAGCTACGAGGCATCCACCTCACCTGCGGTGGTTTCCTTCCCATTAAGAGTCACCTCCATCGTGGAGTTGGTCAAGGAGATCGTTCAATCTGGCAAAATAGGCACAGTCGAGCATGTGCAGGCAATTAATAATGTGCCGTATGGTCGTGTGTATTTCCAGAGTTGGTACCGTAATGAAGAAGAGACCGGCGGTCTTTTCCTGCAAAAAGCGACGCACGATCTTGACTATATCCAAGCGATTCTCGGTCAGCGTCCAGTCAGCGTGTGTGCCATGACCTCCAAGCAAATTTTCAAAGGCACGAAATCGGCTGGACTTAAATGTGTGGATTGCGAAGATAACCGCACATGCTTGGAGAGCACTGTTTCCGCTAAAGAACCGCTAGATCCTACTTGGCAATATTGCTGTTATGCCGAAGATACGGGGAATGAAGATTCAGGAAGCGCATTGTTCCGCTATGAAAGCGGCATGCACATGTCCTACACGCAAAACTTCTTCATTCGCAGAGGAGCCGCTGCTCGTGGAGCGCGCTTCATGGGATATAAGGGCACCGTAGATTTCGATTTCTACAGCGGTCAAGTCAAGGTGCATATGCATCATACGGGCCGCGTTGAAACCTACGAGCTTGAAGCAGGTGATAATCATTTCGGCGGTGACGAGAAGCTGGCAAGCAACTTCGCTGCGATCATGAGGGGAACAGCGAGCTCCATCTCTACACTTGATGATGGTTTGATGAGTGCACTGATGTGTATGAAAGCACAGGAGTCGGCGCGGACAGGGACTTTCCAAAACTTAAGCTGGTAAACTTCATACGATGAGTATGATGCGAAAACTGCCTCCAATGAAGATTGGAGGGCAGTTTTTTTGTGTATTGACACATGATTCGTGTTGATCTATAGTTATACCAACATTAAACCAAGTTTTTTAATCGGAATAATAAGTTTAGTCCTCGGATTAACGGATTGGGGGAATCCCATTGAACATCGAGAATATCGAAGCCTTTGTTTATGTCATTCATTATGGCAGTTTCAACAAAGCGGCAGAAGTGCTTTTTTTATCCCAGCCATCTGTGACTGCCCGCATCCAATCCCTCGAACGTGAGCTGGATTGTCGGCTTTTCGAACGAATCGGGAAACAGATCTCCTTGACCGACGATGGGAAGAAGTTTCTGCCGTATGCGCAGCAGTTACTGCAAACTTTTCAGAAGAGTAAAATTCAATTAAAGCAAAAGCGGACACTGCCCAACGAACTGCGAGTAGGCTGTACGGTATCGGTGTCTAACTATATCATCCCAACAATTCTTCCGAAACTGAAGAACAAATACCCCGATGTCAACTATAAGCTGACAACGGCCGCGTCCGAGGAGATCATTAACAAAGTTTTAAATCGGGAGTTAGATATCGGATTTGTGCGAAATATTAGTCACCCGAATCTGCTCTCCGCCAAAGCGTATGAGGATCCAATTCGTCTTTATGTGTATGAAGGGCATCCGTTTATTGGGAACCATATGATTTCGATGAATGATATTGGGGAGTATCCGCTTGTTTTCTTCGAGTGCGGGTCGCTCGATTGGATGCGAATTCATCGCTTATTTGCGAGCATGAGCCAGCCGCCGAATATCGAATTTCAGACGGATACGCTGGAAACAGCGAAAAAATTAGTGCTGGGGCGCGTTGGCATCGCCTTTCTGCCTAGCCTATGTGTGGAACAGGAAGTGAAGGAAGGGAAGCTGTTTCCGATTCAATTCCCCGAAATCGCTGGTATTTCGCTGCAAACGAACATGATCGCATTAAACGGCGAGAATGGCTTATTTTTCAACGCTGCTTTAGATTTGTGCAAAGGGATTGCCCAATCGATTCGGGAACCGATTTGACTTCTCGATATGGATATAGAAAAACTCTATTATCCAGTTCGTGAACTCCATGATAAATTATTGTCATAGCTATGATTCATACAAAACAAGTAGGAATTATAAGAATTATAAAAACGGGAAATTTGGAGGGGTTCACAATGAAACAATTCACAACACTAGCGGTAACAACAGTAACTTTAGCTTTAGTGGTAGCAGGCTGCGGCTCCAAAAGTGCAACGACGGACGCATCCCCGAAGGCAGCTGCAGAGGTGACGAAAGCACCAGCGGCAAGTACGGCAACAACAGCAGCTGCAACAGCGGCACCTGTCAAAGTGAAGAAAATTATCGTGGGCACGGGGACGCAATTTCCGAATGTAGCCTTTTTAGATAAAGACGGCAAGTTGACGGGGTATGATATTGAACTAGTGAAAGAGCTGGATAAACGGTTACCAGATTATGAATTCGAGTTTAAAACGATGGATTTCGCCAACCTGCTGCTTAGCTTGGAGACGAACAAAATTGATTTCGTCGCACATGAAATTGAGAAAAACAAAGAAAGAGAACAAAAATATTTGTTCAACAATGAACCGTATGCATATTGGAAAACCAAAGTTATTGTTGCCAAGGATAATACAACCATTCAATCGATCGATGATTTGAAAGGGAAGAAAGCACTAACGACGGCCACAAGCGCTGAAGCTACTTTGCTGGAGAACTATAACAAGGCACATGATAATGCGATCAAAATCGTGTATCAAAGCGGCGCAGCCAATGATTTGGTTACACAGCTTACAACAGGACGTGTGGATGGTTCGCTTGGGGCGGATTTCTTGCTTCCGCTGGTAGACCCGCAAAGCAAACTTAAAGCGGTTGGACCGATCATTGAAGAAGCTGAGGTTCGTTTCCTATTCCGCAAAAATGATAAAGACGGGCAAGAACTTGCAGACAAAATTGACGTAGCCTTGAAAGCTGTCAAAGCGGATGGCACACTCTCGAAGTTAAGCACACAGTGGCTGGGCGGAGACTTTACGAAAAAAGACTAGATCAACCTACATGATGCTAAGAAAGGTGAGATCGCCATTATGGCAACCCAATTCGATATCACCTATGTATTCGATTTTTTACCAAAACTACTGAACTACATTCCCATTTCATTATTCATTGTTGCCTGTTCGATGGGGCTGGGGATCGTCATTGGATTTCTCATTGCGCTCCCCCGGCTTTATCAAATACCTGTGCTGCAGCGGTTATCACAGATTTATGTATCCTTTTTTCGCGGGACCCCGATTCTTATTCAACTGTTTCTGATTTACTACGGACTTCCCGAAATGTTGAAGTCGATTCATGTGGATGTGTCGAAAGCTCCTGTGTTGACCTTTGTCATTCTGACATTCGCGCTGCATTCGGGCGCCTATATTTCGGAAGTCATTCGCGCAGCGGTCAAGGCTGTGGACAGAGGGCAAGTAGAGGCGGCCTATTCCGTAGGCATGACAGGTTATCAAGCCTTTACGCGAATTATAATGCCGCAAGCATTGGCCATCTCGCTGCCTAATTTTACGAATCTGCTCATTGCGAACTTGAAGGATACGTCGCTCGCTTTCTCCCTAGGTGCGATGGAATTGATGGGCAAAGCGCAGACGCTCGGTTCGGCTACCCAGCATTTTATGGAAACGTACATTTCCTTATCGATCATTTATTTCATCATTTGCTTCGGTCTAGAAAAGCTGTTCATGTACGTGGAGAAACGCTTGCTGCAACACGAGCAACCGCTTGTCACCGAAGCGCGTCAACCGCTATCACGCCGCTGGTTCAAAGGCATCCCATCAACGCAGCCAGATAAAGGGGGCTTCCAAGCATGAGTATCGATCTTGAATTCATCTGGACGGCCTTTGTTCAATTACTGTCCGCTCTGCCGACGACACTGTTGATTACTGTGGTTTCTGTCTTTTTTGGATGTATTATCGGCGCATCCGTCGCTTTAATCCGACTATACCGCGTGCCTTATATTCATTATCTCGCAACGGCATATGTAACATTTGTTCGCGGTACGCCGATGTTAATGCATTTACTGCTCATTTATTTCGGATTGCCTATGGTGATTGACGGGATCGCTGCCGCCTTCGGTTGGAGCTTCCGTTCCGTTTCCATACCGATGATTGGGTTTGCTTTTCTCTCCTTCTCCATTACAGCTGGAGCTTACCTCTCCGAGGTTGTGAGATCAGGCATTGTCGCAATTAATCGGGGGCAAATTGAAGCTGCCTATTCGATCGGCATGACGACACCGCAGGCGCTTCGCCGCATTATTTTGCCACAAGCGTTGGCTGTTAGCTTACCGAATTTGTCCAATACACTCATTGGCATGCTGCACGGCTCTACATTGGCATTCACAGTATCTGTCGTAGAAATTAACGCAAAGGCACAAATTGTGGCGACGACGAACTGGAAGTTTTTCGAAGCTTATATTGCAGCTGCACTGCTGTTCTGGGGAATCACTTTCCTTATTGAAAGAGCCACTGGCTTACTAGAGAAACGAATCAATCTGTTTAACCGAGGTGGCGTATCATGATTCAACTGACGAATATCACCAAGTCGTTCGGGAAGAACGAAGTGCTGAAAGGGATTAATCTGACAGTGCAAAAAGGAGAAGTCGTCTGTATTCTTGGCCCCAGCGGTTCAGGAAAAACGACGTTGCTTCGTTGCTTGAACTATTTGGAAAAGCCGAATCTCGGCGAAGTGAAGATTGGGGATTTCACAGTGAATTGCAAGCGGCCCAGCAAAGTGGAGATTCACGCGCTTCGTCAAAAATCAGCGATGGTGTTCCAACATTACAATTTGTTCAAACATAAAACGGTGCTCGAAAACGTCATGGAAGGGCTCGTCATCGTCCAGAAACAGCCGAAGGAACAGGCAAGAGAAGTCAGCGTGAAGGTGCTGGAGAAAGTCGGATTGGGAGGCAAATTGGATGCTTATCCAAGCCAACTGTCTGGCGGACAGCAGCAGCGTGTAGGCATTGCGCGTGCGCTGGCATTAAATCCTGAGGTCATCCTGTTCGATGAACCGACATCTGCACTGGATCCGGAACTTGTTGGCGAGGTGCTCGATGTCATTCAGAAGATTGCCAAAGAAGGCATCACGATGATTATCGTCACCCATGAGATGGGCTTTGCCCGTGAAGTAGCTAATCATGTGGTCTTTATGGATCAAGGCGTCATCGTTGAGGAAGGCAAGCCGAGGGAGATTTTCAGCGCGGCCAAGGAAGAACGGACAAGACAATTCTTGAAGCGCATTACGCCCGAATGGAGTTACAACATCTAGCTGTAAGTCAGATCAGGAAATGGAGTGTTCGAACATGGGGATTAAATTGAGCATTTTGGATCAAAGTGTCGTGTTTCCTGGCGAAACCGCTTATGACGCTTTTCAGCATACAATCGAGCTTGTTCAGAGGGCAGAGTCGTTATCGTATCACCGATTCTGGGTTTCTGAGCATCATGATTCCGAGCAGGTAGCGGGCTCTTCACCTGAGGTTCTAATTTCACATTTACTAGCTAAAACAAACCGAATTCGCATTGGCTCCGGCGGCATTATGCTGCAGCATTACAGCCCCTATAAGGTGGCTGAGAATTTCAATGTGCTGGCTTCCCTTGCTCCAGGCAGGGTAGATTTGGGGATTGGCCGTGCACCTGGCGGATTGCCTCGTTCAACCAAAGCGCTGCAGCAGGGCATTACCGAAGCAGCATCCTTAGCAGATAAATTAGAGGATCTTCAGCAATTTGTGAAAAATCAAATCCACGACAAGCATCCTTTAAAAGGGTTGCGCGTCTCGCCAATTCCTACTGTTCCTGTGGATATTTATGTCCTCGGTGCGAGCGCGGCAAGTGCGCAATCGGCGGCTGAAGCGGGATTGCCGTACGTTTTCGCGCAATTCATTAATGGCGATCAGGCGATTGCGGAAGCGGCGTTTGAATCCTATTATCACCATTTCAATCCAGACAAAGGCACTCAACCTAATCTAATCTTGGCTCTTTCACTAATTGTCGCGGACACAGATGAAGAGGCTAACGAACTCGCAGGTGAATATAAGAACGTCAAGATTCATTTGGAAAATGGTAAAACCTTAACCGTTGGCACACTGGAACAGGCGGAGGAATACGGCCGCCAAACACAAGCCAAATTCACGGTTGAAGAGAAGCAAGCAGAAATAACGCGCGGTACGAAGGAAACCGTACGTCAGAAGCTTCTGGAGCTTCAGAAGAAATATCGGATTGACGAATTTATCGTCACAACATCAGTCAAGGATTTTAGCAAACGATTGCGTTCGTTTGAACTGTTGAGTGAAGCCTTCACGGAATTGCATGTATAAGTGGACAGATTTGAAGGAGGAAGAGGGATGAGTCTACACGCTTCCATACAGATGTCCGAGGATTTTGCTCAGAAGCTGGTAGAGTTCCGACGTCATTTGCATCGTTTTCCTGAATTATCGCATGAGGAGGTACAAACGACCGCTGCGATTCGTGACTGGCTCACGGAAGCAGAAATTCGTATTACTGATTATCAACTCCAAACAGGGCTCATCGCCGAGGTAGGCGGCTTGCATGCAGGACCGATTGTAGCTATTCGAGCCGACATTGATGCCCTGCCTATACATGAAGAAACAGGCCTTCCTTTCGCGTCGCAAGTTCCAGGCAAGATGCATGCGTGCGGACATGATTTTCATACAGCAGCCGTATTGGGTGCAGCCCTCTTGCTAAAGGGGCAGGAACAAGATCTCAAGGGAACGGTTCGATTTATTTTTCAACCCGCTGAGGAGAAAGCACAAGGCGCAGAGCAAGTCATACGCAGCGGTGCACTTGAAGGGGTGAGCGTGATTTATGGCATGCATAATAAGCCAGATCTCCCCGTTGGAACAATCGGCATCAAAGCGGGTCCTTTAATGGCGGCTGCGGACGGATTTGTGATCGAGGTTGAAGGGACTGGCACGCATGCGGCAGTTCCAGAAGCAGGAATAGATCCGATTGTGACAGGCGCACACATTGTGACCGCGCTTCAATCGATCGTTAGCCGCAACATCTCCTCTCTTGAAAGTGCGGTAATTAGTGTGACACGTATCCATAGCGGGACAGCTTGGAATGTGATCCCCGAGAAGGCCATCCTGGATGGCACGCTCCGCACGTTTGAAGAGAGTGTCCGAAACCTTGTTATCAAGCGGATGGAACAGGTTGTACAAGGCGTAGCTGCAGCTTATGGAACAAAAGCTACGGTTCGATGGATCAAGGGACCGCCATCGGTGTTCAATGATCAGGCTTTCGCGCAGTTAGCCTCAGAGGCAGCCGAACAAACGGGTCTTCAAGTGATTACACCTGTGCCATCACCTGCAGGGGAAGATTTCGCTTTTTACCAGAAGCAAATTCCCGGTGTCTTCGTCTTTATGGGCACTTCGGGTCCGCAAGAGTGGCATCATCCTGGGTTCGATATCGATGAGCGGGCGTTGCCGATTAGCGCGCGATATTTTGCCATTTTAGCAGAGAAAGCACTACTTAATTTATCATCCGACACCCCATTGGAGGTATCAACATGAGTTTAACGATCCCCGATTTGTCAGCCTATTTATACACGCATCAACAACTGCAGGAAGCAATTCAAGGATTGAACAAAGGTCAATTGACTTGGAAGCCAGCACCAGATAAATGGAGCGTAACCGAGGTACTGTCTCATTTGGCCGATCATAATATCGTCGTTTCCTTTCGAATACGCGCCATTATTTCAGGGGCATCAGCCCAATTGCCAGCCTTTGACCAAGATCCATGGGTAAGCAGCGCCAAAGCCAATGAAGGCTTAGCTTCCGATATTTTAGTCCTATTTCAGTCGTTATTAGTGTATAACCATGCTTTGTTCGAACGGTTATCACCTGACGATTGGAACAAAACGGGCGTAAATGTCAAAGGACAAACGCTCACATTAACGGATGTTGTTCAGTCCTTTGTCTCTCATGTGCAGGTTCATTTGGCACAAATCGCACGAATCAAAAGCGCGTTAGAATCGCGTGAATAAGGAGGATTAGCGCATGGCGGATGCAAGAGAAGTACACATTCGGGAAGCGAAGGATAGTGACCGTGAAGCGATTCGAAGAGTGCTGGAAGATGCCTATGACCAATATCGCGCTGTCCTGCCTCCAGAAGGCTGGGATCAATATAAAGAAAATATTATCGCATCTGTGGATAGCGCAAAGCCCATCGCGCGGATTATAGCGCTGATTGATGATGAAGTTGTCGGGAGCTCGCAATTGTTCCAATCGTCCGAGGCCGCATATGGCGCGCCAGAGCTAGAGATCGAGTCTCCCATTCTTCGATTATTAGCAGTTTCGCCAAGTGCAAGAGGAAGAGGCATCGCAACAGCGCTGATTAAAGAAAATATAAAACGCGCCGTCGAGTTAGGGGCAGATACCCTGCATTTACACACCTCGGACATGATGGAATCGGCTGTGAAGCTTTATGAACGGTTGGGTTTCGAGCGCGCATATGACAAAGATATTCAAAAAGGCGAGATTCTCGTGAAAAGCTATCGGTTACACATTCAGACTGCAGCGATATTGTGAAAGGATGGAGAAGACAATGGCTAAACAAAAACAACTGAAATTAGGCGCCATCATTCATGGCGTAGGCGGAAATGTGTCGGGATGGAGACATCCTGAGGCGATTACGGATGCGAGTGTGAATTTTGGCTTTTATAAACAGCAGGCGCAGAAAGCCGAATCAGGCAAATTCGATCTTGTTTTCATTGCGGACGGCCTGTATATAACGGAAAAATCAATACCTCATTTTCTCAATCGGTTTGAGCCGATTACTATTCTTTCCGCCTTGGCTTCGGTCACCTCGCATATTGGATTGGTAGGCACGTTATCCACTTCGTACAGTGAGCCGTTCACCGTGGCTAGGCAATTTGCCTCCATTGATTTGATCAGTGATGGACGTTCTGGTTGGAACGTAGTGACCTCTCCGCTGGAAGGTTCAGCGAAAAACTACAGCAAAGCCGAACATCCTTCGCACCCAGAACGATATCGCATTGCGAACGAATATTTGGAAGTGACCCGCGGACTATGGGATTCCTGGGAAGATGATGCGTTCGTTCGTGATAAGGAGAGCGGCGTGTTTTTCGACCCAAGCAAGCTGCATACCTTGAACCATAAAGGCGAATATTTCTCCGTGCAGGGTCCCCTGAATATCGCTCGTTCCAGACAAGGTCAGCCAGTAATCTTCCAAGCGGGTGCGTCTGAGGATGGTCGGGCGTTTGCAGCGAAAGTGGCGGATGCAATTTTTGCAGGACATGAGACAATTGAAGAGGCGAAAGCGTACTATGCGGATATTAAAAAGCGAGTAGCCTCCGAAGGACGCAATCCGGATGAAGTCGTTATTTTACCGGGCATTGCCCCGATTATTGGCCGTACAGAAGAAGAAGCAGAGCGCAAATATCAAGAAGTCGCAAGTTTAGTGACCATTGATAAGGCGCTGGATTACTTAGGTCGATTCTTCGAACATCACGATTTCTCCCAATATCCGTTGGATGAGCCATTCCCAGAATTAGGAGAGTTCGGCAGCAATAGCTTCCGCAGTGGTACGGATAAAATCAAGCAAACAGCCAAAGAGAAAAACCTTACGCTGCGCCAAGTGGCATTGAGTGTGGCAACGCCTCGTAATGAGTTTACGGGAACACCTGAGTATGTCGCAGATCGCGTACAAGCGTGGTTCGAAGAAAATGCGGCAGATGGATTTATCATCGCGGCTGCCTTGCCGAAAGGGCTTGACGACTTCGTTGATCTCGTCGTGCCGATTCTGCAAGAGCGTGGGTTGTACAGGACGGAATACGAAGCGGATACGCTGCGCGGGAATCTGGGGGTTCCAGTTCCGGTGAATCGGTATACGAAGAAAGCAGCCGTAGCTGCTGAGTGATCAGTTCATTTTTTTCGTGATATGACAATTAGTTTATGGCTGTCCAATGGGCAGTCTTTTTCTTGTTCATTTCTATAGGAAACCTAGTCCCTCCCCTCCCAGATATCACAGAAAATGATTTCTCGCGAGATATCAGCCTAACTTGAAGAACAGCGATGTTCTGAGATCCTAACGTTCCCGCATATACTGTGATAGATTCTGTAAGCGATTCCCGTCGACATTTACGTGACAAATTTCACAATGATGACAAGCTTTTACACTTGTTGTGAAAACGTGCAAGCCAGTTCTCCACAGAATTAGGAGGGTGCAGAGATGCTGCATATTGTTGTGTGTATTAAACAAGTTCCAGATTCCCGAGAAATTCGCATCGATCCCAAGAATAATACGCTCATTCGCCAAGGTGTCCCCAGCATTGTGAATTTCTATGATATGCATGGCTTAGAAGAGGCGCTTCGCATCAAAGATGAGCAAGGAGCGCGCATCACAGTCGTTACAATGGGTCCACCGCCAGCGGAAAAGGGACTAAAGGAATGCATTTCGCTTGGCGCAGATGATGCTGTCCTCGTCACAGACCGTGGCTTCGCAGGCGCTGATACGCTGGCAACGTCGTATGTTGTGGCCCGAACGATTCGTAAAATCGCGGAAACATGGGGACACGTGGATATCGTGTTTTGCGGGAAACAGACGCTAGACGGCGATACGGGACAAGTAGGTCCTGGTGTTGCTTGCCGATTAGATTTGGAACAGCTGACGTATGTCAATAAAGTGGAGAAAGTCGATGAAGAGAATCGGAAAGTACGTGTTCACCGATTGTTGGAGGATGGCATTGAAGTCGTTGAGACAAGCATGCCCGTGCTAATTACAGCGTTGAAGGAATTAAACAAGGTCAGACGTGCTTCGTTGCCAGGCATGATTCGAGCGGCTCGCTATAAGCCAACGGTTTGGACGACAGCGGATTTCCCAGATCTTGAACGTGCCAAGATTGGGCTCAAAGGCTCGCCAACGATTGTCGCGAAAACGTGGGTGCCCGAAGTCAAAGCAGTGAAGACGAAAATGATCACATACGATAGTCCAGAAGCAGCGGCAGCTCAGCTCGCTGATCAGCTATTAACGAAGGACATGCAGACCCTGTTGGATTGGGCTTGATCGAGAGGAACGGAGGGTGACACGATGGCAAAGGAACAGTCAACTGAGCAAATAGATCCATCGATGCCGGATTGGTCGGCATATCGAGGGGTGTTGATAGTAGTAGAGCAGCGCGAAGGCATAGCGAAAAAGGTGTCCTGGCAGCTGCTAGGTGAGGGCAAGAAGCTGGCCGCGAAGCTGGAGGCGCCGCTCATGGCGCTCGTCCTCGGCGAGAATGTCGCACATCTCGCCGAGGAAGCCGTGCACTACGGCGCCGACCGGGTGTATCTCTGCGAAGCTCCCGAGCTTCGCGATTATAGGACCCGGCCTTACAGCCGGGTCTGCTTGAAGCTGATCGAGGATGCGAAGCCCGAGATCGTGCTGTTCGGCGCGACCGCGACGGGCCGTGATCTAGCAGGTGCGATCGCAACGCACCTGCCGACAGGGCTGACGGCCGACACGACGCAGCTCGATGTCGAACCGCATCCATCGCGGCTGCTGCTGGCCAGCCGGCCGGCTTTCTCTGAGAAGATGATGGCCACCATCCTCTGTAAACAGTACCGGCCGCAGATGGCGACAGCGCGCGCCGGCGTATTTCAGGCGCTGCCGAAGGACGCAGCGCGCCAAGGCGAGATCGTGCGCATCGAGGCGACGATGCGCGAGGAAGAGATTGACGCGCAGGTGCTCGAATTCCTGCGCGAAACAGGCAAGCTCAATCTCGAAGAATGCGAGATTATCGTCGCTGGCGGCCGCGGGCTGGGCGGGCCCGACGCCTTTGGGCTGCTCGCCGAGCTGGCGGACGCGCTCGGCGGTGTCGTTGGCGCGTCGCGCGCTGCCGTGGATGCGGGGTGGATCTCCCATGAGCATCAAGTGGGGCAAACGGGCGCGACGGTGCGGCCGAAGCTGTACTTTGCCATCGGCATCTCTGGCGCCGTGCAGCATACGGTCGGCATGAGCAACGCGGATGTCGTTGTTGCGATCAACCGCGACGAGAATGCACCTATTTTTCAATTCGCTCACTATGGCTTGGTTGGTGATCTCTTCAAAATTGTGCCAGCGATCACAGCAGAATTCAAAAAACGTCGGACGCTTTTCGGCATCCAACCTCCTTCGGATAAGGACTCATTATCCGCTGCACCTACGGAATCCGAATCGACCGCCACACGCGAGAGGAGTGAAGCGAAATGAATGAGAAATGGGATGCCATCGTCGTTGGCGGCGGCCCCGCCGGAGCGGCGGCGGCGCTGACCATGGCAAGAGCGGGCCTATCCGTTGTTTTGCTGGAAAGAGGCGAGTTTCCTGGCGCCAAAAATATATTCGGCGGCGTCCTCTATCGCAAACAGATTGAGGAGCTTGTCCCTGAGTTTTGGACAGAAAAAAACTTTCCCATGGAGCGCTACATTGTTGAGCAGCGAATCTGGATGATGGGCAAGGAATCGATGGTTACCTTCGGCCATCGCAACGAGGCGTACAAAGAGCCCTACAATTGCTTCACTGGCCTGCGTGTCAAATTTGATCAATGGTTTGCCGAAAAAGCCGTTGCCGCTGGCGCGATTCCCATCTATGAAACCGTCGCGCTTGACGTGATTCGCGAAGGCAATAAAGTCGTCGGCGTTCGGACGGATCGGGATGACGGCGATTTGTATGCGGACGTTGTTGTCATCGCGGATGGCGTGAATTCCTTGCTGGGCAAGGCGATGGGGATTCATAAAGAATGGATGCCGGATGAGGTATCTTTGGCTGTAAAAGAAGTCATTGCGCTTCCTCGGGAGAAAATTGAGGATCGCTTCGGTCTCGAAGGCGACGAAGGGGTCACCATTGAATTCATGGGCGAAACCTCGCTCGGCATGGCGGGCATGGGCTTCCTCTATACGAATAAAGAAACTATCTCCTTAGGCGTCGGCGTGATGGTCAATCATTTGCGGGATAAAAGGATCAAGCCTTATGCCGTGCTCGACGCAGTTAAGCAGCATCCGATGATTCGCAAGTTGATTCAAGGCGGAGAGACGAAGGAGTATTCAGGACACTTAATTCCTGAAGGCGGCTTCCACTCGATGCCCACATTATCTGGCGATGGGTGGTGTGTTTGCGGGGATGCTGCGCAGCTAGTGAACTTTGTCCACCGGGAGGGGACGAATCTCGCGATGACCTCTGGCCGCTTGGCAGGGGAAGCGATTATTGAAGCAAAAGCGCGCGGAGATTTCTCTGCGCCTACGATGCACATTTACGATAACAAGATTCGGGCATCATTCGTACACAAGGATTTGCAGAAGTACAAAGGCATGCATCAATTCCTGAAAGAGCAGGATCCTGAACTACTGTTTGATCGTTTGCCGCGGGCCGTGAATGAAGCAGCCTACAACATGTTCCTAGTGGACGGAATTACGAAAGCCGAGAAGCAGAAAATGGCCATGAAGCTCATCAAGAACGCAGCAGGCGGCACCATGAACCTGATGAAGCTGGGCTATAAGGGATGGAGGGCGATGAACGGATGAGCCAAAACGGAATTTCAGATAGATTGTTCACCATTCGTTACAAATGCGATGATAAATCCCACCTCGTGATCAAAGATACACAAACTTGCTTAAATTGTGTTACCAAAGACTGTAACTATTTCTGTCCCTCGGATGTGTATGAGTGGGAGAAAAAATTGAAAATTACGACGGTCGCCTATGAAAATTGTATTGAATGCGGGACTTGTCGGATTGCGTGCCCTTCGTACAATATTGATTGGGTGTATCCGAAGGGCGGTCATGGCATGACGTACAAGTTCGGTTAAAAAAATACATTTCTCCATATGTAGGTGCATTCTCTCCATAGTTTTGTTCCAGAAACCATACGATAATAGACATTAGGAGGGATTCTAATGTCTATTTTTTTTGAAGAAGATCAAGGTATTTTCCATTTGCAAAATAGCCAAATGAGCTATGTCATTCAACTTATTAATCATGCGTACCCAGCCCATGTGTACTGGGGCCGTCCGATTCGATCAGGTCAATTGGGTACGATTATTCAATACACAGAACGCGCTTCCTTTTGCCCGAATCCAGTGAAAGGAACCAGGCTGATATCGTTTGACACGCTTCCACAGGAGTATCCAGCGTATGGGACAAGTGATTATCGTGAGCCTGCTTATCAGGTTGCGCTGCCGAACGGTTCAACGATTACAGAGCTAGTGTATGACAAGCATCGCATTCTGCCAGGTAAACCAGCGCTTGTTGGTCTGCCTTCCACCTATGTCGAGGGAGATCAAGAAGCAGAGACATTAGAAATCGAACTTGTTGATCGCGTAGCAGGTTTGCGTGCCATTTTGTCCTACACGATTTTTGCCGATCATGCGGCGATTACTCGCTCTATACGTTTTGTGAATGAAGGGAGGGCTGATCTGAAGCTGCTTCGTGCATTAAGTATGAGCGTCGACTATTCGCATGCAAATTGGGATTTGCTGCAGCTCTCTGGCAGCTGGGCACGGGAGCGTCATATTGAGCGCAGACCGCTTGCTCCTGGCAAGTTGACCGTAGAAAGCCGCCGCGGCGCAAGCTCGCATCAACATAACCCGTTCGTCGCGTTGCTCGCTAAGGATGCGAATGAGGACTACGGTGAAGTGTACGGCTTTAACCTCGTGTACAGTGGGAACTTCGCTGCGCATGCAGAAGTGGATCCTTTTGCGACAGCCCGTGTTTCCATCGGGATTAATCCTTTTGACTTCAGCTGGCTGCTAGAGCCAGGTGAGCAATTCCAAACACCCGAAGCTGTGATGGTGTACTCGAGTGGCGGACTCGGCGACATGTCGAGAACGTACCATCGGTTGTATCGGACGCGCCTGTGCCGCGGTGAGTTTCGAGATCAAGTGCGCCCTGTATTGGTGAACAACTGGGAAGCTACTTATTTCAATTTTGACGCGGATAAAATTGAGAGCATCGCTCGTGCCGGCCAAGAGCTGGGTATCGAACTGTTCGTGCTTGACGATGGATGGTTCGGCAAACGAGACGATGACACGACCTCCCTGGGAGATTGGGTTGTCGATAAGGCGAAGCTTCCAGGCGGTTTGGAAGATCTCGCTCAGCGTGTGAATAAGCTGGGGCTCTCGTTTGGCCTTTGGTTTGAGCCAGAAATGGTGTCGCCGGAAAGCGATCTCTACAGGAAGCACCCAGATTGGTGCTTGCATGTCCCTGATCGCCGCCGCACAGAAGGCCGCGGGCAACTGATCTTGGATTTCTCGCGCGCCGATGTGCGTGAGGGGATTATGGCGATGTTGCGCAACATTTTGAGCAGTGCACCAATCACCTATGTGAAGTGGGATATGAATCGGAATATGAGCGAGATAGGGTCGGCTGCACTTCCGCCGGAACGTCAACGAGAGACCGCTCATCGGTATATGCTAGGCTTGTATGAAGTGCTCGAAGCCATCACGTCAGAGTATCCGCACATCTTGTTTGAGAGCTGTTCAGGCGGCGGAGGCAGGTTTGATCCAGGCATTCTGTATTACATGCCGCAAACCTGGACAAGCGATAATACGGATGCCGTGTGTCGTCTGAAAATCCAATATGGGACTAGCATGGTCTACCCCGTTAGCTCTATGGGCGCTCACGTATCCGCTGTGCCCAATCACCAAGTTCATCGCATAACGTCCTTAGAGACGCGCGGCAATGTCGCAATGTCGGGGAACTTCGGCTATGAGCTCGACCTCACGAAATTCACAGAGGAAGAGAAAGCAATTGTCTCGAAGCAAATTGCCGAGTACAAACAAATTCGCCCGTTGGTCCAATTTGGCGATATGTATCGTTTACTGAGTCCGTTCGAGGGGAATGAAACCGCGTGGATGATAGTCTCCGAGGACAAGACACAAGCGATGGTCGTATTCGTTCGCGTTCTTGCTGAACCGAATGCGCCGCTTGCGACACTGCGCCTCAAAGGGCTGAACCCTGACTTCGACTATCGAATCGAAGGAACAGATGGCGTATACCCTGGTGACCATTTGCTATATGCAGGTTTATCAGTCGCTGGTCTCCACGGCGACTTCCAGAGCAAAATCTGGCTGCTGGAGCGATTCTAATTAGAACCATTTTAAGCTATGATAGGTGATAGTTAACGATTTCCATAAGGTGAGAGGAGACGAATCACTATGCTGCAACGACCAGGTCAAGACGAATATGCATCCTTTTATACGGGGTACATCCAAGTAGTTCCAGAAGGGGATTATGTGTCCATTTTGGACGAGCAGGAGAAGGCTCTTGTTGCGATGTTCTCCTCCTTACAGGAAGAGCAGGCGCTTTCAGGTTATGCGCCAGGCAAGTGGAGTTTGAAAGAGGTTCTTGGTCATATCACGGACACAGAACGAATAATGAGCTATAGACTGCTGCGAATTGCCCGCGGCGATCAGACAGATCTGCCAGGCTTCGATCAAGATGTTTTCATTGCCCATTCGAACTTCGATGGGGTGGCGTTGAAGGATCTTATTCAAGATTTCCAAGCTGTACGACAAGCGACGCGCGCATTGCTGCCGACGATTGCAGACGAAGCATGGACGCGTTTTGGCACAGCGAATACATTTCGAATTTCAGCCCGTGCGATTGCATTCGTAATCGCTGGTCATGCTCAGCACCATTTGAACGTGGCGGAGCAGAAATATTTATAAAAAGTGTTAATAAGTAAAAAAGCCTGAAATCCATTGGATTTCAGGCTTTTTTTAATAGAGAGATAACGCGAGTGAGTCGCGTTCATTCAAGGAGTGAAGGATCGCTTCACAGCCAACAATCTCGATCGAGATGATCGAATCCAAGCATTTCTTCAGGGTAGCTCTGCCCTTCGTTACTTTCGCCTCAAGTGCGGATTTCAGCAGATTGAATTTCTTTCTATTTTTCTCATCGGAGTATACGGGCACAGGTTTGTTGTGAATCGTAATAAACATTTTCATGAGTTCCACCATCCTAAGAATTGGATATGCCTCTAGCATATCGGAATATTATTAATAGAACCTTAAAATAGTTTTACAATTTTAAGACAAAAAAGCGAGTTTGCTATGTAAATTCTTCTATATAGACAATACGGATGAGATTGCGGATTTGTTTCATGTTTTTCAATGAAAAATTGAATATTTTGTGAAATTTATTGGTGCAATTACGTGTGATGCATCTGTTGACGGTACGTCTTTGGCGAGATGCCGAATCGATTTTTAAACGCACGGTGAAAATAAGGATAAGAGCCGAAGCCGCAGCTTAAAGCAATTTGTTCGAGGGACATCGAGCCGTCGCGCATGCGTTCAACCGCGCTGGTTAAGCGAACTTCGGTCGCGTATTGGATCATTGTTTTCCCGAAGTACTCTTTGAATAAATGAACGGCCCGAGAAATGCTGAGCCCAACGTGCTCCGCTACATCCTCAACTTTAAACGCCGCGGTCGCATGCGCTTCAATAAACCGCTTCATTCGTGTGCCAGTAAACGGGCGTCCCTGCAAGGTGAAGGTTTCTGTCGCCGCACGCTCCAGCGAAACGCATAGCGCTTGCAGCAAGTATCCGCTAAGCTCCACGTTTTCCTCTTCCATTCTCCGTTTCTCAAGAATCATTTGCCGCCACAGAGAGATTAATCGAGGATCTAAATCAATGCGGCTGCAGGTCGGCTTGGCGCTGCGGCTCCACCAGGCATCAATCCAGTCCCCTTTGCAAAATAAGTAATAATCGCCGCTGGCGATTTTGAGATCGGGTTGCGCGGATTCCTGTTCAATGCGTAATTCGTATGGCGCCCCTGGCGGGAATAATAGCAATGTACCAGCTTCAATCGGGACCATGCGGCCGTCAACAAGTGCTTCACAGCTGCCTTCGGTTTGTAATCGAAAAAGATAAGTTTGAAGTCCAGATTTTGCACTGTTATAGAACGGCTCCATGTGAAAAGAATAGCCGCAAGTTAATAGTTCTGCATGCATAAGGTTCGCCTTTCGTAGCCAAATAAGAGATGTTTTAATTATATCGTGAATGGTCAAAATAGGCCAATCTCGTTTATACTAGTGTTAGGTTCAATTAAACGAATTCATTCTATGAAAAGAGGCGAACAAATGGGACGTTTAGGAATAGGTCTTCAATTGTACACACTTAGAGATGATATGGCACGTGACATGGAAGGAACACTTCGTCATGTTGCTAAGTTAGGATATGAAGGTGTTGAGTTCGCAGGGTACTACGGGATGCCAGCTGAGCAATTGAAAGGGCTTCTTGATGAGCTTGGTTTGAAAGCTTTCGGAAGCCACATTAGCTTGGAAAGATTCCGTAATGACTTCCAAGGTGAGATTGATTACTTGAAAACGATCGGTGCGAAATATGCGATTTGTCCATACGTTGGTGCAGAAGAGCGTGAATCCGTTGATCAATGGAAAGCACTGATCGCAGAATGCCAAGCATTAGCGGTTGAAACCCAAAAGCAAGGCCTTCAATTCCTTTACCATAACCACGATTTCGAATTCCATTATAAAGTGGAAGATGAGTTCGTTTTTGATGCGATGTATGCGGGTAACGATGCCATCAAAGTGGAAATGGACGTGTGCTGGGTGAAATTCGCGGGTCAAGATCCTCTTGCCTATATTGCGAAATATGCTGGCCGTCTGCCGCTAGTTCACTTCAAGGATTTCTCCAGAGATGAAGAAGGGAAATTGGTTACATTGGAGCTAGGGCTTGGTGAAGTTCCGCTTCCAGAAGTGATTCAAGCTGCTGAAAAAGCTGGCGTAGAATGGCTAGTAGTGGAACAAGATCACTGTCAGAAAGCACCTCTAACTAGCATTGAAAACAGCTTCAACTGGGTAAAAGAGAACTACCTGAACGTTCATAACTAATTCATTCATTAATTCATAATAGAGGAGCATTTCACGCATGAGCAAAATTAAAGTTGCCGTTATCGGCTGTGGTTCCATTTCCAAACATCGTCATATCCCAGAATACGCATTGAATGCCAATGTTGAGCTGGTTGCTTTTGTTGATCCTGTGATCGAAAGAGCACAGCATTATGCAGAACTTCATGGCGGTAAAGCGTACAGCAATTATGTGGATATGCTAAAAGCCGAAAAAGTTGACGCGGTAAGCGTATGTACACCTAACTATTTGCATGCTGAAATCTCGATTGCCGCGGCAAATGCGGGCGCTCACGTGCTTGTTGAGAAACCGATGGCAACTTCCGCTGCTGAATCGGAGGCTATGATCGAAGCTGCGAAGAAAAATGGTGTTTTCCTGATGGTTGGCCACAACCAACGCTTGATGCCTCCGTCTGTGAAAGCAAAAGAAATCTTGACGTCGGGCAAGCTTGGCAAAGTACTTACGTTCCGCACATCGTTCGGTCACCCAGGTCCTGAAGGCTGGAGCGTTGACGGACGTGAGAGCTGGTTCTTCCGTAAAGAAGAAGCGCTGATGGGCGCAATGGGCGATCTTGGCGTTCACAAATCCGACTTGATCCGTTGGCTGTTGGATGATGAAGTGGCACAAGTTGCCGCGTTCGTAGGTACCCTGCATAAAGAAGGTACAGACATTGACGATAACGCAACATGCTTGCTTCGCATGAAAAGCGGTGCAACAGGTTCTTTGGTTGCGAGCTGGACGTACTACAAAGGTCAAGACAACTCAACGGTTCTCTGGTGTGAGAATGGCGTTATCAAAATTGATACAGATCCGAACGATCAAGTAATCGTTGAGCTTCGTGATGGCACCGTAGAGCGTTACAAAGTGGGTCAAGTAGCAACGAATGAGAAACAAACAACTAGCGGTGTTATCGACGAGTTCGTCGCATGCATTGTGAACGGCCAAGAACCGCGCATTTCTGGTGAAGAAGGCTACCGCGCGCTGAAAGTCATTTTGGCTGCATTCGAATCCGAAGCGACGGGTAAAATTATTAATCTGTAAGCTTCGAATAAAATAAGCGATCAGCAAAGAGCCCTCATTCTCAACTAGAGAATAAAGGGCTCTTTTGTGTATCATTTTAGCGGCCGCCGATATCAATCGACACCGAGTTCGATTTTCCAATGATCGTTTCTTTAGAGTCTTTCACATTCACTTGAATGTCCCAAAGTCCGGCTTTAAGCAGTGCGCCATCAACGACAGCTGTTGCGGTATGCTCGTCTTTCCAAGTCGTTGTCAAAGGCTTGCCATTCAAGGTGACATACCCTAATGGAGGGATGTTGCTGCCTTGCACGGTCAACGTGATACTACTGCGACCAGATAGATCGAGAGAGTCAGCCTCAACTTTATCCAACGTAATCGGGCCAAAGCCAAGCATATATTTTGGATCGATAATCGGTGTTTTGTAATCCTTATATGCATGGCGATCTCCGAACAAAATATCATATTGAAGCGTCTCGTAATCTTTCAGATCTTCCCCTTTGATATTCATTTCCTGGTAGTGATCTTTTGGTGGAATGACGGGATACTTCTTAGCCAATGCACTCAAGAAATTCGTGTAATAATTGCCTTGTTGACCAGACAATTCAATCAAGTAAGGTCCAAGGAACGAAGGGCTAATGTTCAATTGATCTTTGCGCGTCTTGTCAATATTGTTCCAAACGACTAATGGCACGCTGTACATTTTTTTCAAGAAATCAGGATCATCTTTGCCGCTAATATACTTTGTGTCGATGTAAGTTGCATAATCATCGCCCAGCGCTGGTAAATGATCGCCCCAGAACGCGATAATCGTTGGCTCGCCTTTTTTCTCATAGTACTCAACTAATTCTTTCAACATACGGTCAGAACCGTTAATACCTTGCGCTAGCGTCTCCAACATCCCGATAGATGAAGGCGAGAAGTTACCTGTGACGTCGAACGTATTTTTCGGGAATTTCCCTGGGTAGAAATGGAAATGGTTTTCCATCGTATTGGCAAATACGAAGTCAGATCCAGCGCTTTGCTCGGTGGCATGAATTATGTTCGCCGCTACTTCGCTGTCCGCAATATAAGGCCCAGAATAGTTAGGCTTGAAATACTCGATCGGAATATATTTAGAGAAACCGAAATCTTGATAAATTTTATTACTGTTAAAATACCAATTGTAGAAAGGGCTTATCGCCGTTGACGTGTAGCCTTGACGTGCATAAATACTCGCTAACGAATCTACTTCATTAGAAATGTATTGATTGTAAGCAATGGAACCTTGAGGCAAGAATCGCATCGAGTTCCCTGTTAGAACTTCGAATTCCACGTTGGCTGTACCTCCGCCATATTGTGGAGAGAGCATCGTTCCGCTTGTGCCTTCCTTCTGCAACTTGTGGAAGAAGGGAATCGGGTCTTGGCTGAATTTGGCGCCAGGGATAACGGTAGGGTCCCAGAACGCTTCACTTAAAATGACAATGACATTTGGTTTAATCGGCGTGCTAGAGTCACCAGCTTTGACAGGCGGTGGCGAAGCATTCACAATCGCTTCAATGGCTTTATCGTCATAGCCTTCACGCTTGTCAGAGAACATCGATCTCGTGTTCAAAACGGTTGCTAATGCATATCCATTTGTTTTGGTATTCTGAGCTTGATTCCATACCGCGGCTTCAATGCCGAACCATTTCTGAAGGGGCAGCGGCAGATCCGTGTAAACTGCCAAGAACATAAGCAAAGCAATGCCAGCTAGAATTCCTCGTTCTTTTAAAGCTACTTTTTTAATAAACATGGATGTACGGTAGAGCAATAGATAACTGCCGACGATAAAGATTACGATGACGGACAGGACGTTTATTGTCAAAATGTTAGAAATATACTTCACCATATCCGAACCTTCGCCAGCGACGGCAAGATCCCATGGAGTTAAAGGGACTCCTAAAATTTTGAGTTTTACACCGCTAATGAGCGCCACAATGATTAACAATACGGCGATCACCCAATAAGCGATGCGAGTTCTACCAATGACTGCGCTCATAAACAGGAGCAAGCTTACAACAATCCATTCATTGAAAAGCAACGCCAGAATATGTTTGTAGCTCCAGCTTATCATTTCAATATAGTTCCCGCGGCTCAAGATTTCCATGATCAGAACGGGAATAAGGGCGAGAAGTAGGAGGGGCAGTCTGCGCCGAACTTCAAATAACACTTGTGCAAGATGTGGTTTCATAGTTTCTCCTGTACGAATAAGATGAATGCAGTGGAACAGCCATTATTATACCATGCATTTCGACATTATTCGATGGTATCTCTATGAAATTGAGCGGTGAAGGCAGGAAAAAGGTGGTTATCTCCAGAATATTTTAAGATAGATAAATAGAGTAGGAGGGGACTCACAAATGGCGAAGGAGCAAGTGCAAGTAAGACGACAAGCAGTCATCCAGATGCAGCATCGGAAAATGACCAAGAGCATGTTTGTTCGGCGTGGTTTGTTTCTATTTCTCGGTGCCGTGTTGATGTCAGTTGGGCTAGAAATTTTTCTAGTGCCTAACAAGATTATTGATGGAGGCATAACGGGGATTTCTATTATTTTATCGTATTTGTCACATGTTCAAATTGGTGTGTTCTTAACCTTACTTAACATCCCGTTCTTATTTATTGGATATAAACTAATCGGAAAAACGTTCGCATTATCAACGCTTTTCGCCATTCTGGTGATGTCAGTGGGTACGTACTTACTGCATCCGGTGAAAGAGCTGACGAATGATCCGTTATTGGCTGCCGTATTCGGCGGGATTATTCTTGGCATTGGCGTAGGGATGGTCATCCGTTTCGGAGGGTCGCTGGACGGCACCGAAATTATTGCGATTCTTGTCTCGAAGAAGATCCCGTTCTCTGTAGGTGAGATTGTGATGTTTTTCAACTTATTCATTCTAGGCAGTGCTGGATTCGTCTACTCGTGGGATCGTGCGATGTACTCATTAATTGCGTATTTCATCGCTTATAAAATGATTGATGTCACCATCGAAGGTTTTGATGAGTCGAAATCGGTTTGGATTATCAGCGACAGCTTTCGACAAATTGGGGAAGCGATCTTGGACCGTTTAGGACGCGGTGTGACGTATTTGGAAGGCGAAGGCGGATTTTCGGGGGATAACAAGAAAGTCATCTTCTGTGTGATTACGCGGCTGGAAGAAGCGAAGCTGAAGTCCATCGTGGATGAGCTGGATCCGAAAGCATTTCTTGCGGTTGGCAATATCCACGATGTGAAAGGCGGAAGATTCAAGAAACGCGACATCCACTAATCGTTGGATTTTTCTTTCTCGATAGTCTCCACATGTTGTGCATTTCCTCGATCAAACAAACCCAAACTGCGCAGTAGCTGAGCAGCGTCTTTGCTGCTTGGGCTGCCTAACTTCTTTAGAATATGCCCCACATGAATTTTAACCGTCCGCAACGAAATATAGAAAGAGTTCGCGATTTCCGTTTGTGTGTGACCTTGATCAATCAAATCCAACACCTGCAGCTCGGTAGGCGTGATGAGGTCACGAACTTCTTTAATTTTGAATTGAAGCTCCAATTTTTTGAGTCTTCGAAACTCCTCTCGCATCTGTTCGGCGACAGCTGCATTGATGGCAGATTGCCGCGCATGAGCAGCCCGAATAATGCCAGGAATCTCTTCGAATTGTGATTTGATCTGGTAATCGATGGCGCCAGCCTGGAAAGAACGGAAGATGAAATCCTTCGTCTCCATGGACGTTAACATGATGACTTTCGCTCCCCACATCGTAAAAGCAAGCTCCGCGAGTTCAATGCCCATCGGTTCATTTTGCAGCATAATATCCATGAGAACGACATCTGCCAGCGCTTCGTCGGTGGTCAATAGGGCTCTCGCCGTTTCGGCGGTTGAGCGGCATGCGACAACGTTCATATCACCTTGGCGATGCAAATAATCCGTAAGACCTCGCAGCCAGTCAGGATCATCTTCAACAATAAGGACGCGAATCGGTTCCATCCTGTAATCTCCTCTCAATCGATATGACAATTACTTAAGCTGACTTGGAAAAGTTAGATAAACGCGTGTACCAACGCCCCATTCACTGCTTATTTCCAGGCTGCCTTTGTGCTTTTTCATCACGCTATAACAATACGCAAGGCCAAGTCCAAAGTTGTTCCGCTGTCCGCCTTTGGTGGTAAAGAATGGCTCAACCGCTTGTTTCAGTACGGATTTGTCCATACCTGCCCCCGTATCTGTAATCAGAATAACGACATTCTTTTTATTAGGAATTGCGGAGATCGTCAACTCGCCTTGACTCCCCATCGCTTCAATCGCATTCATTAAAATGTTTGTCAATGTTTCCGTGACTTGAATGTGATCTATGCGGAGATTAAGTTGGTCCGGAAGCTGCAATTGAACGCGAATAGCACCTAAATGTGATCTGAGTGAGTCAAGCACATCATGGATGAGCTGAATCATGTCGATCTGAGTGAAGCGCAGCGGCAGTTCCTGAGTCTGTTCATGGACGCGGCTAATCATTTCACGGATATGACTGGATGCTTTCATGACAACTTGAATGTCCTGAACAAGTTCGTTTTGTCCAGTTTCTATGGCGTGTTGGTGCATTTTCTCCAAGAACAAGCGCATTTTACCTACATCATTCTTAATCGCATGATTAAGGATGGCGGTGCCTGATGTGATGGCGCGCAGCGTGGAATCTAGTTTTCGTCGTTCAATGAGCAAGCGAATTCCGAGGAACCCATATTTGAAAAACGTAAAAATAAAAAAAGGTACAACAAACGCTAAAATCCATACATGATAAACCCATAAGCGATAGAAGCCAAAGCTGGGCATGACGTAATTAAGGACCCCCACAGAGAGAATGGGTGGAAGCAGCGCTAGACAAGTAAACAAATGCGTTCGTTTCATGGCAGGTAATTGCTCTCTTTTTAGCATAATCAGAAGCGCACCGACTGCAATATAAGGAAAAGCCCAAGCCGTGACAACGGGGAAGTCGATTGGCATTTCCTCTGTATACCCATGCGTGAAGAGTAAGCAAAGGATTGGTGGAACAAGCATAAATAAGGGCAGCCAGGTGCGGACAAAAGGCTTTTGCCAATGGGTTTGATACGCTAAGGCCAGCATGCCGAACGAGTAAGGCAATCCGTAATAGGAAAGCAATGAACTAACGCTCATCCATCGATACGTCAGTGTGACGACCGAGGAATGGGGGGCAGTCTGTTGGAAGTAAGGTAATAGGTAGGCTGAAATGACGGCCGCAAGCGCGCCTGATCCACCTGTAAATGCGACGGCACTCATCCAGCGCATCGTACGAGAACGAGGATCTACGATCAGAAGACCAATGGAGATGCTCCAAAGAGCAATAAGAACAAAGAGCATGCTATCCTCCAACCATGTAAGTAAGAATAGTTTTATTTTGGCATGGTGTAATCGATTGCACAAGAGGGTTATTGCGAACAACTGGGAGGAATTAGGAGGGATGCCTCGAAAACATGTAGGAAGAAAGGAGTGATACGTTATCGAGAAGAAACACAGGAAATGGAAAGCTATATTAAAACTAATAGGGAAAATTATCATAACGCTTATTTTTATAGTCATCATCACGGTTATTTTATCGATTGCAGCGGCGGTTGCCGCTGTTCGCATGCAGCCCGATTTGATCGAGAGTATGAATGCGATATCCAAAGATCCATTTTTTATGAAAGCAGCCTTATGGGCGCAGATCGTCGGATTTATAAGCGGAGTCTTGCTGTCTTTTTATGTGTTTGAGCGTAAAAAAGGGTGGAAGCTAGGATTCGGAAGTCGGGGCTTTCTACGCAAGGGTGGAGAGGGATTAGCCTGGGGAGCTGGGCTGATTACGTTAAGCGGCATCTGTATTTGGTTGTTTGGCGGAATTCTAATCGTGGAAACTCATTGGAGTTCATCAACGGCATATGAAATCGGAGCAGGTCTCCTACTTTTTATTGGTGTAGCGTTGAATGAAGAGTTATTTGCACGCGGTTATCTACAAGGTCTTCTAAAGCATCAGTATGGTGTAAAAACGGCGGTCACCGTCTCGACGTTGATATTTGCATTCTTGCATAGCTTTAATCCCGGGATGTGGAGCTCTCCCATTCCGTTCATCAACCTCGTATTGGCAGGACTTTTACTGGGGCTAAGCCGAGAGTTTACAGACAGTTTGTGGATGCCTGTGGGACTTCACTTCGCCTGGAATTTCATGCAGGGCTGTGTGTTTGGTTTTGATGTTTCTGGCATTGAGATGTCTTCTCTGATTAAGACAACCACGCAAGGAGCTGATCTCATCTCTGGCGGTAGATTCGGGGCCGAGGGTAGTGTAGTCACTAGTTTTATTCTTGTGCTTGGTCTCATTATGATTTATAACTATTATCAAACACGAAGTGCCATCCAGCGTATGGGACGTGCACCTGCAGGGCACGAAGGAGGACATAACCATGAGTCAATATGAAATTGTACATAGTGAGTGGGAAGGGGAGTCAACACTTCAACTCGTTGACCATCACAATGAAGCCGTGGCCGAAGTTATACCGGCCGTCGGATTCCATCTGTTCCGCTTTGATGTGCGGAACAAGGGCTATATCGCGAAGCCAGCCGCCTTGGCGGAGCTTCGCGTCAATTCTTCGCGCTACGGCGTGCCCATTCTGTTCCCGCCGGGGCGCGTCAAAGAGGCCGCCTTCACCTTCGACGGCCGCAAGTACCAGCTCCCTGCGAATCGGGAGCCGGACCATGCCCACGGCCAGCTGCGCGAGCGGCCGTGGAACGTGATCGCCAGCGGCGCGGACGCGGCTGGCGGGGCGTATGTCTCCGCGGAGTTCGACATCGCGGAGACCCCGGACATGCTGGCGTATTTCCCGCACGCCGCATGCTTTCGCTTCACGTACCGTCTGAAGGAAGGTACGCTGTCACTCAGCGGTGAAATTACCAATCGAGGCGGCGATACGATGCCGCTCTCGCTTGGATTTCACCCGTACTTCGCTTTTACGGAAGGCGAAGCCAGCCGCGTGCGAGTGACCATTCCTGCTGAGGCGGAATGGCCGCTTACCGCGGGAGGCTTCGCAGCAGCGGGGCCAGCGCCTTCGCCGCTCACAGCGGCTCTACAGCGCGGCGCGGTTGTGAGCGAGCTGCCTGGGTATCCTGGGGGTTCGCAGATGCTTAGCATCGCGCCTGGCCCGCAGGTGTGCGAGGTAGCGTATGAAGCTCGCGGCACAAAGCTTATTTTTGACATGGGTGATCAGTTCCCGATCCATGTGCTATTTACGGCGCCATGGGCGAATGCGGTGTCACTAGAGCCTTACACCAGCATTATGAACGTATTCAATGAAAGCTTTGCACCAGAAATGTCAGGTGCGCAAGGACTTGATCCAGGTGCTGTATTCACATTCGAGTGGTCCATTCGGATCGAGAGTCTCTAACCTTACCAAGGCTCATAACCGAACCCAACGGACGTATAGCCTTGATACAAATGTTGATGAAGCTCAAGGATGATTCCTTCCAATTTAGCCGATTTCATTAATGTGCCGCGTCTACTCGTATTATATAAATTGAGGTCGACAATCCCGTCCAGCATATGAAAATGCTCGCCATTCGCTAGCGCGATTGGTGGGCCTGTAACGCCGTAATACGCATGATAATGCCCATACTTGATACCTGAAATGCCCTGATATTGATGGACATGCCCATCATAGGAAGTGCCGTTCACACTGAACGTATACAGCCGTAATAAATGATGATGAGAGAGAGTTTCTGACGTAATCGTCGTAAAAAAATGCACATGAGCTGGTGGAACATTTGACACCACACGAAAGCCCCCTAAGCGTAGGATATTTCATCCTATTCATAGGGGGCTTTCGTCATGACGCAGGCATCAGGTAAAGATTCGACTGCCCGATTTTCATCTTTTTGTCATCGTAAACGCGAACCTCGACTCCATGCTGTTTGCCAGTCTCCAGCGTTGGTATTGTAGTTAAATCAACATATAACGTATCCTTGCCGTCGAAATTCGACTTCACTTCATTTCCGTCAATATACACATTACAGGAAGAGAAGAAAGGCGAGCCAGTAACCAGCATTTTATGATCGGCAATGGTGATATTTGAAATAACAGGATCTCCATAACCCAGTACATAGGAAGGTTGAACGATCGTATCCTTGTATCCCTTATCCTCATAACCATACCGCTTGCCAAACAAGTTATCATACTGCATGTTCTCATACCCAATCAAGTCACTTTCTTGAATGTTATACTTCGACCACATCTCTTGTGGCGGAATAACTGGAATTTTCTTCGATAATTCATACAGATAATCGGTGTAATAGCTGCCTTTAACACCAGCCATATGAAGCAGGATCGGTCCTAAGAAAGAAGGGCTGGAGGTTAAATTCAACTTTTCTTGATCTGCTGGCAAAAAGTTGTTCCAAATTAGAAAGGGTGTTAAATGCGTCTTCGTATATAAATCCGGATCATTCGGTAACACATACTTCGCATCGCGATATACTTTATAATCTTCCTCAAAAAACGGGAAATGGTCGCCGAAAAATAAAAGAATCGTAGGCTCCGACTCCTTAGAATAATAGTCAACGAGTGATTGGAGCGCCTGATCTGTTGCGGTAATGCCTTGCGCATAAGTCTCTAAAATGCTCTTGGACTCAGCCGTTATATCACCAGTAACCTGGATCGTATTCTTGCTGAACTTGTTAGGTCCATAGGGATGGTGATTCTCCATCGTATTGGCGAAAATAAAATCAGGACCAGAGCTCTTTTCCGTTGCCTCAATAATTTTATTAACAACCGCATGATCGGCATAATTGGGTCCCGAAAAGTCATTCGGAAAATATTCACTCGAGATGAACCTCGAAAAACCAAAATGCTTATACACCTTTCGACTATCAAAAAAGTAACTAAAGAACGGATTAATCGCTGTCGCGGTGTAGCCTTGTCTCGTTGTAATACTGGCCAAAGAATCAACGCCATGATTCATGTATTCGATATAAGGAATGATTTTATCTGGAGATTTTCCGAAAAACCGCATCGAATTCCCCGACAAAACTTCAAACTCTACATTAGCCGTGCTGCCGCCAAATTGGGGGGAAAGCATTTTACCGCTCGTGAATTTCTTCTGTAATTCATGCAAATGAGGGATAGGGTCACGACTAAACGTTACGTTTTTCATTTGCGTCGGATCAAAAAACGATTCTCCTAGCATAACAATAATATTCGGTTGTTTCTCACTGGTTGCAGTGCTCTCAGGAATCTGATTGATCAGCTCTGTAATCGTTTTTTTGCTATAGTCCTTAGGCTTGGCCACATCCAAAAAGTTTAGCATCTGAACTGACGAATAAAGGAACCCGTTGTCATCATAGGTAATCGTCTGGTCCCACGGAACCGTGTACATGCCATACAATTTAGTGAAAGAAATGGGCTTATCCCAATACAGACTCGTCGCCACCACAATCGCAATTACACCATAGACACTACGCTCAATCCAATGAAAACGTACGCTCCGTTTGCGCAAAAGTACATAAAAAAGACAAGATACGAGAATGAGGAACAGGAGAACGCTTATTATAATATTTTTCGATAAATAGCCATTCAAAAATTTTTTATACTCCATAAGCTGATTATGAAAATAAAGATCCCACGGGTAATACGGTGAACCAATTGCCTTTAATTTACTGCCGCTGATTGCTCCGAGTGGCAACAATACCGCACTTACGATCCAAAATGCGATTCGCGTCCCGCCAATTATTGCAATTAGCAACCAGTAAAGCGCGGCAACAACGAAAAAGGCCAAAAGCATCGCGTTCGGATGATCCGTGTACCACTGATGAAAATCTTTGTAGGAGCCTCTTTCTAAGTACTCAACCATACACATGAGCAAAAAAGGAAGCACCACAATCATGATACGTGTAGGTAAATGTTTCAATGCTTTAAGAAATGTCGTCATCCGATAAACTCCTATTATCAACTTTCAATTGCGAACCTGAAGCCACTCTCAAGCTAATAAAATGCTCCATCCAACATTATAACGCAAACTCACAACTTGTCACCAATACCCACAGAACTTGTGAAATACATCATACATATCTTCGATAAAACTGGAAGATCCACTTTGAAAAAGTTTGTATCCATTCATCAATATTCTAGGTTCTTAAAATGTTATCGGATTTGAGTGGCAGTTTGCCCAGTATTTGACCTGCTACTCATTTTCATGCAAGATAAAGTGGAGTACCAGTAAGTTGATCTTGTTTGAGGTTAGGGTGATTACTGATGAAAAGGGCGCTTCAAGTACCCATCCACTTTTATAGAAAGTTTATTTCTCCTCTGAAACCCCCGACATGCCGTTTTTACCCGACTTGTTCGCAATATGCGTTAGAGGCACTTGAGATACATGGCCCTTTAAAAGGTTCCTGGTTATCGGTCAAGCGGATCTGTAAATGTCACCCTTTTCATCCTGGTGGTGTAGATCATGTACCTGCCAAGATGGAAAATTAATTCTAATGAATTTGCCAACTTGACATGGGGTCGTTTTTTTCGATATATTGTGCTTAAAGATAGCTAAATATGGTTGATTTCGATGAACGGATAAGTACATTCGGAAGCCTATGAACAGAGAGCCGGACTAGGTGAAAGCCGGTATAGGAAGATGTCTGGAATATGGTCCTGGAGAATAGGTTTACAAGCTGCTTAGTTGATTTGTGATGCGTCTCGTTCGCACAAGATCATCTGAGAGTGAGTTGATCTCGTGTCCCAGCGTTAATGGGCAAGTCGTCATAGACTTACTGAGCCCCGAGCTTGTGAAAGGCGGGGGAACCTGGGTGGTACCGCGTGAGTTCAGCTCTCGTCCCAAGATGGATGAGGGTTTTTTGCGTTTTCTATAATTGATTAATGGAGGAACGATGATGTCTGACCAATCCAAGACGTTTTATATTACAACCCCAATTTATTACCCTAGCGATAAGCTGCATATCGGGCATGCTTACTCAACCGTTGCTGGGGATGCCATGGCTCGCTATAAGCGACTGCGTGGCTACGATGTACGATATTTAACGGGTACTGATGAACACGGACAAAAGATCGAACGCAAAGCGCAAGAGAAAGGAACGACTCCGCAGGCTTTTGTCGATAATATTGTCACTGATATTAAGGAACTGTGGGCCAAACTGGATATTTCGTATGATGACTTTATTCGTACAACAGAAGATCGTCATAAGATTGCGGTTTCTAAAATTTTTCAACGTTTATTGGATCAAGGTGATATTTATTTAGGGGAGTATGAAGGCTGGTACTGTATTCCAGATGAATCCTTCTTCCTTGAAAGTAAGCTTGTTGATGGGAAATGCCCTGACTGTGGACGCCCCGTTGAGAAAATGAAAGAGCAAACGTATTTTTTCCGGATGAGCAAGTACGCGGATCGATTGGTCCAGTACTACGAAGAGAACCCAGAGTTCATTCAGCCTGAGTCGCGTAAGAATGAGATGTTGAACAATTTCATCAAGCCGGGACTTGAGGATCTGGCTGTCTCCCGTACGACTTTTGACTGGGGAATTAAGGTGCCTGGGGATCCTAAACATGTTATTTATGTTTGGATCGATGCGTTATCGAATTATATTACTGCACTTGGCTATGCGTCTGATGATGAGTCGATCTTTAAGACCTACTGGCCAGCTGATGTCCACTTGATGAGTAAAGAAATTGTTCGTTTCCATACAATCTATTGGCCAATTATGTTGATGGCGCTTGATTTACCATTACCTAAAAAGGTGTTCGCTCATGGTTGGCTGCTGATGAAAGATGGCAAGATGTCAAAGTCAAAAGGAAATGTGGTCGATCCAGTAACGCTTATTGATCGTTATGGGTTGGATGCGCTCCGCTATTATTTGATGCGCGAAGTTCCTTTTGGGGCGGATGGTACATTTACGCCTGAAAGCTTTGTTGAGCGCGTAAATCATGATCTAGCGAACGATTTAGGTAACTTGTTAAATCGAACGATTGTCATGATTGACAAGTATTTTGCAGGCCGAATTCCAGCCTATGTGCCAGGGGCTACGGAATTTGATGAAAGTCTGTTGGAAACAGTACGTTCAACGGTTGAGAGATATGAAGAAGCGATGGAGAAAATGGAGTTCTCTATTGCGCTTTCCGCGGTATGGCAGCTTATTAGCCGTACGAATAAATACATCGACGAGACACAGCCTTGGTCGATGGTGAAAGATGAAGCGAAGCGCGATACGCTCGGCTCCGTCATGTATGTGCTGGCAGAATCTCAGCGCATCTCATCTGTGTTGCTTCGTCCTTTCTTGACGAAGACACCAGGTCTGATCTGGTCGCAGCTAGGTATTGCTGCTGAAGACTTGCCGCGTCTAACCGCGTGGGAAAGCGTGCAATCCTTCGGTCACCTGCAGGCAGGCACTGTTGTGCAAAAAGGTGAACCGATGTTCCCAAGACTCGATGTAGCGGCTGAGGTTGCCTATATCGTTGAAGCGATGGGCGGCGGCGCTGCTAACGCCGAAGAAACTACAGCCGCAGCAGCACCTGCTGCTGCGACGGAAAGTGCCGTGCCTACGCCGGAAACAAAAGAAGAAATCGGCATTGACGATTTCGCTAAAGTGGAGCTGCGTGTGGCACAAGTGCGATCGGCTGAGCCTGTGAAAGGCGCCGATAAGCTCTTGAAATTGCAGCTCGATCTAGGCTATGAGCAGCGTCAAGTTGTATCGGGCATCGCGAAGTTTTATACGCCCGATGAGCTTGTTGGACGCAAAGTGATTTGCGTCACCAACTTGAAGCCCGCCAAGCTGCGCGGCGAGCTGTCGCAAGGCATGATTCTCGCCGCTTCACATGGCGATCAGCTTACGCTCGCAACCGTTCCAGATGCTATGCCGAACGGCGCGATCGTTAAATAACCATGACCCCGTCCTGCTTGCAGGGACGGGGTCTGTTTTTGTTTCGGGTATTTTCCCCGACAAAGGGCAAACTAGAGGAAACTAACCACGGAGTGAATGACATGCGTATTCAACGTTTCATTAAAGCGATCACGATTTTGATCATGCTCATTCTGGTAACAGCTTGCTCGCTATTCGGCGGTGACTCGAAAAAGAAAGAAGAGAAGAAAGATACGAAGTCGCAAGAACAAAGTGCTGACAAAGCGAGCGTCATTGATCAAGAATTAAAAAAACAATATCAGATGTTCAATGAGGTTATTCAATATCAAAGGGAACAAAACGCTAAACTGATTAAAGAGTCGGAAGAGCGTTATAAGAAGTTAAAAGAAGAAAGTGACAAACCTGCGAAAGACGCAAAAGGTAAACAGAATAAAGAGGAATCCAAAAGTTCCGACAAAGACTCAAAAGGCTCAAACGCTTCTGACGGTTCTGAAGGATCTGATCAATCCGATGATTCGGGTGAAGAGGAGAAGGCGGGGGATTCCGGGGAGTAGGAAGCTAAACATGAGAAATGGCCGTGCTGTGAACGAGGCAGCAGGCTTTTTTGACTTTCATGGCAAGGTATATTGACTTCATTATAACGACCTCGTATAATCAAAAACGTTAATAAAAAAAATTACGATTTAGAGCAGGTGATTTCGTGTTAAGAAGACATGCTAAGCATTTAGCCTACATAGGATTAATGATAGTTATTGCTTTATGTATCTCAGGTTGTAGGAAAACGAAGGCAGGTTTAGTTGAAGGTAAAGTGAATGTTGTCACTAGCTTTTATCCGTTATATGATTTTACAAAAAAAATTGGCGGGGACTATGTCAATGTCATTAACCTTGTTCCAGCAGGCGTTGAGCCGCATGACTGGTCTCCCAAAAGCCGTGATATCAAAAATATGACGGGTGCCCAGGTTTTTGTCTATCAAGGTGCAGGTTTCGAGGGTTGGGTGAAAGATTTTCTGGGAAGTTTATCAAAACAATCAACTGTTGATGTGGTTGAGGCGAGTAAAGGTGTAAATTTCATCTATACTGACGAGAAAAAGGAAGAATTTGATCCACATGCATGGCTTAGCCCGTTAAATGCGCGACAAATGGCTAATAATATTAAAACAGCACTTGTAAAAGCAGACCCAGCTCACAAAGATGTCTATGAGCAAAACTATCAAAATTACGCGTCTCAACTAACAGAATTAGATGGGCGCTACACAACCGCGCTAGCGCAAACTTCCAAAAAGGAAATTGCCGTCTCTCATCATGCTTTTGCCTATTTGTGTAAAGATTACGGTTTGACACAAATGTCGATCATGGGTCTTTCTCCTGATGCAGAGCCTACGTCACAGGATTTGAAGAAAATTAATGCTTTTATTAAGGATCATCAATTGAAATATATTTTTTTTGAAGAACTGGTTTCCGATAAATTAGCCAAAACGTTAGCTAAGGATGCGAATGTGAACACACTTGTGCTGAATCCGTTGGAAGGCTTGACAGAAGCTCAGCTTGAGGCTGGCGAGGATTACATTTCGATTATGGATAAAAACTTAAAAAACTTAGTTATGTCTTTACAATAAACCTAGCGTTCAATTTTTGGTGAGTCAGGAGTTAGCAGATGGAGATGAACAATAGAAATTTATGTCATCAACGGATTGTGTCGATCGATCATGTTTCCTTTTCTTATGAGAACAAAACGGTCATTGATCAGCTGCAATTCGATGTGCTTGAGCGCGATTTTGTGGGTGTGATCGGTTCTAATGGAGCGGGAAAAACGACACTGCTCAAAATGCTTGTAGGGCTGCTCAAGCCTACGAAGGGTGAAATACGCCTTTTTGATCGTCCGTTGAGTCAGTTCAAGGATTGGGAACGCATTGGGTATGTGCCTCAGAAGAACTCTTTTAATCCACTGTTCCCAGCTACCGTTCGAGAAGTTGTTCTATCGGGGATGTACAATAAGAAACGCGTGTATCGCAGGCTCACCAAAGATGAGCTCAAAAAGGCAGAAGATGCCATGCTTGCCATGCGTATCGAAGATCTGGCAGATCGCCGTATCGGCCAACTGTCAGGCGGCCAGCAGCAGCGCGCGTTTCTAGCACGTGCGATCGTGAACAACCCAGAGCTGCTCATCCTGGATGAGCCGACGGTGGGGATTGACGTCGAAACGCAAATTGGTTTCTTCCGAATGATCAAGCACATGCATCTCCATCATCATATGACCTTTATTATGGTCTCTCATGATATGGATATGATTCAATCCTATTTGGGAACGGAGCCAAAGCAAGTAAAAGGCGGCATCAAGTTTTACGTAAAGCATACGCATGATCCAGAGGATTGCCGTGAAACGAATTTGACACACTCGTTAGATCAAATTCGTGAAATGATTGTTGTACAATAAGCTTACGAAAGTTAGTTTTCCATTGGGAAACTTTAAGGAGCGGACATGTTGGACATATTTTCAGAGTATTTTTTTCAACGAGCATTAATCGGCGGTATACTGATTGGGCTCACGGCGCCATTAATGGGCGTATTTTTAGTACTGAGAAGACTATCTATGATCGGCGACACGCTTGCGCACGTTTCCATCGCTGGTGTAGCACTTGGATTTTTAATCAACGTATATCCGTTAGGTGTTGGCTTAGTATTTGCACTATTGGCTTCGTTCGCCATTGAGCATTTGCGTAAAGCCTATAAAACCTATGCAGAGCTATCCATCGCCATCATCATGTCAGGCGGTGTTGCGCTTGCTACGTTGCTTTTTACGTTAGGCAAAGGCTTTAATATGAACGTGATGAGCTACTTGTTTGGCAGTATTTATACGCTGGATTCCACCGACTTGTGGGTGGTTCTGATCGTATGTTTACTCGTCGTAGGTGTGATTGTGATCCATTTCAAAGAGTTTTTCCTCATGTTTTTTGATGAAGATGCAGCGAGCGTAAGTGGACTTCCTTTGAAATTTTATAATATGATGATTATAATGCTTACGGCGTTGGTGATTTCGGTTGCGATTAAAATAGTAGGAGCCCTCCTGGTATCTTCGCTATTAACGATTCCAGTTGCTTGCAGCTTGCTGATCGCCCGAAGCTTTAAGCATTCGGTATTCTTGGCCATTTTATTCTCGGAAATTGCTGTTATCTTCGGTCTTGTCGTTGCAGGTATTTGGGATTTGGCCCCAGGAGGAACGGTCGTACTAAGCCTTATTGCCATTTTGATCGGTATTATTTTAAAAAGAGGACTGAGGGTATAACGTCATGGATTCTGTTAACTTATGGATCGCCCTCTGGGCGGGAATTGCTTCATTCATTTCGCCTTGCTGTTTGCCGCTGTATCCATCCTTTCTTTCCTACATCACAGGTATTTCGGTCAGCGAACTCAAATCGGGCAGAACCTCCTCGCAAGTGCGGCGACAAACGATGCTGCATACGATTAGCTTCATTCTAGGATTTTCGATTATTTTCTATGCGTTAGGATTGACAGCAGGTTTTCTAGGTAATTTTTTTATTGATTATCGGGATTTGCTTAGACAAATTGCGGCCTTATTAATATTTGTCATGGGACTTTTTTTACTCGGTATTTTTCAGCCGCAATGGCTCATGAAAGAGCGTAAATTGAATATTAAGTTTCGACCTGCAGGGTATATTGGCTCCGTGTTTGTCGGTATGGGTTTCGCTGCGGGCTGGTCACCGTGTGTTGGACCGATTCTATCCGCGATTCTAGCGCTAGCCGCTACTGAACCAGGCACTTGGATCCAATTAACGACGGCCTATTCGTTGGGTTTTGCAATTCCTTTTTTTGTGCTTTCCTTCTTTATCGGATCGACGAAATGGATCGTGCGTTATTCCAACTCGATCATGAAAATTGGCGGAGGTTTAATGGTCGTGATCGCGGTGCTCCTGTATACAGGTAAAATGACGCAAATTACCCTCTGGTTGAACACGATCACGCCGGATTTCTTAAAATTTTAAGTGAAATATTCGATCTTTGCTTGCGGGAATTTTTCAAAAATTTGTTCAGTAATAAACTCTCTCAGCGCTGTTGCTTGCTCATCTTTGTATACATATTTGCCTTTCCCGTATTTGCCCCATTTGTATTTCCGTTTCTCTTCATCCATTTCTAACTTGGTTTTGGGATACCGTTTTTCAATAATATTTTTGGCTGTTTTGGTGAAACGATGTTGAATCATCTCGAAGGTCAGGTCTTGCGTTGCCTTGGGTGGAAGTGTATGATGCAGCTTCTCTAGAAGCGTCCTGTAGCCTTCTTCCCAGCCATCATGCCATATAATCGGTGCGATAATGAAGCCAAGTGGATATCCCGCCTTGGCTACTTTACCTGCCGCTTCAATCCGTTCGTGGAACCTTGAAGTGCCAGGCTCAAAATTTTTGATCACATAATCAGCGTTTACACTGAAGCGAAATCGCGTATGTTTATTATGTTTGGCGTCCAACAGGGGTTCCACATGATGATATTTGGTGACAAAACGCAATCTGCCGTGCTCCTGCTGTCCCATGAACTCGATAATTTGTTTTAAAGAGCCTGAAATATGCTCCAGCCCAACTGGATCCGAGGTGCACGCGGCTTCAAAGCGTGTAATTTCTGGTTCACGCTCTTCGATGTATCGTTTAGCTGCATCCAGAATATCGTCGATGTTCACATAGACTCGGATATACGGCTTTGCACCCATCGTCGTTTGCAAATAACAATAATGACAATGCCCCATACAGCCCGTTGCGATCGGAATCGCGTACTCGGCGGACGGTTTGGAAGTTTCAAACTTTAACGTTTTCCGGAGCCCGACAACGAGTGTACGCTTCGCAATTCGATATTTATCCAGATCAGACTCACCAGGCAAATCACGAATTTGATTATGTGAGGTTGTCATATGAATCTCGAGGCCTTCTTGCTGGGCCCAAGCATAAATTTGTTTACCTTTTGGATATAGTAAAGCGTCTGGTTCGAAATAAACGAGCTCTGGAACGAAAATTGACGTGCTGGGTGCGGGTCTCGTTAGCAATTCAGTTGACATGAGTGCCTCCTCGTCCTTTTCTGAAATCCACTCTAGTAGGATATGAAGGTTAGTGTGCCAAAGAGATAGCTTAGCGAAACATGGGAGATTTGACCGCACCAATGTTGATGGATTATGATAGGAAAGCAGTATGGACTAGAAATACGCACAGCAGGGGAAATAAAGCAATGGCTACGCCAAGTATGGAAGATTATTTGGAGAGAATATACAAGCTTATCGATGAGAAAGGCTACGCTCGTGTTTCTGACATTGCTGAAGGGCTTGAAGTGCACCCCTCTTCCGTAACGAAAATGATTCAAAAGTTGGATAAAGACAACTACTTAATCTACGAAAAGTATCGCGGACTCATTCTGACGCCAAAAGGGAAAAAGATGGGCAAGCGTTTGATGGATCGGCACGAACTTCTTGAAGGCTTCTTAACGATGATTGGTGTCCACGAGGACAACATATATAAGGATGTCGAAGGCATCGAACACCATTTAAGCTGGGATTCGATCACATGTATTGAAACGCTTGTGGAGTACTTCCGCAGGGATCCTAGTCGTGCAGAGGAATTAATGAATGTACGTAAAGAATTAGAGGCTGAAAGCTAGGCAGAGACCGAAAAAGGGGCTCTGTCTTTTTTTTGGTCATACGAACGAACTCCCTCCGCATACATACGTAAGAAGTCCTAGTTATAGTTGTGAACGGAGGGATGCCGTTGTGAAGATTAATGGTGTATTTGAAGGCGGCGGGGTAAAAGGAATTGCCTTGGCGGGTGGCGTGAGCGCAGCGATGGAGCGAGGTTACACGTTCCATGAAGTTGCAGGTACAAGCTCTGGTGCGATTGTCGCCGCGTTTCTGGCAGCGGGGTACACGGGGGAAGAGATGAAAGAATTAATCATCCGAGCCCCGTTTAAGTCGTTTATGCAGCGTTCTCCGATCTTCAATACGAAGATCATCGGTCCCGCGGCGCGACTGCTTCTTAAGAAGGGTCTCTATTCCGGCGAAGCGCTCGAACATTGGGTGGCGAAGCAGCTTGCTGCCAAAGGTGTCCGCACCTTTGGCGATCTATTGCCCAATCAGCTGCGCATTATCGCCTCCGACATCACACAAGGCAAACTGCTCGTACTGCCGAATGATATCGCCCAGTACGGGATGGACCCTGCGAAGCTTTCGGTGGCCAAGGCCGTTCGAATGAGTACGAGTATTCCGTACTTTTTCGACCCCGTGCGCATTCGCCACAATATAAAAAGCTCCGAGAAGACGAAGCCTTTCTCAGAGCAATTTGTTTATATCGTGGATGGCGGCTTATTGAGCAATTTCCCACTCTGGGTGTTCGATAACGAAATGCCGCGGGATAAGCGCATTCCCGTCATAGGCTTCCAGCTCGTTGGTAAGAATGATTTGCAGATGCATGACATTCGAGGTCCGTTTACCATGCTGGAAGCGCTCTTCAGCACGATGTTAAGCGCACATGACGAGCGTTATATCGAGCAGAAGAATCGCTTCCGTACCGTCAAGATCCCAACGCTTGGCGTCGGCAATACACAATTCAACTTGTCGAAGGAGTTAAGTATGTCTTTATACGACTCCGGTTTTCGAGCGTCCAACGCGTATTTTAAGGGCTGGTCGGCAAGCAGCTATGAAGAGAATTATGAGAAGTACGTCATGCGTCCTCCTGTAAAATCGTAATTAGTGATATTTCGGATAATCATCAGAAGAATGATCTTTGTTTCCATTAATGACGCGAAATTTCGCGTTTTTTGTTTTCCCTCGTTCAGGTCCGCGACGAATCGTCGTCTTTTTCCAACGAGAAGGGGGCAATTTGTACAAGAGGAAGATCGCCCCAAGCACAATAATCGGGATAAATAAGGCTTTCAGACTCATGAGTAGACCAATTGCAATTAGAACACCAATGGCGATCTCAATCGGAGAAAACTTTCTTCTCATAGCCGTCCCTCCATAATTCGTTTTTCTGCTTCCAGCATGCGGTTGAAAGAGGCGATAGACACTTCGACTTGAGCATCCTCAGGCTCTTTGGTCGTTAGCAATTGCAACCACAATCCCGGATATCCCAAATAACGCAGCACAGGCACTTCTCGTAAGGAATTCGTGAATCGCAGAACTTCATAGGAAACACCAATAACGAGCGGCAACAAAATCAAACGCTGAACAATTCGTTCCACATAGCCATCATAGTGAAGGAATGAATAAATCACAACACCAATCAATACGGTAAATACGATAAAACTGCTCCCACACCGGTAATGAAGTGTATTGAATTTCTGCACATTGCTGACAGTGAGCTCAACGCCAGCCTCATAAGCACTGATGACCTTATGCTCAGCACCATGGTATTGGAATAGACGGCGAATCATGGGGGTTAGGGAGATGAAATATATATAGCCCACTAGCAAAATTATTTTGATAACACCTTCTATAAGATTATGAAGAATTTGATTGCTAAATACATTTTGAAATAAAAACTGCTCAATAATAGCAGGTACTAACGTGAATACAAATTTACCGAATAGGAAGGAGATCACACCTACGACTGCAACGCCAAGAACCATGGAAATACTCGAGAATAAGCCCGATTTCTCATCCCTTTTCGAAGCTGTATCCTCACCTTCTTGCTCGGCGAATGACTCTGCAGAGAAATTCAGATGCTGCGCACCTTTGGCGCTAGACTCAATAATACCAACAATGCCGCGTACGAAAGGAATTTTCTTAAGTGCTTGAACCCAAGGGATGACCTTTTTTGGTACCTCGAGAAAATCAAGGGAACCGTCTTTTTTGCGCACCGCGGTAACGTGCACATTTCGTCCTGCGAACATGACGCCCTCGATGACGGCTTGTCCGCCGTATATATTGTTTTGTTCTGCCACAAGATTCACCTTCTCATCTTTCTCGAATTCAGTTATTTACTTTCTTATTGTAACGGATTCAAGGTTTGAATGCTACCGATAGCGACAGAACATACTATGATTGCCAATGAAAAGACAAGCCGTATCAGTAAAGAAAGGAAGAGAACGCGAATGAGTGCGCATGCGAAGGAGAAAAAGAAAACCAATCGAGGGGTTTTTGTCCTATATATCGGTTTTTTTGCTGGCTTAATCTGGGGAGCTGTTAAAATTTTTGAAAATTATTTTAAATTTACCTCCATTGGAATCGGGTTTATGGCCGAGCCCTTTTTTAAACATGACTTTTTCAACACTTGGTTGGGATTATTTATCGGCTGGTTCATGTTCACCCTTTTTTCCATATTTGCAGCTTCCATCTATATGATGACCCTTTGGAGGCTGAGAAGTGCGATCTGGGGACTTTGTTATGGCGCGGTGTGGTGGGCGTTACTTTACTTCGTCATTGGGCCGATTACAGGCATGTTTTACTGGGTGCACGAACTTGAGCTTACGACAGTCATCAGCGATTTTTGTTTATTTCTCGTGTGGGGAATGTTCATCGGGTACTCCATTGCGATTGAGTATACAGATGTGCCGCGAAGACAGGCTATACCCAAGTCATGAAAGTTATGGTAAAATATCAAAGGTTAATTAGCAAGAAACGCTAGTTGCTAATGACGTTTTATGGGGAGGATGTCGAATTGAAAAGGGTTTTGGTTTTGAATGGACCGAATTTGAATATGCTCGGTGTACGTGAACCTGGTGTTTATGGAACAGTAACCTTGGCTACCATTATTGAAGGTTTGCAAGAGCTAGCTGGGGAACTGACGCTTCAATTGGAGTGCTTCCAATCGAACCACGAGGGTGCGATTATTGATAAAATTCACGAAGCCTATGGCACGAAAGACGGCATTCTCATCAACCCTGGCGCGTTTACGCATTATAGTTATGCGATTCGGGATGCACTGGCGACGGTTCAATTACCAACGGTCGAAGTTCATATTTCGAATATACATAAACGTGAGGAATTCCGTCATCATTCGGTGATTGCCCCCGTCGTTATCGGTCAAATCTGTGGATTTGGCGATCAGAGCTATGCGCTTGGATTGCGCGCTTTACTACCCCATTTGTAAAAAGGAATGGTGATTTGGATGCAGGAGAAACGTATTGAACGTCTTCGCAAGGTTATGCAAGAACAGAATGTACCCGCTATACTCATCACGAACGCATATAACCGTACATATGTATCTGGATTCACAGGTTCCTCGGGTTATGTACTTATGACGTTAGACCGTGCTTTTCTAATTACTGATTTCCGCTATATGACGCAAGCGCCGCAGCAAGCCAAGCTGTTTGAAGTGGTTGAACATAAAGCGAGAGCAATGGATACTGTCTTGGAGCTCTTGCAGAAACAGGGATTAACGAAGCTTGGCTTTGAACAATCGGACGTAACCTACGGTGACTTCTTAAGCTACCAATCCGCGCTGCCTGGCATTGAATTTGTGCCGACGGCACGTGTTGTTGAAGGCATTCGGATGGTGAAAGATGACGCAGAGCTCCAGATCATGCAAGAAGCTGCGGACTTAGCAGACCAAACCTTCTCGCACATCCTTAATTTCATTAAGCCAGGTGTCAAAGAAAAGGACATTGCCCTTGAAATTGAAATGTTTATTCGCAAAAATGGCGGTACGTCAACGTCTTTCGAGACGATCGTGGCGTCGGGTGAGCGCTCAGCATTACCACACGGGAAAGCAAGCGATCGCATTCTTCAATTAAATGAATTTGTCAAATTAGATTTTGGAGCGTATTATAAAGGTTATTGCTCCGACATCACAAGAACAGTTATGCTAGGTAAGCCAACAGACAAGCATAGAGAAATTTATGATATTGTCTTGGAAGCACAATTGCATTGCTTGGCGAACTTGGGGCCTGGCATGACAGGCAGAGACGGCGATGCCTTCGCGAGAGATGTGATCGTGAAGCGTGGTTATGGCGATTATTTCGGTCACGGTACCGGACACGGTCTAGGGATGGAAGTTCACGAATCTCCTCGCGTGTCGAAAACCGAAGATACAATTTTAACTCCTGGTATGGTTGTTACTGTTGAGCCTGGTATTTATCTCCCTGATTTTGGCGGAGTTCGAATTGAGGATGACGTAGTAATTACTGAGACCGGCATTAAAATACTTACACATTCTACCAAAGATTTTCTTATCATTGACTAGCGGAGGGATTTACAAGTGATATCAGTAAACGATTTTAAAACAGGTTTAACAATCGAAGTAGAGCATGACATTTTTACAGTTCTAGATTTTCAACACGTGAAGCCAGGTAAAGGTGCAGCATTCGTGCGCTCCAAGTTGAAAAACCTGCGTAACGGCAATACGGTTGAGCGTACATTCCGTGCGGGTGAGAACGTTGGCCGTGCTCACATTGAGAACCGTGAAATGCAATATCTTTACGCTGCTGGCGACGAGTACACGTTCATGGATACGGAGACGTTTGATCAAATCTCCCTTTCCCACGAGCAATTGAAATGGGAATTGAACTTCCTGAAAGAAAACATGAACATCAAGATCATGAGCTATCAAGGTGAAATCCTTGGGATTAACCTACCAAAAAGCGTTGACTTGAAAGTTGTTGAAACAGAGCCAGGTGTGAAGGGCAACACATCACAGGGCGCTTTGAAAAATGCGAAAGTGGAAACAGGTCTTAACGTGATGGTTCCGTTGTTTATCAACGAAGGCGATGTACTTTCCATCGATACAGATGACGGTAAATACCTGTCCCGCGCTAGCAACCAATAAGTCATTCAAAAGCCTTTCAGACTCACTGGAGTCCGAAAGGCTTTTTTGCATTTTCATACCACAGTTTGTCGATTATATGTTATAATATTGAATTGTTATGCACTAGTATGCGTTAGGAGTGGGTCAGCTTTGTCTCTTATAGTGATGAAATTTGGCGGTAGCTCTGTTGGTGATGCGGAGCGAATGAAGCGAGTTGCAAAAAGAATCGTAGAGCGTAAACAAGCTGGTCACAGCTGTGTGGTTGTCGTCTCTGCGATGGGTGATACAACGGATGAATTAATTGACTTGTCTAAGCAAATTTACGATGGAGCCCCTCCGGCTCGTGAAATGGATATGCTTTTAACAACAGGTGAACAAGTTTCCGTAGCTCTTTTATCAATGGCTATACATAGTCTAGGTGAACAAGCGGTTTCGTATACGGGCTGGCAGAGTGGCATTTTTACCGAGCCTGTCCATGGGAAAGCAAGAATTACCGATATTCAGCCGCACCGCGTGTTGAATGCGATTGAGCAAGGGAACGTTGTGATTGTTGCAGGTTTCCAAGGTATGACGGAAGCAGGGGAAATCACAACATTAGGGCGCGGCGGATCTGATACAACGGCTGTAGCGCTTGCGGCAGCGATCAAAGCGGATCTGTGCGAGATTTACACAGATGTTGACGGCATCTACTCCACGGATCCTCGTATCGTGAAAGTGGCTAGAAAGCTGTCGGAAATCTCATATGATGAAATGCTCGAGCTTGCAAATTTAGGGGCAGCCGTGCTTCATCCAAGGGCTGTTGAATACGCGAAAAATTACAATGTAACCCTCGTGGTTCGTTCAAGCTTTAATTACAATGAAGGCACCAACGTGAAGGAGGAAGCAGTCATGGAACAAGGAATCGTCGTTCGTGGTATCGCATATGACAAAAACGTAGCAAGAATTAGTATTCTGGGTGTTCCTGAGAAACCAGGTCAACTGGCAAAGGTATTTCTTGCGCTCGCAGAAGTACAAATCGATGTGGACATCATCGTTCAAAGCGGTGTAATCAACGGTTCGGCCGATTTCTCTTTCACAACAACGTTGGCTGATCGTGAGAAAGCCTTGGATGTTATTGAACAAATTCGCTCGGAAGTGGGCTACCGCGAAGTGACATCTGAAGTAAATTTGGTTAAAGTATCAATCGTTGGTGCGGGCATGGTTAGTTCCCCTGGCGTTGCTGCAACGATGTTCAAGGTGATTTCCGATCTAGGCATTACCATCTCATTAGTAAGTACATCGGAGATAAAAATGTCCTGTGTGATCGACAATGCACAATTGACGGATGTTATTCGTGCGCTCCATACAGCGTATGGCTTGGACACCTCCGTGCAAGCATTTGTTGGCGGTCCAGAAGATCGTCGCTAAGACGGCGAAACCTCCCCGTTCAGTGCAGTTTACCTGCGATGAAATAGGCAAGCTTTAATAAGAATGCGGTGATTCCCGCCGCCATCAAGGGACCTACGGGAATGCCGCGCATAAACAAAATGCCGAAAATCGAACCAATGACAAGACCCACAATTAATTGTGGGTCTACTTTTAGTAACTCCAAACCCTTGCCATTCATATAAGTGGCGATGGCTCCGCCTAAGAGCGCAACAATTCCTGGTGGAGTCGTAAACACGGATAGAATATCTTTCATCGAGATGCGGTCGCTCGCGAAAGGGATTAAGACGCCAATCGTAAGAAACAACAGACCCAGCTCCAAGCCTCTGCGCTCCATGGTCGGGAAGTATCGATCCAACCCGATTAATTTGATGGCAAGTAAAATACAAGCCGCAGTCGTAATAATTGGCGAGCGGCCGATCAATCCAATAATGATCAGAACAACTAACAGCAAATCCCCGTTCATGCACACAGCCCCTTGTCTATAATCATCGTCATACTAAATTATGACGGGGGCTTGTATTTAGAACGCATAGTGCAGAGTGTGTTACCACAGCTTACCGAAGATAAGGTATCATATGATCCTGTTCAAGAATGGGTACACAATCGAATAAATTGCACTGCGCGCAAAGTTCGACATCCGCAAGGAAGCCGGACTTTTTCATTTTTTTACCGTTGCTGGAAGCTAGGATGGTGTCAAGCAGTCGATCCTTAGATTCGTGATAGCAACTGCGCATCGCAAGGCCGAAATCATTCGTCTGCATGCTGGCTTCGCCAAGCTGACTTGCGATTTCATCCAGAAGGAGTCCGGCGCAGAGTCCGTCTTCTAAGGAGAAAACATCCTGTGTCCCCGCACAGACGATGACGGTATCACGCTTAAGCTCGATCGCGGCAGCTGCCGCGGCTCTGCCATTCAGTAAGGCGCCGGCAAGCACATGATCGGCTTTAATCGCTTTTTGAATACCGCGTGTGCCGTTCGTTGTCGTCAGGATAATCCGTCTGCCTTCCACAGCTTCTCTAGTGTATTCGATGGGTGAATTCCCCAAGTCAAATCCAGGAATTTTTTTGCAATAGCGTTCGCCGCCTAACAAATCACCCCTGCGAGCGCATTCTTTGGCTTTGATGACTGTTTCAACAGGGATGACTTCCCTGCAGCCATTCATTAAGGCGGTGATGATGGTGCTGGTAGCACGTAAAACATCAACGACGATGACGGTCTTATTAAGGTACTCGTCACTTCTTGCTTCGCCGATGTTGGCGATCACCTCGATATGCATGTGTTGTTAACCCTTTCTAATGGTCGAGATCAGCGTGTCAGAACGAAGTCCTCTCCGCAAAGCTTCTAAAGCAATAACTTCATCCGGCGAAATATTTCCCAAATGGATATCTGCACCGAGTGTACGAATAAGATGTACTTGTTGATGTTTGAGCGGTGCTTCCCACAGGAGCAATTCTCCTGAGATCGAAGCCAATACGCTTTGTAATTCTTCATCTTTACAGGCGCCGTTGTCATCGAAAATCCCTACACCCTTGCCAGATTCACGGGCTTCAATCGTAACAAGCGATGCGCCAAGCTCCGAATCGATCAAGACGGTTTCAATTAATTCGGCGAGTTCAATCGTGGAACCCCACCCTTTTTTACCATACTCCGTAATGACTGCTAATCCTTCATCTAACCCTCGTGCAATGAGCTCATTTCTAAGTCTGCGCTCCATATGAATGGTGCCGTCTGATATTTCTACTGCATTAAATCCAAGTTCAATGATCATGTCAAAAAAAGAATCCACCGCGTTCTGATGAACGGCCGCTTCCAGAAATGTGCCTCCTGGATAAATGAGTATGCCATTCTCTTTGGCCAAGTTTATTTTACTTCGCAGCACGGCTTGCGGGTAAAGGACGGAAGTGCCGAAGCCAAGCTTGATCATATCCACATGAGCTTGCGAAGTTTGGATGAGATCTTGGAAAGCGAGCAGTCCGAGCCCTTTATCCATGACCATTGTTTTCCCCAACGTTCTTGGTTTCATCTGTCTCCTGCCTGTAGGGTCGACTAGAACGGGGTTCCATTTCAATTGAGAAGTCATCTCCATCGGTAATTCTCCTCACTGTCCTTCGAAGGATCAATTATGTGTTCAGCATATGCATTAGCGCAAATGGAGGTGCCCAGCATGCCTAAAATGAGACGAGCTCGCATAAGGTAGGTTAAAAAGGGAGGAATCATGGATGAACAAAATCGTGCTGACCATGGCTTCGCTGAGAATCATGTCTGGAAGCATCGAATTGATTGCAGCCATTCTGATGCTGCGACTGGCAACGATCGAGAAAGCGCTTCTAGTAAACGCAACACTTGCTCTAGTAGGACCTCTAGTACTACTAACAACGACAACGATAGGTTTAGTAGGCATCGCGGAAAAACTATCATATGGCAAGCTGTTGTGGATCATTGTAGGGGTGTGTTGTCTGTTTATTGGGATTATTAAAAAGTAATCGGTCATATTTCTTTCTAGTAAGCATAGAAATAAATATAGAAGACTGGACAACTTGGAGGGCTGTCTCCCCATGCTAGCGAGTATTGCGCATTTGCTGCCACAGAACATTCGAATGCTGCTTAGTGAGCTTCCGGCTAACGTACAAGCGAATCTGGAAGAGATTAGAGTGAGAGAGTCCCGCCCTTTAGAAATAAGCTGGGAGGACCGCTACGCCTTCATTAGTGAACGCGGGCAAATGATGAATCAGGAATCGCAGGCGTACAAGCCAAATCGCCAAGATTGTCAGACACTGCTTGAGATGCTGACGAATCACTCGCTGTATACCTTTGAAGAAGAACTACGGAGAGGGTATATCACCGTGTCTGGCGGCCATCGAGTGGGACTGGCTGGTCGAACAATTCTGGACCAGGGGCATGTGAAACAAATTCGCGATGTGAGCTCCTTCAATATTCGGATCGCGCGCGAAATACGAGGTGTGGGTCAAGACATTTTGCCTTATCTGGTAGATCCGAGCAGAGGGAATATCCATCACACACTAATCATCTCGCCGCCTCAGCAAGGTAAGACAACACTGCTTCGCGATCTGGCCAGACTGATATCCCGGGGAGAGTGGGGCCATCGAAATGCCGACTTGTCTGGTAAAAAAGTTGGCATCGTCGACGAACGCTCCGAACTCGCAGCTAGTGTAAAAGGCGTTCCGAGGTTTGATTTGGGTCCGCGTACCGATGTTCTCGATGGATGCCCGAAGGCAGAAGGCATGATGATGATGATTCGCTCCATGTCGCCAGAGGTGCTCATTGTGGACGAGATTGGCCGATCCGAGGACGCAATTGCCATCCACGAGGCTGTTCACACGGGGATACGCGTGTTGGCTTCTGCGCATGGCGCGAGCTATGAGGATGTACGAAGAAGGCCAGTACTGAAGCAGTTGATGGAGGAAGGAGTATTCATGAAATATGTCATCCTCCAGCGAAGAAAAGGAGCACCAGCTTCCTATCGAATCTTGGACCATCAAGGCAAGGCAACCCAGTGACATGACGCATGCAAAGGAAGATGATGATGCTGAAATTTGTTGGCGGAGTGCTCATTTTCGGAGCAGCTACCCTGTATGGCTTCTTGCAAGCAGCACATTACGTTAGGCGACCTAAGCAAATACGCGGATTAATCAACGCATTAGGTCGGTTAGAGACCGAAATTGCGTATGCGCTGACGCCGCTCCCAGAAGCCTTCTCATCAGTTAGCAAGCAAGTGGGAGAACCGCTAGCCTCCTTGTTTCGCAACGTGTCTGAGCGATTACAGATAAGCAATGGAGCCTCCCTTCGAGAGCTGTGGCAGGATGTCGTGAAAGAAGTATGGGTTAGAACCTCCATGCGACAGCCAGAACAAGAGGTGATGCTCCAATTGGGTCCTAATCTGGGCTTATCGGATCAAAGCGATCAAATCAAGCATTTGCGGCTAGCCATTTCGCAGCTTCAATCCGAAGAAACCGACGCGAGAGACGATCAGCAGCGCTACGAGAAAATGTGGAAAAGCCTAGGCGTACTTATCGGTGCCCTAATCGTAATCTTAATGTTTTAACGGGGGAGCCCCGTGAATGACAAGTTCAATGTGGGCAGAGTGAGGTGCCAGGAATGAACGTAGATGTGAATGCCATCTTTCAAATTGCCGGTATCGGGATCATTATCGCTATGATTCATTCGGTGTTAAAGCAGATGGGAAAAGAAGATATGGCGCACTGGGTCACAGTAATCGGCTTTGTGGTCGTGCTTTTCATGGTCGTCAGCATGCTGGATAACTTGTTTAAAGAAATCAAAACCATCTTCCTATTCCAATGAGGTAGCAATGAGGTAGCCGGATGGAAATTATCCAAATCGTAGGATTAGGACTTATCGTTACGATTTTAACGCTCATCATCAAGGAACAGAAGCCGATGTTCGCCTTCCTGCTCGCTGCTTTTACAGGCATCATGATTTTCTTGTTCTTAATAGGCAAAATTTCATCCGTCATCGGCGTACTGGAGGATTTAGCCGTTAAGTCCAATGTGAATATCGTGTTTCTCAAAACGATACTTAAAATCATTGGCGTCGCGTATATCGCGGAATTCGGAGCCCAAATCGTCCGTGATGCCGGCCAAGAATCCATCGCTTCCAAAATCGAGCTCTCTGGCAAGGTGCTCATCATGGTGATGGCGATTCCGATCATAACAGTCATCATTGAGACGGTCGTGAAATTGCTCCCTACCTAGAAGATTCACCCAAGGAGTGACATGCATGATTCAACTCTATTCGCACCAGAAGCTGAACAACAGGTGGGTCTTGGTTTTCATTTTGACCATAGGATTATGGTTAGGGATGTCGGGTTCGCTTACCGCAGAATCGCCGACAGACGCCGTCATTAAAGAACAAGCTAACCGATTGCATACCGAGCCGGTCGAGCAATTTTGGGATGGGCTCATGAAGGAATATGGGGGCTATTTTCCTGAAAATAAGCCGCCGACTTTTATGGAACTTCTCTTGGGAACCAAGGGAATCAGCATGAAAAGCATTTTCAAAGGATTGCTCAGCTATGTGTTCCACGAAATCATTATTAACGGCAAACTGCTGGCATCCATTGTGGTGCTTACAGTGTTTAGCATGATTTTGGAAACACTGCAGAGCTCATTCGAACGAAATACCGTCAGCAAGCTCGGATACACGATTACCTACATGGTCTTGATCATTATTGCCGTCAACAGCTTCAGTGTAGCGATCGGGTATGCGAAGTCGGCCATTTCTTCCATGATTCAGTTCATGATCGCCATAATGCCGCTGATGCTCACTTTGTTAGCCTCCATGGGCAATGTGACGTCTGTTGCGATTCTTCATCCCTTGATTGTATTCATGATTCATTCGGTAGGTACAGCCATCTATGTCTTTGTCTTTCCGCTCTTGTTTCTCTCCGCTGTCCTGCATATCGTGAGCTCGCTGAGTGATAAATTCAAGGTGACCCAACTGGCTAATCTGTTGCGAACCGTGAGCCTAAGCCTGCTAGGAGTATTCGTGACAGTATTCCTTGGCGTCATTTCCATTCAAGGTACTGCGGGAGCTGTTAGAGACGGTGTGGCCATTCGGACCGCCAAGTATATTACGGGCAATTTCGTGCCCGTCGTTGGCCGACTGTTCTCGGATGCAACAGAAACTGTGATTGGTGCCTCCTTGCTCGTGAAAAATGCGATAGGACTTGTAGGCGTTGTGATTCTCGTCATGCTGTGTGCGTTTCCTGCCATCAAAATTTTAACCTTGGCATTCATTTATAACTTATCAGCAGCGCTTATGCAGCCATTAGGCGATAGCCCCATGATTTCTTGTCTCCAGACGATAGGTAAAAGTTTAATTTATGTGTTTGCGGCACTGGCGGCCGTAAGTCTTATGTTTTTTCTGGCATTGACGATCATGATTACGATCAGCAATGTATCCGTCATGATGAGATGAAAGGAGCTCCGCGATGGATTGGTTAGCTGGATGGCTGAAAACCGTCATTATGGTCATCATGCTTGCGACATTTGTAGATCTGCTGCTCCCGAGTAACACCATGCAACGCTATGTGAAGACGGTCTTAAGCCTCTTCATTCTGCTGACACTGCTGACGCCGGTCCTGCAACTGTTCAAGAAAGATTGGGATATCGACAAGCTGCTGAGTCAGGCAGAGAAGTCTCAGAACGAGCGAACGATGCTCGCCAGCGGTGGGGGAAATGCCACATCAATACCGACGTTGAGTGATATCAAGAACAGTGCACGCAAAATGCAAGATGCCGATGGGAAGAAAACGGTAGAACTCGTACAAAGACAGCTAGAAGGATTAATGAAAGAGGATCTTCAGAAACAAACGAAATGGCCAGTCCAAAAGGTTCAAGTGCAAGTACAACTGGACAATAACGGGAAGCCTGCCATCTCCAATGTGAAGGTGACCCTTGATGATATAGAAGCGAGAAAACAGTCTGCAACACAGGCCAAGAGCATCGCGGCGATGGAGCCCATTAAGCCTGTGGATCCAGTCAAAATTGGATCAATCCCGACTTCACACAAGCAACAGTCAATCGGGTCAAACGAGGCAACTGGGGATCAACCAGCCAAAATAAGTCAGCAAGAAGTAGATCAACTCAAACAAGGGTTGGCACGAAATTGGCTAGTCGATCCAGACCTCATCGAAATTGGAGTCGAGCAAAGTAAAGGACGGATGGCGAGGTGAATCGATGGGAACATTGCTGCAATGGATGGAGCACAAATTCGGAGGCGGGCCTGGTGGACCAAAACGTAAAAATACGTTGTTATGGCTCATTATGGTAGGGCTTTTAGGAGCTGCGCTGATGATTATTAACTCATTTATCACTGTCAAAGATCTGGATCCCATTGGCACAGGCAGAGCGTCCCCGCCCCCAACTAAGGAAGTGTTTGCAGGAAGCTCCTCCAAGGAAAACTCGAGTTTTCATGATTATGAGAAGACCTATGGTGATCAGCTGAAGGAAATCCTGCAAAAAATTGTCGGTGTCGGCGATGTGGAAGTTCTCGTTACCATTGAATCAACGGAAGAAATGACCGTGGACAAAAATTATAACGATAATCAGACTATGACGACGGAACGCGACAACGGTGGAGCAACACGTAATATTTCCCAGGTAACGCGAAGCGGTGAAGTTGTCTTGTATCAAGTTTCGGGCGATCAGAAACCGCTTGTGCTCAAATACATTAAGCCCAAAATTCGCGGTGTCATCGTCGTTGCGAAAGGCGCTGAGAACCTTACCGTGAAGAAAATGATTATGGAAGCTGTTGAACGAGGTATGGATGTGCAAGCGAGTAAAATTTCGATTCTGCCCCGCAAAACCGGGGAATAAATGAGGAAATCATTCAACCATTCTAAGGAGGAATTAACAATGAACGCAAAAAGACAAACAATTTGGCTAGTTTCGATGCTTAGCTTGATGGTGGTACTGTCCGCTTACTATCTCTTTACGGAAGATGTTAATAAACTGGATTTGGCATCAACGGATGGGATCAGTCAGTCGCAAGAAGTCAAAATTGATATGAGCCAAGTTGATCCGAAAACAGGTGCAACAACGGATGTGAAAGCAACAACAGGCACAGGCGCAAAAACCGACACAAAATCAACAACGCCGCAAACTTCAACAAAAACAGATGCTAAAGCGACAACTACTCAAGATGCATCCAAAACAACGACAAAAACGCCTGCGAAATCTGACGATCAAGTCTTGAAACAAGTCGAAGAACAATCCAAAACAACGTCGGCAAGCGACTACTTCATCAATGAGCAAATGAAGCAAAATGACTACTTCAGTAAAGCTTCTACCGATTTAATGACGACCATTTTGGATACGAAAAAATCACCAGAAGCGATCGCCAAAGCAACGAATGACCTGACAGCGCTTGAAGATCTCCAACAAAAAATCGAAAATCTCCAAGATTTGTTGATCCAAGATTTCCCGCAAGCGATTATTAATCAAGAAGGAACCAAATGGAAAGTGACTGTACAAAGTGAGAAATTGGAGAAAAGTCAAGGGGTATCCATCATCGATATGGTTGTGAAAGAGCTTGGAGCTGCGCCTGAAAATATCAAGATCCAATACGTACGTCCGTAATCGAACTGTGGAAAAATAGCCACACATAATCGTACTGGAAAGGGTCCGGCTAAACTGGACTCTTTCCATTTCTTGCGTTTATGGGTATAATACATACGTTGCGGCTATGAAAACGCATTTTTTAGGATTCACCAATGTCTAAAGGAGTGACTTGAATGTTTAAATTGAGTGAAATCAAAGAGTTAATCAAACTCGTCGATCAATCCTCTTTACAAGAGCTTGAAATTGAAAATGAAGGTGCACGCCTTTCTATTCGTAAGCCGAATAAATCGGAACCTGTTTATGTATCGGCTCCTGTTCAACACACGTATGCGCCAATTAGTCAGCCTAGCTACTCCAACACAGCACCCCCTGCTGCGCTTGAAGTTCCTGTTCAAACGGGCGGACAAGCTAAACAAGAAGACTCATCTTTACATAAGATCGTTTCTCCGATGGTAGGTACTTTCTATCAATCCGCATCACCAGGTTCTGCGCCGTTCGTAAGCGTTGGCTCCAAAGTGTCGGACAAGACGATTGTTTGTATCGTAGAAGCGATGAAGCTGATGAACGAGATTGAAGCTGAAATAAAAGGTGAAATCGTTGAAGTTCTCGTTGAGAACGGTCAGCTTGTTGAGTACGGACAACCTTTATTCTTGGTGAGACCAGAGTAATTGGAGGACAAATCATGAAATTCAATAAAATTCTCATAGCGAACCGCGGCGAAATTGCGGTTCGTATTATCCGCGCTTGTCGCGAGCTTGGCATTTACACCGTTGCTGTTTTCTCAGAAGCGGATCGTGATGCGTTGCACGTGCGTTTAGCGGATGAAGCATATTGTATTGGACCGACAGCGTCCAAAGACAGTTATTTGAACTTTACGAACCTGATGAGCGTGGCAACATTGACAGAGTGTGATGCCATTCATCCTGGGTACGGCTTCTTGGCAGAAAATGCAGATTTCGCTGAAATTTGTGAGAGCTGCAATATTACTTTCATTGGACCTTCCCCAGATGCGATCTCCCGAATGGGCGATAAAGCGGTTGCGAAACAAACGATGAAAGAAGCGAGAGTTCCAATTATTCCAGGCTCCGATGGACTCGTGGAAGATATTGACGACGCTGTCGTTATTGCACGTGATATCGGGTATCCGATTATTATTAAGGCAACTGCAGGCGGCGGCGGTAAAGGGATCCGTATTGCAGAAAACGAAGAAATGCTTGTTCAACAAATTACAGCAGCCCAACAGGAAGCACAAAATGCTTTCGGGAATGCGGGTATTTACTTAGAGAAGTATTTGACGGGCATGAAGCATGTGGAGATCCAAATTATTGCGGATAAGCATGGCAATGTTGTTCACCTTGGTGAGCGCGATTGCTCCGTGCAACGTCGCAGACAGAAGCTCGTCGAGGAAGCGCCATGTCCAGTTCTGACAGAAGAAACGCGTCAAGCGATGGGGCAGGCAGCTGTTCGTGCAGCGTTAGCTGTTAATTATTCTGGAGCGGGTACGCTTGAATTTTTGTTAGGTCCAGACGGTAAATTTTACTTTATGGAAATGAACACAAGAATCCAGGTTGAACATCCTGTTACCGAAATGATTACGGGTGTTGATATCATTCAAGAGATGATTCGAGTTGCTGAAGGCAATCCGCTTTCCTTCCGTCAAGAAGACATCAAGATCAATGGCTGGTCCATTGAGTGCCGTGTCAATGCGGAAGATCCGAATCGTAACTTCATGCCGTCCGCGGGTCAAGTGAAGTTTTATTTGCCGCCAGGCGGGTTTGGTGTTCGTGTGGATAGCGCGGTCTACCCTGGCTATACGATTCCTCCGCATTATGATTCCATGATCGCGAAGCTAATCGTATGGGGAAGCACGCGTGACGAAGCGATTAACCGTATGAAAAGAGCGCTCAATGAATTCGCGGTTGATGGTGTCAACACGACGATTCCTTTCCATCTGAAGCTGCTTGAACACAAGAAATTTATCAAGGGCGACCATGATATTAAATTCTTAGAAGAGCACGATGTGAACGATGCGGATTCGTAAGACAAACATTTGTCATAATTCTGGCAAAATGCTATACTAATATATTAAGATGGCTTATCCAAATTTGCGTCATAAACTTAAGCGTATGCTTTCGAAGTGAATTTTGCTTCGCAAAATTTTTAGGAGGTGCCACAATGAGCACAATCGCTCCGGATTACGTCAAGACAGACATGGGCAGCATCCAGATTGCCCCCGAAGTTATCGAAATCATTGCCGGTTTGGCAACGGTGGAAGTGCAAGGTGTAGCGGGGATGAGTGGCGGATTAGCTGGCGGCATTGCTGAATTGCTTGGACGCAAGAATTTGTCCAAAGGCGTAAAGGTAGAGGTCGGACAACGTGAAGCTGCCATTGACGTCTCCATTATTATTGAGTACGGTAATCGGATCCCAGAAGTCGCGAATGATATTCAGAACAACGTGAAACAAGCGATTGAGTCAATGACGGGACTTAACGTCGTTGAAGTCAACGTCCATATTCATGATGTTCATTTCAAACAGGCAGACAAACAGTCGGATGAAGAACCAGCATCTGCCCTGCGTGTGAAGTAGGCAGCTGCTGAGTCATATGGATGAATGGAAACCCCCTACAGGTTGCAGGGGGTTTCCTCTAACTTAGGAAGGGGACAAGCGTAGTGGGTAAAATTGTGGACAGGCTCTTGCTACTTTTCTATAGCCTGATTATTTTCGTTGCATCTCTCGTTGTATTGTTCACAGCATCTAGCTGGATCCCACTTGATCAATCAAGTCAAACGCTAAGTCATTTCTATTATGAGAAAAATTACGCCTATACAGCTATTATCATCAGTTTGGTGATGTTGCTGATTTCGGTGCGTTTTCTACTTGTAACGCTTCGTCGCGGACGTACACAAGCGCCATCGATTGATCAACGCACAGATTTCGGTGATATCCGCATTTCCATTGAGACGGTGGAGAACTTGTCATTGAAAGCAGCAGGTCGTTCCAAAGGTGCTAAGGATCTGCGGGCTAGAGTGAGAGTAAATCAATCGGGATTAGAAATAACTATTAGAACCATTGTAGATGGGGAAAGCTCGATTCCGGAACTAACTGAAGAAATGCAAGGTACAGTAAAGAGTTACATCGAAGATATTACGGGTATTCCTGTAGCATCCGTTACTGTATTCGTCGCAAATATCGTGCAATCAGCCCCAACGTTTAAAAGCCGAGTCGAATAGGGGTGAATCCACAGATGTGGAATGATCTATGGGAGCACCATAGGGGCAAAGTGATCGGAGTTGCTGGTGGCGTATTCTTTGGTTTCATTTATTTATTTTTTGGTTTTTGGGATATGTTGATTTTCGGATGGATCGTTGGGATCGGTTTATACATAGGAAATAAGCTGGATCGGAAGGAAAGTTTCGTGATGTTGGAAGACATTTGGCGCTATCTCACACAAAAATGGAGAATGTTTCGCTAAAATCCCTGGTTCAACCATGGATTTTTTTGTTTGGATTGATTCCAATTTGACGTATACTAGGAGAAAGAGCTTTTAGGAGGAACAGAATGAAACGCAGAATTGCACGGGAAATCGCGATACAAAGTTTATATCAAATCCAAATGAATGAGGCTTCGCCACAGGAAGCTGTTCAAATAGCGATTCATGAAGCAGAGCATGATAATGAAACGCAGTTGGATTGGCCTGGGGATAAGATTGAGTCTGCCTATATTATTGAACTCGTAGAGGGCACGTCTACGCATAGAGTGAATATTGATGAGCTGTTAGAGGAGTATTTGAAAGGCTGGGCGATGGACAGGCTCTCAAGGATTGACCGTGAAATTTTGCGATTAGCTGCTTATGAAATGTTGTATCGTGACGATGTTCCGCCTAAAGTCGTCGTGAACGAAGCAATTGAACTTGCTAAGCATTATGGCACGGAAGAGTCAGGCAAGTTCGTAAATGGTGTACTTGGGAAGATGATCAAAGAAATCGATTCACTGAAAGAAAAGGTCAAAAGTACACAGTAGTGTTGGGGATTTTACATGCATACAGAGAAATGCCTTAATAAGCTAAGGGGGAAATAACATGCCAGCTCATGTAATTAATGGGAAAGAACTCGTAAGCTCGATTCGGGAGGAGATCAGGTCGGACGCAGCGGCTCTAACAGCAGAAGGGAACCAGCCAGGACTCGTTGTTGTTATTGTTGGGGAGGATCCAGCTTCTCAAGTGTATGTAAGAAATAAAGCAAAGGCTTGCGATGATGTAGGCATTTATTCGGAAGTCCATCGCCTGCCTGAGCAAACAACGCAAGAAGAACTTATTGCCCTTATCCATACTTTTAATAAAAATAGCAAGATTAATGGGATTCTGGTTCAATCGCCTTTACCTAAGCATATCAACGAAGAAACGGTTGTAGATGAAATTGATCCTGCCAAAGATGTGGACTGCTTCCACCCTGTGAATGTCGGGAATTTGATGATTGGCAAAGATGGCATGAAACCTTGCACACCTCACGGCGTAATAGAAATATTGAAACGCACGGGTGTTCAAATTGCTGGTAAGCATGCTGTTGTTGTAGGCCGAAGCAATATTGTCGGCAAACCGATGGCAATGCTGTTATTGCGTGAGCATGCTACCGTTACTGTTGTTCATTCACGTACTCCGAATATGGAAGAAATCACAAAGCAAGCGGATATCCTCGTTTCTGCGGTAGGTAAGGCGAATTTCATTAAAACGCACCATGTGAAGCCAGGCGCTGTTGTCATTGACGTTGGCATTAACCGAAATGCGGAAGGTAAAGTGACGGGGGATGTCGATTTCGAAGAAGTCAAAGAAGTTGCAAGCACGATTACGCCGGTTCCAGGTGTAGTGGGTCCAATGACAATTACGATGCTGCTTCGCAATACCGTTGATGCAGCTAGCCGTGCAGCTCGTGCGAATGTGAGTGTTTAGGCAACCCTATGGCGAGAAACGAGACTAAAATCTTTGGCGTCAAGGATTTAAACCGTTATATCAAGCTGCTGCTCGAAGGAGATTCGCGTCTTCAAGATGTGTGGGTGAGAGGCGAGATCTCGAACTTTACGCATCATTCGAGCGGTCATATGTATTTTACATTAAAAGATGCCGAAGGCCGACTCAAAAGCATTATGTTTGCCTCGCATAATCAGAGGCTTGGTTTTATTCCCAAAGAGGGGACGAAAGTCATCGCTCGCGGGAATATTTCCGTGTATGAACGGGATGGAGCCTACCAGTTCTATGTGACAACGATGCAGCCTGACGGCATCGGCAGTTTGTATTTAGCATTCGAGCAGCTGAAGAAGAAGCTCGAAGGTGAAGGGCTGTTCGCGCCAGAACGCAAGAAACCGATTCCTCGGTTTCCACGCGCCATCGGCGTGATTACGTCCCCGACGGGTGCTGCCATTCGTGATGTCATCATCACGCTGCAGCGGCGCTTCCCGTCGATTCCGATCTTGCTGTACCCTGTCCTCGTACAGGGCACAGGGGCGGCGCCTTCGATCGTGAAAGCGATCGAAGCCATGAACAGACTCGGTGAAGCCGACGTGCTCATCGTAGGCCGCGGCGGAGGCTCACTTGAAGAGCTGTGGGCCTTCAACGAGGAGATCGTAGCGCGGGCTATCAGCGCCTCAGCGATCCCGGTCATCTCGGCCGTCGGCCACGAGACGGACTTCACGATCGCAGACTTCGTCGCCGATCTCAGAGCGCCGACGCCTACGGCGGCGGCTGAGCTCGCGGTGCCGCACCACCTCGAGCTGAAGCAGCAGCTAGCCCAGCAGGCGCAGCGCCTGCATTACGGGCTGCTGCAGCAGCTGCGCCGCAAGCAGGAACGGCTCGCGCGAGCGAATCGCTCGCCGTTCCTGACGAACCCCCGCAGGCAGCTGCTGATGCAGCCTGCGGAGCGACTTGACCGGCTGGCGGAGCAGCTCGGTTACCGGATGCGCCAGCGCGTGACGCTGCTGGCTCAGCGCAGGTTGAAGCTGGAGCGTCGTTTATCCAGCTTCAACCCCACAGAGCAGGCCGTGATGGCGAGACAGCGTTTGGAGGCTTCCAAACGCACGATGCTCACGGCCATGCAGACCCTCCTGCGTTCGAAGAAGCAGGAGTGGCAGTCCAGCGTCCGTCATCTGGACGCGCTCAGCCCGCTGAAGGTCATGCAGCGGGGCTACAGCTTGGCGTATGACGATCAAGAGAAGCAGCTTGTCCGATCTATCGTCCAAGTGAAAATTGGAGATCGACTATCGATCCGTCTCAAGGACGGTAAAATACAATGTCAAGTTTCGGGGATGGAGGCGAACACAGATGTCAGCCAATGAGACAGAAGTGAGCTTTGAAGCGGCAATCGAGCAGTTGGAGCGCATTGTGAGTCAACTGGAAAGCGGCGATGTTCCGCTGGAGAAAGCCATTGAGTTATATCAAGAAGGCGTTAAGCTTTCACATCTATGCGGTGTCAAACTCGAGCAAGTCGAGAAGAAAATTGAGATGTTGGTTGAAGGGGAAGCTGGAGTAACACGAAAGCCTTTCCAGCCTGTCTTGGAAGATAAGGGGAATTAGGTTTGAACAACACGTCGTCGAATATACATATCTATATTGCTGCGCATGCTGAGCAAGTGGAAACTGCGCTGCGCCAAACATTGCCTGCTGCCTGGGATGTACCATCCTCCCTGCGTGAATCGATGGACTACTCCCTTATGGCAGGCGGCAAACGGCTGCGCCCGATCATGGTACTGGCTGCTGCGGAAGCGCTTGGCGGTTCGCTTGAAGCTGCCATGCCGATCGCGATTGCGATTGAGTTAGTACATACGTATTCCTTGGTTCACGATGACCTGCCTGCGATGGATAACGATGATTATCGCAGAGGGAAGTTGACGAATCACAAAGTGTACGGCGAGGCGATGGCTATTCTTGCTGGAGATGCCTTGTTGACGCATGCCTTTTATAGCATCACGCAAGCGCATAAGAAGCATGGCGCACAAGCGGATCGCGTCCTTGCGATCACCGAAGAGCTTGCGGTGCTAGCTGGCGCACGGGGCATGGTTGGCGGTCAAGCCGCAGATATGCTTGGTGAGCAAGGGCTTACCAAGCTGGAAGAATTGACGTACATTCATACGCACAAAACAAGTGATCTGATCGTTTTCTCCTTGCGCGCTGGCGGTCACATCGCTGGAGCAACCGATGAGCAGCTCGAGGCGCTTAGTAAGTTCGGGCATGCCCTGGGACTCGCGTTTCAAATTCAGGATGATATTTTGGATATCATCGGAGATGAAAAGAAGCTGGGTAAGCCAGTGAAAAGCGATGAGAAGCAAATGAAGGTCACTTTCCCTTATTTTATCGGGATGGAAGCGTCGGAGCAGAGAGTTCACGAGTTAACCCAGCAAGCCAAAGATGCGCTCAATCACTCCACAATTGCAAATCCGGATCGTTTACTGCAAATCGCGGATTACTTGATGAAACGCGATCATTAGGAGAAATTTGTCGCAATGGGAGCGGCTATTTCGGGGCAGGTTTACACGAATTACCCAATTCTATGATATAATGGTGAAATCTTAGCATTTTCACATTGAAAGTGAGGAAACAAGCGTGCTGCTCGAACAAATCAATCGGCCTGAAGATTTGAAGAGGTTAACCTTAACAGAGCTGGAACAATTGGCAGAAGAAATCCGTCAATTTTTAATTGAGAAGCTTTCTGTTACTGGTGGACATCTGGCACCGAATCTAGGCGTGGTTGAGCTCACAATTGCTTTACACACCCTGTTTCACAGCCCGTATGATAAACTGATCTTTGATGTGGGTCACCAAGCGTATGTGCACAAAATTTTGACTGGTCGCAAGGACATGTTCGACACGTTGCGCAAATATAAGGGCCTTTGCGGCTTTATTAAGCGTTCCGAAAGCGAGCATGATGTATGGGAAGCTGGACATAGCTCTACCTCGTTGTCAGCTGCCATGGGGATGGCCTTAGCGCGGGATTTGAAAGGCGAACATAATAAAGTGGTTGCCATCATCGGTGATGGTGCATTAACAGGCGGCATGGCGCTCGAAGCCATGAATCATATCGGTCATGAGAAGAAGAATATTACCGTCATTCTGAATGACAACGAAATGTCCATTGCGCCCAATGTAGGGGCTCTTCATAATTATTTGAGCAAAATCCGCTCTGATCGTCATTATCTAAAAGCCAAAGAAGAAGTCGAATATCTGCTCAAGAAAATTCCTGCCATCGGCGGCACGCTGGCCAAAACAGCGGAGAAGCTGAAGGATAGTCTTAAATATTTTGTACTCAACGGCGTTTGGTTTGAAGAGTTAGGCTTTACGTATATTGGTCCAGTAGACGGTCACAACTTGCATGTCCTTATGGACACTTTGAAGCAAGCGGAGAAGGTTTCGGGACCCGTTCTCGTTCATGTTGTTACAACCAAAGGCAAAGGGTATCAGCCTGCTGAGAAGGATTCCCATACTTGGCATGGAATCGGCACTTATAAAATTGAGTCTGGCCAAGTTCTAAAGTCTTCTGGTCCTCCTATGTATACCCAGGTGTTCGGAGATACGCTAATTGAGCTTGGGGAGAAAGATTCTCGTGTCGTTGCCGTTACGCCGGCTATGCCAGGCGGATCTGGCTTGTTAAAGTTTGCAAAGCAATTCCCGAACCGCATGATCGATGTTGGTATTGCCGAACAGCATGCGGCGACATTGTGTGCAGGATTAGCAAGCGAAGGCTTGAAACCTGTATTTGCTGTCTACTCGACATTCCTGCAACGTGCATATGACCAAGTCGTGCATGACATTTGCCGTCCTAAATTGAATGTTACGTTTGCTATTGATCGTGCAGGCTTTGTTGGGCCGGATGGCGAGACCCATCAAGGTGTGTATGATATCTCGTTCCTGCGCACCATACCGAATATGGTTTTGATGATGCCAAAAGACGAGAAAGAATTACGCGATATGATGCAGACTGCACTTGAATATAACGATGGACCGATCGCTTATCGTTACCCTAGAATTAACGGTACTGGCGTTGACATCAGTGAGGCTCCTAAGGCAATCACGATCGGGACTTGGGAAGTCGTTCGCGAAGGTGATTATGCGGCAGTGCTGGCTGTAGGACCGATGGTTCAAGTTGCGGAAGAAGCAGCGGCTTTACTCGCGCAAGAGGGCATCGAGCTTCGCGTCGTGAACGCACGATTCATTAAGCCTATGGATGAAGCGTATCTGCTTCAGTTAGCGAATGAATCAATGCCAGTTATTACGATGGAAGAAGGCTCCATACAAGGCGGCTTCGGTAGTGCGGTGTTGGAGTTTTATGCGGAGAAGCGTATCGTTGGTTTACAAGTTGAACCGCTTGGCATTCAAGATTACTTTGTTGAGCACGGCAGTGTGAAAGAACAGCGTGAAGAAGTAGGCTTAACCGCTCAGAATTTGATTGCAGAAGTGAAGAAGCTTGTGCCGCGGAAGACACAGCGCGCATAAGCACGTAATGATTCCATGGGAATAGGAGCAACACACGATATATGTCATCTGATAAAGAACGATTAGACTTACTTCTGCTGGAGCAGGGCTATTTCGAGAGCAGGGAAAAAGCAAAGGCCGCCATCATGGCAGGCCTTGTTTTTGCGGATGAAGAGCCGGTTGATAAAGCAGGTATGAAAATTAGTCGCAAGGCTATTCTGAAAGTAAAAGGCGCGATTCATCCTTATGTTAGTCGCGGCGGCCTTAAGCTGGAGAAAGCGTTAAAGCAATTCGAGATCGACCTGCAAGGTGCAGTTATGTTGGATATTGGCGCTTCAACAGGCGGATTTACAGATTGTGCACTGCAAAATGGCGCAGCTTCTGTTTACGCGGTAGACGTCGGTTACAACCAATTAGATTGGTCGCTGCGCAATGATGAGCGTGTCCATGTCATGGAACGCACGAATTTCCGTTATACGAAATTAGAAGATTTGATTGGTCCTAAACCGACGTTTGCGAGCATTGATGTTTCTTTCATATCACTGCGGATCATACTGCCCCCATTGAAAGAGATTTTAGGAAATGAAGGTCATGTCGTTGCTCTGATTAAGCCGCAATTCGAAGCGGGACGAGAGAAAGTGGGCAAATCGGGCGTAGTCCGCGATACAGATGTCCATATCGATGTCCTGACAACCGTCCTTTCTTTTGCAGAGGAGCTAGGCTTCCGTTTAAAAGGTCTTACGTATTCCCCTATCACAGGTGGAGAAGGTAATATCGAGTTTCTTGCATATTGGAGTAGTCATGTCGAAGAAGAGTCGTTGGCCGCGGCATCATCCCTGCAAGCGATTGTGGCGGAAACAGTGAAAGCATCACAGAAATTGCACGGAAAATAAAACTCATCTTTGAGAACGCCTTTTGCGGCCCTGAGATGGGTTTTTTCTAGCTTGAAAAGGATTTCCCCTCCGAATTCTCGAATAAATAGGCGAGGTGAGGAGATGGAACAAGGCGATGTTAGCGTCATTTTGTTAATTGGGATCGGTGCGATCGTTATCCTCTTTTGGCGTATGCGTAACTGGAACAATAAACGAGTCGGGGGACGTATTCCAGAGCAATCGAATGTACCTGTAGACGACGTCGTAGAGCTGCTTGAAGGGGCAGGTTTCGATGTGCTTGCAGGTAAAACGAAGATTCCCATCACCATGACGGTTAACGAGAGAGAACAGTTGGAAAGCCGTTTATTTATCGATTATTTTGTACAAAAGGATGAGCAGGTGTTTGTAGTGAAAGTGGCAAGAGAGCGAAAGCCGCTAGAGATGTCAGGCAGCGCTGTTCGGGATATGCTGCTTCCATATTCCCTCTTGTATCCAGAGGCTCAAGGCATCCTATATGTCGATATGACCGTAAGCAAAATCAAGAAAATCACTTTTCACATAGAGGTGTAAGGATGAAAGGTCAAAGACATGTAAAAATCAGAGAAATTATTACGAATCATGAAATCGAAACGCAGGACGAGCTTGTAGAAGAACTGCGCGCGGCTGGATTTCATGTTACACAAGCGACCGTTTCCAGGGATATCAAAGAGCTGCATTTGATCAAGGTGCCGTTGGACGACGGTAGATATAAGTATTCCATGCCTGCTGATCAGCGTTTTAATCCAATGCAAAGACTTCGCAGAGCGCTCAGTGACCATTTCGTCAGTATCGACTATACGAATAATTTGGTTGTGATGAAATGCTTGCCTGGCACAGCGAATACGATTTGCGCGCTAGTCGACAATTTGGAGTGGCATGGCGTGATGGGTACCATTTGCGGGGACGATACAATACTGGTTATTTGTCGCGAGAAAGAGAATAGCGTTACCTTTGTGGATGAAATGATGTCTTTATTATCTTAATTGCAGGAGGCGTTCATGCTTACAGAAATTTCGATTCGTAATTTGGCTGTTATTGAACATGTACATATTCGATTTAAGGCAGGCTTTCATGTCTTGACAGGGGAAACAGGCGCTGGTAAATCGATTATCATAGATGCGTTAACACTCATTGTAGGCGGTAGAGGTTCCTCGGATTTAGTTAGGTACGGGGCGGATAAAGCAGAGATAGAAGCGATGTTTGAGCTGCCTGCGACCCACCCAGTTTGGCAGACGCTTACAGCATTCGGGATTGAGGCTGATCCGAGTGAGCATTTAATTATTCGGCGTGAAATTACTTCGACAGGGAAAAGCTCCAGCCGCATCAATGGTCAACTCGTCAATATGACGATGTTGCGTAAGACGGGGGAATGGCTCGTCAATATTCATGGACAACATGAGCACCAATCTCTGCTTCAAGTTGAAGAGCATATTCATTCGTTGGATTTATTCGGTGATGCGGAGATTGCCGCGGCCAAAGCTGCTTACCAAGCGAGCTATGATCAGTATATCAAACTCCAAAAAGAGCTGAATGATTTGCAAGAAACGAGTAAGCAAGCGCTTCAAATGCTGGATTTATACCGATTCCAAATTGATGAAATCTTAGCGGCCAAGCTGAAAATCGGTGAAGATGAAGCTTTGGCTGAAGAAAAAAGAAAGCTCGCTAACGCAGAGAAGCTGTATCAAAGTTCGTCAGAGGCTTACGATTTCTTGTATGCCACGAATAAGGGTTTGGATGCCGCGGGGAAGGCCATATCACGACTTCAGGATATCGTTCAGCTTGATCCAGCGAAACTAAGCCCACTGCTTGAGCAGGCACAGTCTGCCTTTTATCAAATGGAGGACGCTGCTTACCAGCTTCGCGATTATCGCGATGGCATTGAATTTAATCCGGCACGATTGGATTTCATCGAACAACGATTAGACAGCATTACGACGCTTCGCCGCAAATATGGAGAAAATATTAAAGAAATTTTGGCCTATTTGGATAAGATCAAAGATGAAGTGGACACAATTGAGAATAAAGATGAGAACATTCGCAAATTAGAGGAACAGCTGACGAGTGTTGAGAAGCAGCTTGGAATTCATGCGCTGGATTTATCCAATTTACGCAAAGGCATTGCCAACGATCTTTCTGTACAAATTGAGCACGAACTTCGCGATCTCCAGATGGAACGAACGCAGTTCCGTGTGCAAATTGCTCATATCATCGATGATCGCGGTATTGAAGTCGACGGGAACAAAGTCCGCTATTCACGTCAGGGTATCGATCAAGTGGAGTTTCTCATGGCTCCAAATCCAGGCGAGCCGCTAAGAGGATTAAGCAAAATCGCTTCAGGCGGGGAGTTGTCTCGGATCATGTTGGCGATGAAAGCGATCTTTGCTCGCATTGACCAAATTCCTGTTCTTGTTTTTGACGAAGTTGATACGGGAGTAAGCGGACGCGCGGCACAAGCGATTGCTGAGAAAATGTCCGTATTATCGCGAAGCTGCCAAGTTTTCTCGATTACGCATTTGCCTCAAGTTGCGAGCTTCGCTGATGTGCATTTCTACATTCGCAAAGAAGTGGATCAAGAGCGCACCTTTACAAAGGTTCATGATATGCCAGAAACGGGTCGGATTGAGGAACTGGCACGTATGCTTGGGGGCGTAGAAGTTACGGAAACGACCCTTCACCATGCGGGAGAAATGCTTGCCATGGCAAATAATAAGAAAGCAAGGGTTTGAATGAAGAGATAGTCATCATTAACAGTTATAAAAGAGGGGGTCTGGGGTTAACTTATAGGTACGCATTTGACGAGGTTTTGGTCAGGGCTCAAGGAATTATGAAGGAGCGTGTTGATAGTGCAATCCAACAAAAGAAAAAGATTGTTCGGACTCCTGCTCGTCTTCTTCGTTTGCTTGGTAAGTATGTCCCCGCCTTTTCAGAGCTTCGCCTCTTTTCCGCAGGAGCTTCGCTTATTTAGCGGTCAAGGGAAGCAGCTTCAATTAACAATGCCGGTCAGCGCCCAGGTTACGGTCAAGGATACGGATATTGTAAAGGTTAACGGCAACGCCGAGCACTCATTTCAAGTTAATTTAAACGAACCCATTTCTCTACAATCGGATCACTCTGGACAAACGGAAATGAAACTCAAATTGTTCGGTGCGATCCCGATTAAGACCGTCAAAGTCAATGTTGTACCTGATTTAAAAGTGATCCCAGGGGGCCAGACCATCGGAGTGAAAATTAAGTCTGCTGGTATTTTGGTCGTAGGTCATCATCTAGTGACTGTTGCCTCAGAGCAAAAAGTTTCACCAGGGGAAGAAGCCAAAATTCAAGTTGGCGATCTCATTACGAAAATTAATGGCAAAGATTCAAAGGATGTTAGCAAAGTGGCTGAGCTTGTGGCCAAGTCTGGCGAGAGCAAAAATCCACTCGTATTGCAAATTCTTCGGAATAATCAAGAAATCGTTGTAAAGCTGCAGCCCGTCTATGATGTCGTGGACAAGTCGTATCGTTTGGGGCTGTATATTCGGGATTCAGCAGCAGGGGTTGGCACTTTGACCTTCTATGCGCCTGATCAGGGCGTGTACGGCGCCTTGGGTCACGTTATCACCGATATGGACACGCAGACACCTATTATTGTTGGCGATGGGGACATCGTGTATTCAAACGTTACCTCCATATCGAAGAGCCGCGGAGGCGATCCAGGCGAGAAACATGCAACGCTCTACAAAGACAGTAAAATTATTGGCAATATTGAGCGAAATACGGCATTTGGCATTTTCGGAAAAATGTATGCAGCACCTGATCACAGCTTAGAAAAAGAGGCGATTCCTGTAGCTTTTGCGGAAGAAGTGAAAGAAGGTCCCGCACAAATCTACACGGTGCTTGAAGGGCAGAAGGTAGAGAAGTTCGATATTCAAGTTGTTCATGTATCGAAACAAGATGTGCCAGGCACCAAAGGCATGGTCATCAAGATTACAGATCCGCGTTTATTAGATAAAACAGGCGGTATTGTGCAAGGAATGAGCGGTTCTCCGATTATTCAAAATGGTAAATTGATTGGGGCTGTCACGCATGTATTCGTGAATGACCCGACAAGCGGCTATGGCTGCTATATTGAGTGGATGCTGCAGGACTCCGGTATTATTTTGCGGCCAACTTCAAATGATGCTTACAAAGAATCAAAGGCGAGTTAAGCCTTTGGTTCTTTATTTCATTTTAACCTCTTTCTACAAACGCTTGACGAGTAAATAGGGGTTTTGTCGAATAATGTTGGAAACGGGAGATAAATATTTTATTATATAAGAAACTGCAACAAATGAAAAGAAAAATAATATTCGACAGAAGGATTTTAAATTGGAGTGTCGAATACCTTACTTAAGAGAGAAAATACCAACTTGTTTCAGTAGCTAAAGGAGGATATTAAGTTGCAAAAAATTCAGGTGTTACTTGCAGACGATAATCGTGAATTTACTCATTTACTTTCAGAGTTCATTGGTGAGCAAGAGGATATGGAAATTGTAGGCGTTGCGTATAATGGTAACGAGGTCCTCCGTTTTCTAGAACAACAACGTGAGCTTCCTGATGTCCTCATTTTAGATATTATCATGCCGCATTTGGATGGACTTGGCGTGTTAGAGAAAATGCGTGAAATGAATCTGCCTTCTCAACCGAAAATCATTATGTTAACGGCTTTCGGTCAAGAGAAACATAACGCAGAAAGCCGTGCAGCTTGGCGCTTCTTATTACATATTGAAACCTTTTGACATGGAAACCCTTACCAATCGTATACGTCAGCTTGCGGGGAATCCGTCTACGACAACAACAACGACGTCTTCAGCACCAAGAGCAAATGTGGTGCATATGCCGAAAGGCAAGAACTTGGATGCCAATATTACGAGTATTATTCATGAAATTGGTGTTCCTGCACACATCAAAGGTTATCAATATTTGCGTGAAGCCATTACAATGGTTTACAACAATATTGAGATTCTCGGTGCCATTACCAAAACACTTTATCCTGCCATTGCTGAAAAATATAAAACAACGCCTAGCCGCGTCGAAACGTGCGATTCGCCATGCAATTGAAGTCGCTTGGACGCGTGGCAATATCGACAGCATTTCCTTTATTTTCGGATATACGATTAATATCTCGAAATCAAAGCCGACGAATTCCGAGTTTATTGCCATGGTTGCGGATAAATTGCGCATTGAGCATAAGGTTTCCTGAGAGAGTTAGAATCGGGATATAATTATACAAGAAAGGCGCTCATTCATTGAGCGTCCTTTTTGTTATGGGGGTGAAAAGGTCAGAAAGACTGCCTAGATGACTAGGCAGTCCCTCTGTATGAGTGTTTAGATTACCAAACAAATGCGCTAGTGATGATAACCAACAAGATGAAAAGTACCAAGACAGCTGCTGCAGAAGTACCTACGCCAACTCCACAACTCATTCAAATCAACCTCCAACTGTTATTTGGTTTGTGTTTCGAGATAGCTTATGACTATTTCTGAGGAATGTTTGGGCGAATCGACTGATTGTGCTCATGTCCCTGTCCATGCAAATAAATTTGTAAATTGGGCACCGTGAGAATTCTTGAAACCTTAAGGAAGGTAGTTACGTTATTACAACTTAGTCCTGCTCATTTCCAACGTGCAGACTGAACTCGAGACAGCTTGGAGGCAATGAGAATGTTGGTAACAGTCGGAATAATTGTTGGGTTGATTGTTTTGTTTCTCGTTTTTATGCGTGTGTACCCTGTTTTCGGGCGGAAACCGTCAAAGCTTGCTGCAAGCGGTTATATGCAATCTCCCCAATACAAGCAAGGGAAATTTGAAAATCCGATTCCTGCGATGACGAATATGAATTTCTCGGCAACGCTCGGCATACTTCGAGATATGCTCAAAGGAAGTCCTCGTCGACGTCCAGCTGATCCGCTCCCTATGGCTGCCCCGCGATTCTCGACGTCAGGAGAATTGACCGTCACGTGGTTCGGTCATTCGGCCAGCTTGCTAACCATAGAAGGCAAAACATTGCTCTTAGATCCGATGTTTGGCAGAACACCATCGCCATTCCCGTGGTTCGGCAAGCCGCGATATAGCGCCGGTTTACCCATAGAGTTAGATCAACTTCCAAGCATTGATGCAGTACTATTATCCCATGATCATTATGATCATCTGGATTATGGTTCGATCCAGCAAATCAAGCACAAAGTCGCAAAATTCATCGTGCCACTTGGCGTTTCCAGCCATTTAATTCGGTGGGGCATTCCCGCGGACATCATCTCCGAGTATGATTGGTGGGATGAATTGAACTTTCAAGGACTTCAATTAGTCTGTACGCCTGCCAATCACTTCTCAGGGCGCAGCATTAATGACCGCGGCGCTACCTTATGGTGCTCTTGGGTTATCAAAGGGGAGCGTAAAAGCGTCTTTTTTAGCGGGGATAGCGGGTATGCACCTCATTTTAAACAAATTGGTCAAAAGTATGGCCCCTTCGATCTCACGCTCATGGAATGCGGTCAGTATGAAGAGCGATGGGCAGATATTCATATGATGCCAGAAGAAACGGTTCAGGCCCATTTGGATGTAAAAGGGAAGGTCATGCTGCCTATTCATTGGGGAGCTTTTACCCTCGCTTTGCACGACTGGAATGATCCTGTTATTCGTGCAGCGAAGGTTGCAGAGACGCTTGGCGTAGAGATGGTAGTACCGCAGATTGGCCAAACGATTACCATGCAAGGTGATTCTGTAATTCCGTTCCCTAACAGTTCCTGGTGGGCAGAGGCATAGCTTAAAACTGGCTACGGAAGGCGCCACATGGTATTATGAGTGAGGTATTGGATTAGTAGATCGAAGTGATCAGGAGAGAATACGTGTCTATGACAGAACAAAAAAGTGTACGAAAGTTTCATTTCCTAGCCGTTGTATTAGGTATCGCAGTTGATAATATCGGGACATTGATCTCTTCCGGATTGATTGGCAGTCTCTATTTCTCGATGCGACCTGAGCTAGAGCAGGATGTTAGTGCTATTTATTCTAATGTGGCTCTTATGTTATTTTTACTCATTGTGGGTCTGTTTTGGACCTTCCTTGGCAGTTATCTTACGGCAAAAGTGGCGAAACGAGCAGAGTTGTTTAATGCGGCTATTATCGGCGTTATTGGGGCAGGGATCGGCTTTGATTCCATTCTGACGAATGATGTCATTCCCGTATGGTATGAATGGGTTGGATTTATTGCAATTATTCCCGTAGCCCTGCTAGGTGGGTATTTAGCTTTGAAGAAAAAGAAGGCATAAAGGAGTCGATGCGTTTTGCCGAAGTTCGCGAATCATAGTGAAGAGGCGACTGCATTTCTTCGCAGTAAGACAGGGAGCATCCAGTTGGAGTGCTATACGTATATTGATCCAGAGGAAGCGGCAGATAGTTTCTTTATCGTCAAAACAAGCAATAAGGTCATTTCGGTATCTTTCGCCGAAATTTCTTATGATCCGAAAAGCTATCAGAGTTTATTAGAAGGTCTTTACCGCGTGATTTATGAGTAACGCTTGAGAGATAAATAACAAAACCCCTTAGCCGTTGGCTAAGGGGTTTCTGTTCGGATATTATTTAATCAAACTCAACGCTTGATCTGCGATGGAGAATTTATAACGATCTAAGCAATTACAAAGGTAATCTTTGCGGCAGATCGGGCAAGGCTCCTTCATAAGGCGATTCAAGTCCGTAACGCGGCCAACGCCAGTTTCTGCGTCTCTTTCAAAGAAAAGACGGCATTTGTTGCGGTCTTTCAAAGAAACAACCACTTCGAACAGTCCATTTTTTTTATTATCGCTTACTATTGTTGCATCAACTACCTGCGGATCGTAGGCCATATGTATTTCCTCCTAAGAGTTTGCTAAGTCCTTATTCTACTTCGCAAATTCATAAATTAGCATTCGCTGCGCTTTGTGAGCTTAATCGCATTAGTATATTATATAAATAAAAAAGATTTTATTCAAGCAAATGCTGCAGATAGCTAGTTTTGACGCTGCAATATTCTACTTCGTTTGCATGGGCTTTTCAAAACTTTTAGGAGGTCATGTTGAGATGATCAAGGACTATTGTGAACAGGAAATCATAGACGGGAAGGCGCATATTCACATCGGTCTTCAGTTCGAAGATGAGCCTGATTCTTTATATGTGGCTGTATTAGAAGGGGACGAGATTGGGGCTGTGTCGCGGTGGCAATTATTTTATAACGGATTTGACTGCAATTATCAATTCAAACCGCATGAAAAGGAAGAGCTGATACATTATGCGGCGGAGCAAGGCATCACGCTTCGCGAGGCATGAAATAACAAAAGGAATCATCGCCATATCCATGGGTCAAATTCCTTGATTTGTGTTTATGCAGTTTTTTTGCTTGCTTCTCGGCAAGTGTGGGAGTTATTTTGGTTACAGGATTCGTACCGAACCAATGTAATCGCTGAATGGTTGGATCTAACTTGCCTTCGCGGACGAGGCGTTGGCGTATTTTCTGTGCTTTGGAATGTGACATGAGCTGTCCCTCGTTTCTTTCTTTGATTTAATTTAATTGTATACAAAGTAACGGGCAGTAACAATGGAAAGTTTAGATATAACGATGAGAAGGATGATGATATTGCGTATACAAATTCAGCTTACGATTGATGGAGAGATGAATAAGTCGGATGTGCTCGAGATTGCAGAGCATAAGCTTGGTGACATGACTGATGAGGAAATTGAGCAAGCCATCGAGGTGAAAATACGCACTTGGGTGGATCAGATGGTTCAGGTGGAGTGGGAAGTCATCGAATAAAAACGGCTCCGACAGGATCGCCTGACGGAGCTTGAGGGTGTAATCTATGTATGTTTAGTGAACGATGTTGCTTACTCCTGTCTTTTGCAAAGCATGTTCCCAACTAGGGTAGTAATACAGGGCGTTTTTCATTAGATCAGGATGCATTTTCTTCACACTTTTTTTGGCCAATGATTCTCCTGTGCTGTGAAGCTGTACAATTTGGCCTAACACTTCATCTGCGCTCATGTTTAGCTCCATGGATGATTTCTCTCCTTTCTTTTAAGAATATAAACAATGTTTTCCATCCCTGTGTGAATCTATACATACTATTTTGTGGGATCGGGAAAATTACCTAGGTCAAGAATCGACGTTTTTAGGAAAGCCAGGTGACGTTGCTTGAATGGGTCTTCCCGATCCTTATTTACATCGAAATCGACTCAAATTTGTCAAGGGAAGCTGGCAATATGGCCATCAAGGTCAGCGGATGGCGAACGCACGCAAGTCATGCCGTCAAACCGAATCTTAGTATGCTCCCACAGCGATCTAGAAGAGTCAGAAGCTATGCGGTTCGTCGATAACAAAGTGAAAGCTGTCATTCATTGTGGACCCGTCATGAGCGGTCAAATACCGAGGCAAGGACCGTTGCTGCTTCTTCAACACGGTATTCTTATTTGGGAGGTCGCGGTCAGTTATCAATCCATATTTATTCCGGATGCAGAGGCCATTTTATTTTCAGATTACTTGTTGATTGGGGAGTATCAAGTACCTTGTCGTTTATACGGGAAGGAAGATTGGCTGCGCGATCAGCAAGTTGCCAGTGAACATTGGGAGAATCGTCAGGAGCTCTTCCTTGCACATACTCTCGCTTATGCAGAGAATCAGAAGAATGAAATATTCAAACCATTACCTGAGCTTTTGCTCCGTACGAAATTCGATGGTAAACACGTTGTGATCGTTTCGAATGGGAAAGGATACTTGACGGAACTTGAAGCGGCAAGCCGACTGTGGCGTCGACTCCGATCAGTCCTAATTGGAGTTGGTGAAGTTGCGGATCATTTGCTCGCAAGTGGCTTTATTCCGGATCTTGTAATCGCAGAGCGTCATCAGATATCGGAGCGAGTGTGGACATGCGGTGCGGAAATCGTCATACATACGCGCAAGATGGATCAAGATATACAGCAGCCAAGGCAATTTAGCAGTCCGACTAGGTATCATGAGTTGAATGGTTTAGGTAGTACGGAGGATGTGGCGCTTCGCTTGGCGTATGAGCAGGGCGGAGAACGACTGATGACGGTTGGCGTGCAGTTGCATATGCACGAATTTATGGCGAGCGGGATGCCAGAAATGGGGAGTTCTTTGCTAGTGCGCCTGCGTATTGGCGACAGGCTGGTGGATATGAAGAGTTTGAGTGTTCTACAAGAAGCTGCTCAACCCCCGCGAAGAGAATTCCTATCAACGCTTATTCTGTGCGGAGTGTTTATCGGACTTAGCTTCCTTCAGCTGCACTGGATTCTCCAAAGAGCCGTCCATACGGTCTGGAAGCTGGTTGGCTTGTAGATCCGTATACAAAGAAATAGACCAGACAGGTGTCTGGTCTATTTCTTGCGTTTAGGCTTGAAGCGTGGGGCTAAATAGTTGCGCTTGCGATCACGGAAGAATGTCCATCCGCCAATAAAAGCAACCCCTAAGAGAAACAACAGTAAACCTAAGAAAAATTTCCCCCAAAGCATACCGCTGTCGGCATCGAATTGAGCGAAAAAAGCATCTTTCATCGCAAGAAACCCATACGTAGCGGTAAGGCCTGGAATTACGAGTAGAAGAATAGCGATAAAGCGATAAAACGGTGCTTTCATAACGGCTCCTTATATGACTGAAACTTCGTTTTCTAACATCATACCCCGAAATTGCTAGTGTGTCTATTTCACAAATAAGACTATGACTTCATCCCCAAAAAAGGGTAATATAATAGAGATGTGCGTATACATAAGAAGAAATCGTTGATTTTCATAGGGAGGAAAATACATACATGAGTGAACATAGATATGATGTTGTCGTCTTGGGCGGAGGCATTGGCGGGTACACAGCAGCTATTCGAGCAGCACAATTAGGCAAGACAGTTGGGATCGTTGAAAAGGAGAAAATGGGCGGAACCTGCTTGCATCAGGGTTGTATCCCAAGCAAGGCGCTACTGCGCAGTGCGGAGATGTTTGCCGCGATGAAACATAGTGAAGATTATGGGATCTCGGCAGAGAATGTTTCGCTGAACTTTGAGCGAGTCCTGGAACGCAAGGACCGCATAGTGAATCAACTTCATCAAGGTCTGCAATTTCTGATGAAAAAAAATAAAATTACGATTCACCACGGCAATGGCCGAGTCATTGGTCCTTCGATCTTCTCGCCTCGCAGCGGCGCTGTTTCGGTTGAGAAAGAAGAAGGTGATATCGAGACGCTGTTATCTAACAATTTAATCATCGCAACAGGATCTAGACCTCGCAGCTTGCCTGGATTAGAGATCGATGGCACTTACATTATGACGAGTGAAGATGCTTTGCGGATGGAAACACTGCCGAAGTCGGTTATTATTATTGGCGGCGGCGTGATTGGTGTAGAGTGGGCATCCATGCTACATGATTTTGGAGTCGAGGTCACGATTGTTGAAGTGGACAACCGATTGGTGAATCTAGAAGACAAGGATGTTTCAAAGGAACTAGAACGCCTCTTTAAGAAACGCGGGATTAAATTGGAAACAGGCGCTAAGCTGATTTCTGAATCCGTCAAAGTTGCTGATGGCAGTGTGACGTTGCAGGTGGACAAACAGGGTGAGCTGCAAGAATTGTCAGCGGAACGAGTATTAGTTTCAGTTGGACGCGTTGCGAATGTAGAAGGCATAGGTCTTGAAAATACAGATGTGAAAATTGATAAAGGCGTCATTCGCGTGAACGCTTCTATGCAAACGTCGGAGTCACACATTTATGCGGTTGGCGATGTGATTGGCGGATTAATGCTTGCGCATATGGCAGGACATGAAGGGATCGTCGCGGCTGAGCACCTTGCGGGACATCAGCCAGAGGAGCTTCAAGCGCATCTAGTGGCGAAGTGCACCTATACAAGACCTGAGATCGCCAGCGTCGGTTGGACGCAGGAACAAGCCGAAGCGAAAGGTCACCAAGTAAAAGTTGGTAAATTTAGTTTCAAAGGGGTGGGTAAAGCGCTGGTGTACGGGGATTCCGATGGCTTCGTGAAAGTGATTGCAGATAAAGAGACGAACGATATTCTTGGTGTGCACATGATCGGACCGCAAGTGACGAACAGTATTACGGAAGCCGCGTTGGCCCAAGTACTGAATGCGACACCGTGGGAAGTTGGACAGACGATTCATCCGCATCCGACATTGTCAGAAGCATTGGGAGAAGCGATGTTGGCTGTTGATGGTATCGCAATTAGTGGATAAAAATTGTAATCATAAACGTTTGCGTTTATAATATGCTTATAGAGTCTAGTATTAGGACCAGGTATTAATCTTCTGGCACTCAATCAATCTCAATAAGGAGGCAACCTCCATGTCCATTGGTCAGCTATATAAGCACAGAAGTTTAGGATTATCAGATGAAGAAGCACTACGGATGTATACGGTGATGAGTCTTGCCGCGAAATATGATGAGCGTGCCTTCATGCTTCAACGCGCTGGGAAAATTCCTTTCCACGTTTCAGGGATGGGTCAGTATGCGGGACAAGTGGGTATGGCTTTCGCCATGAAAGCGAATCATGACTACTTCTTGCCGTACTATCGCGATTATGCGTTTGTTCTTTCCGTAGGGATGACAGTGAAAGACCTTATGCTGGCTGTTTTCTGCAAAGCGGAAGATGTGAACAGCGGCGGCAGACAAATGGCAGGACATTTCGGCGATAAGAAAAATCATATCGTGACAGGCTCTTCTCCTGTGACGACGCAAGTGCCGCATGCGACAGGGTTCGCTTTGGCAGCTAAAATGAAAAAGCAAGACTTCGTTACATTCGTTTCCTTCGGCGAAGGCTCAAGTAATCAAGGCGACTTCCACGAAGGTTGCAACTTTGCAGGCGTACATAAACTGCCGGTTATTTTTGTATGTGAGAACAATCAATACGCGATTTCCGTGCCATTGCATAAGCAAGTTGCAGGTAAAATTGCAGATCGTGCAATTGGCTATGGCTTCCCAGGCGTTCGCGTCGATGGCAGCGATGTCTTGGAAATGTATCGCGTGACCAAGGAAGCCAGAGAACGCGCATCGCGTGGAGAAGGCCCGACGCTGATTGAGATGATGTCGTACCGCCTTATGCCGCATTCGACTTCGGATGACGACATGCTCTACCGTACCAAGGAAGAAGTCGAAGAAAACCGTCAGAAAGATGGTATTTTGAAATATAAAGAGTATCTGATTGCTTGTGAGCTGTGGAGTGAAGAACAAGATCGCGAGTTGCAAGAGCGTCAGAAACAAGAAATTAACGAAGCGACGAAGTATGCTGATCTTGCCCCTTATCCGAAGCCGGAAGATACGCTTCTTCATGTTTATGCGGAAGGAGATGGCAACTAAGATGGCGACAATTACGTATTTGGAAGCAATCCGTTCTGCGATGCAGGAAGAAATGCAAAAGGACGATAATGTTTTCGTCCTTGGTGAAGACGTAGGGAAAGGCGGCGTGTTGAACACGACGAAAGGTCTTCGAGACCTATTCGGCGAGGAGCGCGTCCTGGATACACCTCTTGCCGAGTCCGCCATTGTAGGTGTGGCGATTGGCGCCGCGATGTACGGTATGAAACCGATCGCAGAAATTCAATTCGCAGATTTCATTTTCCCAGCAACGAATCAAATTCTAAGCGAAGCGGCCAAAATCCGTTACCGCTCCAATAATGACTGGAACTGTCCAATTGTTATCCGTGCGCCGTATGGTGCGACGGGAGCAGGCGCATTGTACCATTCCCAGTGCCCAGAGTCTGTGTTCTTCGGCACGCCTGGTTTGAAAATTGTAGCTCCATCGAATCCCTATGATGCGAAGGGATTATTAAAAGCGGCGATTCGAGACGCTGATCCTGTCCTTTATTTTGAACATAAGAAATGTTACTTGGCGTTAACGGCTGACGTTCCAGAAGAAGATTATATCGTTCCGATTGGGAAAGCGGATGTGAAACGCAAAGGAACAGATATTACGGTCATTGCTTACGGGATGGTTGTGAATTATGTGCTGCAGGCAGCCGAGGAGTTGGCGAAGGAAGGCATTTCCGCGCACGTGCTTGATTTGCGTACACTTCAGCCGCTAGACAAAGAAGCAATCCTGGAAGCGGTTCGCCACACAGGCAAAGTATTGATCACGCATGAAGATAACAAAACGGGCGGTGTTGGTGCCGAAGTTTCCGCGATTATCGCGGAAGAACTATTATTCGAACTTGATGCGCCGATTGCCAGATTGTGCGGCCCTGACGTTCCAGCTGTAGGCAGCAACCCTCCGATGGAGAAGTTCTTCCTGCTGAACGCAGACAAGCTCAAAGACGCGATGCGCCAATTAGCTTTGTTCTAAACGGATCATCGATTTCGTTTTTATACTAGGAGGAACATATATGAACCAAACCGGACGCCTGACCGAGGTGACGGTTCCGCATCTGGCGGAAAGTCTCGTGTCGGCTACAATCGGCAAATGGCTGAAGAAGCCTGGCGATTATATTGAACAATATGACGTGCTCTGTGAGATGTTTACAGAGAAAGTGAATACCGAAATGCCGAGCCCGATTGAAGGCAGATTGATCAAAATCATCGTTGGCGATGGTGAAACCGCGGCAGTCGGTGAAGCGATCTGTGTGATCGAGGAGCCTGCAAGTGCAGATGGAAGCTTTGCGGAAGCTCCAGTGGCGGCACAAGCAGGAGAAGCATCCGCTGCGAATGACAGTGACCAAAGCATGCGCGGGCGCTTCTCGCCTGCTGTGCATAAGCTTGCGCAAGACAACCGTGTTGACTTGGCGCGCGTGGCAGGAACAGGTCTTGGCGGGCGTATTACCCGCAAAGACGTAGAGACCTTCATCGCGTCTGGCGGTGCCAACGCGGCGCCAGCAGCTGTTCAGGCGACCGCGCCTGCAGCGACCGCATCTGTAGCAGCTCCTGCTGCTCAAGAGCCTGTAAACATGCCTGTGCGCAGCTCAGGCATACATTTATCTGCGGAACCGCAAACCCCGCTGCTAGAGGCGGAAGGTCACACGCAGGATGCGCGCAACGAGCATTTCATCGATGTGACGCCAATGCGCAACGCGATTGCCACGAAAATGCGTCAAAGCGTCACGGAAATTCCGCATGCTTGGACGATGATTGAAGTGGATGTTACGAACTTGGTTGTTCTGCGGAACAAAGTAAAAGATGAATTCATGCGCCGCGAAGGCATAAACTTAACTTATCTGGCTTTCATGTTGAAAGCTGTTGTGAATGCGATCAAGGACTACCCGATCATTAACTCGGTCTGGGCGGTAGATAAAATTATCGTGAAACGCGATATTAATATTTCATTGTCGGTAGGTACGGAAGATTCCGTTATGACGCCAGTCATCAAGAAAGCCGATCAGAAAAATATCGCAGGCTTGGCAAGAGAAATCGATGAATTGACGAAGAAGACACGTGCGGGGAAATTAGCGCTAAGCGATATGGTTGGCGGTACGTTCACGGTAAATAACACAGGCTCCTTCGGTTCGATTCTGTCGTACCCAATCATTAACTACCCGCAAGCGGCGATTGTGACGTTCGAATCGATTGTGAAGAAGCCTGTCGTGATTCAAGATATGATCGCGGTGCGCTCTATGGTTAACCTTTGCTTATCGCTTGATCATCGGATTCTAGATGGTGTAATCTGCGGAAGGTTCTTGCAAAGAGTGAAAGAAAATTTAGAAAGTTATAATGCGGATACTAAAATTTACTAGAGCGTTTAAGATGAGAAAAATAGTCCTGCTGTAAACAATAAGCTAGATGCAAGCATAACACCGAGCATAATGTAAATCACGACCTTGAATAACTTCTTATTCTGCAGCATGATGTCACTCCCTTTTCAAAATATAAGAAGACTTGTACAGTTACAATTCATTGTAACTCAAAGTGTATATCGGAGGAAAGTATATGATTAGGCAAGATCGTTTAGTCGAAGAGTTTATATCCCTCGTTCAGGTAGATAGTGAAACTCGTTTTGAGCAAGAGATCTGTGTCGTTTTGAAAGAAAAGTTTAGCGCGTTAGGTTTGAAGGTTGTGGAAGATGCATCGATGGCTAAGAGCGGTCACGGCGCGGGGAACCTCATTTGTACCTTGGAGGCAACTGATCCGAATGGAGCCATTCCGACGATTTTCTTTACTTCACACATGGACACAGTAGCACCAGGTAACGGCATCAAGCCTCAAATAGGCGAAGACGGTTTTATTCGCAGCGACGGCACGACGATTCTGGGCAGTGATGATAAAGCAGGTATTGCTGCGATGTTTGAAGGGATTCGTGTGCTCAAAGAGAACAATATCCCACATGGCCGTATCCAATTCGTTATTACGGTTGGGGAAGAGAGCGGGCTGAAAGGTGCGCGTGCCATGGAGCGCAGCGCCATGGAAGCGGAATTCGGCTTCGCGCTGGATTCCAACGGAAACGTAGGCGATATTGCAACTGCAGCACCAGGCCGCGCTGAGATCGAAATTATTTTCCACGGGAAATCGGCGCATGCAGGCGTTAACCCTGAAGATGGGATCAGTGCCATCCAGGTTGCAAGCAAAGCGGTGTCCCGCATGTCATTGGGCCGCATCGATAGCGAAACGACAGCGAATATCGGCAGTTTCTCAGGTGTAGGACCGCTGAACGTCGTTTGCGATAAAGTGAGAATGGAAGCCGAAGCACGCAGTATTGTTCAGCACAAGCTAGAAGCGCAGATCGCAGCAATGAAGCAAGCTTGCGAATCTGCTGCAGCAGATGCGGGAACGACTTGCGAGTTTAAGGCGGATATTGTGTACGCATCGTACATGCACGATGATTCAGCGCCAATCGTACAGTTGACTTCGCGTGCGATGAGTACGTTGGGGTTAACTGCTCGAACGTTCCATTCGGGAGGCGGCAGTGATGCGAACATTTTCAATGGCATGGGGATTCCGACGGTGAATTTGGCTGTTGGCTACTTAGAAATCCATACAGTGAAAGAGCGTATCGCGATCAGCGATCTCGTGAAAACGGCCGAACTCGTCGTTGCTCTTGTGAAAGAAGCAGCGAAGGTGTAACTCAGCAATCAACAAAAAAACCGATTCGTCCGCCTTCTGGCGTGGCTAATCGGTTTTCGTTATTTCATATAGTTGTTATTTGACTGGAAACGGGACCAAATGAGCGCCAGATGCAACGCCTTGAGTTCGAAGTTGGGGAGATTGAACGGAGCGTTGGAGATAATCCGAAAGTGTGGTCGTTTTCCCATGTTGATGGATGAGTTGATGCAACTGCAGCTTGATCTCCCAAGCTTTACCCACTAGTCGTAATTGTCCCCCGCTCACATATCGTTTCATGTTGGAGTCCCTCTTTTCAGGAAATTTTTGTTATAATGATCGATATGCGGCAAGTGGACAAGTTAGACCAATAATAAGTTGACGAGGTGCTGAAATGACGGATCTTAAAAAGTTCGAGGAAGTAACGATTAGCAGCGAAAAAATATTTCAAGGGAAAATTATTTCCCTTCAAGTCGATCAAGTTCGACTGCCGAATGGCAGTGTCGCCTCACGTGAAATCGTGAAGCATCCAGGCGCGGTTGCGGTTATTCCACTCCTAGGAGACAAAATGATTGTAGTAGAGCAGTACAGGAAGCCGCTGGAAAGAAGTCAGGTGGAAATCCCAGCAGGTAAATTAGACAGCGGTGAAGAGCCATTGAAAGCAGCTTTGCGTGAGTTAGAGGAGGAGACGGGATACCGCACGGAACAGATCCGATTAGTGAGTTCGTTCTCAACATCGCCAGGCTTTGCCGATGAAATTATTCACTTATATCTCGCGGAAGAACTCGTGAAGGGGACAGCTAATCCAGACGAGGACGAGTTCTTAGATTGTGAAGCAATTACCTTGGAGCAGGCTCAGCAATACATTCAGGAAGGCCGAATTAGCGATGCGAAGACGATTATGGCGGTCTATGCCTGGCAGCTGTATCGCTTAACTGGGCGGATTTAGATGCTGCACGATTATTACGTTGATCTCCATATTCATATCGGGCGTTCTGAGAATGGTCAAGCGGTCAAAATTAGCGCAGCCAATAACCTGACGTTTTTCAACATTGCTCATGAGGCCTCTCATCGCAAAGGGATGGACATGATCGCCATCATTGATGCTCACGCGCCATCTGTACAAGCGGATATCATGAACTATTTGGACCGTGGAGACATGGTGGAGCTTGAAGGCGGCGGGATTCAGTATGGGGACACGTCGATCATACTAGGCAGTGAGATTGAAGTCAGAGATCCAGGTATGGGGCCTGCTCATTTACTCGCTTATATGCCGAACTTGACCGTCATGCGCGAATTTACAGCTTGGATGAGTAAGTATATGAAAAATGTGGAGCTCAGCTCTCAGCGTATTTATGTGCCTGCAAGAGAGCTTCAGAACGAGGTGTTAGGTAGGGGCGGGATGCTCGTTCCTGCACATATTTTTACCCCTCACAAAAGCGTATACGGCAGTGCTGTGGGGCGCATGAGTGACTTGCTTGAGGTAGAAGAGATTCCTGCTGTTGAGCTTGGGTTGAGCGCGGATTCCGAAATGGCAGGACACTTATCCGAATTGGATGCATTCACGTTTTTGACGAATTCCGATGCCCATTCCCTTGCCAAGATCGGCCGTGAATATAACGTGATGAGACTCGCTTCACCGACGTATCAGGAGCTTGCGAAGGCGCTATGGCGGGAAGAGGAAAGAGGAGTCTCAGCGAATTACGGTCTCAATCCACGGCTCGGCAAGTACCACCGCACCTATTGCAGCCAATGTGAGGAGGTCGTTGACGAATCAGAGACAGCGGTCACTCGTTGCATGTATTGCGGCAGTACCAAAATCGTCCGAGGCGTCTTAGACCGTATCATGGCGATCGCAGACCGTGAGCAGACGTATCTGCCGCCTCATCGTCCGCCTTATCATTTTCAAGTCCCGCTCGAATATTTGCCTGGCTTGGGACCAAAGAAACTGGAATTGTTGTTGCAGCACTTCGGAACGGAGATGCATGTTCTGCATCGCGCTTCTCCACAGGAGCTTACCGCTGTCATCGGTGAAGAGATTGCCACGTACATCGTCAAAGCGCGAGAAGGCACGTTATCGCTAGACGTTGGAGGCGGCGGCAAGTACGGTAAAGTGAAAAATCAATCATAGTTTCTAGCATTCACTCATAAGCTTGTCTTTGTAGAGGTTGATCTACATAAGAAGGGAGCGGCGAGTGTGAATAGGAACTTAACGATGAAACAATATATGAAGGATAATTTGCCTTTATTTATATTCGTCTCTGTACTCTTTGTCATCGGAGTTGTCTTCGGGGCGGTGATGGTCAATGCTTTATCACTGGAGCAACGAACGGAGATGTCTCGTCATCTGGGTAGTTTCTTTCATGAAATCAATGATGGTGCTCAAATGGATAGCCAACAATCGTTTACGCAATCTTTTGGCATGCATATGAAGTGGATTTTGTTGATCTGGTTATTTGGGTTGTCGATTATCGGGCTCCCGCTCATTCTTGTGTTGGATTTTCTAAAAGGGGTATTGATCGGCTTCACTGTTGGTTATTTGGTCGGGCAAATGTCGTGGAAAGGCATGCTCTTTGCACTGGTTGCCGTTGTTCCGCAAAATCTGATCGTCATTCCTGCCATTTTATTTTGCAGTGTGGCGGCGATGTCCTTCTCCATTTATATGATTAAGCATCGTATCATGAGTAGGAATGGGAATATCTACCAGCCTTTCATGAGATATACAACGATTACACTCATGATGGGCGGATTCCTGTTCATAGCGGCATTATTGGAAGGTTACATCTCACAATACATGATGAAATGGGTTACCCCCATGCTGGTAGGCATTTACGGGTAATCTCTTCCACTCGGAATGTGTTTGACTTTGTCAGTTCGCTCCCCCTATAATGAAAAGAGTGGCTAAAAATGGGCAAGGATGCCCACCTTTCTGAGGGGGAGGCATATGGAAACAAGGATTGAGAAGATTAAACAGCAACTGCAATCCCAGGGGTACAAGCTTACACCCCAGCGGGAAGCGACGGTTCGCGTGTTATTAGAGAATGAACAAGATCATCTCAGTGCCGAAGACGTGTTCATGCTTGTTAAGGATAAAGCGCCGGAAATCGGTTTAGCAACGGTCTATCGAACGTTAGAGTTGTTAAGTGAGCTGCATGTCTTGGAGAAAATGAATTTCGGTGACGGCGTCGCGAGGTACGATTTGCGTGACGACAATTCGCGTCATCATCACCATCATCTGATTTGCGTGCAATGCGGGGCCGTAGATGAGATCATGGAGGACTGGCTCGGACCTTTCGAAGAACGGTTAGAGCAAGAGTTTTATTTTCAAGTACTCGATCATCGACTTGATTTTCAAGGAATATGCTATCGTTGCTCTGACAGAGGGAAACCGGACTCATTGAACAAATCCCATTAATATCAGCCTTAGCGGATGTTAATATGATGAAAATGCCTGTATGCATAGAGGATGCATACAGGCATTTTTGTGCTTTTTACATATACTAGTTAGCAGCAAGGGATTGTGCTTCTTCACATAATTGGCGAGGGAGCATGGGTACATTATAAACGAAGAACCGAAGGAAGAAGGTGGCGTTTGTGTCGAATCAGTCCCTAGTTATTGGCGTTCCCAAAGAGATTAAGAACAATGAAAACCGCGTTGCTTTAACGCCTGGCGGTGCAGGCATGCTGCAGATGTCGGGACATCGTGTGCTTGTGGAAACAGGAGCAGGTACGGGCAGCGGCTTCACGGACGACGATTATAAACAAGAAGGCGCGACAATCATCGGGCGAGCAGAGGATGTATGGGCGCAGAGCGATATGATTATGAAAGTGAAGGAGCCCTTACCTGCCGAATATGGCTACTTTAAAGAAGGACAAATCCTATTTACGTATTTGCATTTGGCTGCGGCAGGGGACTTAGCAGCACAGTTACTAGCGAAACAAGTAACCGGGATTGCATACGAAACGATTCAATTGCCCAATGGCTCCCTCCCCTTATTAACTCCAATGAGTGAAGTCGCTGGCCGAATGTCTGTACAGATCGGGGCGCATTATTTGGAGAAGTTTTATGGGGGCCGAGGCATCCTGCTAGGCGGTGTTCCTGGTGTGCCTCCAGCAGATGTCATCATATTGGGCGGAGGCATTGTAGGAACGAATGCGGCCAAAATGGCGCTCGGACTCGGTGCGAATGTGGTCATTATTGAACGGAGTGCCGATCGGATGAGAGCAATCGACGATACGTTCGGCGGCCATCTGCGGACGCTGATGTCGAATCCTTATAATATCGCAAGCGCAGTACAGAAGGCAGACTTGCTGATTGGCGCCGTCTTAATCCCAGGAGCGAGAGCGCCTCGGCTTGTCACGGCTGCGATGGTACAGAGTATGAAGCCTGGTGCAGTCATTGTCGACGTCGCTGTGGATCAAGGCGGATCCATCGAGACGATTGATCGTGTCACGACGCATAGCGATCCTACGTATGAGCGTTTCGGCGTCGTGCATTACGCGGTAGCGAACATGCCAGGAGCTGTTCCCCGCACCTCGACGCTGGCGTTAACGAATGTTACATTACCGTATGCACTGGAGCTCGCGAATAAAGGCTTAACGCAAGCCTTATCCGACAATGCGACGCTGAAGCTCGGTGTTAACACGTATAAAGGTCATGTGACACATCCAGCCGTTGCGGAAGCACTGGGGATGTCCCATACCCAGCTGGGGGACTTGTCATAATCGTAACCCACGACTCATATTCTGTTCATAAATGGATAGAAATGGGGAAGGTCTATGATATTTTCGTATCGGAAAATAATCGTTCGGTTGCAATATATGTTCATCTTCATGGCGTTGACGGTCATTCTCTATCAAGTCATGATGGTCGTGACGGGCTGGATTCAACCTGTGAACAAATATAAAACCCCAACAGGGCATGCCCTTAAGGTTTTTGGACAAGGGGAACATGTTTCCTTCGAGTCTAGCAATATGGGTGAACGGCTGCGATTATTTTACTGGTATGGAGAATGAATCGTGAAATAGAGGAGTCACTCGCCTAGGCGTGGAATGCTATAGACTAAAGAAGCTGTAGCAGGCATACGAAGGAGAGACGGACATATTGACGAGTGAGCTGCAATCCTTCATCCGATATCTAACGACTGAAAGAGGTCTTTCCAAAAATACGCTCGAATCTTATGAGAGGGATCTTCTTCAGTTTGCTGCTTATCTAGAGCTGCAAGGCGTCACGAACTGGCGGGATTCGGGCAAAATGCACCTTGCAGGTTATCTGTCGCAATTAAAAACAATTGGACGGGCATCAGCTACCCTATCACGTATTCGGGTTTCCTTGCGTTCTTTTTATCAATACTTGGTTAAGGAAAGATTCATGGATTCCGATCCGTCTGTATTCATTGAGGTTCCTAAGCTGGAGAAGAAAGCGCCGAAGGTTTTGAGTGTCAATGAAGTGGAGCAGCTGCTGGACGCGCCGCCACCTGATCAAGTGAATGGCGCCCGCGATAAGGCGATGCTGGAATTGCTCTATGCGACAGGCATGCGTGTCTCGGAGCTTGTCTCCTTAAATCTCACAGATGTGAATCTGGAGATGGGCTTTATTCGCTGCATAGGCAAAGCCGACAAGGAGCGCATGATACCGCTGAGCGGGATTGCGATCCGTACTTTGACTAAGTATGTGCAGAACTATCGAGCGAAACTTCTCAAAAGAACAACAGAGGAAGAGGCCCTCTTTATCGGACACTTGGGCACACGCATGACGCGGCAAGGCTTCTGGAAAATCATGAAGCGCTACGCAGCTGAAACTAAAATTACGAATGAGATTACGCCTCACACGCTTCGTCATTCGTTCGCAGCGCATTTAATTGAGAATGGCGCTGATCTGCGATCCGTGCAAGAAATGCTGGGGCATTCCGATATTTCATCGACACAGCTATATGTCCAAGTGACGAAGCACAAAATGAAAGATGTGTACAATCGTGCGCATCCTAGAGCGAATCGTTAACTAACGCAGCGGCAGTTCCTTCAGGGATGCTGCTGTTTTGCATTGAGAGGGCGGAAATGAGATAATTAAGGTTGGACACTACTAACGAGAAGTATGATTTGGAGGGACATGCGTGCGCTTTGAACGAATAAGTTTAATCGTCTTAGATAGCGTGGGTATCGGAGAATTACCAGATGCAGAGCAGTTTGGCGATAAGGGAGCACATACACTTGGGCATATTGCGGAGAGGGTTAATGGATTCGCTTTGCCGAATTTGCAACAATTAGGATTAGGGAACATTGCGGACATTCAAGGTATTCCTGCAGCCGCGCAGCCTGAGGGGTATTATGGTAAAATGGCCGAGGTGTCGGTAGGCAAAGATACGATGACAGGGCATTGGGAGCTGATGGGATTACGCATTACAACGCCTTTTAATGTATTTCCAGATGGATTCCCCGAAACTTTGATTTCTCAATTTGAGCAGGAAACAGGCCGTAAAGTGATTGGGAATAAACCAGCTTCCGGCACTGAAATTTTGGATGAGCTTGGCGAGGAGCAGATGACTACTGGGGCATGGATTGTATATACGTCCGCGGACAGTGTATTCCAATTGGCAGCCCATGAGGAGATCATTCCGTTAGAAGAGTTATATCGCGCTTGTGAGATCGCTCGTCGACTCACGATGCAAGATGAGTTCGCTGTCGGTCGTGTTATAGCAAGGCCGTATACAGGAACGCCAGGGGCCTTCAAACGCACGCCGAATCGCCATGATTATGCGGTAAAGCCGCCAGCGCCGACCGTGATGAATCAACTCAAGGATGCGGGATTCGATGTCATTGCTATCGGGAAAATCAACGATATTTTTGATGGGGAAGGGGTTACGCAAGCCGCTTCGACCAAAAGTAATTTGGATGGCATTCAGAAGTCAATCGAGGTACTTGGTACGACGTTCAAAGGACTGGCCTTTACGAATCTGGTTGATTTCGATTCCCTGTATGGCCATCGTCGTGACCCTGAGGGATACGGCCGTGCGCTGGAGGAATTTGATGCCTGTTTGCCACAGCTGAAGGCGGGGATTGGACCTAAGGATTTACTAATCTTGACAGCGGATCATGGGAATGACCCGATTCACCCAGGGACTGATCATACGCGCGAATATGTGCCGATTCTCATATATAGCCCGAGCTTACAAGCACCCGTTTCGCTAGGGATTCGCCATACATTCGCCGACCTTGGCGCAACGATTGCCGATAACTTCGGCGTAGCTCCAACAGCGAATGGCGAAAGCTTTTTACATTTGTTGAAGTAAACGATGATTTAAAATATACCAAGGAGGCATGGTACGATGTCACAACCATCCATGATGCAAGAAATTCAAGAAGCAGCTGCTTTTATTCGGCAGGAGACGAATCAGGTGAAGCCGCAAATCGGACTCATTTTAGGTTCTGGATTAGGGGTGCTGGCGGATTTAATTGAACAACCAACGGTCATTGATTACTCGCGTATTCCACATTTCCCAGTATCCACGGTTGAAGGACATGCTGGCGAACTCGTCGTTGGTTCAATCCAAGGAAAGCAAGTCCTGATGATGAAGGGGCGTTTCCATGCGTATGAAGGCTATGGCGCAGAAACAGTTTCATTCCCTGTACGTGTCATGAAAGAACTTGGTGTTGAGACGCTGATTGTCACGAATGCAGCTGGCGGCGTCAATGAATCGTTCCAGGTGGGAGACTTGATGGTGATTAGCGATCATTTGAATATGACGTTCCGTAATCCATTGATCGGACCTAATGATTCGGCACTGGGCGTCCGTTTCCCAGACATGTCGGAAGCTTACAGTAAGAGATTGCGCAAGCTGGCCCATGAGGTAGCAGCTAATCAAGATTTTAAACTACAAGAGGGTGTGTATGTTGGACTTCTTGGTCCGAACTATGAAACACCAGCTGAAATACGGATGTTCCGCACACTTGGCGGAGACTCTGTAGGGATGTCCACAGTGCCAGAAGTTATCGTTGCAAGACATGCAGGCATTGAAGTGCTTGGATTTTCATGCATCTCCAATATGGCATCAGGCATTCTGGATCAACCCCTCTCCCATGAAGAAGTAATGGAAACAACGGAGAAGGTTAAACCTAAGTTTCTAAAGCTTGTCCTAGGCATTATCGAAGCGCTCTAACATAGAAAGGAAGACAAAACGATCATGGCATTGTCCTACATACAACAAATTAATGAAGCTGCAAGCTTTATACAAGCGCGTTTAGGAAACGTATCTCCCTCCATTGGACTCGTGTTGGGTTCTGGTCTTGGCGATATGGCGAACCAAGTGGAACAGCCTATCGCGATTGACTATAGCGAAGTACCGCATTTCCCTGTTTCCACGGTAGAAGGGCACGAAGGCCGATTCGTTGTGGGCACGTTAGAAGGAAAGCAAGTTATAGTCATGCAGGGACGTTTTCATTATTACGAAGGCTATGATATGAAAAAAGTCGTATTTCCTGTCTACGTGATGAAAGCGATCGGTGTGCAAGCGGTTGTGATGACGAACGCGGCAGGCGGTATGAATCGTGCTTTCCAAGCAGGCGATCTTATGCTCATTAGCGATCATCTGAATATGACCGGAGATAATCCACTGATCGGCCCTAACCATGGGGAATTGGGTGTGCGTTTCCCAGATATGTCTGAGGCCTACAACCGTGAGTTCCGAGCGCTGGCTCGTGAGTTAGCTGCGGGTGTTGTTGGCGAAGACGGTGTTCCACTGAAGTTGCAAGAAGGCGTGTATGCGGGCATCACAGGCCCTACGTATTGCACGCCAGCGGAGTTAACGATGCTCGCGCGAATCGGCGGAGATGCTATCGGCATGTCGACGGTTGGTGAAGTGATTGCGGCTCGTCATGCTGGGCTTAAAGTACTAGGTATCTCTTGCATAACGGATATGGCGATTGGAGAGGAACTTGAGCCGTTAACACATGAGCAAGTCGTGGCTGTCGCGAATCGGACGAAGCCGAAATTTATCGCGCTGGTAAAAGCGTTCGTCCGCGAGTTGCGATTGGGATAAAATGGTAGTGAAATTAGTCAATTCTTAATGCTTTTCAGCGTCGAAAGACCTATCTTTTTTCGGGGTGGTCATGGTACTATATAGTTAATTAGAACTATATACGGCCCCGCCGGTTGCGGTTGCCGAATCCAGAACAAGGATGTGATGGAGATGCCAGCCCCTCAACTAATGGTAGCGAATTGCCCAACGTGCGGCAAAGTGTTTCAAAAAAATGTGCGGAATCAGTGTATGGGCTGCAGTACGAACATCCATCAATTACTTTCTGCTACGCTGGATTTCCTGCGTAGAAATTATCGAGCATCCCTTGAGCAGGTAAGCGCCTCGACAGGTGTATCCGAGCTTCAATTGCAAGTATGGATTAAAGAAGGCAAGATCATGCTGCGAGATTACCCGAATTTGAGCTATCCTTGCGCTTCATGCTCAGCGCCGATTCGTGAGAATAAATGTTGTACCAGTTGCGCCATGCGGCTCACACGTGAAATCAAGAGATTGAACGAGCAGGTACCAGCTTCAGCTGTGAAACAATCTACGAATCAGCCTGCTATGGAACCGCAGGGAAAATCTCGTGGCTTCCAAATCGGAGATCGCTGGAAGCATTCGTAATCACGGTTTTCCATTCGGAGATTGATGGAAACGTGTGTATTTTGAAGGTGATTGGGAATAGTAAGATGGAGCTTAGTTCACAATTCCGTCACGAAATAGTCAAGATTTTGCCACCTACTAGCTATGGGATTATTCTCCGTTGTTAGGTAGAATAGATGAAGTGAACACACGATGAGGGGGATATGCATGCAAAAGTGGATTTTCTTTGTACTATTTATACTTGCGGGCGCATTGGGGCTAGGAGTCCTCTTTCAAGATATTTCTGATCGCCAAGAGGCACAGGAAGCAGAGGCTGCTGCTAGCAAATTACCGCAATTAAAAGTTGCAGCATCGAACTGGCAGTTTGATGCAACGGATTACAAAGTGAAAAGTGGACAACCTACGAAAGTCTCCTTATCTTTGAAAGAAGGCGTTCATGCCATTGAAATCGTTGGTCTAGGTGTTAAACTTGATAAAGATAACCCTACCAAAGAAGTGACCTTCGACAAGCCAGGTACATATGAAATTGATTGTGTTCTTCCTTGCGGCGAAGGACATGCTAAAATGAAAGCTAAGCTAGTTGTTGAATAGGAATAAAGCAAGTAAAGAGAGGGGGCTCTTAAAGCTCCCTTTTTTCCATTTTAATTTAAAGGAGGAATTCTCATGAGAATGGTCGATTTGATTCATAAGAAGCGCGTTGGTGAAGCACTAACCGAAGAAGAAATTACATTTATAATTGGGGAATACACTGCAGGCCATGTGCCCGATTACCAAATGTCCGCTTTCCTGATGGCAACCTTCCTCAATGGCATGACGGATGAAGAGACTTCATTCCTTACTTTAGCTATGGCTGGATCTGGGGAGATGATCGATTTATCAGCGATTGCTGGGGTGAAGGTCGATAAGCATTCAACGGGTGGTGTTGGTGACAAAGTAAGTCTTATTGTTGCGCCTGTTGTAGCTTCATTGGGCATTCCTGTTGCCAAAATGTCAGGCAGAGGCCTTGGTCATACTGGCGGTACGTTGGATAAGCTAGAATCGATTCCAGGCTTCCAGATAGAGCTCTCCAAAGAAGCGTTCATCGAAGCGGTAAACACAATCAAAATCGCGATCGTCGGACAAAGCGGCAATTTGGCGCCTGCCGATAAAAAAATATATGCGCTGCGCGATGTGACAGCGACTGTGGATTCCATCCCATTGATCGCCAGCTCGATCATGAGTAAGAAAATTGCATCCGGCGCTGAAGCGATCGTGCTGGATGTGAAAATAGGCTCCGGCGCTTTCATGAAGACGGTGGAGGATGCCAGGGTGTTGGCGCGCACGATGGTCGACATTGGCACACGGTTGAATCGCAAAACGATCGCGATGATTACGGATATGGATCAACCGCTGGGGCGCGAAATTGGCAACGCCAACGAGATTCGAGAATCCATTGAAGTGCTGCGCGGCACGGGAGACAAGGAGCTAACAGAGGTAGCCATTTCCGTAGCGGCTTACATGGCTGTGCTTGGGAAGGCTTTTGCGACGTTCGATGAGGCACATGATGCGGTAAAGGGCATCATCGCGCAGGGGCAGGCTCTGGAAACGTTGAGACGTTTCATTGCCAGCCAGGGCGGGGACGCACGCGTCGTTGATCAGCCTGAGCTGCTGCCGACAGCTCAGTTTCATTATGAAGTTATTGCGGGGCAAACAGGCTTCGTAGGTGAGATTCACGCGGAGCAGATCGGCATCGCCGCGATGGTGCTCGGTGCAGGACGGGCGAAGAAAGAAGATCAGATCGATTACGCGGTCGGATTGACGTTAAATAAGAAAATTGGCGATCCCGTGCAAGCGGGTGAGTCGATTTGTACCATTCATGCGAATCGGACGGATGTAAGTGAAGCTCAAGCGATGATCTTGGACGCATATAAGATTGTGCCATCGCAGCCTGCACCCAAGCAGCTCATTTATGATGTCATTGAATAATTCAAATTCCAATAAGAGCACTTTCCTTTATTTCAAGGGGAGTGCTTTTTTTTTCTCATTTTCACGTACAGGGAATAATTTACTGGGAATTCGTCAACACTGAGTAGCAGTCATTCATGCTGCAAAATGCCAAACTTTCACTTCGTACATCACAGGAGGGGTACCATTGCTATGCGAAAAAAAGGGCTAATCAGTTTCATTTGTTTACAACTAAGTGTGATGCTGTTCTTACCGTCTCTCTATGCGGCGGAAACGAAAGTGCAACCCGTAGATTTAACACCGAACGCGCAGTCCGCGGTCTTGATGGATGCCGACACAGGCACGATCATTGCGGAGAAGAATAAGGATGCAAAGCTTCCGCCAGCGAGCATTACAAAAATTATGACGATGCTGCTGATCATGGAAGCGATCGACAAAGGTACGCTCAAAATGGATGAGAAAGTTAGCGTAAGCGAATATGCTGCATCCATGGGAGGCTCGCAGATCTTCTTAGAACCAGGCGAGCAGATGACGGTTCAAGAAATGCTCAAAGGCATCGCCATGGCATCAGGTAACGATGCATCGGTTGCAATGGCTGAGAAAATTGCAGGCTCGGAAGAAAATTTTGTAGCGATGATGAACGAACGCGCAGGCCAGCTTGGCATGAAGAATACCCATTTCTCCAATTGCAATGGGTTGCCGGTTGCGAATCACTATACGACGGCGAATGATATCGCCATTATGTCGCGCGAGCTGCTGAAGCACGAGGGAATCACGAATTTTACAGGCGCCTATCAAGATTATTTGCGCAAAGATTCTCCGAAACCATTCTGGCTCGTGAATACGAACAAGCTCGTTCGTTTCTATAGCGGTGCAGATGGATTAAAAACAGGATACACAAGCGAAGCCAAATTCTGTTTATCGGCAACAGCGAAACGAGATAATTTGCGAGTCGTAGCTGTCGTGTTGGGTGAACCGAATACGAAAACACGGAATGCCGAAGTGTCGAAGCTGTTTGATTTTGCTTTTGCCCAATATATGAATTATCCGTTGTTCAAAACAGGAGACAGCCTTGGCGAGTTCAGGGTTAATAAAGGGCAAGTGTCCTCCGTGCCTCTTGTTGCGAAGCAGAATTATAGCATTTTAATGAAAAAAGGAACCGATACGGCTCAAATCCGACATGAATTGCAGCTGGATCCAAGCGTAAAAGCGCCAGTTCGCGAAGGTCAGCCCATTGGCAAAATTGTGGTGTACAACGGTGCAAACGTTGTCTCGGAGTACCCGCTAGCCTCTCCGGTCGCAGTGGATAAAGCATCCTGGTGGAAGCTGTTTAAACGGACAACGTCTCAACTTTTCACCACGAATTAAGTGCAGATCTGCGAATAAACGCGCATTTCATAACCTTTTAGCGGTTTTCTTCTAGTTTTGTCGGGGGGCAGGATTTACCAATTGGATTGTAGAAACTACTGTTCATGACTTAAGATAGAGATCTTTGAGCAGGTCTTACCAGCTCGGGATCTCTCTACTGAAAGGGAGTGAACAATTGTGGGACTGCAAATCGAATTCGAACAGGGCAGAAGAGCACTCATTGTTAGATTGAAAGGCGAACTGGACCATCATGCTGCAGATAGTGTGAAAGCTAGGATGGAGGAAGCGATTGCAAAGGAGCAAACGCATCATGTCATTCTGAGTTTGAAAGATCTTTCCTTCATGGATAGCTCAGGTCTTGGTGTCATTCTTGGACGGTATAAGCAGATCACGAGTAAAGGCGGCAAAATGGTCGTATGCGATGTTTCGCCAGCTGTGTATCGATTGTTCGAACTTTCAGGTTTGTTCAAAATCGTGTCTATCCAAGAGAATGAACGGAATGCAATGTCCAGTTTGGAGGTTGCATTATGAGTGAGCGTAACTTCATGACGCTGCAATTCGCCAGCCGTTCTGAGAATGAAGGATTTGCCCGTGTGGCGGTAGCTGCATTCGTCTCGCAACTGGATCCAACCATCGATGAGTTAACCGATATCAAAACGGTCGTGTCTGAGGCCGTAACGAACTCGATCATTCACGGTTACAACAATGACAAGGATGGGGTCATTACCATTTCTGCAGAAATTGAAGATGACACCATTCGTTTAACGATTGAGGATAAAGGCGAAGGAATTGCTGATTTAGAGCAAGCGAAAGAGCCTCTCTATACATCCAAACCAGAGCTTGAGCGCTCAGGCATGGGCTTCACGATTATGGAAAATTTCATGGACGAAGTTGAAGTTATTACGGCTGTTGGGATCGGAACCAAAATAAACATGTTGAAGCGAATTGAATCTAAAAAAGCTTTATACAATTAGGGGTAGGATCTATGGATGTTGATCTGAAGCATGCTTCTCATAGTTATTTAGACGATTCGGAAGTCAAACGGTTAATCGCCCTCAGCCAATCCGGAGATGGACTCGCTAGAGAAACACTTGTCAGCTGCAATATCCGATTGGTCTGGTCTGTGGTTCAGAGGTTTTTGAACCGAGGTTACGAAGCCGAAGATTTGTTCCAGATCGGTTGTATCGGGCTGTTAAAGTCCGTGGACAAATTCGATCTCTCGTATGATGTGAAATTCTCAACGTATGCGGTGCCGATGATTATCGGTGAGATTCAACGGTTCCTGCGGGATGACGGCACACTGAAGGTGAGTCGTTCCCTCAAGGAGCTGGCGAATAAGATTCGCAAGACGAAGGATGAACTTTCGAAGCGTTTGGGGCGGCTCCCCACGATCAAAGAGGTTGCTGAGGAGCTCATGATAACGCCGGAGGAGGTTGTGTTCGCGCAAGAAGCGAATAAACCGCTTTCTTCGATTCATGAGACGGTGTTTGAAAACGATGGCGATCCCATCACGTTAATGGACCAAATTTCTGACGAGTCAGGGGAAAAATGGTTCGAGAAGCTGGCGCTGAATGAGGCCATTGGGACGCTCTCCGAGCGAGAACGACTCATTGTGTATCTGCGTTACTTCCGGGATCAAACGCAGTCGGAGGTTGCGAGCAGGTTGGGTATTTCCCAAGTGCAAGTGTCTCGACTGGAGAAGAAAATATTGCAATCGATCAAGGATCAAATCGCCCAATAGTAAGTCAGAACCGTTCTCTCTTCGGGGGGACGGTTTTCTACTTTATATCACATAGAGCCGCTAATTCCCGAATGATGTGCGTGCGCACAACAAGGGCGATAAGCGGCTTTAGCTTTGAGCATGGGGCGAGCGAGGAGTTATCGAACGGAATGTCGATCGACAGAATAGAATCTCGTGCAAACGAGCCCGCATAAGCCTACAATCGTATAAACAATGCGACTTAATACGGATGATTCACGATGTGAATCGCCTCCCAGCAATGCAGAAACCAAATCCCATTCGAAAAGCCCAACTAGAAGCCAATTCAGCGCACCAATAATGACGAGTGTTAGCGCGAATTTTGTCATGTTATCACCTTCTTTTTATGGAAATTGTTTGCGGTATTCACTACTTAACATGCCAACCCTTTCAAGAGATTATTCATGGAGAATTTACCATTGTTCATTCCGATTAGGTGAAGGAAACATTTTGCATACTACTCCTATACATGGATAGATCACGCAAAGTCTGACATTGTAAAGCTCTGAAAGGGGTAAACCTTGATGCAGCCCGCAAACAATTACTTGTACATTCGACTTCGTCGCAAAGCACGTGTACGTAAAGGACAAATCGTCAGGCTGTGTCATATCGCTCAGCTCGTGGTGGAACCGAAATACGAAAGAGCACTGAACGAAATGGTCATGCATCAACCCCAGCAGGAAGACGGGAATCGCGTTCTTATCGATATGCTGCATATCATTCGCAAGGTGAAAGGCTTGTTTCCAGAGCTGCAAATTGAACATTACGGTGAGCCGCATGTGCTGCTAGAAATCTACACAGATAATCGCCCAGCGAATCCCTTCGTGATCGGGGTTGTCTGGCTCTTGCTGTTCATCGGCTCAGGTCTTGCAATTATGAATTTCCATGCTGACGTCTCGATGATCGCTGTACATCAACGTCTATATGAGCTGTTGACGGGAAAAAAGGTGGACCATCCGCTTATATTGCAGATCCCTTATTCGATCGGTATTGGAGCAGGTATGGTATTATTTTTTAATCATTTGTTCAAAAAGAAATTCAATGAAGAGCCCAGTCCCCTTGAGGTTGAGATGTTTATGTACCAGGAGAATATCAATCATTACGTGATTACCGAAGAGTACTCAAAAATTCATGAAGAAGGGGACGCAAAGTGATTACGATGCTTGGGGAATCGTTCCTGTCTGCATTCATTGGACTAGCTGCGGGTATTACGGTTGGAAGCGGAATGGTTGCCTTTCTCGTGGTGCTGGATATTATCCCTAGACTTGCTCAGATCACACGGACGTTTTCCAGAATTCATGCGTACGAGGCAGCCGTAGTTCTTGGGTCACTCGTGTTTACTTGGGTAGATTTCAGTGATGTTCATATGCACGTTTTTCCATTAGGAGCAGCCATCGTCGGTCTATTTGCAGGTTGTTTTGTTGGCTTGCTCGCAGCCGCATTGACCGAAATTGTGAATGTGCTTCCGATTTTGGCCAAACGGGTTGGGATGGACTCCTACTTGATTGTGTTTCTGATGGCGATGATCTTCGGCAAAGTATTTGGTTCTTTGTTTGAGTGGTTGTTTTATTAAAGGTGAAAGAAGGAGGCCAACCATGAAATTTATCGTACGAAACGGATCGCAGGACGAAGATAGAACGGCGCAAGGGACTGATGACGATGAGAATCCTAGTCAACAAGAAGAAAAGCTAGAGAAGATAGCTGTAGATGCTGATGGAAACTTGTCGCCTTATAATCCGATAACGAATATGACACCGCGTGAGAAAGCTTTGAAAATTCAAGAAGATATTCCCAAAAGTCTGCGTGAAGTGCAGCGCGTGCTAGAAGAACGAGTAGGGCTAAACCGCAGCTTTGATATCGTACTTCGAGAAATGGTTTTCGGTCATAAACGGGTCGGGATCTTCTATTGCAATGGATTTGCCAAGGATACTGTTCTTACTGACATAATTACGCGGCTGTCCTACGCTGAGAAAGAAGCCGTTGCCCATCATACGTTAGAAGCGTTTATTGAGAAGCTTATTCCACACATTCAGGTTAAACACTATAAAAAAATGTCTGAAGTCGTTGGACAGGTGCTCATGGGTGGGACGGCCTTCTTTATCGAGGGGGAAACCGTAGCCATTACGGTCGATGCGAAAAGCTTTCCGGTTCGGTCCATCGGTGAACCGGATTTGGAGCGGGTTGTCCGCGGTTCACGAGACGGTTTCGTCGAAACATTGCTCGTGAACGTGACTCTTGTTCGCAGACGAATTCGGGATGAGCGTCTGAAGCTGGAAATCTCACAGATCGGGAAACGTACGAAAACCGATGTGTGCTTAGCGTACATTAATGATATTGCCGATGCCAGCCTTGTGCAGAACATTCAAGATAAATTAAAGGAAGTCAACATAGACGGTCTGCCATTGGGTGAAAAGCAATTAGAAGAAATCATCGTGAATAAAGGCTGGAATCCGTACCCGATGGTTCGCTATTCGGAGAGGCCGGATGTTGTCTCCGCACATTTACTGGAAGGACATGTCTGTGTATTCGTGGACACATCACCCAGTGTGATGATCTTGCCAACAACGTTCTTCCATCATGTTCAGCATGCGGAAGAGTACCGAAATACCCCCTTTATCGGCACGTATTTGAGGTGGGTTCGTTTTGCAGGCATCATGATGTCGATCTTCCTGCTTCCGCTGTGGTATCTCATTGTGATGAATCCTTCTATGAAGCCAATTGGGTTAGAATTCCTTGGTCCGCAGAAGGAAGGCAGTCTCCCACTCCTGATTCAATTTTTGATTGCAGACGTCGGGATTGATCTCATGCGAATGGCAGCGGTGCATACACCAACGCCGCTTGCTACTGCGATGGGCTTGGTTGCTGCGATTCTCGTTGGCGACATCGCCGTGAAGACAGGGCTCTTCATCAACGAGGTTATCCTGTACCTGGCGCTCGCGTCTATCGGGATGTTTGCTACGCCAAGTTATGAATTAGGTTTGGCTAATCGCATCATCAGGCTAGGCTTGCTGGTCGTTGTGTCGATTTTCGGTCCGCCTGGATTCATAATAGGCTCAACCCTATGGTTAATTTTGCTGACGATGAAAAAATCCTACAATGCCCCCTACATGTGGCCGTTCATTCCCTTCAATGCGAAGAGCTTCTTCTCTATCCTGCTGCGGCGCCCAGTATTGGCGAGTAAAACGAGGTTAAGTATTACGAAACCAATCGACGGTACCCGACAACCCAAATCATAGTTATATAACCACAATGCGAATTAACTTCGTATTGTGGTTTTTTCTTTTTATAGGAATCAGATTAGTAATCTTAGGCGCTAGTTTGGCTCTCCTTGTCTCAAAATGTGCGATTTCCCTAGAACTGGCTATTTTATAGGTACATACAATGATAGTGCAAACATCCACTAGGTAAACGAATTCCAAACGGTAATATCTAACTGATCTGGAAGGAGGGGTTTATCATGATAAAACGATCACGCGTATTTTTCCATCCTATCACTTCTCGCAACAATGTGTTTCGGGCAGCAAAGATCGTTGCTGTTCACCGTGTTGTTACAGTGACGAAAGAGCTTGATGCCACTGAACCCGAAAAAAGCGCTTTAAATGAACATGAGCTCTGTATCCATTGTAGAAAATATAAGCCTTGTAAATGTAAAAAGCATAAGAAGAGAAAATGTCATAAACGTAGAAAGTGTCATCCTTGCAAAAAACATCGCTGCTGTAAACGAGGCCCTAAAGGACCGAGGGGTCCAGCAGGGCCAATGGGGCCGATGGGACCCAAAGGAGGGCATGGGCCTGAAGGTCATGAAGGTCATGAAGGACCTGAGGGGCCAGAGGGACCTGAGGGATCGGATGGACATAAAGGTCATAAAGGAGATCGAGGGCACAGAGGTCCTAAGGGACATCATGGGTCACATAGGTCACGGAGTGAATGTTGCTGTGGAGAAGCTATGGAACAACTCCTTCATCACTTGAAAGGCCGTAAATTGAAAGATTTGTACACGTTAGACTATGAAGATGGGAAATATTCGAATGCGAAAATTATTTCTGTCGAAGACCATCTCTTAAAGTTTGCAAACAATGGAGAAGAACGCTATGTGCCTACTCATCTTATCGTAGGTTTAGAGATGGAAGAGGAAGATTTTGACAGAGACTGCTTGAAAGAATATGCCGATCATCACGAATCGGAGTGCTGTGAAACCTCAGGCTGGATAAAATTGCTGGAACCGTTGGTTGATAAGGCGAAGATCAATTTCAATACGTTGGCTGAACAGCTGCACGATATTGAGCATGCGGCTATTATTGGACTCTACGATGGCATCGTTGTGCTGTCTAAAAAAGATGCTGTGTATGCGGTTGCCTTATGCAGTCTTTCTGAAGTATCGCACATTAAGAAGGCATAACACTTTCCCCTCTCGCCCAGAATCATACCTGAAAGAACCGTCAGGAGCTTCTTTCCTGACGGTTTTTCTCACATCATATGGGCGTATGTATTGTCAATTATGCGTGCACTATGATACTTTTATTAGTAATGTGTGCGGGCCTCTTTAGTGATTTTGGATAAAGGATGGTTCGAGATGAGAGGGGAACATTCAGCTATGTACTTACACGGAACTAGTAAAATAAATGACCTAGGCCACCTCGAAATTGGCGGCGTCGATACAACGAAATTGGCTGCCGAATATGGTACCCCTTTATATGTATTTGACGAAGCGCTCGTCCGTCAGCGTTGTCGTGAGTTTGTCGAAGCTTTTCAAGCGTCTGGCTTGAAGTTTCAAGTAGCGTATGCGAGTAAAGCGTTTTGCGTGATGGCGATGTGTCGCATTGTGGAAGAGGAAGGAATGTCGCTTGACGTTGTTTCCGACGGTGAGTTATATACCGCACTGCAAGCGGGATTCCCTGCGGAACGTATTCACTTCCATGGAAACAACAAGACGATTTCAGAGATGGAAATGGCGATTGACGCCAAAATTGGCTGCTTCGTCGTTGATAACTTCGTTGAGCTTCACATGTTGAATGCGATCGCGGCTGAGAAGCGTCAAAAAGTGAAAATTTTGCTGCGCATTACACCTGGTGTTGAGGCACATACGCATGAATATATTTCAACAGGCCAAACGGATTCCAAATTCGGTTTCGATTTGGGTAATGGATCGGCTTATCGTGCGATTGAGGAAGCTTCTCAGCTTTCAAACCTGGAGCTATTAGGTATTCACTCACATATCGGTTCGCAGATTTTCGAAGTGGAAGGTTTCCGCATCGCAGCTGAGAAAATGGCTGAATTTGCGATCGCCGTTCGCAATCAATTGCAAGTGACGTTCTCCGTCATTAACTTAGGCGGCGGCTTTGGCATTCGTTACGTAAGTGAAGATACACCTCTTCCAGTCGCTGTGTATGTGAAGGCGATTACGGAGGCAATCACCTCTAACTTCGGAAGCAATGGCTATCCGGTGCCAGAAATTTGGGTAGAGCCAGGCCGCAGCATCGTTGGTGATGCTGGCACGACCTTGTATACGGTAGGAACAACGAAAGACATTCCTGGTGTGCGTAAATACGTGGCGGTCGATGGTGGTATGACGGACAATCCGCGTCCTGCTCTTTACGAAGCTGTTTATGAAGCAGGTCTTGCCAACCGTGCAACAGAGCAGCCCGTGGAGATCGTGTCCATTGCAGGCAAATGCTGTGAGAGCGGCGACATGCTGATCTGGGATGTAAATTTGCCGAAGGTCGCGGCAGGCGATCTATTGGCGGTATCGAGCACAGGTGCATACAATTACTCCATGGCCAGTAACTATAACCGAATTCGCCGACCAGGCGTTGTGTTCGTGAAGGATGGGCAAAGCGATCTTGTTGTGAAACGTGAATCCTTTGAGCAGATCGTGGGCAATGATGTGATTCCCGCTAGAATGAAGCACGTTAGCAAAACAGTCTAATACATGGTGAAGCGGCAGGGAGCCCTGAAACACAGGGATTTCCCTGCCGTTTGTGTTTTGGCGCCAATCTATAGTAGAATAAGGTATTATTTCCTAAAGGAGTGGACCACAATGGCCAAACAAGCAAAAATTACACTAGCAGGCGGCGAGGAAGTACTAATCGATCTATTCGAGAAAGATGCGCCCAACACGGTTGCAAACTTTGAAAAACTAGCAAACTCTGGTTTCTACAACGGCCTTGTCTTTCACCGTGTTATCCCAGGTTTCGTAGCGCAAGGTGGTTGCCCAACAGGTACAGGAACTGGCGGCCCTGGCTACCAAATCAACTGTGAAATCAACCCGAATAAACATGAGCGCGGCTCATTGGCGATGGCGCATGCTGGCCGTAACACAGGTGGCAGCCAGTTCTATATCGCTTACCAACCGCAACCGCATTTGGATGGCGGACACACGGTTTTCGGTAAAGTTACGAAAGGTATGGAGTTTGTTGATGCTTTCAAAGGCAGAGACAAGATGGAGAAAGTAGAAGTTGTAGAAGTATAATTAGTGTACATAGGAACTGCTTATACTTAGGTCTGGGCAGTTTTTCGATGAATGCGCGAGTCGAACAAACCTTGGGCATTCGTAGAGAGCCATTTGTCCGATGGTGCCACCAAGCTCAGAGGGGACAAATGACTCTTCCTTAAACGTCAAATACAAGAACCGCCATTGATATTGACTGACCAATTTCAGTCTAATGCGATGTCGGTTCTTTTTACTATGGCTCCATCGCAAACTTCATCTTCGCATTCATCTAATTTTAATTATTTTAGTTTATACTTAAGATATTAATCTCAAATTGTTTCTAGGCATGTACACCCAATTGGAGGGTTTATAATGGCAAAGATGGATAAAAAGTGGATAGCACTTTGTACGACAGCGATAGGTGCCATTTATGCGGCTGGCTATTACATCACAGAGCCAGAGGCTAATGCCTTGTTGGCTCAGTCTGTGCCCTTGCAGCAAAAGGCACAAATTTTACATACGGAACCCGATGCTTCGACGCAGGCTCCATTAACGACACCAGTAGAAAAAACTGCGCAATTGCCAAAGACTACGCCAGCTCATTCGGTACAAGCTTTACAGCCAAGCACAAGCAGCCAGCCCCTGCCATCGGCCGTTCCTACGCCAACAGCAAAGCAAACGGCTCAAGCCAAAAGTACATATAAAGATGGTACGTTTGAAGGAACGGGTAGTAATCGACGCGGAAGCATCCAAGTAGCCGTGACGATTAAAAGCAATAAAATTATTGATGTAGAGATCAGTCATTTTGCTATGCACTACTCCGAAAGTGATGTGGTCGGGCTACCCAAAGAAGTTGTCCAAAGACAAAGTGCGGAGGTAGACAATGTATCTGGAGCGACCTATAGCACACGTGCTTTTCAAGATGCGATTCAAGCTGCTCTATCTTTAGCAATGAACGCGAAATGAGGCCGACTATGATCCGAAAGACGAAATTATTCATGGATACTGCCATTGAAGTAAAAGTCGTTCCTGGTCCGAATGCCGTAAATATCGAGCGTAAAATAGAGCGAGCCTTTGATGCCTTTCGCAAAGTAGAAGAAGCATGCAGTCGATTTCATCCCAATAGCGAGCTAATGCTGGCTTGCGCTCAGATTAATCAATCTATAAGCGTAAGTCCTTTCTTATTCGAACCGCTGCGTTTTGCCTGGGAGCTTGCCAGCTTAACGAACGGTGTATTTGATCCTACTGTGGGTGGACTTATGGAGAAATACGGCTTTAATATGCATTATTTAACAAGAAATCGGATAGAGAGACCTTATGATCTTGACGTCACTTATCGCGATGTTACATTGAACGATGCCGATCGAACGCTGTGCCTGAATAAACCGATGATCATTGATTTGGGAGCTGTGGCCAAAGGCTTTGCGATCGATATTGCGGTAAATGAGTTGAAGGAAATGGAAGGCTTTATCATTAATGCTGGCGGCGATTTATATGCCGGCGGTAAAGATGAACAAGGTGCTCCATGGAAAATTGGCATTCAGCACCCTGTGGAAAAGGACCAAATGATTGCCGTACTTTCCGTCACTGATGAAGCCGTTTGCACAAGCGGCAGCTATGAACGGCCAAGTGAAACTTCTGCGGATGTACATCATCTGATCCATCCAATTACTAGGCAATCGCCGAATGAGTGGTTCAGCTGCACGGTGATTGCTCCTTACGCGATGATGGCTGACGCGTTTTCCACAGCTTCATTTTTTTTAAGCACAGAAAGCGCCAAGGATTTCATTAGCCAAGAAGATTTGAAAGCCATCTTTATCTCATCCAATCTCGAGCTAGTAACAGTAGGAGAGTGTAATTTCCGTGAGTAAATGGGTAAAAACGCCAAAAGGCTATTTAGTTTCTGTCATGTTGGTTTGTCTCTTCAGCGCCGCGTTCTTTTTGCAGGACATAAAAGGGATTGAACATGCGGGCGTAGCCGTTGCTACAGCTGTTGCCACGGATTTGCTCTTCGTTTTATTTCAAAAACGAAAACGTAAACTGCCGGATGGGGCGATTATAACGGGACTTCTTATTGCACTTATTTTAAGCTCAACTACATCCTGGACGATTGTCGCCGCGACCTCGGTGATCGCCATATTGTCGAAGAAATGGCTCGTTATCAACAAAAAGCCTATTTTTAACCCTGCCGCGTTCGGATTGCTCGCCTCTGTCATCATTTTTCATACTGGTCAAAGCTGGTGGGGTTCTTTTGCAGATCTATCAAGCTGGCTGCTCGTCCTTCTAGGAATTGGAGGATACGTTATAACTGATCGTGTGAATAAATTTCCACAAGTATTTTCCTACTTGGCCATCTATCTGGGATGCTTGCTGATTTTCGGCTATTTCCATATCGGAGATGCCGTTGATGCGCTGCGAGCGCCATTTATTCAGGCCGCGTTGTTCTTTGCCTTTTTTATGTTGACGGACCCCCCGACTTCGCCAGCGAAAACGAAGGATCAAATTATTTTCGGGATGATAACGGCACTTGTAGGCGCTATGATTTATGCTATCTTTGGGGGTTTAATGTATTTATTCATCGGATTACTAGTGGGGAACGGATATTTCTATTTGAAAAGCAAAGTGCGCCTGCATTCAAATATAGGAAACAATGTAAAAGGAAGGGGGTCGCTTCAAGGGTAGAATCCGCGTGTTGGCATTCTGGGCATAACCGACAATTCCGACAAGTTTTCTTTGAAAAAATGAAAAAAAGACCTTGCAATTTTCATGCGTGAGTGATAAATTTTTGTGTAATAAAGAAATTAGTAGCTAAGGTTTAGTTATTACTTCTTTTTATAGTGTGCAAAACCTTCGGGGCGTGGTGAAATTCCACACCGGCGGTGATTCGAGCCCTACCATGGCTTCGATCAGTCCGTGACCCGTTGTGAAGCTAGCGGTACCTGACAACAGCTTCGCTACGGTTGACCTGGTGCAATTCCGGGACCGACAGTATAGTCTGGATGGGAGAAGGAAAATGCGAATGCCACATTCGCTTGCATGCTTGTACATTTTTTAACGTGAACAAAAATTCGGCAGGTCTGTCTTCAAAAAGGCAGTCGGGTCGGTCTTGTTTGATTTGATTAAAAATGCGACAAGCATACATGCTGAGTCTTATTCGTGTGATCTCAACAATCTCTGGCCCCCATCCGAACGCGGAAGGGGCTTTTTTGCATGAATGTAAGTGCTAACGAGGAAGGCGGTGAACAGCTATGCAGCTGTTGAACGACGAAGCTTATATGCGGCTAGCCCTGCAGTTGGCGGAGAGTGCGCTTGGTCAGACGGGCATTAATCCCGTTGTGGGCTGTGTACTCGTGAAAGACGGCCGCATCGTTGGCATGGGCGCTCATTTGAAGCGGGGCCAAGGCCACGCGGAAGTGCTGGCGTTGAACATGGCTGGCGAGGAAGCCAAGGGAAGCACAGCCTATGTGACTTTGGAGCCTTGCAGTCACTACGGCAAAACACCGCCATGCAGCGATCGTCTGATTGAAGCGGGCGTTGAGCGCGTCGTCGTTGCTGCGACAGATCCGAACCCGCTAGTAGCAGGGACGGGGATCGCTAAGCTTCGTGCGCATGGGTTGGACGTCATTGAAGGCGTGCTTGGGGACGAATCGATGAAGTTGAACGAAGCGTTTAACAAGTTTATCGTCTCGCGCATGCCGTTCGTGACGATGAAGACCGCGAGCACGCTCGACGGCCGCATCGCTTCCAAAACAGGCGACAGCAAGTGGATTACATCCCCTGCGTCGCGTGCTTTTGTTCATACCCTGCGCCATCGGCACCAGGGTATCCTCGTCGGCGTGGACACCGTCATCGCCGACGACCCGCAGCTGAGCACGCGAGGCGACGTACCGGCTGTGCAGCCGGTACGCATTATCGCGGACTCGCAGCTGCGAGTCCCGCTCGGCGCCCGCGTGCTCACGGAGCAGGATCGTCAGCCGACGATCCTGCTCGCGAGCGCCCAGGCGCCCGCAGAGCGGCGTGCCGCGCTGGAAGCGCGCGGCATCGAAGTGCTCACCTGCGGCGAAGGCCCGCAGGTGGATCTGACGCTCGCCATGCAGCAGCTGGGCGAGCGTGAGATCGGCTCCATCCTCCTCGAGGGTGGAGGTCGGTTGAACGGCGCCATGCTGGAGCGGCGCCTCATTGATAAGCTGGTGCTGATGTTTGCGCCGAAAATTATCGGCGGGGGCGCAGCAGCACCTGTGAACATCCACTTCGACGGCTTCGCGAAGATGGATGAGGCCATTACGCTCGACCGGGTGAGCGTCGAGCAGTTCGGACCGGATGTGTGCATCACCGGCTATCCGAGTTACAAGAGCTAGAGAATGGAGGAATGGCATGTTCACCGGCATTGTAGAAGAAATCGGCCACATGCGCCGCATTCATAGTGCAGGGCAAGCGATGGTCTTAACCATCGGCGCCAAAAAAATACTAGAAGACGTCCATCTCGGAGACAGCATCGCCGTGAATGGCGTGTGTTTAACCGTTATTTCATTCGATAGCGATTCGTTTTCCGTAGATGTGATGCCAGAGACGTATCGCAAGACGAATCTTCGCAAGCTGCAAAGCGGCACGCGTGTGAACCTGGAGCGGGCCATGGCAGCGAATGGTCGATTTGGCGGCCACATCGTGCAAGGACATGTAGATGCAACGGCAACGATCCTGTCACGCACACCGGAAGAGAATGCCGTGGTTTACCGGTTCGAGCCGGAAAATCCACACATTTTCCGATACATTATTCCAGGCGGTTCCATCACGATTGATGGCATTAGTCTCACGGTTGTGAATGTCACCGAAGGGGATGTGTCGGTTTCTATTATTCCGCATACCCTTGCGCAAACCGTTCTACATGACAAGAAAGCGGGAGACACGGTTAATATCGAATGCGATGTGCTTGGCAAATATATGGAGCGTCTACTCAAATTTGGTCCAGGTTTTTCATCGGAACGCACGACCTCTAAAAAAAGCACACTTACCGCTGACTTTCTGGCGGAGAATGGCTTCATGTAAGGAGAGATGATTATGGCGGAAGACATCCGATTCCATACAATAGAAGAAGCAATAGCCGATTTGAAATTAGGCAAAGTCATCATTGTTGTCGATGATGAAGATCGCGAGAACGAAGGCGACTTTATCGCGCTCGCAGACAAAACGACACCTGATGTCATCAATTTCATGATTCGCGAAGGACGCGGCCTTGTGTGTGCGCCAATCACGGAAGAGCGTGCGAGAGAGTTAGATTTACCACCGATGGTTGCTCGCAATACGGACTATCACGGTACAGCGTTTACGGTATCTGTGGACCATGTAGAGACAAGTACAGGAATTTCGGCACCTGAGCGTGCCCGTACCGTTCAAGGCTTGATCGATCCGTCAACGAAACCGCATGATTTCCGCAGACCAGGGCATATTTTCCCATTGATCGCTAAAAAAGGCGGAGTTCTCCGCAGAGCGGGTCATACGGAAGCTGCGATCGACCTTGCGATCTTGTGTGACTCTTATCCCGCTGGTGTCATCTGTGAAGTGATTAAGGAAGACGGCACGATGGCGCGTGTGCCTGATCTGATGGAAATTGCTGCGAAGCATGAACTTCGCATCATTACAATCCAAGACCTGATCCAGTATCGGAATCGTCAGGAAAATTTGGTGAAGCGCGAAGTGGAGGTTGACTTGCCTACCGACTTCGGAACGTTTAAAGCCATCGCCTATACGAATCAGTTGGACGATAAAGAGCACGTTGCCTTAGTGAAGGGCACTATCGATTCCAGCAAACCTACGTTAGTTCGTGTCCACTCGGAGTGCTTAACAGGCGACGTCTTCCATTCTCATCGGTGTGATTGCGGTCCCCAGCTCGAAGCCGCATTAAAACAGATTGATGAAGAGGGCAATGGTGTATTATTATATATGCGACAGGAAGGCCGCGGCATCGGTTTAATTAATAAACTAAAAGCCTACGTGCTGCAAGAGCAGGGATTAGACACCGTAGAAGCGAATATTAAGCTTGGATTTGCTCCAGACCTTCGGGATTACGGCATCGGCGCTCAGATTCTCAAAGATCTCGGCATTACGAAACTTCGTCTACTAACGAACAATCCGCGTAAAATTAAAGGACTTGAAGGCTATGGCATTGAAGTTGGCGAGCGTGTACCGATTCAGATGGCGAGCAAGAAGCATAATCGCAACTATTTGCAAACGAAGAAAGATAAACTCGGTCATATGTTAACTTTTATCGATTCAGGTAAAGACATATAAATACTTACCAATCAATGAATTCTATCCGTGTACAGAGAAAAGGAGATTCCAACCATGGCAACGATTTATGAAGGACATTTAATTTCGCAAGGTTTAAAATACGGGATCGTCGTTGGTCGTTTCAATGAATTTATTACGTCCAAATTGCTTGGCGGCGCGCAGGATGCGCTTAAACGTCACGGAGTCGAAGAGAACGAAATCGATATCGCATGGGTACCAGGCGCATTCGAACTTCCGCTGATTGCACAGAAAATGGCAGAAAGCGGAAAATATGATGCTGTGATTACCTTGGGTGCCGTTATTCGTGGGTCAACGCCTCATTTTGACTATGTGTGCAGCGAAGTGGCGAAAGGTGTTTCCGCGATCAACTTGAAAACTGGCGTGCCGACGATTTTCGGTGTATTAACAACAGATTCCATCGAGCAAGCGGTAGAACGCGCTGGAACGAAAGCAGGCAACAAAGGCTGGGAAGCGGCTGTTACTGCGATTGAAATGGCGAATTTGACGAAACAATTCTCTTCCTAATGCTTTCTTATTATCATCTGGAAACGTTGTTGCCTAGGCTGTTTGCGTTTCTGATTGCAATGACACTGCATGATTTCGTGCAAGCAGGCGTTGCTCAGTTGCTGGGAGACCCGACAGCCCGGAACAACAAACGATTCTCGCTGAACCCCTTGGCACATTTAGATGCCTTGGGGCTGGCGATGATTGTATTCGGTCCCTATGGCTGGTCGAAGCGAATACCAGTCAATCCCGACCATTTTCCCAAGTATCGCAAGCTGTCACTGACGTTGATTTATGCCGCGGGTCCACTCACAAACCTTGTGCTCGTTCTCATATTCTGGTGGCTTAATTTCTACTTGCCCGACCTGCTCGGTGCATCGGCAGAATCCATTGCACCAGAGCAATGGCGTGTTTATTTGCAATATTGTGTTATCGTTAACTTAATGATGGGTCTCCTTCATGTACTGCCTCTCTATCCATTAGACGGGTGGTTTATTGTAAGAGAATATCTATCCCCAGCCAAACAACGCTGGTGGCATCGGCAAGAGAAAAAAACACTTATTCTTGTAATCGTTTTATTGGTTACTCCAGCAGGGCAATGGCTGCTCAGTCATCTATATCCTTACGCTGTTCAATTCATTATGCATCTTTACTCACTATGACAAGGGGAAGAACGACATGAAGGTTACGTATAAGCTCGAAGCATTTGAAGGTCCCCTTGATCTATTGCTGCATCTGATTGATAAAAATGAACTCGACATTTACAATATTCCGATCAAAGAAATTACAGAGCAGTATCTAGGGTATGTACAAGCCATGCAGGAATTAGAGCTGGAAATTACTAGTGAGTTTCTTGTGATGGCCGCAACGCTCTTGTCGATTAAGAGTAAAATGCTGCTGCCCAAGCCGCCTGTTATTGAATTTGACGAATATTTTGATGATATGGATGACTCGTTAGACCCTCGTGCTGAACTTGTTGCGAAGCTGATTGAATACCGAAAGTACAAGTCGATCGCCGACATGCTGCGGGATAAAGAGGTTGAGCGTAGTCTTGTGTATACGCGGGAACCGGAAGATTTAACGCCTTTCTTATCGGATGTGCAGGAAAATCCAGTGGAAGGATTAGATGTCGCGGATCTTTTGTATGCTTTTCAGCGAACCTTACGGAAGCTCGTGAATCGTAACGTTGTTACCCGGATCAGACGCGATGAGATTTCTGTGAAGGAACGAATACGCGAGGTTGTCGAATTGCTTCAACTGAAAGGTGGAAAGCTGCTGTTTTCCAAGCTGTTTGACTATGAAATGACGCGCGAGGAAATCGTAGTAACTTTTCTGGCTATTCTTGAACTTATGAAAATGAAGAAGATCATGTGCTATCAAAACCAGTTGTTTGATGATATCGTCATTCACGCCAAAGAGGAGGGGACAGACCTTGACACTCAATTTCCAACAGATGAAATCAATTATTGAAGGACTTCTCTTTGCCTCTGGCGACGAGGGTCTCGATCTCAAGCAATTAGCTGAAGTGATGGAACTCGATACATACATCGTAAAAGATTTGTTGAAAGACATGCGCACCGATTTCAAACGTAAAGGCCGCGGCATTCAAATCGTTGAAGTTGCAGGCTCATACCAACTCACAACACTTGCGGAGCATGCGCCTTATTTTGAACGATTAGCCTATTCGCCATCACGGTCTTCGCTTTCTCAGGCAGCCTTGGAAACGTTATCGATCGTTGCGTATAAGCAACCAATTACTCGTGTGGAAATCGAAGAAATTCGCGGGGTCAAATGTGATCGCGCCCTTGCGACATTAACGAGCAAAGATTTAATTGTAGAGGTCGGACGTGCCGATGCTGTCGGGAGACCAATCTTGTATGGCACTTCCAAGCAATTTCTCGAGTATTTCGGACTCAGCTCCATTCAAGAATTACCGGATTCTGCTGACTTTCAAGGCAATTTCGATTTGGAAGAAGAAACACGAATGCTCTTTGATCGCTTAGGCGGGGATTCAAAGCAGCTGACATTGGAAGATGTCAATGATGAGCCGTTTGAGTAATGCCAAACATGCATTTCATTTCCTTTTAGGGTCATACTAACTCCATTGGCGAGAAGACTTCTTCTTGCAGATGGAGTTTTTTTGTTAAGGAGGCGTACGTGTTGTTATGGGTAGGAGTGGCCGCTGTGGTCATCGCAATCGCTGTCATTGTTGTTTTATGCAGCTTCGTTCGGGGAGAGTTTTACTTCTCAAGGGTTAAAGATAATGACACCCTCTCGGTTGAAGTACGGGGGCTTTTCGGTCTTATCCGTTATCGGTACGTCATTCCGATTATTCAATTCAAAGGCTTTGCTCAAGGGATTATGATTAAATCAGAGACGATTCGTAAATCCAGCAATGAATTGAAAGACGAAACGCGAGATCATATTACGAAGGATCGTGTGATAGCCTTTTATAAACAAGCGAAAGATGTTCTCGTGCACACCATGAATTTATATGGCTGGATGAAAATGACTCTGGCTAAAGTGGAGTGTACGGATTTGAAATGGATTACGCGCGTTGGTGTAGGCGACGCGCCTGAAACGGCGATAACAACTGGGGCTATCTGGGGAATTAAGTCATCCCTGCTCGGCTTTACGATCCGCTATGTAAATCTGGTCGCAAAGCCTAGAATTGATGTGATTCCGCAATATAATGAGAAGCAATTTGCAACGGAGTTTCGGTTTGCTGGACGTATACGAGTATGGTATGCCGTGACAGCGGGAGTTAGATTAATGTACCGCGCGTTAAAAGTGAAAGGCGGCATCCGCACTTGGATCCAATTTGTACTTAAAGCGAGAGCGAGATTTAAACCAGCTGCTTGAGCTGTACATAACCTATGTCTCTATGGGCACCCTAAAGCTGAACCATGATTAATCTTTTTGGATTCTAGAGCTTTCGAAGCCAGCTTAAGTGGCGAAAAACGCTAAGGAGGAATATGAAGATGTCCGAACACCCGATTCAAGGCCTTATGAAAGTCGCCATGGAGAATATCAAAGAAATGGTCGACGTGAACACAATTGTTGGTGACCCCGTCGAAACGCCTGACGGGTGTGTAATTCGCAAACGAACCATATAAAACCATGTATGGTTCGCAAACGAGACAATTGCTACATTAAACCCCTATAATTAGGTTCTATAGATATAAATAAAACACCCTTTGTAACTATTGCCTTTACAGATATTTTAAACTTTACTTATCTGTAGACTATAGTATGCAAAGGGTGGTTTAATTTGAATCAAGATTTGTTAAAAGTGAAAGTTAAGATGTTTGATATCGATTACATTGTTAGAACAGATTCACAAGGCGATGAAATGTATGTGAAAATGGCTAATGGGGAAGATTTGGACAAAATCAGCACTAATGAAATATTACTTTTTCTTGAAAAAAGTTCTTTCTCTAAGTTGATCGCAGAAAGTCCCGATCCAAATGAGTTGATAATTCAGAGGATGAACGATGGCGGCACTTTGATCGTTCAAGGAACTCCATCAATTGATAATTGTAAAATCTTTTTACGAACCTTGCTTCGTATGCAAAGAAGGATAAGAAGTTAGGAATAAATGTCTTTGTACAAACAAATGTTCCAATTCATTCAAAGAGAATGTATAATTATTACAATGAATGAATTGGAGGGATTCATACGATGTCCTACGATAATTACATAGAAGAATTAACAAACGATATTTCACTTTGTATAGAAAACATGGGTTGCCAGCCAATTTTGTTTGTGGGTTCAGGTCTTTCGAAGAGATATTTTAATGGTCCCAATTGGGAACAACTACTGAAGGAAATGGCTGCTCTTTGTCCTAGAATCGAAGCTGATTTCGTTTATTACAAACAGACATATAGAGAACTTGTCACAATAGGTAAAATATTCTCTGATGAGTTTCGAGAGTGGGCATGGAGGGATGGGAAGTCTTCGTTTCCAGAGGAATTATTTTCAGAAAATGCTCCTTCAGATATTTATATTAAACATAAAATAGCGGAATACTTTGGGGCAATTACACCCAAAAGATTAGAGGACATAACAAATGAACAAGTATTGAGGGAAATTAAATTATTACAAGAGATTATACCTCATGCACTTATTACCACCAATTATGACCCTTTTCTAGAAATAGTTTTTCCAGAGTATACCCCAATAATTGGTCAAAAAATTTTACGAACAAATCACGCTTCAATTGGAGAAATTTTAAAAATCCATGGTTGTATAACTAAGCCAGATAGTTTAGTGCTTACAACAGACGATTACGAGAATTTTGGTGTTAAAAAGAAGTATCTGAGTGCTAAGTTGCTCACATACTTTGCGGAGCATCCTTTATTGTTTATTGGATATAGCGCTGAAGATAGTAATATTAAAAGTATTCTTTCTGATATTGACGAAATAATATCTACAAACAACGAATTGATACCGAACATATACTTACTTGAATGGGATAAAGATATAGAACAAAAAGCATTACCTTCTAGGGAAAAACTCGTTTCAATTGATTCTCATAGAAGCATAAGAGTGAAAAGTATTGTAGCTGATTCATTTGAATGGGTATTCAAAGCTTTTGGTTCACAAGGACAGCTTGAAAAAGTTAATCCCAAGATTTTGAGATCTTTGCTGTCTAGAACTTACGATATGGTTAGATATGATATACCTAAGAAAACAGTCGAAGTTAACTATCAGGCATTAGAGAATGCACTGAACAATGAAGGTGAATTGGCGAAGTTATATGGCTTTACAACTGTGTCAGACCCAACCGCATTAAATGCAAATTACCCATACAACCTGACTCAGATTGGAGAATGTTTAGGTTACAATCACTGGAATCCAGCGAACCAATTGCTGGAGAAGATCAAGATGGAAAAAGGGGTCAATATTAAATCTAGTGATAATAAGTATCACATTCGAGTCAAAATAGGGAAGTCTTACTTTAGTAAGTACTCGGAATCGACTATTCCAATTCTTAAAGCGGTAAAAGAAGGACAACCATATTCAATTGAAATTTAAACTATTTCAAATAAATGGTTTCAACTTCTTTAATTAACAATGATGGACTTACATTTAATGCTTTTGATATGGAGAAAATAGTTGTTAAAGTTGGTTGTCTTTTTCCTCGTTCAAGCATGGAAATGTAAGTTCTATCTAAGCCAGAGTTAAAAGCCAATTCTTCCTGTGAAAAGTTATTGTCAATTCTATGCTTTTTTAATATTTCGCCAAGCCAATTCTTCCTGTGAAAAGTTATTGTCAATCCTATTCTTTTTTAATATTTCGCCAAAAATGGATTCTAGTTTCATAGGAGAAAAGTTCCTTTTTAGAACCATATTGACAACCGTTGTTACTAAAAACCACGGACTATAGTCTACATGTTTTCGGTCATAAATAAAATACATAAAGTAAAACCCTGCTGGGAACAATATTCTTGTAATCAACAAGTGAACAGGGAGGGTTTTAAGTGAGCGAACATCCAATTCAAGGTCTGATGAAAGTAGCAATGGAAAATATTAAAGAAATGGTAGACGTAAATACTATAGTAGGCGATCCAGTAGAAACCCCCGATGGCAGTGTTATCATGCCGATTTCCAAAGTAGGATTCGGTTTTGCAGCAGGCGGCAGTGAGTTTGTGACAGACTCCGAAATTGAGATCGAAAGCGGCTCAATTAACCGTGTCGATGCACTGAATGCTAAAGTCGCTCTTCCCTTCGGCGGCGGTAGTGGCGGCGGGGTGTCCATTACGCCTATTGCATTCCTTGTAGTAGGGAAGAGCGGTGTGAAGGTTGTGCCGTTGGATAACCAAACCCATATCCTAGAGCGTTTGATTGACTCTGCACCGCAGGTCGTTGACAAAATTCAAAGTATGATCAAGGGGATGTCTGCGAAGCCAGCTGTGACCCCGACAGGCGCCAGCACGGTCACCAACATTGAGAATCAGAATTTTATCGTCTAAGCTTTTGGTCATTATGAGCTGTCCTTGGAGGGCAGCTTTTTTCTATATGCGGCTATAAGGCGAAACCACCACGATAAAGAGTGCTCCTCACCATATAGATGGTGATGGGGTGCTCTTTTTTTTACCGCACGTTCCTATCAGAGCGTCATTCCTCCGCAGCATGAGCACCGAATTCACGGACATATCCCACGTCCGCTCGCATATACTTGTACAAAGTTTTGCCAGTTGAAAGTGAGCGAAATAGGCACAAGTCCGTATGTGTAGGGGGAAATCGAGACCGATGAAAACCAAAATGATGTTCATCTCCATGTGCTGTGCTTTACTTGGCTTGCTAGTCGTACCGTGGACCGATGTCCAAGCGGCGCCGCCTGCTTTTCATACAAATGCGGTTGGTGCCTCCTTAGTTGATGTGGCGTCAGGGCGTATCTTGTATAGCCAAAAAGGGGACACGCCTATGCGCATAGCTAGCTTGACCAAAATCATGACGGCCATCATTGCCATCGAGCAAGGTGACTTGAATAGCATGGTCAAAGTCAGCAAAAATGCTTTCGGCAAGGAAGGCTCCTCGATTTACTTAAAGCTGGGCGAAGAGATGCGGCTTCATGACATGCTCTACGGTCTGATGATGCGCTCAGGCAACGACGCGGCTACAGCGATCGCAGAGCATATTGGCGGCAGTGTGGAGGGGTTCGTCTATCTGATGAATGAGAAAGCGGTCAGCCTGGGCATGGATCATTCCCACTTCACGAATCCATCGGGGCTTGATGAAGGGGAGGGCCATCGCTCGAGTCCCAATGATATGGCGAAGCTTACAGCATACGCTTTGAAAAATAACGTTTTCGCTGAAATCGTCGCTACGAAGTTGAAGAAAGTTCCTAATCCGAATGAGACTTGGGACTATACGTGGCTGAACAAGAATAAGATGCTGTCCATGTTCGAGGGCGCTGATGGCGTCAAGACAGGTTATACGAAGCTGGCTAAGCGCACCTTAGTTTCGTCGGCGACGCGGAACGGTCAACAGCTTGTTGCCGTTACCTTAAATGATGGTGATGACTGGGCGGACCACGGCCGCATGCTCCAGTATGGCTTTACCTATTTTCCTCTTCAAACGCTGGTGAAAAAAGGGGATGCCATCGAAGGCACACCTTGGGTGGCCAGTCGTACCTTTCAATATCCGCTCGCAGATGGTGAAGCCGCTAGCTTAACGCATCAACTCAAGCAGGTGGATCCTCAGTCCACGGAATATCGATTATCCGAGCGAGGTGCGCTCCAAATCTCATTGAAAAACAAGCTAATTCAGACCATTCCGCTGTATGAGAAGACGAATCCATTGTTGCGGCAGCCAGAACAAACGACGTTTTCTTTTCAGCCAAGCAAGCCGTTTATGACAACCTTGCGGACACAGTATGGCTACATATGGCGCATGTTGGTTCAGGAGTTATTTCGTGTCTCTGGTTCTAATTGGGTGGATTAAGGAGAGCTTACTATGGTGAATTGGATCTGGTTGTTCTTTATCGTCGTTGGGTTTCTCGTTGCAGCGATCAATGGGGATGTGGAGTCAGTGACGCAGGCTGCATTTGATGGGGCTAAAAATGGGGTCACGGTTTGTTTTGGTTTGATCAGTGTGCTTGTGTTCTGGATGGGGATGATGCGCATCGCTGAAGATGCCGGGATTCTTGCCAAACTGGCTAGGCTTTTGCAGCCGGTTGTCCGTTTTCTTTTTCCAAGTATACCGAAAAATCATCCAGCCCTTGGCTACATCATGTCGAACATGAGCGCGAATATATTAGGGCTTGGCAACGCAGCAACGCCGATGGGCATTAAAGCGATGCAGGAGCTTCAAAAGCTCAATCCCAATAAGGATGAGGCAAGTACGGCGATGTGTACCTTGCTTGCCCTTAACACATCCAGCATTACGCTAATTCCCACTACATTGATTGCCATTCGAATGAATTTTAATTCCATGAATCCTGCGGAAATTGTAGGCACAACGTTGATCGCAACGATCATCTCGACGACTGCCGCGATCTTCGTTGATCGCTGGTATCGAAGGTCGCGTTCCCCCATCCCGCCATTGAAAGGATGATCCCGCATGTACGCACTCGTATCTCTCATCTCGGCGTGGGCCATTCCGATCATGATCGTGTTTATCCCGTTGTACGCCGCATATCGCAAGATTCCTGTTTACGAATCATTCGTTGAGGGTGCGAAGGATGGATTCGATACTGCGATCAAAATCATTCCGCATCTCGTCGGCATGATGGTCGCGATCTCCGTGTTTCGTGCCTCTGGCGCAATGGACATGCTCATCGGGTGGATGAGGCCCTTTTTCGAGAGCATCGGAGTGCCGACAGAGGTGCTCCCGCTGGCGATTTTGCGCCCGATTACAGGCGCGGGCTCCTTGGCTTTTACAACGGACCTGATCGAACAATTCGGGCCAGATTCCATGATTGGGCGGATTGCGTCAACCGTCCAAGGCAGCACAGATACGACCCTGTATGTGATTACGGTGTATTTCGGCGCCATCGGTATTCGGAAAGCAGGCTATGCGCTGAAAGTTGGCTTGATTTCTGATGCAGTAGGGTTCATTGCTTCGCTGGTGATCTGTTATCTCGTCTTTACCTGAGATGCCGCTTGAGATTTATGAGTAACTCCGTTATCATTAGTTTGAGGTGAAAGCGGATCATGGAAAGACTGCAAAAAGTATTGGCTGAAGCGGGTATCGCATCCCGCCGCAAATGTGAAGAAATCATTACAGCGGGACGTGTGCAAGTGAACGGTGAGGTTGTCACGACGCTGGGTGTGAAAGTAAATACAGCCCAAGACGAAATTAGGGTTGATGGACGTGCGATCGGTCAACAGAAGAAGATTTATGTGATACTGAATAAACCGAAGGGTGTTATCACAAGCGCTACTGATCCTGAAGGTCGGAAGGTCGTTACGGACTACTTGCCTGGGATTAAGGAACGGGTTTATCCAGTAGGCCGCTTGGATTATGATACAGAAGGCTTGCTTCTGCTCACAAATGATGGAGAGTTTGCGCATTTGCTCACGCATCCGAAGCATCACGTTCCTAAGACGTATCAAGCGACGGTGAAAGGTGTTCCGCACGGCACGTTATTAGATAAGTTAAAAGTGGGCATACAGTTAGAAGACGGGATGACAGCTCCAGCTGAAGTCGAATATGCGGATGTGAATATGGAGAAAAATGAGTCCATCATTCAGATTACGATCTATGAGGGCCGTAATCGACAAGTGCGACGGATGTTTGAATCGATTTCGTTTCCTGTGATCAAATTGAGACGGATTAAATTTGGTCCGATCTTCTTAACGGGACTGCCAAGAGCGAAGTATCGACACTTGACTCCTAAAGAAATTGAAGAGCTTCGGAACGAAGCGCTAAGGACACATAACGTTCAAAAAGGCCAATAAGAATTGGCCTTCTTTTCGTTATAATAAGGGTATAATTCGATATAAAAACTGACGATTGTCGACAAAGTGAAGGTGATTTACAGTGGGACGTAATAAGAAGTGGGTACAGATTGGTATTTTTACAATCGTGCTTATTATTGGCGTGTTTACGATTATTACAAATTTGTCTGCTTCAGACAGTAAGAAGTATCCTCAGCAAGGAGATAAAGCGACCAATTTCTCCTTAGTCGGGTTAGATGGCCAAACGCATGAGCTTTCAGACTATAAAGGTAAGCCTGTGCTAATGAATTTCTGGGGTACATTTTGTCCGCCGTGCAAAGAAGAAATGCCTGATCTTCAGAAGATGTATGATAAGTGGAAGAGTCAAGGGGTTGTTTTCTTAGAAGTCAATGTGGACAAGAATAAAGTAACGGTGCAAGGTTTCATGGATCAATATAAATTAAATATGCCAGTGCTGCTTGATGCGAACGAGGTTGTTCGGAAACAGTATGGTGTGATGGATTATCCAACGACATTCTTCATCGGGCCTGACGGCAAAATCGTCACGAAAAAAATCGGCCAAATGGACGAAGCTTTCATCGATGAGACGTTGTCCAAACTAAGCAAATCGTAATCTGATCTTGTGCTTAACGTTTTTAGGAGGTCATCATGTTCTACAATACCAAATGTGATTGCGGGCATCAGAACCCAACAGGCACAACGCTGTGTGAATCGTGTGGTAATCCCTTGATTGATGCGGATGGCAGAGACATTCTGGAAATGCGTTATGATGGCATGGCGCGCCGTTCACAGAAATCGAATCCGTCCTTATTGGATAAGGTATGGAATTTCTTTTCTTCCGTCAAAATAGCCGTATGGATTATCTTATTCACAACACTTGCTTCTGCAGTGGGCACGATTTTTCCGCAAGAGAACACATTTCTCGATATGGACCCAGCAGAGTACTATACGAAAAACTATGGCACGCTCGGGACCATTTATCATGCTCTAGGCTTTTCACACACCTTTAGCTCTTGGTGGTTTATCACGCTGCTCTTTATGATAGGGACATCACTAGTCATCTGCAGCTTAGACCGTGTACTTCCCTTGTATAGAGCGCTATCGAAGCAGCAAATTCGTAAACATCTTAATTTTCTAGTTAGGCAAAATGTAACGCTCGTGACGCAATTACCCCCTCAGACGGATGAAATTGCGTGGACAGAGCAGCTAGGCGCACACTTACGAAAGAAAAATTACCGCGTACATACGGACGGTTCAGCGCTGTTGGCCGAGAAATACCGATTCAGCCGATGGGGACCTTATATTAATCACATCGGACTTATTATTTTTCTGATTGGTGTATTAATGAGAAGTATTCCTGGGTGGCATATGGATCAATACATTGGGATCTTAGAAGGCGAGACAAAGCCGATCCCGCATACGTCCTATTACATCAAGAACGAGAAGTTTACGATTACGCTTTATGATGAGCAAGATATACCTGCAAGCATTAAAGCGAAAGGGCAAATCGTTCCGAAAACGTATGAGACCCAAGCTGTCCTTTATCATTGTACCGCCAATTGTGAGGCTACTTCAGGCACTCCCGTTCTGGAAGAGGTCAAGAAAGCGAATATCATCGTCAATCACCCGTTAGATTATAAGGGTTTGCAAGCCTACCAGTTTGATTATAAAGCGACACCGCTGTTGATCGCTGTGAAGCCAACGCTAAGTAATCCAACAACAGGTGAGACCTACGGAAGCTTTGATCTGCCGATGAATAATCCGAAGGATTCCTACCAAGTGGGACCTTATAAGCTGACACTGAAAGGATTTTACCCTGAATTCGGACTTGAGAAGGGTCAGCCGATTTCCAAGTCGAATGAACCGAAGGCGCCTGCTTTTATTTTTAGCATCACTGGTCCTGGTCTGGCTGAAAAGGGTGAACCTTATCTGTATTTCCCACGGCAAATCGATAAGGAAACCTTCTCGCAGGATACGATTAACGGCGCAATCAGCCAGAAACTGAAAATCGCGGTTGGTTCGATGGAGGGTGTTCAATTTGCCAACTATACGACGTATCTGAACATCCGGGTAGATAAAGCGATGCCTTATATCTGGGTAGGTGCTGCGATTTTTATGATCGGTGTCATCATGGGCTTCTACTGGCAGCATCGCCGTGTGTGGATACGCATTGATGACGGGAAGCTTACGCTAGGCGGCCACACGAATAAGAACTGGTTTGGATTGCGCAATGAAATTGCATTCGCGTTGATTAAAAATGGTTTGGAAGTTTCGCAGAAAACATTAGCAAATGGAGGAAACCAGGGGTGAACGTTAACTCTGTCAGCAGTACTTTTCTATTAATCGCTTTCTTCGTCTACCTGCTTGCGTTCTTTCTATTCGTCCTTTCCATTACCGGAAAGAGATGGAGTAACCGCGATCCTGAGGTACACACGAAGCAATGGGGCTTCGTTGCTTTTCTAACGTCTGTGTTCGGCTTTGCCTGCCATGTGACGTTCTTCTTTACACGCTGGGCCGAAGGGGGCCATATCCCGACGTCCAATATGTATGAATTTATGACATTCCTCGGTATGATGATTATGTGTGCGTTTTTGATCGTCTACCTGATTTACCGGACGCCCGTACTTGGGGTATTCGCGTTGCCAATAGGCTTCATTATTATTGCTTATGCTTCTGTATTCCCAAGTGAAGTGCAGCCGTTAATTCCAGCTTTGCAAAGCTATTGGCTGAAAATTCACGTGACGACAGCTGCAACTGGGGAAGCCTTCTTCGCAGTCGGTTTCGCGGGCGGTTTAATGTACTTGCTTCGCGCAGTTGATTACAAAGGAACCTCTAAAGCGGACAAGCGGGAACAACGAGGTGTAGAACTTACCCTGTTTTTCATCCTGATGCTGATCGCCTTTATCGCTTCGATTTTTACATGGAATGGATCAGGGTATAAAGCGGTTTTCTCCAAAGATGTCGTAACAACCGTTGAGGGCGTTCAACAGACCATACAACAAAAAGAAACGTATGTACTACCTCCAATTGTTAAACCGTACGAAACGGAAGTCGTAGAAATGAAACCGTTCCTCGGGATGACAGAGCCTTTATTCACGGCGCCATCCTGGATGGAAGGGGCAAGCGCTGGTCGTAAGCTGAATACCGTTATCTGGTCAGTGCTCGGCGGACTTATCCTGTATGGCCTTGCACGTCTCGTGGTGCGCAAGCCGTTAGGAGCAGCAGTCGGACCGATCGTGAAGGGGATGGACCCCGAAGATCTGGATGAAATCAGCTATCGCGCAATTGCGATTGGTTATCCGATATTTACCTTGGGCGCATTGATCTTTGCGATGATTTGGGCGCAGGAAGCTTGGGGCCGATTCTGGGGCTGGGATCCGAAGGAAGTATGGGCCTTGATCACGTGGCTATTCTACGCGGTATTCTTGCATCTTCGCCTCTCCAAAGGCTGGCAAGGCAAGAAATCCGCCTGGTTAACGGTGATCGGATTTATTGTAGTAATGTTTACATTAGTGGGTGTGAACTTGGTTATTGCCGGACTTCACTCCTATGCAGGAGTTTAATCGCTTAGAACTTGTAGAGAGGGATGTGACAAGCCATGGAATTGAAGCCTAGTATTCTTGTTGTCGATGATGAAGAGCGTATTCGGCGCTTGCTTCGGATGTATTTGGAGAAAGAAGGCTATCTCATTGAAGAAGCTGAGGATGGCGAATCTGCATTGCGTATGGCGACAGAAACCGATTATGATCTCATCTTGTTAGACGTAATGCTGCCAGGCATCGATGGCATAGAAGTGTGTGCGCGCCTACGTCAAGTGAAATCGACGCCTGTCATCATGTTGACGGCCAAAGGCGAAGAGACGAATCGGGTAAGCGGGTTTGAAGTAGGGGCAGATGACTATGTTGTGAAGCCATTCTCGCCTCGTGAAGTGATTTATCGTGTGAAAGCTATTTTGCGCCGCTCATCGGCGACGGCATACCTATCCAAGGATGCAAGCTCCAGCAATAACATCGTGTTTCCGAACTTGATCATCGAGCATGATGCGCATCGGGTAACAGCAGGCGGTCAAGAGGTAGCCCTTACACCGAAAGAGTATGAATTGCTGCATTATTTGGCTGTATCGCCAGATAAGGTGTTCTCTCGCGAGGAGTTATTAAAGGATGTCTGGAACTACGAGTTCTTCGGTGATTTGCGAACGGTCGACACGCATGTGAAGAGGCTTCGTGAAAAATTAAACAAAGTATCCCCTGATGCTGCAGCAATGATTACAACTGTGTGGGGAGTAGGCTATAAGCTAGAGGTACCTAAATAAGTGTTTATTTTCAGAAGTATTGTCGGTAAACTGTGGTTAACGATTATTGGCCTAGTTGGGGTTGTACTGCTCATACTAGGTTTTTTTCTTGTCAATTATATGGAAAATTATTTCTCACAGGCGACGAATCAAAGAGAGCATATGCAGGAGATGGCGGTCAAATTTTCAGAAGAAGCTACGCAGCATATGTACAATGAACAGTTTTATAAATTAAGCAATGAACTGCTTAGCTTTCAAGATTCACGCATGCTGGTCATTTCGAAGGACATGGAAGAAATGGACATACCTGCAACGCCCGGAAGTAAACTGGCTAATTTTCATGTTGCTGATTTCTATCAGACGAATGAATTGGCACCCGTCTTTGGTGGACAGAGTATCTACAAGACAGTGAATAAGACAGGCGCAGGACGTCTTGGCTCTGGTGAAGAATACCTCGTAGTGGCGGTGCCGCTTTACAATCTGGAAGGCGGTATTGTAGGAGCTACGCTCCTGTATCAGTCCTTGCAATCGCTGGAAGCTACTCAGTCCTATATGCTCCGATTATTCGTCTACGTGTCGATTGTTGGCTTTCTGATGACAACGTTCTTCGCCTTCTTCTTGTTCTCACGCATAACGAGACCGCTTCAGCAGTTGAAGAAAGCAGCGGACTTCATCACACAAGGGGAATATGGTACGCGGGTCCCGATTTTGTCTAAGGATGAGATTGGTGAGCTCGCCAAGACGTTTAATCACATGGGGGAAAAAATGCAGGACAGCATCCATGCGCTCAGCCAGGAGAAAGAGCACCTGTCGAGTATTCTGCGCAGTATGACCGATGCGGTGATAACGCTGGATGTGAATGGCTTCGTCATGTTAAGTAATCCGCAGGGCGAGAAGATCGTAGAAGAGTGGAGCACCATTGCATGGTCCGAGGACGAGGGTGAGCCAAGACGCTTCCCGATGCCTGACCGCTCACTGGGAGATTGGGGTTTGATGAGCTTTACGAATCCGTATTCGAGTCCAATTCCAGTACCCTTGATTCCACTCTTCGAGGCGGTGGTCGATGAGTCGTCAGAGGCTGTTACGAAGCTTCATGTGCAAAATGGGGTGTGGTCCGTCGCGATGACACCGCTCTACTCTCTGAACCAAGTGCGCGGCGCGGTGGCCGTTCTCCGTGATATCACGGAGGAGGAACGGCTTGATAAGCTGCGCAAAGATTTCGTGGCGAACGTCTCGCATGAGCTGCGTACGCCGATCTCCATGCTGCAGGGCTATAGTGAAGCCCTGCTCGATGATATTCCCTCCACGCCGGAGGAGCGCGTGGAGCTCGTGCAGGTCATCCACGACGAGTCGCTCCGCATGGGGCGCCTCGTCCGTGACCTGCTCGATCTGGCTCGGATGGAGGCCGGCCATCTCGAGCTGAGCTTCAGGGAGGTCGAAGTCGACTCCCTGGTGAAACGCATGCACCGCAAATTCGCGGTGCTGGCCAAAGAGCGCGGCATCGCGCTAAGCGTGTCGCTGCCTGCTGAACCCCTCATCCTGCAGCGTGCGGATGAGGATCGGTTGGAGCAGGTGCTGACGAACCTGCTCGACAATGCCTTCCGGCATACGGCCGCTGGGGCGCGTATTGCCATGCTGGCGGAGCCCGGCCTCTACAAGGATCGGCCTGCCATCCGCATCGAAATCGCAGACGAGGGGAAAGGGATCCCCGCCGAAGACCTGCCCTTCATCTTTGAGCGCTTCTACAAGGCGGATAAAGCGCGTACGCGCGGATCTTCGGGCGGAACGGGGCTTGGGTTAGCCATCGTCAAGAACATCATTGACTCTCACCAAGGCAGTGTAACTGTGCAAAGTGTATGGGGCCAAGGAAGCACATTTACGATCTGGCTGCCCGTGAGCACAAATAACTAAGGATAGTGCGAATTTCGACATAAGAAGAGGCGATTACTCCGTTGGCACGGGGTAATCGCCTTTATTTTGTAGAATATTCAGACAAAATCTTGTTGTTCGTGAAACAATTTGTGCTTATTAGAGCGTTAGAGCGCGAACATTAACGATTTCATCTTGTTTAGAAAGTTCAGACAATACGTCAGTAGGAGCTGTTTTATCAATTGTAAGTACCATGATTGCGGAACCGCCGATAACTTTACGACCCACTTGCATTGTTGCAATGTTGACTTGATTGTTACCAAGCAGCGTACCAACGCGTCCGATAATACCAGGCTTATCATTGTGAGAGATTAACAGCAAGTTGCCTTCAGCAGCGAAGTCAACTGGGTATTGATCGATACGAACGATACGCTCGCCGTAGCCTGCAAGCAATGTACCTGCAAGAGTTTTTTCTTCTTGCTTCGTTTTCACCGTTACAGTTACGAGATTCGTAAAGTCATTCGCGGTGTTCGATGTTTGAACAACGATGTTAACGCCGCGTGATTTCGCAAGGTGCATCGCATTAATGATATTTATAGATTCCAATTGATTTTCGAAAATACCTTTGACGATATAACGCGTTAACGGGCTTGTGTCGACATCGATTAATTCGCCAGCGTAATTCACAACGATTTCAGCAACAGCGCCTTGTGCGATTTGACCAAGTACAGAACCGATTTTCTCGCCCAGACGGAAATACGGCTGCAATTTGTTCAGCACGTTAGCTGGAACTGGAGGCAAGTTGACCGCATTTTTGAAAGGCTCATTGCGAAGGATGTGAAGCACTTCTTCGGAGACGTCGATCGCAACATTTTCTTGCGCTTCGATTGTTGATGCGCCAAGATGCGGAGTTACGATAACTTTTGGATTATTTAAGAATGGGTGATCCTTTTGTGGCGGCTCTACTTCGAATACGTCGAATGCTGCGCCAGCAACGATGCCTTGATCGATCGCTTCAACTAATGCCAATTCATCAATAATGCCGCCGCGCGCGCAGTTGATAATGCGAATGCCTGGTTTCATCAATTCGAATTGCGTCTTACCAATCAAGTGGCGAGTTTCTGGTGTAAGTGGCGTATGAACCGTAATGAAGTCAGCTTGAGCAGCGATTTCGTTTACAGTTCCCAGCTTAACGCCCATTTTCTCAGCGCGTTCTTCCGTTAAGAATGGGTCATACCCGATAACTTCCATGCCAAATACTTTCGCGCGTTTCGCAACTTCGCTTCCGATCCGTCCCATGCCTAGAATACCAAGCGTTTTGTTGCGCAACTCAACACCGATAAATTTACGATCCCACTCGCCGCCAACTGTTTTCTTGTAAGCTTGCGGTATCATACGAGCAGTTGCCATCATCATAGCGAAAGTAAGCTCGCAAGTCGCGATTGTATTTCCGTCTGGTGCGTTGATGACGATGATACCGCGCTTCGTTGCTGCCTCCAAATCAATATTGTCGACACCTACACCTGCGCGGCCAATCACTTTCAACTTCGTGCCAGCTGTCATGATTTTTTCGGTTACTTTGGTTTGACTACGAACTAGCAGGGCATCATACTCACCAATAATTGCGATGAGTTCGTCCTCGGATAGACCTGATTGCTTCACCACTTCAACGTCGGCTGCATCATAAAGCATTTGAATTCCCATGTCACTAATTGGATCGGATACTAGAACTTTGTACATAATTCGGTTCCTCCTTAGATTTGAACATAAAAAAACTCCCAGCCCTCGGACACAGACAGTTAGCCTGTAGCCAAAGGGACGAGAGATTGCTTTCGTGGTACCACCCTAGTTCGCTGCTCATTCGCATGAGAAGCCTCATTGGTCTTGCGACCTGGAACTGTAACGTGTTCCTAACCCGATTGCATCTACTCAGATTCAATGCAATAACTCTGGAGTGCTCCGCAATTTTTTCGCTACCGATTCACACCAACCACCGGTTCTCTGAAAGCTACTATTTTTGCTTGGCTCCGTCAACGCTGTACTGTGATATAGAATTTTTATTAGATTACCATGCGTCCGAAATCGTGTCAATACATGTCGAACGATTTTCACGTATAAGTCATAAAATGTTCGGATTGACAACTATTCAAAAGCTTTTCGTTTATTTTAAAGCATGAATGTTCAGAAAGCAATGAGTTTTTGCTTGTCGGAGGGCCCTGTTTTCGGTTATGGTACAAAGGGTAGCATAATCTTGAAATAAGCTTTCAATCGAAACATGCAGGAGGGTGTCTTATATGGAAATTGCTCGTATTTATCCGCAAATTTTTCTTGATGCGGTGAACAATAAAACGCTCGGAAACAGCGTCATTATTGATGTTAGAGAGCCGCATGAATGGGATTACTATCATATGGAAGAAGCTAAACTTATTCCGATGGGGCAAGTTCCACATCGCATGGGTGAGCTTCCAGTGGATGAAGATATTTATCTGGTTTGTGCACATGGTGTCCGCAGTATGCGAGTTGCCGAATATTTGAAAGAGAACGGGTTTGATCGTGTTATTAATGTCGACGGCGGTATGGCAGCCATTGCGATGTTCCGCGGCTTTCAATACGATTAATTCAGTAAAAAATGCTAAGGACTTAAGTGGTTCTCCACGTTATCCTTAGCATTTTTTATTTTTCTCTTTAATTGACATCGGAGAAGAACGGAAGCTGCGGGAGCGGCTCGTTCCCATACCATTTGGCCTTGCCTTTGACGAAGTCGCCTGTTCGAACCGCATTCGTGCTGAGCAGCAGTTCCATCGTTTGATTGACATCCGCCACATTCAACTTCTTGGCTTGACCCGAGGAGATGAATTCATCAATGCGTATCGTTAAATCCTGTGGGTAAAAAGGCGAAAAGGCTTTGTTATTTAGAAGCTTTGCTGTTATGTACACATTCTTAACGTTAAAATTCATGGCGCGCCATTGATCCAAGTTAGCTGTCTTGGTGCTGTCGAAATATTCAATATCCGGATCGAAAGTGCCATTCCAAGCGAGAATTGAATCAAAATAATTTTTTTGAGCCGTCAATGCTTGTGTTTTCGCTTCTTGGAAGTAAGCATCCTTCTGTATGGCATCTAGCAGTTGGGTATGGCTTTGGCTGTTCGCTTTACTTTGGAAGCTGTTTAACGCATCTGCAAAAAGCTTTAGACTTTTTAAGTAGCCTTGATGCGACTGTACGAGCATCGGCGAGGTTTGGGGAACATTTTTACTTTTTAAAATCGCATATTTATCATCTGCTACTTTGTAAAGTTCTTTCAATACGGCTGCTGCATCAACAGAAGAATTACCCAGCTCAATTTGACTCAATAATTCAAACCATTTATTCTGAAATTCCCTAAAGGGTAAAAAGATGGTATGGTAATAGGACACTAGCACTTGCTGGTCATACGCGCCTACTTCAGGTACGGATGACGCTTTATCAGCATGTAATATTTTTTCATATTTCTGATCGGATTTCGTTTGGCCCAATCGTAAACCATAGAAGAATGCGCCCAGTATGCAGACCAGCATAAAGATAAACATAAGGGCGAATAAATAGTCGGTGCGGGTAAGACGTTTCTCCATAATCTAGCTCCTTATTCTCTCTTGTTTGTTTTACTAGTATAGGTGAATTCGGTTTAAAAAGGAATAATATGAGGAAATGAGGTTGCTTCCTTTGAAAAAATTCGATTTCAAGAACCTTCGCATTGGAAAAGTCGATATCAATCAACTGACCGATCGCACATTATTACTTAATTTGTATGTCACGCAACTGCTTACGCTTATTATCGGAATTATTATTGGATTATTTCAGAGCAATTCAAAGATTCTTTCGGCACTCAGCTTTCATGGGGGATGGCAAGTCCTGCTATGGGGCTGCGGATTCGCGATTGTTGTCCTGGGTGTGGATCTGCTGATTTCGCGGTGGGTACCGAAGGAAGTGTCGGATGACGGCGGAATTAATAGAATGATATTTGGAAATAGGGCCCTTTGGCATATTGCACTTATTTCATTTATCGTGTCAATTTGTGAAGAAGTCCTTTTTCGCGGAGCGATTCAGCACGCATGGGGGCCTTACTGGACTAGTATTTTGTTCGCGGCTATTCATGTGCGTTATTTGCAGCATTGGTTAATGACGGGGATGGTCTTCAGTATTAGTTATGGCTTAGGTTGGATTTACCTTCATACGGGAAGCCTATGGACACCTATAATTGCGCACTTTATGATTGATATGGTGATGGGGTGTATACTTCGGTTTAGCAAGGAGGAAGATCAAAGTTCATGCGTTCAGGAGAAAGATTAGCTTCACGGTCAAATCCCATCATGGAGGATCAACAGGGCGATGAGACCTATTTACCGCCGCGTAGAGCCGTTCATCCGTCTGAGCGGGGGAAATGGACGAATCTTTTTTATATGACACTACTTTGGTTATTTGTCGCGTTAGTCGTGAGTTTAACGGTTTGGGGAGTCAAATATTCATCCCTTTCGTAAGACGCTATGGCTATGCAAAAAGAAACGAAGGGAGCCTTGCTGTACCCACGTCGCGAACGTGGCATCAGCAAGGCTCTTTATGATTATCTCATTTCTAGTTCGATGGCATTGGGATCTACGAAGGAATAGCCTTTCTCTTCGAGCTTCGTTAGCAGCGTATCCAGCGCGTTAATCGTCCAGGGCAGCTCATGCATCAAGATATTGCTGCCGTTATGGAGCTGCTGCAGGACATTTTCGATCACCTTATTGGAATCGTTGTTTTTATTCGTCATGTCCCAGTCTAAGGAACCGTTGGACCACGTCATATACAGCATTTTGTTTGACTTGATTTTGGACTTCAAATAGTCATTGCCTGATCCGAATGGAGGACGGAAAAATTGAGGGGTTTCTCCGATGAGATCCTTCACGATTTGTTGAACATCATCGACTTGTTTATCAATTTTGTCGTTGGACATATCTTTTAAATTGTCATGATCCCACGCATGATTCCCAATGATGTTGCCGCTATCGTGCACTAGTTTGACGAGCTCAGGCTTCTGCTTGATTCGGTAGCCATTCATGAAAAAGATGGCCTTCGCCTTATGCTTTTTCAGAATATCAATTAGTGATTGATTCATGGCTTGTTCTTTCGGTCCATCATCAAAGGTCAGTAAGACGACTTTCTTATTGCCATTCGAATCGTTAGGCACAATATCATAGTTCTTATTCATGTGATAGGTCTTCTGAACGACTTCTGGCGTTGGGATCGGTGCTGGTGTAGGGGATGGTGTTGGCGACGGTGTCGCTGTTGGTGTTGCGATTGGGCTTGCAGTTACTGTAGGCGCAGGTGTTGAACTAGATGTCGCGGCAGGACTTGTCTCCGCTTGGTTTGCACTGCAGGCAGTGAGCAATAAGATCACAGTTAGTAGAAGCGTACTTGCTTTCTTTTTTTTCATTTCGATTTCCCCTTATATTAATGCGGTTTTGGTCATCACTTATAGTACCATATTACAGTTATTATTCGCAGATGTCTGATCTCCTATGTTTTCCTTATTCTTATGTGTATGTCTACTTCTAAACACGCACAACCTAGAAGTGATTCATATTACGTATCATGGAGGGAGATCCAATGAAATTAGGCACATTTATGCTCGGCGGTATTGCGGGAGCGGCTGCTGTAATTTATCTCAATCGTAAAAGTAAATCGATGTTATTCTCTGCCTTCAGTTCATCCACGGATTCGATGGGCAAAGTTATGGACAAGGCGAAAGACACGTTTGTGAACAAATCATTCGGGGAAGCGATCTCCCCAAGTTTCGCTTCAAAGAGCTCTTCCGGGCTCAATCCCATTGAAAAAATAGTAAAAGAAGACCCATCTTTGAAGGCGACGGTGAACGAAATCTTGCAAGATAATAAGGTAAGCACGTCGACAATCCAGTAACCCATAAGCTCTCAGCACAGACTGGCATACCCACAGGGCCGGCTGTGCTTTTTCTTTTTATACATAACTTGCACGTGCATTTGTACAGATTTAGTGTTAACATGATAGGTGAAAACAATAAATGGATGCATGTCCATTTCTCATTTAGTGGTTCACCTTTTTAATTTTCTTACATATTCTGAAAGAAATAAGGTGACCATGCTTTCGATGCAAGCTTTCCAAGTGGGAAGCTCAAAGGAGGATCCTATCATGAAAATAGAACGCTTAAGTCAGGATAAGATACGGATTTTCCTAACATTCGATGACTTAACTGAACGTGGAATTCAAAAAGACGATATGTGGAGAGAAATTCCTAAAGTACACGAATTATTCAGTGAAATGATGGATCAAGCTTATTCCGAGCTCGGATTTGACCCGTCCGGCCCGCTTGCCGTTGAAGTATTCGCACTTCCAGCGCAGGGTATGGTCGTTATTGTGACCAGAGGAAAACTTGATTTGTATGCCAGTTCAGATGCATATGATGAAGCTGAAGAAGTGTACGAAATGGAAGTAACGCTGGAACAAAGCGATCTGGTCTCTTACGCATTCCGTGATTTTGAAGATCTCTTGCGCGTCTCCAAAGTAATTAATCCCTTATTGATTGAAGGCGGTACGCTTTATTCATATAAAGGGAAATATATTTTACAGCTAGAGCCAGTTGATCTCGAAGAAACGAAATATCAAGCGTTAATCGCTGTCTTGTCTGAATTTGGTGAAGCGGCTTCCGTGACGCAAGCAGTCTTGGAAGAATACGGAAAGACGATTATCGCGGATGACGCCGTTAAGGTGCTGTGCCGCCATTTCAAATAAGCAGGAGCATAGGACTTCCTGCTATAGAATGAAACAAGCATCTCCAAAAACGAACGTTTTTGAGGATGCTTGTTTTGTTTTCCATTGTGAAGATCATAGAAATGTTGCACAAGAACGACTATAATAAACTTATCATTCGAAAAGGGGGAACTGGAACATGGAGATCGTGCCGATCTTGCTGGCAGCTGTAGCCCCAGGACTCTCATTGCTCGCGTACTTTTATCTGAAGGATCGCTATGAACCTGAGCCTATCCATTTAGTCATACGGATGTTTATATTTGGTGTCATTCTGGTGTACCCAACCATGGTCTTGCAGAACGCATTCATTGGGGAATTCGGTGAGGGTACATGGATTACTTCCTTTTTTCTTTCTGGTGGAATCGAGGAGTTTCTGAAATGGCTGCTGTTGTATCATTTGATTTTTCGACATCCAGCGTTTGATGAGCCGTATGATGGCATCGTTTACGCGGTATCCGTCTCGCTGGGATTTGCTACGTTAGAGAATATTATTTATGCCTTCTTACATGCGTCATCCTTCTCAGCTCTCATGCTGCGAGCGTTGCTGCCTGTATCAGGTCATGCCTTATTCGGGGTTATGATGGGGTATTACATGGGGAAAGCGAAATTCGTACCCGACAAACAAAGACGCTACCTTTGGTTCTCCCTGCTATTCCCAATTGTGTGGCATGGAACATTTGACTATATTTTGCTCATTTTCAAAACAGCTTGGATCTGGATCATGATCCCGTTAATGATTTTCTTGTGGCTGCGCTCGATCTGGCGGGTTGATCGCGCCAATGCACTCTCTCCATTACGAGCTGTCACGATAGATGAGAAAAAGATTAAAATGGGTTGATTTGGGCAATAATGACTGTATAATTGGTGAACTCGTGCCTTCATGGGCGGGAACGTCCGGGAGGGTATACATGCCATCAACCATGCGTGTGAAAGTGAAGATCCGTTGTCGGATTTGCGGCGAGAAGTTTGTGTTACGGGGTAAGAAAGAGAAGGACAAAATAGAAACAGGGTTCCGTCAATGTATATGCAGTAATGAGCATGATTTCGAAATTGAAACGGAAAGTTAGCGAGAGGCCATTCTACCGAATAGGCCTCTTTTCGTTTTTCCTTTGCATAAACCTGGCTGTTCACGTAAAAACTAACCGTAAGATTGGGTATGAAAGGAGAAATTTTGTGTACAAAAGATTGAGCATTGTCATGTTTCCATTCCTCGTGCTGGCTCTCATTGGAGCTTCGGTATGGGGGTATTTGGAGCACCAAGAGAAGAACACGATCTTGATCAAAGCAGAAAACCAGTATCAACGGGCGTTTCACGACTTATCATTTCATATGGATAAGCTACATACGGAGCTAGGCAATACACTGGCTGTGAATGCGACTTCGGAGCCTTCGTACCGCAAGGGACTCGTAAATGTCTGGCGTTTAACCAGCCAAGCGCAAAGTGACATTACTCAACTGCCGCTCATGCTGCTGCCTTTTAATAAAACGGAAGATTTCTTAGCGAATATGGCAAAATTCTCTTACCGGATGTCTGTTCGTGATATGACGAAGCAGCCGTTGACAGAAGAGGAAATGAAAACACTGAATACGTTATACAACCATTCAACCGAAATTACGAATGAAATTCGCGGTGTTCAGAACAAAGTAATTGCGAACAATTTGCGTTGGATGGACGTCGAATCTGCGCTAGCCTCGGAAAATGAAGTGCATGATAACGCCATAATTGATGGCTTTACCATTGTTGATAAAAAGGTTGGCGGCTACGATGAGTTGAATTGGGGGACGGGAAGTTTAAGTGTGTTCTCCAAACATGATGTTAAAATGCTTTCAGGCGACGAAATGACTGCCGATCAGATTAAAAAGAAAGCCGTAGAATTTCTCGGTATTCCCGATTCCAATGGTATAAAAGTCGTTGAAAATGGCGGCAGCGCGCCTGAATTTCAAAGCTTCAGTGTCGTGGTGCCAAGCCAGGATTCCTCGAAAAACGAAACCCAATTGGATTTTACCAAAAAGGGCGGGCATCTCGTTTATTTTATGAAAACTAGAGATGTGCCTTCGGCGAAATTCAATCTGCGTCAAGCGCGCGATATCGCAAATGAATTCTTGGATGCGCATGAATACAAAGACCTGAGCGCGATTAGCTATGACCAGTATCAGAACGTGGCGACGATTACTTTTGCTAAGAAAGAGAAAGATGTCACGATTTATCCCGTTCAGGTGACGGTGAAGGTGGCGCTCGACACACTGGAAGTGACTGGCCTCCAAGCGACTGATTACATTTACTCGCAGAAGAAGCGTGAGATTGGCACGCCGAAAATGACCGTTCAAGACGCGCGGAAACAATTGAATCCGAAGCTGAAAGTGACGGGTGAATCGTTAGCTATCATTAAGAACGATCTGGATGAAGAAGTGCTATGTCATGAGTTTATCGGCACCATGAATAACAACATTTATCGCATCTATATCAATGCAGATATCGGTATGGAAGAGAAGATTGAAACGATTCGTCAAGATCAAGCGGAAGCGGCTAAAGAAGCGAAAACATAAGGGAAGAGGAGCAGGGGAATAGCCTGCTTCTTTTTTTTATATCCAAAATGGATGAGCATGGTATAATTAAAGCATCATTTTTAGCGGAGGTGCAGAAATTGCTTCCTAAAGTCAACCAGATATTACATATGCAAACGAACAGCATTGATGAAGAAGAGTCCAAAATCGAATATAAGTCGAGGATTGCTGATGTGACTGAACAGGCGATCATTATTGAAATCCCGATTAACGAGAAGACAGGTCGACTTAAAAAAATGTATCAAGGGGATGAAATCAGTGCCCACTTCCTTGGACAAGGCGGAGTGAAGCATTATTTCACAACGGAGGTTATTGGTTTTAAGGAAGATGTCATTCGACTCATTGAACTGCGTGTACCCGAGCTTAGCGCGATTACACAAGTTCAACGAAGAAACTTCTTGCGTGTGTTGGCGGAGCTGGAAATTGCGGTCAAACTGTCCGATCAAATCCAATTTATTGGCGTGACGGACGATGTTGGCGGCGGCGGGATTTCTTTCATCTGCGAAGGACATATTCCGATTGGTTTGAATGCTATCGTTTCTTGTTGGGTACTCGCGCCTTTCAAAAATGGTACCATAGAGCACATTCCTTTCTCAGGCGAGGTTGTTCGTGTGAAAATGACGGATACAGGCCGGCAATTGGTCATGATTCGGTTTGCTGAAATCGCGGATCGCGAGCGTCAGAAACTGATTCGATTCTGCTTCGAAAGGCAAATGGATTTCCGTAAACGCTAAGGCATGAGACGCACGGGGAAAGGGAATACTGCTAAGCAGATTTGATTGTTGGCAGGAGCGTGATCCCATGTCTGAACAAGAGCCCCAAGAATATGAGCAACTATTTATCCGATTTTCTGCAAAAATGGAAAGGATGCTCATTCGAGCCGTGATCGTATGTTTGATCCTCCTCGTGTGTGTACAAGTCCTGCTGCAGAATGCGTATATTCGCAGGCATTTTACCCGTGTTGAACCCTTGGAAGGACAACCTTATATCGTGGCTCAGCCGTCTTCCAAGGAACGCTCTTAAGCGTTCGCATTCCATCGGAATGACGTGCCAAGTTTTGCATATGACCTTGTTGTGTGGTATAATTTCAAGTAATTAGCAGGCAAGTGCCTGCTTTTTTGTACGTAATGTACTGTGAGTTATTGTTAGGAGGAAGGGCAGCTTGGATAAGTTCAATATTGCCTTAGATGGTCCTGCTGGAGCCGGTAAAAGCACCATTGCTCGTTTGGTTGCCAGAGCGCTTGGTTTTATTTACGTGGATACAGGAGCCATGTATCGGGCAGTAACATGGAAAGTACAGCAAGAAGGGCTGCGACCAGAGCAAGAAACCGAAGTGGCTGCGTTAGCCAATCGCATGAAGATTGAGCTTATACCAGGCGAAGAAGGGCAGCAAGTATTCGTAGATGGGGTAGATGTGACGAAAGCGATTCGTTCAGCGGAAGTGACGGCACATGTATCGCAAATTGCCAGCTATGGTGCGGTGCGTCAATTGTTAGTTGCGTTACAACAGCAAATGACCGTTTCCAAAGGTGTTGTGATGGACGGACGTGATATCGGGACGCATGTGATGCCAGATGCAGAAATAAAAGTGTTTCTGACAGCTAGCGTGAAGGAGCGCGCAGAGCGCCGATTCAAAGAACTGCAGGAAAGTGGTACGAATACACTAACACTTTCGGAGTTGGAGCAAGATATTGCACGTCGGGACCAATTTGATGAAGCACGCGAAATTTCGCCCCTTCGCAAAGCGCACGATGCCGTGTTAATGGACAGCACGTCCATGACGATTACTGAAGTCGTCGACGAAATCCTTGGGCTTTGCAAGAACAAAGTCGGAGGTGGGAAATAAGATGCTGTACCGTATCGGAAGAGCCTTATTTCGATTCATTTTCACTGTGTTTTTTCGAATGCGTGCGATCGGGATGGAGAATGTCCCTGCAAATGGCGCAGTAGTTCTGTGTGGAAATCATACAAGCTTATTGGATCCTCCCTTCCTTGGAACACCCCTTCGAAGGAAAGTTCATTTCATGGCCAAAGCTGAATTGTTTGAGATTCCAGTGCTTGGCTCCATTATTTCCAAAGTCGGCGCATTTCCTGTCAAACGCGGGGGTGTGAGCAGAGAGTCCATTCGACTTGCGGTGCAACTGCTCAAGGATGGCAACATGCTAGGCGTGTTTCCAGAGGGCACGAGAAGTAACGCAGGAGGCATGGGGAAGAAGGGCGCAGCTAGTCTAGCTCTCAAAGCAGGCGCAGCCGTCGTTCCTGTTGCCATCGTTGGCAACTATTCCATTTTCCGCCGCATGACGATCGTCTATGGGAAGCCATTGGATTTAAGTGCATATGCAGGTTCAAGCTCAGAAGATTTGGAATTAGCGACGGAAGCCATTATGACTGAAATCCGTCGACTACATAAGATGACGAGTGATGCTTAATCCGTCATGTATGGAATTGAAACCTTGGAATTATACTAACCTTACAGGATTTGAATCTTATGGATATGTTTGAAACAAAGTAGGAGCTTCATACTGCTTTGTGACTTATAAATTAGTATTGTTGGTTGTTAATAGAGGAGGCTAATCTCATGTCAGATGAAGTAAAAGTTGAAGATCAAACGCAAGAAGCTCAAGAAACAGCAGTATCCCAAGCAGAAGCTGAACACGCGCTTAACAATGTGCCTGTGTTGAAGAAAGGTGCAACTGTCCGAGGTAAAATTGTTAAAATTGATGCTGATCAAGCTTTCGTAGATATCGGTTACAAATACGATGGTGTTATCCCAATTCGCGAGCTTTCTTCGGTTAGCGTAAGTGAAGCTGGGCAAGCGGTTGAACTTGGCCAAGAAGTTGAATTGAAAGTTGTTTCGATTAACGACGCGAAAGAAACATTAGTATTGTCCAAGCGTGTCGTTGATAATGCGAAAGCATGGGAAACGCTGCAAGGTCAACTAGAAAGCAAAGAAATTATTGAAGCGGCTGTCGCTGAAGTTGTAAAAGGTGGACTTGTAGTGGATATTGGCGTACGTGGTTTCGTACCTGCTTCCATGGTAGAGCGTCAATTCGTTGAGGATTTCTCCGCATACAAAGGCCGCACATTGCGTCTTCGTGTGAAAGAAATCGATCGCGAGAAAAATAAAGTCATTCTTTCCCAAAAAGATGTACTAGATGAAGAGTTCGAAGCAAACAAAAAGAAAATTGTCGAAGGGCTTCAAGTTGGTCAAGTATTGGACGGTACAGTTCAACGCTTAACACAATTCGGTGCTTTCGTTGATATCGGCGGAATTGACGGACTTGTCCACATTTCCGAGCTTGCTTGGCACCATGTAGGTCAAGCGTCTGATGTTGTTAAAGAAGGCGACAAAGTGAAGGTGCAAATCCTTAAACTTGATCCATCCAACGACAAAATTTCCCTAAGCATCAAAGCGACTCAAGCAGGTCCATGGTCCAATGTTGAGAATGATTTCAAAGCTGGCGATATCGTAACTGGTACAGTGAAGCGTCTTGCCGCTTTTGGTGCATTTGTTGAAGTAGCGCCTGGTGTTGAAGGTCTTGTGCACATTTCTCAAATCGCACACCGTCACATCGGTACGCCTCACGAAGTATTGAAAGAAGGTCAAGAAGTTCAAGTAAAAATACTCGAAATTAACTCGGCTGAGAAACGTGTAAGCCTGAGCATCAAAGAAACAGAAGATGCACCTGAAGCGCCAGCTAGTGCAGCTGCGCCTGCTGCGGGCAAGCCAGAAAGAGAAAGACAGCCTCGCGGCGATCGCGACCGCGGTAATAGCGCTAGCCACCAGAAAGAAATTGCTGGAAACGAGAATGTTTCCTTGAGCAACCAAGGCATGTCCATGACGCTTGGTGAGCGTTTTGGTGAGAAGCTGGCTAAATTCAAAAAATAATAGATCCAATTTCTAGGAGGTAAAGGTATGCGCATCTCACGTAAAATGGAGCATGTCCATTACGCGCTAGAGCTTGGTCAATCCCGGCAGCAAGGGCTGTCGGATATCAAGCTTGTGCATAACTGTCTTCCTGAGACTTCGACGGATCATATTGCTTTAACAACGACTATCGGCGATCTCACTATGAGTTCGCCGATTTTAATTAATGCAATGACCGGCGGGGCCCATGAGACAGAGAGTATCAATCGCGAACTGGCCATACTCGCTAGAGAAACAGGCATGCCCATGGCCGTTGGTTCTCAAATGTCGGCGATTAAGAATAAGGAAGTAGCGCCGAGTTATGAAGTGGTCCGACGGGAAAACCCAAAAGGGATTATCTTCGCTAATTTAGGTAGCGAGGCAACCTTGGATCAAGCGCTTCGTGCAATCGAGATGATTGAGGCGAATGCGTTGCAAATTCACTTGAATGTTATGCAAGAGTTGATAATGCCCGAAGGGGATCGAAGCTTTGTCGGCATGTTGAGCCGAATTGAGACCATCGTTCGTCACTCACCAGTGCCGATCATAGTGAAGGAAGTAGGTTTCGGCATTTCACGGAGTAATGCCAAACAATTGCAGGAGATCGGCGTGAAAACGCTCGATGTTGGCGGATCTGGCGGCACGAATTTCGCAGCCATTGAGAATGCGAGACGCCCCTCAGCCTTAGCATGGCTGAATGATTGGGGGACACCAACCAGCATCTCTTTGCTGGAGGCGCTGTCGGTATATCCAACTGGCTCTGTCATCGCATCTGGCGGAATTACGAATGCCATAGAGGCGGCGAAAGCGTTAACCATAGGCGCATCTGCGGTTGGGATGGCAGGCGCTTTTCTGAAAGTACTGCAAACTGAGGGGGCCGATGCCCTTCACAGCTTCGCGAAAGAGCTTCATCAAGGACTTATTCTGATTATGACGGCGCTAGGCGCTAATTCGATCCAAGCTTTGTCAGGATGCCCTGTGGTTATCATGGGGGAGACAGCTGAGTGGTGTCAGGCTCGCGGTATTAACCTAACTTCATACGCAGCGCGAAGCAATCAGAGTAAATAATCAAATAATTGCCATACTAAGGATCAGGCAGTTTTCCCTTCTCTTCTCCAGGAGCAGGGGGACTGAAGATCCGCAGCCCCTATCCAACAAGGATGGATGAGATCGCTGTGTAAATTAGGTGGTTTGATTATGAATGCTGGTTATTTGTCGCTCATTCTTCTTTGCATTATGCTGATTTTACTTGCCAGCGGATGGAAGGAGCTATACATAAGAAGTATCTCGCATAAAGGTATGCTTCTTTTTTTTGTCTCATGGTTAATCGGCATGAGGTTAACTGTTGTGATTCGTCAAGTACATATTCAAGTCGTCTATTTCGTTGTTCTCGCCCTCGCACTGCTCATTCTCTATGTGACTCAAGGGTTTATCCATAAGCTTCATCTACTCTCGATTGGACTTCTGCTGGGGTCATTGCATTTTTTAGTTGAGCAGTTGCTTGTGATGGACCCTATTCTCATCGTACGGAATTCTGCTTGGCAATCGGCCCTTGTACTAGCTCTGGTAGCCGTCGTCTTGCAGCGGAACGCTTGGGAGCAGATTGGTGCTATTTCGATCGGCTACCTATTAGGTGATTTATATCAATCTGGCATTCATAAGGTGGATGGGAATCAAATGCTTGGACTAGCTGGCTTCCAAGATCAATGGTGGCTTACGGTCTTTACCGCAAGAACGATTACGATTATGGTGCAGTTTGCGTATAATAGTTGTCGTTCTGTGTGGAAGCAATGGATGAATCGGAATGGGTCCAATCGCGAATAGCGGATTCGAAGTCTCAAAAGAGATTAGCCAAGGCGTGTCTTTTTTGTTATGATGTAAGTTGCGTAATTTTCCATGAAACATCATGGAATTCGAAGGAGTGAATGTAAATTGGCTAGACCCGTACTTGCAATTGTTGGCCGACCGAATGTCGGAAAGTCCACCATTTTCAATCGAATTGTTGGCGATCGCATGGCGATTGTAGAAGATAAACCAGGCGTTACGCGTGATCGTCTCTATGGAGTGGGCGAATGGTTAAACACATCGTTCAGTGTTATCGATACAGGCGGGATTGAGATCGAAGGCGATGATACGATTATGAAATCCGTTCGTATTCAAGCGGAGCTTGCGATCGAAGAAGCGGATGTCATTGTGTTCATGGTAGATGCCAAGGCAGGCGTGACCCCGTCTGATGAGGAAGTCGCACAGCTGTTATTCCGCTCGAAGAAACCAGTAGTATTGGCTGTCAACAAAGTAGATAATTTGGCTCGCCAAGACGATATTTATGAATTCTATTCTCTTGGATTCGGGGATCCTGTCGGCATTTCCGGCTCCCACGGTATTGGGATTGGTGATCTGTTAGAGGTCGTCTGTAATTTATTCCCGGATAAAAAAGATGATGAATACGGCGAAGAGGTCATCAAGTTTGCCTTGATCGGTCGACCGAATGTTGGTAAATCTTCGATGACGAACGCGATTCTTGGGGAAGAGCGAGTCATTGTGAGCGATATCGCGGGAACAACGCGTGATGCCATTGATACGCCTTTTGAACGGGATGGGCAGCAATTCGTTATTATCGATACCGCTGGTATGCGTAAGCGTGGCAAAGTGTATGAAAACACGGAGAAATACAGTGTCATGCGCGCGATGAAGGCGATTGAACGTGCGGATGTTGTGTTGGTTGTCATCGACGGTCAAGAAGGGATCATTGATCAAGATAAGCATATCGCTGGTTATGCGCATGAAGCAGGAAAAGCGATTGTCATTGTCGTAAACAAATGGGATATCGTGGAGAAAGATGATAAGACGATGCAGCATTTCACAACGACGATTCGCGATCACTTCCTGTTTTTGAGCTACGCGCCGATTGTATTTGTTTCAGCCAAAACGACGCAGCGTTTGCATAAGTTGCTGCCAGTCATCGTACAAGCTGCTGAGAACCATGCATTGCGTGTTCAGACGCATTTGCTCAATGACGTTATTTCCGATGCGGTTGCTTATAACCCGCCGCCAACAGATAAAGGGAAGCGTCTGCGGATCAATTATGTGACACAAGTTGCGGTGAAGCCTCCCGTCTTTGTACTCTTCGTGAATGAGCCTGAGCTCATGCACTTCTCTTACGAGCGTTATTTGGACAATAAGATCCGTGCTGCATTTGGTTTCGAAGGAACGCCAATTCGAATCTTAAGCCGTAGGAAAACTTCGGACAGAGAATAGGAGATGTTGAAACTTGCTTTCGATCATAACCATCGTAGTGGGCTATTTACTTGGATCCATAAGCTTTAGTTATTTATTCGGAAAATGGTTCAAAGGCATTGACATCCGTAAGCATGGCAGTGGAAATGCAGGGGCAACCAATACGCTTCGCGTCCTAGGGAAAGGTCCTGCCATACTCGTTCTACTGCTAGATGCTTTGAAAGGTGTCGTCGCCGTACTGCTAGGAGTCTGGGCTGCGCCTGGATCCGATGACATATGGGTTCGCGTTCTTTGTGGGTTAGCTGCGATTATCGGCCATAACTGGCCTGTGTATTTCGGCTTCCGAGGAGGTAAAGGGATTGCCACCACGATTGGTGTCATGGCTACACTTTGCTTCCTGCCTACGTTGATTGCAGGACTAACGGCAATTGTCATTATCGCGATTACTCGCTTCGTATCGCTCGGTTCCCTTATCCTTACTGCACTTTTACCTATATTAATTTGGGGAATGGACCGGCCTTTACCTGATTTCTGGATAAGTATTCTTCTTTGTGCTTTTGCGATCTTGCGTCATCGCACGAACATTGTGAAACTGATTCAAGGGAAAGAAAATAAACTAGGCCAGAAAAGGGCTTAGTTAATCGGCATGCAGTGCAACAACGTCATAGGAGGGGAATCCGTGTCAAAAAAAGTATCGGTCCTTGTAGCTGGAAGTTGGGGGACTGCTCTCGCTTCTGTATTAGCAGATAATGGGATGAACGTACTTCTATGGTCTCGCAACGAAGAGCAAGTGCAAGAAATTAATGACAAACATACCAATACACGATTTCTAAAAGATGTAACCCTCTCGCCTGCCATTGTAGCGACTAACTCGCTGCAAGATGCTGTGCAGGATGCGGATGCCATCGTGATGGTGGTACCATCAGCTGGCATGCGCGATGTAGCTTCGCGTATTCGTCCTTTTGTGAAGAAGGATGCTTTAATCATTCATGCGACCAAAGGGTTCGAGACTGGCACCTTGAAGCGGATGACCGAGGTGCTGGCTGATGAGTTGCCCGACATGGATCCGAACCGTTTCGTCGTCCTGTCAGGGCCGAGCCATGCAGAAGAAGTGATTTGCAAGATGCCGACGACAGTCGTCGTGGCTGCGCAGCAACTGGAAGCGGCGGAAGCCGCACAGGATTTGCTCATAACTAATTACTTCCGCGTCTATACGAATCCGGATGTTGCAGGCGTAGAAGTAGGCGGCGCGCTGAAAAATATTATTGGTCTCGGTGCGGGCTTAACGGATGGGCTTGGATTTGGCGATAATGCCAAAGCTGCGCTCGTGACACGGGGGCTTGCGGAGATTACACGGCTGGGCACTGCTATGGGGGCAAATCCATTAACATTTGCTGGGCTAGCTGGAATCGGTGATTTAATTGCTACGTGTACTAGTTTACATAGCCGGAATTATCGAGCAGGAAGTAGATTAGCCGAGGGTATCCAATTGGACGATGTCCTAAAGGAGATGGGAATGGTTGTAGAAGGCGTGAAAACGACGAAAGCAGCGTATGACTTATCTCGCCAATACGGTGTCACCATGCCCATAACGAATGAGTTACATAATGTGTTATTTGAAGGGAAATCACCACAACTTGCTGTTCGTGATCTTATGGGGCGAGTACGCACGCATGAAATGGAAGAGCTTCCGATGACGCGCATTTAAGCTCAATTGTGCTAAAAGTGTGGGAACCGCCTACACCAGATGTTCTCCGCATTCATACTATACCATAAGCAATTGTCATCAGCTTGGGGATAGGGAGGCGGCATAATTGGCAAATAAAGATATGTCGAAAGACGTATTGAGTGTGGTCAAGAAGAAAACGGGCAAATCGGTTACGTCCAAAGATATTGAGAAAATTGCAAGCGGTGTGAAACCTTCTACGATGCAGAGTGAAACGCAGTTGAGAGCGCTCATTAAGCAGGTTTCAGGACTAGTGAATGTGAAAGTATCCGAAGAGACGATTAACGATATCGTGCAAGCGGTGAAAAGCAGCAAACTAGATACGAATAACATGCAGCAATTAATGAATATGATGATGGGCAAGAAATAGGAGGCATGAGGGGAGTTGTTCCCCTTATGCTTTTTTTCGTTTTATGCTATACTAACAGGTGTTTCATTTCAATGATTTTACATAAGGAGTTTAATCTATGTCACCCTTAGACAAAATGTGGGCCTCATTCGTAGCCATTGGGTTAATGGTTTTTGCATCATTACTAATTTCCTATGCAAGAACAAAAACTACGGGCATTCTACGAGGCGTATTGTCGTTTATCGCTTTTATTTTATTCATTCCAATCTTACTTTATATGCTGCTATCTTTGTTTTAAATGGCCGGAGGACAATGTAGATGTTAGAATTGAAAACGCGCAAAATGGTCAAGCAAGTAGCGCCCGAAACGGGCCTAACTGTGTTGGATCACGCGATGAAAACAGATGTCGATTGGGGATTTTCGTGCACAAGAGGAACATGTGCCAGATGCCGCTGTTACGTTGCAGAAGGCCGTGAGCTATTGTCTCTGCCGTCCGATGCGGAAGAAGACCGCTTAGAACCTGAAGAACTCGAACAAGGCTACCGTTTAGCCTGTCAATGTGTGGTGAAACAAGAAGGCACGATTTCTGTTATCCACAAGCCTTATTTCTAATACATGATGTGCCTGAAAGGTGTGAATCGCATGAATCTGCTGGAGCCGCTTATCCCGTCCATCTCGATTATTCAAACCCGGTTGCAGCAAGCTCACGACATTCCCTGGCTCATAGGTGGAAGCTGTGGTCTATTGCTGCAAGGAGTTGACATCGGAAGAAGTCCGAGAGATTTGGACATTTACGTGGACCAGAAAGATGTGCTCGCCATTCATGCGTTGCTGGTGCCTTATGCAATTGATGCGCCTGCGTATAGCGAGACACCGATCTATGCCTCGACGCTAAGTCATTATAAGATTGATGGTCATATGGTTGAGGTTGTGGGCGATTTCAGAGTCAGCGCGCTGGCTTCCTTATACCAGGTTGAAGTTAGTTACTTACAGGAAACCTATCATTCCCTATCTGTTCTTGATAATCAAGAGATTCATCTGATGCCGCTCGCACATGAGTTTTTGTTCAATGTCCTTCGCAATCGTCCTGATCGTTATGCAATAATTTTAAGAACGATGCTCGCTTCGCCTGAGAAGCACATGCCAGTGTTGGCGGATCTCATGGCACGTAATCAGTGGGGACAGGCTTTTCACGACAAACTGAAAGAAATACTAGACAACGCTGGCTAAATCGGCGGAGGTCTCGGTAGAAGGTGATAGGGTTGAGTACCTTAGACGTACATTTTATGCCTGATAATAAGAAAATTAAAGTTAGACCTGGCACGACCTTATTGGACGCAGGAAGTCGCGCTAAGGTTCATATCCGAACGCGCTGCGGTGCGAAAGCAGCTTGTTTAATGTGTAAAGTTAGCGTGCCGGACCAAAGCGGACTAGCACCAATGAATACGAACGAACGATTAAAGCTGGGATCGCAAGGGGATCAAGGTATAAGGCTTGCTTGCCAAGCGAAAGTAACGGGGGCTGTTGTGGTCCATATTCCAGAAGACCCTCTAAAGGCAGCTATTCGTGCGCAGCTTGCTAGGCAAGCGGAGGATGACGATTTATTTTAATCAAGAAGGATGGTTGGCTTGTGAACATAATGCGAAATCTACGCCAAGGTAGAGGCGTTTATCTGTCTCTCATCTTGGTTATTTTGCTTAGTGGATGTGCATATCCACAAGAACTGAGGAAAGAGAATCAGATCAATCCAGCCGAATTTATTACGGTTGTTCAGCAGGCAATTGATACCTTTCAAGAGAAAACAGGCGTTCTTCCCATTAAAAATAGTGACATGTCTACCCCGCTTTACGAGAAATATGTGATCGATTTTGCGAAATTGCAGAAGTCGAGTCTATTGAGCGCTGTTCCTGCCAATGCGTTTGAGAGCGGCGGTATTTTCATTTATGTCCTTGTCGACGCCGAGACGAAGCCGAAAGTGAAGTTAATGGATCTATCGGCTTATCAAAGCGTTGAAGATGTGCAGAAGAAAGTGAATGACTATATTGCCAAGCATGGAGGCGCGATGCCTCAAGAGGTCGCGATTAATGACTCATTTGCCTATGTAGATTTCAAGCTGCTTGGTATGAAAGAGCCGGAGATCAAGTCGGTGTATAATCGTAAGAATGCCGTCACGTATATCCTCAATTCCCATACGGGTGGAGTCGCCATCGATTATGCGAGGGATATTCAAACGTTCATTCAGAACAATGCGCTAGGCAATTCCATTAAGCCTGATCAGGATTTGCGGCAAATTCTCATAGATAAATCCTACTTTGTGCCGATACGCAGTGTGCCTTATACCTGGATGAATAATCAGCCTATGCCGCACCAATAGATAAGCAGGGAGCCTCTTACTTTCGAGTAGGAGGTTTTTTTCTTTTTAAAGAATAAGCGATCTCCACCCATCATATATTCTTTCGAAAGCGGTATGTGCTTCATAAAATATGAGCGAAAAAAAGTTGCAGCGCATCTATCATATTTCTATCGAAAGTACATATATTTTTACTAGTCCAAATGAATGTACGAGTAGTCAATTGTTACCGTCACGTGCGTCAGTTGACGACCAAACTGTAGGAGGGATTCTCTTGGAGAAAGTGGATATCTTTAAGGACATTGCAGAACGAACGGGAGGGGACATTTACCTGGGGGTTGTCGGCGCAGTCCGGACAGGGAAATCAACCTTTATAAAGCGTTTTGTGGAATCTGTAGTGCTTCCGAACATTCAAAGCGAAGCGGATAGGATCCGGGCTACCGATGAACTCCCGCAGAGCGCTGCTGGCCGCACGATCATGACAACGGAGCCGAAATTCGTTCCGAATACCGCCGTTCAAATTTCGGTGGCCGAGGGGCTGAACGTCAATGTTCGCCTTGTTGATTGTGTTGGATATGCGGTGGATGGCGCCAAAGGGTATGAAGACGAGAATGGACCGCGAATGATTAATACGCCATGGTTCGATGAGCCTATTCCTTTCCAGGAAGCGGCTGAAATCGGAACGAGGAAGGTCATTCAGGAACACTCTACCTTGGGTGTTGTCGTAACGACAGATGGCACGATTTCGGATATACCGCGCTCATCGTATGTACTGGCAGAGGAAAGAGTGATCAATGAGCTTAAAGAAGTCGGCAAGCCGTTCATTGTGATCATTAACTCTCAGAAGCCGAACAGCGAGCCAGCACTTGAACTCCGCAGCGAGCTGCAAAGCCGCTACGATGTACCTGTCGTGACGATGAGTGTAGCCAGTGCAGGGGAAGAAGAAATGGTCTCCGTGCTTCGTGAGGTCTTGTATGAGTTCCCTGTACATGAAGTCAATGTGAACCTTCCAAGCTGGGTAATGGTGCTCGATGAGAACCATTGGCTGCGCACACAATTCGAAGCATCCGTACGTGACACTGTACAGGATATCCGCCGCTTGCGTGATGTCGATCGTGTGGTTAGTCAATTTGCTGAATATGAGTTTATTGATAAAGCAGCGTTAGCTGGCCTGAATATGGGGCAAGGTGTAGCAGAAATTGACTTGTTCGCGCCAGATGAGCTCTATGATCGCATTCTCGTTGAAGTCGTGGGCGTTGAAATTCGCGGGAAGGACCATCTCCTTCAGCTGATGCAGGATTTCACGCATGCGAAGCGGGAATATGACCAGTTCGCAGAAGCGCTAGAGATGGTCAAAACGACCGGTTACGGCATTGCGCCTCCTACCTTAGCCGAGATGGCCTTGGATGAGCCAGAGCTCATCCGCCAAGGCTCTAGATTCGGTGTAAGGCTCAGGGCGACAGCGCCTTCCATTCATATGATTCGCGTCGATGTCGAGTCGGAGTTCTCGCCGATTATCGGAACCGAGAAGCAAAGTGAAGAGCTGGTTCGCTATCTCATGCAGGATTTCGAAGATAACCCGCTTAAAATTTGGGAGTCAGACATTTTTGGCAGATCCTTGCATTCCATCGTCCGCGAGGGCATTCAAGGCAAGCTGGCCCAAATGCCGGATAACGCAAGATACAAGCTGCAAGAAACACTTGGCCGGATTATTAATGAAGGCTCAGGCGGCTTAATCGCCATCATTTTGTAACCAAAACGGGACAAAAACACTCGAAAGAGTGTTTTTTGTCGTTTTTTAGCAAAAAGTCCCACATAAAATGGAAATAGATACTTGAAATTGCTCTTGGAGTGTATTACTATGAATTTATTCGTCTGCTTTCAAAGTTCATTTTGCTTGGAAAATCAACGTTTTTTCAGGAAGTTAGGTATAATTTCCGAAAAAACGGTGAAAACAGGAAGTAACGGAAGTGAGAAATCTTGGGGGGAGGTGAATGGCATGAATAAATCTGAATTGATTAACAAGGTTGCTGAAACTTCTGAGCTTTCCAAGAAAGATGCAACAAAAGCTGTTGATGCAGTTTTTGACGCAATTTCCGAAGCTTTGCAAGGTGGAGATAAAGTGCAATTGGTAGGTTTTGGTAACTTCGAAGTTCGTGAACGTTCTGCTCGTAAAGGACGTAATCCACAGACTGGTGATGAAATCGAAATCCCAGCAAGCAAAATCCCAGCTTTCAAACCAGGTAAAGCACTTAAAGATGGCATTCAATAATTTGTAGTTATACATAGGATTGAACGTTACATAATTATAAAGCCGTTGCCGCGAATCCGCGGGAAACGGCTTTATTTGTTTCAACTGGAAATGCCTTTACAATTTGAAAAACAGCTACTATAATTACAAAAGTGAAAGCGTATATCTTTGCTGTAAACGGGGAATGGCGGGGTATGGCGCAGCCTGGTAGCGCGCACCCTTGGGGTGGGTGAGGTCGCACGTTCGAATCGTGTTACTCCGATTATGAGAAAAAGACATCGATCGTCCGATGTCTTTTTCTCGTTAAGAGACGTGTTGCGTACGAGATAGAACGCTAAGGATGATGTAGGGGGAACGGTTTTGACTAAGGGGAAATTGAGCACACTTGTGAAATCACAGGATTGGACGATGTTTGGGATCGTCGCGTCGATTTACTTGATCTGGCGGATCGGTACAGTTGGAAACTGGAGCAAAGAATGCTGGATTCTGCTGCTTCTTTGTCTGCTGGGAGTTCGTAAGGATCAAATTGATGTGGATTGGAAACGCTTCTTTCTAATCGGCATCCCGTTATTAGGTGTCTTTTATTATTTCTATGGAACGGGCAATGGTTTTTGGTGGAAAATTGCGAATTGGATGTTCGAAAATAACCGTCATCCATGGCACTGGGATAGCTACATGAACGCGATCCCGCTGAATACGGGCGGCTGGGCACGATGGATCGCAACACCGTTTCTGGACCGGGCTATGGTCTGGGTCTATAATTATGGATTTGTACTGTCTTTGTGGATCTGTATTGTACGCAGTTTCTGGACGCGCAGTATTAAGAAAATGCTTTCCTACGCATTATCAGGGCATATGCTGCAGTTTCCGCTCATTTTGCCATTTTACAATCTCATTCTTCTTCATGAAGTATGGTACGTCAATAAGCAACCGGATTTATTGCATCGCGTGTTTGCCGACGAGAACTCCTTACTTGTCGCGGTAATGAACTGCTTCCCGAGCATGCATACGTCCATTTCATTCGCGATGCTGCTGTTAGCACTGCGGGAGAAAGATCGCATTTTCAAAACGATGATGGTTACCTACTGTTCCGCTATCATTTTCTCAACGTTATACTTGCAAATTCACTGGCTAATCGACGTCTTCGCTGGCATGCTATTCGCCTATGGGACGGTTAAATTGACAGATCTTCTTCTTCGTCTGGGATCCACACATGCGCTGCCTGCAAAGTTTAAGAAATTTTACAAAAAGCGCGCCGTATCCACTACAGGTGAATTATCCGTATAGTTCATGTTGACTTCCAGTTGCTTTTTTAGCATCATTAGCATTAAGTAAAATGTAAAGGGAAGAACGGAGGATGGACATGGACCACTCGAATAAAGCGAATCAATCCAACTCAAATCAATCCAATGCGAACGGGAATGAGTATTTCGTCATCAAAGCCAAAGATAATGGCGTGCATGTGATTGGTTTGACCCGTGGACAAGATACACGGTTTCATCATACGGAGAAGCTGGACAAGGGTGAAGTGATGATCGCTCAATTCACCGAGCACACTTCAGCCGTTAAAGTACGCGGCAAAGCCGTCATTATGACCAAATACGGTACGATTGATACCGAAGAATCCTAGTTAATTCATGAAAGCAGGCATAGCCTGCTTTTTTATTTTGTACAATGATATATAGGCTTGTAATAGTGGAAGCTCTTTGTTGAATAAGCTCCTACCCATGACTAGGAGGTATTGCGCATGAAATGGTCGATGCGAATCTTGATCACACTGGGGATTTCCGCTGTGATTGCAATTAGTTTATCGAATCTCCCTCACTTGGATCAGTCCTCTGGCCTAGAATCAGACTACGCTTGGTCGAATCATCGCGGCGGACAGCTCACCTCGAACAATTTGCCAGATCTGCTTGTCCAGGTGCCGCTGCAATTACGCATACGGAAGGTCGATTTAAGCACATCCCGTGTTTCGCTGGATCTCAGCTTGCCCAAGAACGCGGATACAGCAGCGGTGTATCGTGACTTATATACCATAGCGCAAACGATGCTGATGAATACTAAAAATGTGAATCAAGTATGGGTCCGCGTGATTGACTATTCCGGAGGGACGGAATATCCCTCTTCCCAATTGGTGCTGGCGATGGTCGCACAGCGTGAATTTGTAAAAGATATGGACAAAAACCCGCGTGATTTAAGTTTGATTCAGCTAGAGCAGGAGCTGCAAAATCGGTTTCGGATTACATATACATCCAAATGGCAGCAGAAATATCCGCTATGAGTGGTAAATAAATGTGCTTCTAGGAACACGTTATGCTATAATAATTTGGATTGAGACACTGAAACTGATTGATGATGGTTGGCATACGGTTACGGAGGCTTTTGAATGAATTCTTATCGGATCCTTGAGATCGCTAAGCAGTATACAGAGTATGATATGATCCAAATACACACAGACCTTCCCAATTTTCCAGAGTTGCGTACACGTCTGTTGTTCGCCTTCTTGGATGGTAATACTAAACTGAGTTCAACGAGTGAATTGTTCACGTTAGTGACGGCACTGGTGGAATTAGGACTCGATACGCACGACATGGTCAGTGTTTCGAACGAGATCAAAGAGAAGAAGGCCGCAAGATCGAGACAGCTGAAAGTACTGGCGGGTGACTATTTCAGTGCCCGCTTTTATCATCTGCTCGCGCAGGCTGGACAGATCAATATGATAAGTAAGATATCCAGTGCGATCTGTGAAGTGAATCGGTTCAAGATGAGTATGTATGTGAAAATGAAGCAGCTGAAATTAACGGCAGAAGATTACGTTTCCCACATGGTGGAAATTAAGTCTCAGCTTTTTTTGTCTTTCTCAGATGTGATTTCGGAAGCCTACGAGGATCAATGGGCAGATGCCATGAGAGGCTTTGCACGATGTGAGCTACTCATGGAGGAGCTATTCCGTACGGAATCCTTGGGCAAGTTCAAATGGAGCTGGGGATACTGGTATATTATGCAGCATGGCACACGCGAAGAGCGAAAACAGCTTCAGGTCGAGGAGATCGATCCGATGATGGCGCGTTCATTGTTGTATAAATATCAAATTGCTGCTCACTTGAATCAATTGTTTCATACGCACTGGCAACAGGTGCGAGATCGTATGAAGATGAGCTATTCGGACAAGCTATTAAGTGAACTCTTTCACATTTGGGAGCCATTCGTTAAGATTGCAGGCAATAAGCCCAAAGTGTTGGAAGAGATATAAGGGGATTGGGATCATGAGTGTTAGCAAAACCAATATGGAAGCCAACAAGCCCAAGAGCAAAGAAGAATTCGTTCATGGCGTGTTTGAGAGTATCGCACCCAAGTACGATCTGATGAACGATATTCTTAGCTTCAATCGGCATAAAGCTTGGCGTAAATATGCAATGAAGAAAATGAACGTGCAACCTGGAGATACAGCTATCGATCTTTGCTGCGGGACATGCGATTGGACGATTAGTATGGCTAAAGCTAGTCGCACAGGTAAAATGGTAGGGCTTGATTTCAGTCAGAATATGCTTGATCATGGTGCGATTAAAGTAAGAGAAGAACGACTGGAAGGGCAGATCGAACTGATTCAAGGCAATGCGATGAGTCTTCCGTTTGACGACAATACGTTTGATTTTGCTACAATTGGCTTTGCGCTGCGCAATGTTCCCGATCTTGAGCAAGTTATTCGTGAGATGCAACGCGTCGTTAAGCCCGGAGGGCTAGTTGTGTCTTTGGAGCTGTCCAAACCAACTTGGCAGCCGTTCAAGTCCATTTATTATCTCTATTTCCGTCGCATACTGCCTTTCCTTGGGAAGCTCATCGTGAAAAAGTATGAACAGTACAAGTGGCTGCCAGAGTCGCTCATTTCTTTTCCCGACCATAAGCAATTAGGAGCTATTTTCGAGAAAAATGGCTTGAACGATGTGCAAGCTCACCCTTTATTTGGGGGCGTAGCAGCACTTCACACGGGCACTAAGGGAAAAACGAAATCAGGAGTGTAACTATCAGATGTTGACTAAACTTAAAATTTTTCTTGAAATGATTAAATTTGAGCACAGTGTATTTGCACTGCCGTTCGCGTTCATGGGAGCCATTCTAGGCTCCGTTGTCTTGTTAGGTCATTTGCCCACGTGGGCTCAAATCGGGTGGATTACGCTTGCTATGGTGGGCGCAAGAACAGCCGCGATGGCTTTGAATCGTGTTATTGACCAAGCGATTGATAAACGTAACCCGCGAACAGAGAACCGTGCGATACCAGCAGGGTTAATCTCGGTTCCACAAGTTCTTATTTATATCCTTATCTCTTTCGCATTGTTGTTTTGGGCGACCTATCATTTAAGTGCCTTATCGATGAAACTGTTGCCAATTGCTGTGTTTTTCTTAGTGATCTATTCCTATACCAAACGTTTTACATGGGCATGCCATTTCTTCCTGGGTATTACGTTGGGTTTAGCTCCATTAGGGGGTTGGGTGGCGGTGACAGGTGAATTCACGTGGGCGTCCATCATCTTTTTCTTAACAGTCGCATGTTGGAGCGCGGGTTTTGATCTCATTTATGCGTGCCAGGATGCTGAATTTGACCGTTCGGAAGGATTACATTCCTATCCTAGTCGGTTTGGTATTAAAGCTTCGCTATTAACTGCACGCGTCTTGCATGTGTTAACTGCGATTGGACTTGTGACGTTATTCTTCTTAACACATCTAAGTTGGTTATATCTAATTGGTCTTATCATTTCATATTTGATTTTATTTAAAGAGCATAGACTTGTTACTCCGCAGGATTTATCGAAATTGAATACCGCATTTTTCACAATGAACGGCATCTTGAGTCTTGTCATGTTTAGCTTCACCTTACTTGATATTCTAGTGAGACAGTATTCATGAGTGGCAATTGGGTTATCGGAATTACTGGTGCAAGCGGGGCACAGTACGGGATTCGGCTTTGTGAAGTGCTGCTGGATCTCGGTTTGAATGTTCATCTTCTTATTTCGGATGCAGGCTGGCGTGTCTTGCAGGACGAGCTGGATTGGCAAGTATCCAAACGACAAGATGAGCTAGAGAAGCATTTTGGCGGCAGATTAGGTTCCTATGAATATCACCCCAATGCGAATATCGGAGCGACCGTGGCCAGTGGGTCCTTTCGAACCAAAGGCATGGTGGTCATTCCTTGTTCCATGGGAACCTTATCTGGAATCGCTCACGGTTCTTCGGATAATCTGATCGAACGGACCGCTGATGTGATGCTTAAAGAAGGCAGAAAATTAATTATGGTACCAAGGGAAACACCGCTGCATGCGATACATCTAGAAAATATGTTAACCCTCTCGAAAATGGGGGTGCGCATGATTCCAGCGATGCCAGCCTTCTATAATCGTCCTCGCACAATTGAGGAGATGGTCGATTTTTTAGTAGGCAAAGTAATGGATAGCATGGAAATCGAACATTCCTTGTACCGAAGATGGGGAGATACAGATGAGCAACCGAGACCCTAAAATCCGAATTGGCCGCATCAATTATACGAATGTGTGGCCGATCTATTATTATTTCCCAAATCTTATGCAAAGCGCAGAAGTCGATATTATAGAACAAGTACCCACGTCGCTCAATCAGGCCATGGCAGCAGGAACGATTGATATGGGGCCTATTTCTTCTTTTTCCTATGGTCAATATTTCGAAGATTACATGCTGTTCCCAGATTTATCGGTTAGCTCCTATGGCGAAGTGAATTCCATCTTGCTGTTTCATGACAAGCCGTTGCGAGAAATTGTAAATGGCCGCATTAAACTCCCAACAACTTCAGCTTCATCCGTGAATTTATTGAAAATAATCCTAGAGAAGTTCTATAACGGAAAGCCGACTTATGCCTATGCCAACCCCAATTTGGACGTCATGATGGAAGATGCGGATGCGGCATTACTGATCGGTGATGATGCGATTAAAGAAAGCTGGCGAAACAAATCGTATATGATTACCGATCTTGGGCAAGAATGGGCCAAATGGACGGGAAAATGGATGACATTCGCGGTTTGGGCCATTCGTAAAGACACGATTCGTAAGCATCCAGAACTTGTGGCTGACATTTTCGAAGCTTTTAAGAAAAGTAAAGTGCAAGCTCACCAAGAACCGCAGCACATGATTGCAGAAGCTCAGGCTACTGTAGGCGGCACGTCTGAGTATTGGCATCATTATTTTCATACCTTATGCTATGATTTTGGAGCTGAACAGTGGGAAGGTCTAGCAGCCTATTACCAATATTGTTATGAGCTTGGCTTTCTCCCTAAGCCCGTAACCATTGGGTTATGGGAAGATAATAAAGTGGCACGGGTGACGGAATGAAAAACTTATTGGACATTTATGCGAGGAAAAAGAGAGATATTGCGGCGATCGAGAAGGAACTCGAGGAAACCGTCTATAGTGATCACTCCTTGTTAAGAGATACCTCGATCCATCTTCTCAAAGCAGGGGGCAAGCGGATTCGCCCTGTGTTTGTTCTGCTCTCTGGGGAGTTCGGCAGCTACAAGCTTCAGACCATGAAACATGTAGCTGTTCCCCTTGAACTTATCCATATGGCTTCGCTTGTCCACGATGATGTGATTGATGACGCTAACACACGCCGCGGGCAGTTGACGGTACGTTCCAAATGGGATAATCGCATCGCGATGTATACGGGAGATTATATTTTCGCCAGAGCACTGGAAGTTATTACGCAAATCCATAAACCTGAAGTGCACCAGATCATGTCCAAAGCCATTGTGGAAATGTCTATTGGAGAAATGGAGCAGATTCGTTTCTTTTTCAACGCAGATCAAACGATTCGGGATTATTTATTGCGGATTCGCCGTAAAACTGCGCTATTAATTGGGATTTCCTGTCAACTAGGTGCAATTGGTGCAGATGCTCCTGAATGGATGAGCACTAAATTGTATAATTTTGGCTATAATGTAGGTATGGCCTTCCAAATTCGCGATGATATTCTGGATTTAATCGGGACCGAGAAGCAAATCGGAAAGCCGCCAGGCAGTGATATTAAACAAGGGAATATTACCTTGCCTGTGTTGCTTACGATGAAAGATCCCGCCATGAAGCCGATGATATTGACAGAACTCGAACGAATACATAAACTGGATGGACAAACGGATGTTAGTCGATTCCTAGATCTCATACGAGGCGGAACAGGCATTAAAGAAGCGGATCGACTGTCCCAGTGCTACATTGATAAAGCCATTACTGCACTGGACAAGCTGCCGGATATTCAAGCGAAGAAAGATTTAATTGAAGTCGCTTATTTTATCGGGAATCGATCTTACTAAGGAGGTATTTTTCAATGGAAAAAACATTTCTAATGGTGAAGCCAGATGGGGTTCAGCGCGGGCTTGTCGGCGAAATTGTGAAACGATTTGAGCAGAAAGGCTTCCAAATGATCGGCAGTAAACTCATGGTGATCTCACGAGAGCAAGCCGAGACTCATTATGCGGAACACAAAGGGAAAGACTTTTACGAGCGACTGGTTAATTTCATTACTTCTGGCCCTGTCTTTGCAATGGTGTGGCATGGTGATCAAGTCATTGCCTTATCTCGAACGATGATGGGGAAAACGAGTTCGCTGGAAGCCGCACCAGGGACCATTCGAGGTGATTTCGCAGTACATACGCACTTAAATTTGATCCACGGCTCGGATTCGCCTGAAAGCGCAGAGCGTGAAATCAGCAACTTTTTCCAACCGCACGAAATTATCGATTACGATAAAAACATCCAGCCTTGGATTTAGTCGACATAAATTGCTAACTTTAGCCTGCAATCACTTCGTGATGCAGGTTTTTTGTTGTTTTAGGAAGGAATCTGTCTATCTGCCACAGAATGTAACCAATAGATACTGATCAAGGTGGGTGGACAGCATGGAGGATCAAGATTTTTTATTATTTATTAAGAAGATTAAGGAACAAACGTCCATCGATCTGGCCCTTTACAAAGAAGCACAGATGAAGCGACGCTTAACTACCTTGCGGATGAAGCGAGGTTACAATACATTTGTAGCCTTTTTCGATGCGATGATGAAAGATAAAGAATTATTCTATGAGTTCCTGGATCGCATGACGATCAATGTGTCAGAGTTCTGGCGTAATCCGAATCGCTGGGAGCTGGTAGAACAGAAGTTCATTCCTGAGATGCTGAAACGGAATCGCCGATTGAAAGTTTGGAGCGCTGCATGTTCCACGGGGGAAGAACCGTATACACTTGCAATGATTTTAGCCGAACATGGAGCACTGAACGAGACGAGCCTGCACGCAACGGATATCGACGATGGCGCGCTAGAGAAAGCACGTAAAGGCGCGTACTTAGATCGTTCGATTCGGGATGTGCCAGCAAACTATGTGAAGAAATATTTCCGACAAGATCAAATGATGTATCACATTTCGGATGAGCTAAAGAAAGCGATTAAATTTCAGAAGCAGAATTTGCTTGTGGATACCTTCGATACGGGCTTCGATCTGATCGTGTGCCGGAATGTGATTATTTATTTTACCGAAGAAGCGAAGCATGTGCTCTATCAGAAGTTCGCCAAAGCGCTTAAACCTGGTGGATTGCTGTTCGTCGGATCGACGGAACAAATTTTCTCGCCAGGACAATATGATTTGGAAGCGGCTGATACGTTTTTTTATCGAAAAAAGGGTGTATAAGAACTTCCATAACTTCCAATACTAAGATGTAGCACAACAAAGTTGGACAGGTTTCTAGCTTTGAACAATGCATACACGTTGAGGGGGCTATCATGGACAAACGCAAGGTAATTACCGCGTATCGCAGGGGAATGATTTCCATTCAAGAATGTGCACAAATTTTAGGAGTCGATTCCTCACAAATCTCAGGATTGATGAATGATCCTCAGCTATGTGAACCTCTTAGAATCGTCCAGAAGCAGCCTATGCACGGATAAATGCAATTCATGTCTTGTTGATAACACGCTTGCGTGGGAAGGAGATATCCTTACCTGTGCAGCGTGTTTTTGCATTTGTGTTGTTGCCAAACCTGAGTTGCTATACTATAATGACAAGAAGTAATCGCGCGTCAAAGCGCTAAAGCGAATGATATAGAATCGGATCTTTATTTTTTTTCGTAAAATTCTTAGGGGGTAACGGATTGTGAGATATTTAACAGCAGGTGAAACGCATGGCCCGCAGCTCACTGCGATCATTGAAGGGTTTCCAAGTAATGTAACCCTGAACTTTGATGAATTAAATCACCAATTACATAGACGTCAGAAGGGCTACGGCCGCGGTCGTCGGATGCAAATTGAGAAAGATACAGCTACGATCGCTGGAGGTGTGCGTCACGGTAAAACGACAGGTGCACCAATCGCACTCGTTGTCGTGAACAATGACTGGAAACACTGGACTTCCGTTATGGGTATTGAGCCTGTTGAGGAAGATAACGAAGGCAAACGCCGCGTGAATCGTCCACGTCCTGGACATGCCGATTTGAATGGCGGACTTAAATATAATCAAAAAGATTTACGTAATATTTTGGAAAGATCCAGTGCGCGTGAGACCACAATGCGTGTAGCTACAGGAGCTGTTGCTCGTCAATTGCTCGCTGAGTTCGGGATTAAAGTAGCTGGACAAGTCATTCGTATTGGCGATGTTGAAGTGAAGCGTCAAGAGCTGCCTATCGATGAGTTGATCGCGGTTACTGAAGAATCACCAGTTCGCGTTGTGGACAAAGAAGCAGAAGCGAAAATGATCGCTGCGATCGATGCAGCCAAAGAAGATGGCGACACATTAGGTGGTATCGTTGAAGTTATCATCGAAGGCGTACCTGTCGGTCTTGGCAGCCACGTACAATGGGATCGCAAATTGGATGGCAAAATCGCACAAGCGGTTCTCTCCATTCAAGCTTTCAAAGGTGTTGAGTTCGGAATTGGCTTTGAAGCGGCAGAGCGTAGAGGCTCTAACGTTCATGATGAAATACTTTACACGCAAGAAGAAGGTTTCAGACGCAGAACGAATCGTGCGGGTGGATTTGAAGGCGGTATGACCACAGGTGAGCAAATCATCGTTCGTGGTGTAATGAAGCCAATTTCTACCTTGTACAAACCATTGCAAAGCGTGGATATTGATACGAAAGAAGTATTTACGGCACAGGTTGAACGTTCCGATACTTGTGCAGTCCCAGCGGCAGGCGTGATCATGGAGAACGTCATCGCATGGGAAGTCGCGAATGCTTTCCTCGATAAATTCGGTGGAGATTCTATCGAAGAAATTCGCGCGAACCTAACAAACTTCCTCAAACAAGTGGAGAACTACTAGGATGAGAGAGCTAACCGTAGAGCTTGGCGAAAGGTCTTATCCGATTTATATTGGTCAAGGCATACTATCCAATATCTCGGCGCTGTTCGAACGCGCGAAGCTGAGCCGCAAGTCGCCGATGCTCATCGTCACCGACGAATCGGTGGCGGCGCTGCACTTGGAGCGCGTGCTCACGCTGCTCCGCGAGGGCGGCTTCGCCGCGACAGCCTGCGTCGTGCCGGCAGGCGAAACCTCCAAATCCCTCGCGCAGCTCGAGGGAATCGTAACCGCCGCCCTCCAGGCGGGCCTTGATCGCAATTCTGCGATCGTTGCCCTCGGAGGAGGCGTGGTCGGCGATCTCGCCGGCTTCGCGGCAGCGAGCTTCATGCGCGGGATCCGCTTCGTGCAGATCCCGACAACAATTCTTGCCCACGACAGCTCGGTCGGCGGCAAGGTGGCGGTCAATCACCCGATGGCGAAGAACATCATCGGGGCGTTCCACCAGCCGGAGCTCGTGCTGTTCGACATCGACTTGCTCTTGACGTTGCCGCTTCGCGATGTGAAAGCGGGGCTTTCTGAGGTGATCAAGCATGGCTTGATTTGGGATGCTGCGTTTACCCAGTGGTGCGAAGAGAATGCTGAGAAGCTGTTGGCACTAGATCCAGAAGCGCTCAGCTATGCGCTCTATATCGGCTGCCAAGTGAAGGCGATTGTGGTATCGCAAGACGAACGTGAGAACGATCTCCGTGCGATTTTGAATTTGGGACATACGATCGGACATGCTTTGGAAGCGGTAGCAGGGTACGGCGAACTGCTGCATGGCGAAGCCATTGCGATTGGCATGGTTGGCGCTGCAAAGCTTGCTCAGCAATTCGGATATAGTGAAGACATACATACCGTAACTAAGGGATTGTTCCTGAAATATGGACTACCTGTTCGAATTCCTGCTCATTTGGATACGGATGCGATTATGAGTGCGATGATGCATGACAAGAAGTTCAGGGAAGGTACGATGGTGTATATCATCCCGACTGAAATAGGCAAAGTCGAAATCCGTAAGGATGTAACGACAGGGCAAGTAAGACAAATTGTTGACCTTCTAAAAGGGGAGTAATTAATCGATGTACTTACGGGGAATTCGCGGCGCGACGACGGTTGAAATGAATGATGCGGACGAAATTTTGGCAGCAACAAGCGAGCTTCTTCAAGCGATTGTAGAAGCCAATGATTTCCGTCCAGAGGATATAGGTTCTGTTTTCATTACAGTGACAGAAGACATTACGGCAACGTTCCCAGCGAGAGCGATTCGTACCATGGTTGGTTGGGAATTAGTTCCTTTAATGTGTTCGCTAGAAGTGCCGGTTGAGAATGCATTGCCGAGATGTATTCGTTTGATGGTTCAGGTGAATACACCCAAAGCACAAGCGGAAATCAATCATGTGTATTTGAAAGAAGCGAAGGCACTTCGCCCTGATATTGTTAAATTGACAAATGAAGCTACCCGGTAGTATAGTGGAATTAGATGAGTGTTAGGTAAGTAGAGCAGAGTTAGCCCAGTAGAGCAGAGACCAGTTGAGATGAGATTAGTAGAGCAGCTACATAATGAGGTTACACGTACGTCTCCCTATGGAGAGCGTTTGTTTACTCATATTTTGGCTCCTTACTTATTTCGAATTCATCCTAATCGTCTACTGAAACTAAGTCAACCTCTACCCCTAGGTAGAGGTTTTTTTGTATTCGAATAGAGTTTGGAGCGCCGAAAAGCGAGCAGCTAGCAAACTGAGAGGGGATGTTTCCATGTATACACCTGAATTGCAAGAAGTCATTCGTTTGTCCCGAACTTATAATTTGATCCCAGTCGTTCGTCATTTATTAGCAGACACAGAGACACCGATTCGTGTGTTTCAACACTTATATCAAGAGCCGCGTGCTTTCCTCTTAGAAAGCGTAGAGGGAGGCGTGAAATGGGCCCGTTATTCCTTCATTGGCAGCGATCCGTTCTTGATGATTAAGGCGAAGCATGGAAAAACAATGGTCGAGACACAATCCGAGAATAAAGTTACGGATGAGAAGCCCATCGAAGTGTTGAAAGCGTACCTTCGTTCCTACTCCAGCCCTCAGCTTGCTGATCTGCCGCGATTCACAGGCGGTGCTGTTGGATTTTTCGGATACGACTTGCTGCAATACTATGAGAAGCTGCCAGCTCATCAAATCGATGATCTCCAAATGAATGACATTCAATTCATGTTCTGCGATCAAGTTATCGTATTTGATCATTTCAAACAACAGATTAAAGTGATTGCGAATGTACATGTTCCTCAGTTTGCGACCGATGCTGATATCGCGAATGCGTACCATGCAACGTGTGAGAAAATTGATGCAACGATCGAGAAAATTAAACGGCCATTAGGTTCAGACACGATGACCCACAATCCGATCGTATCCGAGCCAGAACTAGGCGATGTGCGTTCCAACATTACGAAGGAAAAGTACATTGCCAATGTGAACAAGGCAAAGGAATATATCCGAGCTGGGGACATTTTCCAAGTGGTGTTATCGCAACGCTTCGAAATGGAAACGACCGTTTCCCCGCTGCAAGTGTATCGTGTGCTGCGGACGATGAATCCTTCACCTTATATGTATGTCTTGAAAATGGATGATGAAGTGATCGTGGGAACGTCTCCTGAGTTGTTAGTGCGCGTCGAGGAAGAGAAAGTCGAAACAAGACCAATTGCGGGCACGCGTCCGAGAGGCAAAACGCCAGAAGAAGATCATGCTTATGAAATTGAATTGCTCGCGGATGAGAAAGAACGAGCAGAGCATCTGATGCTCGTTGATCTTGGGCGCAATGACATCGGTCGTGTTTCTGAATTTGGAACGGTGAAATGCGACACATTCATGGACATTGAACGGTACTCACACGTGATGCATATCGTTTCTAACGTATCTGGAAAGATTGCGAAAGATAAGGATTTCTTTGATGCTTTCTTATCCTGTATGCCCGCAGGTACGGTGTCTGGAGCGCCGAAGCTGAGGGCGATGGAAATTATTGCGGAATTGGAGCCAGAATCACGCGGTTCTTATGCAGGTGCAATCGGATACCTCGGTTTCTCTGGGAATTTGGATACTTGTATAACCATTCGTACGATTGTCTTCAAAAATGGCAAAGCTTACGTGCAAGCTGGCGCAGGCATCGTATGGGATTCAGTGCCTGAGAGCGAATATCAAGAAACCGTAAACAAAGCGACGGCTTTGCTGAAATCAATCCGAATGGCGGAAGCCATGTTCAGTCCTGAGCCGAGACCTGTTAGCGATATTAACAAAGATTATTTTGTTAACTCATAAAAGGAGGAGGAACTTGGATATGAGCGGGTTCATTACTATACAGCAAGCGTTAGGTAAAGTTACTTCAGGCACTCATTTATCTAGAGAAGAAGCACGTGTTGTCATGTCAGAAATCATGGAGGGAGCTGCTTCAGCTGCCCAGATTGGCAGCCTCCTAACGGCTTTACGCATGAAAGGCGAAACGCTCGATGAGATTACTGGTTTCGCAGAAACGATGAGAAGCAAGGCGCTTCACGTCGATGTTATACAAAGTGATCTTCTCGATACTTGCGGCACGGGAGGAGACGGAGCGGAAACCTTTAACATCTCGACAACAGCGGCAATCGTTGCTGCGGCAGGCGGAATTCGCGTTGCGAAGCACGGTAATCGGGCCATGTCGAGTAAAAGCGGCAGCGCAGATGTGCTGGAAGCACTTGGCGTGAAAATTACGCTGAACAGTGAGCAGGCAGCCAAATGCTTGGATCGTACAGGAATTTGCTTTATGTTCGCGCAAGCGTATCATCAATCGATGAAGCATGTTGCTGGGCCGCGCAGGGAGCTTGGCTTCAGAACGGTATTTAATTTGTTGGGGCCATTAACGAATCCCGCAGGTGCTGATCGCCAAGTGCTAGGTGTATTTGACAGATCCAAGACGGAATTGATTGCACAGGCGCTGCAAGCGCTCGGTCTGAAAAGAGCATTAGTCGTGGCAAGTGAAGACGGTTTGGATGAATTCAGCATTTCAGCGCCGACGAAGGTGACTGAACTGAAATCAGACACGATCCGCACGTACACGATTACTCCTGATGATCTAGGCTTACGCGCGCACAGCATCAAAGATGTTGGCGGCGGTGATGCAATTCTCAATGCGGAAATTATTCGGCATATTTTCGCAGGTGAGAAAGGTCCGCATCGTGATATCGTGCTTGCCAATGCAGCAGCATGCTTCTATGTCACGGGTCATGTGGGTACTTTGCAACAAGGTGTAAAGCTTGCAGCGGATGTGATTGATTCTGGCCGTGCGGAGCAGAAGTTGAATGACTTAATCCATTACACAGGAGAATTATGCCATGTTTCTTGATAAAATTGTTGCTACAAAACGCATCGAAGTTGAAGCGATGAGCGGATTTTCAATAGCTGAGGCGGAGAAGGTTATTGCACAGCTTCCTCCCTGCTTCGGCTTTGAGCAGGCGCTGACAGCGCGTAAGAACCGTTCTGTTGGGCTCATCGCGGAAGTCAAAAAAGCTTCGCCATCGAAAGGACTCATTCGAGAGGATTTTGAACCAGTTGGCTTAGCGCAAGCTTATGAGCGAGCTGGTGCCGATTGTATTTCCGTGCTGACGGACGTTTCATATTTCCAAGGAAGTAATGCCTACTTACAAGCTGTTAGAGAAACGGTGAAGGTGCCATTGCTTCGCAAGGATTTTACGATTGACCCTAAGCAAATTTATGAAGCGAGATTGCTGGGCGCCGATGCGATTCTACTGATCGCAGCGATTTTGACGACATCGCAGATGAAGGCATATTTAGCGCTTGCGAAAGATTTGGGCTTGGATGTGCTTGTCGAGGTGCATGATCGGGAAGAGTTGGAGCGTGCCTTGGAGCTTGACACGAAAATGATCGGTGTGAATAACCGGAATCTGAAAACCTTCGTAACCGATTTAGGTACGACAGAAGAGCTAATTGCCCAAATGCCTCAAGGCATTACCGTAGTTAGTGAAAGCGGGATTTCAACGGTGGATGATATGGCCTATGTGGAACGTGTGGGAGCGAAAGCCGTACTCATCGGTGAGCATTTCATGAGACAGCCTTTCGTCGAGCAAGCGGTCCATGAATTGATGGGTGATTGGGCTAAAAAGGCGTAACAACGCGAAAGAAAGAGGGAAAACACATGGCTTTGGGCTCGGTTCCAACGGTAAAAATTTGTGGACTTCAAAGCGTTGAAGTGTTAAAATCAATCGTACATTTGCCGATAGCTCATATCGGTATTGTTTTTGCACCTAGCAAGCGCCGGGTAACGCCTGAGAAGGCTGCGGAGCTTATTGCTTATTTAAAATCCGAAGCGTCGGAGGGACGTGTTGTTCCGCTTTCCGTTGGTGTTTTTGTAAATCCGACGAAAGATGAATTAACGGACATTCTAGCTGTTGCTCCGCTTGACGTTGTTCAGCTGCACAGTCAAGAAACGCCTGCATTTTGCAAGTGGGTACGCGAGCAGTTTGGCGTGAAAGTGTTTAAGTCGGTTTCGATTTCCAAAACCGAAGATCAAATCCCTACAATAGACCGTGTGGCGGATCAATTAAATCCGTATATCGGCTCCATTGATGCGGTTTTACTAGATACGTTTGACCCTGTCTATGGCGGCGGATCTGGTAAAACGTTTGCGTGGGATTGCATCCCCGTGTATAAAGAATGGGCTCGCTCAGCCAAGTTGCCATTGCTCGTAGCTGGCGGATTGAGCATTGATAATGTCGATCAATTAGTGACCGCCTATGCACCTGACGGTGTTGATTTGTCTAGCGCCGTTGAGACAGATGGCGTGAAAGATGTTGCGAAAATTACCGCGTTTGTGGAAAGGGTGACCCGTACGTGACACAAGTACCTGATCAGCATGGCCGATTTGGCAAGTTCGGCGGCCGTTATGTACCTGAAACATTAATGAATGCCTTACATGAGCTTGAAGAAGCTTATGCACGATATAAAGATGATCCTGAATTTATTGCGGAAGTTCGCTATTTGCAAAAGCAATATTCGGGCAGACCTACCCCGCTTTACTATGCAGAACGTTTAACTGAACTGCTGGGCGGGGCTAAAATTTATTTGAAGCGCGAAGATTTAAACCACACTGGCGCGCACAAAATCAATAACACCATCGGACAAGCCGTTTTGGCGAAACGCATGGGCAAAAAGAAAATTATTGCTGAGACAGGTGCGGGGCAGCACGGCGTAGCATCGGCAACGGTAGCGGCACTGATGGGCATGGAATGTAAAGTGTTCATGGGCGAAGAAGACACGAAGCGTCAACAATTAAACGTATTCCGTATGAAATTGCTCGGTTCCGAGGTTATTCCTGTTACTTCAGGTACGCGGACGTTGAAAGATGCATGTAACGAAACACTTCGTTACTGGGTGAGTAATGTTCAGGACACGTATTACATTTTAGGTTCCGTTACGGGGCCTCATCCTTACCCGATGATGGTACGCGATTTCCAACGTGTTATTGGTGATGAATCCCGTGAGCAAATTCTGGAAACAGAAGGCCGTTTGCCAGATGCCGTCGTAGCGTGCGTGGGTGGAGGCAGTAATGCGATGGGCATTTTCTATCCTTTTGTGCAGGATGAAACGGTGAAGTTAATCGGTGTTGAAGCTGCTGGACGCGGTGTGGAGACGGAAGAGCATGCAGCGACGATGACCAAAGGGACGCCAGGCGTATTCCAAGGCTCACTGAGCTATTTGCTTCAAGATGAGTATGGTCAAGTGTTGCCAGCGCATTCCATCTCTGCGGGTCTGGACTACCCGGGGATTGGACCTGAGCATGCGTATCTCAAAGATTCAGAGCGCGCAACCTACTACCCCATTACCGATCAAGAAGCATTGGATGCCCTTCAATTGCTCAGCCGCACAGAGGGGATTATTCCTGCCCTAGAGAGTGCTCATGCGATTGCACAAACATTGAAGCTAGCTCCTACGATGTCCAAGGATCAAATTATTGTTGTCAGCCTGTCAGGCCGCGGCGATAAAGATGTGGAATCCATTATCAGCTACCTAGGCAAGGAGGTTTAAGCGATGAACCGTATTGATAGTCGTTTTGCAGAACTCAAAGCGCGCGGTGAAACCGCGATGATCCCTTTCCTAACGATTGGTGACCCTTCGATTGAATCTTCGCTTGAACTTATTTTAGAGATGGAAAAAGCTGGTGCAGATTTGATTGAGCTGGGTGTTCCTTACTCCGATCCATTAGCCGACGGTCCTGTTATTCAGCGATCCTCGGAGCGCGCACTGAAACGTAAGATTTCTATCTTCGATGTTATTGATGTTGCTCGTCAAGCGCGGAGTCGAGGATCGAAGCTGCCCTTCATTCTTTTCACTTATTACAATCCGGTTCTGCAAATCGGACTGGAACATATTTTCAAAATCATGCAAGAAAATGAAATCAGCGGTATTATTATTCCAGACCTGCCACTCGAAGAGGACAGTGAAACAAGAGCGATTGCAGAAAGCCATGGCGTTCACTTGATTCCCTTAGTGGCACCTACCTCGAATGAGCGAGTACAACGCATCGCTGCGGGTGCACGCGGTTTTGTGTATTGTGTGTCATCGCTAGGTGTTACTGGCGAACGCGCTGAGTTTTTCGGCGGAATTGAGGATTTTCTCACAACCGTGCGTGAAGCAGCTTCCGTTCCGATCGTCGTTGGATTCGGCATCTCGAATCGCGAACAGGTTGAGCGTTTTGAGAAGCTCTGTGACGGCGTAGTCGTAGGCAGCGCAATTGTTCGTACGATTGAGAATGCATTGCCTCATTTGGAGAAGGATGGAGCTCATCCCGAAGGTCTTGCGCAAATTGGAAAATTTGTAGGTCAATTAAAACGTTCAGCTAATTAATTGGTGAGGTGACTTCATGAAACCGAAAGCAACGATTGTCCATTTACCCGTCTATCAACCAGGAAAACCGATTGAAGAAGTGAAACGCGAGCTAGGCTTAACCGAAGTAATTAAGCTTGCTTCCAATGAGAACCCGTTCGGTTCGTCGCCTAATGCGAAAGCCGCTATTGAGGCAGAACTTGCGAACATCAGCCTATATCCTGATGGCGGAGCCGTTCAGCTGACCGAAGCAGTTGCATCTTCAGTTGGCGTTGCAACGAATCAACTTATTTTCGGTGCTGGCTCAGATGAAGTAATTCTGATGCTTGCTCGGGCATTCCTTGTGCCTGGAGACGAGTCCGTAATGGCTTCGCACACGTTCCCACAGTACAAACATAACTGTGAAATCGAAGGCGCGATTTCCATCGAAATACCTTTGAAAGAGGGTACACACGATTTGGATGCGATGGCCGCTGCGATTACAGACCGTACGAAGATTGTATGGATATGTAACCCGAACAATCCGACAGGTACTATGAATACGGATGCAGAAATTAAAGCTTTCCTAGCCAAAGTTCCAGATCATGTCATTGTTGTCCTCGATGAAGCTTACTGTGAGTACAATACGACGGGTCAGTTCCCAGATAGTATAGAGCTGATTGGCCAATACCGTAATGTTATTGCATTGCGCACTTTCTCCAAAATTTATGGCTTAGCTTCGCTTCGAATTGGATATGGTATTGGACATCCAGATGTCATACGTTCGATCAATCAAGTGCGTGAGCCATTCAATACGACACGCTTTGCGCAAGCCGCAGCTCTTGCCGCTATCAAAGATCAAGAGTTCATCGCTAGATGCCGCGAAGCGAATACGGCTGGATTGAATTATTTGAAAGAACAGTTCGAAGTGCTTGGCTTGTCTTCCTTCCCTGCACACGGCAACTTTATTATGGTGGATGTTGCTCGTCCAGCAGGCGATGTGTTCAATGGATTGCTGCGTAGGGGCATCATCATCCGCGGCGGTCATATGCTTGGCTTCCCGACTTCGCTTCGAGTGACCATCGGTTCGCGCGAGCAGAATGAAAAATTCATTTCGGCTCTAACAGAGGTGCTTGCTGAGGTTCCTGTTGGCGTCTAATTCCAAGGATAAAGGTTGATTCATTTCATGACGAAAATAGCAATATTCGGCGTAGGTTTGATTGGCGGCTCACTCGCCCTCTGCTTTAAAGGAAAACCTGACTTCACCGTTGTCGGTCACTCGCCGAATCCTCGATCTGTTGAGAAACTGTTGAAACGTAATGTCGTTGATATCGCGACTACGGATATGGCGGAAGCTGTGGACGGAGCTGACTTTATTTTTCTATGTGTTCCCGTTGGAAGCTTGGAAGAATATGTGCAGCAGTTGATGCAGCTGCCTCTCAAATCAGGTTGCATCATTACCGATGTCGGCAGCACGAAAGCTTCAATCACAGCGAGTGCTTCAGCGCATTTGAAAGAGGGCGTTTATTTTATCGGCGGTCACCCAATGGCAGGTTCCGAGCGGCATGGGGTGGAGGCAGCGTCTTCCCATCTCTATGAGAATGCTTTCTATGTGCTGACACCCGCTGAAGGTACGCCACAGGCTGAAGTGGATCGCTTGACTAGTCTTCTAAGCCTGACAAAGGCGCAGATCGTTCAAGTGGGCGCGAGTGAACATGATGATATTGTTGGTGCGATTAGCCATTTGCCGCATATTATTGCTGTTGCCTTAGTGAACCAGGTAAGAGGGTACAATGAGCATAATACGTTATATCAAAATTTAGCTGCTGGCGGTTTCCGTGATATTACGCGAATTGCATCGAGTGAACCTATGATTTGGCGAGACATTCTCGTAAATAATCGGGAGGTCCTGCTCAAACTGCTGAAAGATTGGAACGAGGAAATTTCGCGGTTTGTTCATTTGCTTGAAGTTAGCGATGGGGAAGGGATTGCTGAACAGTTCCGTTTGGCTGGGGCATTCCGTAAATCGTTGCCTGAACGGCGCAAAGGTGTTCTCACTTCGTTATTCGATATTTATGTCGATGTTCCCGATCATCCCGGTATTATAGGATCTATAACCTCTCTGTTGGGGAATGAGCGAATCAACCTCAGCAATATTCAAATCATCGAGAGCCGTGAAGATGTGCCAGGCGTATTAAGATTATCATTCCGCAGTCAAGAGGAAGCAGATCGTGCGTCTGAACTCCTCAGTACTGAATACAAAGTCCATGTGTAGTACCTACACAATAAGACTGAATAAGCAAGCTCCTAACCTTTGATCAGACCAGAGGCATAGGGGCTTGCTTTTTTTTATTTTTTGTAAACGGATTCACAGGACTGAAGACCCATGATATAATAACTTTTATTTTTTCTATTTTATATTGAAGTTGATGGGGCGGTTTGAATTGAAATTTCGGATGTTAGTTGCTAGTGTTTTAGCTTGTTTGATTGTATTTCTTAATTTTTCCCCTACTTTTGCAAGTACCAAAGATGTGTTTTACACGGACAAAGTCGCGGTGTTGGTTTATCATCATCTTGATGATCAGGAATCAAGCTCTGTGACGATTTCACCACAATTGTTCAAACGGCAGCTGCAATATTTGAAACGCAGAGGGTTCGAATTCATTACACTCGATCAATTCAAAGCATTCAAGCAGGATGGGAAGCAAATACCTGATAATGCGATACTCGTGACATTTGACGATGGATACGAAAGCTTTTTTACGTACGCATATCCTATTCTTAAAAAATTACAAATCCCAGCCGTCAACTTTGTGATTACGAAAGACTTGGACGATCCTAAGAAACCAAAGTTAGCCGCTTTATCGCCTGAAGAGATTACACAAATACGCCAGGATGACCCCGACATTGAGTTTCAATGTCATTCAGACCATTTGCATGCGGCACAAGATGGTAAGCCTATGCTGTCCAATAAGCTTTTCATTAACGGCGTCCAGGAAACAGATGATGTTTACAAGAAGCGAGTCGTAGATGATACGAAGTCTTGTATGTCGAAGCTCACAAGCTTGAATGCTGCAACGAAAGTGGATGCGTACGCCTATCCATTTGGCAGCTATACAGAAACGACCATGGCTCAACTGCAGGAAGCGGGCATACAGTTTGCCTTCACGACCAAAGCTGGATTAACTTCACGGGATCTGGACTCCATGCAAATTCCTCGCATTAATGCGGGGAGCCCTTATGTACGGCCGCATTCGATTAACAATTTAATCAATCAAGCGATGGGACAACATGATCCCAAAATGGTAGCAAAAAACCTCGAGTAAACGTTTTCAAAAAAGTGTTGACAGAATGAAACCGTATACATATAATAAAAGTACAGTATGGTTTCTCTCCACTCCTATCCGATAATCGCACCATAAGTGCAACCGCCGTTTACGGCGGTTTTTTTTTGTTTATTTTGCTCTGAGTTTCTTATAACGAACATATAGTTCTTAGAGTGCATGTAGTCCATTGGATACTACGGAAAGACTGAATTATGAACTTTATCCAACAAATTGTCGAATCTAGCAGGATTTTTGCGATGAATCAAGAAGTATTACGAGGGACATATTCTGCACAATAAATATGCATATATTTTTTTATTTGTATCGCAACTTTTCACTCCAACACTAGTACAACAAATAGGAACAGTTGGAGTGGTACCCGGAATCGCGAGGAGGGTCGCCACGTAATGACCGATTCCCAATTGATCAGAGAAATCAAGGATGGAAATGTTCAGCTATATAACGAGCTCATGCGTCGTTACGAGCGTAAAATCCTTGCATTTATCTTTCATATGTTAAAAAACACACAAATGGAAGCCGTTGCGGAAGATTTGTGTAATGAAACATTCTATAAAGCGTATCGCAGTTTGCACTCATTTCGCGAAATCGAGGCTTCTTTTTCAACATGGTTATATACGATTGCCCGTAATACGGTATTGAGTGAGCTGCGCAAAAATAAAAGTGTTCAAGTATCGCTGGAGCAAAGCGGTTTAACGCCGCATGCCTCTTTCGATGCGATGCCAGAACAAGCGATGTTGAGGAACGAGAAAGTATCCATGGTGCGTGATGCGATTAACAGCTTACCAGAGAAGCAGCGTTCCGCGTTGATTTTACGGGAGTATGATCAGATGGATTATCAGGAAATTGCTAATATTTTAGGACAAACAGTAAGCTCTGTGAAATCGCTTCTGTTTAGAGCTAGGGCATCCGTCAAACTGCATCTGGATCCTTATTTCAGTGAACCGATATTCGAAGAATCGAAGGGATGACAAGCGATGAATTGTAGTGAGATCCAGGAATTATTTGGAGTCTATTGGGATTTGCCGAATGATGACCTGCGTCGAGTCGCAGTGGATGAGCATTTACTTACTTGCTCTTCTTGCGCAGAAGAATTTCAGATCTGGGAAGAGAGCATGATCCTGATCCGATCCGCCGCGAACGAAGAGGAGTTTACCGATTTTGAACCTGTCATTTCAGGGAAAGTCATGAATCGGATTTATCAGGATGAGTCTTGGCGAATTCCCGTTTCGGAACGGATGTATGCCATTTCGTATAAACTGAGACGTAACCTGACGGTTGTAATCGCATTTTGTTTAGCTTTGTTTATATTCAGCTTCTTATTTGCGATTGTTTATGATGGCACGCCTCCTTCCACGGTAGCTTCTGCAGATAGTTCCATTTTTGATTTGGAAGCACCACAGGCTTTGAAGTCAAGCGGTACAGAGTCGATGAATGGTCATAAACTAGGCGACGCGGTAGCGAGTCTCAATCCAAGCTTTATGGAGCCTTTGCGTTTCCACGTGGGACCGATTCACTCTTATCCGCATTATTTATTAGTCGTTTCCTTGTTAGGGTTAGTTGCAACAATTATCATTATGAATTGGTTATCACGAACGAAGAACTAATGCAATGGAGGTAGAGCATTGACTACGATAGGCTTTATTCGTCACGGTAGTACGGAATGGAATCGCCTTGGCAAGCTGCAAGGTCAATTGGATACCGAATTAACGGATGAAGGTCGGGAACAGGCTCGGCTGCTCGGGTTGAGATTGGCTGATGAAAGCTGGGATGGGATCATTAGCAGTGATTTGAAAAGAGCTAGTGAAACTGCTTCGATTATTGCGCAGCAATCACGTATCCCTCTTTTGGCGATGGACGTTAGGTTGAGAGAGAGAAGTTACGGTCTTGTTGAAGGTACGACGGCTGTTGAGCGTGAAGCTCGCTGGGGGGCTGACTGGAAGCTTCAGGAGCTAGGCCAGGAGAAGGATCACGAGCTGTGGGCACGTTGGTTAGCGTTTGAAGCAGGCATTTTAGACGCTTATAAGGGTAAAAAAGTGCTGTTGATCTCTCACGGCGGGTTCATCGTTCAGGTGCTTCGCGAGTTGCAATTGAATCAGGAACAATTCCTGGAGAATACGTCTTTAACTCTATTATCACGTGCAGAAAACCAATGGCAATTACAGCTATACAATTGTTTACTGCATTTGCAGTCACCAACTGAATCTTCGATTTAAGCGAAGCATGACTCGTTAAGAGTCATGTTTTTTTATTTTCAGCGGAATATTTTCGGGAAAAAATCCCATAATGGTTACTAGAAACATCGACGTCGATCATGTTGCTCTAGCGAATGCTTTCGATGCTAGTTTGCTTCGCAAACTTTAAGGAGGATGCAGGATGGAAATGAACCTAGCCGATATGCTCAGTTATGCCGATATCCATGAATTAGGCCGCATTGCAACGACCTACGAGTGTGAGTGCAATGGTCATTCCAAGAATGAACTGATTCAATCAATCCTCAGCACGGCCATGCGCAAAGACATCTTTGAGAAGCACATTCAGAGTCTTTCTTTGGAAAACGTACGTTTTCTGAATTCCCTCTTATCTGATCCTCGCAATGCATTCAGTATGGAGGAACTCATCGCTAGAGTTCAACAGTCGCGATTTGGGCAAGATGGTGCCGATGAATGGAATCCAAGGGATATGATTGTGAAATTCAAGAAGTTAGGTTGGTTGTTTAATGGTTACTCCCAGCAAACCAAGTTTCTATTTCACGTACCATCGGATTTGAAGCGCAAATTCAACGATGTGTTAGCGAACCAATTTAAGCAATCGTTGATGAAGACAGATGAACCTGCCGTGTATCGAGATGAGCAGATGCTTCTCGTGGATGATATCTATCATTTCCTAATGGCAGTTGCCCAGCAGGACATTTCACTAACGACAGAAGGGTTCATGTACAAAAGGCAGCTTCAACAAGTACTTCAAATGTTATCCGTGCAAGAAGAGATGGTGGCCAAGGGTCAGTGGAGATTTGGCTATGGGCGTATGTTCAAGGAATATCCGAACCGATTCTCATTGATCTATGATTATTGTTATTACCACCAACTGATTAGTGAACATGATTTGACACTACGATTAACAGAAACAGGAAAAGTCCGGTTACAACATGGTAAAAAGGAAACTATGAGTGACGTGTATACCTTCTGGCTACGTCTATACAAGAATCCGATACCGAATATTCAAAGTTTAGCATGTTGGCTCGACCGATTGTGTGAGCAGTGGGTGACCTTGGCATCGCTTGTTGAGCTATTAAGCAAGTTAGTAAAACCTTTCTATTACGATAGCTCAGAATCCATCGTCGAGCAGCGCATTATTCGAATGATGATGCACTTAGGTTTGATCCGAATTGGAGAAGATCTCACTAATGGAGCCGTCATACAAGTGACCAAATTAGGCTCAAGTGTCATTAAGGGGATCAGCATTGCGAATGAGGACAAGGTCGCCTTGCTTTGAAAAACTAGGTACTAACACATTCCCGTTCATACGGGCATTTGAATGAAGCGTTGACCATCGAACTGAATATGATGAACTAGGAGCATGTAAACGGGTTGGGGAATACCAATATCGACACATCACTTTTTGCGAAAACAAAGCTCCTGACAAACCGCGGACAACATTTGGAGGTAGGTCTCATGGGAAAAATGAATGTATCTAACGATGCGCTGCTGGCACTTTTCGCGGAAATGATTTGGGATAATGCCTTACGCAAATATAGAGAAGAAAATCTTTATAAGGAAATTGATCGTGCTTTAGCAAAGGGAGATCAGTCAACCTTCTTGGCGCTCACTTCTGAATTAAAGGTTTTACTATCACGAGGGTAATCATCGCTGCGCATACAAAGTTTCAAACCGAGGGCATGTGGAATCATTCACATGTCTCTTTTGCTTTGTTGCAGATCGATCCGCTCAGCTTTGATTGACAGTCGTGTTGCGAAGCGATTAAAGTACAAGTTGAGCATAGCCTACATAGCCTATGTGGTTTTGGTAAATGATAGGGAGGCGCACACCTTGAAATTTAATGACATTGCCCCACAAGATTGGCCGGAATTGAAACCATATCTAGACACATGCCTGCTGCCGATTACTGGGCTGACAGGCCGTGAAGACCCCATGCAAGTGACTTCAGCCCTAGAACATCTCAGAGACGTGATGGAGGTCATTGAAATACCTTTCAAAGGCAGAGTCGTTACATATCCAGCACTTCATTATATAATCAGTGAAGATGGCAGCAAGTATGTAGAAAAGGTAACACAGCAAGTCAAGCAGTCAGGTTTTCGGTATGTCATTGTCGTAACTTCATGCCAGGAAGCGTTGACGTGGACATCCAAGCACACAGATTTGTTAATTGTTGTAGATCGAGATCAATGGGCTGAACAAGTGGAAGCCATTCGAGCTGGCATTACGGGGCAAGTGCAGCAACTTTGGTACCCGGTAGATTAAGATCGGCGAGCGCATGTATTATTGGAAAAAAAATGTGCAAGATAAGGGTAGTAATGGAGGAAAGTGGCTTCCAAAAAGTTGTGACAATTTCGTTAAAATTTGTCCGAATGCGCAGATTTCAAATGAATAAAAGGAGTTATGAATTCTTGACGACCTAGTAGTCGTAGGCTATTATTAGAAATGTCCTAGTTATGTAGTGTAATGTCGAACGACACGTGATAGAGGTAACTGATGTCCGAGAGGGTTCGGACTTCGGCCAATGTAGGAGGGTAGACCTGAGAATGAGTGATCATAACAATCACAAAGAAGAACAGCATGGGAAGAAACCCGGGACCAAACGCGAAATGTCTCGTCGACAATTTCTTTCTTATACCCTTGGTGGCGCTGGAGGATTCATGGGAGCAGGAATTATCATACCGATGGTTCGGTTCGCCATTGATCCAGTTCTTCAGAAGAAATCAGCATCGGATTGGGTTAAAGTTGTCGAAGAAAGTAAAATTACAAATGTACCACAAGCGTTTACGTTCCAAGTTCATCAGGTTGATGGTTGGTACGAGAGCGATGCTGAGTTGGTAGCATGGATTTCCAAAGGCAGCGACGGTAAGCTGTTTGCGTTAAATCCAACGTGTAAGCATCTTGGATGTACGGTTAACTGGAACGATAACCCTGCATACAAAGATCAGTATTTCTGTCCATGTCATGGTGCTCACTATACGCAAGATGGGAAGAACCTTGCTGTAGCGCCTAAACCTCTAGACGAATATACGACTAAAGTAGAGAATGGTTTCGTGTATGTTGGACAACTGCATGCTAACACAAGAGTATAAGGGGGCGTCACGATCAGATGTTTAAAAACGTATACAACTGGATTGACGAACGTCTTGATATTACGCCTATGTGGAGGGATGTAGCGGATCACGAGGTGCCAGAGCACGTAAACCCTGCTCATCATTTTTCCGCATTCGTTTATTGCTTTGGCGGCTTGACGTTTTTCATCACAGTCATTCAAATTTTGTCAGGTATGTTCTTAACGATGTATTACACACCTGATATTATCAATGCGTATGCAAGTGTTGATTACTTACAACATAAAGTAGCTTTCGGTGTTATCGTCAGAGGTATGCACCACTGGGGAGCTAGTTTAGTTATCGTAATGATGTTCTTACATACCCTGCGCGTGTTCTTCACAGGTTCTTATAAAGCTCCACGTGAAATGAACTGGGTAGTAGGCATGCTCATTTTCTTCGTTATGTTAGGTCTTGGTTTTACGGGATACCTGCTTCCATGGGATAACAAAGCTTACTTTGCAACTCAAGTAGGTATGAAAATTGCAGCTTCGGTACCATTGGCTGGGCCGTACATCGAAACATTGCTGCAAGGCGGAAGCATCGTTGGTGCCCAAACACTAACTCGATTCTTTGCTATTCATGTGTTCTTCCTGCCTGGCGTTCTTCTAGCTTTGCTTGCCGGACACTTCTTCATGATTCGCAAACAAGGTATTTCCGGACCGCTATAATTTAGGGAGGGGCGAATAGCGTGGCGCATGGTCATAAGTCTGATGAAAAAATCGTTTACGTTGGAGATTCCCGCGTAATTAAAAAAACTCCAGAGCAACGTCTCATTCCTAGAGATTACTCGGCTTACCCTGGTAAGTCAGAGGCATTCATTCCAAACTTTTTGCTAAAAGAGTGGATGGTTGGGGTTGTTGTCCTGGTAGGTATGTTAGTTCTAGTAATGTCTGACCCAGCTCCGCTTGGTTATCCAGCGGATCCTAAGAACACCGCATTTATTCCGATGCCAGACTGGTACTTCTTGTTCATGTATCAATTGCTGAAGTATCCATACACATCGGGAGATTACGTCGTTCTTGGAGCGGTAGTTGTTCCTGGGTTACTTTTCGGTGGTTTACTTCTAGCTCCTTTCTTGGATACAGGGAAAGAGCGTCGCTTCTATAGAAGACCAATCGCTTCAAGCCTTATGATTTTATCTTTGGTTGCTTGTACATACCTTACGTACACATCTTGGGGTCACTACCAACTTGAGCTCAAAGAGAAGAACATTATCCCAGAGCACATCAAGCGTGAAGAAGAAATGCACAAGAACAAAGGTGCAGCTGCTGGTGAAGGCGCGAAGAAAGAAACGAAAAAAGCGGCAGCTATCGTTGCTGCTGATGATCCAGCTGCTGCGATTTACGCGAAAGCAACTTGCTTAGCTTGTCACGGCGCACAACTTAAGGGAATGCCTGCTTCGGGTGTACCTGCTCTACTAGGTGTAGGTGACGGTCACACGAAAGAAGACATTCTGGGTATTATTAAAAATGGTAAAGGCAACATGCCTGCCATGTATAAGCCGAACATTGATAAAGGCTTAACAGATGCCGATATTGATAAATTGGCTGAATGGTTATCGAAACAAAAAACTCAATAATCCAAAGAACCTGGTCGCGAAAGTGATCAGGTTTTTTTTGAAAAGAAATGTTGGTATACATGGGAGGAGCCTGCATGTCCGTTTCCTATTTCTGGAGTCGAGAATTCTTGCTCGATAAGAAAATGTTATGGTTGTTGTTCATCTGCAATATCCTTGGGACGATCTATGGCTATGAATGGTATTGGGGGCAAATGATAGACACCATCGCTGAAAATCCTGTATGGTATGTGTACTTTGTGCCAGATAGCCCGACGGCTAGTTTATTTTTCACATTATCCGTAGGTTATTTGATTGCCGATCGCTCATCAACGCGAACACCAAGTAAGCTATATAAAGCCATTCGCAGTTTTATCGAAGCTTTCGGATTAATTACTTCTTTTAAATATGGGATATGGGCCGTTACGATGATTTGGGCAGGGGCTTACCAAGGCGCATCCGTGGGATGGGATGGTTGGATGTTAACGGCGTCACATTTGGCAATGGCGGTGGAAGCGCTATTATTCGTACGGTGGTTTTCCTACGGGATACCAGCTGTCGTTATCGTCGCCATTTGGACCTTGTGGAATGACTATATGGATTATGAAAAAGGCGTGTTCCCACGCTTGCAACGTGAATTGCATCCTTATTTAGGCACCATACAATTTTTCACCATTTGCTTGAGTATCATTGGAATTTGGATTGCGATCACGTGTTATTTGGCAAGAGAGAAAAGCAGGGTCAAACTACCGCAATAATGGTCTAAAATGGGACGAACCTCCATATGATGATGGTGAAGGAGGGGAAGTCCCATGTTTTTCGTTAGAGGCAAACGAAGTCTAATGATCCTACTACTCATCACAGCAGTCGTATGTGTACTTGCTGCTTGCGGAAAAAGCGTTGGTACCACCGGACAAGCTCTGAAGCCGATGGATCCCGTGCAACTAGAGAAAATTGCTTTTCTGAATGGAATTGCAGAAGAGATGTATACGTTGACGATGTCTGGGCAAGTATCGGATGCAAGAAATAAACTAAGCCAAATTGCAGATCAAATCCCGAAGATTCAGTTCGAAGGCATTACCTCGGTTGAGGGCTTGAATGCGTTGACTCAAACGATCACAGAGGCGAAACGCGTGTATAACGCGGCTAATTATTCACCTGCAGAGGGTCAAATTGCTGTGGCTAAGATCCGTTTAGCAACGGATGCACTTACGCATAAGAATCAGCCGATGTGGCTGCAATACTATAAAGTTTTGCTCAACGATAGTGATATGATGCGCAAACAAGTTAAAGCGAATAATCCAGGGGATGCCATTCGAGAGTACGGTGTACTCGTGCAGCATATTGCAATCATTCATCCTTCTCTCCTGATTAGTCGTGAACCTTCATCGGTAGAGAAGCTTGATTCTCTCTTACGCTACATTGGAACACAAGTGAACACGAAACCAATGCCCATGAAGCAAATTGACAGCGCGCTTACAAGCTTGAATGCCGTACTGGATGAGTTGTTCATGAAACATAAGGATGCACTAGCTTATGTACCGCTAACGGATCCGAATCAACCGATTATTTGGTCGATTAGCATGGGGTTCATCATTGTATCCGTGTTATCTTACGTCGGATGGCGCATGCGCCAATCGGGACGTCATATTGTGCCAGTCAAACAGCGGGAAAAAGGCGAGAATATTTGAAAAAAGTGGATGGAGCAAGCTCTTGGAGCTGGCCCATCCACTTTTTTGTATACAAATTTAATGTGCTTTAAAGCCTTCCCCAAAAACCTCATGTACATCCCCAACAATGATGAATGCGCGAGGGTCTAAAGCATGAATCAATTCTCGCATTCGTCTCGTTTCATGCCGATATACGACACAATAAACGACTTCTTTGGTATTGCCTGAATATGCGCCTCGCGCTGGGAATAAGGTAACACCGCGATCTAGTTCTTTTGTAATTGTATCGGCCAGCATACCGGGTTGCTCGGTGATGATTGTGAAAGCTTTGGCCGCGTAAGCGCCCTCTGATATGTAATCGATCAGCCGCGAAGTGACGAATACGGCTACTAGTGAATAGAGCACTTTCTCTTTCGGTAAGTAAATGAGCGATGAACCGATTACGAGGACGTCGATAATGAGAATGACTTGTCCAACGCTCCAGCCCCGTTTCTTATGACCAATTCGGGCTAAGATATCAGAGCCGCCAGTGGTGCCGCCAAAGCGGAATACGAGTCCAAGCCCTGTTCCGAGTGTTATACCCGCATATAAAGTGGCCAAGAAGTAGTCCTGCGTCGTCTGAAAAGGAATAAGCCAGCCCATATGGATGAGCCATTCCATGACCCATAGAAAGAAGGATAGGCAAACAACCCCGTAAATTGTATATAACATCGGGCCTCTTCCGAAATTTCGCCATCCTATATAAAATAAGGGGATATTAAATAGGAGTGTGGAAATGGAAGGAGGTACATTAAGCACATATTTGAGCAATAGGGAAATTCCTGTAACGCCGCCCTCCATAAGTTCATTGGAAATAACAAAATAATGCAACCCAAACGCATAAATTGCCGTGCCGATACTGATGCCTAGCACATTAATAAATTGATCTTGCAATCTTTCTTTGAATATCATGTGAATGTCCTCCAAACCTAAGTTACCTGCGGGTTAAAAAAATTTGTCAACTTTTCTTGTTTAGTTTAACATAAGGAGGATAACCTTTGTAGAAGATGGAAAGAAGGATGCCAATGTCAGAGCGCTCATTAAAAGACCTGCAACAAGAGGTTGATATTTATATTTCCCAGTTTAAGGAAGGTTATTTCAGTCCGTTGTCCATGCTGGCAAGAATGTCGGAAGAAGTGGGCGAATTGGCCCGTGAGGTGAACCATTCTTTTGGGAGAAACCTAAAAAAAGCACAGAAGCCGATAATTCAATTGAGTTGGAGCTTGGCGATATTTTGTTCATTACGATCTGCTTTGCCAACTCGCTTGGGATTGATTTGACAGAAGCCCATGATAAAATCATGCACAAGTTCAACACGCGTGACGCAGGGCGTTGGACTAAAATAAACACCGAAACAAACTGAACTTCATAAACTATACCATCCCCATAAGTCGGGAAAACCGCGAATGGTAAGGAGGATGGGCAGATGAATGGAGAAAACGAAATACAGAAAGCGTACGAATCCATACTTGGGCATGATTTCGAAAAGGCCATTGAATGGTTTGAAAAAGCGATAGCGGAAGAACCAAACAATGCTGCCTATCATCACAAACTTTCGATTACATTCACAAGAAGTAATAAATTAAACAAAGCGGTCGAACATGCGTCGAAAGCCATTGAGCTAGAGCCGGACAATGAGGCGTTTCGCTTTCATTTGCAGGTGCTTCATGCACGAGAAAGGGTGGAAGAAGCGAGAAAATTGCTGAGTACGCCTACCGAGCATGCGGAACGTGCGATTTTTTTACTGAAAGAAGCGATCGTACTCGATCCCTTGGCCATAGAAGCCTATTTAATATTAGGGGAAGCCTTCGCCTTGCGGAATGATTTCACAAGAGCCTATCAAACCGTCATGGAAGCAGTCCGCTTGGAGCCCGTTAATGAAGTGGCAAAGCGGCAAGCAGCATTGTACCAATTGAAAATGAAATGATCCCAAGCTAGAAGATGAGATAAAGGAGATTCTTACGATATGGAACAGAAAATTCGAGTAGCTGTCATTGGCGCAAGTGGTAGAATGGGTCGGGAAGTTGTGAAAACCGTTCTGCGCGAATCCGATATGGAGTTAGTTGCAGGGGTTAGCCGAACGACCGGCCCAATTGATTTGGGTAAAATGGTTGGTATGGATGATTGCGGCGTTCTCATGAGCAATGATATCGAGCAAGCATTATCGGAAGCAAGACCAGATGTGTTGGTTGATTTTACAGGACCGCAGACGGCGGTTTCACATACAAATCTAGCAATTCGACTAGGCATTCGCCCAGTCATGGGTACAACCGGATTCACGCCGGGGGCGATTGCTGAGTTGGACAAGCTGTGCCAGGATAACGGAATCGGCGGACTGATTGCACCTAATTTCTCTATTGGAGCAATTCTGATGATGCGTTTTGCGGCGCAAGCGTCGAAATATTTCCCTCATTTAGAAATCATTGAATATCATGGCGATCAGAAATTGGATGCACCTTCTGGAACGGCGGTGAAAACTGCGGAGCTTATTTCCGAAGTTCGTGAAGAAATTAAGCAAGGGAATCCGAAGGAAGAAGAAACAATTGAAGGTTCTCGCGGCGGGTATTACAATGGATTTAGAATACATAGCGTTCGTTTGCCTGGTGTTTTCGCACAACAAGAAGTGATTATGGCTGAACAAGGTCAAGCGTTGAAAATTAGACATGATTCCTATGATCGCGCAGCCTATATGCCAGGTGTTGCCATTGCAATTCGTAAAGTCATGACTTATTCTGGCATGATTTATGGATTTGAGCATTTTATAGATTAATGACCACTAGGAGCGTGGAACGCAGATGTTGAACATTGCACTTATTGCCCATGATCGGAAAAAAGATGAGATGGTAAATTTCGTTACTGCGTATGAGCAAGTTTTCGCAGGGCATAAATTATACGGAACAGGCACGACCGGGCAACGCATTATGGATAACACGCAATTGAGTGTACATCGTTTTATGTCGGGTCCGCTCGGCGGCGACCAACAAATCGGTGCAATGGTTGCTGAAAATGAAATGGACTTTATTATCTTCCTTCGTGATCCATTGATGGCCCAGCCGCACGAACCAGACATTATCGCTTTGCTTCGTCTATGTGATGTGCAGGGCATTCCGTGTGCGACGAATATCGCGACAGCAGAATTGCTGGTTAAGGCGTTGGATCGTGGCGATTTTGCATGGAGAGAACTCGTACATAAATATAAACCAGGAATCGAATAGAATGAGTGAACAACTAGATATTCTTATTTTTGGCGCCCATGCGGATGATGCCGAGATCGGGATGGGAGCTTCCATTGCGAAGCATACAGCACGCGGTTCGCGCGTTGGCTTGTGCGATTTGACCTATGCGGAAATGTCCTCGAACGGAACAGTGGAAACGAGAATTAAAGAAGCGGAAGAAGCGGCGAAAATCTTAGGGGTTGTGTCGCGTACGAATCTTGGACTTCCCGATCGCGGGTTGTTTGTGAACGCAGATCATATCGAGCGCATTACCCAAGAGATTCGTAAATTTCGCCCTAGAATCGTATTTGCTCCGTACTGGCAGGATCGTCATCCCGATCATATTGCTTGCTCTCATTTGATTCAGGAAGCTGTGTTCAACGCGAAATTGCGTAGATATTTACCAGATTCAGAGCCAGTGAACGTGGAACAGTTATATTTTTATTTTATAAATGATGTGTATGAAGCTGATGTCATGGTGGATGTAACCGATGCCTATGAGCTGAAAATGGCTGCGTTACGTGCTTATCAATCACAATTTATGACAGGTGCAGGAACGGTGGCGACGCCACTCAATCAAGGCTATGTCGAACGCGTAGAAGCCAGGGATCGCTTAATGGGGCAAAGACGTCAACTGACGTACGCGGAAGGGTTCGTTTCGAAATTGCCCTTAGTCATCGAACAGTTTGATTGATCGGAAAGAGGTGTAACATGAAAGACAAATTGAAAATCGGGATTACTTGTTATCCGACGCTTGGCGGATCTGGGGTTGTTGCGACAGAGCTAGGGAAATTACTTGCGGAAAAAGGACATGAAGTTCATTTCATCACGCATAGTATGCCGTTTCGGTTAGGCAAGTTTCATAAAAATATTTTTTATCATGAAGTCGAAGTCAGTCAATATTATGTGTTTCGCTATCCGCCTTACGACCTGTCGCTTGCTAGTAAATTAGCGCAAGTTGCGAAGATGGAAGAGCTTGACTTACTGCACGTGCATTATGCCATTCCGCATGCGGTGTGCGCATTGCTGGCGAAGCAAATGGTGGGAACGAACTTGAAAGTCGTTACCACGCTGCATGGAACGGATATTACGGTGTTGGGTCAAGATCAATCGATCTCCGATCTCATTCGTTATGCGATTAACGAGAGCGACGCTGTGACGGCTGTGTCGAAGGATCTCATTAAAGAAACAAGAGAATTATTACACATTGAACGTGATATCGATCTCACTTACAACTTCGTTGATAAACGCGTGTATTATCCGCGTGATATTACGAAACTGAGAACGGAATTTGCGCGTCCTGACGAAAAGATTCTCATTCATATTTCCAATTTCCGACCTGTGAAAAGGGTGCAGGATGTTGTTGATATTTTCGCAAAAGTAAGTAAAGAAGTGCCTTCCAGATTGTTATTCGTCGGGGAAGGACCGGATCTTTCGAAAATGATTTCGAAAGTGAAGGAGCTCGGCCTTACAGATAAGGTGTTGTTCTGTGGAAAGCAAGATGACGTCGCGCAAGTGATTTCACTAGCTGATGTGATGTTGCTGCCGTCAGAGAAAGAAAGCTTCGGGCTAGTGGCTTTAGAAGCGATGGCTTGCGGTGTCCCAACGATCGGATCGAATGCAGGCGGAATACCTGAGCTGATTACACATGGTGAGACAGGATACTTGGCTAATGTAGGCGATACAGCTGAAATGGCGGAGTACGCGATTCAGTTATTGAAAAATCAAGTACTGTATGAACAAATGGCTCAAAATTGTTTGAATCGTGCACGCTATACGTTCTGTAATGACATTACAACGTTGCAATATGAAGAAATTTATTACCGTGTATTAGGGAGAGAACTCCCGGAATCTCATCGTCTTTCAGCATCGTCTTGTCAATAAGGCGAATGTTGGCTAGGAGCGCTATATTTGGAAGCAAGACATATGAAAATCAAGGATACTGGTGCAGAGGCTGTGCTTGCGAAGTTGACGGAAGCGGGGTACGAAGCGTATCTCGTTGGTGGATGTGTTCGCGACGCTGTACTGCATAAACCGATCAAAGATATCGATATCGCCACTTCGGCGCGGCCTGAGCAGGTAATACAGATTTTCCCGCGCACCGTCCCAACGGGACTGCAGCATGGGACTGTCACGGTGTTAATGCCAGAAGGGACGTATGAGGTGACTACCTTCCGCAAGGAAGAGGCGTATGAGGGCTTTCGACGTCCTGCGGCTGTCGCTTATATTTCAGATTTGAATGAAGATTTAAAACGACGCGATTTTACGATGAACGCCATGGCGATGGCTCTAAACGGCGAGGTGCTGGATCCGTTTGGAGGGCAAGCCGACCTGGTTGCGGGAATTCTGCGCTGTGTAGGCAATGCCGAGGAGCGTTTCGGGGAAGATGCGCTGCGCATGCTTCGCTGTATTCGCTTCGCCTCGACCTACGGACTCGAGATCGAGAGCAGCACGTGGCAGGCGCTGCTGAGCCATGCTCATCTGCTGCGCCATATCGCGATGGAGCGCGTGCGCAGCGAGCTGCAGCGCATGGTTGAAGGCCCAGCCCCTGCGCGGGCTGTGCGGCTGCTCTTGGCGAGCGGCCTGCTGGCCCACCTCAAAACGCAGCTTCCGCTGCCTTTTGAGGCTTGGCTCGCCTGGGACGACGCGCTGGACGCCGTCAGCGCGCTCGAACACCAGCATGACCGCTGGGCCATGCTGATTACGCTCCTGGAGGTGCCAGCGGACACGGTCCGCGCGGCTCTCCAGGCATTGACCTTCTCCCGCGCCGACGGCACAGCCGTCGCGGGCGTACTGGCCCTGCGCGAGGCTGTGGCCGCGCAGGCAGAGGCGCCAGACCCGGCTCCGCTGGAGCGGGTCTGGAAGCTTGGCGCGGTGCGCCGCGGCGAAGCCGCAGCCCGCGCCTTGCTGCGGCTGCTGCGCGAGCTGCCGCAGGAGACTGAGAAGCGCGGCGAGCTCGCGCGCTTCCTTCAGACCGTGGCGCCGGCGCTGGTGCGGCGCGGTGAAACTTGGCTGAAGGAGGTTCCCTGCTTCAGCCTGAAGGAGCTCGCCATATCCGGTCAGGATGTGGCGGAAGCTCTAGGCCGGCAGCCAGGCCCATGGATGGGCGTGCTGCTGCAGGAACTGCTCGAGCGAGCCGCTCTCGGGGAAATCCCGAACGAGCGCGAGGCTCTTATTCACGCCGCGCAGGCTGCGAAGTAGCAGCGCTGCGCGGTTTTTCTTTACTCGGAATAGCCGACGTGGAGTTGGCGAGTTACTCGATTCTTTCGATTAACTCCACCGCAGCAGCCCTAATTGTCTGCGAGATAAACGGTTTTTCCGACTAACTCGATCGCAGCAGCCTGATTGTCTGCGAGATAAACGGTTTTTCCGACTAACTCCACCGCAGCAGCCTTAATTGTCTGCGAGATAAACGGTTTTTCCGACTAACTCGATCGCAGCAGCCCTGATTGTCACCTAGTTAATCGATTCCTTCGACTTTACACCAAAAAATTGAATTTGAACGCTGGCGAAAGGATTTCAGGTGAATCCCTATGAATGAACAAATTTTACAACTATTCGATGAGGCGTCGGAGGGGTATGTGTCTGGCGCTGAAATCAGTCGGCGGCTGAATGTAAGCCGTACGGCGATCTGGAAGCATATTGAGGAGCTTAGAGCGGAGGGGTATGAATTTGAGGCTTCCCCACGCAAAGGGTACCGTCTCATCAGCAAGCCTGCCAAGTGGCAGCTAAGTGAGTTGCTGAATGGGATGCGGACGAAAGTACTAGGCCATAAAGTACATATTTATGATGAGGTAGATTCGACACAGACGATTGCGCATCAATTGGTGGCTTCTGGCGCTCCTGAGGGCACGATTGTGCTCGCGGAGAAACAGAATGCAGGGAGAGGCCGTATGGGGCGCAAATGGCATTCTCCAGCGGGGAAAGGGATATGGATGAGTCTCATTCTAACCCCGCGGATACCTGTATATTTCATGCCGCAGCTGACGCTTTTGAGTGCAGTGGCTCTATGCCGATCTATCCAAAAAGTGTGTCAGGTGGAGATTGGGATCAAATGGCCGAACGACTTGTTGATTCACGGCAAGAAAGTGAGCGGCATTTTGCTGGAAAGCAGCGGCGAGGACGAGCGATTGAAATATGTGATTGCAGGTATTGGCATTAGTGTGAATTTGCTGGATGAAGACTACCCAGAGGAACTAAAGCACATTGCAACCTCTTTGGCTATTGAATCAGGCGCACTCGTCTCACGTGAACGTATCGTACAAGCCTTTCTTTTTGAATTCGAAGAGCTGTATGCCTTGTACTTAGAGAAAGGCTTTGCCCCGATTCGATTGCTTTGGGAAGCGCTGAGCGTCACGTTGAAAAGACCAATCCGTACGAACACACCAACAGGAGTGATCGAAGGGATCGCAGATTCCTTGGACGATTCGGGTGCTTTAACGGTTATTACGCCGAGCGGTGAGCATCTCAAAATTTATTCGGGCGATATCGAATTGCGGTAATGGGAGATATAGGGTATCCTCTTGAAGCAAGGTTTGGTATAATAGATAGATAAGGCGGTATCCTTATAGGAACTGCACTTGTAAGCTTGCAAGTACAATGAGATATGAAGTACCAAGATGTTGGATTCTGCTCTGAGCCGCCTAGGACCGAGACAGAGGGATCATTGATTCTTTCTGCATGCGTTCCTTTTAGCTCATAGCTAAAAGGTTTTTTATTTTATATGAGGAAGCTGGGATTACTTTGGACCAACGTAAGGCGCTAACGACAGCTAAGATGAGAAAAATGAAGGGAGACGGCGTACCGATTACGATGATTACGGCCTATGATTATCCCTCAGCTCGTTTATCCGAGGAAGCAGGCATTGATGTCATTTTAGTTGGGGATTCCCTGGGGAATGTAGTGCTTGGCTACGATTCAACATTGCCAGTCACCTTGGATGACATGGTGTATCATACGCGATCTGCCGTGCGCGGCGCACCGAATACGTTCGTCGTTGCCGATATGCCGTTCTTAACGTACCACGGCAGCTTGGATGCGACGCTGAATGGGGTTGGCCGATTGATGCGTGAAGGCGGCGCGAAAGCGGTTAAGCTGGAAGGCGGAGCTGAAATCGCCGCAACAGTTAAAGCGATTACCGATGCAGGTGTACCTGTCGTTGGACACTTGGGTTTAACGCCGCAATCTGTACATCAATTGGGTGGTTTTCGGGTGCAAGGGCGCAGCTCTGAGCAGGCTAAGAAGCTTCTAAGCGATGCAAAAGCGATTGAAGAAGCAGGCGCATTTGCTGTCGTACTAGAGCTTGTCACAGATGAACTGGCAGCTTGGATTACAAAGCAGCTTTCGATCCCAACGATTGGCATCGGGTCTGGTGTACACTGCGATGGGCAGGTTCTCGTATATCATGATCTGCTCCAGTATGGTTCTGACAGTGCACCCAGAAAGTTTGTTAAAGCCTATGCAAATATCGGGGAAACTATCCGTACAGGTATTGGCGAATATGTGAAGGAAGTAAAATCACGCGCTTTCCCTGCACAGGAAAATACGTTTCATATGGACAATGATGTCGTTCAATATTTGTACGGCGATAAGGAGTGATTGATCATGGCAGCGATCCACACGATGGAAGTGGTTCATACAATTGCTGATTTGCAATCTCGGATTAAAGCCTACCGACGCCGAAATGACCAAGCGGTTGGCTTCGTGCCAACGATGGGTTTTTTGCATGAGGGTCATGCGAGTTTAATGAATAAGGCACGCTCCCAATGCGGTCTAGTTGTGTTAAGTATTTTTGTGAATCCGCTCCAGTTTGGACCTGGCGAGGATTTCGAGCGGTATCCGCGCGATGCAGAGCGGGATTTGGCGGTCGCAGAGGCCGCGGGTGTTGATCTCGTGTTTATGCCATCCGTCAGCGAAATGTATCCGTCCCCGACCCGTACAACGGTTAGCGTATCGGATGTCACGACAAGACTGTGCGGGGCATCCAGGCCTGGTCATTTCGATGGCGTTGCCACGGTCGTCTCGAAGCTGTTCCATATTGTGCAGCCAGATCAAGCCTTCTTTGGCTTGAAGGATGCGCAGCAGGTTGCGGTTATTGAGCAAATGGTGCAAGATTTGAACATGCCGATTGAAATCGTGCCATGCCCAACACTGCGAGAAGCGGATGGTCTTGCGATGAGCTCGCGCAACGTGTATTTGTCGCCAGAAGAGCGACAGCAAGCGTTAGTGTTGTCACAATCCTTACAAATCGCGAAAGAGTACATTCAAAGCAAATCTTCACAAGGATTTACCTCTACAGAGCTGGCAAGTTTGGTCCGTGCACACATTGAAACGGCGCCGCTTGCCGTAGTCGATTACGCGGAAGTGCTTTCCTACCCAACTTTAGAGCCATTTGACCATAGCCATTCTATTTCTTCTCTAATTATTGCTTTGGCTGTGAAGTTCGGGAAAACACGATTAATCGATAACCTTATTCTACAAGTCAGGAAGTGACGTCTTATGTTTCGCACGATGATGAAAGCCAAGATTCACCGCGCAACGGTGACCGAGGCGAATTTGAACTATATCGGAAGTATTACGATTGACGAGGATCTCATTGATTTGGTGGATATGCTGCCAAATGAGAAAGTACAGATCGTGAACAACAATAATGGTGCGCGTCTAGAGACTTATATCATCCCAGGACCGCGCGGCACTGGCGTCGTTTGCTTGAATGGAGCCGCAGCGCGATTGGTTCAAACAGGAGATACAATTATTATCGTTTCGTACGCCATGATGAGTGACGAAGAAGCGAAAAAACATCATCCAACAATTGCCATTATGGGCGAAAACAACAAAGTCGCCCAGCTGCTCAAAGAAGAAGAGCACTCCACTATTCTCTAAGCCAGGACATGATGCAGAAGTTGAGCTCCATGCATGAAATCGGCCTTGTTTACAAAGAATGAGGGTAAGCTTTCGAAGCAAAGGTGGGATGCCAAATGTTTAAGCATTTATTTTCCACAATGAATGAGGTTTTGGAAGAAATCCAGAAGGAATATCCGAACAGCGATGTGGAGAAAAAGGCGGAGCTCGACGAACAATTGCAAGTGTTGAAAACGATGAGTGACGAATTCATCGAAGCTTGGCTGCTTTTTGAGGAGAAGCTGGGAAAGTTTTATGGGGCGGTACCGATCCCCACACAAACCTTACATGATGAATTAATGGAGCTTGACGTATCGGGTAAGCAAACCGAAGAATTCATGCGGGGGCAGGGATATTACAAGCTGTATATGTACGATCAGGCAATTAAAGAATTCGAGGTCCTCATCCGAAGACAGCCAGATTTTTTACTAGCTCGGGTGTACTTAGCAATGGGGCATTTGCGCAAGGGGGAGTTTGGAGATGCGTATCAGCACTTCAAATTTCTTCTGCCACTGACCGAAAATTCAAAGATGAAAGCTATCTCTTACAATGCGATGGGCTGCATCCACGTTCAGAATCAGAACATCGAGAAAGCGTTCGAATATTTTCAAAAAGCGTATCATACTGATCCTTCCTGCATGGAACCTCTTATCAATCTGGATGAAACCTAGTCCAAAAAGAGTTCAAGGTATTCCCTTTTCCTAATCAGATTTGGTATGCTAGGAGAAGTGCACGACGAAGGGATTGAAGATAGACGTCATGAAATTTGCTGTTTTGGATTTTGAAACAACGGGAAGTCAGCCTGGAGACGAAATCATACAGGTTGGACTCGTCATTATAGATCAATTTGAAATAACTGACAGGTATACTTCTCTGGTAAATCCAGGGATTAGTATACCTTCTTCGATTACAACCTTAACGGGCATTACGAATGACATGGTTACGGAAGCGCCTTCTTTGGATGATGTCATGTCAGACATGTTCCCGCTCTTATTCGACTGTGTGCTGGTCGCGCACCACGCGGCGTTCGACCTGGCGTTCTTGCAACGGGGCTTGACACGGACAGGCTATCCACCCTTCTCGGGGCGCGTATTAGATACGATGGATATGCTGCGCATCTTGTTTCCTTCGATCTCAAGTCTGCAATTGAGCATGGTAGCTGCGCTGTTCGGCATCGACCATGAACGACCGCATCAGGCGGATAGTGATGCTGAGGTCACCGCCTTGATTTGGATTCAATGTCTGAATCGTTTGCTAGGGCTGCCGTTATTAACGGTGCAACGACTGTTCCACATTTTCGAAAACGGTAACACGGACTTAGGTTGGTTCTTGGATGAAATTTGTACGTATAAGGAATCGATCACAAGCGTGGACACCGACACGAATCGCTATTTTCGACAGTTCACTCTGAATGTGTCCGATTGGGGTGAGGAAGAGGATACTCGTTCCGACTATGAAGTGACTCAGGCATTAGGAGGTTCCTTTCTAGCGTTCCAACAAGGCCTGAAAGCAGCGCTGCAGCAGCGATTCGAGGTTTATGAGGATCGAGAATCGCAGGATTTGATGATCCAAGAGGTTGAAAAGGCGCTTGAAAACGAGCAGCATTTGATGATTGAAGCAGGTACTGGGACGGGGAAATCGCTCGGCTATTTGATTCCTTCGATTTATTACGGCTTGAAGTATGAGAAGAAAGTCGTTGTGTCTACCCACACAATTAACCTTCAGGAACAGCTGCGCGAACGCGATATTCCACTGTTGAAAGATATTTTTCCTGTGCCGTTCAAGGCGGCCGTTCTCAAAGGAAGAAGTCACTATCTCTGCTTGCGCAAATTCGAAACAAAGCTCACCACGCGTGATTATGAAAATGGCAGGGAAGACCCGATCACCGCGGCGCAAATGGTTGTGTGGCTGAGTGAAACGGAGCATGGCGACGAAGAGGAGCTTCATTTCGGTAATAAAGGAGCCCAATTCTGGTACTCGGTTGCCAGTGATACGGATTCATGTCTCAATCGCATGTGCCCCTGGTACAAAAAGTGCTTCTACCACCGCGCGCGGAATGACGCCAATACGGCAGATGTGATCATCACGAACCATTCCCTCCTGTTTACGGATATGAAGGCTGAGAACCGCCTTCTACCGTCTTACAAGCAGCTTGTGATTGATGAGGCACATCACTTCGAGGAAGTTGCCAGCAAACACTTGGGTATCGAGCTGCACTCATCGGCGTTCTATCAGTCTTTGCTCTGGTTGTATAAGGATAATCGCAGCGGTCAGCTTCCCATGCTTCGATTCCGACTTCAGAAGTCGGATGAAGCGCAGGATCGTGTGGCGGCATGGAGTCAAACGATCGATGGGGTGTTTCCGCGAATTATTTCGATCAAAGAGGATTGGGAACGGCTAAGCGAAGCGCTTTACGAATTAGTTTCGTCGCGCAGTGACCCTTCACAATCGGAAAATTCCCAGTATGTACTACGCTTAAAGCCTGAGACGCTTCCATCCAATTGGCGCGAGCTGCTCATCATGGAAGATAATATTTATTTGAACGCCAATGAACTGCTGCGCACCCTCGACAAATTGCTGAATGACTTGAAGGAGCACCAGGACGGGCTAGGCATCCAAGGATTAGTAACCGATCTGAGCGGCACGGTGAAAGAGATGTATGAGCATCGCGATGCCTTACATTTCTTTATGAAAATGGCGGATGACGGCTATGTGTATTGGATTGAAGCTGGCACCTACGCAAAGGCCAAATCTGTTCAATTGAACTCTGTACCAACTGATGTAAGCGGATTGCTGCAGCAGCATTTCTTCGAGACGAAAGATAGTATCATCCTGACTTCTGCAACGCTGTCTGTGAACAAGTCGTTTCAATATTCCGCGGAGCAACTCGGATTAGCGATTCCTGCGGACGAAGAGTCGGGCAAATTGAAGACGGTTCAACTGCCTTCCCCTTTTAACTATCGTGAGCAGGCGTTGGTTGTTATTCCACGTGATTTCCCTACGATCAAAGGTGCGGGTGATCCTGTGTTCATCGAAGCACTCATCTCCTCACTCAGTGATGTGGCGATCGTGACGAGGGGAAGGATGCTCGTTCTTTGCACGTCGAACCGAATGTTGAAGCTCGTACATGCAGGGATGAAGGACCGTCTAAATCAGCACGGTATTACTGTGCTCGGTCAAGGCGTGGACAGCGGCAATCGCAGTAAGCTTACCCGTATGTTCCAAGATAACAGCATGTGCGTGTTGCTGGGCACCAGCTCCTTCTGGGAAGGCGTGGACATTCCAGGCGATGCGCTCAGCTGTCTGGCTATTATTCGATTACCGTTTCAGCCGCCGAACCATCCATTGGTTGAAGCCAAATGCGAGAACATTAAGAAACGCAATGAGAATCCGTTCATGAAGTTTTCGGTTCCGCAGGCAGTGATCAGGTTTAAGCAAGGTTTTGGCCGTCTTGTGCGCCGAGCTTCCGACAAAGGGATCGTTATTATTTATGACACACGTGTGATTGAAACGTACTATGGGAAGCACTTCCTCTATTCATTGCCAGGTCCAAAGATCGAGCATATGACGGGTGAACAGATGTTACCGAGGATTGAGCAATGGATGGGGGGAGCCTAAGAAACGTGAAGACACAGAAAATTTCGGAAGCCGTTGTTCGACGATTGCCAATCTATTTGCGGTATCTGAATGAATTAGCAGCGAATCATATTTCGACCGTATCTTCTCAGGATTTGGGTCAGAAACTGGATCTGAATCCTGCGCAGATTCGTAAGGATTTGGCGTATTTCGGGGAATTTGGCAAGAAGGGGATCGGGTACGATATCTCCTATTTGATTGAGAAAATAAGACAAATTCTGAAGCTCGACCGTCATATTCAAGTCGCACTTGTTGGAGCAGGTAATTTAGGCAGAGCCTTATGCAATTATAATACGTACTTACGCAATGATATGAAGATTGTCGCTGTTTTTGACGCTATGCCTGAAAAAGCAGGGGAGATCATTAACAACCTCGTCGTATATCCCATGAACAAAATGAAACCAGTCCTTTCCGAGCTAGGCGTTCGCATTGGGATCATTACGGTTCCTGCTCCAGAAGCGCAGAATGTGGCGAATGAATTCGTTGCCTGCGGCATCGAGGCCATTTTAAATTTTGCCCCAGTGATTATCAAGGTCCCCACGGAAGTACGGGTGCATTATGCTGATTTTACAACCGAGCTGCAAAGCTTGGCTTATTATTTGGATTAAAAAGAAAAGCACGCTCCGCGGGATTTATCCAGCGCGAAGCGTGCTTTATTTGTTTAAAAGATGAGACGGAATAGAACGAAGTAGATAGAGAACGCGAGTACGATGGAGATCGGGATCGTAATTAACCACGTGACCAACATTCGTCCTACGGTGCCCCACTGTACTTCATGGAATCGCATCACACTGCCCGTCCCGATAATCGCGGAGGAAATAACATGTGTCGTGGATAATGCTTTACCGAAATGTGTGGAAAATTGAATGACAAGTGACGATGTTAGATCGGAAGCAAAACCGTTGATCGGTTCAATCTTAACAATTTTACCTGAGACGGTTTTGATGATGCGCCAGCCACCAATTGATGTACCTAAGCCCATCGCTAATGCTGCAGCAATTTTGACCCAGATGGGAACGTTTAGATCATCTTGAAACCCTGCGGATACGAGTCCGAATACGATGATACCCATCGCTTTTTGCGCATCGTTACCGCCGTGAGAGTAGGACAGTAGGCCAGCAGATACGATTTGTAAGGAGCGGAATATCCGATTGAGCTTGGACCTTGACGTATTGCCCGACCAAATGATGATATATTTGATGAGCAACATAATCAGGAAACCAAGGACGAACGCTATGATTGGCGATAAAACTAAAATGATAATAATTTGTGTGAACCCATTCCAATTCACAGAGTGAAATCCTGCTCCTGCGATGACAGCCCCCGCCAAAGAGCCAAACAAGGTGTGGGAGGAGGAAGATGGAATGGAGAGATACCATGTCAATAAATTCCAAATAATAGCTCCGAGCAATGCCGCAATAACAATCTCAACGCCGTTCTCAATTTTGGCCGGGTTGGCAATGCTGCCTCCAACGGTTTTGGCAACCTTGGACGAGACCATAGCACCAATGAAATTGAGCGTGGCCGCCATTATTATTGCTACCCGCGGACTTAGAGCACGGGTGGAAATGGATGTAGCAATCGCATTGGCGGTATCGTGAAATCCATTAATGAAGTCGAATGCCAGCGCCAAAATGACGATGATGATTAGATAAGTTAACATGAAATCCTCCTTGCGTTTTCCACTTGGAAAACGTTCTTCGAACACAAAGACACGTTAAGTCTTAAGAGTAACGAAGGACAACGCTATCTAAAATATTTGCGACATCTTCGCAAGCATCTGTTGTTTCTTCAAGACGCTCATAAATTTCTTTCAGTTTAAAATCTTCATACGGATCTTTACGAGTCAGGAAAATTTGACGAATACCTTCGCGCATCAAGCGGTCGCCGTCATTTTCCAATTTATTGATAGCTACGGTATGTTCAGGAATTTGGATATATTTTTTCTTTGCTAGCAGCTTGAATGCATCCAGCATATGTTGACAAGAGTCAACGATAACGGCTGAGAAATCTTTCATATATGAATCGGTATGGGACACAGTCAAGTAGTCAAAACGAGCGATTGTCGCTTCAATCCCGTCTGTTACATCATCAACTTTGGACGCTAGAACCATAATGTCTTCACGGTCAATCGGCGTGATGAACACTTTATTCAACCCGCGGAAGATGTCATGCGTAATGGAGTCGCCTGCATGCTCAAGATCGTGAATGGCTTTAACATAATCAATAGGCGGTTTGTCACCCATCATGGCCGTACGAAACAATTGAGCTGTTTTCAGCGCATTCTCAGCGGCGCGGATCAATAGCTGCAAGAAATCGACTTCGTTCTTTTTTGTAAATAACGTTGTCATAATATCCTCCTAATATTTACTATATGTACTAGTTTTTAAACGAATTTGAGTAACGAAGTTGACCAAATTGTAGAAAAAACTCACAATGTTTAAAGTATCATACTCATCACTGGGAAAGCAACGAAAATTACGTGACAATTTACAATTTCTCAACAACTAGTGAAAGGTACGTAGCTTCCTTGATTTTACAAGCCTGAAGATGTAAAGTTTAGGGTGCAGATTGTACTATTTAGAATGAGCAAAGAGAGGGTTTTTTAGTATGAAAAAAACATTAATTTCGAACGGCATTTTCATTTCTAATAAGGAAGACAACAAATCATCCATTCGCGGCTGCATGGTAATCGAAGGCAGTCAAATTACATACATCGGAGAGCAAGCACCAGAATCCATCGAGAGCTATGATGAAGTCATTGACGGCAGCAATAAGCTGTACATGCCTGGTTTAGTCAATACGCATGGTCATGCTGCCATGTCCCTATTGCGCGGCTATGGAGATGATTTGGCCCTTCAGATCTGGCTGGAGGAGAAAATGTGGCCGATGGAAGCCAAATTTACTTCCCAAGATGTGAAATGGGGAACGCGGTTATCGATCCTTGAAATGATCAAAGGTGGAACGACCACTTTCGTAGATATGTATGACCATATGAATGAAGTCGCATTCGCTGTAGAGGAATCGGGTATGCGCGGTGTTCTGACCCGCGGTGTCATTGGCTTATGTCCGCCAGATGTACAAACAGCGAAGCTCAAAGAAGCGACGGAGTTCGCGAAAAATTGGCACGGCAAGGCGGATGGACGCATCACGACAATGATGTCGCCGCATGCTCCTTATACATGTCCACCGGATTATATTGAGCGCATTGTGCAAGTTGCCCATGATCTGAATCTTCCTATTCATACGCACATGTCGGAAACAAGACGAGAAGTTGAAGGTAACGTAGAACAATATGGCGCACGCCCTGCTGCCCATTTGGAGAAGCTAGGTGTGTTCACGAGACCGACCTTGGTTGCGCATGGTGTCCATTTGAACGATGAAGAAATCGCGATTCTGAAGCAATATGATGTTCGGATTTCACATAATCCTGGAAGTAATCTTAAGCTGGCAAGCGGTGTCGCCCGTTTACCTGAATTGCTGCGCGCAGGTGTTAAAATGTCCCTAGGAACGGATGGCGCGGCATCCAATAACAATTTAGATATGTTTGAAGAGATGCGGCTAGCCGCTTTGATTCATAAAGGTGTTTCAGGCGATCCACTAGCCATTCCTGCGAAAGAAGCCCTGTTGCTTGGTACACGGATGGGTGCAGAGTCGATCTGGTTGGATAACGTAGGTTCTTTAGAGCCTGGCATGAAAGCTGACTTCATCGCGCTGGATATTGATCAGCCGCATTTCTTGCCAAAAACAGATTTCGTCTCCCACATTGTGTACTCAGCAAGTGCAAAAGATGTCGTTGATGTCTGTGTAGACGGTACATGGATCGTGCGTAAAGGCGAATGCTTAACATTAGATGAAGAAAAAATTAAACGTGAATTCGAAATTTGCTTCGATAGATTGAGAGGCTAACTTCAAGCCGCGGGAGTCGATTTAAGGGAGGTACACAGCTTCATGAATGCGAAGCGAACGATTATGCTAGGCGTTTTTATCGTAGGAACGCTTGGCGTTGTGCTTAGCCGCTTTTATCTCAACATTCAAAATGAACATTGGGATGAGAAGCGTGTTGCTGTCGAGAAAGCGTATGAGAACAGTATGATGACGAAAGCTACGAAGGTTGATTTCTTCTATGGGGATGAAGCCTTCCAAATTGTTTATGGCGAGAATAAACTAGGACAATCGCTCATTGCCTGGGTGAATGATCAATCTGTTCATACAGAAATGACGGAAGGTGCATTTACGGAAGCGGGTGCTAGAGAAGCTGTTCTAAAGAAAGCTGCTACCAGTCAGATCGAACGTGTTATGCCAGGCAAGCTAGGGAATGACTACGTATGGGAAGTGTTTTACAAGACGAAGGATGATAGAGGTACGCGGTATTTCTATGATTACTACTCGTTCAAAGACGGGACTTATATGGATACTTATCGACTTAGCCTTCATTAAGAAGGCTGAGTTTTTTTGTTTCCACTCTTTACATAAGGCATAGGTGTATATGAAAGTGATATACTCTTCGTATAGCTTTTTGAGCGAAATCAAATATGAACGATGAGAGGTGGACGCGAATCCATGAAGATGAAGCTGCGCCTTTTTCCTGTTATTTTGAGCGTGATTATTTCAGCTGGCGTGCTTTTTGGCGGCTGGTTTGCTTATACGAGTTTTGCCATGGAAAATCCGTTATCACAGATCATTAGTGAAGCACCTGGTGTTACGCATTCAACGATGAAGCTGTCATCGAATGATGTCAATATTGAAGTGACGTTAAAGCCAGACGCGAATTTGCGGACTGTCGTGGAACAAATTCATAAAGAAGGCGCCTCGATTATCGGGAAGCGCACGGTAAATATAAAAGTTAACAACCCATCCTCGGCTGAACTTGACGCTTGGTGGTCCAAAGCGCTGTTTGATGTTGCACAAGCGATGGAAACTAGACATTATGCCGATATTCCAACAACGTTGCAGAAATTTGCGGATGGTGTTGGCCAACTGAAAGTAGATAGTGAAATGGATGAGCAAAATGTGTATATCCGTTTGACAGATGGTGATGCAACGAAATTCATCCTACTGCCAAGAATCTCCCAGATTGGAGTGTGGCCGAATGATTAAAATATATAAAGAAATTGGTATCGGTGTAGTCCCAGTTTTACTGGCTTTTCTGATTTATCAAGGTGTGAATGTGCTGCCGATCCTATTCATATGCGGTTTGGGTGTTACACTATTCTATATGATGAAAACCCGCGGCGGCGGTATCAGTACTTCTGCAGGCGGTGGAGATCGGAAGAGCAAGAACCGGACTCCGTCCATGCTGACATTCGATGAAATTGGTGGACAAGATCGTGCAAAGAAAGAATTAATGGAAGCTCTTGATTTTTTGATTAAACATGAGGAAATTAAGAAATTAGGCATTCGACCGTTGAAAGGCTTATTGTTAACTGGCCCGCCAGGGACAGGAAAAACCTTAATGGCGAAAGCAGCTGCGCATTATACAAACTCCATTTACCTAGCTGCATCTGGCTCTGAATTTGTTGAGATGTACGTGGGTGTTGGTGCAAGCCGTGTTCGTGACTTGTTTCAAACAGCAAGAACGCGTGCCATCAAAGAGGGCAAGGAAAATGCCATTATTTTTATCGATGAGATCGATGTAATCGGTGGTAAACGTGACGGCGGTCAGCAGCGTGAATATGACCAGACGTTGAATCAATTGCTTACCGAGATGGACGGGATTCATACGAATGATGCGCCTCGAATTCTCATTATTGCAGCAACGAACCGTAAAGAAATGCTGGATAGCGCATTGCTGCGTCCAGGGCGTTTTGACAGACATATTGAAGTGGATTTGCCCGATAAGAAAGGCCGCCTTGCGATTCTAAAGATTCATGGAAAGAACAAGCCGCTCGCGGATGGCGTATCATTGGATCAGACAGCAGAGCAAACTTTCGGATTCTCGGGTGCGCAGTTGGAAGGCGTGCTGAATGAGGCTGCGATTTATGCAATGCGTGAGGATAAGCAAGCGATTGAGAAGTCCCATTTGGCCTCAGCGATTGATAAAGTCATGATGGGCGAGCGTACGGATAAAGAAACGGCCCATGGCGAGAAAGAACGTGTGGCATATCACGAATTGGGTCATGCTATTATTGCGGAGCTTGTTCGACCTGGTTCCGTATCTCAGGTTACCGTTAGTCCGCGCGGCAAAGCATTAGGCTATGTGCGTCACAATCCGCCGCAAGATCATTATCTATACACGAAGGATTATATTGAAGAGCAGATCATGATCGCACTTGGCGGTGCGGCAGCAGAGGAAATGATTTACGGCGGTCGCAGCACAGGATCTCGTAATGATTTCGAGCAATCGCTCTCGATGGTGCGTAATATGATGGATGCGGGTTTAACGGGTTTAGGTATTATCGACCGTGAAATGGTGACCAAGGAACAGCTGATGAAAGAAAATGCGGCCATTCTGGATGCATTAATGCTTCGAACGAAACAGATGTTAGAAGAACAGCGAAGCATTTTTGACCATGCTTTTGCAATTCTAATGAGGGAAGAAGTGCTTTCAGGCGAGACATTTCGAACGTTATTTGACGCCTCGGTGTCACAAAGTGCATAATAATGACCGTTGGCCAATTAGGCCAGCGGTTCTTGTATTTTTTGATGTGCATGGAAGAAGGAGAAGTGCGCTATGATGTATAAAACGATTGGAGTCATTGGTGGGGGTACGATGGGACAGGGGATAGCAGAGATGCTTGCAGCCCGTGGACTGGACGTTATGCTTGCCGAAAAAACGATAGAGAAACTAGACCGCGCGATCGAGCAGATTACGGTTAGTTTAGATAAGCAAATCGATCGGTGGGCATTGACGGAGGCGGAGAAGAAATCCATTTTGTCTAAAATCAAGAGAGCCGATTCGATTCTGGACATGGCCGCTTGTGATTTCGTCATCGAAACGATTTCTGAAGATTTGAATGCTAAGAAGCATGTCTTTTTTCAATTGAATCAGATTTGTTCTGAATCGATCATCCTGGCTACGAATACCTCAACACTTAGCGTTACCGAGATTGCGGCAGTTACCACGCATCCCGAACGAGTTATTGGCCTGCATTTCTTGCATCCCGTTGCAAAGATCAATCTCGTTGAGATCGTCCGCGCAATGAAAACATCCGACGATACATACAAGCACACACGACAATTCATTGATGAATTGCTGCATAAAAAAAGTATTAAAGTCACGGAATCACCAGGCTATATCACAACACGGCTCATTTGCACCTTGATAAACGAAGCGCTGCATACGTTATCCGAAGGTGTTGCCTCGGCGGAAGATATCGATGGAGCGATGCGAATCGGGTATGACTTCAAGTACGGTCCACTCGAGATGTGCGATCGTTTCGGACTGGATGCCGTACAGGCTGCGCTTGAAGGAATGTTCCGTGAATACGGTGATATCAAATACAGACCTTCCTACCTGCTGAAGCAAATGGTTCGAGCTGGTCATCTAGGCGCTAAAACGGGGGAAGGCTTCTTCCGTTACGATAAGGATGGTGACCGATTATGAATATTCTCGTTATTAATGCAGGAAGCTCCTCGGTGAAATATCAGCTTTTCCAAATGGAGGATGCCTCTGTTCTGGCCAAAGGCCGTGTGGAGCGCATCGGGATGGATTCCGCGATCCTCCTGCATGAGCCAACCGATAAACCGGATTATCATAAAGTTGATGAAATACTGGAGCATACAACGGCTATTCGCAAGGTGCTGGACATTCTGGTGCATCCTGAGCATGGCGTCATTGCGGATATTTCTGCGATCGATGCCGTCGGCCACCGCGTCGTTCACGGCGGCGAATCGTTCAAGAGCTCCGTCCTCGTGACAGACGAGGTGAAGAAAGAGATCCGGCGTCTCTTCGATTTGGCGCCGCTGCACAATCCAGCGCATATGCTGGGCATTTCGGCGGTGGAGGCGAACATGCCTGGGGTTCCGCAGGCTGTCGTTTTCGACACCGCCTTCCATCAGTCGATGCCGGCGAAGGCCTACCTGTATCCGGTGCCGATGGCCCTCTACCGGAAGCACAAGGTGCGCCGCTACGGTTTCCACGGTACGTCGCACCAGTACGTCAGCGAGCGTGCCGCTGCCTTCCTAGGACGCCCGCTGGGGCAGTTGAAGCTCGTTACCTGTCACATTGGTAACGGAGCTTCCTGCGCCGCCGTACAGGGCGGCCAGTCGGTCGACACGAGCATGGGGATGACCCCGCTCGAGGGGCTTATGATGGGCACGCGCAGCGGCGATCTGGATCCGGCCATCGTGCCGTACGTGATGGGCAAGGAGGATTTGACGATCGGCGAGGTCAGCTCGATGCTGAATAAGCATAGCGGCCTGCAGGCGATCTCGGGGATCTCCAGCGATATGCGGGAGATTGTAGAGGCGATGGAAGCGGGCGATGGGAACGCTGGCCTGGCATTTGAGATGTATGCGTATCGTTTACGCAAATACATCGGCGCTTATACAGCCGCGATGAATGGCGTGGATGCGATTGTGTTTACAGCGGGCGTCGGCGAGAATTCGGCGCCGCTGCGGCAAGCAGTGTGCGAGCAACTGAGCTTCTTGGGGGTTGATTTTGACAGGGAAGCGAATGAGGCGGGCAGAGGCATTGAGAAGCGTATTACGAAGCCAGGCTCCAAGGTTGAAGTGCTAGTTATTCCGACGAATGAGGAGTGGGTGATTGCGCAGGATACCTATGGCCTTATTGCTACTGGGGCAGGTCAGTCCCTCTGAATCTTTCGTGGCAAGTATGAAATAGTGTACAATGGAAATGATCTGCAGTTTAGGGAGGATGAAGGTTAGATGAAAAGTACAATTGGCGAAGTTAAACATCATGTCGGGCAATCTGTCACAATTGGCTGTTGGTTAAATAAGAAACGTTCGAGCGGTAAAATACAATTTTTGCAGCTGAGAGACGGCTCCGGATATATACAAGGTGTTGTTGTAAAAAGCGAAGTAAGCGAAGAGGTCTGGGAAGCGGCCTCCAAGTTGACACAAGAGAGCTCGTTATACATAACAGGTACAGTGAAAGAAGATACGCGCAGTAAAGGCGGCTTTGAGCTTGACGTGACCGGTGTGGAGATTATTCAAGTGACAGAAGAGTATCCGATTACGCCAAAAGAGCACGGGGTCGATTTCCTCATGGATAATCGTCACTTGTGGATCCGCAGTCCGCGTCAGCGTGCCGTGCTCGTGATTCGCGCGGAAATTATTAAAGCAGTTCAGCAATTTTTCAACGATCGCGGATTCCATCTAGTCGATCCTCCTATTCTGACGCCATCTTCGTGTGAAGGAACGACCAATTTGTTCCATACGAAATATTTCGATGAAGACGCATTCTTGACGCAGAGTGGACAATTGTATATGGAAGCCGCGGCGATGGCACTGGGGCGTGTATATTCATTCGGTCCGACCTTCCGTGCAGAGAAATCTAAGACACGCCGTCACTTAATTGAATTCTGGATGATCGAGCCTGAGATGGCGTTCGTGGATCATGCAGAGAACCTTGAAGTGCAGGAGCAATTCGTTTCACACATCGTGCAAACCGTGTTGGCGAATTGTAAAGCTGAGTTGGAAACGCTGGAGCGAGATACATCCAAGCTGGAGAAAATTAAAGGCAGCTTCCCGCGCATCACGTACGATGAAGCTGTAGACTATTTGCAAAAGAATGGACATGAATTTGCTTGGGGTGAAGATTTCGGAGCTCCGCACGAAACGGCGATTGCCGCACAGTACGAGACGCCAGTTTTCATCACACATTGGCCAACAGAAATTAAGGCTTTCTACATGAAGCCAGATCCGAGCCGGCCTGAAGTTGTGCTTTGTGCCGATATGATCGCACCTGAAGGATACGGCGAAATCATTGGCGGAAGTCAGCGGATCGATGATCCAGAACTCATGGCGCAGCGTTTCACGGAGCACGAGCTTTCACAAGAAGCATACCAATGGTACTTGGATCTTCGAAAATATGGTACAGTGCCTCATTCAGGCTTCGGGCTAGGTTTAGAGCGTACCGTTGCTTGGATTTGCGGATTGGATCACGTACGTGAAACGATTCCATTCCCGCGTTTGTTATATCGTCTTTACCCATAAGCTGAGGATGGTAGGGAGATTTAGGTTTCATGGGAGAAAGGGGATCAACGTGTGAGTCCATCAACATATAATCAGGCTCGAATCGAAACGATCCTGTTAAAGAGCTTACAAGAAGGAACTGTCGCGGTTCCGAGCCTTCTGCTTAAGCTGTACCGCAGTTTGCAGTTAAGTGAGGTCGATGTGATGACACTCATTCATTTGATTTCATTCGTAGAGAAGGAGAACAATAGCTTCCCGACATTGGATGAAATTCAGGAGCGCATGTCAGCATCGCCTGATGCGGTTATCGCAAGTGTTCAAAAGTTGATTCGCGATCAATTCATTGCGATTGATGAACAGACCGATATGACGGGCTTCCGCAGTGAGGTGTACAACTTAACGCCTCTCTATACGAAGCTGGCGAAGGGAATGGCCGAGCAGCAGCTAAGGGAGTTGAGCGAAGCCGCACCTACTCAAGCAGCACAAGATGATCGGGTGAAAAATATTTACACGACGATTGAGAACGAATTCGCACGGCCATTAACGCCGATGGAGTTTGAAACGATCTCCAATTGGCTAGATAAAGACAATTATAAAGAAGAACTGATCCTGACAGCTTTGAAAGAGGCTGTATTCGCAGGTAAAGTGCATTTTCGTTACATTGATCGGATTTTGCTGGATTGGAGCCGTAATCGGGTTTCGACAGCAGAGCAGGCCAAGGAATATTCACAGCGTTTTCGGCAGACGCGCTCATGAAAAAAACGTCCAATTCTCACATTATCAGGGTGGGGAGTGGGCGTTTTTTTTTGAAGAGCTCGCTAAGAAATTGATGAACACGTAAGCTAGTGGTGCTAAAAGTACGGAGATAATCGAAAAAATCGATTATCTCGCAGCAATGTGGCGAAAAGTGCGGAGATAATCGGAAAAAAACGACTATCTCGCCTGCAACGAGGCGAAAAGTACGGAGATAATCGGAAAAAAACGACTATTTCGCCAGCAATGTGGCGAAAAGTGCGGAGATAATCGAAAAAAAACGACTATCTCGCCAGCAACGAGGCGAAAAGCGCGGAGATAATCGAAAAAATCGACTATCTCGCCAGCAACGCGGCGAAAAGTACGGAGATAATCGAAAAAATCGACTATCTCGCCTGCAACGCGGCAAAAAGCGCGGAGATAATCGGAAAAATCGACTATCACCCGCCACTCCACCACCCCGTCAGAACGAAAAAAGCCTCCCATCGCGGGAGGCTCTATCCACAAAATTTTTTACTTCGTCATCATGTGATAACGGTACACATACTCGAACAAAAACTCGAACGCCTCGAGGTGGCGCTTCGCCTCGAACGCGTTCGCACCCCAAGCATAAATACCGTGCTTGCGCAGCACGATGCCTGGAATGCGCGGCACGATTGCACCTTCAACCAGCTCAGCAATACGCGGAATGGCTGCGTAGTTCGGCAGGATCGGAATCTCAATTTGAGCTTCCTCGTCCCAGATGTTGAACGCTTTGATCAGCTCAACCCCGTTAACTGGGATGCTGCCGCGTTCACCATACAGCTCAGACACCAAGTTGTTGTAGATCGTGTGTACGTGAAAAATAGCCCCAGCACCTGTCAGGCGATAAATCTCACTGTGGATCAACGTTTCTGCCGAAGGCTTCAAGCTAGTCGCCTCGGTAGGAAGCCCCTTCTCATTGACGAGGAGGAAGTCTTCCGGGGTTTGCACCGATTTATCTCGACCACTGGATGTAATCGCAAAGGTAAAAGCGCTTGGATCGAACTCGCCAACACGTACAGACAAATTTCCGCTAGTCGCTGGAAACCAGCCGCGTGCCGCCAAATTCGCTTTAATCTCGCGCAGTTCAGTAAACGCGCGTTGTTTCTCTTCTAGTAAAATACTCATAGAACGGGACTAGCCTCCAGTTGCTTAATAATATCGAAAAACGTTTCAAACGGATGGTATGCATAACCGAGCTGCTCACAGCGCTCAACGAGATGGGATCTAGCGAAGATCGTATCCACCAGCTTAGCTCCCTCGAAATCCGTTACACTGTCGCCGATAATAATGCGCTCGTACCGATCCCCATCATAGGAGCGGATGATGCTTGTTTTGCACATGCCGCAATCTGTCGCGCAATGCTCATCACACTTATTTGGCCAAAGAATCTCAATCGTTTCTCCATCAAACGAGCTCGCATTACAATAAATGTGATCCACTGGAATCGGAAACGCGCTCAGAAGCGGGTAGATGAAGAAATCAATGCCGCCGCTTGTAATCAAGAGCTTGATGCCTTGTTCCTTGCAGTAGGAAACAAATTCAGCGAACCCGTCGCGAATGACAGCGTTGTTAATCGCATAATCGACAATCTCCGCTTTGCGGGAGGTTGGCAGCAGGGCAAACATGGCCCCAACACCCTCGCGAATGGAGATTTGCTGGGTAATAATTTGCTCGACAATGCCTTCCCAGCCTGGCGGGTTGAAATGTTTCATAATCGCAACAATGTTATCGTTAACGGTAATCGTACCGTCAAAGTCACAGAAGATAATGCGTTCCTTACTCATTCTTTGATCCCCCAAGTGTCAATAGCTGATTGTAATTCTGGATGTGTTTGGGCGTATTCGCGTAGTAGGTGGCCTTGCAGTGTTGCATCAATCGCTTGACGGAACGCTCGACCGCCAGCAATAGTACCCATCGGATGACCGTGGACACCGCCGCCTGCATTGACGATGACATCGTGACCGAAATCGCGCAAGATGAGCGGTACGAGGCCAGGATGAATGCCAGCGGAAGGCACAGGGAAGCTCGTGGCCAATTTTAATTTTACATCAGCAGGAACTTGATACGTGTAATCTTTATGTAAATCTTGCGTAAGCAGCACATGTTTAATCGCTAAATTCTCTTCCTTCGGCATAACGACGGAGCCATATGGGGAAGGGAAGAGCACGAGATCAGCGCCAGCGAGTCGCATCAACTTACCTAACAACACGGAAGCCGAGATGCCGTAATGCGGTGAAGGATACATCGCTCCCGCCATAGCAGGATGCGCCATAATCGGAATGTTGATTTCAGGGTCTGCGCTCAATTCATGCAGGACATCGAAACCGTAGGACAGCACATTGAACAACAATGCGTTTGCGCCTTCCGCTACGGCTTTTTTCGCTTGAGAAGCAAGCTTAGAGGTTGGACCCGTTAAATTCGTCGCGTACAAAAGCTTCTGATGGGTTTCCTTCTTCGCTTGCTCAGCAGCTTCCAAGCAAATCGCGATACGTTTCTCAATCGGCGTTAAAGGATTTTCGAACAGGATTTCATCATCCTTGATGAGATCCACACCGCCAGCGGCTTGCAAGTAAAATTGTTCGCGCAATGCAGGCAATTCATAGCCGACAACGGATTTGAAGATACTCATGAGCAAGGGGCGATCATACACGCCAAGAAGATCCCGTACGCCCTGCATCCCGAATTTCGGGCCAGGGAAGCCAGCAAGGAAATCCGCGGAGAAGGCGAGGTCAATCAGTTTGATTTTGCCATCCATCGACAGCTTCCCAAACACCGTAACCAACAACGCGGGAATATCGCGGCTAAAATTCACATCCGGATAAGCGATGGTGATATCAGCATAACGAGACGAGGCAGGCTCGCCTGGCGCAGGTTCGTGAACCTCAACGGCAACGACTTTGCCGAGATGCTTCTCCATGGAGGCTTTCTGAGCCTCAGGGAGATCGGTCCAGCTGCCAACCGTTAGGCCAACGGCGATGCCAGTTGCTTTTTTATGGTAATCGGCCTTCTCATCGAAGCTCCGATACGTAGCTAAACAATAGGAACTCATACCCAATCTTCACCTGCTTTTATTTAAAATTAAACGGACTTGCCAACTGGGCTGGAAGTTGACACAGCAATTTGCTCACCCATTTCCTTCGCACGCGCGGCGGAGTGGAACACAGCTTGAGCGACAGCTTCGGTGAACTTAAAGCGATCCAAGGCCTCGATGGAAGCTTGTGTTGCCCCATTCGGGGACGTCACTTTGCGACGCAGCTCGGCTGGGTCTTCTTTCGTTATTTTCACCATATGAGCAGCGCCTAGAACGGTTTGCAGTGTTAACTGTCTCGCATCTTCCTCTGTCAACCCGCCTTCAATGCCAGCTTTAATCAAGGCTTCCATGAAGTAATACACATAGGCAGGACCGCTGCCAGATACGCCCGTCAGCACTTCAAGCTTATCTTCCTCGATGATCGTCACCGTTCCGACTGCTTCAAACATTTGGATAGCGAGCTGTTTGAATGTATCATTAACTTTTGACGAGAAGCTCATTCCTGTTGCGCCTAATCCAATGGTCGAAGACGTATTCGGCATCGTTCGAACAATCGGCAGCCCGACTTGCAGCAATCGCTCTGCTTTCTCGATCGACAGCCCCGCAATCACGGATATCAGCAATTGTTTCTCATGCAGCATCGGCTGAAGCTCTGCGAAGGCAGACTCCACATCTTTCGGTTTCATGCAAAGCACAACAACATCAGCTTCACGCAAATATGCCTCTTTCGTTGCTGGGTCGCAAGAAGCATGCAGCCCATATTCCGAGCGCAGAAAAGCTAGTCGATCTTGATTCGCGCGATTCATCATATAAATGTGCTGCGGGTTGGCGACTTCGGTCTGGATCAATCCACGGACAATGGCTTCCGCCATGGAGCCCGCGCCTACGAAGGCGATTTTCGCTTGCGATAATGTAATAGACAACGTCATTCCTCCTCAAATCAATCTTAATTATTCGCGTATTTGTCCGCTTCCGTAGATGCGGTATTTCGTTGAAGTTAAGGCTGGAAGACCCATTGGCCCGCGGGCGTGCAGCTTCTGGGTAGAGATGCCGATTTCAGCGCCGAAGCCGAATTCAAACCCATCTGTGAAGCGCGTAGAAGCATTATGGTAAACCGCAGCCGCATCCACTTCTTGAAGGAATCGCTCTGCGTTCCCCGCATCCTCTGTGACGATACATTCAGAATGCATCGTGCCGTACGTGCGAATGTGAGTGAGAGCTTCATCCAAATTTTGGACAACTTTGATTGATAAAATATAATCGCCGTACTCCGTACCCCAATCGGACTGTTCAGCGACGACCATGCTTGGGACTAACGTTCTTGCGCGCTCATCGCCTCGTAGTTCCACATTCACGCCTTGGAAAGCTTCAGCTATCGCAGCAAGATGCTGCTCCGCAATCGCTTCATGCACAAGTAAGGTTTCCATACTGTTGCAGACGGAAGGGCGCTGCGCCTTGGCATTAATGCCGATACGAATGGCCATGTCGAGCTGTGCGCTTTGATCTATAAAAGTATGACATACGCCCGCGCCTGTTTCAATGACAGGGACAGAGGCGTTATTGACAACATTTTGAATAAGTGAGTGACCGCCACGTGGAATAAGTACATCGATCAAGCCATTCAGCTTGAGCATTTCGTCAACCGAGCTGCGATCCGCGCTCAGAATGAGTTGCAAGGCATCCGCTGGCACAGCAGATCGTGTTAAGGCGCCATGCAGGACCTCGACAATTTTCTCATTGGAAAATAAAGCAGAGGAACCGCCACGCAGTACGACTGCGTTGCCGGTTTTGAGGCATAAGCCTGCGGCATCGACCGTTACATTTGGTCTAGCTTCATAGATCATCCCGATCACGCCGAGAGGTACACGGATTTTGCGAATCTGCAGTCCATTCGGGCGGTCAAAAGATTCAAGCGTATCACCGATCGGATCAGGTAACTCTACGATTTGACGTAAACCTTCCGCCATCGCTGCAATGCGCGTCTCATTCAAGGCTAAACGATCAAGGAGGGAAGCACTCGTTCCGAGCTCCTTGCCACGCTGCAAATCTTTCCCGTTCGCTTCAATGATAGCTTGTTGCTCTGTAAGTAACGCATCTGCCATAAGAAGCAAAGCTTCGTTTTTCTGTGCGGTGGTTAGATTGCCCATGGTTCGGGCTGCTTGCTTCGCAAGCTTGGATTTGCTAATAACTTCACTCATATAGAAACCTCCTATTTGAAAAAGGATTGGCAGTGCGGTAACAACTGATCGACACTAAGCTCATAGCTCTGTCCTGACCGGCGTTCTTTGCATTCGACGATGCGTTCGTTGGCTTTTTTACCAATGGTTATTCTCAATGGGAAGCCGAGAAGGTCGGCATCATTGAACTTTACGCCAGGACGTTCTTCCCGATCGTCCCAAAGGACCGTGAAGCCTGCGCGCTGCAATGTCGTATAAAGCTCCTCTGATAATGCAAGCTGATGTTCATCTGTCACATTCATGGTGAGTAGATGGAAGTTGAAAGGGGCAATGGCGTTTGGCCACACGATGCCTCGCTCATCTTGATGCTGCTCAATGACAGCCGCTAGGACACGAGAAACACCGATACCGTAGCAGCCCATAATCATAGGTTCAGCTACGCCATTCTCATCGGTGAACGTAGCCCCAAGGGATTCGCTGTACTTCGTGCCAAGCTTGAATACATGGCCCACTTCAATCCCTCTAGCAAATGCAAGCTCCGTGTCGCAATGGATACAGTGCTCGCCATGTCCTACATTCCGAACGTCAGCATAGGTGAGTTCACCTAAATCTCGCTCTACATGGACATGTTGCAGATGGTAGTCGGCCGTATTCGCCCCAACCACGGCGTTCACCATGCCTTGAATGGACGTATCCGCAATCAGCTTGCAGCCAGTTAGTCCAATAGGACCAATAAACCCTGCAACCGAACCAAGCGCTGTAATCTCAGCTTCAGATAGCATCTCTACTTCCTGAACACCTAGCACATGCTTTAGTTTAATTTCATTGATCTCTAGATCGCCCCGAATTAGAACGATGGCAGGAGAGCCTTGTGATTTTACAGCAAACGATTTAATGATTTGTGTTGGTTCAATCGCTAAAAACTGACTTAACTGCTTGATGCTCGTGACACCAGGTGTATGCACACTTGAAGGGCTGCTAGCTTCCTGTAAGGAGGAAGGTTCATTCGTGATTCTACCGATCGCTTTCTCTAAGTTCGCCGCATAGTGGCAGGATGGGCAGTGTACGATTGTATCTTCGCCAATGTCGGCTAGTGCCATGAATTCATGGGTATCTGTGCCGCCAATGGCGCCGGAATCCGCTTCAACGGCACGGAATTGAAGTCCGCAACGTGTGAAAATATGGACATAAGCTTCATACATTGCTTGATAGCTGGCATCGAGACCGCTTGCGCTGCGATCGAAAGAGTACGCATCCTTCATCAGAAACTCGCGACCGCGCAGCAGGCCGAACCTAGGACGACGCTCATCTCGGAATTTCGTTTGGATTTGGTACAAGGTGACAGGGAGCTTCTTGTAAGAGTGAATTTCATCCTTCACAAGCGTTGTAATGACTTCTTCATGTGTCGCACCGAGTGCAAATTCGCGCCCATGACGATCTTCTAGCCGCATCAGTTCAGGGCCGTAGACATCCCAGCGTCCAGATGCTTTCCATAATTCGGCAGGATGGAGTGCGGGCATGAGCATTTCTTGTGCGCCAGCACGGTCCATTTCCTCCCGTACAATCGTTTGTATATGCTGTAAGGCTTTCATGCCTAGGGGTAAATAGGAATATATGCCACTGGAGAGCTGGCGTATTAATCCTGCTCGCAGCATCAGTCTATGGCTGGCTGCTTCGGCGTCTCCTGGAACATCTCTAAGCGTTGGAACTAAAAGTCGTTGTTGTTTCATGTTGTGAAATCCTCACTTTCGCTTCGTTAAGCTAGCGGCACCCATTCATCACGGTGGATGACCTCGATGCGCGCGACTTCCACGCGACGCTGCACGTCGTCGGTGGAGAGGCCAGCCGCGGCTTGCACTTGCCAAGCCGCATAATTGACGACGCCGCGGCCTAGCAGCGTGCCTTCACTGCACACCACCTCGACGACGTCGCCGGGGTGGAAGTCGCCTGTAGCTCCCGTGATGCCAGCCGGGAGCAGGCTCTTGCCGCCGTTGATCAGGGCCGCTCGGGCCCCTTGATCAACGATGATTTGCCCTTGGGGCAGCGAGTGGAAGCCGACCCACTGCTTCTTGACCGGCAGATTGTTCAGCGCCGTGTCAAAGTAAGTTCCCTTGCCTGTGCCTTGCACGGCAAGGTTTAAATCACCGGGCTCGAGCACGCGCCCGATGAAGACCGGCACGCCCCCGCGCATTGCGATGCGGGCGGCTTCGACCTTGGAGCGCATCCCGCCGGTGCCGACCGCGCTCCCTGAACCTCCAGCGAAGGAGAACAGCTCATCGCTGATGGCATCTACGCGATCGATGCGCTGCGCGTTCGCATTCTTGCGCGGATCGTCCGTGTACAGGCCGTCCATATCCGTAATGATGATTAATTTGCTCGCTTTGACCAAATTGCCCACCAGCGCCGACAACGTATCGTTGTCGCCGAATTTCAATTCATCGACCGAGACGGTGTCGTTCTCATTAATGATCGGGACGACGCCGCGCTGCAGCAGCTCGTCGATCGTCATCATCGCGTTCTGGACGCGCTTGCGGTTGGAGAAGTCGTACCGAGTCAGCAAAATTTGCGCCACGCTCACGCCGTGGGATGCAAATGCTTCATGGTACGCCTGCATTAAAAGCGCTTGGCCGACCGCAGCTGCGGCCTGCTTCTCGTGCAGCACCTTCGGCCGCGTGCGATAGCCAAGGGAGGTGAATCCCGCGGCAACTGCGCCTGAAGTCACGAGCAGCACTTGGTTGCCTTCGGCCTGCAAGCGGGCTAGTTCCGCTGCGAAAAATTGTATTTTATCCGGATTCAATCCGCCGGTCTCTGAGGTTAAAGAGGAACTGCCGATTTTGACGACGATGCGTTGTGTCATCCCGATCCCATCCTTTGATCATTAGAGTTTATGTATAAACAAAAAAGACTCCCGTCCTTAACTTAAGGACGAAAGTCTGTAGCTTCCGCGGTACCACCTTAGATTAGCGCATGTCAAATAAACTGCACTCCACTCTAGATTCCCTTGGTAACAGAAGGGCGCTGTTCAACTCATCGTTGACGGTTCAGGGGCGGGTTCAGATTCGGTTCACGGCAAGCTCTCTCAGTCGGTGGAGCTTACTCCCTGGTTACGTGCGGCACGATTCTTACTATTCCCATCATAACGTTGCTGTTTGCAATTTTAAAATATAAGAATTTATAAGTTTCACGCAATAAATTGTCTTATATTTCTGGATAAACGCTCCCGTCCTTAAAGGACGGCGTAGCCGTTTATTTTGATTCTATCTAGAATAGCATGGTGTGCAAGATTTTGTAAAGGAGTAATCGTCTTGTTTCAGTTAAAACAAATTCAACTTTCCAATCCGTTGCACTGCCTCTGCGAGTCGTTCTTCCGATGATAAAAGACCAAGTCTGACATAGCCCTCACCGTGTGTACCGAAGCCTACACCTGGCGCAACAACGACTTTGGCTTCATCTAGGAGAAGATCGGCTAAGCTCTGGGACGAATGGCCTTTTGGCACGGGCAGCCAGGAAAAGAACGAGCCCTGTGACGGCTTAGCGTTCCAGCCGATGCTGGCCAGCGCTGTATATAGCGCATTGCGACGGCTTTCGTACACATCGCGCAGTTCAGTCACGCAGTCTTGTGACGCTGTTAAGGCCGTTGCAGCCGCAACTTGTATGCCGCCAAACAAGGAGCAGTAGTAGTGATCCTGCATTAAGTTAATGAGGCGGATCACTTCTTTATTACCAAGGGCGAACCCTACGCGCCAGCCGGCCATGTTGTACGTTTTGGAAAGCGTATAGAATTCAACGCCGACTTCCTTCGCACCAGGTGTTGAAAGGAAAGAAACAGGCTTCTGCCCATCAAAGCCGATCGCCCCATAGGCAAAATCACTTGCAACAACGACACCAGTTCGCTCAGCAAAAGCAACGGTTTCTTCATAGAAAGAAGCGGAAGCCATCGCGCCAGTCGGGTTGTTTGGATAGTTGATGAACATGAGTTTCGCACGATCTAGATCGGATTGCTTCAATTGGGTGTAATCTGGCAGGAAGTTATTTTCTTCCCGAAGCGGCATAAGAGCCATCTCTGCACCCGCAAGGGCAACCCCTGACCAGTAATCGGGATAACCTGGATCAGGAACAAGGCATACATCGCCTGGGTTCAATAAACATTGGGCAATTTCGATCAAGCCCGTTTTGCCGCCGAACAAGATAGCGACTTCCGTATCGGGATCGAGATCCACGTTGTGATCTTCTTTATAACGCTGTGCGATGGCTTGTTTCAAGAAGGGAAAGCCAGTGAACGGCGGATATTTATGATAAAGCGGGTTTGCTGCGGCTTCTTGCATGGCAGCTACAATGTGCGGGGGCGTTGGGCGGTCTGGATTCCCTTGGCCTAGATTGATAACATCATGCCCTGCGGCAATTTGGGCGTTCGCTTTGCCAACCAATGTTGCAAAGAATTGGGTCGGAAGACCTTTCATTCGTTCGGCAGGTTGAATGGTGAAGCGGGAAGAAGTTGAAGAAGAGTTCGTCACGGTTTAATTCACACTCCGACAGTCGGGATTTTATCTATCTTTTAATGTAACATGATTAAACTTTTTTTCATAGTCGATGAAGATATTCGATTTTACTTGGAAGAACGGCTATCTTACAATGGGGATAACCACGGCAAGGGAGTTGAAGAGAAATGTCAATCAACGAAGGTGTTGCCCAAGTTTTTCTGCAGGAATCGATACGCGCCTTTCAAAGTATGAAGGAGCTGGGGGATAAGGCGTTTGCCCAAACGGATGCCTCACATTTTTATGAAGCGTTAGACCCCGAATCGAATTCTCTTGAAGTGCTCATTAAGCATATGCATGGGAATAAGTTGTCCCGATGGACCGATTTCTTAACCTCAGATGGTGAAAAGGAATCACGGGATCGCGATGGTGAATTTGAAGGTGAGAACTTGTCGCGCGAGGAACTATTGTCTCTATGGGAAGAAGGCTGGCATGTCCTATTGTCGACACTACATGCGCTGACTGCGGAAGATGTGCTCGCCAAGGTGACAATTCGAGGAGAGAGCCACACTGTTCTCCAAGCGATTCAGCGTCAAGTATCTCACTATGGGTATCATGTTGGTCAAATTGTGCTGCTTTGCAAGCATTGGGCAAGTGGGGAATGGCAGACACTCAGCATTGCTAGAGGACAGTCTAAGCAGTACAAACCTGCACAGTAGGAGGACACTATATTGAGTTGAAATTGATTTTCGACTAGTATGTATTCATATATCAATGTTTTGGAATTGGAAGGAGTCATTTGGCATGTCGCAATCACAACTGCTTCACTTAGCTCTCATTCAAATGGATATTACAATTGGAGAACCCGACACGAATTATGGCCATTTAGCCCAATTGCTTCTTCAAGCTGTTAACGGTGAGCAGAAGCCAGACGTCATTATTTTTCCCGAAATGTGGAATACAGGCTATGCGTTAACGGAAATTCATCAGCTTGCGGATGTGAACGGGGAGCGGACGAAAGCGTTTCTGAGCGCTTTTGCTCATGAACATCAAGTGAATATTATCGGCGGCTCGATTGCGAATAAGCGCGGGGATCGTGTGCTCAACACGATTTATGCATGGGATCGCGAAGGACGTGAGATGGCGGAATACTCCAAAATTCATTTGTTCCGCTTAATGGATGAAGAGAAATTCCTGCACAGCGGGGATCAGCTAGGTTTATTTGAGCTGGAAGGCGTTCCTGCGGGCGCAATGATCTGCTACGATATTCGTTTCCCTGAGCTTTCACGCAAATTAGCGCTGGATGGCGCGCGTATTTTATTCGTCCCTGCGGAATGGCCGCATCCGCGTCTGCATCACTGGCGTACACTGCTTATGGCCAGAGCCATTGAGAACCAAATGTACGTTGTGTCCTGCAATCGCGTCGGGACGAGCGGCACGACGAATTTCTTCGGTCATTCCATGGTGATCGACCCTTGGGGCGAGGTGCTGGTGGAAGGCGATGAGAGCGAAGCGATTTTGCGCGCAGAGATTGACCTTGAGGAAGTTGTCCGTGTACGAGGTAAAATACCCGTTTTCGAAGATAGAAGGCCTCATTTGTATTAAGGAAGTTGATTTTTGCAACGATATTTTGTAAACTAAGACCAATTGAATGATCAATTGTGGCTGTGAAGGATGAATAGTACTTGAAATACTTCATATTCAGCGAGTTGGGGAATGGTGTAAGCCCAGCATGAAGCTCAAGGAAACGGCTATCCGGAGCCAATACGATAAAGGGGATACATGCTTGTGTGAGGTGTATCAACTAGGGTGGAACCGCGGGTGCAGAAGCTCTCGTCCCTAGGCATTCTTTGATGCCTTTGGATGTTGAGCTTTTTTGTATCCAAATGGACGTCAAGGGTCTTAGTCCTACATTAAATGAAAGCTTAAGGAGCGATTGAACAATGAGTGTTACGATGGATCAAGTTGTTGCGTTAGCGAAGCACAGAGGTTTCGTATTTCCAGGTTCAGAAATTTACGGCGGTTTGGCCAACACATGGGATTACGGTCCCCTTGGTGTTGAGCTGAAGAACAACATTAAGAAGGCTTGGTGGAAAAAATTCATTCAAGAGTCCCCATACAACGTAGGTTTGGACGCGGCGATTCTGATGAACCCGCAAGCTTGGGTGGCATCCGGTCACGTAGGGAACTTCAATGATCCGATGATCGATTGCAAAAGCTGTAAAGCCCGTCACCGCGCGGATAAATTGATCGAGAACAAGCTGGCGGAGAAAGATATTGAGATCGTCGTTGACGGTATGACGTTTGACGATATGATGAAGCTGATCGTGGAACACAACATCGTGTGTCCAGATTGCGGGAGCAAAGATTTCACGGACATCCGTCAGTTCAACCTGATGTTCAAAACGTTCCAAGGTGTGACAGAAGCAAGCTCCAACGTGGTGTATTTGCGTCCTGAAACGGCACAAGGGATTTTCGTGAACTTCAAAAACGCGCAGCGTACGATGCGTAAAAAGCTGCCATTCGGTATTGGCCAAATCGGGAAGAGCTTCCGTAACGAAATTACGCCAGGAAACTTTACGTTCCGTACGCGTGAGTTCGAGCAAATGGAACTTGAATTCTTCTGCAAACCAGGCGAAGACTTGAAATGGTTTGAGTACTGGAGAAGCTTCTGCCACGAATGGTTGCTTAAGCTTGGTGCGAAAGCTGAAAATCTACGCCTTCGTGACCATAACGAAGATGAGTTGTCCCACTATAGTAACGCAACAACGGATATTGAGTACAAATTCCCGTTCGGTTGGGGCGAGCTTTGGGGTATCGCGGACCGCACGGACTACGACTTGAAACAGCATATGGCGCATTCTGGTGAAGATTTCAATTACATCGATCAAGAAACGAACGAGCGTTATGTTCCGTATTGTATCGAGCCTTCCCTAGGTGCAGACCGTGTAACGTTGGCGCTTCTGATTGACGCGTTCGAAGAGCAGCAATTAGATGGCGATGACAGCCGTACCGTGCTTCATTTCCACCCAGCATTGGCGCCGATGAAAGCAGCGATTTTCCCGCTTTCCAAGAAGTTAAACGAAGGTGCGCATGCGGTATTCGCTGATCTTGCGAAGCATTTCATGGTCGATTATGATGACACAGGTTCCATTGGTAAAAGATACCGTCGTCACGACGAGATCGGTACGCCGTTCTGTATCACGTACGATTTCGAGTCCGAAACCGATGGTCAAGTAACCGTTCGTGATCGTGATACGATGGAGCAAACGCGTATGCCAATTTCCGAATTGAAAGCCTTTATCGAAAATTCCCTTCAATTCTAATCGGATTAGCCAATTGAGATTGGCGCGTATAGCGAAATAGATAACCCCCTGCTGGATCCTCCTTTAACGAGAAGGTCAGAAGGGGGTTTTGTTCATTTTTGATCAAATCACATAGTCCAGAACTTCACTATAAGGCAAATATCGTTTCACTTCACGAAGCGGCGGGCTGTAAACATGAATGGAAATCGCAGGCTCGTGAAACGGATTGCTAAGCTGATGAATTTGCTCCTTCGGGGCGATGAAATAGTCGCAAGCTTGTATGAAATGATCCCTGGATGCAACAGGGTAGCCAGTTTCATCTAAGGTGTAGATCGAATTCACCAATGTGCCTGTGACTAAGCAGGCTGCGCCAATGGACGAGCCGTGGTTATGGATGGCCGTGGAACGTGAAGGGGGAATGTGAATGATAATGACTTCCAGATGAGGCGTGCTATACACCACATTTCTTCCATAAGCGTGCTGTGATGGCTCGGTTTTTAAATCAGGGACGTACGTTAGGTTTCGTTCGATCGATTGGAGTGCTTCTACTAATTGCTGGGTTGTAGGGGATTGCAATTTACAGAATGTCTGTTCAATAGCTCGGATGAGCGACATCGCTTCCGCCTCCTAGGCAACCTATCCATTTATCAACAAAATTTTGTGAAATGATAAGTTTTTGTTATATAGTATGCCGCTGAAGTGAAAATGGTTAGAGATACATGTTAAGTTTTTCACACTTTAAAGCTAGGTCTCTTAATTATTTGAAGAAGGGGGGCCTGCGGATTGTTGGTTTTATCCTACGAACGGCACATGTCTGCAATCCTTAATTGGTTACGAATTTATGCAAACGCTATCTTTTCCTAGTGCAAGTATACTATCTTCTAACAATTACTACCTTTGCACTATACCAAGCATTCGTTTTGAGCCTTATAGTTAGTGTCACATGCATGAAAATGGCATAATTTTGTAAAGCTTTGATAAATTCTACGGCATCCGACATTATTTACTATTTTGTGAGTGAGAAGTGTGGGTATGACTAGGATTTTCATTTTATGGAAATAGAAGGGGAGTGGGAGATTGACAGGTTTAGCTGAAGAGACGCACATGCATGAATTTACAGAGAGAATCGGCATCTCACAAGCGGAGATTGCTAAGCTGCATGAGAAATCATTTCTGAATGGCGTTCAACGAGATTCGACACGAGTCCGATTTCGGGTGCAAGGCAAAATGATGGAACGGCTGTTAGCTAAAAACCAAGCGCTCATGGATGTCATCCTACGGCAATCACATTTGAAGACGAACACCTTCTACTTTCCTTATTTACTCATCGTGACAGATAGTCATGGCGTCATCTTGTCGATCAACGGTGATGAGAAATCTGTCAACCAAGCAGCCAATTTAAACAATATAGGGATTGGTTCCTCGTTATCTCTCTCCAGTGCAGGGACGAATGCAGTTTCAGCCGCGATCGATCTTCAGCGTCCTGTGTGGATTAGCGGTGAGGATCATTATCTAGATACGATGCATAATTGGGTGACCATGTGCGTACCGATCCATAATTCGGATAATGTGAGCATGGGTTACTTAGTATTAACGGCATTTCAACCCATCTCGGGGCCATTCATGTACCCGTGTATCAAATCCATTGCCTTACTGCTCGAGTATGAGCTTCGGAAGACAGAGTTGCAGAGCAAGACATGGTTCATTGAGGAAATGCTGGAGGAACGGTTGAAAGCTTTTAAGCTGACGCTGCGCGAGAAAGAAGTTGCGACCTACTGGCTGCTGGATTACGATTATAAGCAAATTGGCAAGGTACTGGGCATAAGCGAGAATACGGTGCGCGTGTATGTCACCAAAATCAATCGCAAGCTGAAGGTGAACTCCAAAGCTTCCTTGATTCTTAGTGTTCTTGGCGCGATTTAGCAAGCAGGGCATGATTGTCATACATATGCATTACTGAATTGTTAGAAATGAAGTACATGATACCGCATATAGCGTATACATAATTCCAAGAAGACTTCTATCTCACACACGTGTGGGGTGGAAGTTTTTTTATTCTTGCAATGATGTCTTCCAGAACCATGATTCTAAGCCCAATTCCATGGGGTGAGTCAGGCGATTTCCTCCATGGAGATGCTTCTCTCTACAAAATGCGATGCAGTTTTTGTCGATACGGATACGCGGAAGACCCATTTTTCGAGGAAAATGAGGAAATGCCGCGGTATTCCACACATCTAAACATGTGTTAAATAAACAGTGGTATCTGATTGGCTTTCAAATGCGCTCCGATAGAACTACGCCTAACCGTTTCCTTAGCACGACTCTTGGTTGAAAATCCTGATTTTGGATCCCAGATTGCTGCCCGAATAGCTTGAAATCCCTATAAAACAGGTATTTTCATGTCGAAGTGGCTTGCGGATTACAGTAAATGCATTAGGTCATTTGAATTAAACACTATGTATGATTTGCGCTTCCGACATTACCGTCTATATTTGAGGCATCCCACCGAAACGGGAGGGAAAATGTCGAGCTTTGAGGGACGGTAGGCTATGAGACAAAGAAGAAAGGCCTTGATCCTGCAGCCTATTAAATGGGTTCTTCTACTAGGCGTTGTCGGTTCAGGATCGGTTTACGGATTAACGAAGGCAGGCTTCATCGAATGGAACTCCGATCATCAATTATCCAGTCTGATGTTCTGGAAATCAGACACGCAAGCATCGACCAAAGGTGTTGCGTTAGCAGCTGGCGCAGATCCAACTGCCAAGGTTTCCAGTAAGCCAACGCCATCAGCAGCGTCATCAACAGCACCAACAAGCACACCAGCAAGCACACCAGCAGCTTCTACGCCGCCCAGTGCAACACCCCCTGCAACACCGCCAGCAACAACTCCTTCGGGAGCTGTTCAACTGATCTCGCAAGCACAGAGTATTGTTCCTGTGAATGCGAATGAGAAAGCGTGGTTGGAACTTGCAGGTGAGATCAAACTGGATCCAGGCAAGTTGTTCTCTTACCAAGCTTGGTTGAATGAAGTCAGCAAGGGTAAGGCGCCGGAGAAAAAAAATGACGACCTGTCACATGTTGCAAGTCTGTTATACGAAGCAGCGCTGCGTGCAGGTATGGGGATCGGTGAGCGATATGCGCATCAAGATAATCCTGCTTATGCACCTGCCGGTTTCGATGTTGATTTTCAGCCTGACAAAAAAGATTTAACCTTCTATAACTCGCTTGGTGTTCCAGTAACAGTAGGAGTCATTTATAACGGTGAAACTCCAGTAGTTACGCTTAATGGAAAACCGAAAGGCGATTGGAAGGCTCCTAAAATTACAGTGAGTAAAGAAGTGTTCGCACCTGAAAACATGATTGTGACGGACTTTACTTTAGTTGGACAAGGCGATGTGAAACGAAGTGATGGCCTGCCTGGTCTGCTGGTCAAAGTGTTCAATGATGAGAAGAATGACGGTAAGAACCAGCTGATATATAAAGATTTCTATGCACCGCATCCGATCATTATCGCCAAGGCACCAACGGGGGAAGAGGTTAAATCACCGTAATTCAGGTGTATGAACAAGGAAGCTGCACAGATCCGTTACGTACTCTATCAACAGAAGGGAGGACCCCCCAATGCGCATAGGTGAACTATTTGTCATGAACGGACTCATCACAGAGGACCAGCTCGAACAAGGGCTGAAACAACAGGTGCACACCCGAAAGAAGATTGGTGAAATTCTGATCGACAAAGGGCTAATTACCGAAAGACAACTCGTCGAAGTGCTGGAGTTTCAACTTGGGTTTCCAGTCGTCAATATGTATGAGACGCAATTAGATATGCAAACGGTTCAATTAATTCCAGAAACGTTGGCAAGAAAACACTGTGTCATTCCGATCGAGCGTAAAAATGGCAAAATCAAAGTCGCAATGGTCGATCCGCTAAACTATGGAGCCATTGAAGAAATTCGTATGGCGACGAATATGAGTGTACAACCTGTGATTGCGATTCGCTCAGAGGTTGAACAAGCTATCACGAAAAATTACGGCTTGAAAGAATCCGTCGATGAGTTGATGGTCGACTTAGACAAAATCGAGATCAAAGATGAGGAGCAAGAAGCGAACGATCAAGGATCGCCGATTGTGAAGCTCGTTAATCAAATTATACAATCCGCCGTGCAGCAGAAGGCGTCCGACATTCATGTTGATCCTCAAGAGAAATCATTGATCGTCAAGTATCGGATCGATGGTGTGCTGCGAACGGAGAAGGCGCTGCCGAAACATATGCAAGGCGTATTGACGGCAAGGTTGAAAATTATCGCCAAGCTGAACATCGCGGAACGTCGATTGCCTCAGGATGGTCGGATTCAAATGCAAGTGGATAACCGTCGCATTGATATCCGGGTATCTACCCTGCCTACGGTCCATGGCGAAAGTATCGTTCTGCGGATTCTGGATCAGTCAGCTGGGATCAAGAAAATTGCTGAATTAGGCCTAAGTGATGCTAATTTAGTGAAATTCGACAAAATGATTCAGAAACCGAATGGAATCATGCTGATATCGGGACCTACTGGAAGCGGGAAAACGTCCACATTGTACTCGGCATTAGGTCAACTCAATGTGGATGATGTGAAAATCATCACTGTCGAAGATCCTGTCGAGTATCGGATGAATGGCGTAACGCAGGTGCAGGTGAACTCGCAAATCGGTCTCACTTTTGCCTCAGGACTGCGCTCTATCCTTCGTCAAGATCCTAATATTGTCATGGTAGGGGAGGTTCGGGACGCGGAAACCGCGGAAATCGCCGTACGCGCCTCACTAACGGGTCACTTGGTGTTAAGTACCATCCATACGAATAGTGCGGTTAGCACCATTAGCCGTTTGGTGGATATGGGCATTGATTCGTATCTCATCGCTTCATCGCTTTCCTGTATCGTAGCGCAACGACTCGTTCGGCGCGTATGCCGTGAATGCGCGGCTCAGGTACCAGCGAGAGAAGATGAAATGAAGATGTTTGAAGCTCATGACTTGCTTGGTGGCAGTGAGCAACAGCTTGCTGGCACAGGAACTGGCGTCGTCGTTCCATTGATAGGATCCAAATCTACTGAGAAGCCAGTTATGGTAACACGAGGCAAAGGCTGCGGCACTTGCAATAAAACAGGCTATCGCGGACGTATTGCCGTACACGAGCTGCTCGTCGTTGATGAACCGCTGCGCAGTCTCATTGTACAAAATCGCCCTGTAAGCGAGTTGGAGCAGCATTTAACGAAGCATGGTTACAAAAACATGCTGTATGATGGTCTGCTCAAGATTAGACAAGGTCATACCACCATTGAAGAAGTCTTGAAAGCCGTATCAGATGAATAGACGGTAAGTGTGGGGAATCAGCGTAAGCCGTGAATGGGGGTGAACACGAAGTTGGCGAACTTTACGTATGAAGCCGTGAACGAAAACGGCAAGAAAATGAAAGGGATACTCAAGGCCCAGAACAAGCAGCTCGCCATCACGGAGCTGCGAGGAAAGGGAATGACCATTCGCAGCATTCAAGAGAAAAAGGCTACGAAGATGGATTTAGAAATCCATATTGGCCGCGCCGTGAAGCTAGAAGACTTCGTTATCTTCTGCCGGCAATTTGCAACGCTGATTCGTGCAGGTATTCAAATCGACCAAGCGGTAGCGATTCTGGAAGATCAATCGATGGCCAAATATTTGAAAGCCGCATTGGGTGATATTTCCGAGAAGATCCGCAGCGGGCATCCCTTATCGAAAGGAATGGACGATCATCCGAAAGTATTTCCTGCGATGTTCGTCAATATGATTGCCTCTGGGGAAACGGGAGGGAATTTGGACGAGGTCCTGGATCGTATGGCGGAGCATTACGAAAAGGAGCACAAAACGATTCAGAAGGTTAAATCCGCAATGACGTATCCGATTATCGTTCTCTTCATTGCCATCGGGGTTGTCATTTTCCTATTAATGAAGATCGTTCCAACATTCGCTTCCATGTTTATGGAGCAAGGATCGCAGTTGCCGCTCATTACTAGATTCGTAATGAACTCCAGTGATGCCATTGTCCATTACTGGTGGATGTTCTTGGTTGGCTTGGTCGGTTTAATTGTGCTGTATCGCAGTTTCGCCTCCAGCGAAGAAGGGAAGTTCTGGGTCGATACGATTAAATTTCGTATTCCAGTCTTTGGCATCATCCTCAAGAAAGCGGCAGTCGCTCGGATGGCGCGTACGATGTCCTCCTTGTTCGTAAGTGCAGTACCTGTGCTGCAAGCGCTGGATGTTACTGAGAAAGTCGTTGGCAATCGCGTCATTGCCAAGGTGTTGCGCGATGCGAAAGACAGTTTGCAGCAAGGAAAGATGCTCTCCGAACCGATCCAGAAAAGCGGTATATTTCCCAAAATGGTCGTACAAATGCTGATCATCGGCGAGGAAACGGGTCAAGTCGATAATATGCTGGCGAAGATTGCGGACTTTTTTGAAGCGGATGTTGATCAAAGTGTAGATCGATTAAAGGCGGTGATTGAACCACTCATGCTGCTCTTCGTCTCGGGTATCGTTGGGGTCATTGTTGCGGCGATCATGAGTCCGATGTTCAAAATGTACGATAATTTCTTGAATTAACAACTATAGGCTTGAAGGGAGGTGATAGTCACAACATGACACTGGTTTTAAATGCTTCACAACATAAGGTAAGTTTGCAAGACGGGCTACATAACCAAACTAAACGAAGAGGTGGGAATGCTATGCAAGAATTAGTATTGGACAACAACAAAAAAATGGGTTTTCGTTTTCCGACATTTAAGAAGTTTTCTTTGAAAGAACTGAACAAAAATCAAAAAGGTTTAACATTGATTGAGTTACTTGCAGTTATTGTTATCATCGCCATCATCGCTGCAATCGCTATTCCGTCCATCGGCGGCATCTTGAAAAATACACGCGTTAGCGCGCATAAATCCAATGCACATATGATTATCGATTCAACTAGAACGATGATTACAGGCGAAGGTATCATTCCTTCTGCGACAAAAGATACTTGGACGCTTAAAGAACTTCACGATGGCGGCTTCCTAGAAACGATCCCGAAAGATCCATCTGACAAAACAAATCCTTACAATGAAACAACTTCCCTTGTAAAAGTTACGCCTGATGCTACAACTGGCAACAATAAATACACAATTACTTTAGTTGGTACAAATGGCGTTTCGCACATTACAGCACAAGATGAAGACAAAGTTGACACATTGAAATTCGGTACTACAGCAGCAGACGTACAAGAATAATCGAAGTTCCGTGCGCCGTCTTCGGGCGGCGCACCCTTTATTAGGGCAAAACCGAGAGGAGTTACCGCAATGTTCGCAAAGAAAATGAGCAAGTACACATACGGCATGCAAATTTCGGATACAGAAGCGAAGCTTGTTGAGATTATGAACATGAATGGGCAAGTCATTCTAACACAGCGGCATTCCATTGCGCTGGATCGAGGCAGTATTAAACATGGAAAATTCGTAGATGAAGAGTCGGTCATCGGTCGTATCGCCACCTTAGTGAAGCAAATTGGCCTGCAAGGCGCTCACGTGAACGTGACAGTGCCGCTTTCTAATGTCGTGCTTCGCAAATCGGTCTTTTCATCATTAAAAGATAAAGCTCTTCGCAATATGATCGATGTTGAATTGCATGGCGGTCAACAGCTGCCGTTCAAAAATCCCGTGTTTGATTTTGTTCGTTTAGGTCCGCCTAAGGATGAAGCTGCCGCTTCAGCGGAAGGTATCGTGAAATCCTCCAAAGCCTCAGCGCAAGAAGAGGTATTAATTTTTGCCACACCTGGCGAAGTGGTTGAAAGCTATGCTCACGTCGTGAAGCAGTCGGGTTTGGTTCCAGTTGCTGTAGATTTAGCGCCACTTGCTTTACATCGCATGCTGGTGCGCCATAGCAAACTTACAAGCTCCGCGATGAAGGATCGATTCATGCTGCTGCATGTCGAGCCAGATCATGCGGATATCAGCATATTCGTGGACGGAATCCCCGTATTTTTCCGTTCGATTCAAATCAACACGAGTTTCTTCTTGGATACGGGTACCGATCAATTGGCAGCGTATGGCCGCAATTTATCCATGGAGTTGGGACGAGTTCTGAACTATTTCCAATACACGGTGTCCACGGATCACAAACATATCGAAATGGTGTACTTGGTTGGCGACCATGAGTGGATTACTGCCTTGCCTGAGCACTTGGAAAGTGCGTTTTCCGGTGAAATTACATCTTTTCCAATGCAGGCTATTCTGAAAGATGAAGACACAACATGTCATGCCTATGCGGTTTCCGTGGGATTGGCAATGAAAGGGGCTTAGTTGACGATGAGTGCAGCGATGCAGAAGCTACAGTCCATCGAGATTAATTTGCTGCAAATGCGGCAAGACGAACAAACGGGTACAAGTCCACTCTTGCGATATGTGTTCATTGGGGCGTTCCTTGTCATCGTGGGTGGCATGGGTTGGATGTATATGAGTGCCAAATCAGAAATTAAACAAACGAATTTGGCATTGGAACGCATCAATCAACAAATTAAAGAAGGCCAGACGAAACTCGCGATCTCGCCTACAGCGGGAGGCGTAGCCGATTTCGTTGCACTGCCGAAGCAGTTGCTTGCCAGCAAGCCGCAAGCGACGGAAGTGCTGGATAAGCTATCGGCCTTAATGCCTAACGCGTCCAATATTACCGCACTCTCCTTCGGAGAAGGCAACAAGCTGAAGGTTACAGGCAATTTTGCAACGAGTGAAGATGTGATTACGTTTATGCAAGCAACGAAAGCATCCGCTTCGTTCACCTTGCTGTCCAGCAGCGGTATGAACAAAATAGCTGCTGTTGCAGAAGATAAAAACGCGCCTGTCGTAATCGATCCGCCGCTTCCTGTCATTCAGGCAACATTTGAACTGCAGTACAAGTCCGATGCGACTAAGAAAGGTTGATGGAACGAATGAGCTTGCTAGGAAACTTGAAAAATCAAATCATTGTCGCTGTCATCCTGACATTAGCGCTGGTGATGGTGTATATCAACTTCATTGCTCCTGTGCAAAGTGAAAAGGCTTCGAAAGCATCGCTTCTGACTCAGAAGAAACAGGAATTAGAAGCCATTACTAAGCGGACGACGGGAAGCAACACAATTGGCGCAGAAGAGCAAGTTAGTCTATCGAAGACACGCAACCGCGTGCCTGAGGTACCAGACCAGGAAGGATTAATTCGTGAAGTGCGAATGCTCGAGGTCATTTCAAAGATGTCATTAGCGAATTATAATTTCGAAATTGGCAAGGTAGCGGAATCAACTACACCTGCGACTACAGCATCAACAGCGACACCTGCTGCGGCAAGCACCTCGGCTCAAGCCAATGGCACAACGGCGGTTGCAGCACTCCCATCCCTAGCGATTCCAGTGAAACTGAACACGACGGCTAAAGGCGACTATCAGCAAATTCACAGGTTTCTAGATGAACTGCAAACGACGAATCGTTTGATTCAAGTAGATAAGATCACATTCGCTGTGAAAGGCGGAGCACCTGTGAAGCTTAATGCGCTAAAACGTGAAATTACAGTGAACGTTTCGCTCGTTTCGTATTATGCCCCGGGGTTGCAGAAGTTTTTCAAATCGCCGGTTCCTGTGAACTATACCAAACCAACTGGCAAATCCAATTTGCTTTACTAGTAAGAATTTAAGAATCCACAGGAGGAATTACGATGAGTATGATGGCGCCAACTTCGTCCAACACACTATCACTAAAGGATTTGCTGCGTATTTCGTACGAATCCAAAGCTTCTGATTTGCACATCAATGCAGGAACGGAGCCATTAATGCGCTTGCACGGCAAGTTGATGAAGGTGGTTGACGCCGTACTTCACCCTGAGGACACCCTTCGGATGGCAAGAGAGATCTTAACGAACGAACAGTATGAGACATTATCAAGCAAAGGGGAAGTTGACTTCTCCTTCGAACTTCCAGGTTTATCGCGGTATCGTGGAAATGTATTTAAGCAGAAACGTTCCATTAACATGGTGTTCCGTGTTTTATCAACAACAGTACCCTCGTTGTTCAGCTTGCATTTGCCTGATCTTGTTCAAGAGTTTGCCTTTAAGCATCAAGGACTTGTGCTTGTGACAGGACCGACAGGAAGCGGCAAATCAACGACGCTGGCTTCCATTATTGATTTTATTAATGAAACACAGAAGAAGCATATCATTACGTTGGAAGATCCGATTGAGTACATTCATCCAAGCAAAAATTGCCTAGTCGCACAACGTGAAATCGGTATCGATACGCATTCGTTCTCTAATGGACTGCGAGCAGCGCTGCGGCAAGATCCAGATGTGATTCTCGTCGGAGAGATGCGGGATTTAGAGACAATCAAGACCGCAATTACAGCTGCGGAGACAGGACATCTTGTCCTTGCTACGCTGCATACCCCAGATGCCCCGCAAACGGTGGATCGGATTATTGACGTATTTCCAACCGAGCAGCAACGACAAATACGCGTTCAGCTCGCCTCTGTGCTTATCAGTGTGTTATCCCAACGATTAGTGCCAAGAATGGATGGCCGAGGACGAGCGATGGCGCTGGAAATCTTAATCAATACACCAGCTGTTGCTAACTTGATTCGCCAAGAAAAAATTTATCAAATCAAATCCGTCATACAAACGAACCGCCAAATTGGTATGCAGACCATGGTGTCCAGCCTGAAACAACTCGTAGAGGAAGGCATCATCCACCGAGATGCGATTAAAGAATATGAGATGAGTATAGGAGACGATTAAATGAAGAGAAGAAAACACCTACTCGCAACGTCGTTGTTTGTTGCAGCCATGCTCTCATCAACCGCGATGTTAGCTAGTGCTGAATCTGCGAGCAAACCTAGCATTGTGCAAGCGAGTAACCCGTTCACTAATTTGCTTGGACTCGATTATGAAGCGAGGAACGCACAGTATGATTCGTTGAAGCTTTCCCCAGCAGGTTGGCAGGTTGGCATGGTTATTTCTAAAGAACCTTTTGCCGTAGTGACCAAAGTAGATGGAGCAGGTGCGCATGTCAAAATTTGGACGGGCGCAATCGCACGCGATTACAATGACTTGCTTGTATTTTGGGATGAAATTGGGGTAACCGCAGATGGTGCACTTGATTTTCACGCAACAGATGTCGAAGAGACGACTCGCAACTATTTTGAAAGCACAACTCAAGAATCCTATCGGGTCAAGGCCTATCTGGGCAAAGTCCCTTGGGCGAATATTCCTACAGATGCGGAGGCTCAGCTTAATGGGGTTGCGAAAGTGACCACCACAGGGTTAGTCAATGTCTACGGCATCCATTTCCAAGATTCCGATCGCGCAGTTGCGACAACGCTTGGTTCTGTGAATAAATCCACTGATATGCCAGAGAAAATTCCTACATTACGCTTGTGGAAGCAAACGAAAGTGACAAAGGTGCCCACGGATGCAGAAACGCACTGGGCGAAAGAAGACATTCTAGATCTGATGCAAAAATCGATTATCGATGGCTATGAGGATCAAACGATTCGCCCGAACCGCACGCTTTCGAAGGCGGAGTTCGTAACACTGCTTGTTAAAGCCTTGGGTATTGAGCCCGTCAAAACACCCGTAACGGGTTATGAAGATATGGGTAGTCATTGGTCAAAAGGGATGGTCGCATCAGCACAAGCCATTGGCTTGCTGGATCAACGCCCTGCAGATATGCGATTTTCGCCGGATTTACCCATTACCCGCATCGAGATGGTGGGGCTGGTTGATCGGATTTTACAGAAATATGAGGTATCGCTTCCCCCAAGATCGCAAAATTTTACAGACACAGCTAACTTACCAGATATGAATAAAGAAGCACTGATCAACGTTATTCGTGCAGGTATCGTCGGCGGGTATGAGGACGGTTCTTTCCGGCCGCAAGGCTCGTTGACACGTGCAGAAGCGTTCAAAGTGATCTCAAGAATTATACATTTACTGTAGGAAGGAGTTCGAATACATGCATTGGTTTCCTAAGTTAAAAAAGAAAAGTGCGATCTTGCTGGCAGCTGCGCTGCTGACAAGTTCAGCGTCCTCCCTCGCGGGAACTTCGTCCGTCTATGGGGCGGAGACCGATAATGGCTGCTTGGCGATTAGCGGAGTTGGGAACGTGCCCGTGACGAGCGTTGAACGAAATCAGCTCGTGACGATTAATTACACCTTGGACCCGAATGGAACCCATACGGTAACCCAAACCCGTGATCCGGTAGACATCGCCTTTGTCGCCGACGTTTCAGGGAGTATGGATTACCATATGGACAAGAATAACAGCCAAACACCGATTCGGATTGATATCTTGAAGAGTGCTTCTGCGACGTTAACGAACAAGTTCAAAACCGTGAACATGGGGGATCGACTCGGGCTTATCAAGTTTAGTTCTGGGGCAACCAAAGTGCTTGATTTATCAACGAATTATACGAATGTGCAAAATGAAATTAATAAGCTTTCTGCTGGCGGCAGTACAAATATTGATGACGGTTTAGCGAAAGCCAAAACGATGCTAACGGCGTCTGGCACGAAGCCAGTTAAGCAAATTATTTTGCTAACGGATGGAAAAGCGACCGTATGGACCGATGAGAACGACGGCAATAAGCAAAAAAGCGGCGACGTCAGCGCAGCTAACGCAGCTAGAGCAGACGCGGATGTCTTAGCGGGGTTAGGCATTAAGGTGTTCACCATTGCGCTTGCAACGCCAGGTTCCGACGAAATTGATTTGGATTTGCTTCAATACATCGCGACCAAAACAGGAGGTACTGCTTACCAAGCTAGTTCAACGAGTCAGCTATCTTCGATTTTTGATAATATCGCGAAGACGATTGAAGCACCCGCTCAACTCAAGAACGTGACACTTCGTCAACCAATTCCTTCTGGTTTCATCTTGGCGCCAGGCGAGAATGCCTCAAATGTCAGTTATGATACGGCGACACATGAAGTGGTTGTCAACGTGGGCAATATTGATTTCCCGTATGTGCAAGATACAATCGATTTGTCGATCAAAGTTATTCCAGATACAGCAGCTGGGGATTATCCGTTGCAGGATGCCAAAGTGACGTATCGCGATGCGTGTAATGCGAATCGGCAGTTCAATATTAGTTTCAATACACAGCTCTCTGTCAGCATTCGAATCGTAGATAAATACGGCAATGTGTATATCGGCAATAGTATCGGTGAAGTTCAGCGACTGCGCAACCGTGATAAGCAGAAGCAGTGGACGATTAAAAACAAAAGCGTTGCCGTATCGGATATTCGATTTGTCGATACAGATCATTCGGTCGTTCGGATTTATTATACTGACGGAACGAGCGAGCAATGGGATTTGAAACCGTCAGCACCTGCGAGCTATGAGCTTGTTGACGGCAATGGAAAGTCGATAACGACCACAGGCTGGCATATGGGTCCTGGTACGATTCGATCCATAGCGGGATCCACCAATCAACTGCCAAGCAGCGCCGTTTATGCGAATGATGATTTCAGTACCAGTTACATCGCAGGCTATGAGAATGCTGTGAATGATGGCAATTGGACGACACAAACGGAACAAGGTGCAACGATTCCCGATGGGAATAGCGTGAATTTCCAAACACGCGCATTCACTTATGCGATCAGCGGCAGCACATCCATTCCAATCGCTGGAGCCGTGGCAACAGGAAATGTTTCCTTAGATAGCACGGGGCCAATGGTGAGTTGGAGCAAGTCGATCGAGAATCCGACGGATGACGGCATTATTTATGTAACGGCAACGGACAATTTAAGTCCTGTGACGAGTGTGAAAGTTTGGTTCGATAATAAAACGATTTCCATTTCTTCCTCCTCTCCGAAGATGAAGAAAAGCGGAAATACTTATGCGTTCCGACTCAGTGATGTCGTTGGTTTTGAAACGGCAGACAAACGTGCAGGCTGGCATCAAATACAATTGGAAGCCACCTCCATGGGAGGCACAACCTCTACAGCGAATTCGCCAGAATATTTCGTTGTCAATCCAGGGCCGTCGGCGGTGCTGAAAGGTGTAAACTATGCAGCAGGCGATATTTCCGATAAACCAGTAAGCGTCATCGTGACCGATGAGAAACTTCCTGTAACGGATCGTACATTTGGCAATCACACGGAAAAAGGATTCACCTTAAAAGGCATGTATTACGTCATCAAGCAATCCGCGACAGCACCTGAAGCAGGAGAGTGGAAGCAGCTGGCGTCCAAACGTTTAACGGTTACGACCAAGACGAATACGACAAGCGGAACGTACTATGTGTTTCTAAAGCTTGTTGACAGTTCGAACATCGAGAAGGTTCAAGAACCACTGGTAATTCAGTTCGATACCGAACAGTACAACAATTAACAGTTAGAAATCGCTAAGGTAATGAGGAGGACTTACAGTGCGCCGCAATAAACGCTTGATGCATGCGAAGATGAACGAAGACGGAATGTCACTTGTGGAAATCTTAATTGCCGTGACGATTATGTCGATCATTAGCGTGACGTTGATGGGGTACTTTACATCAGCCGTTGATAAATCGGCACAAGAAAGCCGTAAAATCATCGGTGCGAACCTAGCCCGTCTGAAAGCTGCAGAGCTGCGCGATACATTCAAGTCGGGATACGATGAGGCGATTGCCTCTCAATTAGCCAGTTCTCCCAAGTTTACAGGAGATCTGTCTAGTAATGGGTCTGACATTATGAAAGGTAAGCTCGCGCCAACGGAAATTAATGGCACCCTGTATCACTATCTGGTGGAGCTCGATAAGAGCTCTTCCCGATGGGAATCAGCTGATCCGTTTCGCGTTGATTCTGACGCGTATTTAGCGCAAATGCTGATTACTGTGTACTGGTCAGGGCAGGATTCTCTTGATCCGCCTAGCGCAAAGCTATCAACAACGCTGGATACGTATCTTATTAAAAGGTGGTAACCTCGCATGGAACGCAATGAGAAAGGGATGACGTTAATCGAGATCCTGGCTGCCTTACTGATCTTCGGTATGGTAGCCTCCATCCTGTATTCATTTATGCTCATGGGCGTGTCGATGTATAAGCGCGTCACGATGGAAACCCAGATGCGTAATCAAGGTGACGGTATTTACAGTCAGATCATTTCAGAGTTAAAAGAAGCGATCTATGTGCAGGATGAAGGGACGGATAAAAAGATTATCCGCTATGCGAAGCGCTCCGATGATCCCAGATCGTATATCGATTTATATGAAATGGAGATTTTTCCATCTGTCACTGGCGGTGGGAAAATCGAAGTGAGGCAGGCTGGCAGCAACGTTGTGAAAGATGTTTTTCAGCTTGGCAACAAATTTACAATTCGCGCTGGCAGTTTAAGTGAAGCAAGTGAAAATCATGACCGCGTACAAGTGACACTCGAATATGCAAGAAGTAACGCAGACCAATATAAACAGGCTGATAGTCCAAAGCTTGTTATCAATTCGCAAATTCCATTGTTCCGCAATGATTAAATGGTACCGATTGGAGGAGGAACTGTTTGAACTCCGAGAATGAAGACAACAAGGGCCTCCAACCGAGGCCCCACAATGAAGAAGGCTCAGCACTCGTGATTGCGCTGCTGGCCGTCGTCTTAATGACCATGATGGGGCTTATCCTCATGGGCGTATTGCGTGGAGGAGCTATTCAAGCTGCAACGACAGAGTCCAAAGTGCAGGCAGAGGCGATTGCGCAGAAAGGCTTGGATGAAACACTTGCACAAATACGCCGAGCGGTTGCTAATGGAGAATCATTAGGCGGTACGAATTATCGCAGCCGTGTCCGCAATGTGGACAATCAACTCGCACAAATTTTATCGTTTATCGATAAAAATGTCGGCGATCCCGACAATCCCAAAGATAAGGATGGGGAAGTCATAGCGGCGAATAAAGGAAGCTATCAAGTGGACTTGATTTTACCGAAATCGACGAACCCTGAATCGCCGAAAATAAAGCCAGTAACAACACCGGATTCACCTTATGTTCGCAAATTCATCGTCACTTCGCGAGGCTTTTTGGGAGATAGTCCCTCCAAAATCGTAACAAAGCAGATGACCGTTTACGTCAGTACGATTAACCCTGTATTTCGTTATCCTGTTTCTTCAGGCGGAGATTTGGTGCTCAATGGTACACCTTCCATCGTCGGTGATCTCTATGTGGCTAATCATCTTCATCTTCGGGATGAAGCGCTATTTACGGGAGCGACGAGCGGGACGAATCGAAGTAAATATGGGATTCAAACAGGTTTACCTGCGATTCGCGGATTCATCCGGGTGAATGGTGATGTGGATGGCGTTGCGCCAGGCAAGTTTAACTTAACCCAGTCCGACGGAGTGACAGAATTTCCTCCAATCTCAAGTACGAGTGAAATTGTTCAGCCTTCCTATTTTGCACCACAAACCTTTCCTTTAGAAGATCCTACCCTGGATGCTGACGTGGATGTCGATGTGCAGAGGTATGTGTCGAATAAAACGGTGACAGAACTTTCGGCGAAATTAGCCGCTTTAGGCGGTTATAAAGAGCCTGATCCGACGTTGCTAGAAGTTCCGCTTTTTTCCGATTTGACCAAAAGTACGCTGTACAACGATCAATGGATTACTGTGCAAGGCGGGGTGAACGTTAAGGATGGAGCGTCCGCAGCGAATGAAGCCGATGTGTTCGTAAATAACGGTGTTCTTACGATGGATAGTTCATCCTCAAAGCTGACCCTAGGTAATGGCTCACTGTATGTGAAGTCGTCCGACCCCAACCTTGTAGCAGCTGATCTTCGTGGAGAACTTTCGGTCGAACCTGGTAAGTTTGTAGCTGTGGATGGCAATGTGACCTTGAATAACGGTTTTCGCTTTCCACATGGCACGATGTACATTAAAGGTGATTTGAAAATTGTAGGCAATGTGTGGTTGCAAGGTACAGTTTATGTAGATGGCAACGTAGAGTTAAAACAGATGACGTCGATTAATAAGGAAAACCAAGGGGTTACAAGTTCCTCCCAAACCCCGCTAATAGTGGTCGCTTCAGGTGAGATCGTACTAGGAAATAGTACTAATGCTGGTGATGAAGATGTACGCGCTTTCTTCTATACGAAGCAAGGGATTCGCCTTTATGGGGTTATGTCAAAGCTAACATTGAAAGGCGGGATCCATGGCGGAGCAGGAGGTGTTGAGCTTAACGCTGTGCGAGGAGATTTGACATCAGGCGGCGGAAGCGCTGTTGCTCGCTATCAAGGAGCCGCGAATTGGAATAAAGACGTCCCAGAAGTGCAGTTGAACAATACGAAGCCGTCTAGGTTGCAAATTTTCTATGATGACAATTTATATGACTCACCACCGGATGGAATTCCAACAACGGATCAGTTCAACGTATTTGTGAAAAATGTTCAATACATCAAGTGAAGACAGCGTAACCATTCTGGAAGGAGGTCCATTCTATGTCATTCCAAATCCTGGTTGTAGATGATACGAAATTTATGCGGAAAATGTTGACGGATATTTTGAAGCAATATGGTCACGAGGTGGTTGGGGAAGCTGAGAACGGCAGACAAGCCGTTCAGAAGTATGAGGAGCTTCAACCGGATATCGTGCTCATGGATATTACGATGCCGGAAATGGACGGAATCGAAGCCATGAAAGCTATTCGTGTCATTAATCCGTCAGCTGTCGTGTTGATTTGCTCGGCCATGAGCCAGCAGGATCTGATCTCGGATGCGCTGAAAGCAGGTGCAAATGGGTATGTCATGAAACCATTTAAACCGAATCGCGTGAATGAAATCGTGCGCAAATATGGCGTACCACGCGTCATTGGCCATTTAATTCCTACCGATATGCAGCCGCTGGAACCCTCTTTTGAGGATTCAGAGTTGGAAGATTTCCTGACCCAGAAGGATGAGTTGACTGTTCAAGCGAGTGTAACGGAATCTTTACCTGTTGAAGACAAGGTAGAGACTGTGCACATAGAGGAATCCACACAGGAACCAATCGTCTCGCAGGAAGTGGTTGATTCATCCGCTCAAGAAGAAGTCGGTACACCAGAGATGGGAGAACAGAGTGTAGTCGAGTTCGCAGCTCCTGTTATAGAAGAGAAGAAAGCTCCTGTAAAACAGCCGCAATCACAAGTTGTTAATGCGCTCGAGGTCTTGTTGGCATTCGCCGAAGTGGCGGAGTCCAAAGAGAAAGAAGAGCAATCGCAATTTCTTGCAATATCCCAATCGAACGAGACGGAATCGAACGAGGCGGAATCGATAGACGAAGCAATGACTGAAATGCCGAGTGTTGTGGAAGCTATCGACGAGGCAGCTCCCGCAGCATCTGATGTGAGCAAATCAGACGAAGAACTGGAGTTTCAACGCGAATTCGAACGTCTACTGGAAATGGAACGATTGGCTGCGATGATGCAAGGCGATCTGGACAAAGAATGGAAAGAGGTTGCTGTGGGAGCAGAGAATCAGCAAGTTGAAGAGGTTAGTGAAGTCCACGCGTTGGATCAACTTGAACAACAAGATCAAATCGCTGAAGTGATTGATGTAGTCGCAGAGCAAAGCTCCCCAGCGATTAGTTTGGATGAACTGAACGATCTTACTATGGAGATGGCAGCTTTAGAATCTACAGAAGATGAAAGTAAAGCGATGATCAGTGAGAGCCCTGAGGTTCAGGAACAAGTAGTCGTCAACACGGCTAAGCCTCAAGAAATGGTTGACATGAACAGAGGAAGTTTTAAGGCTGTGAATGGCGGTAAGATCATCAATTTATTCAGGGGGAATGGACCAATGAAAAATTTCATCAGCAGCTATATGTGTAACTGGAACGAGGAATTGAACGGAGATATGACACAATATTTGGTCAAATGTACAGAAGCCGAGAATCGTATTGAAATCGAGATGGGCGGAGTGAATGGTCAGAAGCAGACAGTTATGATGACCATTGAGAGCTTTAATCAATTGGCCGCATGGTTGCAAGTGCAGCTTGGAACGGCTCCAGCACCGGTGCAAACACGAGAATATTCGAAAAAAGCTGATTTCTAATCGATTTGCAGGAACGAAAGTAGTCATCATGAGGAGGGTTTTACGATGGGATGGGAAGCATGGAGTTACACAATCGTTTTATTTATAGTGGGAGCTCTGTTCGGTTCATTCTTTAATGTGGTGGGGCTTCGCGTGCCGAAAGGAATATCGGTCGTTGCCCCGCGGTCCAGCTGTGGAAACTGCGGGCGGCAGTTGAATGCAATTGACTTACTACCGATTCTAGGATGGTTCATCCGAAGAGGGATATGTCACAGTTGCAGCACGCCGATTTCTCCCGTGTACCTTGTAGGAGAATTGGCTGGCGGACTCTTGTTCGCGAGTCTTCCCTTCCTGGTCAGCACAGATGAGCTTTGGATCGCGTACCCGCTAGTGTCCGTGCTTCTCATCTTAACGGTCAGCGACTTAGCCTATATGCTGTTGCCAAACAAAATTATTTACCCAGCCATGCTGTTGTTTACAGGCTTGCGTTTGTTCATACATCCGCTGCCTCTGTGGCACTATGCGATTGCTTTCGTGCTAGGCGGTGGGATTCTCATCAGTGTGTCCCTCGTGGCAACCTGGATGGGGAAGCCAGCCATGGGCTTTGGTGACATACGTTTGATGGCTTTAGTTGGACTGGTTATGGGAATCAAACTCGTGCTGCTGTGTATCTTTTTGTCGGCGCTGCTTGGAAGCGTCATCGGGTTAGCACTTATTGCCTCAGGTAAGATGGATCGGCGATCACCTCTACCTTACGGTCCGTTCATCGCAGTCGCTGGTTTAGTCTGTTTTTGCTTTGGTGATCCCTTAATGACGTGGTACATGGGCCTCATGACATGGCAGTAATGCTAAATTTTGAAAATAAAGAGAGGTTGAATTCCGATGAACTGGTTTCTAAATCAATCGTTTCGCGCTAAGCTTCAGCTCGGTTATTATACCATCGTTGCTTTCTACACGATTATTATCTTAATCCTCATGTTAACAGCGGATGTGTCCATCATTTTCGCATTATCTTCATCATTAATTCTGATGGTGTTCAGCTTTCCATATGTCCGATTTCTTGAGAAAGCGTTAACAGACCCAATCGATAACGTAACCCGCGTAGCTATGAATATTGCCAAAGGCGATTTCACCCAAACCGTAGACGCTTCCTCCAAGGATGCGCTAGGTGACATGGGACGTTCCTTCAATGCGATGATTGTGAAATTAAAAGAATTGCTGAATGAAACGGCTTCAATTTCCAAGCATGTCGCGGATTCCAGCCGTGATATTTATCAGAAAAATGAAGGCATTAACACGATGATTGTTGAAGCTACTGGTTCCGTGACATCACTCGCGGAAGGAGCAAATGAAATTTCATCTGGCGTATTAAAAAGCTTCTCCGTCGTGAAAGAGATTGAAACGAAGATTACGGATTACGTCGATTCGACGCATGAAATGAACAACCGTTGTGGTCAAACGATGGAATTGGTGGAGAAAGGGAAGAAGGCGGTTGAAAGCCAAGCGGAAAGCGTGTCCCACATCGTAGCGGCTACGACGAATGTATCTGGCACCATTGAAGATTTGGTGAAGGAAGCGGCAGGAATCAGTTCGATTACAAGAACGATTTCGGAAATTGCGGAGCAAACAAATTTGTTATCTTTGAATGCCTCCATTGAGGCAGCGCGCGCTGGCGAACATGGAAGAGGCTTCTCCGTTGTAGCGCAGGAAGTACGCAAATTGGCAGAAGAGTCTTCGAAGTCAGCTAGAGGCGTGTTCCACATGGTTCGAAACATTGAAAACTCGATCAGACAAGCTCAAACGAATATTCAAATTAATGAGGAAATTGCTCGAAGACAGAAAGAGTCCATCGAAGAAACACAGAAAGTTTTCGGTGAGATGGTTAAGAGTATTCAATTCATTACCCAACGTATGAGTGAATTTACGGGTGAAAGTCAGAAAATGTTGAATGCGGCGCAATTTATTACAGGCACAATGGAAAACATTTCGGCGATCACGCAGCAATCCGCTGCTGGCACAGAACAAGTTTCAACTTCGATGGTGCAGCAAACGCGATCGGTTAAAGCGGTCGTTATTCAATCCGAACAAATGCTTCGCATGGTGACGCAGCTGCAACGTACGATTCAAATATTCAAGCTTTGAGACAAGGTAGAGGAGATCCAAAAAGCGTGCATGACAAGTATTCCCATATAACAAATGGTCGAAAAGCGGAATAAATGTTTGATGTACAGGTGTTTGCTTACTTTGGCTGCAAGAAAGAAGAGTGGAATCGGGATTAAAATTTTTATCCCATAAAATGCCAAGTGGCTATGTTCATACAGAAATCTCATGACCGGATTCGCTTCGCCGATCACGTGCAGGCGAATCCCCATATCGGTTAATCCTGCATCCATCAAACTAGCCAAACATAGGAAAATAATAAGATTTCGGCTCATTGGAATCGCTCCTCGGTAGTTAATAGGTTATGCTAACGAATCGTTAGCATAACCTCTTTCATTGTTGAGATAAAAGCTTCTGCAGCCTTGGAAATATAGCGGCCTTTGCGGTAGGCGATGACAAGTTTACGTGTCGGATTGCCTTCTAATGCAACATTAACGGGCGACAGTTCACTTAAACTGCGCTTTGATATGAGGTAAGGAACGAAGGCGATGCCCATTCCAGCTGCGACCAGTGATTGAACGGTTTCCATGTTGCTGGATTCGAAAACGATGTTAGGTGTGAAACCGGCTTCCTGACAAAGATCCAGGGTAAGTTTGCGAAAGCCTTGTCCTTTTTTTAAGGAGATAAAGGATTCTTTCTCCAGCACAGCGATGCGAACCGGTTCATGACTTTTCGCAAGCGGATGCTGGGGCGGAACGGCAAGCACGATATCCTCTTCCAGTAGAGTCTCATAGACAAGTGATTCTTCACGAAGCGGTAAAGAAAGTAGTGAAATATCAGTCTGACCGTTTACTGTTAGCGTTTCCAAATTTGAAGACGTCTCTTCCACAAGGGAAATTTCGATATCAGGATAGGCCGTCTGAAAAACAGGTACGACGAATGGCAAAATGGTGGATCCGGTAATTGGCATACTGCCGATGACGAGTCGACCTTTTTTCATTTGCGAAATATCTTCCATTTCTTTCTTGAGACCTTCAATCATATCGAGTATCTTTTGAGATTTCTCCACAAAAAGGGAACCCGCATGCGTGAGCTCAACCGAATTGGTGCTTCGTTGAAATAAGAGAACGCCGAGTTCTTTCTCGAGCTTGGATAATTGCTGGCTCAGAGATGGCTGGGCGATATGGAGCTTCTCGGCCGCTCGAGAGAAATTTCTCTCGATGGCGATCTGGATCGCGTATTGTAATTGACGTAATTCCATGCGAAAATGCGTCTCCTTTTCATCGTGCTAGAAGCCTATCATATCAAGCTTTGCAAGGCGTTTCAAGCCGTCTTATAGGAAAAAATACTCAAGAGGCAGTGACGGATGGAATCATTCAGTTTCATTGACTTTTTTGGGTGATGATGATGCCCCATGAGAGAGACGGACGGCATGAGACGCAAGTAAACTGAATGAAACAGGCGTATCACCTGTAACTTAAGACCTAGTCCTTGGGATACACGATTGCATTCACTTAAATTGAAGGCTGTTTCGATATGAACTCTCTATAGGAATAATCTATCAAGCTTATAGTTATTATATCTTGGAACTATGACGCAGTTCGTGTTAAAGTACGGTATGAGGGTAAGACATTAGCAAACTAATGCGGATAATGACAAGAGGTGACTGGATATGAGTAAAAAGACAATGTTCGAGAAGATTTGGGATAATCACGTTATTAACCAGGAAGAAGGCAAGCCTAGTGTTATTTATATCGATTTGCATCTAGTACATGAAGTAACTTCACCGCAAGCGTTCGAAGGACTTCGCATGTCTGGTCGTAAAGTTCGTCGTCCTGATTTAACGTTCGCTACTATGGATCATAACGTTCCTACGAAGGATCGTTTCAACATTACAGATCCAATTTCCAAACAACAAATTGATACACTTTCACAAAACTGCCGTGACTTCGGGGTTACGCTGTTTGATCTAGATAGCATTGACCAAGGTGTTGTTCACGTTATGGGTCCTGAGCTAGGGCTTACACACCCTGGTAAAACGATTGTTTGCGGCGACAGCCACACATCCACACACGGCGCTTTCGGCGCACTTGCTTTCGGTATCGGAACAAGTGAAGTTGAGCACGTGCTTGCTACTCAAACACTTCAACAATCCAGAGCGAAATCTTTGGAAGTTCGCATCACAGGCAGCTTGAAGCCAGGTGTTACTGCGAAAGACTTGATCCTAGGCGTTATTGCCAAATATGGTACTGACTTCGCAACTGGCTATGTTATTGAATATACAGGTGACGCGATCCGTGGTCTTTCCATGGAAGAACGTATGACTGTTTGTAACATGTCCATCGAAGGTGGCGCAAGAGCGGGTCTTATCGCACCAGACGAAACGACGTTCAACTACCTGCGTGGTCGTGAATACGTACCGCAAGGCGCTGATTTCGACGCAGCAGTAGCAGAGTGGTCGAAGCTGGTAACAGATGAAGGCGCTAGCTATGACTGGGTATTGGAATTTGACGCGGATACATTGATCCCGCAAGTTACTTGGGGTACGAGCCCTGGTATGGGAACGAGCATCACGGCTTTGGTTCCAGATCCACAAAGCTTTGAAACAGAGAATGAACGTAAAGCTGCTGAAAAAGCGCTTGAATATATGGAATTAACACCAGGTACTCCAATGACAGATCTGAAAGTGGACTATGTGTTCATCGGATCTTGTACGAATGGACGTATCGAAGATCTTCGTGCAGCGGCTAAAATTGCACAAGGCTACAAAGTAGATCCAAGTGTAACAGCGATCGTGGTTCCAGGATCTGGCCGCGTTAAAATCCAAGCTGAAAAAGAAGGTTTGGATAAAATCTTCTCCGACGCTGGCTTCGAATGGCGTGATGCAGGTTGCTCGATGTGTCTTGCGATGAATCCTGACGTGCTACAACCAGGTCAACGCTGTGCTTCCACGTCCAACCGTAACTTCGAAGGTCGTCAAGGCCGCGGCGGACGTACACATCTTGTATCCCCGGCTATGGCAGTTGCAGCAGCAATCAAAGGTCATTTCTATGACGTACGTGATTGGGAAATCAAAGAATATCAACAAGCTTAATTCGGGCTGAAGAAGGAGAATAAAACCATGGAAGCTTTTAAACAACATACAGGCCTCGTTGGTCCTGTTGATCGTGTCAACGTAGATACAGATGCAATTATTCCTAAACAATTCCTTAAACGTATTGAGCGTTCTGGCTTCGGACAATTCCTTTTTTTCGAATGGAGATGGGATGAAGCAGGTAATGTGATCGAGAGCTTCCCGCTTAACCAAGAACGTTATCAAGGGGCTTCCGTATTGATCTCCCGTGCGAACTTTGGTTGTGGATCTTCCCGTGAGCACGCGCCTTGGGCGATTCAAGATTTCGGCTTCCGCGTCATTATTGCACCATCCTACGCGGATATTTTCTATAACAACTGCTTCAAAAACAGCATTCTGCCAATCAAGTTGTCGGAAGAGCAAGTAGAAGACTTGTTCCAACGTACGGCTAAGCATGATGGCTACAAGTTGAATGTGGATCTTGAGAATAAAAAGTTAAGCGATGATTTTGGTCTAGAAATCCAATTTGACTTGGATGAGCACCGCCGTCAATTCTTATTGCAAGGGTTGGACGATATCGGTCTAACATTGCAACATGAAGATAAAATTACGGCTTATGAGCAAGCACACCAAAAACGTTTGGCTTACAAATAAGCAATAGCTTGAGACGTATCCTCGTATCGGGGATGCGTCTTTTTTTTGCAACTTTTGGCAATATCATACGTCTAATAGTTTACTAGAATGTCGAACGAATGGAGGTTGTGCTGTCAGGAATAGGACGATTTTGGTATAATGACGGTAATGCTGATAGAATCATAGAGTGAGTGTAATAGAATGACCAATACATGGCTTAATTCCGACATGAGATAGAGGTGAATGATGAAATTTCCTACATTTTGTTTATTCCTGTTAGCTTTCTTATTGCTGATGCCAACGACATCTTTCGGTGCGGAAGCGGCCAAGCCGATCAAACTGTATATGAATGAAAAACCATTGCAAACCCCAGACGTAACGCCGCGAATCGTCAGTGGGAATACGATTGTACCTTTGCGTGTCATCGTCGAAGAAATTGGCGCGAAAGTTGCTTGGGATGAAGCCACACGGAAAGTGACGATTAAGAAAGATGAGGTTCAAATTGAACTTGTCATCGATCAAACGACGGCGCTCATCAATGGCAAACAAACGAAGCTTGAAGTCGGGCCGAAAATTGAGAATGGCAGTACGATGCTTCCCCTGCGATTCATCGGTGAACTGTTGGGGATTGAGTTCAAATGGGACGGACCAACCTCTTCGGTACATATGTTTAAACCGATAGACGGCGATTCCAAGCCAGTTACGGGTCCTGTTGACGTCGAGGTGCCTGAAGACGGGAAAGATACCAAGCCGAATCCAGGCACAGGAACGACTTTTACGCCTGCGGATGGCGTTCATTTGGTGACGGCGATTTCAATGTCAGAAACAGAGCTTACCGTGACAGCGAAGGATGGCACACTTACTCCGAAAGTTTTGACGTTGACTAACCCATCCCGCCTCGTATTTGATTTCCCAAATACGACACTGGATGAACCCCTGCGTAAATTACTAGTGAAAAATTTAGGTGAGTTGCCGTCCAAGCAGCCGCAAGTAACCAAAGTGAGATTTTCAAACTATAGTGATGATCCCGCAACGGTACGCATTATTTTAGATTTGAATGGTCCGATGGACTATCAAGTGCAATCTTCCAAGCTGCCTAATCAGTGGAAAGCGAGCATTGGGGAACGGAAATTAACGGTCGTCATTGACGCAGGGCACGGTGATAATGACCCTGGTGCGCTCTCGATTACGGGCAAGAACGAGAAGGATTTTACACTTGCAACAGCGAAGAAGGTAGAGGCGTTGCTGGCGAAAGATAAGCGAATTCACGTCTTAATGACGCGTTCGGATGATACGTTTATCCCACTGGATGGCAGGGTTTCTTTTGCCAACGATATCTCAGCAGATCTTTTCCTTTCAATTCACGGGAACAGTGCGAAAGCGACCGTTTCTGGCACTGAGACGTATTATAACAGGCCTGAAAGCTTAGCTTTTGCCACAGTTGTACACAAATTTGCGATACCAGCTACGGGGTTCCCTGATCGTAAAGTGCGTGAGGCGGATTTCCGCGTCATTACGAAAACATCCATGCCAGCAGTATTGCTTGAGGTTGGATACTTATCCAACAAGAACGACGAAGCTGCAATGTACAAAGAAGAATTTCAAGACAAGCTAGCGGCAGCGCTAGTAAGCGCGATTAAAGAATATTTGAATCTCAAATAAGGTATACGTTCAGGAAGCTTAACAGGCTAAATAGACAATGCCTAACTACTCAAGGAGTGAAGCAGATGACCATCACAACTCGCCTAGTTCAAGGAGCGCTTCTTGTAAGTGCCATCACATTGTCGATAACCGCCTGCGGGCAAAAGGCTCAATTCACAGGATCAACATCGACACCGCATGCAAGTGTTACGCCAACAGCTACGCCCATCGTTGCAACGGCAGTGCCGACACCAACAGCGGTTCCAATGAAACAACGACAAATTAAGGCATATTATAGCGATCAAGATGAAATGAAGCTCGTTGAGAAGGCTGTAACGATTAGCTTCCAGAAGGATGCTGACGTATATGCGGCTGCACTTCAAGCGCTTCAGAAAAATGATGATCCGAAAGCCATCTCCCTGTTTGATGATCTGAAATTCAAGTCTGTAGCGTTTGATGCGACCAAAGGAGAGCTGAAAGTGGATGTAGCTTTTGGGCCTAAGACACAATTGGGTGCTCCAGGTGAGGAATTATTCTTGCAAGCGCTAAAGAAAACGGTATTTCAATTCACGGAAGTGAAGGCGTTATATGTGCTAAAAGATGGCAAGCAGGTTGACAGCCTAATGGGGCATTTGGAGCTGCCCTATCCAATAAAACGACCTAACTAAACAGGATTTGTAGAGGAGTTTAAACTAATCATGACTAATAAGAAATTGGCGAGTGCTGTCCTAACCTCATTGATCATTACGAGCCTAGCAGGCACACCAGTCCTTGCCGCACCGGTAACTACAACGAGCACGTCGACTACATCCGCCTCCACTGTCAGGTTATCTTTTAATGATGTAAGCAGTGACTATTGGGGAATTCGTCATATATCCAAATTAGCGTTAGAAGGAGTCATTCAAGGCGTTGCAGACGGAATCTATGACCCTGAGAAAGCCGTATCCCAACAAGACGTTCTCATTATGGCGACACGGATGATGGGCTTGCAATCTGAGGTAGATTCGCTGACATCTGAAACCGTATTCCCTGATTTCATGTTAGTTGATAAGTATGCCCGAAACTATGTGGCTGTTGCTTTACAAAAAGGTCTGATTTCAACTGCAGATGAGAAGCTGAGAAGCAGCGGTGCCCCAAAAGGTGAGATTTGGGGTCAGAAGAAAGCAACCAGAGAATGGGTTGCCGAGGTCGTCATTCGTGCGATTGGCAAGGCGTCTATGGCGAGTAACCTAGCTGGTTCAGCGTCCTCTTTTACCGATAAAAATCAAATTAGTACAGCAACACTTGGATTTGTGAACGCAGCTGTCGCGTTGAAAATCGTCGATGGCTTCGAGGATGGTTCCTTCCAGCCAAGAGGTGCTGTCACTCGTGCGCAAATGGCTACTTTCCTCAGCCGATCACAGAAAAATTTGACGACCTTGCCAGACCGTGCAGTCAAAGGATACATGACGAGTCTGACAAGCGGCAGCATTGCGATTATGGATGGGAATGGCAATACAAGTACATACAAATTGTCGCCAAACACGAAGTTCTTCGGAACAGCGGATGATAAGGCTATTTCATCAAAGGATCTGCAAGAGACGTATGAAGTATCCCTCGTGCAGGTGAATGGGACGGCCTACTATGTTGAGATTCTAAATGATGAGCTTCACATGGACGTCCATGAGGGTCAATTGTTGAAGTTAAATCTTACTACGATGAAGGTGACATTGGATGACTTTGAAAGCTATGATCTTGCTTCGGATGTTTCGGTAACGGATGTTGACGGACGTGGACTTAGCTTAGGCGATATTATTAAGGGCAGCACGATTCAAATACGCAAGAGTCAGCTCGTGGAAAGCGATAAATATACGTCAATCGTCGTGAAACAAATTCCAGTTAACAAAACATCGGTGGGCGAAATTCAAGCGTTAGACAAAAATGCGATGCAACTTTCCATGCTGGAGGCTTCCTCTGGAGAGGTGGAGACTTTCGGTTTCTCGAGCAATGTCATTGCGACGCTAGCAGACACTACCTTGATTACGGTTGATTCGATACACATTGGCGACACGTTGGAATATACCGTGAAGAACAGCGAGATCGTCAAAATCGTGGTGAAGAAGCAAGCAGACGTTGGAACAACGGTTGAAGGCAGCTTCAAACAATTAAGTGATGATAAGTCTACCATTCTCATTAATAAAACGTCGGGTAAAACAGTGGATGCTTACGAGTTAAGCAATAATACACGCGTCGTTATCAGTGGTTTAGCGAACGCGAGTATCTATGATTTAACTGTCGGCGATCAGCTGAAGCTTGATGTTTTGAATAATAAAGTGACGAAAATTACAGTAACGAATCGTTCGATTGAAAATGTTTCTTTTGCTAAAATTATTGATTATTCGGACTCATCTAAAATTTTAACGGTTACGGATAGCGAAGGTAATCCAAATGCTTATAAACTGAATGATGATTTAACAATTAACTATGCAGGAACTATATTGCCGTTCAGTTCCTTCAACGGTATTTTTACGAGAGGTAAATTCGTAGACATCCAAGTATCCAATAAAAATGTGAAGCAAATCCAATTGTCCTCCCAATTGGACGGAGCGTTAACGCAATTAAATGTGCAGACCAATGATGTGACTATAAAAACAAGCAGTGGTCAAAGCCTAACTTTTAAATTGAATAGCAATACAACGGTTGAGCTTGCGAATAAGCCTGGCAGTACGTTTGCAGATTTGAAAGTCGGCGATAATATTAGTCTAATTCTTAGCTTCGATCAATCAACAATTACGAAAATCGTGACGAGTCAAACCGCTGTGTTCAAAACGATTCTATTGAATCCAAATTTGAAACAAGTGACTGTACTTGATTCCGCGAACAAAACGTTCAGCGTTGCGCTGGATGGTGTTCCAATTGTCAAAGGAGACGGCAGCACGGGGACGATTGCTGACTTTGCAATTGAAGATTATGTGAAGTTATCGTTCAAAGGGCTTGCCGTGACACAAGCGGAAGTTATTACCCCGGTAAGAGGGAAAGTTACAGCTGTTAATGCGGCTAGCGGGAGCCTTACAGTCCAAGATTTTACAGGGAAAAGTCAAGTTGTGAATGCAGGCAGCAAATATGATGTGACGTTAAACGGCGGCACAAGCTGGAGCTTCTCCTCCATAAAAGTTGGAGATCGTGTCCAAGTGATGAAAGGCGCTGCTGATGGCACTATGCACATTCAGGTTGCCATCGCTTCTAAACGGGAAGTTGATAGTTACAGCTCATCTCTTGGCCAATTTTATGTGAAAGCAGCTGGTGCGGGCGATCAAACGACGTATAACGTCTTCTCCCGCGTATATGCACACAAAGGAACTACCGTTGTCTCACCTTCAGCATTCGTAAGTGGTGAACAGGTGACGATCTATGTCCTTGATAACAAAATTGTAGAGATCGAAAAATAATTTTTGAACAAAGCTTTCGTTAGATCCGTCTGATTGGGAGAAGGTTATCTTCTCGATCAGGCGGGTTTTTCATTCATTTCAAAAAAAATTGATGTTTTTTTAGAAAATGTTCGCATTTTGACGCTTTCAAGGATTGATTCTGACCCTACAATTCGCTAAACTGAAGAATATTACGACCCTAAGGAAGATCAGCTATGACACAGAAGGCAGTTAGACATATTCTGGATACCATTGGAGAGCTCTTCCCAGATGCGCATTGTGAACTAAACCACAGTAATCCGTTCGAATTGACGATTGCTGTTCTGTTATCTGCACAATGTACCGATGAGACCGTGAATAAAGTTACGAAGGACTTGTTTCAGAAATATAAGCGACCCGAAGATTATTTGGCAGTTCCATTAGAGGAATTAGAGCAAGACATTCGGAGGATTGGGCTTTTTCGAAATAAGGCTAGTCACATTCATAAGCTGTGTCAGTTGCTACTGGACAAGTTCGGTGGCGAAATTCCTGAGAAGCATGAGCAATTGGTGGAATTGCCAGGCGTCGGTCGCAAAACGGCCAATGTTGTCATGTCGAACGCATTCGGTGTTCCTGCAATAGCTGTAGATACGCATGTGGAACGTGTTTCTAAACGTTTAGGTCTTGTTGGCGCAGATGATTCGGTGCTTGAAGTTGAAAAGAAGCTCATGAAGAAAGTACCGCGAGAAGAATGGACGCAAACACATCATCGGTTGATTTTTTTCGGTCGATATCACTGTAAGGCTCAGAACCCGAATTGTATGTTATGTCCCTTATTGGACAATTGCCGTGAGGGCAAGAAACGTATGAAACCGAAGCCAACTAGGAAAACTATTACAAACAAATGAAATGCTGACAAAGGATGGGATTGAAATGAAATGTATCGCCGTATATACGAATAGCTTTGAATTGTTCTCCGATATTTATGAGCAGGTTATTAATACACCACTAGCTGATAATGAGGAAAAAATCATTGAGGGTGTAACCGTCAGTGAATCCGGTGAGGTTCCTCAAAATTACATAGACAAAATGAAAACAAAATCCGAGGTTGTCGTGATGAAGGTCAAAGACTCCGATATTACGATTCTTCAACACCGTGATGTGTTCGAAATTTTCTTACCAGAAAAAGAAAAAGTGGCTCTTACGTAATACCTAATCTCCCTTTGGGAGATTTTTTTCTATGAAGAGGAGAGATTGGACGACAATGACGCAATTGGTGGAAAAGAGCATCGAGGTCATGCCAGAGGCGATAGAAAAGATGAAGCAGGCGCTTCAGCTTGCTGGCGATGAAGTGAATGCAACGAAAATGGGGCAATTATTAGAAAAAATCGAGAGCGGCCGGATGAATATCGCGTTCTGTGGACATTTCTCAGCAGGAAAGTCGACTTTGATCAATCAGCTGTGCGGACATGCTTTGCTGCCTTCGAGTCCGATTCCGACTAGTGCGAATATCGTTAGCATTCGTAATGGGAATCCTGGCGCGCATGTCACACACAAAACAAACGATGGCGTGATCGGCGCGCGAGGGAAGACGACGACGATACCATTGACCGAGCTTGAAGCGTATTGTGTGAACGGAACGGATATTGAAACGGTGGAAATTACGTATCCGATCACCTTTTTAGGAGAACATACCGCGTTGTTGGATACGCCAGGGATTGATTCGACGGACGATGCGCATCATCAGTCCACAGAATCCGCGCTGCACTTGGCGGACGTCGTGTTCTATGTTATGGACTATAACCATGTTCAATCTGAAGTGAATTTAGCATTTACCAAGAAGATGAAAGAGTGGGGGAAACCGCTCTATCTCGTCGTGAATATGATTGATAAGCATAAAGAGTGGGAGTTGCCCTTCGCTCAGTATCAATCTGGAACGCATTCGGCGTTCTTACATTGGGGGATTGAACCTGACGGCTTGCTTTATGTGACAATGAAAGAGCCTGCGCACCCTCATAATGAGTACAGAAAGCTCCAATGGCTGTTAGGACGTCTTATCGACCAAGGGGACGAATTACGTAGTTACAGCATCGATGCTTCGGCACGCTTCTTGACCGCTGAGCATGGCAAATGGTTGGCTGAACAGCATGAACCGCAAAAGGCGGAGCTCATGGAACAGATCAGTCAAGAAGGCGATGTGGCCGAGCTTCAAGCTCAAGCAGCTTCAAAGCAAGAGGAACTTGCTGCACTGAATGCTCTTCCTGAAACGTTAACGCTTGAACTCCGTAAAGATGTTACGTCCATTATCGAAAATGCGAATATTACCCCTGCGTTAACTCGGGATGCGGCTCATACGTTTTTAGAGAGCCGCAAGCCTGGGTTTAAGGTTGGCTTTTTCTCGCGAGCGGCTCAAACCGCAGCGGAAATGGAGAAACGTCTAACGGCGTTTCAAGCCAATTTGGCTGAGCAGGTAGAGGCGCAGTTGGATTGGCATTTGCGGGATGGATTGAAAAAAGCTGCACAAGAGCAAGGTCTTCATGATCCGCTGCTCATTCAGTATATTGAGGCGTTGAAGGTTGAAGTCACGAGCGAATTATTAATATCGCAAGTGAACACGGGTGCAACCTTCGGCGGTGAATATACGCTCAACTACATGAAGCAGTTGGCTGGGGAAATCAAGCTGCAATACCGCAAACAGGCGTTTGCGGTGATTAATCTCATCGCGTCTGCCGTCCGCGATGGCTCTACCGCTGCCGCGGCTGCGCTTGCGGCGGCGCTGGAAGCCCTGAGCGGCAGGCTGAGGGCCTGCCGCGAGCTCGCCCGCCTCGAGGAAGCCGAGGCGGCGGCAGAGGCCCAGCTGCTGCGCAAAGCCAGCTGGGCAAGACCCGCTGCGCCGGCGCTGCCGGATGCGCAGCTCTACACAGCCATGGAGGAGCCGTCAGCTGCCCCGCTGGGCGGGGCAAGTCTGCACGTGACCTCCATGGGCACGATCTTGCAGGCCGCAGCTACCGCTTCGGCGGCTGGAAGCACCGCAGCTGCTCCTAAAGAGGCAGCTGCGCCACTAGCAAGCGCGTTCACCGCGGGTGAACGCGGGAAGCGCATGGAGCGCAAGGCCGCCGACTTGCAGGCGGCCGCTCACCTCATCGACGGCATGTCGTCGATGAAGTCGCTCGCTCGATCCATGCGCGAGAAAGCGGAACGTCTGCGCCAGCGGACGTTCACGATTGCGCTGTTCGGCGCGTTCAGCGCAGGCAAATCCTCGTTCGCCAATGCGTTGATTGGTGAACGCGTACTGCCCGTGTCGCCGAACCCAACCACGGCGGCAATCAATAAGATCATGCCGCCGCAGGAAGGCTGGCCACATGGCACAGCGAAGGTCAAGATGAAGAAGGCGGCAGCGATCCTGGAGGATGTACTGTACTCCTTGAACATCTTGGGTGTTCAAGCAACGGATATGACGTCTGCATTGAAGGGGATAGGCAAGCTATCACCAGCCGATGTGACGGCCAAAGGTAAGCCGCATTTCTCATTTTTGAAAGCTGTGGAGAAAGGCTGGACAGCCGCTGAAAGCCATTTGGGCACAGAACTGAAAATTACGAAAGACGAGTTCTCCGGTTATGTCGCGGAAGAGCACAAATCCTGTTTCGTTGAATGGATTGAATTATATTATTCGAATCCACTGACGGATCAAGGCATTATTTTCGTTGATACGCCAGGAGCGGATTCGATCAATGCGCGTCATACCGGCGTTGCGTTTAACTATATCAAAAACGCGGACGCGATTCTTTTCGTCACGTACTACAATCATGCGTTTTCCCAAGCTGATCGTGAATTTCTGCTACAGCTCGGTCGTGTGAAGGACAGCTTTGAAATGGATAAAATGTTCTTTATCGTCAATGCCGCTGATTTGGCGGCTAGTTCCGAAGAACTAGCTGGAGTTGTGAAGCACGTAGAGACGAATTTAGTGCAGCATGGCATCCGCCATCCGCGCATTTATCCAATTTCAAGCTATTTGGCTGCTGAAGGTAAAATCAATGGAAATGCAGGTTTGGTTGCACAATCTGGCATTGAACCATTTGAACAGGAATTTGTTCAATTTACATTGAACGAGCTCAGTGATGTGGCGATTCATGCTGCGAATCTAGAGCTGCACCGTGCGATTGCCACGATGCAGAAATGGCTGGAGCGTGCCCAAACGGGCGAGGAAGAGCGCAGAGTACAATTGACGATGCTTGATGAATCGGAGCTGCAAGCGCTGGAATTACTTGAAGATACGCGCTATGACGCCGAGTCCAAGGAACTGAGCAAAGAAATCCAAGAGCTGATGTATTATGTGAAGCAAAGAGCAATGTTCCGCTTTGGCGAGCTGTTCAATTATGCGTTTAATCCTTCGACATTCCGTGATGAGGTCAATGATCCGAAAACAGCGCTGCAATTTGCATGGAATGAGCTGGTGCGATTGATCGCTCACGATCTTTCGCAAGAAGCGCTTGCAACGACACTTCGTGTAGAGAAACGGATGAATCTGATTAGCGCGAATCGTATGAATCGCTGGGGAGAAGAGCTGGGACTGCTGCTAGAAGGCTTTGAGCGAGCTTCGTATGAGTCGCATGCGTTCGTTACACCCGAGATTGCGACGAAGCTGGAAGCTGGCGACGTGACGTTGAAATTGCTGCAGAGCTTCTTCAAAAATGCGAAGCAGTTTTTCGAAGGCGATGGCAAGAGTAAGCTGCGTGCCGAATTAGAGAATCGGATCGGGGCGCCTGTGGTGGCTTGTATCGAGCAGATGACGTCTGAGTTGGTCGAGGCGTACAGCAACCAATTGGAAGCCTGGTTGATTGCGCAGAAAGTCATCATGGAGCAAGCGGTGAAAGACCATGCAGATGGGCTGCGCCAAGCCCTGCAAATGAAGATTGATTTAGATGAACTGATATCCAAACAGCATCAATTAAAGGCATTTGTTTAGTAGATGAACCAAAGAGTGGACGGGGTTATTTGGAACCCCATTCACTCTTTTTTTGCAACCTTCATGTAAGGGCTTTCATTGGAGGGTATTGGGATGATTTAAAAGAATAGGGGGGATTCCTACACGATTTCGTGAAATTATGCCCCTTTAAGCGTTTAAATCCGAGTATGCTCTGATTGCTCACATATAGGGATGGTGTTAAGATTCATAAAGTGTTCACAAATCCTACGCGTTTCAAATCTATCCTTTTAAGGAGGGCCCAAAGTGGATGTATTCAGGCAACTGAAGCCATATTTTTGGCCAGAGAAAAAACTGTTATTTGGTGCTATTGCTTGCTTAGCGATAGCAACAGCACTTGGCTTGGTGTATCCGAATTTGCTGCGGTATTTGATTGATGAAGTCATTACCAAGAAGCGATTTGACCTCGTGCCTCGATTAGCTTTAATTGTTGTCATTGTCGTTTCAATGAAAGGGCTGTTTCAGTTTCTGCACGGTTTATGCGGGGGGCGTTTGGGTAATCGTGTTGCCTACCATCTGCGTAATGCGATGTACAACAAATTGCAATACTTGTCGTTCCAATACTACGATCAAGCGAGAACGGGCGATTTGATGTCGAGGCTGACGGCTGATTTAGAGGCCATTCGACAATTCATCGGTTTCGGATTTGCTCAATTACTAAATGTCATGTTGATGCTCGTGTTTGGCATGGGGATGATGTTCTCGATCAATTGGAAGCTAGCCTTGCTAACGATGATTTCGATGCCGTTTCTCGCGTTTACGGCGGTGCGATTTGAGGGCAAGATTCATCCCGCATTCCGGATGGTTCGTCAATCGCTAAGTTCTATGACAACGGCCGTTCAAGAGAATATTACAGGTGTTCGCACTGTCAAATCGTTTGCCCGCGAACCTCATGAAGTCACTAAATTTGCTGCACGAAATGAAGATTACAAATCGATGAATATCGGGTCCGCTGGCATCTGGGCGAAGTATTTCCCCATCATGGAAATTCTAGCGAATCTAAGTGTAGTTATCCTGCTCGGCGCTGGCGGTTACATGGTCATCCAAGACACGATTACTCTTGGGGAATTAGTCGCATGCTTCTCACTGATTTGGTACATAATCGGACCGATGTGGGGTCTAGGCTTCCATATTAACAACTTCACGCAAACGAAAGCTTCTGGAGAGAAAATTTTGGATGTTCTTCATCACTATATGCATGTTAAAGATGGCGAGAACGCTGCTCCTGTTACGAAAGTTGATGGTCATGTCCGGTTTGATCATGTCACCTTTGCTTATCCAGAGAAACAGCCTGCATTATATGATTTCAATTTGGATGCGCCTCCAGGCTCCGTTATCGGGCTTCTAGGAAGCACGGGTTCAGGGAAAACAACGGTGATCTCCTTGCTCATGCGAGCTTACAACGTGAAGGAAGGCAAGGTCATGCTCGATGGCAAAGACATTCGCTCCTTACAGCTTGAAAGCTACCGCAGTCAAATTTCAACCGTGTTCCAAGAAACGTTCTTATTCTCGTCAACCATTCGCAACAATATTGCGTATGGCTGCAAAGATGTATCGATGGACGAAATTATTCGGGCTGCCAAGCTCGCGAAAGCGCATAACTTTATCTCGGAGTTGCCAGAAGGCTATGACACGGTTGTTGGTGAGCGTGGCCTAGGCTTATCAGGCGGGCAGAAACAGCGGATCGCGATTGCTAGAGCGTTAATTAAAGATCCGAAAATTCTCGTGCTTGACGATGCAACAAGTGCTGTTGATATGGAAACGGAGCATGAGATTCAAGCTGGATTCAAAGAGGTTATGGCGGGCCGTACAACGTTCATCATCGCCCACCGTATCTCTTCCCTAAAGCATGCCGATGAAATCATTGTGCTCGATAAAGGGCGAATTATTCAACGCGGCACGCATCAAGAGCTGTTGCAGCAAGAGGGCATATATCGCCAGACCTATGAGATTCAATATTCCGATGGGCCACGACAAGCCGAGAATCAAGCGGCAGCGGCACGTGAGGAAGCACCGATCTCTGAAGGTATCGAAGCTGATCCCAATTCAATCAAGATCTCCTTGAATTCAGAAAGAAGGTTAGCACATTGAGTTCACAAGCGAAGCAAGCTGAGTCAGCACCTAATTCAGATTCGCAACAAGGGCAACGGTTCGTCTATCAGGACGATGAGTTGATCGAGAAGCCTTTTGACTGGGGCCAATTAAAGCGCTTGTTCAGTTATATGAAGCCGTATCGGAAACAGCTGCTGCCCATCATTATCATCATGATGCTCGTTGGCGCCATTACGAAGCTAACCGTTCCGTTACTCATTCGCGTTGCGATTGATGATGCCATTATTCCGAAAAAGACCAATCTTCTCGTCCTTATTGTCGGCATTATGCTAAGCGTCTATATTGTGCAATGGCTTGCAAATACATTTCGTATTAAATACACGAACATGATCGGACAGCGCGTCATTTATGATTTGCGCCATGATTTGTTCAGTCATATTCAAAAGCTTTCCTTCCGCTTCTTTGATACGCGGCCCGCAGGATCCGTACTTGTTCGTGTCACGAATTATGTGAACTCACTCCAAGATTTGTTTACGAACGGTGTCGTCAACTTGTTAATCGATGTGGTTCAACTGGTCGGGATTATCGTCATTCTGCTTACGTTTAACTTCAAGCTAGGGGCTTCAATTATCGTTACCGTGCCGATTATGTTCATCGTATCCACGAAGCTGCGTACCAAAATCCGCCGCGCCTGGCAGGACCTAACCATGAAGCAGTCTCGCTTGAATGCGCATTTGAACGAATGTATTCAAGGGATTCGAGTGACACAAGGGTACACGCAAGAGAAAGAGAATATTTCCTTTTTTACAAAAATGAATATGACCAATCGCTTATCGTGGAATCGCGCGTCCTTGCTGAATCAATCTTTTGGTCCGCTTATCGAAATTACAGGCGCGATCGGGTATTGCATCTTGTTCTGGCTAGGCGCGCATCTCATTCAAACAGAGGAAATTTCAGTCGGTTTGCTTGTCGCATTTGCCACCTACATCGGCTATTTCTGGGAACCGATTACGCGGCTCGGTCAAATGTATTCACAGCTCTTGATTGCGATGGCTTCGGCAGAGCGGATTTTCGAATTTATTGACGAGAAGCCGACTGTTGCTGAGATCGAAGGGGCTAAGGATTTGCCGCAAGTACAGGGGAATGTGAAGTTCAAAGACCTTGTGTTTGAATATGAGCCTGGCCGCCCAGCGCTAAACGGGATCAATTTAGATGTGACCGCAGGTCAATCAATTGCCTTAGTTGGTCATACCGGTTCAGGGAAAAGCACGATTATGAACCTCTTATGCCGCTTCTATGATCCAAATCAAGGCCATATCGAGATTGATGGGCAAAATATTAAGGAAGTTAGCATCCAGAGTCTTCGCTCTCAGATCGGTGTCGTTTTGCAAGATACGTTCATCTTCTCGGGCACGATTCGCGATAATATTCGCTTCGGACGTTTGGATGCGACGGATGAAGAGATTGAAGAAGTGGCTAAGGCCGTCCACGCACATGACTTTATCTCGCAGCTGCCGCTGGGCTATGAAACGGAAGTGCAGGAGCGAGGCAACGTGCTTTCCATGGGGCAGCGGCAGCTGATTTCCTTTGCCAGAGCGCTGCTGGCGAATCCGCGCGTGCTCATCTTAGATGAGGCTACGGCGAGTATTGACACGGATACAGAGCTCAAAATTCAGGAAGCGCTCAAAATACTTCTCGCGGGACGCACATCTTTCATCGTGGCACATCGCCTGTCAACGATCCGAAATGCGGATAAAATCGTCGTACTTGACCACGGTCGAATGATGGAAATCGGCAACCATGATGAGCTCATGAGGGAACAGAAGATTTATTATGGCTTAATTCAAGCGCAATATAAGTTTTTGCAAGATGCCGTATAGGCATCTCGCGTGTAAACTGCTTAGCCACCCTCGGGTGGTTGGGCAGTTTTTTGATTTTTCGCCATGAAAAATCACAATGTTTGCAAATTTTGACGAGAAGCTATACTCTTAAAATGACAAAATGCCAAAGATTCGCAGGAGGGGACAGCCTTGAAATCTTCACGCTACATCTGGGGTGCAATTGGTTTAACTGCATCCATATCGACCATTGTTTTCGCTGTTGGCTTCGCTTACGCGGCGAATCAAATATGGTTTCCCAAAGCTTCGAGCGAGCTGCAGCTTGCAACAGCTGCGCCAACAAAGCCCTCTGTTATCGAGCAGGGCAATAAATTGCAGATTGTCGCGCTGGGCGACTCTTTGACAGCAGGAACTGGCGACAGTACGGGGAAAGGCTACGTTGGCCGCGTCCGTGAGAAGCTCGAGAAGGAAAGCGGCAAGCCGACGTTCGTGTTGAACAATCTGGCAATCCCAGGCTACAAAAGTGATCAATTGCTTACTGATCTGGCTTTAAAGAAAACGCAAGATGCGCTTGCTCAGGCGGATATTATTTTGCTTACTATTGGCGGAAATGATATTTTTGCAGGCGGCGATGGACTTTTCAAAGGAGAGAATCAAACGGAATTCAACCCTGAAGCAGCTGAAAAAAGGGTAGATCCTGCCCTAGCGAAAATGGACAAGATCATCGCTGCCATTAACAAAGCGAACCCGAAAGCTACGCTCTTATATATCGGCTTATACCACCCTTTTTTAGACTTAGATCCATCGCGAGTAGGATCGTTGACGGTCCAACGCTGGAATAACGGTGTGTTTAAACTCACCAATCAATTTCCGCAGATGCTGATTGTTCCTACTTACGACCTATTTGAACAGAATTTGATCAAATATTTGTCGCCAGCTGATCATTTCCATCCGAATGGTGATGGCTATGAGCGAATTGCTGATCGGATTGTGCAAATTTTAAAATAGGGAGTGAGCAAGATGGCCATTGCAACGAATCCTAAGGTCGTTCTTTCTGTGAACAACCTCAAGAAAAGCATTAAAAATAAAGAGATTATCAAAGGTATTTCCTTTGATGTCTATGCAGGTGAGATTTTTGGTTTTCTGGGACCGAACGGTTCTGGTAAAACAACGACGATACGTATGCTCGTTGACTTGATACGCCCAACGGAAGGGACGATTCACATTTGTGGACATGACGTCCATAAAGAACATAATCAAGCGATGAGCAAAGTCGGCTGTATCGTGGAGAATCCTGAGTTGTACTCTTATTTGACGGGCTGGGAGAACCTTGAGCATTTTGCCCGCATGCTGCCTGACGTAGATGAGAAACGAATCCAGGAAGTTGTCGATATTGTTGCGATGGATGGGCGTATTCATGATAAAGTCCGAACATATTCATTGGGCATGCGCCAACGGTTAGGTATTGCACAAGCGCTGCTGGGGCGACCAAGTTTATTGATTTTGGACGAGCCTACGAATGGCTTGGATCCGCAAGGGATCAAAGAAATGAGAGAGTTTATACAACGATTAGCAGCGGAGGGGCTTAGTTTATTCGTGTCAAGTCATCTATTAAGTGAATTACAGCAAATGTGTCATCGTGTTGCGATTATTTCGCACGGTGAAGTCATCAAGGTAGGGGCTGTAGACGAACTAATTGCCCAAGGGGGCAAAGTCGTGTGGACGGTATCGCCAGGGGATGAGATGATACCTATTCTTCAAACTTCCGAGCATGTCGCAGCCTATCAAGATGTAGCGATTGAATCGCAAACGAACTTGCCATCCACAGTCAAACAATTTTCGACCCAAATGAACCAAGCGGATATACCTAAATTGAGCCGAATTTTATTTGAAAAAGGGATTTCAATATATGCGGTGGAAATAAAAAATCCGACGCTCGAGGATTTATTTTTGCAATTGACCGAAGGTGAACGAATCGAGTAGGAGAAGGTGAATGCCATGAGGGGTCTCTATGATTTAGTGAAAAATGAAATGATCAAAATGATCAAGAAGAAGCGATTTTACGTAATCTTGCTAATTCTGCTTGCTTTAATTCCGATGTTCACTTATGCTCAAATGCGAGTTGCTCAACATACCCAGAAGCAATTTGGGACGACAGACTGGAAAGCGGATCAACGGCAAAAAATTGCCGACTGGGAGAAACGCCTTGGTTCCGCGCGAACGCCAGACGAATGGAAGCAGCAGCTGCGTGTTCAAATTCAGATTGCGAACTATTATTTGGAAAAAGACGTGAATCCAAGTTCGCCGAATGCGGTTACATTTACGCGTGAATTCGTTAAAAATGCGGTTGGCCTCTTCATTCCTTTAATTATTATGGTGATTTCGGCGGATATCGTATCATCTGAGCATTCTACGGGGACTATTAAATTATTGTTGACAAGACCGGTCAGGCGTTGGAAAATTCTATTGAGTAAATTAATTACCGTGATCTTCTTCACTTCGCTGACTGTTTTGGCAACAGGATTGACCTGTTATTTGATTTCTGGGGTCGTTTTCGGCTATAACGGATGGAGCATGCCTGTATTTACAGGCATCCAACTAAAAGGTACAGATGTAGATTTTAGCTATGTGCGAGCAGTAGACCAATGGTTCTTCCTCCTGATGGAGTTCGGGCTTGTCTGGTTCACAGCCATCGTAGTGGCGATCATGTCGCTCATGCTTTCTGTACTCATTCGTTCAACCGCAGCAGGTATGGGGGTCATGCTTGCCGTATTAATATCTGGAACCATTCTTTCGAACATGGTTTCATCATGGGAAACCGCCAAATATTTATTTATGGTCAATCTGGATTTAACGAAATATTTAACAGGCGGCATTCCACCCATTGAAGGGATGGATTTATCGTTCTCCCTCAGTGTATTAAGTGTATGGACTGCGGCAGCACTGATCGTATCCTTCACGGTGTTCTCCCGGAAAGATATTTTAAACTAGTGGAAGTAAAGAGATAAAGGAGGGCTCCAATGGCTGAGCAGCTAGAAATTGCGAATGGGAAAGCCCCAGCTCCATCGTCGAATTATGAAGCGGACGATATTCAAGTCTTAGAAGGACTAGTTGCGGTTCGTAAACGACCTGGGATGTATATCGGCAGCACCAGTTCGTCAGGTTTACATCATCTGATTTGGGAGATTGTCGATAACGCCGTCGATGAGCATTTAGCAAAGCATTGTTCCAAAATTAATGTTACGATACATAAAGATCAATCGATTACAGTCCATGATAATGGACGCGGTATTCCTACGGGGATGCACAAAACTGGTGTTCCCACGCCGCAGGTCGTCTTTACGATCTTGCATGCGGGCGGGAAGTTTGGCGGATCTGGTTATAAGAAATCAGGCGGTCTCCATGGTGTAGGCGCTTCCGTAACGAATGCCCTTTCGGAGTGGTTGGAAGTCGAGATTAACCGTGACGGCAAAGTGCACAAGATGCGCTTTGAGTACTGGGTCGATGAGAAGGGGATCGAGCATGTTGGCGAGCCTGTAACAGGACTTGAAGTGGTTGGTAATACGAATCGCACAGGAACCAAAGTTACGTTCAAGCCTGATAAACGTGTGTTTCAAGGCGGTACAACGATCAATTACGATACATTAGCGGAGCGTCTGCAGGAAATAGCCTTTTTGAACTCTGGGCTGCAAGTGAATTTGAAGGACGAGCGGACAGATAAAGTCGATGTGTTCCAATACGAAGGCGGAGCGAGTCAATTCGTTGCTTTTCTGAATGAAGAGAAGACGGTGCTTCATCCTGTCATTCATTTTGCCGCTGAGAAGGATGAAATTGAAGTTGAAGTCGCCTTGCAATACAATGACGGTTATACGGAGACGATTGCATCCTTCGTTAACTCGATTCCTACCCGAGGCGGCGGTACCCATGAAACGGGTTTCAAGACGGCCTATACACGCGTGATGAATGAATATGCCCGTAAAGGGGGCATTCTCAAAGAAAAGGACAAAAACCTCGACGGAACGGATCTCCGAGAAGGTATGATGGTTGTCATCAATATCAAAATGGGCGATGTGGAGTTCGTCGGCCAAACGAAGGATCAACTAGGAAGCGCAGTTGCACGTAGTGCTGTGGACGCGGTTGTTTCGGATAAGATGACGGTTTTCCTCGAAGAAAATCCGCAAATCGCGCAAATGATGCTCAAGAAGGCCGTACAAGCATCCAAAGCCCGAGAAGCCGCGCGCAAAGCTCGTGAGGAGATTCGCAGCGGTAAGAAAGGGAAGAGCGAGAGCTCGAACCTGAACGGGAAATTAACTCCTGCACAATCCAAGGATTTGCAGCGTAATGAGCTGTTTATCGTGGAAGGCGATTCCGCTGGGGGTTCAGCCAAGCAAGGACGAGATTCGAAGCATCAAGCGATTCTGCCATTGAAAGGCAAGCCGATGAATCCGGAGAAGGCGAAGTTGCTCGATATTTTAAAAAATGAAGAGTATAAAGCGATTATCTCAGCCATTGGTGCAGGCGTAGGATCTGAATTTGAATCGGAAGAGACGAATTACGGCAAGATTATTATTATGACGGATGCTGATACGGATGGTGCGCACATTCAAGTTCTGTTGCTGACCTTCTTCTATCGCTACATGAAGCCGCTGATTGACTCCGGTCGCGTATATATCGCACAGCCGCCGCTATACAAAGTAACGCGCAAAGGAAAAGGCGGAGGTCATAAATATGCTTGGACGGATGACCAGCTGCAAGCGGTAGTCAAAGAATTAGGGAAAAACAGTGAACTGCAGCGTTATAAAGGTCTTGGCGAGATGAATCCAGACCAGCTGTGGGAAACAACGATGAATCCAGAGAGCCGAACACTGCTTCAAGTCCAAATTGAAGATGCGGCCAAAGCAGAACGGCGTGTAACAACCTTGATGGGAGACAAAGTCGATCCCCGCAAGCGTTGGATTATCGAGAATGTGGATTTTACCGAATATGTTGAGTAGATGAGTAGACCAAAAAGAGTGGTGACGGGAAGTTGAGTATTTTAGAAGAGTTTTTGCCCGCCTATCTGGAGGAGATCGTTGGGGATCGCTTCGGACGGTATTCCAAATATATTATTCAAGATCGGGCCATTCCCGATGTTAGAGACGGCTTGAAGCCTGTTCAACGTCGTGTTCTGTATGCCATGTATGATTCAGGTAATACGCCTGATAAACCGTATCGGAAATCGGCTAAAACCGTCGGGGATGTTATGGGTAATTACCACCCGCACGGTGACTCGTCGATTTATGACGGGATGGTTCGTATGGCACAGCCTTGGAAAATGGGACATACACTCATCGATGGACATGGTAACTGGGGTTCCCTCGATGATGATCCGCCAGCGGCTATGCGTTATACCGAGGCACGGTTATCCGAGATCGCGATGGAGTTGCTGCGCGATATCGAGAAGCGTACCGTTCTATTCAAAGATAACTTTGATAATTCGACCAAAGAACCTGTTGTGCTTCCTGCGAGATATCCGAATTTACTGGTGAACGGGGTAAGCGGGATTTCAGCTGGTTTTGCAACGGAAATTCCACCGCATAACCTGCGGGAAATTATCGATGCTTGTACAGCGATGATTGATAAACCCGACATCACGGTAGACGAAATCATGTCCATCGTGAAAGGGCCGGATTTCCCAACGTCAGGCATTATTATGGGCGAAGAAGGCATTCGCGAAGCATATCGAACGGGAAAAGGCCGTATTTATATTCGCTCTAAAACAGCGATTGAAGAGATGCGCGGCGGTAGACAGCAGATTGTCATCACCGAAATTCCGTATCAAGTCGTGAAATCACGCCTCGTGACCGCAATGGAAAACATTCGCTTAGAGAAGAAGGTTGAAGGCATTGCAGAAGTTCGCGATGAAAGCGGGCGGAACGGGCTTCGCATTGTGATCGAGCTGAAGAAGGAAGCGGATGCACAAGGGATTTTGGCCTATTTGCTGAAGAAAACGGACTTGCAAGTCACGTATAACTTCAATATGGTTGCGATTGTGAATAAAGCGCCGCGCCAGCTCGGGATACGTGAGATTCTTGAAGCATATATTGAGCATCAGAAAGAAGTAGTGACGTACCGCTCGCAATATGAGCTTGAGAAAGCGGAAGATCGTGCACACGTCCTCGAAGGGCTTGTAAAAGCTCTAAACATTCTAGATGAGGTCATTGCAACGATTAAAGCATCCAAAAACCGTCAGGACGCGCAAAATAATCTCGTGGATTCATTTCATTTTTCGGAAAGACAAGCTGATGCGATTCTCGTCCTGCAATTATACCGTCTTACCAATTTAGAAATTACAACGCTGGAGAAGGAACTCAAGGATGTTGAGAAAACGATCGCTTATTTGCGCGGCATTCTTGGCAGCTTGAAGAAGCTCCTTGGCGTTATTAAAGATGAGATGGGCGAGATCCGTAAGAAATACGGCATTGACCGCCGATCCGAAATTCAAGGCGAAGTCGAAGAACTGAAAGTGAATCTCGAGGTGCTGGTCAACGCGGAAGATGTCTTCGTCACCTTATCAAACGAAGGCTACTTGAAACGGACAAGCAAGCTGTCCTTCACGCGTTCAGGCGGAGAGTTGGAGAATACAGGCATGAAAGAAGGCGATTACCTTCGTTTCTTGCTGGATGTGAATACGATTGAAAGCCTCTTGATCTTTACGAAGAAGGGACAGTATTATTTATTGCCTGTCCATCAAGTGCCTGAGTACAAGTGGAAAGAGAACGGGACAGCCATTGTGAACGTCATTCCGATCGCCAAGGAAGATCGCATTGTGAATGTGATTCCGGTGAAAGGGTTTGATGATCCGACGAAATCCTTAGTATTCGTTACGCGTAAGGGTCAGGTCAAGCGTACAGAGCTCAAGGAGTATATGACCAACCGCTCGAACGCGATAGTTGCTTGTAAACTTGGGGAGCAGGACGAAGTGCTGCATGTTCACCTCAGTGATAACTCGAAGGAAATCCTGCTTGTGACCAAATTAGGGATGAGCATTCGTTTCCGTGAGGAAGAAGTGAACCCGATGGGCCGTGCGGCAGCAGGTGTGCGCGGCATCCAGCTCAAGGAGGACGATGAAGTCGTCTCGGCTGAGTGGATTTATGGGGATGAAGGAGAAGTACTGGTTATTTCGGACCTCGGGTATGCGAAGCGATCGCTCGTCGTCGACTATCCAATTCAAGGTCGCGGCGGCAAGGGGATTATTACGTTCGAGTTCAAAGAAGGCAAGCGTGTGAGGCCTAACGGTTCCGCGTTAATTCGAACTTTTATTGTGAAAATGGATTATCTGATTACCGCTGTTATGAGTACAGGCGAGAAGCTGCGTTTCTCCACGGAGGCTGCTCCGTTAGAGGATCGTAAGGCGCAAGGCAAGCCGCTGATCCCAGTCGGAAAAACAGATACCATCCTGGAAATTTTGCGATTTCCTCAATCATAACTAATCGTTGGAGGATCCAGCTTCTCGATCAGTGTAAATGCTAATTCCAATAAGACCCACAGAGGCATTGGTTCGTCTAATCGATCCAGCCACTGTGGGTCTTTCAACATGCCGGTTTCCAACGCTTTGCGGCCAAGTGCCACTTTCCATTCTTCCACATTGATCACTCCTTGTTCGTACGTTGCGGTCTTACCCCTTCAAGCAGTATATGACGCTGCTGGGCAGTTTGTTAAAAAAAGTCGAATGAAGTGGGAGCTACGGCAGAGATGGACAAAGGCGTGGAAGACTCGACAAGAGATGTCACTAAGCTACAGCATGTCCTTCTGACTTGCATTTTTTGTAAGAAAATATTAACGACATTAACCTTTAAACGTGTGTACAAGCGTGCTATACTTGCTGTAAATAGGCACATGGAAGCGAGTTGATGAGGATGTATTCCGATGAGTTCGGAAAGCTATGGCTAAAATTATCGAAGGAATTGAAAAATCAGATGGAGGTAGGCTTAGCCCCTACGATCACAGAAGGACAGCTGAACGTATTAGAACTGCTCTTGATTCATGATCGAATGAAGCCTTCGGATTTGATCGAATATTTATCCACGACGCCTGCTGCCGTGACAACCTTATTAGACCGGATGGAGAAAGCGGAGTTAATCGAACGTGTGCGCGATGAGAAGGATCGACGCATCGTCTGGATCCATGTCACAGACAAAGGAAAAGCGGAATGCGAGAGAGGTCGCGGCATCCGTGAACAACTGCTGGATACGTACCTCAATCGCGTTTCCGCTCATAATCAGAAATTGCTGATTTATTTATTGGGCAAGGTTGCGAACTAAGCAACACTTACGAATACCCATTCCTATAGCTCAGGTATGTTAAAATCGCTCCACGGCCGCTGCACAGGAGGCAGCGATCGGAAATGCATTCCTTCCTTGAGCACGGGATGCTCAAACGAAAGCGCTGTCGCCCAGAGCGCGAGCTGCTGGCCGGGTTTATTGACCGCGCTGCCATAGCGCTGGTCGCCATACAGTGTGCAGCCGATGGCAGCCAGCTGCACGCGGATCTGATGCGGCCGCCCGGTGTGCAGCTTGATCTGAATCAAGCTGAGCCCGTCATGGCTGCCGAGCAGCTTGTAGTCCAGCACCGCCTCTTTGGCGTCATGCTGGCCTGCCTTTACGACGCTGACGGTATTCGTCCGCGTATCTTTCCACAGCCAGTGGCGCAGTGTCGCCGCTGACTGTGCGGGTTTGCCGTGCACGACAGCGACGTACGTCTTGTCGAGCTGGCGGGTTCTGACCGCGTCCGATAATCGGGACGCGGCTTTTGACGTTTTGGCGAACACCATGACGCCGCCAACGGGACGATCCAAGCGATGCACAAGCCCGAGGTACACATTACCGGGCTTGTTGTAGCGCTCCTTCAGATCTGCCTTCAAAGCATTCAGCAGATCCCAGTCGTGGGAGTCATCCTCCTGCGTTGGCATGTTGACGGGCTTCTCAACCACGAGAATGTGGTTGTCTTCGAACAGAACGGGAATTTGCGAAGCGCCATGCGCATCTTTCGATACTGCCACTGCCTACGCCTCCCAGCGTCCTAGAATCCCGCAAGGGAGCATGAGGCCGGAATGGGTAATGGGCAGGCCGATTTCACCGCTGGAGATCGTACCGCCATGCTTCTCTTTCATCGCCATGCTCAAAATATTGTGCAGCACAGTTGCCGAAATCCCTGTTGTGTAGGAATTGATCAACAAGAACAAGGGATTGTCCGTCAGAATGGACATGCAGGTTTGGATGAACGGATATAGATCATCCTCCAATTTCCACGTTTCCCCGTTAGGTCCGCGACCGTAGGATGGTGGATCCATAATGATGGCATCGTATTTGCTGCCGCGGCGTTGTTCGCGTTGTACGAATTTGAACACGTCATCCGTAATGAAACGGACAGGTCTGGAACCCATGCCGCTTAGATGCAAGTTTTCCTTTGCCCATTGGACAACCCCTTTGGAAGCGTCGACATGACATACTTCAGCGCCTGCATAGGCACAAGCGAGAGAAGCGCCGCCTGTATACGCGAAAAGGTTCAGAACTTTAATCGGGCGGCCTGCGCCCTTGATTTTGTCCATCATCCATTTCCAGTTGACGGCTTGCTCGGGGAAAAGACCTGTATGCTTGAAGCTGGTTGGTTTGATATAGAAAGTCAGCTTCTGATCATACGTGATCGTCCAGCGCTCAGGGAGCTCGGCGTGATTCTGCCACTGCCCGCCGCCGCTGGAGCTCCGGTGATAATGCGCGTCGGCTTGTTTCCAAGCTGGCGTTTCTTTTGCTAAGGGCCAAATGATTTGCGGGTCAGGTCTGCGAAGCACGATCGTGCCCCAGCGCTCCAACTTTTCGCCGCCTCCTGTATCGAGAAGCTCATAATCGACCCAATCTTTTGCATAAAACATGCTGTAATCCATCCTTCAACTAATAGACTTAACTAATAAACACTAATTGTACACCATTTATAAAGGTTCTTCAAAAAGTCGACTTTATTGACTTAAATCGATCTTTTCAATTAATCCTGGCAGTTCCTTTTCCGTAAATTGTGTGTAAGTACTTTGCTCTAAGCCTTGGCGTAAGGAATCTTTCACGGAATCAAAGGATTTAACGGAACGGGATTCCACTTTGATGACATGGTAGCCGTATTCCGTTTCAACGGGATCGCCGATCACACCAACGGTTTGGGAAATGGCTGCGTTTTTAAAGCCTGTCACCCATTGGCTGACCTCCGCGTCTGCATAAAGGCCGCCGTTATCTTTGGAGCCTGGATCATCGGAATATTGTTTGGCGAGTGCGGTGAAATCTCCACCATTTTTCAACTTCTGCTGAACATCCTTCGCAAGCGTAAGTGCTTCTTCCTTCGTACGAAGAGTTTTGCCCTCTTGATCGTTTAAGCCGATCAAAATATGACGTACGGAAGCAATCGTGTAGGCATCTTTATTTGCAGCCAGCGTCGCATCATATTGCGCCTTCAACTGAGCATCGGTAATGCTGGACTTCACAGCATTGTTAGCCGTCATGCTGCCGACCAGATAGTATTGAATCGCGGCTTCGGAGGAATTGACATTTTTCAAATCCGTCTTAAATTTATCTTCACCCATTTGCTGTTTCCAAGCAGCAACCTGAGCAGCGGCACTCTTTTTCGCAGCTTCAATATCAGCCTCGGTAGCGCGGCTGTACAGAATGCGATTCGTGATCAATTCTTTCAGGATAGTCGTTTGATACTCAGCGTTATCTTTCGAAGTCGCATGTCCACTGTTGAAGAGAGCTTTTAAGTTAAAGAAAGCATCAAACTCGCCTTTCGTTACTGTCCCGCCTTTGTAAGTTGCTACGACAGCGTTCGGGTTATTGCCGACCCAAATCGTGCTGGTTGCTTCATCCCAAGTTACTTTCTTTCCTAGCGATTCGTTCATAAACCGCAGCGGCACATACGTCGTACCTTCGTAAATAAATCCTTTGCCTTCTGTCGGCACCTTTTCGACACCATCAAACATATACGTCAAATTTCGGAATGCGACTTCAATTTGATTGCCTGCTGCTAGAGCTGCAGTTCCGCTTAGCACAGAACCAATGGTTAAACCTACGATAAGTCCTTTAACTTTGTCTTTCATTATGATTGATCCACCTTTCGTGTGTTGTTCTCCCAATAATTCACCGAAGGTTTATACATTTCCTTTATTTCTTCTTATGGAATTGAAGGAATTCATTACCTGTTTGTTGTATTTGTACAAGTATAGACATCTTGCAACAAGCAGCTCAGATGAAAAGACATGTCGAAATAGGGGGGGATAGAGTGGGAGCAAACATTGGAATACCCAGCTCAGAGGATTTGTTTCTGCTTCATGAAGGTTCCCTTTTCCACAGTTATCGTATCTTAGGGGCACATGTTAGCAAAGTGAAGGAACAAGAGGGTGTTCGTTTTGCCGTTTGGGCACCGCATGCACGCAATGTGCATGTGCTTGGTGACTTTAATGAGTGGCAGTCTGGCGAGCATCCGATGAACAAGGTTAGTACGCTTGGACTCTGGATGGTGTTCATACCCGTTGCTAGAGAAGGCGACTATTACAAGTTCGAAATTCAGAGCCAATCGGGACAAATATTGTTAAAAGCCGATCCCTACGCGTTCTACTCCGAGTTGCGGCCTGGCACCGCATCGCGAGTTGTTGATTTGGATGGCTATGCCTGGCAAGACGAGGCGTGGCAGCAGAAGAAACAGGAAGCGTCTTCGTACAACAAACCGCTGTCAATCTATGAAGTGCATATGGGCACTTGGCGTAAAAAAGATAGGAATAGCGAGGAAATGTACACCTACGAACAATTAACCACGGAGTTAGTCGATTACGCTGTTGAAATGGGCTACACCCATATCGAGGTCATGCCGCTGGCGGAGCACCCGTTCGATCGCTCTTGGGGCTATCAAGCCACAGGCTACTATTCGGTTACTAGCCGCCATGGTGAACCCAAAGATTTCATGCGCTTCGTCGATACGTGTCACCAGAAAGGGATCGGAGTCATTATGGACTGGGTTCCGGGCCATTTCTGTAAAGACAGTCATGGACTGCGCATGTTTGACGGCAAACCGCTTTATGAATATGAGGATCCACGAAAAGCTGAGAAGCTGGAGTGGGGAACGCTCACTTTTGACTTTGGTCGGCCAGAAGTGCAGAGCTTTTTAATCTCAAATGCCGTATTTTGGATGGATATGTATCATATGGATGGCATTCGGGTCGATGCGGTTGCTTCGATGCTGCACCTTAATTTCGGCAGATGGGATGAAGCCCCGATCAAGAACAAGTACGGCGGGGACGAGAATCTGGAAGCGATTGATTTCATCCGCAAATTGAATAAGGTCATATTTGAGTATTTCCCTCATGCGTTAATGATGGCGGAAGATTCCACAGACTGGCCGTTAGTCACTGCTCCTGTGCATGAAGGCGGTCTTGGCTTTAACTACAAGTGGAATATGGGCTGGATGAACGATATGTTGAAATACATGAAGATGGATCCCATCCACCGCAGGTATCACCACAAGCTCATTACGTTCTCGTTCATGTATGCTTGGAGTGAGAATTATGTCTTACCGCTCTCTCATGATGAAGTGGTACATGGCAAGCGCTCCTTGTTGAATAAAATGCCAGGTGACTATTGGCAGAAATTTGCTAACCTTCGCGTATTATATGGATATATGTCCGGCCATCCAGGGAAGAAGCTGCTCTTCATGGGAAGTGAATTCGGTCAATTCGACGAATGGAAAGACCTTGAAGAAGTGGATTGGTTCTTATTGGATGGGTATGAGAAGCATGAACAAATGCATCGTTATGTAAAAGCACTCAATCAGTTTTATCTGAAGGAGCCAGCACTTTGGCAGTTGGACCACAGTCCAGATGGCTTTTCCTGGATTAACCCGCATGATGAGACGCAAAGCGTTGTCACGTTCCTGCGCAAAGGCGAGTCACCAGAAGATGAGCTCATTCTCGTGTGTAACTTCACACCGGTCGTTCATCCGGATTACCGCATTGGTGTTCCTAAGCACGGCGTATATGAAATTGTGTTTAACAGCGATAACCAAGAATTTGGCGGATCAGGGCAAGGCAATTCACTTCCGATTACGAGTGTGATAAGCCCGATGCACGGTCAAGCCTATAGTCTAGCTCTATGTATTCCGCCGCTTGCGGCTGTCTATATCAAGTGTGTGAGTGAATTCCAAGCAGAGAATAACGAAGTTGAAGGGGGAAATCAAATATGCGCAGTAAAGAATGTGTTGCTATGCTCCTCGCTGGAGGAGAAGGGCGAAGATTAGGCGTACTGACGAACAATTTGGCTAAGCCAGCTGTACATTTCGGCGGCAAATACCGCATCATTGATTTTACTCTCAGCAATTGTACGAATTCAGGGATTGATACCGTCGGCGTGCTAACGCAGTATCAACCACTCGTATTAAACAGTTACATCGGAATTGGAAGCTCTTGGGATCTTGACCGCAAATACGGCGGAGTAACGGTGCTGCCACCGTTCATGGAGCAAAAAGGCGGCGATTGGTACAAAGGTACAGCGAATGCGATCTATCGCAATATTGGCTTTATCGAGCAATACGATCCTGAATATGTGTTGGTCATATCGGGTGACCATATTTATAAAATGGATTACGATCTCATGCTCTCTTATCACAAAGAGAAGAAAGCAGACGCGACTATCGCGGTCATTGAAGTGAAATGGGAAGAAACGAGCCGTTTCGGCATCATGAGTGTGAACGATCAGCAAGAAATTACCGAGTTTGCTGAAAAGCCGAAAGAAGCGAACAGCAATTTGGCTTCGATGGGCATTTACATTTTTAACTGGAAAGTGTTGAAATCCTATTTGGTAGAAGATGAGGCGAACCCTGAATCTAGTAAAGATTTCGGGAAAGATATTATCCCGATGATGCTGAAGGATGAAGCGAGAATGTTCGCGTATCCGTTCCAAGGCTATTGGAAAGATGTCGGTACGATCGACAGCCTGTGGGAAGCGAATATGGATCTATTAGATGAGAATAATGAGCTTAATTTAAATGATAAAGACTGGCGTGTATATTCACAGAATCCGTACCAGCCAGCTCAGTATGTTGCGCCTTCGGCTAATGTTAAACGATCTTTGGTAAATGAAGGGTGCGCCATTTTCGGTGATGTCGATCACTCGGTTCTCTTCTTCGGTGTTCAGGTTGGCGAGGGCTCGCTCATTAAGGATTCGGTTATTATGCCGAACGCCAAAATTGGAAATAATGTCACGATCATTAAAGCGATTATCGGAGAAAATACCGTTGTCGAAGACGGTGCAGTTGTAGATGGCAGTGGAGAAATTGTACTAATCGGCGGGAACGAACGGGTTACAGGCTACGCTAATCAGAAGGGATGATGTCAGATGAAACACGTGATGGGAGTCATTAATTTAGTCAATGAACCGGATGATTTGGAGGAACTGACCTATTTCCGTTGCCCAGCGTCTGTGCCATTTGGCGGTCGATATCGATTGATTGATTTTACGTTGTCCAACATGGTGAATTCGGGTATTGATAACGTAGCGGTGTTCACACAGCACAAATATCGTTCCTTGATGGATCATCTTGGTTCTGGAAAAGAGTGGGATCTAGACCGTAAACGAGGCGGATTGTTCGTTTTGCCGTCAGTGCTAGATGAGCCGACAGGCATTTCCCGCGGCGATTTGTATCAATTCTATAGCCATCGTGACTATTTCTACCGCGGCAAGGAAGAGTTCGTTATCATTTCACGCAGCCATATGGTGTGCAATCTCGATTTGCGCGATGTTGTGCGTTATCACGAGGATATGCAAGCGGATATTACGGTTATTTATAAACAAACAGATGAAGAAGTTCATGGGAAATATCGCCGATTGGCTGTGAAAGACTCTGGTCAAGTAACGTTGATGGAGGATCACACAGGCCGTTTACGTACGAATAACATCTCCATGGAGATGTACATTATGAGTAAAGCGTTGCTGCTTGATATGGTGGAGTCCTGTCTTGCGCAGGGCTACGATCATCTCGTGCGTGACGGTATTATGAAAAATATAGATAAACTGAGCGTATATGGCTACAAGTTTGAAGGACATTTGGGTATCGTGAATTCGATCCAAGGTTATTACAAACACAGCATGCAATTGCTGAATCCTGCGATCTGGCGGGAGCTGTTCTTTCAGAAGAATAACCTTGTCTATACGAAGGTTAAAGATGAGCCCCCTGCGAAATATTTGGAATCCGCTGCCGCGAAAAATTCGCTTATTGCGAACGGCTGCCAAATTGAAGGCAAAGTGGAGAATAGCATTTTGTTCCGCGGTGTGAAGATCCGTAAAGGCGCCTACGTCAAAAACAGTATCATTTTGCAAAACTGTGAAATTGAAGAGAATGTTATTATCGAGAATTCAATCCTGGATAAGGATGTCTTCATCAGCCGCGGCCGCGTGTTAACGGGCGACAACAAAGCGCCGTTCATTGCTGCGAAAACCAAAGTGATCTAAGTGAAAGAGAGAATTCGTTTCATGGAAGACGGAGGAGTGGCACGATGAAAATATTGTTCGCGGCTTCAGAAGCCGTGCCTTTTATTAAGACAGGCGGATTAGCGGATGTGATCGGTTCCTTGCCGAAGGAATTGATACGTCAAGACTTGGATGTTCGGGTCATTCTTCCGAAATATGGGGATATTCCAGCTAAGTATCGCGAGGCTATGACGCATGTGACTTCATTCGAAGTTCGGTTAGGTTGGCGGAAGCAATACTTGGGCATCGAGATGCTCGTGCAAGATGGAGTTACCTTTTACTTCGTGGATAATGAATATTATTATAAACGTCCTGGGATTTACGGTTACGGGGATGAAGCGGAGCGCTTCGGTTTTTACTGTCGCGGTGTGATTGAAGCTTTGCCGCTCATCGACTTCCAGCCAGATGTCATTCATTGTCACGATTGGCAAGTAGGGATGATTCCAGTTCTGCTCAAAGCGCATTATCAACATCTTCCATTCTTCCATGACATCAAGACGATGATGACGGTTCATAATTTGAAATATCAAGGTGTATTCAGTCAAGAAGTATTCCGTGATTTGTTCGGCCTTTCGGATGATCATTTCTCGGGGACGGCGTTGGAGCTGCATGGCGGTGCAAGCTTCTTGAAGGGGGGACTACTGTATTCTGATCAGCTCACGACTGTGAGCCAGACGTATGCAGAGGAAATCCAGACGCCGTATTACGGGGAGTTCCTGGATAGTTTACTGAGACATCGCAAGGATCAGCTAACGGGGATCGTGAACGGCATTGATTATGAGATGTTCGATCCGATGACGGACCCGCATCTTGTGGTCAACTATCGTGATTCGCTGTCCAAGAAGACCCAGAATAAGTTGGCTTTGCAAGAGCGGCTTGGCTTGAAAGTAGATGCCGAAATTCCGATGATCGTCCTTGTGACGCGACTTGTTCAACAGAAGGGTCTAGACTTGATCCAGCATGTTCTGTCGGAAATTATTTCGCTGAACATCCAATTAGTCGTGCTAGGGACTGGCGATGCTGCATATGAGCAAATGTTTCGGAATGCTGCTGCGCTGCATCCGACGAAAGTATCTGCACAGATTTACTTCGATGAGGCGCTGGCACATCAATTCTATGCGGCGTCCGATCTGTTCTTGATGCCATCGCAGTTCGAGCCCTGCGGGATTGGTCAGTTGATTGCGCTGCGCTATCGCTCGGTGCCGATCGTCAGAGAGACGGGCGGGCTGAAGGATACTGTGCAGCCGTACAATGAATTTACAGGAGAAGGCACTGGCTTCTCCTTCACGAATTATAACGCTCATGATATGCTGCACAGCATACGGCGCGCGGTGTTCTTTTACAAGAATGACCGTGAAAGTTGGATGAAGCTGTTGCACAATATGAAGAAAGGCGATTTCAGCTGGCGCAAATCCGCGCAGGACTATATCGCACTTTATCGTAAAATGACGTCCTAGACGAACGAAATGGACCCTTAATTCGGTGGAATTGGGGGTCTTTTTTCGTATTCTTGGAATTTCAGGTATAATAAGCATAGCAGATTGAGCTAGATGTGGAGTGGTGCTTGGGTGGCTGGGATAGATTGGCTCTCACATATGTTGACCCTGGTGTTTGTTGTTAATATTTTGTTGGCTTTGACGGTTGTGTTCTTGGAAAAGCGCAATGTTGCCGCAACCTGGTCTTGGCTGATGGTTTTGTTATTTATTCCGATTCTGGGATTTGTTCTCTATGTGATGTTAGGTCAAAATTTGAGTCGAAGAAAGCTGTATAAATGGAATAAACGGATGCTGGAGCGCGTTCAATCGATCACTGCGGAACAGCGTCAGCAGTTGATGGACGGCACGTTTCCTTATCAGGATCCGATGGTGAGCGACTATCGCTATTTGATTTATCTGAATGTGGCTACGAATGATGCCTTGCTGACGCAGGATAATGAGGTGACGATTTTCACAGATGGGGTCGAGAAGTTCAATGATCTTATCGGTAAGATCGAGGCCGCCAAACATCATATTCATATGCAATATTATATCGTGAAGAATGATTCCCTAGGCAAACGAATCATGGAGGTGCTTACACGTAAAGCGGCTGAAGGTGTCGTGGTGCGCTTCCTCTACGATGACATCGGTTCGCGAACGTTGAAGGACTCGTTTTTTAGGGAGTTTGTGAAGGCAGGCGGACAAAAGGCTGCATTCTTCCCGTCACGCATTCCTTTTCTGAATTATCGCGTGAATTATCGTAACCATCGCAAGCTCGTGGTAATTGATGGAGAGCTTGGCTATCTGGGCGGTTTTAATATTGGGAATGAATATTTGGGCTTGAACCCGAAGTTAGGTTATTGGAGGGATACGCATCTTCGACTTTCAGGCACGGTTGTAAGAGCGCTACAATCCAGGTTTATCCTTGACTGGAACCTGGCGTCGATGACAGCGATTGAGCTGGAGAAGGAGCGGCATTTGCATTATTTTCCGACACTTTCGGAGTCAGCTGCGGGCTCAACTCGTGTGCCGATGCAAATCGTGGCGAGCGGCCCGAATGAGTCGTGGCCTCATTTCGTGTATACGTTTCTGAAGCTGATTCATTTGGCTGAACGCCGAATTTTGCTTCAAACGCCTTATTTTATCCCAGAAGAGAGTATGTTAAATGCACTACGCATTGCGGCGCTCTCAGGGATCGATGTGCGCATCATGATTCCGGAGAAGGCCGATCATTTATTCGTCCATTGGGCGTCGTTATACTACGTTGGGGAGCTGCTTCGCGCTGGCGTGAAATGCTACCTGTATGATTTCGGTTTCCTCCATGCCAAAACCATTATTGTCGACGGTCAGGTAGCGTCGGTGGGCACGGCGAATTTGGATATTCGCAGTTTACGGTTGAATTTTGAGACGAATGCGCTCATCTTTCATGAGGAAACGGCGAAGAAGCTGGAGAACACCTTCTGGGCGGACATGGAAGGGTGTATGGAGTTGACGCTTGAGGAGTATGAGAAGCGGTCGCTGCGCGTGCGGTTCCTGGAGTCGATTTCGAAGTTGGTGTCGCCGATTTTGTAGGAATGGAAACATAACAATGTAAGGCAGGCCCATGGTAAAAGCATGGGCCTGTTTAGCGTTTTATTTACGCAATATCTCAACCGTTCCAAGTGAATAATGACCGTCGCTGCTTCTACCATCGATTGCAAAGTCCACTTCTGGTTTATTGGTTTCTGGGTTGAGTATCGCGGCGTTAACTATGTAAATGCCATGGGCAAGGTTCGCAGGAATAGGTAATACGTGAGATACCTCTTGTGCTCCCGGGAGCCATTCTCGTATGTCCAAATTTGTTTGTATGCGGGAGACGATGATTCCCTGCTCATTTGACAACGAAAGCTCCAATGGCCAGGCAAAATAAAACGGTGCTACACCTCTATTGATAATATTTAGTTTGACATGAAGTGAGTTTCCAGTGCGAACTTTCTTCTCGTGAGACTCTTTGGCAATGACAAAACGATATCCGATTGTTTTCAAAAATCGGTCAATATTCGGTTGAAGCCGACCGCCATATGGTTCTTGAGAAGGTGCACTAGGGCCAAGCCAACTTACATGCGTCAGTTTCGATTGAAGTAGAGTCTCTTCCATGTTCGAATCATTCAAATATGTAACATCAGGTCGAAATTCCCCGCCGCTCGGTGCTGATTTCCAGAAGTAAGGCATTGCTGGCTGATCGTTTTGCGTAAGCCAAGACTTATAGCCATCCGTGTACCATTTTAGGAATCCATCAATTGTTGATTCGTGTGAACCGAAAGCGTCGTTAAATAATCCTAGATGATGGGACAATGCGATTTCATGTGGTCTTCTCATCAACAGTAGCTTTCGATCAAAATAACGCAAGTAATGATTCACATAGTTATCGGTAACATCTTCTTTAGGAAATTCAATTCGCTGGCTGCCTTCATCCATCGTATGCCACTCGCCCCAATGTCCTATGCTTCCCAGCTCGATAAAAGCGACTTGTGGGTCGTTGTTATATCGTTCTCCTAATGCTTGGATTAAACGCTCGTGATTTTCGATCAGTCTAGGATTGTTATAATCGGGACTGAATCCTTTTCCATACGCAAGATTGTACGATACACCCTTTTTGCTGGTTTCTTCATACAGCCAGTTGGGAATATCCAGATGCTCTACCTCAGTTGGATAATCGAGAACTACGCGCAAAATGAGAGACACGCCTTTTGTCTTCCAAAATGCAAACTGAAATTTTCTCTCAACTGCATCGAATGCGTACTTTCCTTTTTCAGGTTCAAGGTCAGCCCATGTTAAATTTGCATAAGCAAGCCGAAAGGGCTGCTTGGCTTCTTTGTTTCTGGCATCTATCACAAACCCCATATAAGGGTTGTTCAAAACTTGATCCGTTTCCGCGGGGAAGTAAGATACTCGGTCTACAACTTCAGTCGCCATTAAGTTTCTATATCCTATTACAATTATCGATGCTAAAACAAGGACTATTGGACTAAATAGACGAAGACGACGGGCGTTCAATATCGCTACCTCCTTCATGATCTTTGAGATCTATCTTTGAAATAGTATCAGACGGGGATTGACGTTACAATACAATTGTTGGAAGTAGGTATGAATAATGTTCAAAATTAGTTCTTAAGTACTATAAAATCATGAATTTTGACGATATTTCGCTTTATAATTGTCGGAAAATATGCTATAAGTACTATATTGATGTAATACTTGCGAACTGGTTTAGGCAAAAACGAAACACAAAAATAATCTATCCTGGAGGAACTCGGAATGAAGGTGTTAATTACAGGAGGATATGGATTTATAGGATCTTTTGTCGCGGAGCGCTTCTTTAAAGAGGGATATGAAGTTTTTATTATAGATAATATGTCAACGGGTAATAAGCAAAATGTGGACTTTAAACATAAGGGTTATATATTATCCGTAGAAGATCGGAAATGTGAGGAAATTTTTCGCAGCAACAGGTTCGATACAGTTGTTCATCTCGCGGCTCAAGTGAGCGTGAAGACATCGGTTGAAGACCCGATTCTGGATTCACGATCAAATGTCCTCGGTCTTTCCAACATGCTGTCATTAGCTCAGAAGTACAATGTTCATAAGTTTATTTTCGCTTCATCCGCTGCTGTATATGGGAACAATGATCAAATTCCTATTCCTGAATCTGCGAAATGTGATCCGATTTCACCTTATGGTATTAATAAATGGATTGGTGAAACGTATTGTCACAAGTGGAGAGAACTGTACGGACTAGACACGCTATGCTTCCGATTTTCAAATGTATATGGACCACGCCAAGGCAGTGTAGGTGAAGGTGGCGTCATTTCCATATTTATGGAAATGGTAATGAGCGGAACAGAACTCGTCGTCTATGGCGATGGTGGTCAAACCAGGGATTTTATCTACGTTGAGGATGTAGCTGATGCTATCTTTCGTTCGTCTTATTCCAATTTGAAAGGTGTTTATAATCTATCTACAAGTACGGAAAATTCGGTCAAGGATCTAATACACGCTTTGCAAAGTATGCATGGCACAGTGAACCTAACGTATGCTGGTCAACGTGAAGGAGACATCTACCGTTCTAAGTTAGATAACCAGCGAATTGTGAACGATTTGGACTGGGTGCCCAAGTATTCCTTTCAGCAGGGACTTGCGAAAACGTATGATTGGTTCTTACAGCAGCACCCATCCCGAGGACAATCACGAATTAAGGTAAAGGAACAAAGGTCATATTCAAGACTTGCCAAGGTCATTCGCACGATATTGCCTTATGCAGAGAATCTTCTAGCTCTCGGATTAACAGCATGGATCGGTACATTGACCCAAGGACTCATGTCTGAGTTAATCGACATCAAAATTATTTATATTATTTTACTAGGCATTCTTTATGGCAATAGACAGTCCATGCTTGCCGTCTTTATGTCAACAACGCTATATATGTATAATGAACTGGATAATGGCAGGGAAATGCTTTCTTTATTTTATGATACGGACTTCTTCTTTCATTTAGCTGTCTATTTGTTTATCGGATTAGTCGTAGGCTATGCCGTGGAGCGTAAAAACACGATCCTTGAATCGAATAAGCAACAGTTTGTAACACTGTCGGAAAAACATGATTTCTTAACCGAAGTATTCAAGGAAACACGTCAGGTTAAAGAGGAACTGCAGCAGCAAATCATGAATAATGGCGATAGTTTTGGGAAGATCTATTCCGTTATTAAAGAGTTAGAGAGTCTTGAGCCAGAAAAAATCTTTACTTCGACGGTAAGTGTTGTTGAATCCATTATGAAATCGCAATCCGTTACGATTTATACGGTAAATAAATACGGTAGTTACCTTCGTTTATTGGCGAAATCCAATAGTACGCAATTCGAAGCGAGCAAATCGATGAAGGTGGAGGATTTTCCTTATATCCAAACCCTGCTTCAAGAGAAAAAACTGTTTGTAAACAAAGAACTAAATGGAGGAATTCCTCTCCTCGCTGCGCCTATTTTTAACCATGGTAAAGTCGTTGCGGTTATTTCCGTGTATACGATGAAATTTGAAAATTTCACACTATATCACCAAAATCTGTTCAAGATTATGGTGGAATTAATCTCATCTTCGCTCTCAAGAGCACTCTCCTATGTTGAAGCGACTGTCAGTCAGAGGTATATGGATGGAACGACAGTCTTGAGACCAGAGGTTTTTGCCGATATATTAGCTAGCAAACAACTTGCTAATGCTAAACATGGCGTTGAATTTATACTGCTTACCCCCATTGACACATTTGAAGTTTCGGAGGAAATCCCGCAAAAGGTATCAAAATATTTACGAGAAACGGATTATTTGGGTATGAGCAGGGACGGAAAGCTTATTGTACTGCTATCCAATTCGAATCAGGAAGAAGCCTCTTTCGTTTTGAATCGATTTGAACAAAATGGGATTTATATGCGTATGTTCCAAGAGGAGTTCAGCTATGCTTGAGTGGGTGCTGCTAATATATGTCTCCACGTGCACTGTGTGGATCGGTTTCCGTCATCGACATGATAAGAATGAAGCCTGGGTTCGTATTGTACTAGCTGTTGGATTTCCAGTGATCGGATTTTTGCTTCCTACATTTCGCTCCAAGCGTTGGCATGAACGGAGTGATGTAAGGCATGAAAAAGCGAGGAACACGCTGTTCGATGATTTGCTCGTTGAAAATTCCACCATTCCGAATGTTCTGAGTAAATTGGAAACGGAGAAGGAAATGAACGTTGTTCCTCTAGAGGAAGCTTTACTTGTCAACGATTTATCAACAAGACGTCGAGCCATGATTGATTTGCTGAAGCAAGACTCATTGGACTACCTTGAAATTCTTCAAATGGCTGTTAGCAATGAAGACACGGAAACGTCGCATTACGCCGTCAGTGCGATCATGGAATTAAAACGGAAAATTGTCATCAACATGCAAGAGTTGGCAGTTAAGTTTGAGGAGAATAAGAAGGACGTTCAAGTACTCCAATCGTATTCGGAAATATTAAAGTCTTATATGCGCAGCGGTTTCCTTGATGAACGGACACGGATTAAGTATGGCTATACCTACACGAACGTGTTGAAATTGTTGATTGATGAAGTCCCTGATGCAGCCCAAGCCTATGTCGACAAGATTGCTACCGACCTTGAATTGAAAGAATATACAGAGGCGGAACAAACCGCCTTACTGTATTTAAAGCAATTTCCATTGCATGAGGAGGCTTATCTCAGTCTAATAAGAGTGTACTATACGATGCGCTCGATCGAGAAATTAAAATCGACGCTAAACCAACTTAGAAAATCTCCCATACGATTATCCAGTCAGGCATTAACGGTAGTAAGGTTTTGGTCAGAGGAGAATGCAGATGAAAAAAATCGGATTCAAACGTAACGTCTACATGATTCTTATCGGTATTTTTTTGCTGGCTGTTGCTGTGCAAGTCACAAATTCACAATTCATTCTTCAGTTCAACCGTAACGGCACTGCGAATGGCAGTCTGAAAGGATTGAAACCTGCGGTCGCACAGGTTCAGACTTCAGGTAAATCCTATTGTGTACTTTTCGATAGATCAGATGAATTCAGCGTGAAATTAAAAACGCAAACAGAAAATGTGTTAGGTTATCTGAAAAAGCCAATGAAGACTTTTGATGTGCGAAGTGAAGTTGTTCAAACAAACGGATGCCAAGTTGTTATCTCGACATTGACGAACATGTCGTTAATCGGCAATGTTGATGAACTCGCACAGTATGTGAAACAGGGCGGATATGTATTTCAGGAGACAACACCCGAGAAGGGAGATTCGTTTTATCGCCTGTATCGGAAGATGGGCATTGTTAACGTAAGAGAGAATCTTAATTCGAGGGGTATCCATCTAACTTCAAATGTATTAATTGGTGAAGATGAGTTAACTATTAATGATCCTTTCATCTTCAATTCGATGATGTCCGTTGAATTAGATTTGAAAAGCAGGGTGTTGGCGAAATCAGCGGAAGGAGTCCCTCTACTTTGGGATTACCCTTATGGCCAAGGAAAATTCATGGTGTTTAATGGGACGATGCTGCAGGAAAAATTAAATAGGGGACTTATTGCGGGCGCTCTAGGTATGCTGGAACCTGTGTTTGTATACCCAATCTTCAATTCGAAAATTGTCTATCTTGATGATTTTCCGATGCCGATAGCGAACACAATGGATACTATGATTTATGACGAGTATCATAAATCAAGGCCTGCGTTTTTCAAAGATATTTGGTGGCCGGATATGCTGTCATTAGCGAAAAAGAGCGATGTGAAATATACGGCAGTATTGATTGAATCCTATCAGCAAATTGTCCAACCTCCTTTCAATTCTCCGTTAGATAAGGATACCAAAGGACTTGTCTCTTATGGACGAGAGGTTCTTAAGAGCGGCGGTGAAATTGGCCTTCATGGGTATAATCATCAATCCTTAACGACAAGTAAGGAAGTCGCGGATGCATTTGAATATGTGCCATGGGGCAGCATCAATGATATGACGGAAGCAACCAAGGAAGTTATTGATTTCGCGAAGCAAGCTTTTCCGAATTATTCTATGGTTTCGTATGTTCCTCCATCGAATGTGCTTAGTCCTGAAGGACGAGAAGCTTTGAAGAAGGGCTGGCCAACGCTTGCGGTCATCTCATCCCTATATCCAGAGGATGGAAGCGATCTAGCATATGTACAGGAGTATGCCATAGCGAGTGACGGTATTCTAGAAATGCCTCGTATGACTTCAGGTTATTCAGAAGGGAATTTTCAAAGATGGTTAATCGCTAATGCTGTGACGACACATGGGATATTCTCGCATTTCATCCATCCGGATGATATCATCTCGAAGGATCGCAGCGAAGGATTGAAATGGGACAAGATGTATAAAAACCTTTCCGAAATGCTTGAACGTGTTCATCAGACCTATCCATGGTTAAGAGCGATGACTTCATCAGAGGCTGCCATCGATATGGAAGCAGAACTTGCGAGTCAGGTATCGTTAAGTGTGGAAGGGAACATTCTGCGAGGTAAGATGACCAATTTCCACGACCGTGCCTACTTTGTTGCTAGGATGACCAATAAAATAGGCAAGCTTCATGGATGCAAAGTTGAAAAAATTGATACGAACACATATTTAATTACAGCTTCTACGACTGAATTTGACATTGAATTAGGTGGATGAATAATATGCGGATTTGTATGATCGCCGAAGGCTCCTATCCTTATGTGACGGGAGGGGTCTCAAGTTGGATTCATTCATTGATTACCAATATACCAGAGCACGAATTTGTGATATTCACAATTGGTGCATTCGAGAAGCAGCGAGGCCAATTTAAATATAAACTGCCACCCAATGTTGTTGAGGTGAAAGAAATATTTCTTGACGCTTACATGCGCGAATCGGGAGAATGGGGGCATCGCTTTCGCTTGTCAGACATTGAACAGGAATCGTTCCAATCCTTGCTTGGTGGAAGAGGACATGTGGAATGGGGAGTTCTCTTTAATTTACTGCGTACCAAACAGTTTCGTGTAGCGGCAGATTTTTTAATGAGCAAGGACTATTTTGATCTGCTGGTCGAGTTGTGTAAGGAGCGCTATCCCCAGATCCCATTTACGGAAATGTTTTGGACAGTTCGTTCGATGGTGCTGCCGTTGTTTTTGTCCATTCGACATGATATTCCGAAAGCTGATCTATATCACAGTGTTTCCACAGGTTATGCGGGTGTCATTGGCGCGTTGGCCAAGCATCTTCACAAAAAACCTTTCATTGTGACTGAGCATGGTATTTATTCTCGTGAACGTGAAGAGGAAATTATTAAAGCGGGTTGGGTGAAAGGTTATTTTAAAGATTTATGGATTGAATACTTTTACCGTCTATCGGAGTGCGCTTATGATAGCGCGGACGAGGTGATTACCTTATTTAGTCGGAACCGTGAAATTGAAATTGAGCTTGGCTGTCATCCAGATAAAATAAAAATTATTCCAAACGGGGTCAATTTAAGCGATTATGAAGAAGTGGTCATGGAGAAACGGCCTGATGATTCTATTGTGCGAATTGGCGCAATCGTGCGTGTTGTACCGATCAAAGATATCAAGACTATGATTCAAAGCTTTGCACTAGTTAAGCGGGAAGTGCCGCATGCTGAACTATACATCATGGGACCGTCGGAAGAGGATGAGGAATACCTGATGGAGTGTCAGCAGCTTGTAGATACATTGCAAGTGGAGGGTGTCATTTTTACAGGGGAAGTGCGAATTATAGAATATTTAGGCCGTATGGATATCATGGTATTGTCAAGTGTGAGTGAAGGTATGCCGCTTGCGATTTTGGAAGGGATGGCCAGTGCCAAGCCATTTGTAGCTACTGATGTAGGAAGTTGTCGCGATCTGCTTCATGGTAGGGATGATGACATAGGTCCAGGTGGAATCATTGTGCCTGTCATGCATTATGATCAGATGGCCACAGCAGTTATAAAGCTGTGTAAGAATAAAAGATTGCGAGAAGAGATGGGACGCAACGGCTTGGAGCGGGCAGGCAAGCACTATACACGGAAGCAGTTTATTGAAGGTTATCAACATCTCTATGACTCGTATGGGTGGGTGAACGCATGGCGGGTATAGGATTCGAACTTCGGAGATTGTTCGGACAGAAAGGGCTGTTTAATAGCTTTAGGGCATATGCCTATTCCTCCATGACGACAGTGGGACCGATGATTTTGTGCATGAGTACCATTGTATGTATGCAGAGGTTCATGCTCGCAGCAGAATCTCCTTACTTGGATCGCCAGCTGTTTCTTGCGACCGTCGTGTATTGTTTCATTTTCTCTGTACTCATTACCGGAGGATTATCTATGCTCGTGACCCGCTATATTTCGGACATGATCTATCTGAGAAAATATGAGCACCTACTATCTTCTTACTATGGAGCGATTGCAACGGCATTACCGATAGGATCTCTACTTGCATGGTTATTTCTTCGGAATGTTTCAGCTGGACTCGGATATAAAGCAGCAGCCTATCTGTTTTTCTCTGAATTAATTATTATTTGGCTGCAGTCTGTTCACTTATCTGCGCTTAAGGATTACAAAAGAATCGTTCGAAACTTCTGTTGCGGTGTTGTTATTGCTATCGCTGGCTCTTGGCTGCTTTTGAAGTATACGCCGTATAAGAGTGCTGCTGCCGTGCTTACCATGATGGATATTGGCTTCATGCTCATCGTGCTGCTGACCGCCTATCATTTTGAACAAAAGTTTCCAAGAAAGTCAAGTCGGGTATATTTTAATTTTTTCACATATTTCCGTAAATATCCTTCCCTCTTCTTTATTGGCACCTTTTTTTATTCGGGTGTATATGTGCATAGCTTTGTTTATTGGTTCAGCCCTTATAATGAACGGATCGGAGAGAGATTTGTCATTTCACCTTTCTACGATTTACCAGTCTTTTACGCGTATTTAACAGTGGTTCCGACATTAGTCACTTTTGTTGTATCTGTGGAGACGTCCTTTTATGACAAATTCCGCGGATATTATGATAAAATTTTAAATGGAGGAACACTGCAGGAGATTATGCGTGCCAAATTGGATATGCAGCGAACATTGATGCAGGAAGTCAGCTTCATGATGGAGGTGCAGCTGCTGTTTACAGTGATTTCTCTTGCTTTAGGTATCAAGCTTCTACTTAAGCTCGGCTTCTCTAATGAACAGCTCTATATGTTCAACATACTCGTCTTAGGTTACTTTGTTTTCATCATGTCGTTCATTATTATGCTCATCATGCTGTATTTTGACGATCGGAAAGGCGTGCTTGCTATTAGCAGCTTGTTTGTTTTATTGAACGCAGGTTTCACATATTGGTTCATGAAAATAGAATATCATGGTTTTGGCATTTTCATTGCGGCCTTCGTGGCATTGTTATGCGCGTTAGCAAGGCTCATAATGTATGTAAGAAATATAGATTACTACACATTTTGTGCTCAACCGATTACCGTACCGAAGAAGGTTTCACGTTGGTATCACTTCAGGAGAAAATCTTCAGTTGTTACGATGCTATTGGTTATCTCGGTGATTTTTCTATCCGCATGTTCTAATGATTCATCCCACGAATCTGGGACTGGACCTCAGATGTCCCCTGTCACGGCACCAATTGCTGCTAATGATAAGTTGATAGAAGATAAGCGACTCTATCAGCAGGATAATGACACGTCCGTTGACACGATCTACTTAACGATCCTGCCAGATAAGCGCGGCAAAGAGAATCCACTCACTTGGTATGCCATGAATCGTATTAAGAACCGAATGGATGAGGGCGATCTCAAAGTCATTGTACAAGAAGGCGCTCCAGACGGAAGCGGTCCTAAATCTGGCATGTTCGGATATGGGAGCACTGGAAGCAACGGGAAAATCAGTATACGCGGGAACACCGCTCGTTATGCTGCGCAACGCTCCTACAAAATTCGCTTAGAGGATCAAGCGGGACTGTGGCATGACCAGAAGACGCTGAATCTGAATAAACATATCTTAGATAGCACACGGATCCGTAATAAATTAAGTTTCGACATTTTTGAGACGATTCCTAATATGACAAGTCTTAGGACCCAATTCGTTCATCTTTACGTTAAGGATCTATCCGAAGGAAAAGGGGAATCCTTCGAGGATTATGGCTTGTTTACACATATCGAGCAGCCGAATGAAAAGTTTTTGAAGAGTCATTGGTTGGATCCGAACGGACAATTGTACAAAGCGATCATGTTCGAGTTTTTCCGGTATCCGGATGAACTTAAGTCAAAATCTGACCCAGCTTACAATAAAGCAGCGTTTGAAACACGCTTGGAGATTGATGGGTATGAGGATCATGAAAAGCTTCTGACGATGCTCGATGATGTGAATAATTTGACTATACCCATTGACGATGTGGTAGCCAAACACTTTGATTTAGAAAATTACTTGACGTTTCTTGCTGCTAACATTCTCATGGATAACATGGATACAGATGCACAAAATTTCTTCTTGTATTCGCCATTAAATTCCGAAAAATGGTATTTCCTTCCTTGGGACTATGATGGAGGATGGGAGCTTCAACGGGGACAAGGAAGTATTAGTCCGTATAGCGAAGGAGTCAGCAATTTTTGGGGAAGTGTGCTCCACAATAGATTTTTCCGAAGCGAAAAAAACGTCCAATTACTGAAAGATAAAATCGATGAGCTTTACGCAACGATTAATAATGAGACTGTTGCCAAACGTCTGCAAACGTACCGTGGAATTGTCGAGCCGTTTATGGTAAAGGCGCCGGATATCAACTTTCTGCCGACTCATCTAAGCAAATTGAACGATGAATTCAAAAGGATTGAGGGAGTTCCGCTCCGCTCACTGGAGCGCTTTAAAGAGGATATAGAGAAGCCGAAGCCATTTTTTATGGGGGATTTAATTCATGAAAACGGCAAATACAGGTTTGAATGGGATCCATCCTTTGATTTGCAAGGGGACGATCTGACATATGAATGGACATTGGCCAAAGATCCTGCATTTACAGAAGTTATCGAGCAACGGAAAAATCTGAAGGATACTAGCGTAGAATTAAGCAGCCTAAAGTCGGGGGAATATTTCTGGAAAGTTACCGTTCAAGATGGGAAGGGACATCAGCAAATCGCTTTTGAATTACAGTCGATTGATGGCAAGCCATACTACGGTGTACGAGCAATAAAGGTGGAGTGAACTTGGAATTTCTAGGAAAAAAACTGCGACATGAACAAAAATATTATATACACCCATACGAATACGTTACGCTGAGGCAGCGACTTGCTGCTATGCTCCCACTGGATGGTAATTCGGACGACAACGATGGGTATAACATCTCCAGCTTATATTTCGACAGTCCAAAGGATCATTCACTTTACGATAAAGTGAATGGCATCTTTGGTCGCCAGAAGTTCCGCATTCGTATTTATAATGGCGGAGACCAGACGATTAAGCTAGAGAGAAAAAGCAAGTACGGGGATTACGTGAGTAAAGAGTCCGTTCAGTTAAATCGAGTTGACTATGATCGAATATTGAATAGAGACATTTCCTTCTTATTAGAGTACAACCATCCCCTGATTAAGGATTTCCACAGAGCGCTGCAAGGCGGTTACCAGCCAGCAGTCATTGTAGATTATGTTCGTGAGGCCTACGTCTATGAATTAGGCGATGTCCGTATTACGTTCGATAAAATGTTGTCAGCAGGCATAAATACACATGATTTGTTTGATCCCAATTTGGCGCTGACCGAAGCTCTTGATTCAACCAAGACCATTATGGAGATTAAATACAACGATTTTCTTCCAGAAGCGATCCGGCTCATCGTCCGTCCGGAAACGCATAACCGTTCCAGTATTTCTAAGTACGTCATCTGCCGCGAAGTAGGTTTTCGGCATTTTAGACCATAAAAGTTAAAGAGAAAAGGGAGACATGATGGGAGATTCGTTGAACTTTCAGGATGTAGTCAAGAAGAGCATCCTTCATTTTGAGGCTTTCCGCAATATTTCATATATTGATATTTTGATTGGGCTTGCGGTTTCATTTGGGATCGGTATGTTTATTTATTATATTTATCGTAAAACGTTCCGCGGCGTCGTCTACAGCTACAATTACAATGTAACTTTTGTTCTCATGAGTATGATTACGGCACTTATTATTATGACGATCTCCACGAACATCGTATTATCACTTGGAATGGTCGGTGCGCTCAGTATCGTACGGTTCCGAACAGCAGTAAAAGATCCACTGGATATCGTTTATATGTTTTGGGCGATCTCGGTGGGAATCGCCGCTGGAGCGAAGTTATACCCAGTTGCATTGCTCGGCTCTTTGGCCGTGGGTGCTGCACTTCTATTTTTGTCAAGGCGTAAAATAAGAGAACAGCCCTACTTGTTGATCATCCGTCATTCGGACGATTCCATAAGTGAGCTGCGCATAAGGTTAAGACAGATGAACTATCAGGTGAAATCGAAAACGGTCCGTAAAAACTTCACGGAGTTGACACTTGAGATGCGTTTGCGGGATGATAACACTGCTTTTGTGAATGAACTGTCCCGCATTGAAGGCGTGCATGACGTTTCTTTGATTAATTATACGGGGGACTATGCCCAATAACTTTAAGTGACCATTGTCATGGGCGCACTTTTAGCTGATAATTTGAATAGTTCGGGTTGCATTCTCCCAGATCACGGTAGCGCCAAGTGATTCTCCTACGAATCGAAGCGGCACATACATGCTTTGCTGATAGAGGACAGGTGGCGCATCAAGTTGAATCTTCTTTCCGTTCAGATAAGCCATATCGTTATTTAACGTTAGCTTAATGGTTCGATTTCCTTTTGTCGCGATAACAGTTTGAGAATCCTCGTTCCAGTCGACCTTCGCTTGCATGGCTTCAAAAATGGAACGAAGAGGCACGAGCGTGCGGTCGTTCATAATTTGCGGTTTTTGTGTGAAAAAACGCTCTTTGCCATCCAGAATGAGGCGAGGGGCGTTTGTTTTTTCTCGAATAGCAAAGATACCAAGTTGAGGTGAAGTACAGAAAGCGTCTCCGGACGGAGCAGTTCTGCACACAAGCTCGTTATCTTGATCTTGCAAAATCAACTTGTAGCGCTCTTTTCCGGTTTGGTCAAGCGAATACCAACTGCCGCGTGTATCCTGAAAATAGATATGCTCGGATGCATCATATTGCAGTGAACTTGGTCGGATTTGATTTGTTCCAGGGAGTGAGTAGGTCCAACGAGTTTGTAGATTATCAAGTAGGCTCAGACTGCCCTCAGTTACTTTGAAATTTATCGATATTGGCGTATTTACGGGTTCTGGGAGCAAGGAACTTTGCATTATAGGCAACCGTTCACCGCTTGGAAGAACAGATTTCCATTGATCGTTGACTTGATAATAGGCCGTGTTATCGCTTGAAATAAACAGCTTCTGGTTAGTCATTTCTTGCAATCTCCAAGACACCTCAAATTGCTCAGCACCATGCAGGACCGCTTTAATCGGCTCCGTGTTTGGAGCAGTTTGCGAACGGAATTGCAGCATTTCTATATGATCGCTGTAGGTCTCTGATGAGGAGGAATCAGCACCTAGCAGGAATATGGCAAAAATCAATGATATACGAGGAGTCCAGCGCATAGTGTCATCCTTCCAAAAGGAAATAAGCTTTATCGGTGAGACGGAAGGCTACTACTAATATATCAAGAATTCAAGTAGAATGACATCGAAAAAACCGCTGGTAGCCAGCGGCTTTATTTAACAAGTAGAAATGTTCATCGAAGCTAGAGGAATAACTTCTGTTGAATTAGAAGCCTTCACCGCTATCTAGATTAAATTGCCATAGAATTCCGAATTTGTCTTCAACCTGCCCATACAATTTGCTCCAATCGGTTGCTTGAAGCTCCATTTTAACTTCGCCGCCTTCTTTCAATTTGTGGAAGGCATCCTTGATTTCATTGATGTCTTTGCTGACAAGAGACATGCTGAAGTTATTACCTGCCGTGAAAGGCATGCCAGGGAATGTGTCAGAGAACATTACTGTGCTGCCGCTTAGTTCAAGGCGTGTGTGCATAACGAGGTTTTTTGCTTCCTCAGGTAGTGGATAGTTCGGGTTTTGCGGCATATCGCCGAAAGCAAGAATTTTTGGAGCTGGCTGGTTAAAAGCTTCTGCATAGAAAGCTACGACTTCGCGCGTGTTGCCAGGGAAATTTAGATAGATATTAATTGACATAACCATTCTCCTCTTAAAGTGAATTGGGACAATCCCCTACATTTTACCATTGGAAAATGGAAAAAGCCAACTTGGTCCTATGTGCCGGATTTTTTAATGGTATTCGAATGACAGAAATCATGATAGAATAACTGAAAATTGGCATAGGCTGTAGGTGAAGTCATGAAAAAACTAATGGTGATCGCCATTCTCGTGTGCAGCTGTATCACGCTGTCCTTTTCCTTATACTATGTGGGCGTGATTTTCCAGAGTGATTTGAGCTTGTCCAGTGAGGCCAGACCGATGTATAACGAGCATGCAGAACGGATCGTCATCATCTCGCAAGAGCAAGGCAGCTTTATGATGAATGAAGTTCAGAAGGGGGCGAGGAAAGCCGCCGAGCTTCATCAGCTGAAGATTGATTTCTGGGGTGTGTATCGGTCGAACCTGGAAGGGTTAATTAAGCAGATCGATATTGCAATCGCTTCCAAGGCGAGTGGGATCATTGTTGAAGGCGTGGATCACCCTGATTTCGATGCGATCGTTAAGAAAGCTACGGAGAAAGGGATTCCTGTCATCACGATTAACTCGGATGCGCCAAACAGTTTACGCAAGTCCTATATCGGGTCCGATCACTATCAAGAAGGCATTATCATGGGGCAATATATTGCAACGCAGCTGAAAGGGCACGGAGTTGTTGGTGTGATTCAGAATCTCGTTTCACCGACAACCGATGATTTGCGGCTTAAGGGGCTGAGGGAAGTGTTGAGCAAATTTGACGGAATCCAAGTCGTCCTTGCCTCGAATGACATCGAGATGTCGCAGCCCAAGGGGCAGACGAATGATATTTTGAACCACAATCCAGCGGTCAACGCCTTCATCGGGCTGTCGACAGATTCGGGAGAGAGCATTGTACAAGCTGCACGCGCACGCGCGGGTAAAAAGGAATATCCGATCTACCTCTTCGATGACTCTCCGCAAACGGTCATGTTGATTAAAAATGGTCAGGTCAAGTCGGGGTTGTCGCAGCACTACGAAGAAATGGGCGTAATGAGCGTCAATCTGATGAAACGTTGGTTGGATGCCACTCAGCTGCCTCTAGAGAACAGCTACTTCACACCGATCAGTGTCGTTACCTCACCGGAAGTTGAGGTGAGCGCGCCATGAAAACGATACGCAGCAAAATGATGATGCTCTCGATCCTCATTTGGATCATTATGGCGATTATTTGGCTCTCGATGAGTCTGTATAACCAGCGGACGGTTGAGAAATATAACGGCATTTTACAGCGGTATTTGCAAATGAACCAAGCTTCGCAGCTCAGCCAACAGTCGTTGACGTCGCTGAATAAATATCGGATTGCGCCTACGCTGGAAAACTTGAATCAGTACGGGAACGATAATGCGAGTTTGCTCCGTACGAAAGTCGAGATGGATTGGCTGCGCAACGTAACGAACAGTATGCTGCTGGACAGTCTGCAGAACATGCTGGAGAGTCAGTCGGAGGCGATGGATTTAGCGGTTCGTTTTCAGAAGGATAACGATGAAGAGAACGCGGCCAAGCAATTCGACGAGGCGTCTAATATTTCCAAATACATATCAGAAGCAACACTTACGTTAATTAGCGGCGAACAAAACACCTATGATGCGTTCTACCGCAAAATTATTAAACGCAGTGATGAGATTAAGAAAATGGGGTTATGGACGCTGGCGTTCGTGTCCTTGCTGCTCTTGCTATTTTCCTATCGGTTCGTCAATAGTGTGACCCAGCCGCTTCTGAAGCTAACGCTGTCCGCTCGCGAGCTGTCTCGCGGGAATTTCAAGAATCCAATTGAAGTGGCTACGAATGATGAAATGGCGTTTCTGGCGATTACGCTGGATAGTATGCGACTCAAGATTGGTACGTTGATCGATGATATTCAAAGCAAAGCACAGCTGGAGTATGACCTGCATCGGCATAAGCTCATGTTAAAGGAAAGTGAACTTAAGAGCTTGCAAAGTCAAATCAATCCGCATTTTTTATTTAATACACTTAATATGCTCTCTAAGGAGGCGTATTTGGCTGGGGCAGGCAAAACGAGTGAATTAATCAGTTCTGTCGCAGGGATGCTCCGATATAATCTGCGTAAGCTGGACAGCCGTGTTTCGTTGAAGGATGAGCTTGAAGTGTTAGAGGAATATTTGACGATTCAGAAAGCAAGGTTCGGAGAACGGCTGCAAGTTGTTCGAGAAATTGACAAATCGGCCCTAGGGATTGAGCTGCCAATTCTGATCCTGCAACCGCTTGCAGAAAATGCGTTTATTTATGCGATTGAACCAGCGGAAGAAGGCGGAACCTTAACGATTCGCGTTAAACAAGACGAGAATTACGTATTGGTCCAGGTGCAAGATACAGGGCAGGGTATGGAAGAAGAGCAGCTCACGAGATTGCTTTCACAAACGGAGAATACGATGTATAAGGGACATTCAACAGGAATCGGCATCTGGAACGTGATTCATCGCCTGCAGCTTTTCTACGGAGTCGAAGAAATTATAGACATCGACTCCCAAGTTGGCGTAGGGACATGTATTACTTTGAAACTGCCGAGGGGGCATAAATCATGATTCGTGTACTCATTGTCGACGATGAACCGATTGAGCGTATGGCGCTTCAAAAGATCATCGAGGAAGGGTTTACAGAAGTAGAGGTAGTCGGTCAGGCTTCGAACGGACGGGAAGCGATTGAAGCTGCGGCACGGCTCCAGCCTGATCTCATTACGATGGATATTAAAATGCCAGGCATTAATGGTCTTCAAGCCATTGAACAGATTAAAGCAACGAATGAGCGAATCAAATTTATCATGGTCACGGCTTTTGATACGTTCGAATTCGCCCAACAAGCGATCCGACTCGGTGTGTACGATTATATGCTGAAGCCAAGCCGAATCTCCGTCGTACTAGACACGATCAGTCGGGTTGTCGAGGAAATGAAGCATCTCCAGCTAGAGGAGGCACACCGCAACCACGAGAAGGAGAAGCTGCGGAAGATGACGCCATTGCTCGAAGCGGATCTCGTGGAGCAGTTGTTATTTACGGAAATGCCTGCTCAGATTTTACACGAGATGATCGATCTCATCGGGCTTCCTCCCGCAGGCGATGGTTTTGTCATGACCTTAGTTTTTTCGGAATTTGGTGAGCAGGAGGAAGAGCAGCCGGATTTGGATGCGGTTTATGCGCATGTGAAAAATCAGTTACAGATGTACGCACAACCGTATTGGATTGGCAAAATGTCAGGGCATCAAATTCCGCTAATCGTATTCCTAGATGGCGAATTAACGCCGCGTGCGCAAGCGATCGGACTAGCAAGGCGTTTGTTGCAATCCATGAATGGCATTTGGGACCGCCACCGTCTATTCATCGGCATCGGAGGTGTGTGCCGCGATATGCGCGACATGCGCAAATCGTATCATGAAGCGCTGCTCGCTTCGATGGATGTCTCGCTGCCTGCCCGCTATTGTCTGTACGAAGATGTGTCCAGACAAGATATCCAGAGTGTCGGAGGACATACGCTTGAGATGGAAAAAGGCGTGCTAGAGGCAGCACGATGCGGAAATATGGATGGGGCAAGTGACATCCTCATGAAAATGATTGATGTGTCGGAGGGCTTCGGTCAGGGAATTGCGATGGCGCAGCAGCGTATTTTTGAAGTGCTGATTATCGTATCCCGCATGCTGGAAGACATGGGGATGGTCGTGAATAAGCCGTATTTTCCATATCCGCCAACCAGTTATAAACAGCTGAAAGCCGAGTCTCACCTGCTGATTCATCAATTAGTGGATATGGGAGATGCGGTAGAAACGGATTTACTCCAAACGATGAAGGCCTATATCCAAGCACATGCACATGAGGATCTTTCCCTGGAACGATTGGCGGCTACGGTTAATCGGAATCCGTTCTATGTCAGCAAGCTGTTCAAGGAACATTTTGGCATGAATTATATCGATTTCCTCACGGAGCATCGGATTGAAACGGCGAAGGGGCTGATGCAGGAAACGGAAATGAGTTTGAAAGAAATTACGTACGAGGTCGGCTATAACGATCCCAATTATTTCAGCCGCGTATTCAAGAAGCTTGTCGGTCTCTCGCCGACAGATTATCGGAAGATGCTGCTGCGGCCATCAAACAAAAAGCAGCTATAAGGAGGCGTTGGCATTGAAAAGTCGCTTAAAGCAAGGAGCAGCAACAGGATTAGCTGTCAGTTTGACGCTACTCCTGTCTGCCTGCTCATTGATGCAAGCAAATACCACAACTGTCGACCAAGGGGTCGCCATGCAATCGAATCAACCAACGCCTCGCCCGTTGAGGCCAGCCAACCAGAAGGTCGTCGTCGGATTATCGATCGACACGTTGCTGGAAGAACGCTGGCAGAAGGATCGCGATCTCTTCAAAGCGGCCGTTGAGAAGCTGGGGGCTAGCATTGAAGTGCAAGCTGCGAATGGCGATGATGCGAAGCAGCTGTCACAAGCGGAGAATTTGATTTCGCAGGGGGTTGATGTGTTAGTCGTTGTACCTCACAATGCGGAGGTTGCTTCGGCCATCGTGCAAAAAGCGCATCAATCCGGCATCAAAGTAATTTCCTATGATCGCTTGATCGTGAATTCGGATGTGGATTTATACATCTCTTTCGATAATGAGAAAGCAGGCGAGCTGCAGGCGAAAGCGATTGTGTCGAAGGTTCCGAAGGGGAACTATGTGCTCATTGAGGGAGCAGACACAGACAATAATGCGCATATGTTCAAAAAGGGGCAAATGAACATCTTGAAACCGTTTGTCGAACGCGGCGACATTACGATTGTGTACGATCAAGCCACGAAGGAATGGAAGCCTGCTAATGCGCTTGCCAATATGGAGCTGGCTTTAAGAGCGAATCGTAACAACGTGCAAGCCGTTGTCGCGGCGAACGACGCCACGGCTGGCGGAGTTATTCAAGCCCTTGCGGCTCAGAGTATGGCCGGCAAAATCCCTGTATCTGGCCAGGATGCAGAGCTGGCGGCTGCACAGCGGATCGTTGAAGGCACGCAGACGATGACGGTGTATAAGCCGATCCGCAAGTTGGCGGAAACGGCTGCTGAGCTTGCCGTGAAGATGGCGAAGGGTGAAAATGTCCACGCGGATAAAAAAGTAAACAACAAAAAAATCGATGTGCCTTCAATTTTGCTTGACCCGATTGCGGTCGACCGCACGAATATGGATGCAACGATCATTGCGGACGGCTTTCATACGCATGAAGATGTATATCGCAATGTAAAAGGGACACAAATCACAAAATAGTATAGCATTATTAAAAAAAGTGCTAATATAAAGCGGTTTCATTCGCAAAAACCGATGATATACTCAGTTTGTAGTTGGCGAAACGCCAAAACAATTGAGAGGGGTATACGAATGAAACGTAGTGTGAAAGCGATTTCCATGATGTTAGTAGTGATGATGCTTGCTGTTTTCGTAGCAGCTTGCGGCAACTCGAGTTCGAAAGTAAGTGTAGGGATTGTTCTTCCAACGAAAGATGAGCCAAGATGGGTTCAAGATGAGCAACGATTCAAAGATGCGCTAAAGGGTTCGAAATATACAACTGAAATTTTGTTCAGCCAAGGTTCATCTGCAAAGGAAAAAGAAAATGTGGATGCGTTGATTGCAAAAGGCATTAAAGTTCTGATTATTTGTCCACAAGATGGTGACGCAGCAGCAGCTGCAGTTGAAGCAGCTAAAAAAGCTGGCGTTCAAGTTATCTCTTACGACCGTTTGATCACGAAAACAGATGCTGTTAACTACTATGTAACGTTTGACAGCGTGGCAGTAGGTAAAGCGCAAGCGCAATACCTCGTAGATAAAGCACAAAAAGGTCAACCGCTTTACCTGTATGCAGGTGCAGCTTCCGATAACAATGCGTTCTTGTTCTTCGATGGAGCTTGGCAAGTTCTTCAACCTAAAATCGCGGACGGCACTTTCAAAATTGCTAACTCCAGCGAAGCGGTTGCATTGAAAGGCAATGCGAAATTGACACGTGAGCAAATGAGTAAAATCATTGGTCAAATTACGACGAACTGGGATGCGAACGAAGCGAAAAATAAAGCACAAACGCATTTGACTGCAGCAGCAGCCGACATGAAAGGTAACGTTGCAATCTTGGCGCCAAATGACGGAACTGCACGCTCCATCGCAGATGTATTTGCAGGAGATAAAGCCGTAACGAAATTCCTTGTAACTGGTCAAGATGCTGAGAAAGCGTCCATCCAATACGTAATTGACGGCAAACAATCTATGACGGTATTTAAAGATGTTCGTACATTGGTTAAAGATGCGATGGGTATGGCTGTAGCGATTCTTGACGGTAAAACACCTGAAACTACAGGTTCTTACAACAACGGCAAAATCGATGTAAAAGCGAAGCAAACGAACGTCATCGTTGTTGATAAAGCGAACGTGAAATCCGCACTTGTTGATTCCGCCTACTACCAAGCAAGCGATTTCAAAGGTCTATAAAGTAAGCAACTATAGCTTGGTCGGAATAGTGATAGATACGTCTATCACTATTCCGCTATTCCAAGAGTCGTCTTGTTAAGGAGCGCTCAACAATGAGTAAATACATATTAGAAATGAATGGAATTTCCAAAGAGTTCACGGGCGTTAAAGCGTTATCCAACGTGAATTTCAAGGTGCATGCCGGTGAAATTCACTGTTTGGTTGGCGAGAATGGTGCGGGCAAATCGACACTGATGAAGGTGTTGAGCGGCGTGTATCCACATGGCACATACGCAGGGGATATCGTTTTCGAGGGTCGCGTTCAGCATTTTGCTAAGATTAGTGACAGTGTCAAAACAGGCATCGCCATTATTTATCAGGAATTAGCACTATTCCCCGATCTGACGGTCTATGAGAACATCTATGCGGGCAATGAAGTGAGAAAAGGGATCATGGTGGATTGGAACCAAACGATCCAACAAGCCAAAGAGATGCTGAACAAAGTGAAGCTGGATGTAAATCCCGAGGTTCTCGTCAAGGATCTAGGCGTAGGGAAGCAGCAACTCGTGGAAATTGCCAAAGCGCTAAGCAAAGATGTAAAGCTGCTCATCCTGGATGAGCCCACAGCTGCGCTGAATGAGAAAGAAAGCGAAAACTTGCTGGAACTACTGAAAGAGCTGAAGAAGCAAGGGATCACGAGCATTATGATTTCACATAAGCTCAAAGAAGTTACGGCTATCGCCGATCATATCACGGTGCTTCGTGACGGCAGGACGATCTGCACGCTGGATGCTGCCAAAAGTGAAATTTCCGAAAGCGTCATCATTAAGAGCATGGTGGGGCGGGAAATCGACGACATCTATCCGAAAAGAGATAAAAAATCGTTCGGCTCCAACATCCTCGAAATTCGGAATTGGACCGCATACGATCCGCAGCTCGGCCGTGACGTTGTGAAAGATGCCCATTTGCATGTGAAAAAAGGTGAAATCGTCGGTATTGCTGGACTCATGGGCTCGGGAAGAACCGAATTAGCCCAAAGCATTTTCGGCAATCCCAAAGGATTTAAAATCCGCGGGGAGCTCTTCCTCGACGGCGAGAAAAAACAGTTTCATCATCCGAAGGATGCCATTGCCGCAGGGATTGCCTATGTAACAGAGGATCGCAAAGGTGATGGATTATTTTTAATCCAGGATATTAAGCAGAACATTTCGGTCGCCAATTTGAATGGCATTTCGGATAAAGGGGTCATCAACAATAACGAGGAAGTCAAAATTTCGACGCATTACAAAACCTCGTTAAATATCAAAGCTCCATCCGTTGAGCAAATTGTCGGCAATTTGAGCGGCGGTAATCAGCAGAAAGTATCGCTTGGCAAATGGTTGTTTGTGAAACCGAATTTGTTGATTCTCGACGAACCTACCCGTGGGATTGACGTTGGCGCCAAATACGAAATCTATACGATCATGAATAAATTAATCAGTGAAGGCATGAGCATCATTATGATTTCTTCGGAGCTCAGTGAAGTGCTAGGGATGAGTGATCGTGTCTACGTCATGGCCGAAGGGAAAATGAAAGGCGAGCTTTCCATCGAAGAAGCGGATCAAGAAACCATTATGAAGCTTGCTACGCAATAGGAGGAAGACCAGTGCAATTATATAGTGAAGCGAAATCGCTAATTAAAGTGAATATTCGGGAATATGGGATGTATATCGCGTTATTCATCATCATGTTAACCTTCTCCATCATGACTGATGGATTATTTATGTCCTCACGCAACATCAGTAATTTGATCGATGCAACAGGCTACATTGCGGTTTTGGCCGTAGGTATGACGCTCGTCATCGTGATCAGGCATATCGATTTATCTGTCGGGTTCGCCGCTGGTTTCTTGGGAGCTATTGCGGCCGTATTGCTGACACAGGCTGGAGTACCTTTTTATATCACGATTCCGATCATTTTGGTACTTGGTATCATTGTAGGTTTGTTTAACGGTCTATTGGTCGCACAATTCGGTATTCCGTCCTTTGTGGCCTCATTAGCGGGGATGTTGATTTTCAGAGGTGCGTTGCTGCGTGTCACAGAGAAGACGGGGACAATCATCATTAAAGATGAGCATTTCAATGCGATTGGGAATGGTTTCATTCCTGCGATTACGAAAGTAAATGGTCTTGATCTGCTTTCCTTGCTGCTCGGCGCATTGATGATTGTCGTATACATCTACAGCGAGTTCTCTAAACGCAACAATAAATTGAAGTACAATTTTGATGTCGTGTCCAAAGAAATTTTCGCGGTAAAAGTCATTTTCGTATCAGCGATTATCGCTTATATTACTTGGATTTTAGCGGGTTATAATGGCTTCTCCTGGACCGTCATTATCGTCATGGTTGTCGTGATGGTGTATCATTTCTTGACGACTTCGACTGTGCTCGGAAGACATATTTATGCGGTCGGAAGCAATCCAGAAGCAGCGAATTTGAGCGGGATTAGCGTGAAAAAGATTACCTATATCGTCTTCGGCTCGATGGGGCTGCTCTCAGCGCTATCGGGGATTCTCTTCACGGCTCGTTTGCAATCCGCAACAACGACAGCGGGAACTTTGTTCGAGTTGGATGCGATTGCAGCAGCTTATGTTGGCGGTGTTTCAGCGGCAGGCGGCGTTGGTAAAATTACCGGGTCCATCATTGGCGCGATCGTCATGGCTTCATTGTCCAGCGGGATGAACTTGATGGGGATTGGAATTTCCTACCAGTACATGATTCGCGGCGCAGTGTTGGCGATTGCCGTTATTTTCGATGTTGTGACACGTAAGAAAAGAGCGTAAACCGAGATGACCATTCGCACACCTCAAGGACTTCTCATTAAGCTTGATGTGGCAACGAGCTTCGGCCTGATGGCGCGATTATATCCCGAAATCAGCCCGAAGCAAATTCTCAAAACGACGGAAGACATTAGTTTAATGTCCACGTCGATGGGCTTTGCGACAGGCATGCTATGCTTCTTTCTTCAATTGAGCCCGCAGGGTATAAGCGTATGCACATTTACCGCGATGCTGATTGGGATGATTTTTAGCGCGAGCGGCCTGATCTTGTTTCCATTTATCCAGTTGGGAGCTGCATATGGACGGATTGCCATTGGTTTCATTCCCACCATTTTGTCGATTGTAGTTGGTTATTTGCTGACAGGATTAGAGGGCGTGGTGGCGTATTTCCTGACGAAATGTTTGGCAGTATGCATATCGATGCTTGTGGGGATTGGAATATCAAGGCAGTCCTTGATAGCGGGTGGTAATGCGTACAGCTCATCGGAGCGCAATTTCTTTCATGCTTATCGTTATTATGCCGAGCAAATCGGGCAGTCGATGAGCTTGGAGCTCACCTACGAGGAGAGAAACGAGGCCTTCTGGCGAGGGACTTATCATGTGTATGTGGAAGAGGATGACGCGTACCTGGATATGCAAGAGGTTGAGTAAGTAATAAGCGATGTTCCGCGATGCGGGGGCATTGCTTATTTTGTTTTTCAATAGCTTCGCCGCTATACTGAGGAAAGTTAGAGATGGAGGGGAAATGTGACGATGATGAAACGGAAAGTTGTATTTTTTACCACATAAGAAAGTCTAAGTTTTCGTGTTACGAAAACAGCTTGCTTATTGGCGATAAAACCTACCTCTAAACGCGGTCGCTCATCTTCGAATGGCCTCGATAGAGGTTTTCTCATAGCGATGAGCTTGGATGGATTTATCGCGCGGGAGAATGGCAGCCTGGATTGGATGTTTTCGGTGGAAAGTGAAGGTGATGTAGGATATTCGGAGTTCTATGCGACGACAGATACGATGCTGATGGGCAAAAGTACGTATGAACATGTCTTATCCATGGTAGACACGTTCCCACATAGTGACCGCATCTGCTACATTTTCTCACGCACGGAAAACCGTCCCGATCCGTATGTGACCTACATCAACTCGGATCCTGTAGCCTTCACACGTGAATTGAAAGCGCAAGAAGGCAAAGATATTTGGCTAGTCGGCGGCTCTGAGTTGGCCGATGGCATTATCAAAGCAAAGCTAGTTGATGAATGGATCGTCACCATTGTACCCATCGTGTTAGGGAGGGGGATTCCTCTATTTAAAACGAACAATCCAGAAACAGAACTCACCTTATTGCGCACGACACAATACGGACAATTTGCTCAGCTTCATTACGTGACCAAGTAGAATAATTTCACGTCTTCCTTACCATGCTAAGTGTAGCTTATCAGCTTCATATATTCGTGCCACAAGCGGCACAGTTAGCTGGACATTTAGGGGGAACCGCAGTGAAATTAACGACGGAACAGCGGGTAACGCTGCATGGCTTTAATAATTTAACCAAATCACTAAGCTTCAATATGTACGATATCTGTTTCACAAAATCCAAGGAAGAGCGGGAAGCCTACATCGCTTATATTGATCAACAGTACAATGCGGACCGGCTAACGACTATTTTGAAACATGTGGCCGATATTATCGGGGCACACGTGTTGAACGTCGCCAAGCAAGACTATGATCCACAAGGTGCCAGTGTGACGATGTTGGTATCGGAAGGGCCAATTGAGCAAGCGCCGAATGAATCGTTTGAGGAGTCGCCAGGGCCGATGCCCGAAGCGGTTGTGATACATCTTAACACGAGTCACATCACTGTACATACGTATCCCGAGTATCATCCAGATGAAGGCATCAGTACCTTCCGCGCTGACATTGATGTCTCGACCTGCGGCGAGATTTCGCCGCTGAAAGCGCTGAATTATTTGATTAGATCCTTCGATCCAGATATTATGACGATGGATTATCGGGTTAGAGGGTTTACACGCGATATAAGCGGATATAAGTTATTTATCGATCACGATATTTCCTCGATTCAGAACTACATCCCGATGGAAATTCAAGATCTGTACCAGATGATCGACGTGAATGTGTATCAGGAAAACATTTTCCATACGAAGTGTAAACTGCGTGAGTTTGACTTGAATAACTACTTGTTCGGTTACACGAAGGACAAGCTCAGCAAGGAAGAGCAGCTGGACATCGAGAAAAGTGTGAAATGGGAAATGGACGAAATTTTTTACGGGAAAAATATGGTGTTTGCATAGGAAAAAGCTTGCACAGTGAAGGCTCGGAAGCAGGTGATCTGCTTATGGGCCTTTTTAACGCTTATTGTCGCCATCGCTAGTCTTTGTGCAGAAAGTCGTCCGAAACGGAACGTGAGTGCCTTATTTGGCCGATAATCGGTATTATTGGCTCTGAGCGGAACGTCAGTGCTTTATTTGCCCTATTTTCAGGTTTTTGGGCGGTTTTCGAGCGAATAAGACACTGACGTTCCGTCTGATGTCCGATATGTGCATATATGGAATAGATAGCGTACTGACGTTCCGCTTAGAGATAGGTTTGTGGCGTTGCGGATTGCCTACTCGAAACTCATAGTTCCCTCAGCCAACTTCGGCGCAATGAATCGGCGGAACACTTGCAGCGGAATCTGGTTTTTCTTGCGGGGCTCGCAGGTTAAGACGACGACGATTTCCAAGCTTGGGATGACGTAGATCGCTTGTCCACCAAAACCGTAGGCGTTGAAATACGTGAAACTCTGCGTTGCCTCATTGCCTTCGCCTGGATCTGGATATGCATCCGCCCACCAATGCCAACCGTAATAGCCGCGGCGCGGCGCTTCGGCAATGATGGCAGGTTGCGTGGAGCGGGTCACCAGCTCTTGCGTGATTAACTGCTGATTCGCCCAGCGTCCCTTTTGCTCGTAGAGCTGCCCGAACTTCAGCATGTCGATCGGCCGAAGCGATAGCCCGAAGCCACCGGTATGGATGCCTTGCGGGTCGCGCTCCCACGTGTATTCTTCGATGCCCATTGGGCCGAATAAATAGCGCTCCGCGAAAGAAGCGACGGACATACCCGCCGCACTCGCCAAGATCGCGGCTAACAGCTGTGATCCGCCTGAGTTGTAAACCATCCGTGCTCCTGGCGGATCGGATAGTGGCTGTTCCAAAACGAAATTCACCCAATGGGGTGATTTCGTCATGCGCGGGAAGGAATTTTGCCCGCCGAACTCGGTCCAGTTCATGCCTGAAGTCATCGTGAGTAGATGTAGCAGAGTGATTGAATGAAGATCACTTCCTCTCGCCACAGGGAAGAATGCCGACATCGGTGTCGACAGATCTGGCAGATGACCTTGATCCATCGCGATGCACAGGAGCGCAGATAGAACGCTTTTGGTACAGGAATTGATTCTTGCTATTTCTGCGGCTTTATGGCCTGTTTTATCAAATTCAAAGATGAGTTGACCGCGCTTGGACATTAAACAACTGGCAAGATCCAATTGGGCAAGTTCAGACGTGAGTGTGGCTGCATTCAAACGCTTCATTCCTTTAACAATTTCTACTCGGCAGCAATTACCTTTGGAGCGATAAGTTTCTTATGATACACTAGCAGTAACATCGGATTTTGTCGAACATGCTCTGAATCATGCCGACAGATCAACAACTCGGCTACACACTGTAGTGTGTTAACTTTCCGTGCATTCATGCCACCATTTGTCTGGAAATGATTATGTTAGGAGCTCATGTGATCGAATGAATCGACTGTGCACTTTAACCCTTTTGGGAATCGTCTTGAGCGTACTATTAATGGGTTGTCAGTCGGACAGCGCATTAGCATTTGCTGAGCGCCAGCCGCTGAGTCATTACGGCTATATAATGCCAATCGAACAAAATCGTAATCTATTGGCTCATTTTATTACAGACAAGCTGTCTGGTGACTACGGCGTTTACACGAACTACTTGGATACCAAACAGACGGATGAGGTTGCGACAGGTCATGAGGTGTTAAGCGAGTCGGCTGGGCTTATGATGCGCTACTATGCACTAACAAACCAGAAGGAGAAGTTCGATCATGTCTGGGCGCAAGCGAAGCGAACTTTCGATCGATCATCCGGACTTAGCTACCGCTACTCTCCGAAAAACCACAAACAATTTGCGATGAATACGACGGTCGATGATTTACGTATTTTACGTGCACTGGATGAAGCTTCTACCACGTTTCAATTGGATAGTTACAAGACAGATTTAAAAGAGTACGGCAATCGATTATTTCAATATAACATGAAAAATAACACCTTGCGTGATTTCTATGATGACACCTATCACATGACGAATTCGTTTATCACGCTGTGCTACATAGATATGGCTTCTATGGAGCTTTTACCCGTTTCATCGAAGAAAAAAAACGCAGCACTTACATCCATGCTAGACATCGTTAAACAAGGTTTCTTGACAGAGTCGTTTCCATTTTATCAAACTCGTTATGATTATGACTCGCATTCCTATCGATCGGAAAGCATCAATACCGTAGAAGCTCTACTCACGATACTTAATTTGGCCGAGATTAAACAGGAGCAAATGGCAAGCATTCGTTATATCAAAGATCACGTGAAGGCTGGGACGCTTTACGGCAAATATGCGTTGGACGGTACTCCGCTTAACAATGTGCAATCGACAGCCATCTACGCCATAACGGCGATGATCGGTTCAACCATTGGGGATCAAGAGCTCTATGTAGAGAGCATTACTAGAATGAATGCTATGCAGGTGCAAACACCTGGCAGCCCGCTTCACGGCGGATTTGGGGATGAAGGGACACAAATGGCGTATTCGTTTGATAATCTGATGGCTTTGTTGGCGTATATCTACTAGAGGAGAGGAAGTGCGAAACCATGATGTTATTTCACCGTGCTTGGCAATGGATGCTGCGTTTCGTTTCACCCGCTGCGTTTGCCGCGGCAGGCGTGTTCGTGATAACGGTGCTCGCACTTCTCGTACCTCCTTATATCGGTATGGCGGACAACGGCGATTATTTTCGGATTCTCAACAGTAATGGACTGTTCTTCAATGACCCTAATTATATGAACCATTATCTCGGATATTTCGTCAAAAATTACGGAATTTATCAGTACTACAACGAGAATGGGGCTACCTTTTTTTCAACGCAATCCTGGTTTATTAAAGCTTCTATGTGGATGTCACAGCTGATTCACCCTTCGACTACCTTTGATATTCGTTATCAAGCCGGGATGTATATGTTGCTTTATACAGGTGCTGTTTATTTGCTCGTCGAAGCTTTAACTTGGAACATTGCAAGGAAACTCGGTTATCTCATCGCGGCGATCGCCATTTTCATTTTCGGGGATACCGCTTACACAGCTTATTTTAACTCGTTCTATGGGGAAAGCGTCGTGTTGATCATGATGGTGTATATGGTCGCTTTCGGATTGCTTCTTTATCGGAAAAGATATAATGATTACGCCATGATCTCGTTATTCGTCCTAAGCGCAATGATACTAACAGCAAGTAAACAGCAGAATGCTCCCGTCGGCATCATCACAGCGCTACTCGGGATCTTTTTTATTTTTATACGGGAAAAAAGGGGGTACCGACTCGTAACAGGTATGCTGTTGATTGCGCTGCTGGGAGTAGGAATTGGCTCCTACGTTTTGATTCCAAAAGAGTTTGAACTAATTAACAAGTACCATGCGATGACCCGCGGTGTGCTGCTCAACTCTGCCGATCCAGAGAAGGCGCTTGAGAGCTTCCATATCGATAAACAATATGCAATTCTCACTGGAAGTCTTTACTATGATCCGTATACCCCGTATAAAATGGATTCGCCGGAGATGAAGGAGCAATTTTTTGATAAATATGGCTTCGGATCCATCTTAGTCTACTATATAACGCATCCCGATCATGCAGGCAAAATGCTGAATATCGCTGCGCAGGAAGGGTTTACGATTCGCCCCAATGCGATGGGGAATTACGAAGCATCGGTGGGTAAAGCGTTCGGAGCACATACGGCATTTTTCTCTGGCTATAGCTGGTTAAAGGAAGCGACCGCTCCCAAAACATTCGGTTTCATTCTCATTTGGATCGTGGTCATTTGTGGCTTATATATGCCATCCTTTGTCTATGCGATCAGGTCGCAGGAATGGCGAGAGTCACTCCGATTTGTGTTAATTTTCCTATTTATTGTGATCGGACTTTCGGGCATTTTCGTTTCTATTATTGGCGCGGGGGATGCGGATTTGGGGAAACATGAATTTCTATTCACGTTAAGCTTCGATGTAGTGAGCCTCATCACGTTACGGGATTTGTTAGCCAAACAATTATGGAACAATCGATCGATTGGGCGTACAACCCCTGTACAAGCAGGACAGCCTCCACATGGGGGACAAGCAATTCAGGCTTAAGTTAATGCTTACGAAGCCAGTTTTCTTACGAAAACTTTAAGGAGGAGAAGGAATGAAGAGAAAGTGGCGCTTACGATTGTGTATGGTTTGGCTTTGTGTGCTTATCGCTTGGCAAGTGTCACCGCGGTTGACGACAGCTGCAGAAACAACGTCACCGACTTCGGTCCTTCTCCTTTACGATCGTTTAGGGGTGGGTACATCCCAAGAAGGTAATGTCGATGCACTTCAGCAGCAGTTGGCCGCATTCCGTGTGTCTGTTCAGGTAATGAGCTTGGATGCCTATGTGCCCAACAAGCTGTACGCATACAGCCATGTCATTGCGATACGAAATGCGGATGATGTGACAGAGTTACCGAAGGCGTATATAGATGATTTGGCAGCGTACAACGGTTCCTACTTGCAGATTGGATATGGAAGCGGGCTTCCAGAGCGTGTGCAGTCATCACTAGGATTGGAAGTAACCAATGCGGTGGAGGATACGTCGACTCTTCAAATTGGCCAGCTAACGCAAAATGGGTTGACAACACATCATATTCGCTATATCCAGAAATTTACAGGTGAAACCTATGGGAATTGGCATTCCGAACTGTTCAACCTGCATGCGCCGTACGGTGTCGTGGAAGATAAATTCGCCTACATTTCGTATCTGGAGAGAGGGAATGCTAGTGAACTCGCCGCGTCGTATGTCTTACAGGATTGGCTGCACGTCAAGGGATATGCGCAAAATTATGTGCTTATTGATGACATTAATGCGTTCTCAGATATGGATATGCTGAATGAAATGGCGAACCGGCTGTATGATGCTGGAATCCCTTTCATGGCAAGCGTCCAGCCTGTGTTTACGAATTTGGATTATCCAGCGATGAAGCGTTACGCAGAGAGTTTAAAGCATGTGCAATCCCGCAACGGCAGTATTGTGATTCATGCACCTTTTGCAGGATCAGCGCTCAGTCAAGATCGGACAGTTCTTCGTAAGCAAATGAGTACGTTCCTGGATACACTTGCAGCTAACGAGGTAGCTCCATTAGGGATTCAGGCCGACATGGGCTGGATCTATGATCCGCATTTTATCTCGAATGGACTAACGTTCTTTGATTCAGGGTTGATGCAAGCTAGTGATTCGGCAGCGTTCCAACCTTCCTCGCAAACTTCTGTTTCCTTGGGCTTTGCCATTTATCCCGTGAAAGCGGACGTGTTAAGTGCGGTGGTTAAGTCAGGAACACCCTTGCAGACGTTGCCTATGAATACTGCCCTGATGTACAAGCTTCCTAAAGATCAAGCGGAGCTTGAAACGCTCATGACCAATATGACTTCCTTGTGGACGACGTTTGCGGACTACAAGAACACGTCCCACACCGTGCGCACAGAGGCGAACGAAATTACGTCCAAGAACGGTCATTTGCTTATTAACGGTGATCCGGTTCAACTCAATGCAGCGATGCTTGATATGGATAGTGAACATGCGTATGTGCCTAAACAAAAGGCAAGCTTAAGTTCGCTATTTGTAGTCCAAAGCCATATTCTTATCGCTCTTATCGGTACGGCGCTTTTCATTTTCATCATTTTTCTTATTATTGGGCACCGTATGTATAAGCGAAAATATACGTACAACGGGAGACAACTATGACGGTAGCCGACGTGCTCATGTTGATTGCGGTGTTATGTATCTGGTCATTGCTGCTAATTAACATTGTTCTCATCGTGGCAGGATACCTCTATTACATGCAAATCGAGAATAAGCCGGTTCCCCCTCTGAAGGGCGAACCTCCTTTTGTTACCATCATGGTCCCTGCGCATAACGAAGGGAAAGTTATTACCAAAACCGTCGAGTCCTTGCTCGCGTTAGATTATCCCCATGATCGCTATGAAATCATTGTGATTAACGATAATTCATCCGATAACAGCAAGGAGCTGCTTGCCGGTGTGCAAGCGAAGAACCCAGGACGTCAGCTGATCATTATTAATACGGATGCTGTCATTGGCGGGAAAGGCAAGTCCAATGCGCTGAATCTCGGTTTCCAGCAAAGCAAAGGTGAACTCATTGCCATCTATGATGCGGACAACACGCCTGAGAAGAAGGCCTTATTGTATCTCGTTTCCGAGATTACAAACGATGCCACGCTCGGGGCTGTTATTGGCAAATTTCGTACCCGCAATCGGGATACGAATCTGTTAACTCGTTTTATTAATGTGGAAACATTGTCCTTTCAGTGGATGGCGCAAGCAGGCCGTTGGAAATTGTTTAAATTATGTACGATTCCTGGAACGAATTTCATTATGCGCCGCGAAATTATTGAGCATATTGGCGGTTGGGATGTGAAAGCGATCGCGGAAGATACCGAGATTAGTTTTCGCATTTATTTGATGGGCTACCGCATTAAGTTCCAACCGAAATCCGTGACCTGGGAGCAAGAACCGCAGACGGTCAAGGTATGGTTTAAGCAACGGACAAGGTGGGCGAAAGGCAACATTTATGTGATTGTCAAAAATATCCCACTCTTATTTCAATCATCCGCACGTGTAGTTCGATTCGATATTCTATACTTCCTTTCGATTTATTTTTTCTTATTAACCTCGCTGGTCATGTCTGATGTCTTACTTGTTCTACATGCCCTAGGCTACGTCCGAACAACGATCGCGAGCTTCAGTTCCTTCTTATGGGTGCTGGCCATCACCTTGTTTGTCGTGGGAACCTACATAACCTTAGTGACAGAGAAAGGCGAAATGCGCTTATCTAACGTTTGGATCATCATGCTCATGTATGTGTCCTATTGTCAGATGTGGATGGTTGTAGCAGCGTATGGCTTTTATACGTATTTGAAGGATTTGATTCTGAATAGAGAAGCGAAATGGTACAAAACTGAGCGGTTCTAAGGCTGGAATGATGGGAGGTATTCTCATGAATCGACGTGTATTGGTGATTATCATCTTATGTATGTTAGTTTGGTTTCCTATCCATGGGCTAACAGCTTATGCGGATACCCCACAGCTGACTGGGGAGAAACAATTTCAGACGAATTTTGCGGATACCGTCTTAACCGGAGGTATTACCTATACACAGCAATATGTTCAGCTGGAATCGTATTGGAACGTAACCAGTTTCGATATTCACCTAGACTATCAGATCTCACAGCTGCTGCGCATTGAGCGGTCCAGTGTAACGGTTTTTGTGAATGGGACTCCGATCCATTCCTTTCGGCCGAAACAAGAAGACACTGGACTGCAACAGCTTACGATTCCAGTCCCCAAAACGGCGCTGATTCCGGGCATCAATACGATTATGGTTCAGGGTCATTTAGAAACGACTTCACCTGTCGCAGATCATGTATGTTTGCCCACGGACACGAGAGATAACTGGTTGCAAATCGCCAAGTCCTCACGGATTACAGTGCGGTATGTGCCCGAGCTCAACTCGACTCGTATTGGGGATTTTTATGAACGATTTATCGGTCTAGATACGGTGAAAAATGGCGAAAATGCCATCGCGGTCGCTTTAGATAGCGAGCCAGCAGAGTTGGAAGCGGCAACGTATGCCTTGTCAGGTTTAGCCAAAGCCAACAAAGTAACGGACAAGCCGATTCCACTAGTGCCATATTCCGATGCCCTATTTCAGCAGAAACAAATGGTCATTCTCATTGCTAACTACGATCATTTACCCGAGATGTGGAAGCCAGTTAGAGATGAGACGGACCTAGATCAGAATGCCCTTATTCAACTTCAAGAAGCAGGGGGTCACTCCGTTCTTGTGGTCACGTCCAAAGATGCTGCACTGCTTGTGAAAGCAGGAAGGTTTATCGCGAATACCTCTTTGCTGAGTCAAGTTAGTGAAGCCCGTATCGCCATTTCAAACAATACGGAAGTCGATACACCGCCTGTCAATGTAAGCTCTCAGATGAGCCTAACCGAAACAGGTGATAAACTCACAGGTGACCGCCACCGGGAGAAAGCCTATTTCATATCCCTGCCAGGCAATCGCTCGATCGCGGAAGGAAGTAAATTGAGAATCAATTATCGCTATGCGCGAAATGTGGATTGGGATCGTTCGCTGGTGACCGTTCTGATTAATGATTCACCTATAGGGAGTAAAAAACTATCAACCGAGCTCGCTGATGCTGACCACTTAGAGCTGACAATTCCGAAAACGCTGAATATTAGCGGCAATTTTACGATTAAAGTCGCGTTTGACCTTGAGTTGAAGAACGCTGGCTGTATCGAAAATCAAGATCAAATGCCATGGGCTTACATAGAGAAGGATTCCATCCTTCAACTAAATACCAAAGATCGAACAGATCTACTGTTTAACAATTATCCATACCCGTTTTTACGAGATGGCAGTTACAATCAAGTTGCCGTCGTTTTGCCCGATCAGCGTGATACCTATTTGTATCAAACGCTGACGAATGTGTTTAATTTGCTGGGGCGCTATGCGCAAACGAACACGGGAGAGGTTCTCTTTTACCAAGACACGGTGAAAGAATCCTTGCTCAAAGGGCGAGAAATCATCGCGATCGGCAGTCCTCAAGCGAACAGCATCATTAAAGTGAATAATCGGTCGCTCTATTTTCAATATGATTCTGCTGGACAAGGCTTTGTTTCTAACGAGAAAATGAGCATTGAATCGTCCTATGGCAAGCGAATTGGTTCCCTGCAGCTATTGGACTCGCCATATGAGCAAGGCTATGGGATGCTCGCATTGACGGGAAGTACGCCGGAATATACGTATTTGGCTTCCAAACTCATCGGCTCCGAGGGCAGCTTATGGAAAGTTTTCGGGGACGGAGCAGTCACCGATAAAGATGGTCATGTCCAAGCCTTTCGCTTCAAGAAAACAACCACAAAACAGCCCTCGAACGTAATCAGCGACGTGCTGGAGAGAAAAGATGTCCTAGGGTTTATGACCGCGGCCACACTTGTTGTGCTCTTAGTTATTATTTCGCTCCTCCTTATGCTTCGTAAATACAAGAAGAAGCGGAGGGATCGTGGATGAACCGCAACCGTAGCAGTATAATCTCAGATGGCGCATTCCTGTTGCTGATTTTAGCCTGTTTTGTCTCTATCGTATTTACAACCGGCAACCCTAATCTCTATTTGCAAAATATTATTTTTCTGAACCTCGCGTTCTTAATCGCGGTCGTTACGTATTTCACTAATGTGACAACAGGGCTGTTGTTGAACATTTTGTTTATATTCGGATATGGCACCTTTACACTGTATCAAACCGTTGTCGTGGGTGGCCTTATCGGGACACAGAACTATTTTTGGCTAATCATGACACCTATTTTCACAATCGCTACTTGGTTGTTTACGTATGGAAACCGCCAGCTGCAGGCGGAGAATGAGCAATTAGTGAAAGCCAACGAATCGCTGGCTACGGTTGACGCGAAGACGAGCTTGAAGAATACACTGAGCTTTCAGAAGGATGCAACAGTGTTCATGGCGTTATCCGTACGCTATCACATTCCTCTGACGTTGATGGTGATCGGCGTCAAGTATTGGGATGAGATCCGACGCATGATTAATGAAGAGCAACTGATGGAAGCCATCCATGATTTGTCTAAAATGAATCAAACCAGCATCCGCACAAATGACTCGCTGTATTTGCTGAATAAGGACAATCCGATGTGGGGGATGCTGCTGTTCACGGATCGTCAAGGCGCATCAATAGTCATCAATCGGTTAAAGAAAAGTATTGACGAGCGGAACCGTGATGCGTATGCGGAGAAATTTCGTATCGAGCTTGATCTGAAAATGGGTGCCGTAGAGTACGATGCGCAGGGGATCGCTAATCCGCTGGAGTTCATCGTGCAAGCGAAGAAGCAATTGGAATATGATGTTTAGGGGGAGTGATAATAATTATCATTCTTGGCTACAATAGGAGTAAGGCATGAAAAAAGAGGCCTATGGGGCCTCTTTTTTTAGTACCATTAGATTTTCGACTCAAACGTTTGACAGTCCGTTTCCTCTGATTTGCGAGCTTGATTACCGCCGTGGTGGCTCACGATGGAAATCGAGCTTGCATTGCATCTGTTCTCGTTGGCCCAATACTTACAAGAATTCACTTCACACTTGACATCTTTCGCCATGTCCTTTTCACCTCCCCTATCCGTATAGGGTGGGCGAAAGAGACCTCTTTTTATACATACTTATTAAAATAATCGGCTCAAAGCCCACCGTCACACCTCAGCCAATGCGATACATATACTTGAAGTAGAAGATGGTAAGCCCAACTTCAAGGGGATGATGGGACAATGGCAGCCAAAGACGAGACGCAGACCTGCGTGAGATGCAAGTACGTTGCTGTGAAAGAAGACAGGTATTGCATTCATTGCGGGGCGCCGCTCAAAAATCGTTGCACGAAAGAAAAAACGCTGCTCCACAAAGGATGCAGCAAGGTGAATAAAGCGGATGCCAAGTATTGTGCCGATTGCGGGACAGCGACGACGTTTAGTGAATGGGGATTATTATAGGAAAAAGGCTCGGGAGCTGCCCGAGCCTTTTTCCTATTTGTTCTGGAGAATTATCTGCCAGAGATCCGCTTGATCGTAACCTAATCGCCAGGCGGCAACGCCAGCGATGTCATACTTCTTGGCGATCGCCAGCCGCGCCTTCACGGTTGCAGCATCCTCAAGCCAGAAGACATAGGTCGAGCCATTCTCTTGATAGGAAATACGGTATTGACCGAACTCGTTATCCCATGTTTGTGTGGTTTGCTTGGAGGCGATGAGCGCCGGAATATCTTTCATCAAGACGGTGCGATTGCTGAGCAACGCGCCGCTCGCGTCCAACTGCCATTCACGTACATAGTAAGGAATGCCCAGAATGATTTTATCCCGCGGAACCCCGTAGGAGAGGAACTCCTGAATGCCGCCGTCCGACCAGGGCAAGCCTGATACGGAACCGGCTGAGGTGCTGCCGCGCCAATACTGATCATACGACATGATCACGATATAATCGACGAGTGCGCCCAGCTTTTCATGGTCAAAGGCAGACAAATGATTCCATTTTACGCTCCCGCGCGGTAAATCGATGGAAATCGTAAGCCCTTTGGCATGCGCGTAAATCGTCAGCTTGGAGATGAAAGCCGTGAACGCATTGCGGTCACTGCCAGCGAGGCTTTCGAAGTCCACGTTGATGCCAGGGACGCCCAATTGAACGGAGCGGTCAACTAGCTTTGTAATGAACAGGTCTTGTGCAGACGCATTGGCAAGAAACTGTGTTGTTAAGGATGCGTTAAACTGATTGCTCACGAGCGGATAAACGGTTTTGCCGTTATTTTTCAACCATTTCACGGTATCCGCATTCGATGTATCTTTCAGATTCCCGCTGGCGTCAGCGAGTTCGAAATACGTAGGTGAATCCACATCCAACCCGATCGTATTGGCGACCTGTGATTTGATCGTGTCTCCGCTTGATACGCCATTCCAACCCCAGACTTGCAATTTTTTGAAATTGTCCCACAGGATGCGGTGTTCCAGTGTTTGAACAGAGGCATTGCTGTATTGTTTGCCGTAGGCTAATGCTTCTGGCAAGGTCCGGAATTCACCAATTAGGTTCGTACTTTGAAAGACTTGATAGGAAGCGTAGTTGTTCCAAATTTTCCGACCATCGCGGTAGATCGAGCTATGACCCCACAGCTGTCCATACCGAATCGCATCATCGATGGAGACAAATTCCTGCAGAAACGTATCGTTTTGATACACTTTATATGTTTTAAGATTACTGTAAACGGTTTGCTTCGTGTTGATATTCACGACGGTTGAATTTCCCCATCCGAGCGCCTCGTGAATGGCGTCCTCTAACGAGGCAAATCCCCAATTGGGCGCCGTATAGGTGCCTTGGTACACTTGATACGTAACCGTGCCTTCACGGTTAGCTTGCTTGGCATCTGGGGTTAGATTGTCCCAAATCCACTGATTGGTCCCCAAATCGATAATATGGGCATTGCCCCATCGTTTGGCTTCATTGATCGCATCGGTCAGACTTGTAAACTTCCAGCCCTCGAGGGAAATCTCATTTTGGTAAAGTTGATAACGGGGGTAATTGTTCCACACCCAGCCCGTCGATTGCAAATCGCGCACACTTGCATTGGACCATTTCTTGGCTTCCGCAATGGCTTCGTTCAATGTCGCGAATTGCCACTCGGGCAGCGTCACATCTTGCTGGTACACTTGATAGCGCGGTAGATTGTTCCATACCCATGTGCGGGAGCCGATTTCCTCCACGTGACTGTTAGAGTAGCCTCTTGCATACGCTTCGGCTTGTCCATAAGCAGCGAATTCCATCAACACTTGATTGTACTGATAGACGCGGTATTTTGTCGTTTTGTCAGCGCCCGAGGGATTTGCATTCGCTGCTGAAACCGTAGCGGGAACCGTCATTGCAAACACTAATGAAGAACAAAGTAGCCATTTTCCTATTTTCATCGCTTCAGCCTCTTTCTAGTAAGCTACTCTATTGGACGCAAGAAGTGATAGAATGGTTGCGTTCTCGGAGACTTGGTAGTTCATGGATAGCTGAGCGAAGTTGGACGATGACGTGACTTTTTAGTAACATGATAGAGATGGGTTGTACCGTGATTTTAGCAGGGTGAGGAGCAGTTCGATGACACAGTATCCAGAGGCGTATATCTCATATTTATGTTACTTTCACGGTGAGCGTGATTATTTCGAATGTCATGAAGTGATGGAGGAATTTTGGAAGGAGCACCCCGACGATCCGCGCAAACCGACGTATGTCGGTTTGATCCAGATTGCGGTCGGACTGTATCACAGCCGAAGAGGAAATGTAGCAGGAGCGGTGAAAATGCTGCGCAGCGCCCTTCGCAATCTGAAGCACGAGGATGTGCATTCCTTAGGCTTGCAGGATGAGGAGCTGCGAGACCGCATCTCACAAGTCATAGAAGCCATAGAAGGTGAGAACTATCAGTTTAAGGATATGAATTTACCGATTGTCGATGATGAACTGATCGAAGCTTGCCTGGCTATTTGTGCTGAACAAGGTCTTACCTGGGAAGCCCCCAGTCAGATGGACAACGAGATGCTTACCCTGAAACATACACGTCGTGACCGTACGGAGGTCATTGAGGAAAGAGCGAGACAACAAGCGATGCGAAAGGCAGGAGGGAGTTCTAAATGAGTTCAGAAGGCAAAATTCTAGTCGTAGAAGATGAACGAAATATTTCAGAGGTCGTTAAGCTGTACCTGGAGCACGCAAATTTCGAAGCGATTCAACTTTATCGCGGCGCTGATGTGCTGCGGACGATTATGGCGGAAAGACCGCTGCTCGTGCTGCTGGACATCATGCTGCCCGATTACTCGGGTTACGAGCTGTGCGAACAAATTCGCAAAATGGATAGCCCATATCACCATACGCCGATCATTTTCCTGACAGCCAAAGGGGAATCCCTCGATAAATTGAGAGGGTTCAACTTAGGCGTTGATGATTACATGGTCAAACCATTTGACCCGAATGAACTGATTGCTCGAATCAAAGCTGTGCTTCGCCGGACGGTGCAACCTCCTGCCGAAACCACGCAACCGCAGAGCTCGAGCCGCAAATGGCTGGAAATCGCCAATATTGTGATCGATTTGGAGCAATATCGGGTTACGGTTGACGGTGCCCGCATTGAATTAACGCCGAAAGAGATTGAATTGCTGTTCTTCTTGATGAGCAACCCGAGCCGTGTCTTCTCACGCGAGGATCTGCTGGGTTATGTGTGGAACTTTGATTTTACGGGGGGAACACGAACCGTGGATGCCCATGTGAAAAACCTCCGCAAGAAGCTCGGCCAGCACGATTCTTGGAACATTCAAACGTTATGGGGCATCGGATACTCCTTTGAGGTGACCAGCAATGCTTGAGGGGTGGAAGCTAGGTCGTTATAACAGTTTATATATTAAAATGTTTCTGTCCTTCCTCGCGACGTGCGTGCTTTTTTTCGTCGGACTTTTCGTTTTCTGGAATTATTATTTCACGGATTTGTTCTACAAGGATAAGATTGAACTGCTAGAGACCCGAAACACGGAAATCATTCGCTTGTTAAATTCCGTTCAAGACGGTACGATCTCGACACGTGAGCTGAAGTATACGGTGCGGATTTTGGCCAGAAGCATCAATGGTCAAGTTTGGCTAGTAGATGACAAAGGATCCATTACGAATGGCTCCTCCGATAATGAAGGCAAAGCGATCCCGAAGCCGATGGATGGCTTATTTATCGATGGCTTGCACGGGCATACGGGGCACAGCATGGTTACGGTGGAGTCGTCCGACGGCAGCCGCAACTTATTTGTCTTTTACGCACCTTATCAGCTGGACAATCAGCCGATGGTGATCATGCTGCATTTTCCAGCTGGTGATATTCGCGAGGTCATTACGGCTGTTCGATTGAATATTTTACTGCCGCTGCTATTCTCGCTTGTCGCCGTAGGCATCATCCTATTCGTCTTGTCCCGCAAGTTAGCAGGCCCCTTGCAACAAATGAATCGCGCTGCGCTCGAGCTTGCCCACGGCAATTTCACGACGCGAGTACCTGTCACTTCCCAAGATGAAGTCGGACAGCTGGCAACCAGCTTCAACTTTATGGTGGACAAGCTTGAGGAGTGGGAGGGAACGCGGCAGGAGTTTCTTGCCAACGTTTCCCACGAGCTGCGCTCTCCGCTAACAGCATTGCGCGGATTCATTGTGGCGATGAATGATGGCATCATTCCGCAGGAGAAGTACCCGCATTATTTGCGGATTTGTGATCAAGAAGTGCAGCGCTTGCAGCGGTTAGTTTCAGATTTGCTCGATCTTGCGCAAATTCAAAATGGCGGAGATGTGTATCGCGTGCGGCCTGTTGCCATCATGGATTTGTTGGAGGACTCACTTGAACTCTTGAAGCCTGCGATTGCCGAGAAGCAAATCAGTTTACATTTGATTGCGCCAAGTCCTCAAACGAGAGAGGCTCTAGTGCTATTGGATCCCGACCGTTTTACCCAAATTATTCATAATCTGATTTCGAATTCATTGAAATTCACTGCTAGCGGCGGAACACTGACGTTCGCCGTAGAGGAGCATGAGAGGGACGTACATCTCTATATGCGTGACACGGGAACAGGTATGAACGAGGAAGAATTAGCGCGAATTTGGGACCGTTTCTATAAAGGCGATGAAGCTCGGACGTTCAAGTCAGATGAGATGTCAGGAACGGGACTTGGTCTGACCATTGTCAAACATTTGGTTACGGGGATGCAAGGTACGATCGGGGCACGAAGTCGATTGGGAGAGGGAACCGAGTTTCATTTGATTTTTCCGAGGATTCCTCAAAATCTTCTGTAATTTTCACATTTTAGACACAATTAATTCATACATCATTCACAATTCTCCCCTATTCTGAGAATGATGGACGGGTTTAGAGGAGGTGCTCAGGTTGGGCTTTCCACGCACAATCTTGCTTAGTATGTCACTCTCTGCCATTCTGCTAGCCAGTTGTCAACAACACCGGACTGAGCTTTCTAACGCTTCTGCCACGATCATGCCGCAGGCGCCTGTAACGGAAGCCGTTCTTCAATCGCAACCTTCAACGGAAGATGTGCAAAATCAAAGAGAAATGCTGTTAGTCATGCTCTTCCAAGGACTGCTCGTGTTGGATCGGCAGCCTTCCTTGGCTTTGACAGCAGATCAGGCACATGTTATTTTGCCCGTTGTTCGGAGAAGCATCGAAGAAGGAAGCATTGACGAATCGGAACGCAAAGACATCATCGCTGCACTGACCGAGGAACAGAGAGCTTACCTGGAAGAACAGTCGAAACAAATGAAGCAGCGAATGGCTGAACGAAGGAACAGACCTCGGGAAAAGCTTTCGCAAGCGGAGAGGGAACGAATTGTAAACGCTTTCGAACGAAAGCGGAAGGTTGAACGACAGATTGAAGCTGGCGTGTCAGACCAAGTGAACAGTGAAGTTACAATCCCTGAACCGCGAGGCATGGGAGGAAGTGTGGAACAACAACTCGTGGAGTTGCTTGTTTCGAGAGGAAGATAGCGTAAACATGCTAAGGGGGAAGTATCAGAATGAAATGGGTTCGCAGTAAATGGTTCATTGTGCTAGTTGCAATTTGCGTTTGTGCGGGTGGGACTTATGCTTACATGGCAAAAGGGAAGAAAACCAAAACCGCAGTAACGAAAGAAGTCACTTTCGAAGTCAAAAAGGGGAATATTCGCTCCTCCGTATCAGGCACCGCGCAATTTGAACCGAAGGATACGCAAACCATTACTTCTACAGAGAATGCGAACATTAAGGCGATTCACTTGACGCGCAACCAGGCGGTCAAAGCGGGAGATGTTCTTATCGAGCTTACGAGTTCGACGTTAGAGAACGATCTTCAGGATGCTAAGCTCACGCTGGAGCAAATGACCAAGGATTTGGATACCCTTCAGGGGCAAAAGGGATTGATGGGTGTTACCGCTCCGATCAGCGGCAAGCTGACGTATGCGAATGTTGATCTGGGATCAACCATCAATAAATCAACCAAAATTGCGACTATTGGCGATGCCAGCAAGTTAACGGTGACGTTACCGTTCTTCCTGGAGGATGCTTCGCAATTACATAAAGGTGATCTTGTCGATCTGACTGTAGACGGCTTCATGATCACCAAAACGGGCACGATTACTGCCATTTCCAAAGATCCGAAATCGGACGGAAAAGGCGGCAAACTCGTCGACATCGACATTCAAGTTACGAACGACAATTCCATGGATGCAGGACAAAATGTGATGGCCTCGGCTGCCATTGGCGGTCGTACAGCGGATTCACAAGGAAAGGCCGCACTTCAATACAGCCAAGTAGCGACGGTTCTTGCGGGGACGACAGGAAGTATCTCCACGCTTCCGTTCAAAACTGGCGCCATTGTCCGCAAAGGCGATCTCATTGCCAGCTTCGCGAACGATACGCTTGATGACAGCATTCTGACGGCACAATCTGCTTTAGAGCGTCAGAAACTGAAAGTCACAGCAGCACAAGATAAAGTCGATTCGTTGAAAATCGTTGCACCGTTCGATGGTGTGTTCTCAACGGACTTCGTCAACAAAAAGAACGATATTTTAAGCTCGTTCCGTGTCGGAACGAAAGTGCCGAGCGGTACGCAGTTCGGTGCTGTTGCCAGCTTTGCGAAAATGCAATTGCCGGTTCAAGTGGATGAGCTGGATCTTCCGAACATTAAAGTCGGGATGAAAGCTGAGATTAAGGTAGATTCCTTCCCCGGCCGGACGTTCCCAGCCGAAGTGACGCAAGTGTCCACGGTAGGAACAACGACGAATGGCGTTACGTTCTATGATGTTGTTCTAGCGACTGAGAACAAAGATAATATCTTGAAATATGGGATGACCGCAACAGGCGAAATTTTGATTCAGGATAAAAAGGATGCGCTCTATATCCCGCCTGAGGCGCTGCAACTTTCGCGGGGGAAACGTTCGGTCACGCTGAAGAAAGCGGATGGCACGAATGAGACCGAGCATGAAGTGAAGATTGGGATTCGCTCTTCCACACAAATTGAAATTACGGAAGGTCTGAAAGAAGGGGACAAAGTTGTTCTTCCTCAGGCAATAAAAAGACAACAAAACTTAAGTCAAGATGAAATCAATCGTTTACGTCAACAATTCCAACAAAATGGCGGCGGCGCAGGCGGATTTGGCGGAGGAGGCGGAGGCTTCCAAGGCGGCGGTGCAGGAGGAGCTGGTGGCGCTGGTGGTGGCGGTAACGGTGGCAACGGCGGCGGTAACGCCCGGACTAATGCTGGTGGCGGTGGCGGCGGAGCCAGATAATACGCCCGGGAAAGGAGCTGTTGCGGTTGAATATCATTGAACTGAAAGACATTACGAAAACCTATCGACGCGGTGCGGAAGATCTTCCTATTTTGCGTAATATATCGCTTTCTGTTGCCGATGGTGATTTCGTAGCCATTATTGGTCCCAGTGGATCAGGCAAATCGACGCTTATGAATACAATCGGACTGCTGGATGTACCCACGTCTGGCAGCTACACCTTAGATGGTGTCGTTACTGAGCACATGAGTGATAATGCGTTAGCAGAGCTCAGGAATCAGAAGATCGGGTTTATTTTCCAGCAGTTTAATTTGCTGCCACGTTTAACCGCCATGGAAAATGTTGAACTCCCGATGATCTATGCGGGCATTTCGAAGAAAGAGCGGAAACAGAGAGCGCATGACATGCTGAAAATGCTCGGCATGGGCGAGCGCGGACATCATCGTCCGAGCGAGCTGTCAGGTGGTCAGCAGCAGCGGGTTGCGATTGCGCGTGCCTTAGCGATTTCACCTTCCTTGATCCTGGCCGATGAGCCGACAGGGGCTTTGGATTCGCGGACGGGGGAAGAAGTGCTGGAACTCATCCTGCAACTTAACGCCCAAGGGAACACGATCGTCTTGATTACGCACGATCATCATATTGCCGATAATGCGAAAAGGGTTGTTGCCCTCCGAGACGGCGTCATCATTGATGATTATCGCAATAGCTCGAAGCGCAATATCCAGCAGCAAGAGGTGAGCGTATGAAACTAAGTGAACTGATTCGGATGTCGCTGCGGACGATCATTTCAAGTCCATTGCGTACATTCCTGACCATGCTCGGCGTGATCATTGGCGTGAGCTCGGTCGTGACGCTGGTCTCGATCGGTCAAGGAACTTCCGAACAAATTGCCAAGCAATATGAGAATATGGGGACGAATCTGCTCGTTGTGACGGCGACGGGGAATGGACGCGCAACACAATTGAATTATGATGATCTCATGAATTTCGAGAACTTCCCTGAATTCAAATCCATTGCACCGACGATGACGAAGAACGGCTCCAATATTAAATACGATCGAACGCAGGAAAAATACAATGTCATCGGTACGAATGATCGTTATTTCGATATTATTAAAGCTAAGATCGATAAAGGACGAAATCTGTCACCTACCGATCTGGAATTTCGATCAAATGTGGCCATTCTCGGCAGCGAAGTCGCTAAGAAGTTCTTTAACACGTTAGATCCAGTAGGCGAATCGATCAACATTGATGGTGTCGTTTTCAATATTATTGGAACGCTGAAAGAGAAGGGGTCTAACATCGGCGGGGCCTCCGTGGATAGTTCAGTCATCGTACCGTTGGAATCAGCGAGACGTCAGTTCAAACTAGGGCAAATTCGGACAACGTACGTGGAAGCACCGACGAAGGACGATATTTACACCGCGCAAGAAACGATGAAGTCCTACCTGACGTACAAGTTCAAAAGCGATACAGGGTTCGTTCTTACGAATCAGGATGAACTGCTAAAAGCACGGACTGAAGCGACGAACACGCTTACGAATCAATTAGTGGCGGTTGCCTTAATTTCCCTCCTCGTTGGAGGCATCGGAATTATGAATATCATGTTAGTTACCGTCAGTGAACGTACGCGAGAGATTGGGATTCGCAAATCAATTGGTGCGAAGCGCCGTAATATTTTGCTGCAATTCCTGGTTGAAGCGGTTGTCATCAGCGGTATGGGCGGATTAATCGGATTGCTGTTAGGGATTGGCTTCTCCTATGCGCTACCTTACTTCAGCCCGAAACAGACGACTAGTCTTTCTTTTGACGTAGGACTCTATTCCTTCTTATTTTCTGTGCTGGTTGGTGTTATTTTCGGTCTCTACCCAGCGAACAAAGCATCCAAATTACGTCCAATAGACGCATTGCGTTCGGACTAAGATTATTTCATGAGGAGGACTACCTGTGAATCAACCACGTAAGATGAAACGCCTGCTCAGCCGTTCGGCTTTGCTTCTAACCGCTGCAAGCTTCTTAACACTTCCACTAGCTACATCAGCATTTGCTGGGAAAGAGGGCGTGTTCCTAAGCGACTCCGTTTATTTCACACTCGATAAAGTTGCTCTGTTGTCAGGCTCCGACGAAGGTTCACTTCGTTTCTCACTTGGACTCAACAACAATAGCCGATCCACTGTGGATTTCAACAATTACGGCGTGAAAGTCATTGATGCCAATGGTGTTACCTATACAGCTAAATTGAATGAGAAGGTAACAGCACGTGTCAAAGCGGGTGAGACGGGGACATTCAAATTTACTTCTGCCATTCCAAACAATCTATCACCTGCTGATCTAAAAGTTGATATTTTCCAATGGAATTATAACGATATGTCGGATATTGGCGCGCTTTCGGTCGAATCCGCGATGGTGGAAGCGGGACAAACCTTAAAGCCGCAAGCCGTACTCAATTTGCAAGAAATTGATAGCAATTTATCTGACAATGCCTTAGTATCCACACAGTTAGGTCAAAGCTACAAAGTGTACAAAGACGGGGTATGGATGGTCTATACCGATCTTATCCTTGAAAATCAAAGCGATGCGAGCTTGAAGCTGCCTGACGGGCTTGAGCTAAACTTCGCTGACGGCAAAGGGTTGACCTATGGTGCACAATTCGTCGCGAGCGTCGGTACGTTGCTGCCTGCTCAGCCTGTGAAAGTGACTGTGCAAGGCGCTGTTCCAGCGAACGTGGATACGAGCAAACTGTCCTTATTATTTTCGCCAAAAGGGAAAGTGAAAACGACGGTTCTCGGCACCTTGAACACAGCCAAATCTTTTGCGATCGCTGAGATTGGCGACAAAGTTGCTTATCCCAATAAAGATGCAAGTACGGAGCCGAATGGACTTCAGATTACAACATCTTGGTCTGCGGTTAACAAACAGTCGGATGGCCTTCACGTGCAAGCGAATGTAACCTTGACGAATACGAGTGAGGGGATCGCGACGATTCCTACACTAACAGCAGAATTCCAAGGTGTGCGTACGAATGTTGCTGTAACAACAAGTGACAATGCAGTTCGTTCCTCTTATTTATCACAAAATGAGTCGACGACGTTCCATTTCCAAGGGATTTTGCCGGCATCGATCTCCACAGACGCTTTGCAGCTTGTGGTTCTTGAGAAACAAGCAGCAGCGGCAACTACGGGTACACAAGGTACAGCGGGCGCTGGTAACACAGGTGCAAATGCAAACAGCAATGCTTCCGTGTTGCCAGTCGCTGTCATATCCTTATCAAGTGCTGGTGTAGGCGGCGTAGCTACGTCTTACGCGGCTGCACAAGATTATAAAATTGGTGATAAATTACCAGTAAACGCGAATACGAGCCTTGATTCCAATGTGGACTTTTCCCTTGTTGAACTAGGTATGAGCGAGAATTCCGATTTTGGGTATAAAACGATTGTCGCGAAGTACAAGCTCACGAATAAAGGTACCTCGACATTGGCTTTGCCAGATTTCCAATCCGATCTGACGAATGAAAATGGCTACATTTACTCAGGCGTTCGTCAAACGAATGTCGCGAAAAACATTGCGCCGAATACGAGCTACGTGCTTAGCTACTCGTACTTGGTGCCGGGTCTAGAGCAAGCGGATAAGCTAGCGCTTAATCTGTATGATACGAACCGATTGGCTGTCGGCTCTTACAAAACAGCCGTTCAATCCGTTCCGTCATCAGGACCGATCTCTGTGTATCCGTTCACGATTAACTTCGATGATTATACGTTGAGCTCAACGTATAATCGTGATACGTCCTACGGATATCGTCTGCGTTTAGATCTAGACGTTGTGCGTCAAGCACAAGTCATTACGGATGCGAACTTCTCGACGCTTGCGTTCGAGATCGTTGACTCTGAAGGGCGTCTGCTCACATCGAAATCGATGACCTTCACAGGACAGCAGAAGATCATGTCTGGCGTGCAATACATTGATTTTGGCAATGTGAAATCCGAACAATTGAATTCGGGTAACAAAATTAACATTTATGAAGTTGTAGCAACGCCGAACGGCGATGCGAAGCGTTTGCTCAAAACGATCACACCGTAATTGAGAACAAAAAAAATGGCTGTCCGCGATGGACAGCCATTTGTATTTTTATTCAGCTTTAGCATCATAGCCAGAATCGACCAGATCCAAGCGCCCTGTCTCAGGATCAATGATAAGTCCATGGACAGGAAGGTTCTTAGGAAGCAGCGGATGATTGCGAATAATATTTACACTTTTCTCAATTCCTTCACGCACATGATTAAACCCAGTTAACCAGCGATTGAGGTCGATGCCTGCATGGCCCAACGTATCAATGACCTCGTCGGAGACGCCTCTTGCTTTGACTTTCTCAATGACATTATCGGAATTAAGTCCTGTCATCCCGCAATCGTAATGACCGATCACGAACACTTCGTCAGCTTCCAACTGATATACAGCCACGATGATACTCCGCATCAAGCTTCCGAAAGGGTGCGAAATGATCGCGCCGGCATTTTTAAGAATTTTCGCATCACCATTATGTAAATTCATGGCTTTCGGAAGTAGTTCAACGAGCCTCGTATCCATACAAGTAACAACGACCATACGCTTGTCTGGAAATTTGGTCGTCAAAAACTCTTGATACTGCTTCGTTTCTACGAACTCTTTGTTGTAATCTAAAATCTCGTTAATCAATGACATGGTTATCCCTCCAAGTGAATTGATAGACTGCTTGTCTATGTATGTGCAGCTTTATCGTTTATCGACTAAGCTCATACCCGCGTTGTAAATCTGATTATTACTCTTCAGTATATAAGATTTCGTTGCTTCATGGTAGTCGATTTTCATGTTTTCCTCGAAAAAAATTTCATCCTTCGCCTTATAGATCAGTGGGAAAGCGTTGGTTTCAGCCGTAGCATCTTCCTTAGAAGCTTCAGGGACAAGCCACAAGGTAGGGACACCGTTGACGGAACAGCCGCAGCCTTCTGTATCAAAAACGAGCTTCAAAAGCGTATTGTTATTCGCAGTGAATGGTGTAAGACGTTCTAAGGCAGTATCTGTAAAAGTGATATACATCGGGAGCAGCTCCTTTAAAGTAAATGAAACTCAGCAAATCGATGAGGCTTTATTCATTCTATCATACTTAGGCAAGAATTTGATTCTAGTCGAGGGAGGAAGTATGATAAATAATGAAACATTTGGGAGGAGTTGAGCTCATGACTGTAGCCGTGGAGCAAGGAAAGCTGGAAGCGTTCAAAGCTTATGTCCGCAAAATGAAGCAGTACGAAGAAGCCATCTCATTGATTTATTGGGATATGCGGACAGGGGCCCCGAAGAAAGGGATCGAAACACGTTCCGAGGTCGTCGGAGAGCTGTCCACAGAAGTATTTCGGATGTCAACGTCAGATGAAATGGGGGACTATGTCACTTATTTTATGCAACCAGCGTTACTTGCGCAATTGGACCCGATTTCACGCAAAATGGTGGAAGAATGCAAAAAAGACTATGATCGCAGCAAAAAAATTCCTGCCGAAAAATACCAAGCCTATGTCGTGCTAACCTCTCAGGCGGAATCTGCTTGGGAAGGCGCGAAGCATAATTCGGATTGGGGTTCATTTCAACCGTATTTAGAGAAAATCGTCGCCACCACACAAGAATTCATCGAGCTTTGGGGCTATGAAGGCCATAAATATAACACCTTGTTAGATATGTACGAGCCTGGCATGACCGTGGAGAAATTAGATGAAGTGTTCGGTTCTCTGCGGGAAAAAGCAGTTCCACTTTTGCAACGCATCGCGGCGTCACCGAATCAACCGAATCGCTCCTTTTTGAAGCAGCAATTCGATATCGGCAAGCAGAAGCAGTTCTCGCTGTCCATCCTGAAGCAGATGCAATACGACTTCGAAGCAGGCCGGTTGGACGAAACCGTGCACCCATTCGCAACGGCGCTGAACCCTGGCGATGTGCGGATTACGACACGTTATTTGCCAGATGACATCACATCGGCGCTTTTCGGAACGATTCATGAAGGCGGACACGCCCTCTATGAGCAAAATATTTCAACGGATCTCGTCGGCACGAATCTCTGTTCAGGAACCTCGATGGGTATTCATGAGTCCCAGTCCCGCTTCTGGGAAAATGTGATCGGACGCAGCCAAGCGTTCTGGCAACGCTACTATGGTGAGCTTCAATCAACTTTTGCTGGGCAAATTGATGATGTAGGCGTCGATGATTTCTACCGCGCGATCAATCATATCGAGCCATCCTTGATCCGAATTGAAGCGGATGAATTAACGTATAACTTACATATCATGATTCGCTATGAGCTGGAAAAAGGGTTATTCAGCGGCACCCTAGCCGTCGCAGATTTGCCTGCGGCATGGAATGCCAAATATGAGGAATATTTGGGTGTCACACCTGCGAATGACGGCGAGGGCGTCCTGCAGGACGTTCACTGGTCGGGCGGCGCTTTCGGGTACTTCCCGTCTTATGCGCTTGGGAATATGTACGCGGCGCAATTCACGAACACGCTGCGCAAGGAGCTGCCGAACTTCGACAACTTGATCGCGGAGGGCAACCTCGCACCGATCAAAGCATGGTTAACCGAGAAGGTGTATCAACATGGCAAATTGTTGACACCGAACGAAATTATCCGAAAAGTTACAGGCGAAGCGTTGAACCCAGATTATTTGGTAGCGTATTTGGAAGACAAATATGCCAAGGTTTACGGTATTTAATTTAGTATCCAGCTGTCAAGCTAGACATCTGCGGGCCTCCCTCACGGGGGGCCTGTTGTCGTTTCACGGGCACCTACATCTGGGCTCCTGCATAGGATACTGTACATGATGAACTGGAGGGACGTCCTATGAGGAGTCGTAAGAAATGGGGATTCGCCTTATCCGCAGTGCTGCTGCTTAGCTTAATTGCTTCAGCCTGCGGAACGAAAACGGAAGTAACAACGAAAGTACGCATTGGCGAGGTGACGCGTTCCTTGTTTTATGCGCCGCAATATGTGGCGTTATCGCAAGGATTTTTCAAGGATGAAGGACTGGATGTGGAATTGACAACGACGCCTGGCGGAGACAAAACGATGACCGCACTTCTCTCGAACGCAATCGATGTCGCTTTGGTCGGTTCGGAAACGTCCATTTATGTGTCACAACAAGGCTCGGACGATCCTGTCATTAATTTTGCGCAGCTGACCCAAACCGACGGTACATTCTTGGTTGCCCGCAATAAGGTTGAAAATTTTGATTGGAATATGCTGAAGGGGAAAGTGTTCTTGGGCCAAAGGAAGGGCGGCATGCCGCAAATGGCTGGCGAATTCACATTGAAGAAGCATAACATTGATCCGCAGAAGGATTTGCAGCTGATTCAGAATATTGAGTTCGCGAATATCGTCACGGCCTACGCTTCAGGAACAGGGGAATTTGTGCAGTTGTTTGAACCGCAAGCGTCCATCATCGAAAAAGAAGGCAAAGGCTTCGTGCTCGCCTCCTTCGGTGTAGAAAGCGGACATTTACCTTATACCGTCTTTATGGCGAAGCAAAGCTACATGAAGGCCAATGCTGGCACGATTCAGAAGTTCACGAATGCGATTCAGCGAGCTCAGAAGTGGGTAGCAGCCAAGAGTGTAGATGAAATTACGGATGCGGTACTGCCTTATTTTAAAGATATCGATGTCTCGATTGTGAAAAATGTTGTGAAACGCTACAAGGAGCAAGGCTCCTACGCAACGGACGGGATTGTCGATGAAGCGGAATGGAACAACTTGTTAGATGTGATGTCATCTGCTGGTGAGCTGAAAGAGCGAGTGGCGTGGAGTAAACTTGTGAACAATTCCTACGCTGAGAAAGCGAAAGCGAGCGTAAAATAAAGCATCATGAATGATCTAGGAGATCCCGCTTCGATGCGTGAAGGAGGCTTTGCCATGGAAACCGCTGTGCGCGTGCAGGATGTGACGCAGGTGTATGTGACGGAGGAGCGCGCTACGCTTGCTCTGCAGAACATTACATTTGAGTTGAAAAAAGGGGAATTCGTCAGCTTTATTGGGCCCAGTGGTTGTGGCAAAACAACCCTTCTCTCGATCATCGCGGGACTTCTTCCGCCTACCAAAGGTGAAGTCACCGTGTCGAATCAACTAGTGAGATCACCTTCAACGAAAGTGGGCTATATGCTTCAGCAAGACTACTTGTTCCCTTGGCGAACAATAGCGGATAACGCGAGTATGGGACTGGAAATTGCCGGCATGTTGACGAATGAGAGCAGGCAAAGGTCGCTGTATTTACTAGAAGAGATGGGGCTTCTCCCTTTCAAAGATTATTACCCTGCCCAGCTTTCGGGAGGGATGCGCCAGCGTGTCGCACTCGTTCGAACGTTGGCCGCAGAGCCAGAGTTGCTGCTGCTGGATGAACCCTTTTCCGCGTTAGATTATCAAACGAAATTGCAATTAGAAGAGCTAGTCGTCGAGACGCTTCGGGCAAAGCAGAAAACAGCCATTTTAGTCACACATGACATTGGTGAAGCCATCGCGATGAGCGATCGGATCTTCGTCCTAGCACCGAATCCAGGTCGTGTTCGTCAAACATTCGAAATCCCAGCAGCGATTCGAGCTGCGGTGCCTTTGGAAGCAAGGGAGCTGCCCCAATTCCATCGGCTTTTTCGGGAAATTTGGCAAGAGTTTGGAGGCGCTGGGCATGGAGAATCGTGAAATAAGACCACAAGGGCATTTAGAGTCGGAAGAGTCACTGCAACGCGAGGTCCATGCCAGCTACCTTTTCGCATTGAAGAAGGAAACGAGATGGGTCAGATTGCTTCAAGCCGCGCTATTGCTCGGATTTCTAGGTCTTTGGGAATTGGCATCCCGCTTGAAGTGGATTGACGTGCTCCTGTTTAGCTATCCGACGAAAGTATTTCGATTATTATGGGAAAAACTGGTGGATGGTACGCTGCTGCCACATGTCACCGTAACCATTGAGGAAACGATCATCGGCTTCATCCTGGGAACCCTTTTCGGAACAGCGCTTGCGGTAATGATCTGGTGGTCACCATTTCTATCAAGAGTGCTAGATCCTTATATTGTCGTCATTAACAGCATGCCGAAGGTCGCATTAGGACCCGTATTTATCGTCGGATTCGGGCCAGGGTTACTATCCATTATTGCCACAACCTTATCGATTACCGTTATTATTACGACACTCGTCGTGTACGGCAGCTTCAAGGAAGTAGACCCGAACTATGTCAAGGTTGTACGGCTTTATGGCGGCAATCAGCGAACCGTTTTCCTAAAAGCAATTCTACCCGCTTCTTTCCCCGCCATTGTATCCACATTAAAAGTGAACGTAGGTTTAGCATGGATCGGCGTGATCGTTGGAGAATTTCTGGTGTCTCAGAAGGGGCTGGGATACTTAATCATATATGGCTTTCAGGTGTTTAATTTTACATTGGTCATTTCAACGTTATTCGTCATTGCGCTTGTAGCAACGGTTATGTATCAGCTTGTAGCTATGCTGGAAAAGAAACTAACCAAGCATCGTTAAAGATAGAAAAGCTTGCCACCATGTAGACAAAATGAAATAATGAGCCCATAGATGAACCTGATAGAGGTGAAAAAGCTATGGGCTTTCGTGTGATCAAAACAGCCATTGCGGTCATAATTGCTATGTATTTAGCGTATGTATTAGGGGTTCATACCCCCGCTGCTGCGGGACTGCTTGCCATTCTAGGCATTGAAGTGACGAAAAGAAAAGGCATTCTGAGCGCTCTGCATCGTATTGCAGCTTCGATCTTAGCTCTGCTCATTAGCTCTGTATTATTTATGCTGCTTGGCTTTCATATTTGGGTGGCTGGCCTTTTCGTTCTAATCGTATTTCCAATTCTCGTCCGACTGCGAATTACGGAAGGTGCCGTCACAGGTGCGGTTGTGATGTTTCATCTATATGCGTACGAATCAGCGACTTTCGCCTCCGTATGGAATGAATTATTACTCCTTCTAATTGGGTTAGGTTCTGCGACCGCCATTAATATTGCTTATATGCCAAAGGCGGATGCGCAGCTTTTGGCTCATAAACAAAAGATTGAGCAATTATTCTCCGATATTTTCGTCAACATTGCTCAGCATCTTCGAGACAGTACAATCGTATGGGATGGGAAAGAGATTTTAGAGGTAAGTGAGGAAATCGAGCGCGGCGCAAGTCTAGCCAAACGTTCCATGGAGAATACGCTGCTATTCGGAGGAGATCCGTATTGGCGCGTGTATTTCTTCATGCGGGGAGAGCAATTGGAATCCATTCATCGCATGTTGGATTTGGTTGCCGGCGTTTATCAAACTTTGCCTCAAGGTGAATGGGTGGCAGCGATCTTCGAAGATATTAGCCAATCTGTGAAGGAAGACTATTATACGGGAGAAGCAGAGAAAGAATTAGAAGAGCTTAATACCCGTTACAAAAGGATGCCGCTGCCGGAAAGCCGCGAAGAATTCGAAGTGCGATCAGCGATTAGACAGCTTAAACGCGAGTTAATGCACTATTTAGCCATCGCCAAAAAGCAGAAAAAACACCGTCCAGAAGCGGGTTGACTCTGACAGAAATCCCTATTTTTGAAGCTCAAAAATAATATAAAATAATTGTCACTCTAGACTACTGTCCTGCATACAATTGTAATGAATGATTGTATGGAGGAGGTTGAAAGGATGTCATTAGATAAAGATTTGCAGTGCAGAGAGATCATTACAAAGGCTGTCTGCGGTAAAGGTCGCAAATTTTCTCAAGTAAGTCATACCGTGACTCCGCCTTATTCTCCAACCAGTATTTTGGGCGCTTGGATTATTAATAACCAATTCGAGGCAGTCCATTCTGGAGAGGGCGTAGAGGTAGTTGGTACTTACGATATCAACATCTGGTATTCTTACGATCGAAACACAAAAACAGACGTAGCCAAAGAAACTGTATCGTATGTAGAAATTGTCGGACTCAGTTACTTAGACAAAAAACATAAGTCGACGACAGCCGAAGTATCAGCTGTTGCGACCCAAGAGCCTAACTGCGTAGAGGCCAGCGTGACTTCGAGCGGCAACAGCGTCAGTATTCGAGTGGAACGTGAGTATCAAGTCGAACTCGTTGCCGAAACGAAAGTCTGTGTAGTCGTTTGCACCAACGGCTGCAATGACTTCGACGACAAGCACGTGGATTTCGATGACAGCGGCGAAGGCGATTTCGAGGATCTGGACGCCGATCTGATCGAGGATGAACTGGATTAAGGGAGCTTTCTGAAATTCGATACTTGATTTCGGAAAGTCTCCTAAGGAACTTTATACGCTAGTGTATGCGGGCGAACGAAGTTCGGCAGAGGGCATTTGCCCTCTTTTTTGTTGTATTCACACATTTGGGCGTTTTAGGGATAAGTGGTTACGTGTTGATAAAGTAATGTGGAGGCTGATTGCATGGAAACCTTCTTCCTGCACGGACAGGAACAAGAGGTGATAGCATTAACCGAACGCATCCAGATCCCAAGCGGGACTCGTTTGCCCGAGGATTGGCAAGGGCAGCGGGTGATTCATTGGGGAACTTCCCATGACGATGTTCCGAATGTCCCTTGTTTACAACCCGTTAAGGCCATACGGCTAGCCCAGAATCGCCGCAAACGGGAGGAAACGCTGGCTCTTCACGGTATCAAAACAGTCTCATCACATGCAGCGAAAACGCATGGTAAAGCGGACGTTCAAACTTTTATCCGCAAATATAAAGTGGCTGTCTTTCATTTGCAAACTTTGCTTGTCTATGAGAAAAAGATGACCCATCTGCTTACGGAGCAATCCCTACAGCAGCAGCGGCAACTGCAGGGAACGGCGGCTTATGCCGAAGTTCAGCCGTCCCAGATGAGCTTTCATGTGCGGAGGGCGAGCCGCGAAGCTGTGAAAGCGATTTACGCTTTAGGGTTGGATTATGGCCTTGTCACGATTGGAATCACACGAGCGGGGCATACGCTCGTACTGGATGTTGAGCCTGTTCCGAGGCTCAATAATAGGCTCATCCAACTCTTCGCACAAGCGATCGATCTCTATGATCAATCGCTTGAGAAAGAGCTGGGCCGCCAAGAGCATGCGATGCTCGGCTGCGATCCAGAGTTCCTGCTGGTGAACCCGCAGGGCAAGGTCGTCTTCGCCGACCGCTTCCTAACGCGGGATGGCGCCGTTGGCTGCGACGCCATCGTACTCAGCGGCCATCGGGTGATTTTGCCGCTGGCGGAGCTGCGGCCGCAGCCAGCCGTAGAGCCGCTGCAGTTGATGCGGAACCTGCGCGTCACGATGGGGCTCGCCGCGCGAAAAATCAGCGACGCGAGCCTGGCGTGGCTCGCAGGCGGCATGCCTGTGCGCGGCTATCCGCTTGGCGGACATCTGCATTTCAGCAGATGCTGGCTGAATTCGCATCTGTTGCGCGCGCTGGATACGTATCTAGCCTTGCCGCTCATCCTGATTGAGGATCTCTCGACGTGCGACCGCCGCCCGAGATACGGCTTCTTAGGCGATTACCGCAAGAAATCGCATGGCGGCTTCGAATACCGCACATTGCCAAGTTGGATAGCTACACCAGAGTTGACCGAAGGAGTATTTACATTAGCTTCGCTGATTGTGAACAACTATTGGCGTTTGCCGAGGCAGCCGCTGCAAGAGCACGATGTACAAGCGGCTTATTACCGCGGCGAAAAACACAAATTGCTGAGCATCGTCCACAGTTTGTGGCGGGATTTGGAGCAGCTCAGAGGGTATGAGCTCCATCAGAACGTGCTCGACCGTCTGAAGTCCCAGCTCCTCTCCATGACATCTTGGAAGGAAACAGTGGATATCCGCATTGCATGGAGAATGACAAAGGTGGAACCTTTGGTGGTCCATACCTGAGTTCGTGCTGATGTGCCGAGCCTCCCAAAATGGGCGTCTCAGCAGCGAAAATCGCACAAAGCAGCCAAACTTCCAGCTGAGCCTCCCGAAACGGGAGTCTCAGCATCACTTCGCGCCCCCACCTGCGACGAGCCTCCCAAAATAGGCGTCTCAGCAGCGAACCCATCCCCAATCTCAACATCCCTGAACTTGGCAGACATGCCACAACGTGAAGTTATCTAGCATTACGCTCTCTACTACATTATAATAGAGTATCTATAGAGTACTAGAATTAGCGTGTGTTCGAACACGTGAAATATGAGGTTGGAGGAAATGTAAGTGGCCACATATACGCCGATGATTCAGCAATACTTGGCCGTGAAGGCGCAGGTCCCGGATGCTTTTTTATTTTTTCGTCTGGGCGATTTCTATGAAATGTTTTTTGATGATGCAATCAACGCTTCGAGAGAGTTAGAGATTACGTTAACAGGCCGCGAGGGCGGAGGCGCAGAGAAAATACCGATGTGTGGCGTGCCTCATCATGCGGCAGAAAATTATATGTCCCGTCTCATCGAGAAAGGGTACAAAGTCGCCATTTGCGAGCAAGTGGAAGATCCAGCTGAAGCGAAGGGCGTTGTTCGCCGTGAGATTGTGCGGATTGTAACCCCTGGAACAGTCATGGACAGCAAACTTCTAGGTGATTCAAGTAATAACTACATCGTTTCCTTGGTGGGGCAGGATCAGGGATACGCTTTTACAGCCTGCGACATTTCAACAGGTGAACTTTACGCGACACAGCTGCCGCCTTCTTGGGAGCTCGTGCTGGATGAGCTGAACGTCTACAACCCATCTGAAATCATTACTAGTGAATCTCTGCTAACTACGATCCGTGAAACAGGCGCGGCATGGGGACGTAACATGGTACTCACGGAATGGACACAAGCGGACGAGGGGCTGTTGGATGAGCATTTTGCAGAGGATGAAGCTTTGTCATCGCTGTCCGACCTATCACGACAAGGCGTAGCCCTGCTGCTGGCCTATTTAAAAGAAACGCAAAAACGAGCACTCACCCATGTGAAGCATATTCGCATCTATGAGCCAGATCAGTTCATGACGATGGATCCATTCACGCGTCGCAACTTGGAGCTCGTTGAGACCGTTCGAGAACGTGCGAAAAAAGGATCCTTGTTGTGGCTACTGGACAAAACCGTTACCGCCATGGGCGCGCGCATGCTGCGCCGCTGGATTGAGAAACCGCTTATGAACGTTTCACGCATTGAAGAGCGTTTGGAAGCGGTCAATCTGCTCTATAACCAGCTCATCGTACGAGAAGATGTCAAACTTGCGTTGAAAGAAGTATACGACTTGGAGCGGTTGGTTGCTCGTATTTCCTACGGCAACGCCAATGCACGCGATATGATCGCGTTGAAGCATTCGTTGCAACAAGTTCCGATGCTCCAGCAGCTTTGTGCAAACTCAGGCTCGGAGACACTTAAGAAGCTCGTCGCGAATATGGATGTCTGTGATGATGTCATGTCCTGGATTGCGAACGCGATCGAGGACGAGCCCCCAGTCTCCATTCGCGACGGGGGGATGATCCGAGAGGGCTATCAGCCTTATCTGGATCAACTGCGCGAAGCGAGCAAGAATGGGAAGCAATGGATTGCGGAGTTGGAGCGTCAAGAGCGCGAAGCGACGGGCATTAAGTCGCTCAAAATCGGCTACAACAAGGTATTCGGTTATTTTATCGAGGTCACCAAGGCGAACATGTCGGCTCTTCAAGAAGGCCGCTATGAGCGCAAACAAACGCTCGCGAATGCCGAGCGATATGTCACGCCAGAGCTCAAAGAAAAAGAAGCGCTCATTCTGGAAGCGCAAGATAAAATGATCGACCTGGAATATGAGCTGTTTACGGAGCTTCGCGACCGTATTTCACAGCATATTTCCAGATTACAGAAGCTAGCGGAGGTCATTGCCACCGCCGATGTGTACCAATCGCTGGCGACCGTCAGCGCGGCGCAGCATTTCCGCAAGCCAGAAGTCGGAACAGGCTTCGATCTTCATATCGAAGACGGCCGACATCCCGTCGTGGAGGCTGTCATTCAAGACGGCTCGTTCATTGCGAATGAGACGAACCTCAGTCAAGAAAATGGCCGCATCCTGCTCATTACCGGGCCGAATATGGCCGGTAAGAGTACATATATGCGGCAAGTCGCCGTGATCTGCCTCATGGCGCAGATCGGCTGCTTCGTGCCCGCGAGTTCCGCGCGTATCCCAGTCACAGACCGGATCTTCACGCGGATCGGCGCGGCCGATGACCTCATCGGCGGGCAAAGCACATTCATGGTCGAGATGATGGATATCCAGATCATGACTGAGAAGGCGACCAGTCGAAGCCTTGTCATCATTGATGAGCTGGGTCGCGGAACCTCGACGGGTGAAGGGATGGCGATCGCGCAAGCCGTCATCGAGTTCCTACACGATCGGATAGGCTGCAAGACGCTCGTATCCACGCATTTCCATGAGCTCGCGCATCTAGAAGAGAGCCTTGCCCATCTGCGCAACTACTGCATGGCTGTGAAAGAAAGCGGCAGGCAGGTTACCTTCCTGCGCAAGCTGATTCCAGGGGCAGCGAGTACGAGCTACGGCATCTACTGTGCCGAGATCGCAGGGCTGCCCGAAGCCATCATTCAGCGTTCGTATACACTGCTGAATGGGTTTGAGAAGGCGGCTGTTCCACAGGCCGCCAAACCCGCAATTATTGCGGAGACTGCGGCTACGCCAATTCGCCAGCTATCCCTCTTCGAAGAGGATAGCCCAGCCGAAGTTGCCGTCAAGAAGAAAGTCGACGGCAAATCGCAACTGGTACTTGACCAGTTGAAGGGCATCGATTTAATTAATATGACGCCGCTGCAGGCGCTTAATCTCGTTTACGAGTGGAAGCAAAAACTGCAATAGCGTGAAGCGATAATTCCCTTTTTTCAACTATTTCTCACCACAAAGGAGATCACATATGTTTGGAACTCGAATCAAAATAAAAGCCCTCAAGGCTTCCATAGCGCTTGTGTCGGCAATGCTGGCGATGATGCCAACAGCAGCAATGGCGCAAGAAGATAGCGTTACCCAACAGGTTCGAGAACTCATTGGAAATTATCATGTGAGCGGCGTAACGGAAGAGTCACTCGCGAATCAGAGCATTGAACAAATGATCAAGGGGCTCAAAGATCCGTATACGGTATTTTTCAGCCAAGAGGATTATGGTCAATTTTCCAATTCGCTGGAGAATAGCTTTGTCGGGATGGGTGCTCGCATCGGGATTGATGACCAAGGTGTGTATCTCACTGAAATTTTTGCGGGATCTCCTGCGGAAATCGCGGGACTTAAGAAAGATGATTACGTACGTGCCATTGACGGCGTTCCAGCTTCCGTCACTTCGATTGATGAGGTGAGGAACAAGATTGTCGGTAAAGAAGGCACGAAAGTGAAAGTAACCATTCTGCGCGGCACACAGGAAATGACCTTCGAAATTACACGTCGTGGCGTCAATGTTCCAGAAGTGTACAGCAGCTCGCTCACAAATGGGGTCGGGTATATCCAAATTACCGATTTCTCCAGTGATGCCGACGAAGATTTCGATAAACAGCTGAAAGCTCTGCAAGCGAAAGGGCTGAAATCATTGATCTTGGATGTGCGTAATAACCCAGGCGGGTTGGTGGATACAGCTCTTAATATCGCGAAGCATTTTGTTAAGGAAGGCACACTTATTCATACGCGTGATCGCAATGGCGTCGATGATCCTGTACTCATCACTGGCGGGACTACCGTTGATGTTCCTGTCTATATTTTAGCGAATGAGAATAGCGCAAGTGCTTCGGAAGTGTTGTCGGGTGCGCTGCAAGACTATAATGTAGCAAAAGTGATCGGCATGCAGACCTTTGGTAAAGGCAGTGTGCAGCAGATTCTCCCCCTAGATAAGAATAATTCACTGAAATTGACGGTCGAGGAGTACTTGACCCCGAATAAGCGTAAAGTGAATAAAGTTGGGATCACACCTGATCTCAAAGTGGATGGACCTTCTGCGCAATTTATTGCTGCCCTGCATGAGACAGGGATCGCGGATATTCGCGTGAACTTAACTAAACACGGCGCGACGTTTAACGGCGTTGATTTGGGATTCGGTTTTGGAAGCTTCCGGGAAGATGGGCAATGGTACGTTTCAACGCGTGGTTTAGCGGCGCTTATTGATGCGAAAATCACGTGGAACGACACGAATCACTCTGTTGTCATAACGGATGCGAACGGTGCGAAGGAATTTCCAGTTGAAAAAGGGAAACTCATCATTGATTATGGGACTAGCTATATCAATCTTGATCTGTTTGCCTCCTATTTCCCGCAGTTACACGTGACATCTCAAGGCGATATGGCAAGCATTCAGGCTACAAAGGGGAACTAGTTCAATGGGCAAAATTCAGCTCTTAAGCGAGCATATTGCGAACCAAATTGCAGCAGGTGAAGTGGTGGAGCGGCCTTCATCAGTCGTGAAAGAGCTGGTGGAGAACTCCGTCGATGCGGGCAGCACCCGAATTGACGTAACCATTGAAGAAGGCGGCTTAGCCTTGATTCGTGTGCTCGATAACGGCTCAGGGATGGCAATCGAGGATTGTGAACTTGCTTTTCAGCGTCATGCCACGAGTAAAATTGCGACCAGCAAAGACCTCTTTTCTATCAGTACCCTTGGTTTTCGGGGGAGGCACTGCCGAGTATCGCGTCCGTCTCCCGTTTGGACTGTGTAACGAGTTCCACGAACGATGGTCTTGCGCGTAAAATCTCCATCGAAGGCGGTACGATTCGGGGTGTGGAGGAAACGGCGGCCTCACGCGGTACAGAGGTGACAGTCAGAGATTTATTTTATAATACGCCAGCTCGATTAAAATATATGAAAACGATCCAGACCGAGCTCGGTCATATTTCAGATTATATGTATCGTCTTGCGCTAGCTCATCCCGGCATTGGCTTTACGTTAAAACATAACGGCAACACGCTGCTCCAAACATTGGGCAACGGCGACCTCTTACAAGTCATCGCGGGCATCTATGGCACCGCGATTGCCAAACAAATGCTTCCACTCCAAGTGGAAAGCTTGGATTACACCATCTCGGGCTTCGTGGCGAAGCCCGAAATGACCCGCGCGAACCGCGGCGGTATCTCGACCATTGTGAATGGTCGATACGTGCGTAACTTCGCGCTGAACCAAGCCTTGCTGCAGGGATATCACACCCTGCTGCCAATCAACCGCTATCCCGTTGCAGCGTTGCACATCGGGATGGATCCGTCCTTGGTGGATGTGAACGTCCATCCATCCAAGCTCGAAGTCCGCTTCAGTAAGGAAGCGGAGTTAACGGCGTTGATTGAAGCCGAGGTAAAACGGCTTTTTGGCAGACAAGTGCTGATTCCGCAGGGAATCAAGCCGTCTGAGCCCAAGGGCGCCTACGTGCAAGAGCAAATGGAACTCTCACGTACGGTTGAAACGCCAGCTCCGCGCAAAGAGAATCGCGGCGGCGAGCTGGAAGCTGAATTTTATAAGGATCACCAGGAAGATAAAACGGATAAAGTGAAAAGTACCCAGATGAAATTAAATGCTGAGTGGTCTTCCCATATCAAAGAGCGAGCCCCAGAGTATCGGGAACCCGCTCGGACACCGATGCCGTCGCCAACTCAAGGTAGCGCACGGCCAACTTCGCCTAGCTACACGCCTACAATCGATGCGCCGAATCGTCAAGTATCCATTCAGCAACAGCGTCGAACGAATGAAGCTTTCATGGATGTGATGCCCTCGAATGAAGAGGGAAGTGCGCCGAAGCTGCCGTCCTTTCCGAGCTTGGATCCCATTGGTCAAATGCATGGTACGTATGTCATTGCACAAAATGAATTGGGCTTATATTTGATCGATCAACATGCGGCGCATGAACGTATTCACTATGAATATTTTTATGAACGTTTTGGCAATCCTGCTGAGGCGAGCCAAGAATTGCTTGTGCCGATTACGTTGGAATTTACCCCTTCGGAAGCGGGTGTGATTACAGATAAGCTGGCGCTTTTCGAACAGGTTGGTGTCTACATGGAAGCCTTCGGCGGCAACACCTTCCTCGTTCGGGCTCACCCGCATTGGTTCCCAGCAGGAGAAGAGAAAGCGATCGTTGAAGAAATGTGCGAGCTGATGATTTCCGATCGCAAAACACTCGATATCTCAAAGCTGCGTGAGAAAGCTTCCATCATGTGCTCATGCAAAGCTTCCATCAAAGCGAATCAAAGTTTGAGCAGACTCGAAATGGAAACGCTGATTGATCGGCTTGCTGGATGTCGAAATCCATATACATGTCCGCATGGACGTCCGATCGTTGTCAGTTTTACGACCTATGAGCTAGAAAAAATGTTTAAGCGAGTGATGTAGCCCTGTGTTAGTAACAACATCGTATAATCCTTCTGCCGAGTTGGTGGCAGAAGCTGCACGACTAGCTGCCCTGTATGGCGGAAGAATCGTGCCCAGGAAGAAGTATTCTTTGGAACATATTAGGAGAAATTATGAAGATGCGACCGTTCTGCTTGTGACGAGAGAAGAGATCAGGTACTATGAAGAAGACTATCCAGCAACTTTTTTCCATCCTAGCATGGCACTTGTCCGAGTCAAACGGATGCAGCGGGGAGAGTCGGATGGATTAATTGCGTCCTCTGGGGCAGCTCCAGGTGACAGCGTTATTGATTGTACAGCAGGTCTAGCCTCGGATGCTATCGTTTTCTCCTATGCGGTGGGCACAGAAGGACACGTAACAGCTCTCGAGAGCGAAGCGATTCCAGCCATGCTGATTCAGGAAGGTTTAGCACAATACGAGTCCGAGATCCCTGAGTTAAATGCCGCGATGCGGCGTATTTCGGTGAAGAGGACTCATCATCTCCCTTATTTGCAGCAATTGGAGGCAAAGAGTGTGGATGTGGTGTATTTTGACCCGATGTTCCGCTCCCCTATCGAGGAGTCTGAGGCGATTTCACATCTTCGCCGCCGCGCCAATGATGAAGCTGTTAGCTTAGCTTCGATCACCGAAGCAAAGCGGGTCGCTCGCAAAAGTATCGTCCTCAAGGAAAATAGAGACAGCTCTGAGTTTGCTCGGTTAGGTTTCGAACACGTATTAAGATCAACGACGAAAACAACGTATGGAGTGATTCGACTGTGTTAGCCCCATCTCCCAAGCCGAAATTACTCGTGCTACTTGGTCCGACCGCTGTCGGCAAAACTAAGCTAAGCTTGGAAATTGCTCAGCGCTTCAATTGTGAAATTATTTCTGGCGACTCCATGCAGGTATATCGTGGCATGGATATCGGTACAGCGAAAGCAAGCGAAGCCGAGCAGAAGCTCGTCCCGCACCATTTGATTGACATTCACGATCCATCCTATCCCTTCTCTGCTGCAGAGTTTCAAGAACGAGTCAAAGCGTTGATCAAGGACATTCATTCACGCGGCAAACTCCCTTTTATCGTTGGGGGCACAGGCCTGTATATCGAATCTGTGTGTTACGACTATCAGTTCACGGATGTGAGCATGGACGAGGAGTTCCGTCAAGCGCAGGAGTTTTACGCCGATCAGCATGGGGAAGAAGCGTTGCATGCCAAGCTGCGTGACATTGATCCAGAAAGCGCAGATCGCCTGCATGCGAACGACCGAAGACGTGTGATTCGAGCCTTGGAAATCTATCATATTTCGGGCGAAACGATGACCGATCATTTGGCCGCCCAGAAAAAAGAGTCTCCTTACGAACTATGTATCATTGGGCTCACGATGGACCGGGCCTTACTATATCAGCGCATTGAAGAGCGAATCGATGCGATGATGGATGAAGGACTCGTAGAAGAGGTCCAATCGATCTTGGCGAGCGGCTGTCCGAAACAGGCCATTTCCATGCAAGCCTTGGGCTATAAGGAAATCGTCAGCTACCTGGAAGGCGAGCTTACCTTGGATGCGGCTGTCACCTTGCTCAAGCGGGATACACGCCGTTTTGCCAAACGTCAATTGTCCTGGTTTCGGCATATGAAGGACATCCAATGGGTAGATGTTACGGATCTTGCAAATTTTTCTGCCCATTTCGAAATGATTAGTGATATACTAGCAGGAAAGTTTGTACATAAAATCGAATATAATTAACAAATATCACCAATGATAAAAACTTCTATCGAAGTCATTTCGAAGACGAGCGACCGCGTTTAGAGGTTGTTTTTATCGCCAATAGGAAAGTTTGTTACGCACTTTAGCGCTTAACAAAGGTAAACTTTCCTATGTGGTAGAAAATAGCGCCGTCTGGCGAAAGTTTCATTCCATTGAGGGGGACATACTGATGAACCGATCCATTAACATTCAGGACAATTTTCTAAATCAGCTGCGCAAAGAAAGCATTCCCGTTACGGTTTATTTAACGAATGGCTTTCAAATCAGAGGACTTATTCGTGCATTTGACAACTTTACGATCATCATTGACAGCGAAGGCCGTCAGCAAATGGTGTACAAGCATGCGATTTCAACGTTCACACCACAACGTGCTGTTTCATTAATGGCGGCTACCGAATCAGCGGAGTAGTCCTTGATTTATTCATTTTGCAACTTTTAATGGACTGAAACGTCTAACAGAATAGAAACTTTTGGGAGCAACCTTGCATAAAGGTTGTTCTTTTGTTGAGGTTTCTTCCTTTTTCGAACAAACAGGGAGATTGAAATGTAAGGGAGTTGGTGAAGATGGATAAACCTACTAGAAAACAATCCACACCGCAAACCAAACCGAATGAACCAAGAAAGGGCAATAATAAAGGCCCTAAGAAGAAGGGCTTCAATGCTCGCAAGCTCATTATGGGCTCCATTATTGCCGCTATGGTTGCGGTGATCTGTGCGATGGCGATTTATATCGTCGTTATTATGAGCGGCTTCAAAATTTTGGACGCGAATATCGATAAGATCGATAGTACGACGGAGTCGACTCTTATTTATGCACAGGAAGAAGGGAAAGATAAACCTGCAACCGAAATTTCCAAAATATATAAAGGTGAAAATCGCGAAAGCGTCAATATCAAGGATGTGCCTGAGCGGTTGAAGCAAGCTTTTATCGCGACAGAGGACCGTCGCTTTAACGAGCATTCAGGTGTAGATCTTCGTGCAATCGGGCGTGCGCTTGTGACGGATATCGTGCATATGAGCGCAGTGGAAGGCGGCAGTACCATAACTCAGCAACTGGCCAAAAACGTGTTCTTGAGCTCTGAGAAGACAGCGTTCCGTAAAGGAACGGAGATGTCAATCGCGTTTGCCTTGGATGAACGGTTTACGAAGGATGAGATTCTGGAGAAATATCTAAATCGCATTTACTTCGGGAGCAACTCTTACGGTATTAAAGCAGCAGCCAAAGTCTATTTCGGAAAATCGAACTTGAACGATTTGAAGGTATGGGAAATCGCTACGCTAGCTGCGCTGCCGAAGGCGCCTTCGCGCTATTCACCGCTCACGCATCCCGATCTTTCTAAAGAACGGCGTGCGGTCGTCTTGCGGTTGATGACGGATCAAGGCTATATTACGGAGGCGGAGCGCGCGGAGGCTGCATCCGTTGACTATGTGCCGCCAGCGTCAGCAAGTCAGACAACGAAGGAATATGCGTCGTTCGTCGATTATGTGGTGGATGAAGCGGAAGAGATGTACGGTATCGAAGAAGATGAGCTGCTAACCAAAGGCTATCGCATCTACACGACGATGAATATCAAAGCGCAAAAGGTAATGGAGCAAACCTATGCGAATGCGAGCTTTTTCCAAAAAGATGCGTCAGATGGGCAGAAAATCCAAAGCTCCATGGTTATCTTGGATAATAAAACAGGCGGTTTAATGGCGCTGATCGGCGGTCGTGATTACAAAACGAAAGGGTTTAGCCGTGTCTATGCCAAGCGTCAGCCAGGCTCTTCTTTTAAACCCATTGCGGTATACGGACCTGCTCTAGAGAGTGGGAATTATAATCCATACTCCATGCTGGATGACACACAGACGTCGTTCGGCAACGGCACGTATACACCGCAAAACTATGATCGACAAACCCATGGTCAAGTAACGATGTTCGAAGCCGTGAAAAAATCATACAATTTGGCGCCCGTGTGGTTGCTGGATCAAATCGGTGTGAAAACAGGCGTGGATTTTGCAACGAAAAAGCTTGGTGTTACACTGAATGAGGCCAAGGATAAAAATTTAGCCATTGCATTAGGCGGTTTAACGGATGGCGTGTCGCCATTGCAAATGGCTAGAGCGTACACGGCTTTTGCGAATCAAGGTTCACAAAATAAAACGCATGCAATACTAAGAATTACCGATGCGCAAGGGAAAGAAATTGTTGCTTACAAGGCAGAGAAAAAGCAAGTGATCCAACCGCAAACCGCCTACTATATGACCTTGCTCCTGCAAGGTGTCGTAGAAACGGGCGGTACTGGGGTCAAAGCGAAGTTCAACCGACCTGTTGCGGGTAAAACGGGATCAACAGGGCTAGATATTAAAGGGATTGAGCAGTATGACCGCGATGTCTGGTTCGTTGGCTATACGCCAGAATGGACAGCGGCTGTGTGGGAAGGCTTCGATAAAGTCGATTCCAAGCACTATGTGACTGTTGGAAGCGGAAGCACGGCAGCTATTTTCAAAGAGGTCATGTCCAAATCATTAGAAGGAAAACCCGTTACCAATTTCGTGAAGCCTTCGAATGTGCCGGATTTGACGGAACCGCCTAGCGGCATTTCGGATGTAACGGCCGTCTATGTGCCCGAAACGAAATTAGTGAAAATTGGCTGGACATCGCTTGGCGATAAAGTTGGGTACCAATTGTATCGCAAAGCGTCCACAGAGGCCGAGGCGAAGATGATCGTTCAAACGCCGAAGGCTCAAATTGAGGATACAACGGTAAACCCGGGCGAATCCTATCAGTACTACGTGGTACCGATTAATTTGGATAACAATACGCAAGGTGTGAAGTCTAACGTAGCAGCTGTTGAAATTCCGAAGGATACGACACAGCCAAATGGTAGCCCAATGCCATCGCCGGTGATTTCGCCTTCCCCTTCGCCTGGTAATGGTAAAGAACCGATACCTTCACCAAGCGGCAAGCCTGTTCCATCGCCAAGTGTAACGACCAAGCCCGGTGCAGAAACGAGTCCAAGTCCATCGCCTTCGACAAGTCCCAAACCAAGTCCAACCCCGCAACCTGGAGTGAAGACGAATGAGGAGCAGCCGAAGAACGGTGGCTAAAGAAACAATTTAATCATGCGTGTGCTGTAGGGCTATCCAGCGTTACAGCACCGTTAATTTAAACAATGGAGGAATTACGACAAATGCGCCAATCATCCAAGCTTTTATCGACCAAATGGCTTCTACCCATCACTTTGCTTAGTTTAACGATCCTTGCATCGGGCTGCGGCAATAAGCCTGCTGCGACGGCGACACCAGCATCGACGGCAAAAGCGACAACTCCTGCTGCTGCGACACCAGCCGCTTCTACGACTGCTGGCAAGCAATGGAGCAAAGCGCCTGACATGACGATTGATCCTAATAAAACGTATCAAGCCGAAGTGACGACATCGAAAGGAACTTTCACGATCGACCTTTATGCGAAAGAAGCACCGAAAACGGTGAACAACTTTGTCTTCTTATCGAAGGAAGGCTTCTATAACAATGTTACGTTCCACCGTATTATCAAGACGTTTATGATTCAAACCGGCGATCCGCAAGGGACAGGCATGGGCGGTCCTGGCTATAAATTTGCCGATGAGTTGAAAACAACACACACTTACGAGCCAGGTACGGTAGCGATGGCGAATTCGGGGCCGAACACGAATGGAAGCCAGTTTTTTATTTGTTCCGGAGCGGATTGCGCGTCGTTGAATAAGCAGCCGAATTATACCATTTTCGGTAAAGTCACAGCAGAAGGTTTGGCAACCATTACGAAAATTGCTGAAACACCTGTTGAAATGGGCGGCGAAGCTACACCGAGCAAACCAAAAGAAAAAGTGACAATTAACACCATTTCCATCAAAGAAAAATAAACTAAGAGTAAGCATTGCACCACTATTTCAAGCAGGATAGGAGTGGATCTCATGAAACAGCCATGCTTATTGTTCCATGGATTTACAGGTGGACCTTATGAAGTAGAGCCGCTTGCTCGGCATTTGCGAGAGCGCGGCCAACTATGTGAGGTGCCTATGCTCCCTTGGAATGGGCAGAACCAGCAACAGCTGCTAACGACCCGCTGGGAAGATTGGGTACAGGCAGCGGAACGGCATGCCGAGCAAATGACGGCGACTTACGGCTCTTTTGATATGGTAGGTTTCTCGATGGGGGGATTGCTGGCGGCGTATTTATCCATTCGCTATCCGGTAAGGAAACTGATTTTACTCAATACCGCGGTCATTTATGTGAGTCCAGGAAGACTTCTGAATGTCATTCGGGATGAGTGGAAGTATCAGCGCAAAATCAGTCTTGTGAAGGCCAAATCGACACCGTTGCTTGCCACCTGGCAATTTACACGGTTAGTACGGCACTTGAAACCTGAATTGAGCCTCGTGAATAAGCCGACGCTTATCGCACAGTCGGAGAGAGATCAAGTGATTCATCCTCAGAGCGCTCGCTATATTTACAGCAAGGTCCGAGGTCAACGAGAGCTTCATTGGCATGCGAGATCCGATCATTTAATTTGCTTAAGTGAGGATGCGCCTATGTTGTTCAAGCAAATAAGCGCATTTCTAGATAAGGAGTAGGGAAGGATGACGGTTAAGCCCAGCATGAACAGAAAACAACTCGCGAGCCAACCTCAAGCATCCTCATCTGCCAATAAGAAAGCCAGTTCGCGCAAAGGCATGAAACGATCTCCTATAATGAAGACTTTCGTGCGGTTGTTTCAAGTGGCGCTGGTCGCCTTCGCGATTGTCGTTGCATGGATCATCTTCATTCAGTGGAAAGTGCAGCTAGGGACTAATCAAACACTGCCTAAGCAGGTAGATGTCGGGATCGTACTAGGTGCATCACTGCGCAACGATCTGCCTAGTCCTGGATTGCAAGAACGATTGGACCTAGCCTTGGAGTTGTACAAGCAGGGGCGCTTTAAACAGCTTATCGTCTCAGGTGGCTTGGACCATAATGGCTCCAAGCTAACGGAAGCGGAAGGGATGCGCAACTATTTGGTGAGTCATGGCGTGCCGCAAGGAAGTATTTTCCTGGAGCCGCATGCAACAAGCACGTATGAGAATTTGCTGTATAGCAAATACATTATGGAGGAAAAAGGCTTGGTTAGCTCGATCATCATGACCCATCGATTCCACAGTTCACGGTCACTTGATATTGCCGAAACGATCGGATTTAAGCAGCCGTATGTGTCCTCAACGAAGTCTGATGTGCTCTTCATGCCTTACCATGATGTAAGAGAGACGCTAGCTTATACGAAGTGGTATGGAACGAAGTTGCTGCTTAAGCTAGGACTGTAGAAAAAGCATGACCATTCAGCGGGTAACCGCGAATGGTCATGCTTTTTCAATTCATCCGTTCACGATGGCGCCGCCATTGACGTGAAGAATTTGTCCCGCCATGTAGGAGGAATCCTCACTGGCTAAGAAAACATAGCTGGGCGCCAGCTCGCTTGGCTGCCCTGCGCGTTTCATCGGCGTCGTGGAGCCGAATACTTCGACTTCTTGGGCCGTGAAGGTGGAAGGGATAAGCGGCGTCCAGATCGGCCCAGGTGCGACACCGTTCACGCGGATTCCCTTGGCGTTCAGCTGCAGCGACAGAGAGCGTGTGAACGTAACGATCGCTCCCTTCGCAGCGGAGTAATCGATGAGCTGCTCATGCCCGTGATAGGCTGTAATGGAGGCCGTGTTGATGATGGCACTTCCCGCTTTTAAATGTGGGAGAGCCGCTTGTGTCATATAGAAGAACGAAAAGATATTTGTGCGAAACGTTCGTTCTAGCTGCTCGGGTGTAATATCCGCAATGCTCTGCAACGGATGCTGTTCAGCGGCATTATTCACCAAAATATCGAGCTTGCCGAATGCCTTAACGGCTTGATCGACAACTAGCTTACAGAAATTCGCATCGCCAATATCCCCAGCGACATGCACGCATTTGCGGCCCGCTTGTTCCACATGTCGATGTGTTTCTTCGGCATCGCCATGCTCATTGAGATACACAATCATCACATCGGCACCCTCTTTGGCATAGGCCACGGCGACGGCACGTCCAATGCCACTGTCGCCTCCCGTGATAATCGCAACCTTATCTTGGAGCTTCCCAGCAGGCTTGTAGCTGGCTTTCTCAAATTCAGGCAGTGGATTCATTTGAGATTCAATGCCAGGCTGCTGGTTCTGATGCTGAGGGGGGAAAACGGGCTTCTCTTTCGTCGTGGAAGACATTCCTTACGACTCCTTTCATCCTAAAAATTCCTCCTTAGGATGATACAAGAGAGGGAATATCATACTTCACACGATAATGATAGCCATATACCGATCGATAGCTTAGTTTCTCGTATAAGGTGACTGCAGGCACATTGGATGTGATCACTTGTAAATACTGCTGAGTTGCGCCATTAACCATACTCCAAGCTGTCAGGGCATGAAGTATCGCGTAGCCGTACCCTTTACCGCGGTAAGCTTCATCAACAATGACATTGACGAATCCTGCCCAGTCTCCCTCGACAAGAGCTGTTCCTAATGCAACAACCTGTCCATGTTCCAGCAAGGTAATGAAAGCCTTTGGAGCAGGCATTCGCTCACTTAACCCTCGATAGAAGCTCATACGTGTATCGGGAAATTGTTCGAGTCGTAGAAAAGCCTCCAGCCAAGCGGCTGTTGCCACAGGGGAGATGTCTATTTGGAGATCACTGGCGTCTACATACTGTGACTTTAATCTTTCCTCAGCGAACTGAAGAACGGTTTGACTCTCAGCGGTCATGATCAGACATGGCGTATCAATTACATACCCTTGTTCTTGCAGATAGGCATCCAAGGTTGCGGGTGAAGCGGGACTGATATGAAAAATAGCGGGCAAATCTTGATTATGATAAAATTGTTCAACACGCTGTAACCAATCAGGTTCAGGTGGATATCCGCCTATGGCTAGTACACTATTCGCTCGTTTTGTTACGCCTCTTGAGGCGCGAAGCTGCCATTGGCCTAGGGTAGAACAAGTCTCAGCGGGCCAAGTGTTGGCGGCAATGACATCTAATTGTTCGTAGAAATGTTGTTGCATGACCATGATGGTGACCTCCGACTCCTAATGATACTCATAAATATACATTTTAATGTATAATAATTCAATCCTTTTCCATCTCTAGACCTATGAAATTGGAGGTGTTTGTCATGAACATTCGGTTGCGATCTGCCGTTGCAGGGGATTATGATGCCGTGAACGCGATCATTCGTGAAGGGCAGGATGAGCATGCGGAAGCATTGCCAGATCGTTTCGCAAGACTAGATCAAGTTGTCGCGATGGGGTGGTATCGGAGCTTTTCGAAGCAGCCGAACAAAGAGATCATTGTCGCGGAATGCGGGGACAAGCTCGTCGGCGTTGCCATGCTGGAGATGAAACAAAGCCCGTCGTTCGAGGCGCTAGTCCCACGGACATATGCCTATCTGAACGAGCTGGCTGTTGCTTCAACCCATCAGCGGCAAGGAATTGGGAAAAAGCTGTATACTGCGTCACTAGCATGGGCTCGTGAGCGTGGAGCATCTTCATTAGAACTGAATGTGTGGGAATTTAACGAGCGCGCCCAGCAATTTTATGCATCTGTCGGGATGCGCACCTTGCATCGAATGTTATTCACAGACTTGACTTAACTTACATAAATGATGGACATGATCTTCGGTCTAAAATGAGCCTCTCGCGCGTAGGATGGTGGATACGAACTAATAAACCATCATGTAAACGAGGTGATCCTCATGAGTGGCAGAAGCCTGCCATCCAGACAAATCAACATCGTTTTGCGGCAGCCTGAACCTGGCCAGCGAAGGGCAGCTGAGTCTCCTGGCAGTCAAGCAGGCGCTTCATCCCTTGCCGATGCCGAGCCCGTTCTCACAGGCAAACGATCGCAGATGGAAGGCCCGCTCTCGGATATTTTCAAAGAGCTGAATGGACTCATTGGCTTAGATAATGTCAAAGAATTAGTACATGAAATTTATGCGCTTCTCCAGATTTCACAATTTCGTGCAGAAGCTGGACTGATGAGCAATGCGCATGTGTATCATATGATTTTCAAAGGCAGTCCAGGCACAGGCAAGACAACAGTTGCACGGCTGCTGGGCCGCATGTTTCATGCAATGGGTGTGCTCAGCAAGGGCCATTTCATCGAGGTAGAGCGGGCTGATCTCGTTGGCGAGTATATCGGACATACGGCACTGAAGACGCGCGAATTAATGAAAAAAGCGATGGGCGGCATCCTTTTCATTGATGAGGCCTATAGCTTGGCGCGCGGCGGAGAGAAAGATTTTGGTAAGGAATCGATCGATGCGCTCGTCAAAGGGATGGAAGATAAGAAAAACGAATTTATTCTAATTCTAGCTGGGTATAGTGACGAAATGGAGCAATTCCTGGCGACCAACCCTGGCCTTCCGTCCAGATTTCCGATACAGATTGAATTCGAGGATTATCCGATTGATCAGCTGCTGCAAATAACGGAATTGATGGCCAAAGAGCGCGAATATGTACTCCTTCCGCAAACCCTAGCGAAGCTAAAGCAGCATCTGACAGAGGAAAAAGCGATGACATGGCGTGCGTTCAGCAACGCGCGATATGTACGAAATATTTTGGAAAAGGCGATGCGCCATCAAGCCGTGAGGCTATTAAGTCAGTATGTGAATGCGCCCTCCAAAATTGAACTCATGTCCATTCGCCCCGAAGATGTGAAATTTAAATGAACAGATTGGATAAACCGTTGAACTGACCATAGTTCAATGGTTTTTTCTTTTTAATAAAGGATTGACAGTTTGAAAGAAGGGAGTAAAATATACAGAGAACTATTCTCGCTGATAATGATTATCAATATTAATTCTAAATAAGCCCGTCATAATTGGCTACATAACTGGAAGGGATTGGGGTTCATGAAAAAATGGCTGTTAGCAAGTTGGATGGTGCTGTTATTGCTTGTAGCACTTCCTTTGTCCGTGGCAGCGAAGCCGCAAGATGATCTAGCTAAGGAAGATGAGGGCGTTGTCAAAGCCATTCAGGCGGCAGAGAGCGGGAACGTCGAGCTTGCAACAAAGCTCTTCGAAGCTTTTCAGATCAACTGGTTGTCGTATGAGGATGGCATTAAAAAGGAGTCATTAGCAGCGTATCAAAAAATTGAAGGCGCCATGGGAGAAGCTTCGCTGCAAACGTTGAAGCAACCCGTAGATGCGCAGAAGCTAGCTACAAAGCTTAAGGAGCTTCACGCACTAAACGTGAGTTTTGCGGAAGGCAAGCTCGATGCTTTCGGTTCGGCTGCTAAAAGCGATAAAGCCGTTACGGTCGCCTCCTTGGTTACTTTGCTGGATAAAGCGTTGGATCAAGTGAAATCGAAGGATTTCACAGGTGCCTCGGATAGCATTCAAGAGCTGCGTAATTCTTGGTTACTCATTGAGGGCATCGTACTTACACAATCTTCTTCTGTGTACACCTCGATGGAACGCGATATGGTTACGGCGTATGCACAGCTATCCGCATCACCCGTGCAAGCAGATGAAGCGGCAGTGACGATCGCAAGAATGCATGCTGATTTACAACCGCTAGCTGCAAAGACGAGCTACACGATGTTAGATGCGACTACGATTATTTTACGTGAGGGCCTTGAAGCTTTACTCGTCGTGATTGCTTTGCTTGGTTTTCTAACGAAGTCAGGGCATGGGGATAAGAAGCGTTGGATCTGGTATGGGGTGTTTGGCGGTCTAGCGGTTAGTTTGGCCTTAGGCGTGATCGTTCAGCAGTTATTTTCGGCAAGTGCGTTCGGAAATAACAACTTTCTCATCGCAGGCTGCACAGGCGTATTCGCTGCACTGATGCTGCTCTATATGAGCTACTGGCTGCACAGCAAGTCAAGTGTTTCGAACTGGCAGTCGTATATTCGCAATCAAAGTGTTAAGGCGTTAGCAACAGGAAGTTTGGTTTCGCTTAGTTTTCTTGCCTTTCTTGCGGTGTTTCGTGAGGGTACTGAGACGGTTCTTTTCATGATTGGCATGGCATCATCCATCTCCCTTGCCTCGTTACTCGGGGGAATCGGCATTGGTGTTGGATCGTTACTTATTATTGCGTTCCTTATTCTCAAAGTTGGATTACGTATTCCGATGCGGCCATTCTTCCTAGTCTCAAGTTTCTTCGTTTTCTATTTATGCTTCAAATTTGCGGGGATGGGTGTACACGGGCTTCAATTAGCAGGTTACTTGCCAGCCACAACGGCTTCCTGGTTGCCTAGCTGGGATGTTATTGCCCTGTATCCAACCTTAGAAAGTGCAATCCCGCAGTTCCTATTATTGCTTCTTGCTCTAATTGCAGTCATTGTAGATCGTCGTAAATCCATTCAAATTAGAAACGCGGCACTGCCCAATAAATTCTAATCTTAATTATTTAAAACAGTGGAGGGTTATTCATATGAAAAAAAGTAAACAACTTATTTTGCTTGCAACAGCGACAACGCTTGTCTTGGCAGGATGCAGTAAATCCGAGTCAACGGAAGCTGCAAAAGTTCCATTCAAAGATGGCTCAGCCCAATTCGTTACGACCATTGATACTTTGAAAGGTCAATTGGACGCATCCAAAGTGAAAGATGCCAAGAAAGTTGCAGATCAACTGGAAGATCAATGGGCTAGCTTCGAAGATGAAGTGAAACCGAAGTTCCCGGAATTATATTTTAAAGTAGAGAAGTTTCTGACACCGTTGGAAGCGGGCTTGAAAGAAGACAAGCTAGATCTGCCTACGCTGTCTGCATTAACTAAGAACTTGAAATCAGCTATGACTGAATTGACGACGTCATTTTCTTCGAACACAGGTGCCGTGAACAAAGATACGATTGAGGCTTCTAAGGCGCTGCAGGATGCGGCAAAAGCATACAATGCCTATGTACAAGATCAAGGAAATCAATTGGTTAAGTTGCTAGATGATCTTAATAATGCAATTAAGAGCGGCGACATGAAGAAAGCATCGGAAGCTTATGTGCTGTCTCGTATGCCTTATGAAAGAATTGAGCCGATCATTGAGACGTTTAGTGAACTGGACGGCGTCATGGATGCGCGTGTCGATGATTTCAAGAATGAGAAGGATCCTGCATTCACAGGCTACCACCGTATTGAGTACTTATTGTTCGTGAAGAAAAATGTGAAAGATGCAGAGCCGTTTGCTGCTCAACTACTTGAAGATGGCAAGAAAATGCAGAAAGCCATTGCATCTACAACGATTGCTCCTACAGACTTCATTGCAGGCGTAGGTGAACTGATGGAGGAAGCTCAGTCCAGCAAAATTACAGGTGAAGAAGAGCGTTGGAGCGGTGCTACTGTTCCTGTCATTCGCGCGAACGTAGAAGGCGCACAAGTGATTTATGACTTGGTCAAAGCTGAATTGAAGAAGAAAGACGCAGCGTTAGATGAGAAAATCAGCAAGAGCTTAGCGGCGGTCATCGAAACAATGAACACGTTGTCGCCAGCGGGAGCAACTTGGAATGACTTTGGTAAAATGGAGCAAGTCAAACAAGTCGATTTGAAAAATAAATTAGAAGCACTTGCCGAGCCGTTAGTGAAAATGCCAGGAACATTGAGCAAATAGGGGAAAGAGGTTAAGCGAAATGTCAGATAAAATGAATCGTCGCGCCTTTTTGGGAATGACCGCCGCAGGTGCTGCGGGTGTTGTCCTAGGCGAATTAATGGGGAAAGCTCAGCATGTGCTTCCAACGAATAAAGCAACAGCGAGTACGAACAATCAAACATTGGACTTCTATGGCGAGCATCAGACAGGCGTTGTTACTCCTGCTCAGAACTTTGCGAATGTAGCTGCCTTTGATATCACGACGAATGATGTGAAAGAGCTTCAAACACTTCTGAAGCAATGGACAGAGATGGCTGCTACGTTAATGGCGGGCAAGCCGCTTGCCGTTGAGCCGCAGGATGGAGCTTTTCCACCTACGGATACAGGTGAGCAGATCGGCTTGGACACAGGTAAATTATCCATTACCTTCGCAGTCGGTGCTACATTGTTCGAGAAGGATGGCGTCGATCGATTCGGTCTTCGTTCCCGTAAACCAGCCGGACTTACGGAAATGCCTATTTTTCATAAAGATTCGTTGGAAGATCAGTTGACGCACGGGGATATCGTTGTGCAAGCTTGCTCGGATGATCCCATGGTGTGCTTTCACGCCATTCGGAATCTCTCCAAAGCTTCACGCGGTGTAGCGCATTTACGTTGGCAGCAAACGGGGCAGTTAGGCGTGAAATCGCAAGGGACGAAACGGAACTTGTTCGGTTTCAAAGACGGCACAGCGAACCCGTCATTGCTGGATGAGGCTTTTATGAAAAATAACGTATGGATCAACGCAGGTGATGGTGCTTCTTGGCTAGCTGGCGGGACTTACATGGTCGTTCGCCGTATTCAAATGCGCATCGAAACCTGGGACCAGCAGTCATATTCGGACCAAGAGGAAATCATTGGCCGTCAGAAGGTATCTGGTGCTCCGATGGATGGAAAGAATGAATTTGATACCCCGCAATTTGCAGAGGATCCGAAGGGGGAGGTTACACCGCTGGATTCACACATTCGATTATCGAATCCACGAACAGGTGAAAATTCTGAGCGTGAGCGGATCCTGCGTCGCGGATATAACTTCATGGAAAATTTGGACAGCGTTGGTCGCATGAGTGCAGGTCTGCTGTTCGTCTGCTTCAATCGAAATTTGCAAACACAGTTTGAATCGATTCAGAAGCGTTTGACGAATCCAAATTTGCCAGACAAAATGTTATCGTATACGGAAACCAAAGGTGGAGGGTACTTCGCAGTTCTGCCTGGTGTCCCAAGGAAGGGCGCCTACTTGGGCCAAGCTTTATTTGAGTAATGATGCGAGTCTGATTGGGGGTTGTCCTAGTTGCAGAGTCTTCTGCAACGGGATAACCCTTTTTTTTCACAGAAGGAGTCGGTTATAACTGAATTTTCCTGCGGGGCAAATTGACTTTCCATACCATTTCCTCCACAATGATGAGGGAATAAGTGGCAAGGTAAAGGAGACATATACATGAAAACAACTTCACATATGGTTGAAAAAGATATCGATGACCGCGCTATCCTTGTAAGCCTGGTTACGCAGAAGCAGAAAAAGAATGAGCTCTTAGCCGAGTATTCGTTAGAAGAACTCGTCAAGCTAGCTGAAACGGCCGGTGTCCAAGTTCTGGAAACGATGACTCAGAACAAGGAAACGAAGGATACCAAATGGTTTATTGGGAAAGGGAAAGTAGAAGAATTGAAGCTTCGTCTTGAGGAGCTTGGGGGCAACACAGCAATTTTTGATCAAGAGCTTTCGGGCGCCCAAGTGCGCAATCTAGAAGCAGCGCTTGATGTGAAAATCATCGATCGTACGCAGCTGATTTTGGATATTTTCGCGCAGCGCGCCAAAACGCGTGAAGGGATTATTCAAGTTGAGCTTGCGCAGCTCAGCTACCTATTGCCGAGGCTTTCGGGACAAGGGAAGAATCTTTCACGGTTAGGCGGTGGGATTGGAACGAGAGGTCCAGGGGAATCCAAGCTGGAAACCGATCGCAGACATATTCGTGGACGTATCGACGAGCTGAAAGCGCAGCTGGAAGAGGTCGTTCGTCATCGTAATCTGCATCGGGAACGACGCAAGAAAAGCGGCGTATTTCAAGTCGCCCTAGTTGGGTATACCAATGCAGGGAAGTCGACGTTATTGAAACAATTAACACAAGCTGACGTCTATATCGAGAATCAGCTTTTCGCAACGTTAGATCCGACTTCACGAACGATGGTCCTGCCAAGCGGCAAAGAAATCGTGTTAACCGATACCGTAGGATTTATTCAAAATCTCCCGCATGATCTGGTAGCATCGTTCCGCGCAACTTTAGAGGAAGCGAATGAGGCTGATCTGATTCTCCATGTGGTGGACAGCTCAACCGATATGCGAAACGAGCAAATGCGTGTCGTTGCTGAGGTGTTAGAAGAGCTTGGTGCCCATCAGAAGGAGCAGATTACGGTATTTAATAAGATTGATCTATGTTCGCCAGCGGAGCGTGACATGCTCTCTGCCGAAGGTGAGTTCATGAAGATGAGCGCATACACGCCTGAGGATCTGGAGCGTCTTCGCATTACGATCGAAAATAAGCTGATGGGAGACAGCAAAGAGTTCCGTATTCCAGCGAATAAAGGGGATATTATCGCCTTGATGTATCGCATTGGTGAAGTATTGGAAACCGATGTTGATGGAGAAGATATGGTGTTCAAAGTTCGAGTAAATAAAGACGATTACGTCAAAATGGCTTATTTATTAGTTGACTATGATCAGCAGCTCGCGCAGCCAGAGCAGGAAGAGAACGAGGGAGAGAGCTACTAGGATGTATTTCGGGGAAAAAGTAATGGGAATGATGGAAAAGGCGGAACAGCGCTCGGAACGTGCCTTTCGCCACATTGAACAAACGATAGACCGCAATCAATGGAAAGTGATACATGCTTTCCAAACGCATAAAGTGAGCGATTATCATTTCGCCTCATCCACGGGCTATGGCTATAATGATCGCGGACGTGAAGTGTTGGATCTCGTCTATGCGGATGCAATGGGCGCTGAAGCGGCCCTCGTTCGCCCGCACTTCGTGTCGGGTACGCACACGATTGGAACGGCCTTGTTCGGCGTACTTCGCCCAGGCGAACATTTACTTTACATAACCGGTAAGCCTTATGACACGTTGCATAAAGTGATCGGAAAGCCTGGCGATGGCACAGGCTCCCTGCAAGACTTCGGCATCGCTTACAGCGAGGTAGCGCTGCTTGAAGATGGATCGCCTGACTGGTCGGCGATCCAAGCAGCCATTCAGCCGAACACGAAGGTGATCGGCATTCAGCGTTCCCGCGGCTACTCGTGGCGGCCGTCGTTCACGGTCGAGCAAATCGGTGAAATGGTCCGATTTGTCAAAGAAATCAACCCCGAGCTCATTGTCTTCGTCGACAATTGCTACGGTGAATTCACCGAGGAGCGGGAGCCGACGCAAGTTGGCGTCGATCTCATGGCCGGCTCGCTGATCAAAAACCCCGGCGGAGGCATCGCCCCTTCGGGCGGCTATATCGCCGGGCGGCGCGACCTCGTCGAGCTTGCCGCGTATAGACTCACCGCCCCTGGTATCGGGGGCGAAGTTGGAGCCATGCTCGGTGCGACGCGAGCCATGTTTCAAGGGCTATTCCTTGCCCCGCATTTGGTGGGGCAGGCGGTCAAGGGCTCGGTCTTCGCGGCAGCAATCTTTGAAGACCTTGGCTTCGAAAGCAGTCCGCGCTGGGATACCCAGCGGACGGACCTGATTCAGGCGATCCGCTTCACGTCCGCGGAGCACTTGATCACCTTCGTGCAGGGCATCCAGAAGGCGGCTGCTGTCGATTCGCATGTCGTCCCAGAGCCATGGGACATGCCTGGCTATGAGCATCCCGTCATTATGGCTGCGGGAACTTTCATTCAGGGAGGCAGTCTTGAGCTGTCGGCAGATGCCCCGATTCGTGAACCTTTTATCGCCTATATGCAAGGAGGCTTAACCTACTCACACTGCAAGTTAGGTGTACTAACGGCAATCCAACATATGGAAGACAAGGGATTACTGTGAAAATTTCGAAGGTGAACAAACCTGACACTCCTTGACACGTTTTTGTTAGAAAGGTACAATAAGGATGAGGTACTTACTGACCAGGAGTGATTAGCATGAGTGATGAAATACGTAGGAATATGGCGTTGTTCCCCATCGGGATCGTCATGAAGCTGACTGATTTGACAGCCAGACAAATTCGTTACTATGAACAGCATGAACTGATTATTCCAGCGCGTACAGCTGGGAATCAGCGGCTTTACTCATTTAATGATGTCGAACGACTTCTTGAGATTAAGGATTTGATTGAGAAGGGCGTTAACATCGCAGGTATTAAACAGGTGCTTATCCCTGTGGATAAGGATTCTGAGGATGCTACGATCCTTAACGAGCACACAGAAGTGAAACGTAAGGAATTAACGGACTCCCAGTTGCACAAAATGCTTAAGCAACAATTGATTGGCGGCGGTAAACGTCCAGATCAAGTTTCCTTGATTCAAGGGCAGCTTTCCAGATTTTACAAATAGCAAGAAGAATCGCTTAACATTTGAGAGGAGAATGCATGCGTGACTTACAACAATAACTATTCCAAAGAAGATATTCTTCGCATTGCCAAAGCAGAGAACGTTCGTTTCATTCGTCTGCAATTCACTGATTTAATGGGAAGTATCAAGAACGTAGAGATTCCTTTGAGCCAGCTGGAGAAAGCGCTTGATAACAAAATGATGTTTGATGGTTCCTCCATTGAAGGTTATGTTCGCATTGAAGAATCGGATATGTACTTATATCCGGATTTAGATACATGGGTTATTTTCCCATGGGTAACGGAAAGCAAAGTCGCACGTCTAATCTGCGATATTTATATGCCGGATGGCACGCCGTTCCCTGGCGACCCGCGTCAAATTTTGAAGAATGCGTTGAAACAAGCGGAAGAGATGGGCTATACAGCGATGAACGTTGGTCCAGAACCAGAATTCTTCTTGTTCAAAACAGATGAGAAGGGCAATCCAACGACGGAATTGAATGACCAAGGCGGTTATTTTGATTTGGCACCGATGGATCTTGGTGAGAACTGCCGTCGTGATATCGTGTTGACACTGGAAGAAATGGGCTTTGAGATTGAAGCATCTCACCATGAAGTAGCGCCGGGACAGCACGAAATCGACTTCAAATACGCGGATGCGATTAAAGCAGCTGACCAAATTCAAACTTTTAAACTAGTGGTAAAAACGGTAGCAAGACAACATGGCTTGCATGCTTCTTTCATGCCTAAGCCGCTGTTCGGGATGAATGGTTCAGGGATGCACTGTCACCAATCGTTGTTCAAAGGCGACACGAATGTGTTCTATGAAGAGAGCGACAAATTAGGTTTAAGTACGGTTGCAAGACAATACATGGCTGGCGTTCTGCGTCATGCGCGTTCTTTCGCAGCGATTACGAACCCAACAGTTAACTCCTACAAACGTTTAGTGCCTGGTTATGAAGCACCTTGCTATGTGGCATGGTCCGCTAGTAACCGTAGTCCGATGATTCGTATTCCGGCTTCTCGTGGTTTAAGCACGCGTGTTGAAGTCCGTAACCCAGATCCAGCTGCGAATCCTTACTTGGCTCTAGCTGTGATGTTAGCTGCTGGTCTTGACGGCATTAAGAACAAAATGCAGCTTCCTCCGCCAACCGATCGCAATATTTACGTTATGACGGAAGAAGAGCGTGAAAGCGAAGGCATCCCAAGCCTGCCGCTCAACTTGAAACAAGCCTTGGATGAGCTGCTTCGTGATGATGTCATCTGCGATACGCTAGGCGAACATGCGTTGGCCCATTTCTATGAGCTCAAAGAAATCGAGTGGGATATGTACCGCACACAAGTTCACCAATGGGAAAGAGATCAATATCTGTCCCTGTACTAAGTTTTACATAAATGAAAGTAAGGTTCCTAACACACAACTAGATATGTGAAGCCCGTCAGTCTTGGAAGAGCTGATGGGCTTTTTCACGCGGAGGAGACAATAAGATCATGGACAACTTTCAACGTAATCTAGAAAAATATGCAGAACTCGTCATCCGAATTGGCGTTAATTTGAATAAGGGGCAGGATCTCTTAGTCGAGGCTCCGATCGAGACGTTAGAACTAACAAGACTTATTGTGCAAAAAGCGTATGAGGCAGGTGCAAACTATGTCCATGTGCATTGGCAGGATGATGTGGTTTCGCGGAGTAAGTTTGACTATGCGGATGATGCGAGCATGGACTACTATCCACTGTGGTATACGTCGATGTTGGAGAAATTCGTAGAGAATGGCGGAGCTCTGCTGAACATTAAAGTGCCTAATCCGAATCTTTTCGATGGGATAGACGCAGGCTTGATTTCAAGAGTTTCCAAAGCGACTTCGACCGCTAGAGCGAAATATCAGCATTATGTGCGAACTGGCGAATTTAGCTGGTGCCTAATCAAAGCTCCAACGGAAGCTTGGGCATCAATTGTCTATGCGGATCTACCTGAAGAGGAGCGCGTGCCTGCGATGTGGGATGCGATTTTCCATATCAACCGTGTGTATGAAGAGGACCCTATCGCCGCATGGAGAAAGCATCTGGATACGTTAAAAGCGACGCGTAAAGTGCTTAATGCTAGGAATTATAAAGCACTTCGTTATCGCGCTACGGGCACCGATCTGCGTGTTGAATTGCCAGAAGGCCATATCTGGCTTGGCGGGGACAAAGGAAATGCGAGAGGGATTCGTTATGTGGCGAATATGCCAACCGAAGAAGTGTTTACGTTGCCTAACCGAACAGGTGTTTCTGGAACGGTGGCGAGCACGATGCCGCTAAATGTGAACGGTGCTTTAGTGGATAGATTCTCCTTTACATTTGAGGCGGGGAAAGTAGTGGACTTTCAGGCGGAAGTTGGCTACGAACACTTGGCTCGTTTATTGGATATGGATGAGGGTGCACGCTACTTAGGGGAAGTCGCTTTGGTTCCGTTCGATTCGCCGATTTCCAATTTGAAACGCATTTTCTATAATACTGGCATTGACGAGAATGCATCGTGCCATCTGGCGTTAGGCAGTTGTTACCCGATTAATTTGAAGGAGGGTACAACGCTGTCTAATGAAGAATTAAAGGCGCGCGGCGGCAACCATTCCTTGATTCATGTTGATTTCATGATCGGTTCCGCGGAGCTGGAGATCGATGGCGAATTAGCGGATGGCACGGTTGAACCCCTTTTCCGTGAAGGGAATTGGGCGTTGTCTTTTGAATAAAAGAGTAATTTACCTGCTATAGTATGCTAATTAGCTCAAAAAACGGCATCGCCCTTTAAGGACGATGCCGTTTTTTTATTGCGTTTTGAGCTTACATATCCCGGAATAGCCCGATTACGCGACCAAGTATGGTCACATTCTTGAGTCGAATCGGCTCTAACGCGGAGTTCTCCGGTTGAAGGCGAATGTGATCCTTTTCTTTGAAGAAACGCTTCACAGTAGCTTCATCATCTTCCGTCATTGCGACGACGATATCGCCATTGTTCGCCGTTTGCTGTTGTTTCACGATAACGTAGTCACCATTGTGAATGCCAGCCTCGATCATACTGTCTCCCATGATGCTCAACATAAATACGTTGTCATCTTTGACCATGCTGGATGGGAGAGGGAAGTAGTCTTCGATATTCTCTGTAGCTGTAATGGGAACACCTGCTGTTACTTTACCAACGAGCGGAACGCGAGCAACGGATACAGCGAAATTGGATTCTGCCCCATCGAGGCCAAGGATTTCGATCGCCCGTGGTTTAGTAGGGTCACGGCGAATCATTCCCTTCTTCTCTAGACGCTCCAAATGACCATGTACAGTTGAGCTGGAAGCAAGTCCAACAGCTTCGCCGATTTCTCGAACAGACGGCGGGTAGCCCTTATCTTTCACTTCATTCTTAATGAATTCCAATATAGCTTGCTGACGCTGCGAAATTTTACTCATTGATATCACTCCAATACTGGGAATCATTACCCAAAGTATAACATAGAACCCGAGTTCGTACAAACATAAGTTCGAACATTTGCTTGACTCAAACATTTGTTCGTGTTATTCTCATATCAGAACAAATGTTTGGGGGATGAATTTTATGTATATGGCTTATTCACAATCGAATGGAACGACAACACGTCAAGGTAAGGCTCACACATCTAAGCAGATGACAAATAGACGAGGGCAGACTATCTTGTTGCTGCGTTTTTTCCTGGTAGCTGTTATTCTTGGAACGGTGTTTTCATTCGGTGCGATCGTACAAGCCTATGCAGGTGAAGGGAGTACAGTGACTTCAGCGCCAACTCAGATTGTTCAGGTATCTTCGAAAGCTTCATCCGTGGAGAAGATTGTTATTCAAAGCGGCGACACACTCTGGGAGGTAGCTTCTTCGCATAAGAAAGATGGAGAGAGCGTACGTTCGTATATCGAGAAATTAAAATCAGTTAATCACTTATCTTCGAGTGCATTGAAAGAAGGGCAAGTTTTAGTGCTTCCATAATGAACACAAAGGGTACGTTTTACATAGATTTAGTTTATAGGGACAGGGATGTCATATCCTTGTCCCTTTAGGTATGTTCTTGACATTCCTATTCGGGGATGGCAAAGTAATACTCATATTGAAATTTTGAGTGGGAGGATCACAATGAGTGACAGCATGGATAAGAACATAGAGCGGATCAATGAACTAGCTCGGAAGGCGAAGACAGTCGGCCTAACAGATGCCGAAATCGAAGAGCGCAACGAGCTTAGAAAGAAATATATCGAAGCCTTCCGGGGGAACCTGAAGATTCAATTGGACTCCATCAAGTTTACAGACGAAGAGAAATAGGCAAGCACATAGATACTACATTCAAAAGGGGAAATGAATGATGTCGTTGAAAGCTGTACTTTTTGATTTGGATGATACGTTATTATGGGATGATCGTAGTGTGGAAGAGGCTTTTGCCGCTACATGTGCAGAAGCAGCGAAGCAAGTTCAGGTTGACGCTGTCGCGTTAGAAGCAGCGGTTCGTAAAGAAGCGAGAGGCTTGTATGAATCGTTCGACACGTTTCCTTTTACCAAAATGATCGGAATTAATCCATTCGAGGGACTATGGGCCAATTTCACAGAGGGTGAGGATGAGAACTTCCGTAAACTTCAGAAGCTAGCTCCAGGGTACAGAACGGAGTCTTGGACTAGAGGACTTGCAGCGCTTGGGGTTGAGGATCGCGAGCTTGGGTACAGACTGGGTGAAATGTTCGCAGCTGAACGCCGCAGCCGTCCATATGTGTATGAGGAAACGTTCCGCGTACTGGACGAATTGAAAGGGAATTACCAACTGCTTCTTCTAACGAATGGTTCGCCAGACTTGCAGAAAGAGAAGCTGGCAGGTGTTCCTGCGATTGCTGGATACTTCGATCATATTGTCATTTCCGGTGAATTCGGTCAAGGCAAGCCAGCTGTTTCTATTTTCAATTATGCGATGGGTCTGCTTGGTATCGAAGCGTCTGAAGGCATCATGATAGGGGACAAGCTTACGACGGATATCCTAGGCTCAGGCAGCGTTGGTATGCGAAACATTTGGATTAACCATCATGGGCTGCAAAGCGGAGATGAGATCAAGCCTGTATACGAAGTAACACGTCTTCAAGAAGTTCTTCCGATCATTACACAAGGCTAATTCATGAATCATAAAAGCCCAACAGTTTTGCAAGACATGGAGTCCTGCGCTGTTGGGCTTCTTCATGCATATACTTGTAGTCTAAGCTTTAACAAAAGAAGGATCTTCTACGTTGTAAGCAATCCAGCCATCTTTTTCGATGAATAAGCGAACCGCGACGATTTCACGGTTATCCATGAGCGTAAAGAAATGGTTCGTGTTTTCTGGAACGGAGATCACATCACCTGGCTCAAGCTCAACATCATAATAACCGAGTTCTTCGGACTTGATGATGAAAATCCCTTTACCAGATACGATCGCACGGATTTCATCTTCGGTGTGCGTGTGAACTTGCTCGAATTTCTTCAACAGCTCTTCGATATTCGGTGTGGAATCGGAAAGGGAGATGACATCCCAAATTTCGTAGCCGCGTCTAGCTGCTAAATCTTTGATTTCAGCTTCGTATGTCGCGATGATTTCAGCTTTCTCTTCGTCATTGAGTACGAATTTCTCGCGTAGTGCCACAGGAAGCTTGTTCGCGTCCCAATGTTCATAGACAACCTCTTGACTATCCAAGAAGGCTTTCACTTGCGCTTCGCCCTCGATACGTTCGTTGGTATTGCGAATTCTAATTTGTGCCACGTTACATCCCTCTTTCTTCAATAAATATAATCATATTATAGAGGATACAGAGCTAGCTGTCGATGTGGTGAGATAAGAATTTCCGATAAAAACTATAGGAATTAATGATAATTCAAAATCTTTTCATAGAAGCCGTATTCTGTTACACTAAATCTTAACATATTTTGTCGTTTTTTTTCTAATCGTTTAGGGAAAAGTTGAAAGGGAGTTTTGCGATGAACAAGCCGCCAATTCAAGAACAGCTTAAGAAAAAGATTATGATCCTCGACGGTGCGATGGGGACGATGATTCAGCAAGAGAATTTGACAGCTGAAGATTTCGGGAGCGACGATCTCGACGGATGTAATGAAATCCTATGTGTGACACGTCCAGACGTCATTCAGAAAATACATGAAGCTTATTTAGCCGCAGGCGCGGATATGATAGAAACGAATACGTTTGGTACGACGAGCGTCGTGTTGGCGGAGTACGATCTGCAAGATCGCCACCGTGAACTGAATTTGGCTGCGGCTAAACTTGCGATTGCTGCTGCGAATAAATATTCGACACCTGAGTGGCCTCGTTATGTTATTGGTGCCATGGGGCCGACGACGAAGACGTTGTCAGTGACAGGCGGCGTGACGTTTGAGCAGCTGGAAGAGAGCTATTATCAGCAAGCGCTTGCGTTAGTGGAAGCTGGCGTTGACGCGATGTTGTTGGAGACTTCCCAAGATACGCTGAACGTGAAAGCGGGCAGTATCGGGATTCGTAGAGCTTTTGAAACACTGGGCAAAGTACTGCCAATTATGATCTCAGGTACGATTGAACCGATGGGAACGACGCTGGCAGGTCAAAATATTGAATCATTTTACATCTCGTTGGAGCACTTGAAGCCGATTTCGATGGGTCTAAACTGTGCGACAGGTCCAGAATTCATGCGTGATCATATCCGTACCTTATCTAGCATTGCGGAAACTGCGATCAGCTGTTACCCGAATGCGGGGTTGCCAGATGAGAATGGTCATTATCACGAGTCACCAGAATCTTTGGCGAAAAAGATGGCTGGATTTGCTGAGCAGGGCTGGCTGAATATCGCTGGGGGCTGCTGTGGAACAACACCAGATCACATTCGTGCGATGGCGGAAACACTGGCGAATTATAAGCCAAGAACGGAGTATGGTTCCCATCCGCCTGCTATTTCGGGGATAGAAACGGTGTATATTGAGCCTGAGAACAGACCAATCATGGTCGGTGAACGGACGAATATTTCGGGATCGCGTAAGTTCAAACGACTTATTAAAGAAGGTAAGTTTGAGGAAGGATCCGAAATCGCCCGTACACAAGTGAAGAACGGCGCGCATGTGATCGATATCAATTTACAAGACACGGATATTGATGAAGCGTATGCGACTGAAAACTTCATGCAAGAGGTCGTCAAAAAGGTGAAGGTTCCGTTGATGATCGACTCAACTTATGACCATATCATCGAATTAGGTTTGAAGTATTCGCAAGGTAAAGCGATTATTAACTCGATTAACTTGGAAGATGGCGAAACGAAATTTGCGGGTATTTTGCCGCTGATTCATCGTTATGGCGCATCCGTTGTTTGTATCTTGATTGATGAGCGCGGCCAGGCGGTTTCCCGACAAGCGAAAATTGAAGTTGCGACTCGCTCTTATGAATTGTTAACAGGCAAATACGGGATGAATCCCGAAGATATTATTTTTGACCCGAATATGTTCCCAGTCGGTTCTGGAGATCCTCAGTACATTGGTTCCGCGGTGGAAACGATCGAAGGGATTAAATTAATTAAAGAGAAGTATCCATTAGCCAAAACGATTCTTGGACTCAGCAATATCTCCTTCGGCTTGCCGGATGCAGGACGCGAGGTTCTGAACTCGGTGTATTTGTACCACTGTACGAAAGCTGGGTTGGATTACGCCATTGTGAATACGGAGAAGCTGGAGCGCTATGCGTCAATTCCAGAAGCAGAGCGTCAACTTGCGGAAGAGCTTATTTACAATACGAATGATGAGACATTGGCGAATTTCGTTGCTCATTTCCGGGAGAAGAAGGTCGAGAAGAAGGAGAAAATCTCGAACCAATCATTGGAAGAGAGATTGGGCTCCTATGTTGTAGAGGGAACGAAGGAAGGGCTTATTCCTGATCTGGAAGAAGCTCTTCAGAAGTATTCGCCACTTGAAGTGATTAACGGTCCACTGATGAAGGGGATGGAGGAAGTTGGTCGCCTTTTCAATAATAACGAGCTCATCGTTGCCGAAGTCCTGCAAAGTGCGGAAGTCATGAAAGCATCGGTTAACTTCCTGGAGCCGTTTATGGAGAAATCCGAGTCAGCGGTGAAGGGTAAAATTATTTTGGCCACGGTAAAAGGTGATGTTCACGATATTGGGAAAAATCTCGTCGAAATCATCCTATCGAATAATGGTTATAAGATCGTCAATTTGGGGATTAAAGTACCGCCAGAACAAATCATTGAAGCGTACCGTAGAGAGAATGCGGATGCGATCGGTTTATCAGGCTTGCTTGTGAAATCTGCGCAACAAATGGTCGTAACAGCGCAAGATTTGCGTACGGCAGGTGTGGATGTGCCGATTCTCGTTGGCGGCGCAGCGTTGACGCGCAAGTTCACCAAAACTCGGATTCAGCCTGAGTATGAAGGTGTTGTGCTTTATGCGAAGGATGCGATGGATGGATTGGATATTGCAAATCAGTTGAGTGATCCTGAGCAACGGGCCAGGTTGATCCAGGAACTGCGTGAGAGCTTAGAATCCGACGTATTGGATACGAGTAAAAAGGTAGAGAAGCTGCCTCAGCTCACACGTGTGAGTTCATCCGCTGTCTCCAAGGATCTGCCTGTACAGGTGCCGCAGGATACAGAACGTCATATTTTACGTGATTATCCAATTAGTCATTTGATGCCATATGTGAATATGCAAATGCTTTTAGGTCATCACCTTGGGCTGAAGGGTAAGGTAGAGCAGTTATTGAGCGACAAGGACGCGAAAGCGTTGCAGCTTAAGGACACTGTGGATTCTATCCTGTATGCAGCACAACATGAAGGCATTATCAAAGCACACGGGATGTATCAGTTCTTCCCTGCGCAATCGAATGGGAATGATGTCATTGTTTATGACCCTCAGGATACAAGCAAGGTGCTGGAGACGTTTACATTCCCTCGTCAAGATAAAGAGCCATATTTGTGCTTAGCCGATTACCTCAAATCGGTGGACAGCGGCGAGATGGATTATGTTGGTTTCTTGTTGGTCACAGCGGGGCACAATATTAATGAGTTGGCGAAGGAATGGCGCGACAAAGGGGATTACTTGAAATCCCATGCACTTCAAGCGACAGCGTTGGAAGTCGCGGAAGGCTTTGCAGAGCGTGTGCATCACATCATGCGTGATGTACTTGGCATTGCGGATCGCGTAGATATGACAATGCAAGAGCGATTTGGCGCGAAATACATCGGCCAACGGTTCTCGTTCGGGTATCCAGCTTGCCCAGATCTGGAGGATCAAGCGAAGCTGTTTAATCTGTTGAAACCGGAAGATATCGGCGTTGAACTGACAGAATCGTTCATGATGGAGCCGGAAGCTTCGGTATCTGCGATTGTGTTCGCGCATAAAGAAGCGCGTTATTTTAACGTAGGTTAGACATAGAATGGAGTAGGGCTTGTGGACTTGTATTTTTTGGGAACAGGGGCAGGCATGCCTTCCAAACAGCGGAATGTGACCTCGATTGCGTTGAATTTGCTAGATGAACGTGGCACCTACTGGTTATTCGATTGTGGAGAAGGCACACAGCAACAAATCCTGCATTCTCCTGTGAAGCTAGGACGCACGGAGAAAATATTCATCACACATCTGCATGGTGATCATGTATATGGATTACCTGGGTTGTTAACGAGCCGCTCCTATTTGGGCGGAGATACACCGTTGACTTTATACGGACCAAAGGGATTGAAGGCATTCGTGGAGACAGCGCTTGAGGTTAGCGGGGCGCATTTGACCTATACGCTGCATATCGTCGAGTTGACGGATGAAGGTGTTATTTTCGAAGATGAGAGCTTCCTGGTGGAAACAGCGCGGTTAGAGCATCGCATCGAATGCTTCGGCTATCGCATCGTTGAGAAAGATCAGCCTGGCAAGCTGCTGAATGAAAAGTTAAAAGAGCTTGGTGTGCCGCCAGGCCCGCTATTCGGCAAGTTGAAGCAAGGGCTAACGATTCAGTTAGAGGATGGCCGAACACTGAATGGGGAGGATTTTCTTGGCGCGCCTGTTCCAGGGCGTGTGGTGGTGGTTCTTGGCGACACCAGATATTGTGAGGGTGCCAAAAAGCTAGCGCGCGGCGCAGACGTCCTCGTCCATGAAGCGACATTCGCGATGGATAAGCAGGAGCTCGCGTATGCGTTTGACCACGCGACATCGACGGATGCCGCGCGGACGGCGCAAGAAGCAGGTGCGAATGCGCTGATTATGACGCACTTGAGCTCGCGCTATCAGGGCGATAGCGTGACGGAATTATTGCATGAGGCGCAGCATATTCACGCTAACAGCTATCTGGCGAAGGACTTCTGGTGCTTCGACATCCCACGTAAAGTGTGATTGAATAAGCTTCTTCCGTTCGTTTGAGACGGGAGGAGCTTATTTTTGCATATAGACGTCAATTTCTTGCCCTAACCTCATACACTAAGCAATAAAGGTAATCGAGGTGAAGGTATGGAAATTACACTTGGTGAAGTGCTGCTTTCTATCTTTATCTCTGCGATCTTTTTCATCATGATTAAAGAAATATGGAAATCGTTTAAAGATAATGATTCCTAAAGGATAGATCGAGGGGTCAGACATAGGTGGGGCCATGTGGATAGTGCAAGTCGCCGAGGAGGCGATTGCGCTATTTTTTTATTTTATATAGACGGATATCACGAAAGTTACAATATCTTTACAACACGCAAATCAACAGGAAATAATTCTCCGTTATGCTGAAGTTGTTAAACTTTTAGTCGAGAGGTGTGAGGCAAAGATGATGAGAGTACCTCTGCAAACGGCGCCACAACCAGCAAAGCTTGCGGTCAAGCTAGCCAGCAACACAGGTGAAATTGAGCAAGCGATGCGCCTTCGTTATCAAGTTTTTGTTGAAGAAGAGAACAATTTTCGGATGCTCAATGAGCGCAAGCTGGAATCTGACGATTTTGACGCGTATTGTGATCATCTGATTGTGCAAGATCTCGAGACCGAAGAGGTTGTCGGTACGTATCGACTCCTGCCTGGCGACCGCGCTGTGGAGGGCATTGGCTTTTACTCGGAAACGGAGTTTGATCTGAGCGCTTACGCGCAACGGAAAAAACAATCCTTAGAGCTTGGTCGAAGCTGCGTGGCACCCCCATATCGGGATGGCAGAACAATTCAATTGCTTTGGGAAGGCATTGCAGGCTATAGCAGTGAGAATGGCTTCTCACATCTTATTGGATGTGCTTCGGTTCATTTTGCTCAGATGGAAGCGTTGAATGAGATCTATTCGTTGTTGCGCTTGAAGCAGGTGTGGACAGACCGTTACGGTATCCAGCCCCTCCCATCATATCGAATCACAGGCCTCTCCCAGATTGAATTGAGTGGCAGCGAGAAAGAGTTGTTTCGAAAGCTTCCTCCACTGATGAAAGGCTACCAATGGCTGGGCGCGGAAATTGCTGGGGACCCTGCTTATGATGAGTTGTTTGGGACGGTCGATTTCTTCATTGTTTTGGAGAAAGAGAAGGTCACTCGCCGATACAAACGTCACTTTCTAGCCACATAGTCAGGAGGATGTCTTTACATGTATGCGTGGATTGCCAAATTAACCTCAGATTCACGTCGAATTGATCGAATAACCAGGCTTTCACACTGGATGCCACTGTGGCTGATGAATATCTTGTGTATAGGAGTAGCTCATGTCGTGTATGTGTTTTGCCGACGCGGCTTCCTAATGCGAGTAGAAAGTAACTTAGTTGATCTATTAGGCCCAATGCCGAGCAGGAAGCTCAGAAAGATTTTGAAAGGGTATATGCAAAATGTCATCTTCACCCTTTACGAAATTCTCGTTGGGGTTGATGGAACACGTATCCCTCACTTCGAACTCGAAGGGGACGAAAATATACAAGAAGCGCAGCGCATAGCGGCTGGAAAAGGCTTTATTTTATATACGCCGCATAGTGGCAACTTCTTTCTTTACTATCGGTACTTCGCTCATCGCTTCGATTGTCTGACGGTTGCTTCTGCTGGAAGCTCAGAGCTTAGACCGATCTATCTAAAGTTTGCCGAGATGGGTTGCAAAGGGTTGGATTATGACAGCGTACCTCCCTTGCAGCTGTATCGAGCATTGCGCAAGCATCTTCTCGATGGTGGAATTGTGTTTCTTCTAGGCGATTTCTGGCGACCGAATTTTCCGCTTTCAACGTTATTTGGTAGAACGACAAGGACGCCGGAAGGAACGGCAATGCTGGCCTTAGATGAGGGGATTCCCGTTGTACCTTTCTATGGATATCGCGTTCATGGCTTTGAGCACCGCCTAGTGGCTGAAGCGCCTCTACTGCTGCGTGCAGACAGTTCGTTTGTGCCAAAAGGACCGAGAGCGGCGCGAGCCGAAGCGAATGTCGTCTTGAATGCGTTTATGGAGCAAGTTATACGCGCACAGCCAGAATCGTGGTTCTACTGGTGGAATGTGCATGAACGGTGGGAAGAGCAAGCGAGTTTAAAACAGCATGAGAAAAAGGGAGCGTGACAGATGGATACAGGGAGTCATCTATTGTTTGGCGTCACTTTAGCGGGACTGGCTTGTTTGGAACCTGCCGTTGTGCAGGATCCAGCCTTAGCACATGCCATCCTGGCAGGTACGTTGCTGGGATCGCATGCTCCTGATTTGGATACCTTCGCACGGTTAAAAGGATATGCGTATTATGTCCAAATTCATCGTGGCGTGACCCACTCCTTGCCAGCTTTACTGATATGGCCTATCTTGTTTGCGCTGCCCTTAGCAGGTATTTTCGGTGTGTGGGATCATTTGCTCAGCCTGTATGCCTGGATTTTCGCTGCGGTCGTGCTGCATGTTGGTTTGGATTTATTCAATACGTATGGCGTGCAATGCTTGCGTCCTTTCTCGAAAAAGTGGCTTCACCTCGATACGCTATGTCTGTATGAGCCCTTCTTGTTCGCCTTACATGCGTTGGGCGCTGGCGTTTGGTTTTTTGCATGGCACGGCGGAGGTGGGAGCTATGTTGGGGAAATGTTTGCTCTGATTTATGCGGCCGCCATCTTCTACATGGCCATACGTACGATGCAGCGTAATCGTCATGTGAAACGTGTGAAAATTGCATTAAACAGGGAAGATGGCATTTGCCATCTCGTCCCCAGTCTGAGTTGGTTCTTGTGGCAATTTGTACTTGAGAGCGATTGCTGCTTTTACTTGGGGGAAATTCGGTTTGGGCAAGTCATCGTGCACGAGCAATATAGCAAAAAAGATTACAATCAACATGAAACGCATCCTGTTGTGCAAGCTAGCATGTCGACGAAAGGTGTTCGTGCCTTCCTAACTTTCGCACAGCGTATTCATGTGAGCTGGAAAGAGAAAAATGACGGCTACCTCGTAGAGTGGCGGGATGCACGCTTTTGGCATAAACAACGAAAGTTTCCCTTTGGCGTTGATGTTCAGCTAGATCGAGATATGAAGGTCGTTAGTGATCGGATTGGTATGGATAAGAAGGCGTGGGACCCGCCATTTGTTTAGATGAAAAGAACACATTCATTCACGGTCTGACTGTGAGCGAAAGTGTTCTTTTTTTCAATGCAAGCGATAATCTTTATTCGAATTTTCCGAAATAAGTGAATGTAGAGACTTCATTTCTGCTGGATGGAACTTCACGTTCCCGCAAATTCTCAGGAAGCGCATCAACAGGACCGCGATAGCCGATCGCAATGACCGCATGAATGGCATAATCGTTAGGAATGTTCAGCGTTTGGCGAGCGAGATCACGATCGAAACCACCCATCGCATGCGTGATCAATCCTTGATTATTTGCTTCTAGTGCCAAGTATCCCCAGGCTGTGCCTGTATCGAAAGCATGGCTTGCATTTTCAGTGCCGCGCGGAGTTAGCGTATGAGATATAGCGAGGGCGAGCACAGGCGCCTTCTCACACCAGACACGATTGCTTGGGTGAATGAAGGAATGGAAGGCAGTGAGGTGCTCAGGTGTACGTGCGATGATAAAACGCCAAGGCTGATTGTTGTTACCCGATGGCGCCCATCGAGCAGCTTCCAATAAGCAAAGTAGAACGTCTTCAGGCACGTCTTGATCGGAGAAGGAACGAGGCGACCAGCGTTCGATGAATTGCGGGTTGATTTCATGATCTGGTTGGCGATTAGCTTCAACCTCATTGGATGGAGATGTGGACATTATGAGTTCCTCCTTATTCGATTTCATCCTTATTTTACCTGAAAGGAAACAGGATTACGAATTTATGATCTTCTCATATGATTGTATGGACATGGCTTTATTTGGCAAAGCTAGAGGTTATGACAAGTTGACCAAAATGAGGTGCGAGAAGCCATGAATTTCACGAGCCATGATGTGATAATCATCGAAAGAGCTTTACGAACCGCTATGAAACATGAAAGTGAAGAGCAACGATCAAGAGATTATCAAGAAGTGTTATTTAAAATGCAAGAAAGTGCCAACCAAGCGTTCGCATTGACCACTCCAGTTTCAAGCGAAGTGCTGGACGGCATTCGGTACGATTATGACGATTCAGCTGATTTAATGTAGACATACGAACGTATATTCTGTAAAATGGAAGAAACGATATGGGTAAGGAGATTCGATTGATGAATCCTTTCACAGGTAAAGTCTCTTCTATGATAGAAATGATTCAAGGGCTGCGCCAAACGCCTGAAATCATGGCTCAAGTCACCTATTGGCACACGATACCCCCGCGCGATCCTAAGCTGGCTGATTTTCCAGAAGGATTACATGAGGGTATTCGTCCTGCTCTTCGACATAAACAAATTCACCAGCTCTATACGCACCAAGCGGAGTCTTTCCGCCATGCAACTTCGGGAAAGCATGTTGTCACGGTAACGCCGACTGCTTCTGGGAAAACATTATGCTATAACCTGCCAGTGATCCAAAAGGTTTTGGAAAATGATGCGTCGCGCGCGTTATATTTGTTCCCAACCAAAGCATTGGCACAGGATCAGGTAGCTGAATTACAAGAAATGATCGATTACATGGGTGTGGATTTGAAAACTCATACCTATGATGGGGACACGCCGCCTACTGTGCGTCAGGCGATTCGTAATGCAGGACATATTGTCGTGACGAATCCCGATATGCTGCATTCCGCAATACTGCCTCATCATACGAAATGGGTCAAGTTGTTTGAGAATCTCACTTATATCGTCATTGATGAGGTGCATTCGTATCGCGGTGTTTTCGGCAGCCATGTTGCGAATGTGATTCGAAGATTAAAGCGGATTTGCCGATTTTATGGCTCAAATCCGCAGTTTATTTGCGCATCCGCGACGATTGAGAACCCGAAGGAGCATGCAGAACGGCTTATTGGCGAATCGGTAACGTTGATTGATAATAACGGTGCTCCAGCAGGCGAAAAACACTTCGTGTTCTATAACCCGCCAGTTGTCAATCAACAGTTGGGCATTCGCAAAAGCTCCGTCTTGGAGACGCGCAAGCTAGCGGGTACGCTGCTGCGAAGCGGGATCCAGACGATCGTGTTTGCACGGAGCCGCGTGAGGGTCGAGATTTTGCTGACCTACCTGCAGGAGCTCGTAAGCCACGAGCTGGGCAGCAAATCGATCCGCGGCTATCGCGGCGGATATCTCCCGAAGCTGCGCCGGGAGATTGAAAGAGGCTTACGCAGCGGGGAAATCCGCGGCGTCGTGAGCACGAACGCACTGGAGCTGGGCATCGACATCGGCCAGCTGCAAGCGTGCGTGCTCAATGGCTATCCAGGGACGATAGCCAGCACTTGGCAGCAGTCCGGGCGTGCCGGGCGGCGGCAGGAGACCTCGCTGACGATTCTCGTCGCGAGCAGCAATCCGCTGGATCAATATTTGATCCAGAATCCGCGGTATTTCTTCGAGCGGCCGCCGGAGCAGGCTCGCATTCATCCAGACAACCTGATCATCCTTGTCGATCATGTGAAGTGTGCGGCGTATGAGCTGCCTTTCGAAGCCCATGAGAAGTTCGGTGAGGAGTCTCTTACCGATGTGCTGGAGTATTTGACAGAAGAACAAGTACTCCATCACGCGAATGATCGGTGGTATTGGATGGAGCAGTCTTTCCCTGCGCATAACATCTCGCTGCGCTCGGCGGCGCAAGAGAATTTTATTATTATTGATATGACGAATGGTCACCGGGTTATTGGGGAGTGTGATAGGTTTAGCGCGCCCACATTAATTCACGAAGAGGCTATTTATATTCATGAGGGAATTCAATTCCAAGTGGAAAAGTTGGATTACGAAGAGAAGAAGGCATTCGTTCGACAAGTCAATGTCGATTATTTCACAGATGCGAGCATGGCTGTTCAGTTGAAAGTACTGCATGTGAACCGTGAGGGGCGCACTGGCGGATTACTTCGTCAACTAGGCGAGGTGACGGTGAACGCGCAGCCTACGATTTTCAAAAAAATTCGATTGCGTACACATGAAAACATCGGATCAGGACCGATTCGTTTGCCTGAAGAGGAGCTTCACACCAGCTCTTACTGGTTCACGTTTGACGAGGAGATGGCTAAGGGACGTTCGGCGAATGACATGCAGCATGCGCTGCTTGGGATCGCGAACGTACTCGGGCATCTGGCGCCGTTGTATTTGATGTGCGACCCGCTGGATATTCGGGTCGTACCGCAGGTTAAGGCCGTGCATAATAAGCTGCCGACGGTGTTTTTCTACGACCGGTACCCTGGCGGCGTAGGGCTAAGTGATCGGCTGTACGAGGTCCACGGACAGCTGATGGACCAAGCGCGCAGCCTAATCACGAGCTGCGGCTGTATCAGTGGCTGCCCGGCCTGCGTCGGGCCGATCGAAGAGGTCGGTCTGCTCGGCAAGCAGCTCGCGTTGGAGCTGCTTGCGCAGCTCAATGGCGGTGCCCGATGAGCGGGCTCCGCGAAAGGCTCGGCCGCCTGCGGGGACCCGCAGCGGCAAGTGCAACGCCGCCGCCCCCGCCCGAGGCGGGGGGCGAATGGGCGCAGCTCGGCGCCCATATCGCGACGAGCCCTGGGGGCTCGTTCGTGATGCGGCGCCGTGTGTACGGCGCGGACAGCGTGCACGGCAAATATCGGCTGAGTGACCTCGCCGATGTGGCGCCGCAGCTGTCCAGCTTTCACGAGCACGACGCCGTCGTCCGGGCCGAAGAGTTGCTCTTCTTCGACACGGAAACGACCGGACTCGGCGTCGGCGCAGGGAACGTGCCGTTCATGGTTGGCATCGGCTACTACGAGGATGAGCAGTTCATCGTGGAACAGCTCTTCATTCGAAACCCTGCTGAGGAGCAGGCGATGCTCCTTTACCTGCAAGCGCTGCTCGGCCGCTTTACTCATATCGTCTCCTATAACGGACGTACGTTCGATTGGCCGATTCTTAAAAATCGCTTCGTCCTGAATCGACTAGCTCTTGAAGATGCAGAGCTTCTGCAGCTGGATCTTCTCTATTCAGCTCGTAGTTTGTGGCGGAACTCGCTGCCATCCTGCCGTTTGAGCAAAGTGGAGGAGGCCAGACTTGGCTTCGAACGAGTGGATGATGTGCCAGGATCGATGGCACCTGCGTTGTATTTTCTCTATTTAGCAGAGAAGGATCCTTCTGTCCTTAAGGGAGTCTTCGTGCACAATGAGCATGATATTGTGACATTGGCTGCGCTTGCGATTCATTTTGGTCGGTTATTGACACCTGCAAATGAAGATAGCATGGACGAAGAATACTGCTCTGATGTTGAAACGGACGAAGGCGGTTTTGGTGCAGAAGAACTTCATCAACTTGATTTGGAAGAGCTGTATCGTACCGGTGTTTGGCTCGACAAAATGGATCGCATCGCTAAAGCAGAGCGTTATTTCGATAGGTTATATACAAGATTACTAGATGAAGTACCAGATCGGCCGCCTGCGGATCGGGAAATTGCAGCAATGCAATTAGCGGATTGGTATAAGAAGAGAGGCCGTTATTCACGAGCAGTGGAGCTTTGGAAAACTGCTATTCTCTTGAAGCCATCAAGTATTTCGTCGCAATTGGAGCCCTATTTGGAGCTGGCGATGTACTACGAGCATAAAGAGAAGAATCTGGAACTCGCGGTTTTCTATACGGAAGAAGCGTGGGCGAAGCTCTGGCGCAGACGTGCACTGCAACGTGCGGATCGGAAGTTCTCGGAGCTAGAAGATGCTTGGGAGAAACGTTTGAACAGGTTGCAGGACAAAATTCGTAAGAAGAAGTCTACACATGCGCCAAAGGAAACGGTTAAGCAAGTGGCGGTTAGAACGAAGCCAAACAAGAAGTTGGAAAGGCCTTCCTATGTCGCTGAAAGCTTGATTTAAGATGTTCTGGCTTTTAAGGCTTGAGGTTTAGGTGCTCTGCCATTTGGTTATACCAAATATAAAAATGGCAAGGAGCGATGGACGTGCCTGAGCTGCCTGAAATGGAAACGTATCGTCAACAGTTATCCAGAAGAATCCTAAATGAGACAGTGACAAAGGTTGAAGTAACACGACCAAAGTCTTTGAATATAAGCGCTGACACTTTTGCCCAAAAGCTAGTCGGCAACCGAATTGTGCGCATGGAGCGTAAGGCGAAGCATTTGCTGTTTCATTTGGCGACAGGTGACGTGCTGTTGCTCCACCTCATGTTAGGCGGTTGGATGTTCTATGGTTCTGAAAAGGAGAAGCCTGATCGTACGGTTCAAATTGAGCTTCATTTTGGCGAGAAGCGGCTCTATTTCATTGGCTTACGGTTAGGCTACTTGCATGTGCACACACCAGATGAGGTCATTGATCTTTTGCATAAATTGGGCCCAGAGCCCCTTGGAATCAATCTCGCTCAATTTCGTCATGCACTTCGTATGAAGAAGGGAACGATTAAAGTTACCTTTGTTGATCAATCTTTTTTATCAGGTATTGGCAATTGTTACTCGGATGAAATTTGCTTTGAAGCGGGGATTTTGCCGACGAGAAAAGTGGCATCGCTGAACGAAGAGGATACCATGAGACTTTTTCAAGCCATGCAAGCACTTCTGCGAGAAGCGATTCAAGCTGGGGGATACATGGAGGAACCACTCTTTGTTGGTGATCGATTAACGGGTCAATATAATGATCGTTGCCGCGTCTATGATCGGAATGGAGAAGCGTGTTTACGCTGCGGGAACCCGATTATTCAAATTGAGCTATCCAGTCGGAAATGTTTCTATTGTGCTCACTGTCAATCGTGAAAGGTCGGATGGAACATGAGAATCGGAGCCCATGTACGAACGCGAGGCGACTACCTTCTTGCAGCTAAAACTGCCCTGACTATTGGCGCTCAGGCGTTTCAATATTTTCCAATGAATCCGCGCAGTCTGGCGTTGAAGGAGGCAAACCCACAGGACATGCATGCCTGTGCTCAATTCAGCAAGGAGCATGGTCTACTTTCAATCGGCCATGCTCCGTATGCGCTGAATCCAGCAGTCGATGAGCCAGAGCGTGCTCTAATGGTTGCCTTGATCAAAAATGGCTTAGACATTACGAATGCGTGCGGATCCCTCGGCCTTGTGGTGCATTTTGGCAAATATGTCGGGAAAGACCCGTTACAAGGGTACAAAAATATAATACAATGTTTGAATAGTGCCACAGAGGGCTATAACGGAGCTTCGCTGATACTTCTTGAAAATCAGGCAGGCGAAGGCGCTCAATTAGGATTGACCATGGAAGAAATGGTGCAGGTTCGCAAGCTCTGTCTTCGACCGGAGACTATTGGGTTCTGCATGGATACCTGCCATGCTTTTGCCAGTCGATTATGGCAAGGATCGGATTGGTCCGATCTAGAGCGAAGAGGGGCGCAATTGGACTATTTGCCTCATGTAAAAGCGATTCACTTGAACGATTCTGTGTATGCGTGCGGCTCACGACGTGATCGGCATGCCAATATTGGTAGAGGATACATCGGTCTCGATAACTTCCGAACGCTATTAGCATCGCCATTTTTACAAGAAATACCAATCGTCCTTGAGACAGGCGCTGGATGGGATGGGACACATCGGGATGAGATTGCGCTTGTACAATCGTTGCATGGAAAGGAAAAGTGAAGATGATTCATGTATACTTAGATGATTCGCGTCCCTGTCCTCAAGGATTTACGTTAGCGAAAGACGCCAATGAATGCATTACTTTACTGCAAGAGTGCGAAGTGGATATCCTTTCCTTGGATCATGACTTAGGCTGGATGTCGAAGCAAACGGGTACAGATGTGGTCATTTGGCTTATTCAACAGCGCAAATTTCCGAGAACGATTTATATTCACACTTCAAGCCCTTCTGCGTGCACACAGATGTATCAAATGCTATATGCCGTGAAACCAGAGGCAATGGCACTATTTGATCATCGTATACCCGACGACGTGCTGCTTGAGGTGGCAAGAGGCACCTATTCTAGTTAACGTAATTTGAAAGGAATCGAACTCATGATCCATTTATCACAAATTCATTTTATCCGAGAAGAACGCCATATTCTAAATGATGTGAATGTACTTATTGAATCCGGTGAACACTGGGTCATATTGGGCCGTAACGGCTCAGGTAAAACTACGCTGCTTGAACTGATGAACGGATACGAATTTCCGAGCCGTGGTACGGTAGATGTGCTTGGGAATCGTTATGGGCAGTGTGACGTTAGAGAAATTCGTAAAAAAATCGGGTATATTTCCCAGTCGCTCCTCGAAAAATTAAACTTGGGAGATCCTGTTCATGAGGTCGTGGCAACGGGTGAATATGCCTTTTTGCGTTTCTACCAGGAAATTCCGCAGGAAGTAACGGCACGTGCGCTTCAAATGCTGGAACGCGTTCGCATTCCACATCTTGCGAATCAGACGCTTGGCAGCCTTTCACAAGGTGAGCGTAAGAAAGTGATGCTGGCCCGTTCCTTGATGATGAAACCGGAGATTCTCATTTTGGACGAACCTGCAGCAGGGTTGGATTTATACGAGCGTGAGCGGTTTCTGGCGGATGTGAATGATTTGAGCAAACAGGACATCACCGTTGTGTATGTCACGCATCATATCGAAGAAATCATGCCGTTATTTACGCATGTTGCCATTATTGAGCAAGGGGAAATTATTGCTGCTGGACGCAAAGAGGAAGTTCTAACTCCAGCAAATATTCACCAAGCGTTCGGTATCGATATCGTCTTGGAGTGGTATCAAGGACGTCCATGGATTAAAGTGATTGACCCTAAGTAAGCCATGTAACTTGTAAGAAACTTATTAGAACAAGACCGAAGATGATATAAAGGATGCGGCTATGACACTTTTAAACACCTATATTGGGACCTCGAATCATGGGTTTGCGCAATATGCACAAGATGAACTGCGCAAATTATTTCCAACTACCAAATTTACTTTATTAGTACCCACCGAGGTGTTCATCTTCCATGTTCCTGACGAAACGGTTGATGTGATACCAACGCTGATGGAAAATGAACCGATTTTCCTTAGGCATCTTCAGCCTGTCCATCAAGAGTGGGAGTTGACTCGTACAGATGGGGATTTGGCGAATTTGACAGAGTGGATGAGAAACGCTTATCGCGAAGGATTATTTAGCCTTGGCGACAAAATAGCTACGCAAATTCGTAAAGAAGAGCGAGCGGATGTGCCGTATGCACCGTTTGAAATCAAAGCAGCGATTGATGAAATTCTCGTTTCTGAATGTCAGGCTGAGCCTGTCGTTCGTTATGCGGATCACATCATTTCCGTCTATATCAGCGCGAAAAAGCTCTTTGTTGGTATATCCAAGCCTCAGGAGAACTTGTCGGATTGGTCTGGCGGTGCTATTCGATTCATGAAAGAGGAAGACCAAATATCACGCGCCAAATTCAAATTGCTAGAAGCTGAACAACGTTTCGGTATTGATTTCAGCATCGCTCGCAAAGCGATAGATATAGGTGCCGCGCCTGGCGGTTGGACGTCCTTATTGCTAGAGCGTGGACTCAAAGTGACGGCAATCGATCCAGCTGCGCTGAATCCTCGCTTACTGGGTAATCCGCTGCTTACTTTTTTGAAGAAAAACGCTGGTGACGTGAAGCTGCGCGACAATGAGTTCGATCTGCTTGTCTGTGATATGAGCTGGGATCCTAGGCAAATGGGACGTCTCGTAGCGGATTTGCTGTACGGTTTGCAAAGTGGAGGCACGGCGATTATTACGGTGAAACTCATGCATAAGAAGCCTTTCCAGACGGTGCGAGATATTTTGCGTATCTTTGAAGATTCTCTCTTTTTGCTAAAAGCGAAACAGCTCTTTCACAATCGTGAAGAGTTGACACTCTACTTGCAGAAAATATAATTTTTGGGAAAATACATAGATTTTCCAGTGAACCTCCCTTATAATCAAGAACATATGGGCTTGAAACGAAGAGGAGGTTTTCTGTTTATTGTGAATCAACGATCACCATGGAACAACGTCATTATAGGCAACAGGTACCAACTCATCTCACTGCTCGGGCAGGGAGGCATGAGTCGCGTGTATCTGGCTAAAGATCGGAAACTAATCGGCAAGCGATGGGCGGTCAAGGAAGTTGATTGCTCGCTGTCTGATTCCGCCTCGTTCATGGAGGAAGCGGAGATGCTGGCGAAGCTCGGGCATGCGCAGCTGCCGCAATTAGTGGATTATTTTATAACAGAGCAAGGCAAGGGCTATCTCGTGATGGATTACATAGAGGGGCCTACACTTCAGGATTTATTTGAGAAAAAGGCACGTCATCTGACTGTGGATTTGATTGTTCACATTGCGCTTCAACTGCTGGATATTTTCCACTATTTGCATACCTTCCAACCACGCCCCATCATTTACCGCGATCTAAAGCCAGCAAATGTAATGCTCAACACTCACAATCAAGTTCGATTAATCGACTTCGGTGTTGCTCGTCAGTTCAAGCAAGGCCAAGCCTCAGATACTATGCAAATGGGAACCGTCGGATTCGCTGCTCCTGAGCAATATGTGGGAGGGCAAACGGATGCGCGGACAGACTTGTATACACTCGGCTCCATGTTGTATTACTTATTGTCAGGTGGACAATATGCCTATTTAAACGTGAAACCACTCGAGCAGCTTCGTGATGGAATACCAGAGCAGCTGCGAAGTACTGTGAACTTACTTTTGCAAGAATCTCCGCAACATCGCTGCCAAACCGCTTTGGAAGTGAAACAACGCCTTCAGCTACTTGATCCACATCCTCTTTTCCACGACATATCAACTTCTAGACAGTCTTCACATACTGCCTCATCCCATGTGTCAGATCAATTAATTATTATCGGGGGATTATTCGCCGGGGTAGGCTCGACTTTCACTGCAATTTCACTTGCTCGAATTTTTCATGCCTTATCAATCCCTCATGCACTCGTTGAACAACCAACTATCGAGCCTGATCTCTATATGCTGCTATACGGTGATCAACATGCGCCATCTTCCTATTCATTTCTCTCCGAACACATGCATGATCCCTCCCAGGCAATCACACCAACTTGGAAAAATGGTTTTACCACTTGGGTTCCAATTCCACCTGACGGCTATCAAGGCTCTTGGCAAACGGCAGATGCCTTCAAATTACTTCATCTCGTGAAAAAGCCGATTGTCCTATGGGACATATCGACGGATTGGGAACATCCTGCGGTGCAGGAGCTATGTTATCGCGCAGATCGTATCCTCGTGGTCGTTGATGCTTCGCCCGGAAAGTGCAATCGACCTAGTTCACGAAGGCATCTTGAACAATTAATGTCTTACCAAAATCGAGGTCAAAATGTGCATGTAATCGTGAACGGAACCGTCCCTAGCCAATTTAAAAAGGAATGGCACGAAGCATGGCCGTCCGCTCCATTATGCACCATTCCCGAATTACCTCGTTCAGAGGTGTTACAAGCGAATTGGAAAGGCGATTGTATCCAAGATCGGCCTCCTTATTTGCATGCAATATTCAAAGCTTTCTACCCCATCCTTGGTGAAATCGTCCCTAACGAGCTCCTAATGAAGTGGGGGAAACCGTATAAGAAATCGCTTTTAAACTGGTTTAATAGGCATGTGTAGTCCCTTTGTTGAGTTGATAAATGCTCCAAGCCAATAAGGTTGCGAAGCAGGACCACAACAAGTAAGGCAGTAATAGCCATGCGGCTAACTTAGAATAAGGGATTGTTGCGTAGATCAGCATGAACGTTGTGAACGCCACGAGAGCCGAATCTAAAAAGGCTAGCCGCAAGTTCTTTAACTTGAATTCGAAGAAGCTAAAAGCTTGATTCGCAACATAATTCAACAGTAATATGAGCATATAGCTCGAGGATGCTTGCTGAAATCGATCGGTTTTCATATACACGATAGCAACTGATGCAGAGATCAATCCATACAAAATAGCCCAGACGATGCCGAATAATGGGGCAGGAGGGGTCCAGCTTGGCTTTTTCAAGGCCGCATAATAAGGTCGATCCGTTGGGAACAGCACACCCGAAATCGAGAAAAGCGCATACGTTATCAGAAATACGATTATGAACGTAAACATCGAAACACCTCCATCACATTGATAAGCTTGTATTACTATATTATGTTCGAGGTCCAAGTTATAACCAAAACTAGCCAGAAGTATGGTATGATGAGTCATATTTTGCAAGTAATGACGTGGAGGGAACTGGCATGGAGCCGAGATATTCTAGAGAATCCAGATGTTTCAAAACATCGCGTATTTTTCCTACTGATGTAAACAATCATAATACACTATTTGGCGGCAAGCTGATGTCTTATATTGATGATATCGCATCGATTGCCGCGCATAAGCATTGTCGCAGGTCGGTGGTGACGGCTTCAACGGATTCGGTTGACTTCCTGTCACCGATTCATACGTCGGATTCGGTTTGTTTAGAGTCTTTCGTAACGTGGACAGGCAAAAGCTCCATGGAAGTATTCGTAAAGGTTGTGACGGAGGATTTGAAATCGGGCACGCGGAAAATTGCCGCGACTTCCTTTCTGACCTTTGTTGCGTTGGATGAAAATAAAGTGCCAGTCGAAGTGCCGGATGTCATACCGGAAACTGAAGAAGAGTTTAAGCTTCACGAATCCGCGCCAAACCGCGCAGAAATGCGTCGACTTCGCAGAGTTGAGAGTAAAAAGCTGGCTAGCTTTTTTACGATGAAATATCCGTGGGAAAAAAGCGAATAATCAGGTGTTGATTTTTCAGGTAAATGTGGTACAATTTGGTTAAATTGAAAGATGGACAAGCGGAAGCACCGCTGACTGTAGAGGAAACTCTATCGTCGGCGAGTGCTTTTTTTATTGTTCTACTAATAGTCGGAGGAGGGGATAGCGTGAGCGTTTTGAGAACCGAAACGATTAATCGTTTGGCGATTGTCATGGCCATGATGGGGGCAGTATTGATTGGTTCAGGGCTTTATGCCAAGTTAGTGGGCTAGCGTTGTTAGGAGGGTACTACATGAACATGAATATGAATAAGAGCAAAATTCACGTATACATCCTAGATGATGATCGTGATTACATCTTGCGTTTAACAGATTTCATTCGCTCAACAGCGTTTGCTGAGCAACTGTATGTAAAATTGTTCTCCAAGCCTGAGTTGCTGCTTCAACTCAGTGAAGATTCGAATATCCAAGGTATATTGCTGCTATCGGAGTCTTACTATCCGCTTTTTCAACATCATCGAACATCGTTATCATGTATGTTTCTAAGTCAGAACATAGCAAATTCGAACACAACAGATGCTGGGCATCCGTTCTTGTTTCGTTTTCAACCACTGCAATCTTTGGTCTCTCGTCTGATAACCCTTTACATGAAAGGGAGCCAGTTTGAACGACGTCCAGCAATGGATCGCAAAACACAGGTGATTTCTGTTTTCAGCGCTAGTGGTCATATCGGGAAGTCGATTACAGCCATACATATGGCGAAGCAATTAGCATTTCGCGGGGAGCGCGTTTTCTATTTAAGCTTGGAAAATGTAAGTGCAGCATCGCAATGGCTGCAAGGAGAAACGGGGCACATGTCTCAGCTCCTTTACTATGTGAAAACTTCACCAGCGCTTGTCGGTGCAAAGCTGGGGCAGCTCAAATCGCACGATGCCCGATTGCGTTTCGATTTCCTAACTCCCCATGAGCAGATGCGAGAAATGCAAGAAATGAATGGCGAACATATTCGAGAACTGCTTCATGCGATCATCGACTTGGCCGCGTACGATACGATCATCCTAGATTTAGAATCGTCGGTCCACCCGAGAATCCTAAAAAGTCTAGAGATGAGCGACACGATTGTTTGGCTTCTCCACGATGATTGGCAGGATGCTGTCAAAACAAGATCCATGTTGAAGCAAATGAGCGATTATCCGCACATTCATTTCGTGATGACGCAGTGGCGAGGGAAGACCATTAATGATTTTGATTTTCTAGGGAAAAAGCCAACGTATCAACTCCCATATATGCCCGAGTGGAAGACCATCCATGCTCCGGAGCAAATTTGGCAATCCGACTTGTTTGCTGAGCAAGTAGCAGGCATGCTGCATGCCATTTCGCAGCAAGAATCGATCTTTTCCTTTGTGGAAGGAGGGAGGGGGGAAGTTGGATCAACAGCTGTTTCATGACTTGAAACGAGAGATAAAAGAAAGCTTAGATCTTTCCCATGAGCTTAGTGATTCTCAACTGTTGGGTCATATTGAGGAGACGATTTTTCGTGCCGCCAGAGAGTGCGGATGGACATCGAGTGAGATGCAAACGGGTATCAAACGCTTATTTGACAGTTTTAGAGGATTAGATATTCTGCAGCCACTGATCGATGATCCAACTGTTTCGGAAATAATGGTGAATGGTCATACTTGTATTTTTTATGAACGCAGAGGAGCTGTGGAAAGATATCCCTTCGAACTGGAAAGTGCTGAGAAGTTGGAGGATTTGATTCAAATGATCGTTTCCAAAGTGAATCGCATCGTGAATCAAGCATCCCCGATCGTAGATGCCCGATTACAGGACGGTTCCCGGGTCAATATTGTTTTGCCGCCAGCCTCATTAAGTGGGCCGACATTAACCATTCGTAAATTCCCAGCGAAACCAATGATGATGAGCGATTTAATCGAGATGGGAAGTATCACAGCGGATGCTGCAGAAATACTGAGAATGATGGTGGAGGCTGGGTTTAATGTATTCGTTGGCGGTGGAACAGGGTCTGGCAAAACAACGTTCTTGAATGCACTTAGTGCTTGGATTCCAGCGCATGAACGCATTATCACGATTGAAGACTCGGCGGAGCTTCAGATCCAGAATGTACCAAACCTCGTCCGATTGGAGACAAGAAATGCCAATACCGAAGGGAAGGGCGCGATTACGATTCGGGAATTAATTCGCTCTTCGCTTAGAATGCGGCCCAATCGAATTATTGTAGGGGAGGTGAGGGGCGCAGAAGCTTTAGATATGCTTGCTGCGATGAATACTGGACATGACGGCTCTTTAAGTACTGGGCACGCAAACACCTCGAAGGATATGCTCAGCAGGCTGGAGACGATGGTACTGAGCGCAGCTCCGCTGCCAATTGAAGTCATACGGAAACAAATTGTATCTGCGCTGGATATTGTCATCCATATTTCAAGGCTGAGGGATCGAACGAGGAAAGTTACTGAGATCCATCAGGTTGCAGGATTGAAGGATGGCGAGGTTGAGCTGATTCCATTATTTCTTTTTGAAGAAACAGGTGACACATTGGATAGCCGAGTAGAGGGAGAACTTCGGTACACAGGCCAGCCACTTATTAATCTCCACAAAATTAGAATGGCAGGCAAGCAGTTGCCCGCTTGGCTAAATCAACAAGTAGAAGGCAGTGTGACCGCATGATGGTTTGGTTATGGGTCCTTGTGGTAGGCGGTGGGAGTTGGCTCGTCATGATATATGTTGATAAGAGAAAGCGCAGCCCAGCAAGGGCATTTAAACCTCAAGCAACTTTCCCGCAGTCCCCGAATAGCCCCATCGATTATAACCAGTACGAATTAACCTCCAAGGAAAAAGGTACCGCCATTCTAATGCTTGCCCTGCCAGCGTTCATGATCGGATTCATTTTTTACCAAAACGTCATACTTGCTTCCCTGTTAGCAGCATCGGGATTGTTCTTTCCGAAGGTAAGGCGAATGCAAGTAATTCATAAACGCAAACAATTGCTTTATGTACAGTTCAAACAAGCATTAAGCTGTCTGTCTTCCGCCATGACAGTCGGTAAATCAATTGAGTCAGCGTTCCGTGAGTCCTGGGAAGACTTAAAACTGTTATACCCCGATCCGGCCTGTCTGATCGTTGTGGAGTTCGGCATGATCTGCCGAAAGTTAGAAAATGGCGAGCCCATCGAGGCGGCGCTTAAACATTTTGCAGATCGAAGTCACCTAGAAGATATTCAAAGCTTTACGGATGTGTTTCTAACCTGTAAACGAACGGGAGGCAATCTCGTGGAGGTCATGAAGCGGACGGCTACGGTTATTGCTGAGAAGCTGGAAATTAAGCAAGAGATCGCGGTTATGGTAGCTCAAAAGCGGTTTGAATCTCGCGTTCTAGTTGTTGCACCAGTCGTGATTGTTGCTGTTTTGGCCTTTTCCTCGCCGGATTATATGGAACCACTTTATAGGGGGAGCGGGATTGTCATTATGACCATTTGCTTGCTTCTGTTATGTGTTTGTTACGTGATCACTCAAAAAATTATGAATATTAAGGTGTAGTATGGCCCAGGATCAGAAAAATCCGTTTCGGTTAAAACGATTAGCCCCTTACAGTTGTTATCTCATTGATAAACTGAGATTGATGGAGAAATTTCCGAATTTCACTTCGAGTATCCATCACAAAATTACCGTCCTATACGGCAGAAACCAAATCTCACATGGCAGCAAGTGGTTTATGGCTGAGCTCTTATCTGCGAGTGTGATAAGTCTGTTTGGTATGGCAATATTGGCACTAGTAGCTGGTGGGGACGGCACAGTTATTGTTTTTGGCGTGCTGCTTGCCATTGGAATGCCCTTACTTATGGTGCGTGATCTAGATGTGCAAATTCGCAAAAAACATACGAGGATGATCCTGGATTTACCAGAATTTCTAAGCACGATCGTGCTGCTGGTCAATGCAGGGGAAACCGTTAATCGAGCATGGATACGGTGTGTGCAAGCCAAACCCCAGCTAGCTGAGTCGCCGTTATACAAAGAACTGATACTTGCTGTTCATGAGCTTGAAATGAATACATCCTTTACGAAAGTTTTGGAGGATTTCAATAAGCGCTGTGCGCTGCATGAAGTCTCTTTATTTACGTCAACGTTGGGGCTGAATTACAAAAGAGGAGGGCATGACTTCGTCATTGCGCTTCAATCGCTTTCACTAGAGCTTTGGCAAAGACGGAAAAGTGTTTCCCGTACCCTTGGGGAAGAAGCATCTTCCAAGCTTGTATTTCCAATGGTGTTGATTTTCGTTGTGGTGATGGTCATTGTTGCTGCACCTGCTTTACTAATGATGAAACAATAAGAAGGGAATGTGAATATGATACGTATTACGGATTTTTTTAAGCGTGTTTGGCAGGAGGAAGAGGGGCTCGGAACGTTGGAAATTTTGCTAATTGTGGCTGTTCTTGTGGCAATTGCGATTATATTCAGAAAGTGGATTGTCTCATGGTTTCAAAAGCTAATTGGAGATGCTAACTCCGATCTTAAGGATAACAGTGGTGTTACTCCTTGTGCGCCGAGTCCGACAACTAGCTGTGCGCCATAAGCGAACACTTCGATTTGTACGGAATGAACAAGGGAGCTTCACGTTAGAAGCTTCACTGGTGTTTCCAATGATTTTGCTGTGTACAGTTGCATTGTTGTTTATCGGAGTGTATACATACCAGCACGTTTACATGCAGCAGCTAGCCACTACGACAGCGGAGAAGCTTGCTTTTACATGGGATAACAGCCATAAAGAGCTAGAGACGGGAAGTTTTCGTCCCGAAGAAAATGACGGTTTGTATTGGCGCCTAACGCAGGATGATTTGTCCGATCTATTCGGACTCTTGCGTGGAAGCGGTGGAGGCAATCTAGCCTTACCGTTTTCCAGCGCGACAAGTCTTGTTGATCGTAAGCTAGCGCGAGCTTCCAATTTGCTTCCTCAAGGGGTAACTGGCGAGGCTTCGTATTCGAATTATTTTTTAGATCATCAAGTGAAAGTGCGTATTCAAAGGTCGTTTCTTATGCCTGCTTATGTGCGTAAATGGTTGGGAAAAGACCGAGCCGAAGGTGCGGGAGTTTCACATGTGGTGGATGCTGTGGAACTCATTCGGACGACAGATCTTACTCGTACTTATCTGCTATCCTTAGTTGGCGTTATTTCGCCAGCGAAGGCGAAGGCGGCACTTATCGAGCCTGTGAACAATGATATGTCAGGTCCTGCTGTCATCATTCGATCCGAACGTGAGGCTGCGTCTTACCTGAGGTCGCTCGTTGGCGGCACTGCAGTGGTTCGTACAACTGCATCTGGAAAAAGTCGAACCATCGATGCTCTCGATGCGCGGGGCATTGGTCATCAAGCTTTTTATAGCATGACGGAAGCTCAATTACGACTAGAACAGATGCCGAAAGACGTTGAACTCCTCAAGAAAGATCCAAGTATGAAGGGAATTGTCTGGCACTTTTTTAAGAAGGATGCAAGTGGGAAAGGGATGCCAACAAATGCCTTTCGACAGGAGCTTGAGCGTAATGGCATTGTCGTCGTTATTCATAATTAGAGAGGGGAGAGCCTTTGCGGAGATTTCTGTATAACGAAAACGGTGCGGTTTCCGTCTATCTGATTCTTATCATTGTGCCTATTTTTTTGTTTCAAGCGGTACTTATTGATTTTGCTCGCATTCAAGTGGCGGAGGCAGAGACTGAATCGGCTGTACAAGCAGCTGCGCGATCGGTGATGTCCTCTTTTGATCTTGAGTTGCAGAAGCGAGGTTTATATGGCATGGGTCTCACGCAAGAGGCTGCCATACAGCAGTTTAATACTGTCTTCGAGAGTAATTTATCTGGTGGAATTACTTCAAAAGCATTTCACTTTATTAACAATGCATCGGTTAAAGACACTTCGCGTGTTACACCCGTATACTCCCTCGCCAGCCATGTCATATTTGAAAATCAGCTTCTTCAAGACATGAAATTAAAAGCCCCTATTACCTATACCCTAGAGATTGTGGATAAGTTTAAGAAAAGCGGTGTCCGCGAACCCTTTCAATCAGGTGCTCAATTTGTTAAAGATGCGGAAGAGATCGAAAGACTGATTGATCAACGCGAGGATGCGCTGGATGAAGCTTGGCGGCAAGTGGAAGTCCTGCATGCCAAACTAACCGCGTATCACAGTTACTATCACACCAGATTATCCGAACTAGATAATTTAGCTGCTCAAATCGGTCTTCATACCCTGGATGATGTGCGCGGCGAAATGACTCGCGTGCAAGAGGACATGCAATCGCTCTACACCTCCATACAAAACGTGGACGCCTCGATCTCATCCCTATCAAAGACGGGTAAAGAGGCAGCAGAACGTGTTCAGTCTCTTCTTGATGCCAAACAAGTATTAGAGTCACAGTTAAGCACGTTAAGTCAAAAATTTAGTGACCTGGATAATCTCCTAAAAACGATAAGTACCTACTCTGCGCTCCTCGTCAGCACAAAGCTGGAAATGTCGGCAAATGAGGCAGTGGTTTCCCAGCTTCAGCAAGCCATTGAGCCTGCAATTCGCAAGGCCAAACTAAAAAATGACGAGATTCGAACGAAATTAACTGGCATTTCCGCTGCAGTCAAGGGAGATGACCAAGGAGCGCGCGCTGTTTTTTCACACGTTTCATTGATTGCAGATACGTACTTTGATCAGTATCAAACGTCAGTGGCTGGCATAACTGCATTATTCGGAGCCTTTCGTTCAGCTCTCGAGGGTGTTTATTTGTTTACGAGCGAAACGACGAACAAGCTAAATCAAGCGAATGAAGCCTATTGGGGCGAATTGAATTCCTTTTATCAATGGATGAGCCCTCTTGAGCACACTAGAATGGGAACCAACAGCGACAACTCAGTCAATAAACATGCACAAAAAAATAAAATACAAGCTTTACTGGATCAAGCCAAAGCTGCCATAGGAGGATGCAGTGTAACGAATATGTCGAATGGGGATTCAGTCAACTATGAGAAACTCCAAGGAGTCGATGCTGATGCGCGCAAGGAGCAAGGCTTATATCAGAAATATCGTCAATTGAACGCGCAAGATGAAACGATCGGGAGTGATGTTGCTTACGAACTTAATCAGGCCGAGCCGTTTAGTATGAAAGCGATGGACATATTATCTGCGATTAATCAAGCGGGAGAAAACTTACGAAATGAACTGTATGTGAATGAATTTGCCCTAAGTAAATTTAACTATCGAACGTATGGTCAGGAAAAAGAGTCGTCAGGGCAGCCGAAATTGTCGCATGAACGCTTCGATCCGAGCACGCATCCTTTAGCCAACCAAGAAGTTGAATATTTGTTATATGGATTCTCTTCGTGTGTGGCGAATATGTCATCCGCCTATGCTGAAATGTACGCACTTCGTTTAGCTGTACGCACCTTAGAAGCTTTGTTAGATCCTCGGAAAGAACTGTTGAATATCGGTTCTCCACTTCTTGTATTCTTGGCTTGCGCGGCGGAAGGTGCCGTTGCAGCCCTTCAGGACATGAATGCACTTGTGAAAGGGGAAGCTGTTGAGCTTTCCTCCAAATTGTCGGCTGCGGCACTAAAGCTAACTTATAAAGATTATTTGCGTTTATTTCTACTGCTTCATAGCAATAACGAAAAATTAATGGCGAGAATGCAAGCACTGATTGAGCTGGAAACAGGCAAAGATCTTCAACAAGAAACCGCCTATGTCCAAACGAATGCGACAAGTGAAATTAAGCTTTGGTTTATTCCGAAATTGATGAAATTGTTAGATGAGTCCGGTTTATTAGGCTGTAAAGTCGTTGGATCAACTTGTCAATTCAATCGCACAGCTATCGTTTCATATTGAAGAGGAGTGGGAGGGTATGTTTCGTAAGCTAATCCAAGGACAAGAAGGTGGAATCGTATTGGAGGCTGCTCTGTTATTGCCTTTGTTCCTTGCGTTTGTACTAGGACTCATTGTGTGTATTCAGCTTGCCATCATCGAAATGGCGATGCAGTCTGGTGTTTCCGAAGCGACCAAATCAATTGCAGGACAGTTGTATCCCGTTCGACTACTCGTCCAAGAAGCGAAATCAACCTATGATCAAAGCAGCGCAGCAAAGATGTTGAATGGGGCTGTTGACCGCGTTCAGGATGTGAGGAGCCGCGTGACGAGTGCGGAAGATTTTGCAGAACAATATGAAGCTTACATTCCAGATTCCGTCTTAGCGCTGGTGCAATGGGAGAAAGAGAAGCGGAAATTAGGGGAAGGGTTAGCGCAAGAGGAATTAGATAATCTGTATGAAACTCAAGTAAAGCCACGGCTATTAGCGGCATTTACGCCGATTGTTTTTGCATTTTGTCATGGATCAGCGATTGATCAACGTCATTTTCAAGTCACGGATGTGACGCTTCCGAGTATGGAACAAGGGGGAGTCGCGTACTTTGGTGTTGAAGCTCAAATGACTTATAAGCTGCCGATCCCCTTCATGAGCCTGGTTATAGTTGTGAAAAAGAGAGCGTATGAACGCGCGTGGGTAGGAGCTTAATATGATTCCAATTACTTTTATCACATATATTTTGATTGCCTTTGTCATAGATATCCGCCACGCTAAACTGCCTAATAAACTTACTATGTGTGGAACTCTTATTGGATTGATGTTCCACTCCGTAACGCAAGGATGGACTGGATTTCTATTTGCCTGTATGGGGGCGCTTGCAGGTTTTTTCGTCGTACTTTTGCTTCATATCATTGGAGCTCTGGGAGCAGGGGATGTGAAGTTGTTTGCGGCAATTGGCGCCATGATGGGTGTTTCGTTTGCTTTACAAACATTGATGTATGCCGTGCTGTGTGCAGGACTTATCGGGCTTTTTCTTTTATTCATTCGTAAGCGGTTAAGGGCAACAAGTCATCGATTAACGAATTGGATTCTCGCCATTGTGGCGCTGCAGAAACTAGAAACATTGCTAGAAATCAAACATCAGAAAAATATGAAATTTCCCTTTATGTATGCTGTTCTGCCAGGTGTGGCTTGCGCTTGGGTTTATTCATTTTGAGAAAATGAGGTGGAAGGGTGACACAAGATGTTTTTGGATTTCGCTATGCATTTGTGTATCGACAGGGACATGCCATGGAGCTATATAAAGAAGATGGCTTACAAGTGGAAGCATTATCTTCCTTGCAAGTGCGGATGCTGGAAGCGAATCGCATTCCAAGACTGCTGCCTCTAACGATTCATGAAGAGGATCTACAAGTCAAACTGGTGTACGCATTATCAGCTACTCGTATGTTATCGCACCTTTTGAAAATCGAGGCTTTCTCTGTCCCGCAATTGGCCAAGCTGATGTATGCTGTTGTTTGTGCCATTGAAGAAAGTCATAACTACATGTTGCTCGAATCGAATTTTGTTTTGAAAGAAAATTTTATTTATATCGGACGAGATTGGTCAGATGTTTACCTAACGTATATTCCACTAGAAAAGCAGGAGGAAGCGGTCGATGTTTGTCAAACGATTGAAAAGCTCCTCTCCAAGCTTATTATGTACCTGAGCGATGAGAACCAGACCCATATGTTGTCATGGCAGCAAACCCTTTATGCGCAAAATCAGAGTATTCGAGGCCTCAAATCCGCATTATTACAACTGATGGATGAGTCGAGCGCGAAATGGCAACAGAAGGAAGAAGAGGTTGGACAGATAGAAGTTGGGTTACCAAAATCATATTTGAAAAGTGTAGATTTGGCTCATGAACCCCAAGCAGCTCAAGCAGCTCAACCTCATTCTCATAAAATTGAACTAGAAAGTTCACTTTCCTCCAACCCGAGTAAATCAATGACATTCACTCGACTTAATACGAGAACGTTATGGTACACGCTTGCTTTATTTCTCGTCTGTTTAGCCTTGCTATGGCAGCAATATGTGGCTCATCCTTCTACCAGTTCACTGCAGCTCGTGACAGGTGCAACATTGCTTCTGGGTGATATTGTGTTCATTCTTTTGTTTCGAGGGCTTCCAACCAGAGGTGAGAAGGACTCATTTAAGCAGTCAATTAATCAGCAGAAACAAGCAAATCGAATAGAGTCGCCGCACCTCATGGGCCTTCCAACGAATTTGGCAATGGCTTTGCCAGCCTCTCCAGCAGCTATGAACATGAAGCAATACTATGCGGATTTACCTAATCATACGACGCTGTTACGCCCGTCTCAATCGAATGCAACGGTTGTTTTAGGTCAATCCAAGCCTCAACCAAGCGGTCCAAGGCTGGAATATATCTGTCATGGGATGAACCAATCTGTTCTCATTCAAAAAGAACTTTTTACAATTGGCAGAAAGGATGACCAAGTTAACGTGGATCTTCCTCTCGAAGAAGCGGGTGTTTCCAGAATCCATGCAGAAATTATTCGTTTTGGCGTTACTTACCAGATCAGAGATGCAGGCTCTACGAATGGGACTTACTTGAACGACGAGCAGTTGGTTGTCTATCAAGGGTATCCATTAAAAGATGGCGATTGCATCCGAATTCTTCGTCATGAATGGCGATTTCGGATTGCAGACAAATAGTTCTTCTTCCTGTCAGCCTTGTACAGTGGTATAATAAGAAGTCGCGTGTAAAATGCGATTATCTTTTAACTGGACAGGAGTTTGGATTTACACAATGAGTCTGTTATCGATTGAAGATTTAAGCCACAGCTTTGGAGATCGGACATTGTTCAAAAATGTTTCGTTCCGCCTGCTGGCTGGCGAGCGCGTTGGCATTGTTGGTGCAAATGGCGTGGGGAAATCCACGTTGATGAATATATTGACAGGTAAGCTTTTAAAAGATACAGGAAAAGTCGAATGGACACCAAGAGTTCATTATGGCTATCTTGATCAGCATTCTGTGCTAGCGGCTGGCCGTACAATCCGCGACATTCTGCGCGATGCGTTTTTGCCCCTGTATGAAGAAGAGAAAAGAATGATGACGATTACGGACAAAATGGCCGACGCCACACCGGAAGAGCTTGAAGCGTTGCTTGAAGAAATGGGCGAAATCCAAGAACGTTTGGAAATCGGTGATTTCTATTTGCTTGATGTGAAGATTGAAGAGATGGGCAACGGTCTAGGATTAAATGCTATCGGCCTTGATCGCGATGTGACGTCACTTAGCGGCGGACAGCGGACGAAAGTGCTTCTTGCTAAGCTGCTCTTGGAGAAGCCAACCGTTCTCCTGCTCGATGAGCCGACCAACTATTTAGATGTGGAACACATTGAGTGGTTGAAAATGTACCTGAAAACTTATCCGTATGCCTTCATGTTAATTTCACATGATACGGAATTTATGAATGAAGTCGTGAATGTTGTGTATCATTTGGAGTTTTCCAAATTAACGCGGTATACGGCGAACTATGAAAAATTCCTTGAAATGGCTGAGATGAACAAGACACAGCACATTGATGCCTATGAGAAGCAGCAAGAATATATCAAGAAGCAGGAAGATTTTATCGCTCGGAATAAAGCACGGGCATCAACGTCAACAAGGGCGAAGAGCCGCGAGAAGCAATTGGATCGAATTGACCGTATCGAGCGTCCTGAAACAGCAATGAAGCCTACTTTCGTATTCAAAGAATCGCGGACAAGTGGTAGAATCGTATTTGAAGCGAAAGATTTGGAAATCGGCTATGATCGTGCTCTGCTTCCTAAGATGAACGTGACGATTGAACGAGGCGAGAAAATTGCGATTGTGGGCTGCAATGGTGTGGGAAAATCCACGTTATTGAAGACGATTCTTGGCAGAATTGAGCCATTCAGCGGTTCAACGTATCGTGGTGATTATTTAAGCCCTGCTTACTTTGAGCAAGAGGTTAAAGCGCCGAACATGACACCGATTGATGATGTGTGGAACGCCTTTTCATCCATGACTCAGAATGAAGTGCGAGGTGCACTGGCGCGCTGTGGGCTCAAAAATGAGCATATTACTCGTGCGATGAGCATGTTAAGCGGCGGTGAGCAAGCCAAAGTGCGTTTATGCAAACTGCTTATGCAGGAAAGCAACTGGCTGCTCTTCGATGAGCCGACGAACCATTTGGACGTTGTGGCGAAGGAAGAACTTCAACGCGCTTTGAAAGAATACAAAGGGACTGTACTGCTTGTGTGTCATGAGCCTGAATTCTATGAAGGCTGGGTTACACGGGTATGGGACGTTGAGGCATGGTCAGCGAAAGCGAAAGTGACGAATTAACGCATGTGCGATTAGAACGAATCGACGAATCCGAGGAGGTATGACAATGTTAACGCATGTTGTATTTTTTAAGCTCAAAGATCGCAGTCCAGAAGCCATCGAGGTAACAAAAAATGTGCTAACGAACATGGAAGGCAAAATCCCAGTTTTAAGACACATCGAAGTTGGTACGGATATTCTACATTTAGAGCGCTCTTATGATATTGCTTTGATCACGAAGTTTGATTCGCTAGATGATTTGAAAGTATATGATACACATCCTGTCCATGAAGAAGTTAAAGCTCATATGAAAACTGTGCTGGATGGAACGTCCATCTGTGTGGATTTTGTTAGCTAATCGAGTTTGAAAAACAGGGAAGAACAGTGTAGTATCCTTAGAAGAGACTCGTTCTTGATTGTATAAATCAGGGGAAAGTCTCATTCAGAGGCTGCACTGTTCTTTATGTGTTTACCCGCTTTTTACTTACTTAGGGGAGAGGAATCCATTTGAAGTCCCAATTAGATCAAGCCTATATGACAGAAATACTAGAGATGCTGCTGCGGACGCCTAGTCCGACAGGGTACACGCATCACATTATGAAGAAAGTTGAGCAAGAGGTGCAGAAGCTGGGCTTCGAGCTTTCCTATACAAATAAAGGCTGCGGCATTGTGACGATTCCTGGAGCGCACGCAGAGCGTGTGATCGGGATTTCAGCACATGTTGACACACTGGGGGCTATGGTTCGCTCCATCAAAGAAAACGGCACGTTGAAAATTACGTCGCTTGGCGGATTTATGATGGGTGCCATTGAAAATGAGTACGTCCAAATCCATACACGTGATGAGCGCGTTTATGACGGTACGATTCTAACTTCACGTCCATCGGTGCATGTCTATGAAGATGCAAGAGAGTACAAGCGTGATGAAGCGAATATGGAAGTTCGCATTGACGAGTTAGTTGCATCCAAGAAGGATGTTCAAGCGCTCGGTATCCGTGTGGGTGATTACATTTCGTTCGATCCGCGTGTGCAAGTCAAGACGAACGGCTATGTGAAATCGCGTCATTTAGATGATAAGGCCAGTGTTGCGTCCTTATTTGGGCTTTTGAAGCTGATAAAAGATGAGAATTTCCAACCTTATTACACCATCAAGCTGTTCTTCTCTAATTATGAAGAGGTAGGTCACGGCTCCGCGTTTATCCCAGCGGATATTACCGATTTTATCGCGGTAGATATGGGCGCATTGGGTGATGATTTGAGTGGAAGTGAGCGTGATGTGTCCATCTGTGCGAAGGATTCATCAGGACCTTATGACTACGCCATGACGTCGAAAATGATTGAGCATGCCGAGAAGCTTGGCATCGGCTATGCTGTGGACATTTATCCTCGGTATGGATCCGACGCTTCCGCTGCGCTTAGGGGCGGGCGCGATATCCGCGCGGCGCTCATCGGTCCTGGCGTCCATGCGTCACATAGCATGGAGCGCACGCATATGGATGCTGTAGTGAACACAGCAGCCCTGCTTGCGGCTTACTTGAAGGAGCCGGTGCAAGGATGAATATTTTAAGCGCGCTCGATATTACCAAAACATACGGCGACAAGGTGCTCTTCGATGACATCTCGTTCACCCTGAACGAGAAGCAGCGCATTGGCCTCATCGGCGTGAACGGCACAGGCAAGTCCACGCTGCTGAAAATGCTGGCGGGGCTGGAAAGCCCGGATCGCGGCAAGCTTGTGCACGCGAACCATTTCCGCGTGGAATACTTGCCGCAAAACCCGGAGTTCGATCCGAACTCCACGGTGCTTGAGCAAGTATTCCACGGCGACTCGCCGCTCATGAAGACGCTCCGCGACTATGAGCTGGCACTTGCCGAGCTGGAGCAGGACGCGTCCAGCGAAGCGAAACAAGCCCGACTGTTCAAGGCTCAGTCGCGCATGGATGAGCAAGGTGCCTGGGAGGCCAGCACCTTGGCCAAAACCGTGCTGATGAAGCTCGGCATCAGCGAGTTCGATAAGCCCGTCGGCCTGCTGTCCGGCGGTCAGCGCAAACGAGTTGCCATGGCACGCGTTCTCATTCAACCTGCCGATCTGCTCATCCTCGATGAGCCGACGAACCATATTGACAACGAGACGGCCATCTGGCTCGAGGAGTTCCTCAGCAAATGGCGCGGCGCCTTGCTGCTCGTTACCCATGACCGGTACTTCCTGGAGCGGGTTACTACCCGCATTCTGGAGCTGGACCGGGGTAAGATCTACAGCTACGAGGGCAACTACGAGTGGTTCCTTGAGAAAAAGGCGGAGCGGATGGAGTCCGAAGCCGCTAGCGAAGATAAGCGGCAGAACCTCCTCCGCCGCGAGCTGGCTTGGCTCCGCCGCGGCGCGAAGGCGCGCACGACGAAACAGAAGGCGCGCATCCAGCGCACCGAAGAGCTTAGGGACCGCAAGGTTGACGGTCCCTCTGATAAGCTAGACATGGCGCTGGCTGGCAGCCGCCTGGGGAAGAAGGTGATGGAGCTAGACGCCGTCACCAAATCTTTCACAAGCGGAAAGCCACTGCTCAGCGGCTTCAGCTACATCGTGATGCCGAAGGATCGTCTCGGCATCATCGGTCCAAACGGCAGCGGCAAGTCGACGCTGCTCAATATGCTGGCTGGGCGCATCCAGCCAGACAGCGGTACCATCGAAACCGGTACCACTGTGAAACTGGCGTACTATACGCAAGAAAACATTGAGATGGACGAGAAGATGCGTGTCATCGAGTACATCAAGGAAGCCGCGGAGCAAATTCGCACGTCGGATGGCGAAACGATTTCGGCCTCGCAAATGTTGGAACGCTTCTTGTTTTCGCCAAACCTGCAATGGTCGCCAATCGGCAAACTGTCTGGCGGAGAGCGCCGCAGACTCTATCTGCTGCGCACATTGATGGGTGAGCCGAATGTACTGCTTCTCGATGAGCCTACGAATGATTTGGACATCCAAACCTTGACGATACTGGAAGATTATCTGGATGGATTCTCGGGAGCTGTCATTACAGTTTCCCATGATCGCTACTTTTTGGATCGAACAGTGAACCATTTATTCGCTTTCGATGGGAAGGGGCATATCGAGCCTTATATCGGTACGTACTCTGAGTATTTGGAAGAGAAGCGCGAGGAAGAAGAAGCGGAGCAAGCGAGAAAAGAGATCATTCGTCAAACCGCGAATAAGCAAACAAACGCAAGCAACAATGCGGCTTCCAACACAAGCGGCTCCTCCAATCGGCCGAAGAAGCTTTCTTTCAAAGAACAGAAGGAATGGGACGAAATCGAGAACACCATTGCTGCGCTCGAGGAGAAAGCAGAGAGCTTGAAAAAGCAAATCGAAGCCTCTGGAAGCAATTTTGATTTGGCTCGCGAGCTGTATGAACAAGAGCAGCAAACGGCTGCTGAGTTAGAAGCGGCGATGGAAAGATGGACTTATTTATCAGAACTTGTAGAAGAAATAGAACGAAATAAGTTATGATAGTAGAAGCAGTTACACGCTTAAATAGAAAATACAATAAAGGTAGGTAGACAGACCCCATGATTAGTGTAAATAACGTGACGCTTCGGTACGGCAAGAGAGCCCTTTTCGAAGACGCCAATATTAAATTCACACCAGGCAACTGCTATGGCTTGATTGGAGCCAATGGTGCTGGTAAATCCACATTCCTCAAAATTTTATCCGGTGAAATCGAGCCAAACACAGGTGAAGTGAACATTACACCAGGTGAGCGTATGGCCGTTCTGAAACAGAACCATTACGAGTTTGATGAAATCGAAGTATTGAAAACGGTCATTATGGGTCACGCGCGCCTATTTAAAATTATGGAAGAGAAGGATGCGCTTTATGCGAAAGCGGATTTCTCTGAAGAAGACGGCATGAGAGCGGCTGAGCTTGAAGGCGAGTTCCAGGATCTTGATGGCTGGCAGGCAGAATCCGATGCAGCTGAGTTATTGATCGGTCTTGGTATTCCAACTTCCTTGCATGATACGAAAATGAAAGATCTAGACGGGAACGAGAAAGTTCGTGTTCTCCTTGCCCAAGCGTTGTTCGGCAACCCGAACATTCTTCTTCTCGATGAGCCTACCAACCATTTGAACTTGGAGTCCATTAAATGGCTGGAAAACTTCCTTGCACGATTTGAAGGTACCGTTATCGTCGTATCCCATGATCGTCACTTCCTGAATCAAGTTTGTACACATATCGCGGATATCGACTTTGGTAAAATCCAAATGTACGTCGGTAACTATGACTTCTGGTACGAGTCCAGTCAATTGGCGCTGCGTTTGGCTCGCGATGCGAATAAGAAAACAGAAGAGAAGCGTAAAGAGTTGGAAGCCTTTATCGCGCGATTTAGTGCGAATGCGTCCAAATCCAAACAAGCGACTTCCCGTAAAAAGCAATTGGAGAAGCTTACGCTTGAAGATATTCGTCCGTCCAGCCGTAAATATCCGTTCATTCACTTCAAAGGTGAGCGTGAAGCAGGTAAGCAATTGCTTACGGTTGAAGGACTTTCCAAAACGATTGACGGCGTTCAAGTATTGAACAATGTTTCCTTTACGATGAATAAAGGGGATAAAGTCGCTTTCGTGGGGCCAGACGGTATTGCCAAAACGACGCTATTCAAAATTTTGATGGGCGAAATGGAAGCAGACAGCGGCACGTTCTCATGGGGTGTCACGACATCGCAGGCGTATTTCCCGAAAGACAGCCAAGATTACTTCAATTCTGACTTAACGCTGGTGGATTGGCTGCGTCAATACTCCAAAGATCCAGATGAGTCCTTCCTTCGTGGATTCCTAGGACGCATGTTGTTCTCAGGCGAGGAAGCGCTGAAGAAAGCGAATGTCCTCTCAGGAGGAGAAAAAGTTCGTTGCATGTTCTCCAAAATGATGTTGAGCGGTGCGAATGTGCTTATTCTTGATGAGCCAACGAACCACTTGGATTTGGAATCCATCACAGCGCTAAATAATGGCCTTGTTGATTCCGATTGCACGATGTTGTTCGTTTCCCATGACCATCAGTTCATCCAAACGATCGCTAACCGCATTATGGAACTTACGCCGAAAGGTCTCATCGATAAGATGGTCACGTATGATGAGTACTTGGAAAGCGAAGATATCAAAAAACAACGCGAAGTGCACTACGCGTAAGCATAGTCAAGTAAAAAGCGCCCTGATGTCTTGCTCTCAGGGCGCTTTTACCTACATTGTGTGTAGACTAGCTGCCGCCAGTACGGCGACGTTGATTATTCACTTTTTTGGTCATTTGGCTTTTAGCCGTTTGATTGGTATTCCCGGCTGCCTTCGGGTTTGCGCGCGCTGCGGCTTGATCCGCTTGTTTCTGAGCAAGTTTTTGTTTAATGGCATCGGCTAAGCTAACTTTCTTAACTTGTGGTTCAGCCTGCACGGCCTGCCCATCTTGAGGCTTGTCTGACATATGAGCACCTTCTTTACGTGATATGTCTATAGTATAATCGAATCGTAGCAAAGATGAAAGAAGGGGTGACGGGATGTTTGATCCAACCATCTATGACAATATCAAAGTCGTGCTTGAAGGCGCCGTGTATGATCTGGATTTGGAAGGGAAAATCATCATTACGAGAAGAGAAGATCTCGTCCACTTATCTTCAATGTCTCGAACATTTGCGATTGAATTTGCCCGAAAGCTGGATTTACCAAGTCGATCCGAAATGTATTTGAATGTACATCTCAGTGACTTAGCAGCTGAAATTCTGGAGAATCCTACAGCCAAGCCAGGTTGTACGTTGCTCATTAAGTTCCACACGGTCGTCAAGGACCCTGAGATCGACTGTCCGATGATTGAAGCGAAGCTGAATATGATTTGGGAGCAGCGACCGCGCATCACACAGGAAATTTCTTATTTGTATGGAGAACAACAACCGGACGAGTTCCGCAATCTCATCACGTTATCGTTTGGACGCAAAATTGACGAGAGTCATTTAGACGATTTCCCAGACTTGATTGAATACGCCTATGACAGCTTAACTTGGCTGGACGAAAGAGGCGTGCAATGATGCAGGAATTATCTCAAGCTGAGCTTATCGTCAAAGTTAATCAAGCTAATGAAGGTCCATTCGCAGTATTTATGTACACGCCGTTATGCGGGACCTGTAAAGTGACGGAGCGTATGCTGGATATCATTATGACCATGCAGCCCAGCTTACCACTAGTCAAATGTAATATTAATTTTTTACCTCAAATTAGCCAAGAATGGCAAATCGCTAGTGTACCGTGCATTGTCATCGTGAGGCCAGGATCTGTGAAAGAATATATATATCGGATGCAATCCGTTGATGAGTTATATCGCAAGCTCAAACCTTTAGTGGAACAAGAATAGGAGTGGATCGTCGTATGAATTTTCAAGTCGGAGATCAGGTCATTGCTGAATATAAAACAGGAGTTTATTACGGTGAGATTGTCGAAATGTCCTCTACCATGAAAGCTGCAGTCCGCATACTTGCGGTAAAAGAGCATCCGACACAAGGGGATTTGCATAACCCAATGGATCCGAGTGTAGCATTTTTCCATCAAAGACGGGCATTGTCCCATCAAGAAATCGCGTTAATGCCGCTGGCTACAATTCGTCCTTATGCAGGGACTGTACCGAGTTATTCAGATTCGCTGAAGAGAGCGTTAGTGGCTCAGATCGATAAGTTGACGGACATGGAAGCGTGGGCCCGACGCTCTCTGCAGGAGCTTGCTCAGCTGAATAACGAATATTTTCCACCGTCCAATTAGGAAACTTCTAAGTACAATTTAGTACCATCGTTATATTTGAAAATAGCTACATCACCAATGATCTCGATCAGCGAGATCATTTTTAATTTTCTGCGGAATTCAAAATGAAGCTCATATTCCTTCAATTTTGTGTTCAATAGCTCCATATGTGAGTGCTTATGTGTAAAATTCATCACGGGAATCGTTTTGTCTTTGAATCGAATTTTATTAGCTTGCATGGCAAGCCCTCCTTTATTTCTACATTTTACATCTTTAGGATACAATTCAAATGTTAGATATGTTGCTGATAACTTATTAAAAAAGTTTTAGCATTTTATTATATGTGAATAATAGCGCTACAGGGCTAGTTCCGCTAAGATTAATTTTGAAGTGCAGATTCGTGGTTGCAGGTGGAGATATCGCCATTTATAATAGATAAGATTGTATTCTAACAGGTTCTGGAGGGTCAGCTACATGTCAGTAGAGAAACGAATTCGCATCGGTATAATCGGTGCTGGAAATATCGGGAATGTCCACATGGAGACAATTAAAACGTTGCCAGGGGCACAGCTTGCGGGCGTGACGGATGTTTATTTGCCACTTGCGGAAAAGAGAGCGAAAGAGCATCAAATCGAGAAAGTTTATGCAAATTCCGATCAACTGTTAGGGGATCCGTCAATTGATGCTGTCGTCATCGCTGTGTCGAATGAATGGCATGCACCGATTGCAGTTCAAGCACTGGAGGCTGGAAAGCACGTATTACTTGAGAAGCCGATGGCGATTGATCTAGCGTCTGCTCGTCTTATCGTAGAAGCTGAGCGCAAAGCAGGCAAAGTTCTCATGATCCCGCATCAAATGCGTTGGGAAGCACCTGCGATTGCTGTAAAGGAGCAAGTAGAGAAAGGCGCGCTTGGCCAAATTTATCATGCAAAAGCAACGTACTTACGTCGTAAGGGGATTCCTGGATGGGGAACTTGGTTTACGCAAATGGACAAGTCCGGCGGCGGTCCGCTGATCGATCTTGGTGTACATATGTTGGATTTATCCCTGTATCTCATGGGCAATCCGAAACCTGTATCCGTGTATGGCGCAACGTATGCGGAATTTGGCCCTCGCAAGCAAGGGATCGGCACATGGGGGGCACCGAACTGGCAAGGGAAATTTGATGTCGAAGATTTGGCGACAGCTTTAGTTAAATTTGATAATGGTGCAACGCTCTCGTTAGATGTAAGCTGGGCAGGTCTGCTGGAAACGGATAATTTGCCAAGTGTTCAATTGCTGGGAACAGAAGGCGGAGCTTATTTAAAAGGTTCTAAAGGGAAGTTGTTTGCGGAAAAATTTGATCGTATTGTGGAAACTGAAATTTCTGCGCCAGCAGCGAATGATGATCCGCGTGCTCGGATGATCCAGCATTTCTTGACTGCGATTGAGAGCAGTACACCCCCGATCACATCCGTGATGACGGGCTATACGAATAACTTGATTCTCGATGCGATTTACCGTTCGTCGCAATCGGGCGATGAAGTGAAATTGAACTGGGACATCTAGAAGACAGGGGCTGCAGGAAGTGAACTGGGAGTTGTTTAGTATCATCGGTACGATTGCCTTCGCGGTGAGCGGCGCAATTGTGGCAATGGAAGAGGAATATGACATCTTAGGTGTCTATGTGCTGGGACTTGTCACTGCGTTTGGCGGAGGAATTATCCGTAACCTGCTCATTGGTAAACCGATCGTCCTCTTGTGGGAACAAGGGGTGTATTTCCAAATCGCTTTATTCGCGATGACACTTGTTTTTTTCTTGCCTGTGAAGTTTATTCGTTTATGGAAAACGTGGGAAGCTTTCTTTGACGCCATCGGTTTAGCTGCATTTTCTATCCAGGGGGCGATCTATGCAACGAATATGGGGCATCCGCTGAGCGCGATCATTGTTGCTGCGGTACTTACAGGGATTGGGGGGGGGATCGTACGCGATGTATTAGCGGGGCGCAAGCCGTTGGTGTTGAAAGACGAAATCTATGCCGTCTGGGGGATGCTAGCTGGTGCGGTAGTTGGGCTTGGATGGTCGCAAGGTACATGGCAATTAGCTGTGTTGTTTTGCATAATCATTATCCTAAGGATGTTTTCAGTCAATTACAAATGGAAGCTGCCTAAGCGCTCTTTGCGTGAAGCGATGTCGGAATCGGTACATAGATCTGATAGCTAAAGGGAGCATGGTACGAGGAGGTGAGCCAATTGGAAGCATCATTGACACACATGCAGAAAATTGCCGCAGACGTGATGGCCGAACGGATCATTTCGGTAAAGGAATTACTTCAAACGGAGTTGGATTTGTATGAAGTCGTGAAAGATACGGTAACAGGCGAGCATTATTTGCACTATGCCTATATGCATCGTGATTTCACGAATACAGGCGTTCCGGAGTCATTCCATTACTTGATGCCGATAGAAAGCGATGATGTGTTGGGCTTTATTTTTGGTGAACAGGGGTATGCATATCCCGAGCATTGGAAGTCTTCATTTTTACGAAATGGGCCTGAGGGCTATTACATTTGGTGGGATCCCTCGCATGAAGCGGACCAATTGGAAGATGAAGCTGTCGCGGCGGACTTGCTGAATAAGCTTCGCGCATTTCATGAGCAGGGCCAAGTTGATCCCGACTCTGTGCGCAAGCTGCTCGAAGAAATGGACGAAAGCCGCAAACGAGACGAATAAGATTTATCGTAAGAGCCGTCAGGGTTGCCTGACGGTTTTTTCATGCTTCAATGTTTAGTAAAAATAAGGTAAATAGACCATATTAACACTACATACACTTGAGTAATGGGAAAGGAGGGTGCTTAACTTGGACATGGACGCATATCATTTTGCTAATTTAGGGGTACCTGAAGGTTTAATGCAAGATCTGCGAGATTTGGAGTCACGTATGAAAGAGGAATTAGGGTATGATGTCACACTCATCGCCTACGCGAAAGAAAACGCTGATCGTTTAAATAACTAATTGGATATAGATAGAGACATAGGGGGAATTCTGTTGAAAAAGTTTACGATGTACACGATGATGGCGGTTGCGTTTTGGACACTTACAGGATGTTCCTCGTGGGATGGCATTCACGCTAAGAAAGCGTCTGTATCTATTCAAAGTACGGGATTAGCCGATAAAAGTGAAAATGATCAAAAACATACTGTACTGGACATGTCATCCCCTTCACAGCAAGCGAAAGCGCAAGATGATCCACAGCCGCGAATCTCTTATTTATCGATGAATCGTGAATTAGCCGATCAATTGATGCAAGTTGCGCATCTCGGTTCGACGGCGGTTGCCATGACCGATAAGCATATTTATGTAGCTGTTGATTTGGGGGAAGCGAAAGAGAAAGGGGCCGATCAGACGGCCAAAGATTTAAGTAAAACGAATGATCCTGCGAAGGAAGCGGGTTTATTCGGATCAGGCAAAGGCGCGCAAATGGATTGGGTAACAGCAAAGCCGATCCCGACGGAAACGAGCCAAGCTATTCGCCACATGTTGACCCGTATCTATCCAGATTCAACGGTGTTTATGTCTTCGAATCCGCTTTTTGTCAGTCGAATGATGTATTATGACATGCAACAGCGCAATAACAAACGCATGGAGACTTACCTGAACGAGTTTAATACGATGGTCCAATATGCGTTTCCAGTAAGCCAATGATATGAGTAACAAGTTCAAAGTTCGTGCTTATTGCAGCTCGCGCGCATGTGAATATGTACATCCAGATGATGTGATGGTCGCCATTAACTATGAAACAGCTTATAGCTTGGCCCACTATTATAACGAATCTCCCAGCAAGCCCAGTTGTCCTCGGTGCGGGGAAGCGATTGCGTTCTATGCACATGCCATTATTGAGGAGCCATGGTTCAACTAAGTAGCTTGACAATATGTGCTTTCCTGATAAATAGTAAGGAGATATTGCAATCAGGAAGGGATTTTGAAGTTATGGAAATGAAAACGATGTACGGCATGCCTGGAGAGATTCACGCTTATTTGGACGAACGGAAAGCAATTGTTCATACAGAAGAAGACCGTCGCTTAGTGGGAAACGCAGCGTATGAAGCACCGTCAGAGGACATTCTTACGGATGCGTTGCTTTCCCTTTACCTAGGCAAAAACGTCCTGCTGAAAGGTCCTACGGGTTCAGGGAAAACCAAGCTCGCTGAGCATGTGTCTGCGCTTTATAATCTCCCAATGCATAGCGTCAATTGCTCCACGGATTTGGATGCGGAAGCGTTGCTCGGTTTCAAAACATTAATACATGATGAGCAGGGGAGAAGCCAAATCATTTTCGTACCTGGACCGATCACGAAGGCGATGACGAATGGACATCTCTTGTATATCGATGAGATCAATATGGCGAAGCCTGAGACCTTGCCATTAATTAATGGAGTGCTGGATCATCGCAGATCGATCACGAATCCGTTTACTGGCGAAGTGTTGACGGCACATGCTAATTTCCGCGTCGTGGCGGCCATTAATGAAGGCTATATCGGCACTGTGCCGTTAAATGAGGCGTTGAAGAATCGATTTGTGACGATCGAGGTCCCTTATCTTCAAGGCGATGTATTGTTCCAATTGTTAAAAAGCCGCAGCAAACTGCGCGATGAGAAGCTGCTTCGTACGTTCGTCAAACTGTCTGCGGATATGCTGTCGCTTATCGAAATGGGTCAATTGCCAGATGAAGCAGGGTCGATCCGAGCGTTGCTAGATGCGTGTGATTTAGCGGCATATATTCCGCCAATACGTGCGATTACGCGTGCTATTGCAGATAAATTGGAAGATGAAAGGGAACGTGCAGCCGTGCTTAATATCGCTGAAACGTTCGTATAAGCTATGTTCGTCGGGAATCTGAGCAGGCTGGATGATAAAATTGATGCCATGCTGCATATGCAGTTGGTGGATTTGGCACGTTTATTTACGAAACGAGGCAAGCTTGAAGTGGAAGCTGGCTTTCATGCTCATTATGAGGAATCTGAATCCCATATGGCGGTTAGTCAATTTTGGTGGGATTATGCATTGCCAGATAAGACAGCTGGCATGAAGAGCGATGTGTATCTTCGTTGTTTGGGAAGTGCATGGTTTACAGGTAGAGAAACGGTTAGAGAATATTTACTTTATTGTTCCACGGCGAAGTTGCCGAAGTTAGCGAACAGTCTGTTCGCCCTCTGCGAAGACATGAGGTTGGAACGCATTTGTCGGGGGATGCGGCCAGGGATGGGAGCTGTTTTTGCTCATCGGCATCGACTCTTAGGTGGATACTTTCACCATAAGCTGCGCACACATTTGAACAAAGGCGAGTTAGCTGATGCGCTGCTGCTATTGGTGTATGGGTGGTTTACAGGGAAATCGTGGCAGGCGGAATTGGATGCGCTAGAAGGCGGTCAAATGAGCAGGTGGATGTCAGGATCATATCGTTATCTCGAGCAAATGGAAGAAGCTAGGTATACAGCTGATGTCGCGGCGTTATGCTGGCAAATGATGGACGAGCTTTCAGGATGGCTCCTGAAGGATGCTGTGTCGGCTTATTTCTGGATGCAGCTTGGAAGCGGGACAGAGGAACCGCTGCCTGCGGATTATAAAGGCGAGCTCAAACGCGCGAAGCGGCTCGCGAACGATGATGTGCTCCCCGCGCAGGAAGGGGAGCGTCAGTTGCAGGGCCAAGAGCGGCTGCCGACTTGGCACCGCGAGAGTCAGGACCACAGCCCTGGGCTGCTGCGGTTCGAGCTCGAGCGCGGCTCACGCACAGCCGCGCAGGGCTCTGCGCCCCGTGAGGGCGATGCCGCCGATGGGGCGCTCGCCATCACCCAGGGGCGCTCGCAGCGCGCCCAGCGCACCGGCGCCGCCGCTGAGCGGCGCCAAGGGCTTGCCGTGCCCCCTGCGGCGGGGCACGGCGAAGGCGAGGTCGCCGCGTTCGCGACGGCGACCTGGCTCTTGCCTGAACGTCCTACTGCTTCGCAGGAGGACGGGTTCAGGCGCCTCCGCGAGCGCGCAGCGCCGCTCGCGAAAGCACTCCAGCGTGCGATACGGCGCACGCTGGAGCAGAAGCGGATCGCCCCGCGCGGCGATCGCAGGTTCGGCCGGCTCGACAAGCGGCTGACGCGAGCCGTAACACAGGAGCTGCCGCGCCTCTTTTACAAGAAGCAGGCGCCAGTCCCGCAGCTCGACGCAGCGTTCTCGCTGCTGGTCGACTGCTCTGCGTCCATGTATGACAAAATGGACGAGACGAAGCTCGGTCTCGTGCTCTTTCACGAGACCCTGCTCTCCTTACGAATCCCCCACGAAATTGTGGGATTCTGGGAAGACGCGGACCGCGTGACCGAGCAGGAGGCGCCCAACCTGTTCCAGGTTGCGGTTGATTTCAGCTCCTGCCTCGCGGTGGGCGTTGGGGCGGCTCTGATGGGGCTTGAGCCGCAGCAAGATAATCGCGATGGCTTTGCCATCCGCGAGATGACGAAGCGGCTGCTGCGGCGCACAGAGCGGCAACGGATCCTCCTTGTGTTCTCGGATGGTGAGCCTTCGGCAGCCCATTATAACGATATCGGCATTCTGGATACGCACGAAGCTGTCCTGCAAGCAAGACGGCTCGGCATCGAGGTGATTAGTGTTTTTCTAGCGAATGGTGCTGTACATGAAACGGAAGTTATCGCCATGCGCAATATGTATGGGCGAAGCTCCATCGTGGTACCGAATGTGGAGAAACTCTCCGAGCAATTAGTGCCTATTCTGCGCAGACTGCTGCTGCAATCGATTCAGAGCTGAATGGACGCGCTAACTCTGCATTTCAGCGATGTGATCTTTCTTTTACCTAAGAAATCCAGTACAATAGATCAGGGTTCATAACGGCAAATTTCGCCAACCTCCGACAAAGAAGCGGAATCGATTATTTTTTTCATCCATAATTCATTACATACATTCATTTTATTTTAGGGGGACCAATCGCACATGTACGGAGCACCATTATCGCATCAAGCAAAGAAAATTATGTTACTTGGTTCAGGTGAACTTGGTAAAGAAGTGATTATCGAAGCGCAGCGTTTAGGGATCGAAACGATTGCCGTTGACCGTTACGCGAATGCGCCTGCCATGCAGGTCGCGCATCGGAGTCATGTTATATCCATGTTGGATGGGGAACAGCTTCGTGCTGTTATCGAGCAGGAACGTCCAGATCTCATCGTACCCGAAATTGAAGCGATTGCTACTCACGTATTAGTTGAGCTTGAAAAGGAAGGCTACCGAGTCATCCCGACTGCGAATGCTTCCCGCTTAACGATGGATCGCGAAGGCATCCGTCGTCTAGCATCTGAAACATTAGGACTACGCACAGCCCAATATGAATTCGCGAATAGCTTAGAAGAACTTCATGCTGCCGTTGCAAAAATCGGAACACCGTGCGTGATTAAGCCGATTATGAGCTCCTCAGGCAAAGGCCAAAGCGTTTGCCGTACGCCTGAGAACGTCGAAGATTCATGGAACATCGCCATGGAAGGCGGGCGCGCCAAAAATGCTCGCGTGATCGTAGAAGAGTTTATTCATTTTGAATCGGAAATCACTTTGTTGACTGTTCGTTCCGTTTCTGGTACAACCTACTGTGAGCCGATCGGCCACATCCAGAAAGACGGCGACTACATTGAGTCCTGGCAGCCGCACACGATGAGTGAACAGCAAATTATGGATGCGCAGCATATGGCCAAAACAATAACGGACGCACTTGGCGGACATGGTCTGTACGGCGTGGAACTGTTCTTGACAGCTGACGGCGTCTACTTCAGTGAAGTATCGCCTCGCCCGCATGATACGGGTATGGTGACGATGGCGACGCAAGATTTAAGCGAATTCGCTTTACATGCAAGAGCCATTCTTGGTTTCCCGATCACAGGTGTCCGCCTGTTGACGCCAGGTGCCAGCTACACCTTGAAAGCAGATCGCGAGCAAGTTGAATATACCATTAGTGGGATCGATAAAGCGCTAACCGTCCCGAACACGCAAGTTCGTATCTTCGGCAAGCCAGAAACGAAGGTAGGACGCCGCATGGCGGTGGCCTTGAGTTCTGGAGAAACTGTGGAACAAGCGCGCAAGTACGCGAAGGAAGCCGCAAGTCAGCTCACCCTGAGCTACGAGTGAGAAAACCTCTATCGAGGCCATTCAAAGATGAGCGACCGCGTTTAGAGGTAGGTTTTATCGCCAATAAGAAAGCTGTTTTCGGAAGTCGAAAACTTATACTTTCTTATGTGGAAAAAACTGTATGACAGCAGTGCCTGTACATCTGAGGTCATCATCTGGAGGCAAGCCGTATGGAACCAAAAGCAGCAAGACTGTCACGTACCGTGTTAACGGAAATCATATTACCCGCGGATACGAATTATCATAATACCGTGTTCGGCGGTCGCGTCATGCAATATATCGATAAAGTTGCAACCATTGCGTCTATGCGTCATTGCCGTAAAAGTGTTGTCACCGCTTCGAGTGACAGCTTGGACTTTTTTGCTCCTGTTAAGTTGGGAGAAGCAATTCAGTTGGAAGCATTCGTCACATGGACCCATCGAAGCTCGATGGAAGTTTTTGTGAAAATCGAGTCAGAGAATTTGCTGACAGGTGATAAAAAGCGCACTGCGAACGCATTCCTGACCTTCGTCGCCTTAGACGAGAATGGGCAGCCGACGCCTGTGCCAGGTATTGTAGCGGAAACAGAGGAAGAGAAGCGATTGTTTGAATCCGCCGAGGCGCGGTTCACGGCTCGTAAGCTTCGCAAGGAATCCCGACTGTAAAAATAACGCCAAAAAGTCACTTCCGAATCTAATCGGAGTGGCTTTTTATTGTTTATTCCGACCCCTAACAGTTAGCCACCTATCAAACTCCAATAAGACATATCCATGAAAACAATCAAAATATATTGTAAAACGATAAATATTATGTTAAATTCAATGTAAAATTAACGAATTGAGGTGCGAGTGATGGAACGCGGAACAACACTCTTTTTAAAGGTGACGATCATTTTGATGGGATTGCCGGTGCTTGCTTTGTGCATATTTGTGGTGCCGGAAATAGCAGCATATGCCTTAGAATTGTATCCGAATTTTAGTGCGTTGAAGTATCTGTTAATGATCGATTTGTACGCTTCGGCGATACCGTTTTACATTGCGTTGTATCAATCCTTTAAACTTTTAACCTATATTGACAAGAACCACGCATTCTCGGAATTATCTGTCGAGGCACTCAAGAAAATCAAATACTGTGCATTCACGATCGCTGGTTTGTATGTGCTTGGTATGCCGCTCTTCTATCTATTTGGGGAGAGGGACGATGCCCCAGGTGTCATTGTTATCGGCATGGTTATGATTTTTGCCTCTATGGTGATCGCTGTATTTGCTGCTGTTCTTCAGAAGCTTTTGAAAAATGCCATCGATATTAAATCTGAAAATGATCTTACGATCTGAGGTGACTCCCATGGCGATAATTATTAATGTTGATGTGATGCTGGCCAAGAGGAAAATGAGCGTTACCGAGCTTTCGGAAAGAGTGGGCATCACGATGGCTAATCTTTCGATTTTGAAAAATGGGAAGGCCAAAGCCATTCGATTATCTACGCTCGAGGCGATCTGCAAAGCGTTAGATTGTCAACCCGGCGATATTTTAGAATATAGAATGGACGAAGGGAGGTAACACGAGGACATGAATAATCCGATTATTGAACATTTATCGAACCCCCATGAGCTGGAGAGGATGTTTAGAAGGGACCCTGAAGCTTTTAAAAGGTCATTCTCCTCCGCTTGGGAGCAAAACCCTGATTCACAGGTGCTTGCCGCATGGCACGAAAGACTGTATTTCAAAGAGGGCGACACGGCAGAGAAAGCGTCTTTTATACAGAAAGATTTTATCATAATGGGCATTTTAGCCATTCTAGCTGGGGTCATTACGAGGATCCTCTTTCAGTTTGTCGAAAAGGAAGCAATTGCTCCGATAAACCTTGTGTTTGGCGTTCTTCCCTTCATGGCGATTTACTTTGTTACCAATAATTCCCCGCGGAAAAAGATTGTGTACACCCTAGCAATTTCATTCCTACTCTCTGTGATTTTCCTGAATCTGCTGCCGCTTGAGCAAACAGACAGTACGATGCTGGCGTATATTCATCTGCCGATCTTCTTATGGGTCGTCGTAGGGCTTGCCTTTACAGGGAATGACTATGACAGGGGCAGCAAAAGATTAGCTTATCTGAAGTGGAATGGCGAACTTGGCATTCTCTATCTCAGCATGGCTATATGCGGAATGTTGCTTTTTGGATTAACGATGCGGTTATTTAGTTTTGTCGGCATGCATGTCGAAGATTTTTATTTTAGGAATGTCGTCGTATTCGGTGCTGCTGGGCTCTCCATTGTAGCTGCATATCTGGTATCCAAGAACCTTAAGCTTGCCAAAAATATTGTTCCGTATATAGCCAAAATCTTTAGTCCGCTTGTATTAGTCACCCAGTTGGTCTATCTGATCACGGTGATCTCAGTCGGTAAAAACCCGTTCTTGGACCGCGATTTCCTTTTATCGTTCAATGGCATACTGCTTGGTGTGTTGGCTGTCACGATTTTTTCCATTACCGAAAGCAACTCGGATGAGAAAAAAACATTTTCCGATTATATCAATTTTGCCCTCATTGTCCTTGCGCTGATCATTGACTGTGTGGCTTTATCAGCTATTGTGTTCAGGCTTTCTTCCTATGGCATTTCGCCCAACAGACTTGCTGTTTTAGGCATAAACATCCTGATCTGGGTCAATCTCATCTGGATTTTGCTGCCGTATTTGCGTTTTCTGCAAAATAAAACAGGACCCTCACCGATCCAAGATGCGGTTACGAAGTACTTGCCGCTCTACGGGCTCTGGGCAGCTATTGTGACTGTTGCGTTTCCTTTGATTTTTTAAGTAGAAATCTCGACCGCTCCACAACTTTTTTTGCACCACCGAAGTCAAATAGAAGAGGGGGCATGCTGCCGAGAACCCAATATCTGACTAAGGATGGAAAAAACCTTGAAACGACAAGAACTCAAACATCGCATTGGGAAGAGATTCCCTTTCCTGTATCAATTACGCGTGAAGCAGCTCATACTCAAAAGGCGTATTAAAAATCTCGATCCACGTATACGTTATGCAGCGAGAAGAGAAGAGCGGACGTTGCCTTTTTCTGTGAAAAAGCACAAATCGATTCTGCGACGCGTGTTAGGCAACACGGATCCTATTTTACAAGAGAACAAAATTGTTAATTTACAAATTGCGATTGGGCATGTCGATGGCATTGTAATTGGGCCTGGGGAAACGTTTTCCTTCTGGCAAAGGATTGGTCTTCCGAGCAGAGAAAAGGGGTATATCGAGGGTCTGATGCTGTCACATGGGGAAGTGCGTGTAGGACCTGGCGGAGGGCTGTGCCAACTGGCGAATATGTTATATTGGCTGGCTCTGCATACCCCTTTAGCCATTAAGGAGCGGCATCATCATAGTTTTGATCTGTTTCCTGATGATCGCAGAGTGATTCCATTTGGGACAGGAACGAGTGTTTTCTATAACTATGTTGATTTACAATTTTACAATCCGACATCGCATTCGTTTCAATTTCGTTTGCAGGTAACCGCCGAGTATTTGGAGGGTTCCATCCACTGTGAGTCGGAATTGCCGCTCGTCTACAAAGTGAAAGAAAAGAATCATGCCTTCTATGAGCGTGATGAGAAATGGTACCGAGGCAATGAAATATGGCGGCAAACGGTTTCGAAAGAAGACGGCGCCATCCTTACAGAAGAGCTGATGAACGTCAATCACGCTGAAGTGAAATACAGCCGATCTGACAATGCAAAGGAGAGCTCATGAAAGAGCAACAGGTGAAGGAATTTCTCATTTTTGTCTGGAAAGAAGCGTTATGCTGCATTTTTCCTGTTATTATCTTTATGACTTTAGCACTTTCCAAAGTAATTACGATTCCTTACTTACCCCGCTATGATTTGATTTTACTTGTCTGCATCCTTGCGCAAATTGGTTTGGTTTGGACAAAATTAGAGAGTGTAGATGAACTAAAAGTGATCACCGTCTTTCATCTTATCGGCCTAGGGCTCGAGTTGTATAAAGTGCACAAGGGCTCTTGGTCATATCCAGAGGAAGCTTGGACCAAATTCGGGGGCGTTCCGCTGTATAGCGGCTTTATGTATGCCAGTGTGGCGAGTTATGTGTGTCAAGCGTGGAAACGATTCGACTTGCATCTGCTGCATTGGCCGAGACCGTGGCTGGCTTTCCTATTGTCCGTTTGTATTTATGCGAATTTTTTCACGCATCATTATGCTTTTGATTTTAGATGGGTGCTCATTGCTGCGTTGTTCGTGTTGTTTTACAAATCGAAAATCCGATTCACGGTCACGACAAAGGCGTACCATATGCCGACGATGCTATCGTTTATGCTTGTTGCTTTTTTCATATGGCTTGCGGAAAATATATCTACATTCCTCGGCGCATGGCGCTATCCGGACCAAGAGATCTCCTGGCGTATTGTACACTGGGGCAAAATAAGTTCTTGGTTTATGTTGGTCATTATTTCTATCATGATCGTCGCAGAGCTAAAACGAATTAAATATCCGGAGCAGGTGGAGTCTCCGAACATGCGAAAACCCCAAAGCGAATGAGCTTCGGGGTTTCTTTGTGCGATATTATTTTGCTCCGCCTTCGGCAAGGATCGTTTCCCAAATAGCGCCTTTGCCGTAAAGCTCTTTGTTCACTTTATCCCAACCGCCCAAGTATTCAATATTGAATAGACCTGCAGGCGTTGTGTAATTTTTCTCATATTGCTTCGCAACTTCTGGAAGAACGGAGCGGAAGCCTTTGTCAGAGAATACTTTCTGAGCATCAACAGAGAAGAGGTAGTTATAGAAGGCTTGAACCGCTTCACGATTGCCGTGTTTATCAACGTTTTTATCAATAATAGCAACTGGATTCTCGATGGAAGTCGTGTATTGCGGAATCACTTCAACGTACTTTTTGCCCGATTGAATGCGCGCAATCAGCTCGTTCTCGTATGTGATAATCGCATCGCCAACGCCTTTATCGAAAGTAGCGAGGGAGTCGGCACCGCTTTTATCCAGTACTTTAATGTTTTTGTAGATTTTAGCGACAAGGTCTTTGGCAGCAGCAGGATCTTTTTTGCCAGCAGCTTCGGAAATTTTCAGACCAGCACCGTAGACTGCGTTAATATCCCATTTTGCGCCGCCAGACGTACTTGGATTCGGAATTAACACTTCCACACCTGGTTTTGTCAAATCGGACCAATCTTTGATGCCTTTCGGATTGCCTTCACGTACACCGATCGCCGCGATGGAGGTCGTTACGAATCCTTTTTGCGGAGTATTTTTCCAGTCGTGTGTGATGAGTCCTTTTTCTACGATTTTTTGAATATCGCCTTCGAGTGAAAGCGGCGCAATATCCGCTTCAAAACCTTGAATAATCGCAGTTGCTTGTGAACCTGAGGCTACGTAGGATTCTTGGAACTCAACGGTTGTGCCCGTTTTCTTCTTGTAATCTTCCTTGAATTTCGGCAGGATGACGTCAAAGGAATCTTTCAAAATCGAGTAAGCACCAATCGTAATCGTGACCTTACCGCCATCAGCCTTAGGCGTCGTGCTCGCCGCTGCTGTTGCAGCAGCCGTAGAAGCGGCTGTTGGTGCACTTGTGCTTGCAGTTTTGGTTCCGTTTGATCCGCAAGCCGTCAACGTAATACTTGCAGTGAGCAGTACGGCAGAAACTAGGCCTAGCGTTTTAACATTTTTCATGGTTAATAACTCCCCTTCTTTAGTAAACCTATAACTTTATAATTATATGAAGACAGGCTGTGGATCTTGTTTGGCCTGATTATCAATCCAGGATGTCCCTGATTGGGTGAAAACGGAAACCTGGTGAATCAGAATGTTGACCTCGTCACCGACTTGGTAAATGCGGTCTTTCACAGGTTGATAGGCGAATAGCTTGTAATGGCCCGTATCCATTTCCAAATACCAGGAATCGCCGCGGAAGTGGACGTGTGTGACTTTGCCTTTCTCTCCAGCCGTCGCGAGATGACTCACATTACTCGGTCGAACTTCGATATTCTCAGGTCGGATCAGGATATTCACATCGGGATACCATTTCCCATCGACTTGCAGATCAGCCAGCGTTGGAAACCCGACAAGCGGAGAGTAGGAGGGAAGCACGTTGGATTCGCCAATGAACGATGCAGCAAAAGAGGAGGCAGGTTTCGTGTAAATTTCCCACGGTGTGCCTTGCTGCTCGATTTTGCCGCCCTGAACCAAAATAATTTCATCTGCGACTTCAATCGCTTCATCTTGGTCATGCGTAACGAAAAGTGTCGTTACCTTGAATTCATTGATTAAATTTCGCAGCCAGACGCGAAGCTCTTTACGGATTTTGGCATCGATTGCGGCAAAAGGCTCGTCGAGCAGCAACAGCTTCGGCTCAGGCGCTAGCGCTCTTGCGAAAGCAACACGTTGACGTTGCCCGCCAGATAGTTGGTGCGGATATTTCCGCTCATGACCGGCAAGCCCCATTAAGTTCAATAGATAGGTTACCCGGTCCTGAATCTCGGCTTTGGATTTTTTAAGTACTTTGAGTCCGTAAGCAACATTCTCGAACACCGTCATATGCTTGAACAGGGCATAGCTTTGGAAAACGAACCCAATCCCGCGCTCCTGCACTGGGAGATGCGTGGCCAGCTTGCCATCGAAATAAATATCGCCGCCTGAGGGACTTTCTAAACCGGAAAGCATCCGCAGGATGGAGGTTTTACCTCCGCCGCTTGGGCCGATTAAGCCGACGAGATGACCCTCTTTTATTTTAAAATTGACATCTTTAATCGCATGAAACTCTCCGTAATGCTTATTTAATCCTGTGACCTCAATGTGCATGCGGGGTTCCTCCTCCGTGATTTCTCGTTGCTTCACTTCTGCGCTTCAACCACTCTAAAATTAATAAGATCGAAATGGAAATGAGTCCTAATACGAATGCCACGCTGTTGGCAGCGACGAGATGGAATTGCTCTGCGTCTTGATAGACAAGGGTTGTAGCGGTTTGTGTTTTATTAATGATGTTACCGGAGACGACCAAGATCGACCCGAACTCCCCAAGCGCCCTAGCTATTGTTAAAATCAATCCGTACACGACACCCCAGCGGATACTCGGCCAAGTAACTTGGATGAATGTGCGCCATGGACCTGCACCCAAGGTGGCAGAAGCTTCTTCTGACTGTGTGCCGATTTCCTCTAAGAGTGGAACGACTTCGCGTATCATCAAGGGGAAGGTGATGAACATGGTGGCAATTACCATCCCTGGAATGGCATAAACAATTTTCATGTTATGGTCTTCCATGAATGTTCCTAATGCCGTATTTGGTCCGAAGATCAAGATGACCATTAAACCGACAATGACGGGCGATACGGCGAAAGGAAGATCAATAATCGCGTTGATGATCGGTTTCAACCAGCGTGATATCCAAGTACCGCGTACAATTTCAATGGAAAGATAGACACCTATAATCGTATTAAGCACCGTTACGACTGTAACGATAAGGAATGAGATTTTCATTGCATGCAGGGCTTCTGGACGAACCAGTGCGTCTAAGAAGGCTTGAGGGCCATCAACGAATGCCCCAACGGTAATCCCTAAGAAAGGCAATATAATTAGTAGGAATATGACCAAAAAAGAAAGGCTGATTAGTAGTTTTCTCATGCAAAGCGCCCCTTCCCACGATGGATGACCCATAAAATCAGGACAGAGAGCGTTAGAAGGACGAGCGAGATGGCTGCTGCACCTTCAGGGTTATAGTTCTGCGTTTCACCATATATATAGACCGAGGCGACCATCGTTTTCCCAGGCAAATTCCCCGAAATTAACGAAATAGCTCCGAACTCAGCCAATGATCGTGAAAAGGCGAGCATACTGCCTGCAATCGTACCTGGTAGAAGAGCTGGTAGCACAATGCGGAAGAACGTATAGAACCGGTTTGCACCTAGGGTGAAGCTGGCTTGTTCTTCGGCGGGATCAATTTGCTCTAATAACGGTTGAACAGTTCGAACAACGAATGGAAAAGTTACAAAGACAAGACCGATAACGATCGCGGTTTGATTGTAAAGTAGTTTAATACCCGCGTGGTCTAGCCAAACGCCTAGTGGACTTTGAGGTCCTAGTAGGGTTAAGAACATTAAGCCCGCTACAGAGGTTGGAAGGGAGAATGGCAAATCCACCATACTATTGAGAAGACTTTGCCCCCAGAATCGGTAACGTACAAGTACGTAAGCGATCATTGTTCCAACTATAGCTTGAATTACCGTTGCAAAAATACTGAGTTTTACGGTTAACATAATGGATTTCCATGCTAAAGGTCCCGTGACTTCTTTCCAGAAAGGATCCCATCCTAGCGAAAAGCCTTTGACGTAAATGGTTGCGATGGGGATAACAAGAAGCACTATTAAGTAGCCAATAAGCACGGATCGAACCGTCGCTTTCCAAACCTTATTACGCATGAAACACCACCCAATCTTATAAAGCATACCAAATTACTTGGTTTTATTACATCGAATATAACAGCGTCATGATTATTCTGTCAATAAGAAAATACGGAAAATTTTCGGTAAGTTAGCTCTTATTTTTCCCTTATATAGTTAACAAATGTTTATGGCCAAAAATGAATGTGAATTACGCAAATGATGCATTGACACCCACAATTTGGCGTGCTAAGATAAGTTTAACTTTTAAATCCGACTAAACTAATCAGAATAATATGAGTAATGAAAGGGAGTTACCATCATGGAGCATGCCATCACGATTCAAAGCGAAGAAATCGAATTAGCCGCAACGTTGCATTATCCGACGAATCAACAACCTGCGGTTCAAGCTGATTGTCAGCGCTGGCCCTTAATCATTATTTGTCACGGATTTATTGGGAGCCGAATCGGAGTTGACCGGCTGTTCGTGAAGGCAGCTCGCACGTTAAGCGCACAAGGGTATTTTGTATTACGTTTTGACTATGGAGGGTGTGGAGAAAGCTCTGGTGATTATGGAGCAGGCGGGCTGGATGTGCTGATTGAGCAGACACGACGAGTCATTGATTATGGTGCTTCCCTTGATTGTGTGGATCTCAGCAGAATTATTCTTCTTGGTCACAGCTTGGGAGGAGCCGCGGCTGTCTTAACGGCAGCGAAGGATCATCGGGTGAAGACACTCGTGTTATGGTCACCTGTGGCACATCCGCACAACGATATCGTGCGCATTGTCGGGAAGAACGAGTACGAGAAGCTGCCGAGAGGCGGCACGATCGATCATCACGGGTATCGACTTACGAGTCGATTCTTCGAATCATTATCCCAGCATCAACCGTTTGAGCAATTGCGCAAATTTAGCGGTGATGTGCTTGTTGTTCATGGCACTGCGGATGAGATCATACCCGTAGATTATGCACCTCTATATCAGAAAATGTTCTGGCTGCGCCAACAAGGTCAATGTGATCTGGAGCTCGTTTATCAAGCTAACCATACGTATTCTACGTCATCGTCAACAACAGAATTGTTGGAGAAAACGGGCGATTGGCTGAATTTTACGTATAAACGAAACAAGGAATGGAACGATTGGACAATTTAATGAGAGTTGGAGGCAGGACGATGGCGAAACCACTAGAAGTAGATGAGATTTGGGTAGCAAGAATCAAGCAAATTTTGGATGGCTTAGAGTATGGATCCGTTCAGATTGTAGTGCACGATGGCAAGATCACTCAGATTGATAAGACCGAGCGCAAAAGATTCGAAACAGCTCCGGTCTCACAAGCTCCTTTGCAGGCTGTGAAATCCAATAAAGCGAAGAGTAAAGTTTAGCTCGCATTTGCAATCATACACATTGATTAGCCCTCTTTCCTCGGAAAGGGGGCTGTTTTCATTCGTTAGACAACGTATACTAAGGAGGAAAAGAAGTTCGTTCCATCGCTTTGAAAATGGTAACCGAAAGGGGCATCTTATGCGCAAGGAGCATTTCATTTGGATAGATTCACAGGATCATCCTCACTATGTGTATGAATGGCTTCCATCGGACGGAACCGATGTTAAAGGTGTTGTGCAAATCGCCCATGGCATGGCGGAAACGGCAGCCAGATACGAGCGATTAGCGGAAGTTTTAACGAAGCGAGGCTATGCCGTATATGCGCAAGATCATCTCGGACATGGCTTAACCGCAGGGTCGCAGGATGCGTTAGGCAAGTTCGGTAAAGACTGCTTTCACGCTATGGCTGCGAATATGGGGGGAATCACCCAGCATTTGCGAAAGCGCTATCCTAGTGATATTCCATTGTTTGTGCTGGGGCACAGCATGGGTTCCTTCCTAACTCAGTATTACATGGGCACATATTTGAAGGAACATCGGGATGATGTGCAAGGCATCCTATTATCGGGGTCCAATGGGAAACAAGGCGCAGCTCTCGTTGCGGGGATTTTTGTTGCGACCCTGGAAGCGGCATTGCGCGGGGATCATTATCGAAGCGTGTTGCTGACGGCGCTTACATTTGGCAGCTATAATACGAGCTTTAAACCGAATCGGACGGCATTTGATTGGCTAAGCAGAGATGAGCGTGAAGTTGATGCGTACATCGAGGACCCAGCATGCGGCGTTGTGTTTACTTCGGGTTTTTACCGCGATTTCTTCAAAGGACTGAAAGAAATTCATACCCCTGCGTATCTGCAGCAAATACCGAAGGATGTGCCGATTTATATTTTTTCAGGGGAGGAAGATCCTGTCGGCGAGCGTGGGGAAGGTGTGCGCAGGCTGATCAAGGCCTATGAACGGCTAGGAATAAAAGATGTAATTTACAAGCTCTACCCTGGGGGACGGCATGAGATGCTGAATGAAATCAATCGCGATGAAGTGATGGCGGATGTGGCGAATAAGTTGGATGCATGGGTGGGGAGTTAGTGAGCAGTGGTGCCAAGAGCAGAGAGTTAGTCGGAAAAATCGATTAATTCGGGAGGAGTGGCGTAAAGTGAGAGGAGTAAGTCTGAAAAATCGATTAACTCGGGAGAAATGGCGTAAAATGAGTGGAGTAGTTGGAAAAATCGATTAATTCGAGAGTAATGGCGTAAAGTGAGTGGAGTTAGTGGGTAAATCGAGTAACTCCGGAGAAATGGCACAAAGTGAGAGGAGTTAGTCGGAAAAATCGATTAATTCGGGAGAAATGTGGCAAAGTGAGCGGAGATAGTCGATAAAATCGCTTAACGCGTGAAAAAGCCCCCTTCGCGCAGTCGCAAAGGGGGCTAAACTATGTCATCTGCGCTAAGCGAGCAGCTTCCGGAACTCCTCGGTCAGCAGCGGCACGACCTCGAATAGATCGCCGACGATCCCGTAGTCGGCGACTTTGAAGATCGGCGCCTCCGCATCCTTGTTGATCGCGATGATGACGCGCGAAGAGCTCATCCCCGCCAAATGCTGAATGGCGCCGCTGATCCCGCACGCGATGTATATTTCCGGCGTCACGACCTTGCCGGTCTGGCCGATCTGCATCGCGTACTCGCAGTACCCCGCGTCGCACGCGGCGCGGGAAGCTCCGACCGCGCCGCCTAAGACGGCAGCCAGCTCTTCGAGCGGCTGGAACCCCTCGGCGCTGCGCACGCCCCGTCCGCCGGAGACGACGATCTTGGCTTCTGCCAAGTCGATGGCGCCGGACGTTTTTTTCACGACCTCCCGAATGATGCTGCGCAGGGAGGGAGCGGGATAAGCAACATCGATAAGCTGCGCCTGACGCGAGGCGTCAGGGGCTGCGGGCGCGATGTTGTTCGGTCGTACCGTAACGACCCACGGCGCAGCAGGGTCGGTGAACGCTTTCTTCTCCACGGCTTTGCCAGCGTACAGCGGCCGGGTGAACTGCACGTTATCGCCGCTGCGCTCGATGGCGGTAACGTCAGAGATTTGGCCCGCTGCCAGCGAAGCGGCAGCCAGCGGTGCAAGATCTCGGCCGACCGCAGTGTGGCCGAAATACAGTGCATTTGGCCCAGCGACCGCAATCACGGCCAACAATGCACTGAGGTAAGCTTCAGAGTTATAGCTTTCCAGCTGCGCATCCTCAACGACATAGATGGTGTCCGCGCCATAGGCAGCGAGTTCTCCAGCCAAAACCTTACTGCCAGCGCCGATCAAAACAGCGGCAAGTGTATCGCCATCGCTCGACGAGAGCTGTGCCGCGCGCAATGCTTCAAAGGATACTTGACGAAGCTTGCCGCCGCGAGCTTCTGCAACTACGAGAAATTGTTTTGCCATCGTTATAGCCTCCCATACTTTTCATCGTATTTAGATCACTTTTGATTCATTACGCAGCGATTGCACGAGCTCCGCCACTTGGCTAGCGAGGTCGCCTTTCAAGATGCGGCCTGCTTTGCGCTCAGGCGGCAAGGTTAAGGATGTGCGCGCAGTTTTGGCTATAATCGCATCAGCACCAGGGATATCATCCAGCGATAAGTGCTGGAACGGCTTTTTCTTCGCTTTCATAATGCCAGGAAGGGAAGGGTAACGCGGTTCATTCAAGCCTTGTTGTGCTGTGAAAAGGGCAGGGAGCGGCACCTCAATCACTTCAATGTCGCCTTCCGCATCGCGGTGGACGACAGCCGTGCTACCGGAAATGTCCAGTTTCGTTATCGAAGCGACATGTGGCAGGCCGAGCAGAGAAGCTAAGCGAATGGCGACTTGACCAGCCCCGTTATCCACTGAGAAGTTACCACCGAGCAACAGATCTATGGACTGTTCGCGCAAATAATGCGCAAGGATTTCTGCAATTTCATACTCATCACCAAGTATGCGCTCATCTGAGATCAAGACGGCTTCATCTGCGCCCATAGCAAGCGCAGTGCGCAGCGCTTCGGCTGTCCGTTCCCATCCAACGGAGACGAGCGTCACTTTACCGCCATGCTCATCGCGCAATTGAATCGCTTGCTCAACCGCATATTCATCGTACGGATTAATGACGAACTTCGCGCCATCCTCTTGAACGACGCCACCTTGCAACACAATTTTCTCCTCGGTATCAAACGTTTGCTTCAATAGTACAAAAATGTCCATAGTGGGGCTCCCTCCTGAATATACATGAATAGAAAGCTTTATTTCTCAATCCCATGCATGAAAAAATCGAGTGTAGGCCCAACCTGCGCCGTTAACGAATATTTCTGACCTGAAATCAGCCAGGACGTGACGACTTCATCCATGCCTCCAAAAATAAGAAGCCTCACGAGCTTCACATCCAGATCAGGGCGGAAGCTTCCGTCTAACTTCCCTTTTTCTAATATATTTTCGATGAGGATAATATATCTCTTGAGGGCAAGGCCAATCTCTTTGCGCAGCTCAAGATCGCTCTGGCGAAGCTCAATCTGGGTCAGATAAGCCATATGAATGTTATTTTCCAGCTCGCTAAAATGAATTTCACAAATCTTGCGAAGCGCATCCTTCGCGCTGCTGCTCTCATCGACGGCACGGTTGAATTTCTCAACAAGCTCGCCTAATTTTTCCTGAAAAAGGCTGGTAAGGATATCCTCCTTCTTCTTGAAGTAGAGATAGATGGTACCATCTGCGACCCCAGCTTCTTTGGCAATACGGGAAACTTGGGATTTATGAAATCCATTCTCCGCAAAAACCTTCATGGCGCCTTCGAGAATCGCATAATACTTGTCTGGTTTTTTGCTACTTGTCAAGGAGATCACCTCGGTGTTAAGATACAGATATCGGTGAATGAATACTCATTCATTTTCATAATTTCATCATAAAATACGCAGTACGCCTTGTCAACGACTTATTCCGCTTAGAGGGCAGTAGGGAGGTTTGTCGGCTTACTCTTCACCATGAAGCATGTTTCTACTCTTAGGAAAAAAGGGATCTATGAAATTTGCTTTTTTCTGTTGTCTAGATGTAAGCGTTATCAGAACAAGCGAAATGAACTGGTAATCCAATCATTAAGGGGGTTCCTCCATGATCTCTACGCTGATTCAATTTCTCCTCTTCCTGACGGTGACGGGTTTGGCGCTCTACGCGTTTGGTCGTGTCGTCTACCATCGATATCTATATATCCGCTTAGGGAAATCGGTGAATTTGAAGAAGGAAGCGAAACAAAGACTCCAAGTGTTTATGGTTCAAGTGTTTGGCCAGACGAAGTTATTGAAGGACAAAAAGAGCGGCATCATGCATATCGTCATCTTTTATGGCTTCATTATTCTACAGCTAGGTGCTTTGGACCTTATTTTAAAAGGATTAATTGACCATGGGTTACCGATTCCTGGTTACCAGTACTTCACTCTCATGCAAGAAGTGACGGTTGGCTTGATCGTACTTGCCATGGGCTATGCGACTTACCGCCGATATGTGGAGAAGCTGAAACGTCTCAAGCGCGGATGGAAGCCGAGTATTGTCGTATTTTTCATCGTGTTCTTGATGCTCAGCGTTGTGATTAGCGGTGGCTTTGAACGCGTGCGGGAAGGTCTTCCGGCTTCTGGATTCGCCCCGTTGACATCGGCTTGGGCCGCCTTATTTGAAGGGATGTCACACTCGGCCGCAACGGTTGGTTTCTACGCAGGCTGGTGGATGCATTTGCTTATATTGCTATCTTTTCTAATCTATGTACCGCAATCGAAGCACTTTCACATCATTACCGCTCCGATCAATATTTTGCTTAGGCGCACAGAGCCGACAGGGAAGTTGGCTTCGCTCAATCTGGAGGATGAAGATGCAGAGTCCTTTGGCGTAGGTAAAATTGAGGAGTTTACGCAAAAGCAGATGCTGGATTTCTACTCATGCGTAGAGTGCGGGCGTTGTACGAGTGTGTGCCCTGCGAATACGACAGGTAAGCTCTTGTCGCCGATGCATCTCATCACGAAGCTGCGCGATCATTTGACGGAGAAGGGTGCAGCGATTACGTCGAAGTCGGCATGGGTGCCAGCAATGGTATTTGCGCCAGCCGCACACGGCAATCCGCTGGAAGCGGAATTGATTGGCGACGTCATCACGGAGGAGGAGTTGTGGGCTTGCACAACTTGCCGGAATTGCGAGGACCAGTGTCCTGTTGCGAATGAGCATGTGGATAAAATCATTGATATGCGCCGTCACTTGGTACTCACGCAAGGCAATATGCCGCACGATGGTCAACGTGCGCTTCAGAACATTGAAAGACAAGGGAATCCTTGGGGTATCTCCCGCAATGACCGTGTGAAGTGGGTCAAAGAGATGGACCCGAACGATGACCTGCAAGTACGAACGGTTAAAGAAAACCCAACCTTTGAGTATTTGTTCTTCTTAGGGTCGATGGGCGCTTACGATAATCGCTCTCGCAAAATTACCCATGCATTCGTGAAATTAATGAGGGAGGGAGGTATTTCTTTTGCCATTTTAGGAAACGAAGAGAAAAATTCGGGTGACACCCCGCGCCGCTTGGGGAATGAATTCCTATTTCAACAGTTGTGTGCGGACAATATTGCAACGTTCCAGAAATATAAAGTGACGAAAATTGTGACAACTTGCCCGCATACGTATCATACATTCAAGAACGAGTACCCAGAATTTGGGTTAGAGGCTGAGGTGTTTCATCATACGGAATTATTGGATCTATGGGTTCGAGAGGGACGATTGCAGCCGCAGTATGAAGTCAAAGAGCGCATCACGTACCATGATTCCTGCTACTTAGGCCGCTATAACGAGGTGTATGAAGAGCCTCGCAACGTTTTGCGCGCCATTCCGGGTGTGGAACTTGTGGAACAATCGCGATCTCGTGAGAACAGCATGTGCTGCGGTGCAGGCGGCGGGATGATGTGGATGGAGGAAACGGCGGGAACGCGTGTGAATGTTGCGCGAACCGAGCAGCTTCTAAGTGTTAAGCCAACGGTTATTTCCTCCGCGTGTCCGTATTGTTTGACGATGGTGGAGGATGGCACGAAGTTGAAGGAAGTTGAGGAGCAAGTGAAAGCGCGAGATATCGCGGAAATTTTGGCGCAATCGGTATTTGGAAACTAGGAGGAGATAAGCATGACAACTATTCGTTCAGCAGCCGTCATAGGCTCTGGAGTCATGGGGTCTGGTATTGCGGCTCATTTAGCCAATGTAGGTATTCCTGTTTTACTGCTGGATCGTGTGCCCACTGGGCTAACACCTCAGGAAGAAGCGGCGGGTTTATCGCTTGCGCATCCGAAGGTTCGGAATCGGTTTGCCGTGAGTGCGATGGAAAAACTCGTCAAAACGAATCCAGCACCGCTGTATAGCGAAGCTTTTGCCTCACGAATTACGCCTGGGAATATTGAAGATGATTGGGCGAAGCTAAGCGGCGTCGATTGGATTGTGGAAGTCATTATCGAGAATTTGCAGGCAAAGCAGGAGCTTATTGCACGTATTGAAACGGTTTGGAAGCCAGGGATCATCGTCTCTTCGAATACATCTGGTATATCGATTAATGCGATGGTGGCAAATGCAGGTGCCCAATTTAAGAAAAGCTTTCTAGGGACTCATTTCTTTAATCCTCCGCGGTATATGAAATTGTTGGAAATTATTCCGAATACGGAAACCGATCCAGCTGTTGTTGCGTTTATGCGTGATTTTTGTGAGAAAAAGCTCGGCAAAGGCGTCGTGCAGGCGAAAGATACACCGAATTTTATTAGTAATCGAATCGGGACATATGGCCTTCTGGTTACATTGCGCGAAATGATAGCGAAGGGCTACACCGTCGAGGAAGTTGATGCCGTTACGGGACCAGCGATGGGGCGGCCGAAAAGCGCAACATTCCGCACGTTGGATTTGGTGGGGCTTGATACATTCGTTCACGTTGCGAACAATGTGTTTGAGCTTGTGACGGATCCCGCTGAGAAAGCGGTCTTCGACACGCCTGCTCTTCTGAAAGACATGGTGGCCAATGGCTGGATTGGTGAGAAGCAGGGGCAAGGCTTTTATAAAAAGGTGAAGTCAGCAGCGGGAACAGAAATTCAAGCGCTGAATTTGGAGACGCTGACGTATGCGGCTTCCCGCAAAATTAGCGGTGCCTCCCTAGAGGCTTCGAAACAAGCGAAGGGAACGGGAGCTAAGATCAAAGCGCTCCTGGGCGCGAAGGATCGTTATTCGGAGCTGGCGTGGAACATTTTGAAACCGGTACTGATATATGCTGCTGAGAAATGCGATGAAATTGCAAATAACATCGTGGATATCGATAATGCGCTGAAGTGGGGCTTTAACTGGGAGTTGGGACCCTTCGAAACGTGGGATGCAATCGGCTTGAAGCGCTCCGTGGAACGTATGGAGGCGGAAGGCAGCGCGGTGCCAGTGTGGGTAAAAGATTGGATTGCTGCGGGACATGACAGTTTCTATGAGCGGAAAGAGGGCCGAACTTTCGCATTATTGAATGCTGAGCTCCGTGAAGTCGAGTCGCGCCCTGAGGTGATTTCGCTTGCGTCGCTGAAGCAGCAAAACAAAGTAATTCGCTCGAACAGCGGGGCGACCCTGATCGACATTGGTGATGATGTGGCTTGCCTAGAGTTCAACTCGCCGAATAACGCGATTGGAGCGGATATTCTGACGATGATTCAACAGAGTGTGGATGAGGTGCGCAGTAATTATCGCGGACTCGTCGTCGCGAATGAAGGCAAAAACTTCTGTGTTGGCGCGAACCTCATGCTGTTGTTAATGGAAGCGCAGGATGGCGAGTGGGATGAGGTTGATGGCATCATTCGATTGTTCCAGAACGCGATGCTGAAGCTGAAAAGACTAGATAAACCTGTTGTTGCCGCTCCTCACAAAATGACGCTCGGCGGCGGCGTGGAGGCATGTATGCCTGCAGATCAGACGATTTTCTCGGCCGAAACGTATTACGGACTTGTCGAAACAGGCGTCGGACTCATCCCTGCTGGCGGCGGCTGCAAAGAGTTGGCGCTGCTCGCTAGTCAGCAAGTGAGGGACCCTGAAGTGGATCTTCAGCCTTGGATTAATGCAGCTTTCGAAACTGTGGCGATGGCGAAGGTGTCTACGAGCGGCCATGATACGAAGCGTCTCGGCTATATGCGGGCGGGGGATCGCGTCGTTGTGAATCCAGATCATCGGATTTATGAGGCGAAGCAAGCTGTCCTGCGGATGGATGCAGCAGGATATACGCCGCCACCACAGGAGAAAATCCGCGTGGTCGGCGAGAACGGCAAAGCGGTGATGCAGGTTGGCGCGTACACCATGCTGAAAGGCGGGTACATCAGCGCGCATGACCAAGTGATTGCGAATAAGCTAGCGCATGTATTGGCGGGCGGCAATGTGCCAGCAGGCACGCTGGTGACGGAGGAATACATGCTCGACCTGGAGCGCGAAGCGTTCTTGAGCCTGTGCGGAGAGCAGAAAACGCAGCAGCGCATGCAGTATATGTTGGCGAAGGGCAAGGCGCTGCGGAACTAGGGGTAGAATTAGGGGTGGAATTAGGGCGATTACAGCAGGTACGGACTTGATGACGGAACGTTAGTGCCTTATTTGGTCGGAAATCACCATTATGGCCGTGAGGCGGAACGTCAGTACTCTATTTGCTCCAAAAGTGGATAAAAACCTTGATTTAGCGGAATTAGCGAATCGACGTTCCGTCAAGGTGGCGAAAAGACTGCAAATGAGAAGAATAGCGCATCCACGTTCCGTTTTCAAAGAAAAACTGAGCGGATCGTGAGATAGAAGAGCTTTAATCCAATTACCGAATAAGAGGTGAGTTCGATGAAGGAAGCCGTCATTGTATCGATAACGCGAACTGCCGTTGGGCGCGCGAAGAAAGGCAGCTTCGCGCAAACCCGCGCGGAAGATTTAGGTAAAGCCGTACTCGAAGAAGCGGTACGGCGTGTTCCTGGCCTCGACAAGGGCGATGTCGAGGATATCATCATCGGCTGCGCGATGCCCGAAGGGGAGCAAGGGCTGAACTTCGCCCGCACGATGTCGCTGTATGCGGGCTTTCCCGTGACTGTGCCCGCGATCACGGTCAATCGCTTCTGTTCCTCCGGCTTGCAAGCCATCGCTTATGCGGCGGAGCGCATCATGCTCGGCCACGCCGAGGTGATCATCGCTGGAGGCGTTGAGAGCATGAGCCACGTCCCGATGACGGGCTTCAAGCTCTCACCGCATCCGCGGCTGGTCGAGACTATGCCCGAGGTGTACATGGGCATGGGGCACACCGCCGAAGCCGTCGCGGAGCGCTTCGGCATCTCGCGCGAAGCGCAGGATGGCTTCGCCACGCGCAGCCATCAGAAGGCAGCGGCGGCCATCGCAGCAGGCCGCTTCGTCGATGAGATCGTGCCGGTGAGCACGAGCGTGAAAGGCGTTGACGAACGCGGCAAAGCGTACGTTCGGGAGTTTGTGTTTGCCGCTGATGAGGGCGTACGCCCTGATACATCCGTGGAAGGGCTCAGCAAGCTGAAGCCAGCCTTCAGCTTGGGGGGCACGGTGACGGCGGGCAACGCGTCACAGACGTCAGACGGCGCAGCGGCGGCCGTGCTGATGAGCCGCGAGCGCGCCGAGGCGCTCGGGCTGAAGCCGATGGCGACGTTTAAATCGTTTGCACTTTCTGGCGTAGAACCGGAAATAATGGGTGTCGGCCCTGTGAAGGCGATTCCGAAGGCGCTTCAGATGGCGGGGATTTCACTTGCTGATGTAGATCTTTTTGAGATTAACGAAGCCTTCGCTTCCCAATGCCTTCATATCGTGCGCGAGCTGGGCTTAGATGAAAATAGAGTGAATGTGAACGGCGGCGCCATTGCGCTCGGTCATCCGCTAGGCTGTACAGGCGCGAAGCTGACGACGAGTCTGATCTACGAGCTGCAGCGCAGGGGCGGCGGTTATGGCGTGGTGTCCATGTGTATCGGCGGCGGTATGGGCGCCGCAGGCGTATTTCAAGTCCACGCAGCGGAGTAACCGGTCAGTGATCCCAAGTTTTTCCATTATCATCCACATGTTAAGGAGAGAAGCCATATGACAAGCAAAATTGTAGGTGGAAGTTTTGTCATTTCAGATCTTGACTGCCAAGCCATTGTAACACCGGAGGATTTTACCGAAGAGCATCGCATGATCGCGGAAACGACCCGTGATTATGTAAACGGGGAAGTGATGCCCAATGATGAGCATCTCGAGAAGTTGGATTATGATTTGACGGTTAAGCTCATGCGCAGTGCTGGCGATCTTGGTTTGCTTGGTGCAGACGTACCTGAAATTTATGGTGGACTTGGCCTGGATAAAGTTAGCTCAACGATCATCAGCGAAAATTTAGCGCGGGCGTCCTCCTTCGCTTTATCCATTGGCGCACATGTCGGGATCGGAACGCTGCCGATCGTGTTCTTCGGAACGACGGAACAGAAGAAGAAATATTTGCCAGATCTCGCAACGGGAGCGAAAATCGCGGCCTATTGCCTTACGGAGCCGACTTCGGGCTCAGATGCATTGGGTGCGAAGACGACGGCTCGATTGTCTGATGACGGGAAGCATTATATTTTAAATGGGTCCAAATTGTATATTACGAATGCGGGTTTTGCAGATATTTTCATCGTCTATGCCAAAATTAACGGCACGGATTTCACAGCTTTTATCGTGGAAAAAGGTGATCCAGGCTTCACGATGGGCCCTGAAGAGAAGAAGATGGGCATTAAAGGCTCGTCGACGCGCCCTTTATTTTTCGAAGATGTCAAAGTGCCAGTCGAAAACCTGCTCGGCGAGATCGGAAAGGGACATCTGATTGCGTTTAATATTTTGAACATTGGTCGATATAAATTAGCAGTGGGATGTTTGGGTGCAGCCAAAGAAACGATTGAGCTTGCGGTCAAATATGCGAATACGCGTCAGCAGTTCCAGACGCCGATCTCGCGTTTCCCGCTCATTGGCAAGAAGCTGGCAGAAATGAACATTCAAACCTATATACTTGAGAGCATGGTGTACCGCACGACAGGCCTTTTCGATAACATCCTCAAAGATATTGATCACACGAGTCATGATGCTGGGAAGACATCGGCCAAAGGGATTTCCGAATACGCGCTGGAGTGCTCAATTAATAAAGTGTTTGCTTCCGAGGTGCTGGATTTTGTTGCGGATGAAGGCTTGCAGATCCATGGCGGCTATGGCTTTATTCAAGAGTATAAAGTGGAGCGCATCTATCGCGATTCGCGGATTAATCGGATTTTCGAAGGCACGAATGAAATTAACCGCTTGCTCATTCCAGGCACACTGGTGAAAAAAGCGATGAAAGGCGAGCTGCCTTTACTGCAAAAAGCACAGGAGCTGCAAGGCGAGCTGCTTTCGTATATGCCAGGTCAAACGTTTGAAGAAATGTTAGCTGAAGAAACGCATCTGGTGTCGATGGCGAAGAAAGTATTCCTCATGGTCGGCGGACTTGCGGTTCAGAAGTATGGCATGACGTTAGAGAAAAACCAAGAGATATTGAGTTGTCTGGCAGATATGATGATTCAAATTTTTGCAGCAGAGAGCGGATTATTACGCACACTGAAAATCATTCAAAACCAAGGCGAAGCGAAAGCGGCCAACGCGATCCAATTGACGACGGTATTTGTTCATGAGGCTTTTGACAAAATTGAGGCATATGCCAAAGAAGCGCTTAGTACGATGGAAGAAGGAGATGTGCTTCGGACTCAGCTATCTATGCTTAAGAAACTGTCCAGACGCAGCAGTGTCAATACGGTCGGGTTGAAGCGTGACATCGCCGCACGTGTAATTCAGGGTGAGAAATTCATCAGTTGAGGAACGATGTCATGAACCTGAAGGGGATGGTTCTGTATGGGGGAGACAAAGCCTTGGTTGCGTCATTATCCTGCGGAAGTGGCGCCGACGTACGAGTACCCGAAACATAATCTAGCACGTTTGTTGGTTGATTCCGCAAGTCAATTTCCAGATCGTCCTGCCTTGTTTTTCTTGGGCAAAAAACTGTCATATCGTGAGTTAGTCACGGCATCGTATCAATTTGCTCATGTGCTGCTAGATCTCGGAGTTCGTTCAGGGGAGCGAGTATCGATTATGCTGCCGAATTGTCCCTCGGCCATTATCGCGTATTTCGGAACGTTAATGATGGGCGGGATTGTGGTGATGACGAATCCGTTATATGTGGAGAGAGAGCTGGTTCACCAGCTCTCGGATTCGGAAGCTGTAGTGATCGTCACATTGGATTTATTGTTTGAACGTGTACAGAAAGCGAAGTCAAGGACTTTCCTCCGGCATGTCATCGTCACTTCGATTAAGGATTATCTGCCTTTTCCAAAGAATTGGTTATATCCGATCAAAATGAAAAGGGACGGCGCCAAGCTCGATGTTGCGTATGGAGACGGCGTTTATGCCTTCAAGAAATTGCTGCGAGCTGCCTCGGCAGAACCGATTTGTGAGCAAGTGAATGCAGAGGAAGACATTGCGCTTCTCCAATATACAGGAGGCACGACGGGCTTAGCCAAAGGCGTTATGTTGACGCACGCTAATTTAATTGCGAATACGTATCAAACGAGCCATTGGTGCTACCGCGAAGAGGCTGGCGGTGATCGCTTCTTGGGTGCCATTCCTTGCTTCCATGTCTTTGGATTGACGGTGTTATTGAATCAAGCGATGCATCGAGCGGGCATGCTGATTCTCATTCCGAAGTTCGATATCGATATGATTCTTGACACGATCGACAAATTAAGGCCTACTATTTTTCCTGGCGCGCCAACCATGTATGTTGCCTTGATTAATCATAAACGGGTGAAAGAGGTTGATATATCCTCGATTAACGTTTGTGTAAGCGGTTCAGCCCCGCTTCCTTTGGAGGTGCAAGAGCGATTCGAGGCGCTGACGGGAGGTAAGCTTATCGAAGGGTATGGCTTAACGGAAGCCTCGCCTGTCACGCATGCAAATCCGATTTGGGGTTTTCGTAAAATAGGCACGATTGGTGTTCCTTTTCCAGATACCGTGACGAAAGTCGTTGATTCGGACTCAGGCGAGGAATTGCCGATTGGTGAGATCGGCGAGATTATCATTAAAGGTCCCCAAGTGATGAAAGGTTACTGGCGGCGTGAGCAAGAAACGGCAAAGACGATCAAGGATGGCTGGCTGTACACCGGGGATATGGGGCGCATGGATGAAGATGGCTTCTTCTCGATCGTTGACCGTAAGAAAGATTTAATTATTGCGGGTGGCTTTAACATTTATCCTCGTGATATAGAAGAAGTTCTCTACGAACATCCTGCTATTCTTGAAGCAGCAGTTGCCGGGGTTCCTGATGAATATCGAGGTGAAACGGTTAAGGCGTTTATCGTGCTTCGTGAGGGCATGACATTGACCGAGAAAGAATTGGACATTTGGTGCCGGGAACGGCTTGCAGCTTATAAAGTTCCTCGCAAGGTTGAATTCCGTCAATCACTGCCCAAAACAATGATTGGCAAAGTATTGCGGCGTCAATTGTTAGAAGAAGAAATGACCAAGTGAAGGTGGTGTAGCTTCGCTACCCAATAACGGAGCAGCCCTTTGCTAAAGACGTGGAGGGAGTCCGATGGATGATACGCAAGAACGCTTAATTCGTAAATTACAACAGTTAGCTGCCTCTGCGGAGTCCACTTTCTGGGGTTTTCTGGGATGCGAATTCGTTACCATGGAAAATGGCGCGATTACCATCGCACTAGAAGCGAAACCTCACCATCTCAATCCGATCGGGATGGTGCATGGCGGCGTGACCTCTTCGCTGCTCGATACAGCAATGGGAATCATTGCGATGATCGCTAGGCCCGAGGAGAAAGTCGTGACGACGAACTTGAATGTCCACTTCGTTTCTCCGCTTTACGCAGGGCGATTGTTGGTCACGGCGGAGCTTGTGCATCAATCCCGCAAAATGATTACTGCCCAAGGCCGTGTCGTGGACAGTGAAGGGAATTTGGGCACGATGGGGACAGGAACGTTCCGAGTCATTTAAAGATTATTGAATATGCGGCCTTCAATACCAAGTGATTTCTGGTGTTGGGGGTTCTTTTGTGTTGTTGATGTTATGTTATATAACATTAAAATGATGTTATTTCATTAAATTTTCATAAATACGTCTATAGTGTAAGGTTTATTGACACAAAAGCATTGACTGGATACTTCCTGTCATCCTATAATCGGTTAAAAGGCATAGGGGGAATCACAATGCATCTTACCATTCGTGAAGCATTAGCGATTTATCCGTTGACAGAGGCTAAGTTAGTCGCTGGTAAACAAGGGGATTCCCGTATCGTTAAATCCGTCAATGTCATGGATGCACCGGATATTGCAGATTGGACGAAATCGGGTGAGATGTTGTTTACAACTGCTTTCGCTATGAAAGACAGCCCGCAAGAAACCGTGAACCTCCTGCGCAAATTAAATGACCGCGGTGCCGCAGGTCTTGGGATTAAACTGGGGAGATTTTGGACGGAACTGCCGCAAATCGTCGTGGAGGAAGCGGATCGTTTGCATTTTCCAATTATCGAAATGCCCTTTCAGTTTACTTTTTCGGATGGAATGAATGCGCTGTTTAATGCTGAGTACCGCAGAAATACGGAATTACTGCAAACGGTGCTCGAGAAGCAAAAGAAATTAATGCATGTCGGTTTGAAGCAAGATCATATGCTAACGATGTTTCAGCTTATTCGTGATATTTTAGGGTATCCGATGGCTGTGGTCGGGGCAAGAGGTCAAATCTTATACAATGCGAGCACCTGGAGTCCAGATCAATTGGCTCAGAATTGGCCGAGTAAGCGTAAATCAGGGTGGGTCTACACAGGGAAAGACCGCGCCTATCGGATTGGTTTGCAGCAGCAGGAGGAGCCTTTAGGCCATTTGCTCGTTATGCCTGATGTGCTATTGCTGACGGCAGTCGAGGAAGGATTGTTTCAACAAGCAGCGGATATTCTGATGTTCCATATGAGCTACACGTTTCGTTCATTTGTTGAGGCGTCAGCGGAACGCGATATGCAAAATTATTTGAGCCGCTATCTGGATAAAGGGGCAGGACTCGAGGAGTTCATGGAGCAGGCCGAAGCGAGAGGCTTATTCATATTTACAGGTGCCTTTCAATGTGTCGTTGCCAAAGTGAAGAAAGAATCTCTTGGCGCGGAAGCGCTGCATGAAAATTTCAAAGACGTGAAGCACTATATGGAAACGCATGCGAAATCGAGTAATTTCCGCGGGTACCATTTTATGCTGAAGGATCGGATGTTCTCGATTTATTCGACAACACAAGGGGATGGATTTCCAGAGGAAGACCTCTCACAACTGCTTAGTAAATACGAAGGGAATTCGGCAACAGGAGATGGTCTAGTTTTCTACACGTCATCGCCAAAAGCGAAGCCTACTGCGTTGCGTGAAGCTTACATGGAGTGCGGCGAGACGGAGCGGATGGGCAGCTTGCTGCAGCTGCCTGACCGAGTGCTCAACTTTGAAACAATTGAGTTCGCGCATCTCTTTCAGCATTTATCGACGCCGACGATGGAAGATTATTGCGCCAAAATTTTGCGGCCGCTGCTCGAGAAAGACCCTGAATATTCCCAAGAGATGATTCGTACGCTAGAGGTTTTTATTCGGAATGATGGTCAAGTGAGTGAGGCGGCTAAGCAATTATTCATTCATCGCAATACCGTGACGTATAGGTTGGAGAAGATCAGCGATTTGTTGCAAGTTGATTTCAAAAAAGTCAATGATCTCTTGAAATTGAAGGCTGTATTTCTATTTCGCCAGTTCTTGCAAGTTCGATAGCTAGGAGAACCCTATTCGCCGAGTGGCGGGTAGGGTTTTTCGTACTCTAACAAGCAAGTAAGTTGCATATACCCACTCGTTATTCTATAATTTTCATGAAATCGTATAGAGAAGGAGATGTGTCACATGTCAGCTTGGAAAGAGTTAACAACGTTAACGGAGTGGCAAGAGGTATTCGACCGGTCATCCGAGAAGCCTGCTGTCATCCTGAAACACAGCACAACTTGTCCCGTAAGTGCGAGTGCACTTGACGAATATGAGCAATATTTATCTGGCACACATAATGAACAGGTAGATTATTACTTAGTGAAGGTGATCGAGTCGCGCCCAGTTTCGAATCAAATCGCGGAGGATCTCGGCATTAAGCATGCGTCACCGCAAATCCTTTACTTTAAGGATAAAGAATCGATCTGGAACACGTCGCACTGGTCTGTAACGAATAAGCATATGTCCGCAGTTTTGGACTAATTCATCACGTCAATGAGGCCCTTCGCTCAGCCTTTGAGTTGAAGGGCTTTCTCGTGTTCTGATTTAATTGAATATCGGTCAATAAATAAGAGACGCCGCTATTTTCACCTAAGGAGTTTACAACATGAACGCAATGAACCCAACCAAAATTCCAATTCCCATTTTTCTGCTTATTGGTATAATTGCTATTTCTTTTTCTTCTATTTTCGTCAAATGGTCAGACGCCTCGGCCGCAGTCATCGCCATGTACAGGTTGTTTATCACCAATGTCCTCATGCTCCCATTCCTATGGAAGTATCGCAACGAGTTTAAGCGGATCGTGCGGAGAGACTGGCTGCGCATTGCACTGTCAGGTGTTGCACTTGGCCTGCACTTCTTATTCTGGATGGACTCCCTTAGGTTTACGACGGTAGCCAGCTCCACAGCGATACTTACATTGGAGCCAATCTTCGTACTGGTAGGCGCGTTTCTGTTGCACGGTGTCCGGGCAAGTCGTTCTTCAGTGATCGCGATGTGTATCGCGATTATTGGCGCGATCTGCATCGGATGGGGGGATTTCCAATTTTCGGGAGAAGCGCTGAAGGGGGATGTCCTTTCCTTCGTGGGGACGATCGCAGTCGCTTTACATATGTTATTAGGCAAAAACTTACGTGAACGCATATCGGCCTTCGTCTATAGCTTTCTCGCTTTCCTATTCGCAGCGCTGACCTTGGCGATTACGAATGTGGCATCCCACGAACCGTTCACGGGGTACCCGCCAACGGATTGGGGGGTGTTCTTCCTTTTAGCGGTAGTATCCACGATATTCGGTCACTATGTGTTTAATTGGCTGCTGAAATATATGAAAGCTTCATCGGTCTCCATGACCGTCCTTGGTGAGCCATTGGGGGCATCTATGCTGGCGTATTTCTTGCTGGGGGAGACGATTACGACGATGCAGTTGTTAGCGGGATGCTTACTGCTGATTGGCGTAGGGTTGTTCTTGCGCAGCAATGAGAAGGGTTGAAAACAACCTTATATGAGCAATGAACGCGGATGTAACAAATAAGACCTCAAAGAGGTCTTATATTGAAAATAGGCTTTACGAACGACGTGGCTATTTCGAAGCAGCAAACTCCGCTTTAATCGCAGCAAGCAAATCTGGCTTCGAGAGCACTTCATACGCCGTAAAGGCGAGAGCTTTCGATGTGAACAGCATGCTGTCCAAGGCAGGTTCCGTCATCGCGAGATCGCGAAATTCCTTGGTATGCAGCAGATGACGTTCGTTCACGACTTTAACGAAGGGGTGAATGGTTGGACATTGCGTCGAGACATTGCCTAAGTCTAAAGAGCCATGGTCTTGGCCGGTTTGAATCTCTTTCGGGTCGACGCCTAAGGCGAATAACTGCTCCGTGAACACCTGCGACAATGTTTCATTCGTGCGGAGCTCGTCATAAGAAAACTCATAGAAAGATGTTTTCAACGTGCACCCCGTTTGCAACGCTGCACCTTCAGCGCAGTGGAGCACCTTCTGCACGAGCTCATTCGTATACGTCCGCGATGCCGAACGCACGTAGAATCGAGCTGCTGCGTAGTCCGGGATAATGTTCGGTGCTTTGCCGCCTTCGCTGATAATACCGTGAATACGGGCATGTGATTTAACTTGCTGGCGAAGCGCGTTGATGCTGTTAAAAAGCTGGATAACCGCGTCCAGCGCGTTGATCCCTTCATAGGGCTGTGCTGCGGCGTGAGCAGAACGCCCGAAGAACTCATACTGGATGGCATCCATGGCGAGGGATTCACCGGATTTTTCATAGGCATAATAAGGGTGTGCCATCAAGGCGATGTCAACATCCTTGAATAAACCAGCTTCTGCCATCGGCACTTTGGCGCCTTTGGTTTCTTCTGCTGGTGTTCCGTAGACGCGTATGCTGCCGCCTGTTTCGTTCAGGACGGTTTTCAAGCCGATAGCGGCGCCGATACTCATCATACAGATGAGATGATGGCCGCATGCATGACCGAGCTCAGGCAGCGCATCGTACTCAGCGAGAAACGCCACGACAGGGCCTGGTTTGCCTGAATCGTATGTAGCGATGAAGGCTGTTGGTATGTCTAATACACCGCGTTCAATTTGAAAGCCGTGATGCTCCAACTCTGCAGTCAGCCGGGCAAATGCCAGAAATTCTTCGTGTCCGAGTTCGGGATTCGCTCCGATATAGCTTGAGATTTCTTTGAATCTATCGGCGTTCCCATCAATGCTTTGAGAAATGGAGGATTTCAATGGCAGGTCAGCTCCTTTGTTGATCGGTTGTTCACTCCATTGTAGTATAAAGAAGTGTGTATTTCCAAATACAATCCATCATAGCGTACATCCGTTATGTCATAGTATGTAAGAGAAGGGGAGTAAAAGTCGATGATGAAATATGGGGCAGAGCATGAGGAACACCGGTTTAGCTTATCTTTTCAGGAAGCAGAGGATCGTGGGCAATGGCGTGATATCTACTTGAATTTGCATTTGGCGGAGGGGGAGGAGCTCCCGGAGGGTCTAACTGATCCAGCCATTTTAGTTATCTGCAATCAGGCTGGGGATATCGTTCAGATCGTTTTGCAGGATGAAGGTTGTGACTGTGAATATCAATTTACTCTTATGGAAAAAGCGCAAATCGAAGACTACACCCATCGTCTTGTAAACGCATAAAAAAGGACGAATGAACCCCTCTAGGTATCCATTCCCAAACTGGGCGGTGACGCATATAGTATTATACGTCATGCGATAGGGAGAGGTTAGCGATGGAAAAAAGAATTCAATATGTGGCGTTTGGCGATTCTTTAACCGTTGGTTATGGTGCCGAGGAAGGTCAAGGCTTCGTTTCAGTCTATCGGCATCGGCTGGAATGTCAATTGGCTGTTCCTGTTTCCTTGTGTCACGCTGGCACGAATGGTGCCACAACCGCGCAATTGTTGGAAACGCTTGAGTCTGACCTCCAATTACAGAAGGATATCCAAGAAGCGAACCTCATCACCATTACAGCAGGCGGAAATGATTTGATTCAAGCGGCGATTCCCTTCTTTTATGACGGTGACAATTCGGTGTTGAAGACAGCTCTTCAAACGTATGAAAGCAACTACAGAAAAATCGTTCATCAAATCGAGCAGCTGCGGCAAGGCATCCAAACTCCGTATTTGCTCGTGCTAATTGGCTTATACAATCCCATTCCGCAAATTCCCGACGCAGCGTATTGGATTCAACGCTTTAATTTGTTCCTGCGGAAGTTAGAGCAGCCTCATATTCAAGTCGTGCAAGTCTACGATAATTTCGTTGATCAAGCGGCACAGTTCCTCTCCGAGGATGCGATACATCCGAATGGATTGGGATATGAACAGTTGGCCAATCAACTGGAGTTGGTTGTCACCATGCAGCAGCTGGAGAAGCTCATTGGTTAGCATCGATTATCGGACATATCCAAAAATACAAATGAAATGACAGGCGCTGCCGGCCAGCACGAATAAGTGCCAGATGGCATGGTGATAAGGAACGCGCCTCCATACATAGAAGATTGAGCCGAGCGTATAGAGTAAGCCGCCGCCGCCGAGCCAGACAATCCCGCTGAACGGTAACTGCGTGTATAGCGGCTTGAACGCGATCACGATCAACCAACCCATCACGATATAACAAATCGTGGAGGCGAGGATGAATCTTTTTACGAAAAAAAGCTTCAGAACAATGCCGATGAGGGCTAAGCCCCAAATCACGCCGAAAAATGTCCATCCTAGGACCCCGCGCAGCGTGACTAACAGAAATGGCGTATAGCTGCCTGCAATTAACACATAAATCGCAGAATGATCCAGCAGCTCGAAGACATCTTTGGCTTTCTCGTGCGTTAAGCTGTGAACCAGGGTGGAACAGGTGTATAAAATAACAAGTGCTGTTCCGAAAATGCTGAAGCTGACAATATGCCACGCGTTTCCTTGGGAGCAGGCTTGCACAATCAGCATAACCAATGCGGCAATGCTCAATAGGACGCCGATTCCGTGCGTAATGGCATTTGCTCGTTCTTCTTTCATGGAATATTGCATAGGAACCCTTCTTTCTCTTGTGTTTGAAAAAAACTACCTCTATAGATTGGACGATGCTTACATGTATTTACCTTCATTTCAATTGAATAATAAAGTTGCCCTTGTCACAGGTGCTGGCAGAGGAATCGGAAGAGCACTGGCTATCGGTTTGGCTGAAGCTGGGGCAGATGTGGCAATCTTCGCTAGAACAGCGGCTGATCTCGAAGTTGTAGCGGCTGAAATTCGTGCTTTAGGTAGACAAGCCTATCCATTTACGGTGGATGTTACACAACGTGAACACATCGAGGAGGCCGTTGAGGCTATTATTGCGCAAACAGGACGTATTGATATCCTGATTAATAATGCAGGTATGAACATTCGCAGCCAAGCGCTAGCCGTCACGGATGAAGAGTGGGATACGATCATGCAGACGAATTTGAAATCAGCCTTTTTATGCTCTCAAATTGTCGGTCGTCATATGCAGGGGCGCGAATACGGCCGTATTATTAATATCGCTTCTGTTGCAGGACAAGTTGCTCTGCGAACAGGCGTTGTCTATGCAGCGACGAAGGCTGCGATGATTCAAATGACCAAAGTGCTCGCACTGGAATGGGGAAAATTTGGGATTCAAGTGAATGGGATCGGACCTTGGTACTTCAAGACGCCGCTGACTGAAAAAATATTAAATCAGCCTGATTATTTAGCTGAAATTATTGCCAGAACACCGTTGAAACGTGTTGGGGAGCTGGAAGAGTTAGTCGGTCCTGCGGTTTTCCTGGCATCAGATGCGGCAAATTATGTGACAGGTCAAACCCTATTTGTCGATGGGGGCATGACCATTTACGGATTTTAGCACATTTTGTCTAAAATTGTAGGATTGAGCTTTCGATTTCGTTCTATTATACTGAACACAAACAAGGTAGATTCATAGACGTCTTCTCATAGAGAAACATGAAGATAAGGTGGTTGACATAGGATGTCTCGGGTTCGAATTTTTACGGACAGTACTTGCGATTTACATGCAGAGCTTCTGCAACGCTTCCAAATTGAAGTAGTTCCGTTATACGTCATCTTCGAGGAGCAAACCTATAAGGATGGTGTGACGGTCAATGCAATGCAGCTATTCGACCTTGTAGAGCAGCAGGACAAGCTGCCCAAAACAGCGGCACCATCACCGCTCGATTTCGAACATGCCTTTGGCCCTGTTATAGCCGAGGGCGATGATATTGTGTATATCGGCCTTTCGTCTGAGCTGTCCTCGACCTTTCAGAATGCTGTTATCGCAGCAGGCAGCTTTCCCGATGATCGAATTACGGTGATCGATTCTCGCACGTTATCTACCGGCATTGGCATCCTTGTTCTAAAAGCGGCACAAGCGGCGCTAGAAGGGCGCAGCCGTGAGGAGATTCAGGCCCTTATAGAGCCAATGACCGCAAAGATGGAAGTATCCTTCATTATTGATACGCTGGAATATTTACATAAAGGCGGTCGATGCTCCAGTGTTCAAGCGTTTATCGGCAGCCTGCTGAAAATTAGACCGATCGTTAAAGTTATCAATGGCACGATGACACTTACGCATAAAGTAAGAGGTAAGCGGGAGAAAGCCCTGCAGCAGTTGCTGGATCAAGCTTTGGCCATGAAAGAGGAGCTGGACACGGACTTCATGTTCATTACCCATGCTCAAGCGTTAGATGAAGCTTTGTATGTCAAAGAGCAATTTGAACTGCACACCCAAGTGAAAAACGTATATATAACGGAAACCGGTTGCGTGATTTCGAGCCACTGCGGACCTCAGACACTAGGTATTGTTTTTGCCAAAAAATAAGAAATGAGTGGACGACCATGACGACAATCAAGATTATCACGGATAGCAGCTGTGACCTTCCTAGAACGACGGTGAACGAAATCGGAGTAGCAATTGTTCCTTTATCCGTTCATTTCGGCGAGGAGTGCATGAAGCCAGATATGGATCTCTCTGATTTCTATGCACGCATGAAGAGAGAAAGCGCTTTGCCGAAAACCTCGAGTCCATCACCTGGACATTTTCTAACGGAGTATCAGAAATGCGAGCCAGATCAGGATATTCTTGTGCTTTGTCTGTCATCGTCATTAAGCTCAACCTATCATCATGCGGTAATGGCCAAAGAGATGTTGCTGGAGGAAGGTTTCACAGGTAACATTGAAGTCATTGATTCGAAAACGACATCACTTGGACTTGGTGTGCTCGTGTATCAGGCGGCGCGATTGGTTGCTGAAGGCGTCCCTTTCCAAGATGTGGTTGCGTCAGTGGCGCAAGCGATCACGAAGTCAGACACGTTTTTCTTTCTGGATACTTTGGAAAATGTCATCAAGGGCGGAAGATTGGACAAAGTCCGCGGCGCTGTTGCCTCCGTGCTGAATATCAAGCTGTTGATGAAAGCGAGCGAAGAGGGCGCGATTGAAGTTGTGGAGAAGATCCGCGGCAGTCAGCAAGCCTTGAAGCGATTGATCGGCTTTCTTAGCGATAAGGAGCATGATTATGAGCGAGATGTGATTGCCATCGCCCATAGTAACTGTGAGTCTCGCGCACGTGAGTTCATGGCTCAGCTCCTGGAAAAGCATCCGTTTCGTCAGGTGCTTTTCTCCAATATGGGTACGGTCATCGGCACCTATGCTGGTGAAGGCGGCGTGTTGGTCGCTTATTAGAAAAGGGAAAGACACCGCTCAGTCGATCGTAAAGATCGGTTGAGCGGTGTCTTTATTTGTCACGGAAAATCCGTCGTCGTAATTTCTGGATCCTCGGTCGAGACTAGCGGTGATAGGTCGCCTGTCACAAGCAGCCACAGCTCATGCAGCGCACGCGTGCAACCGACATAGAGCAGCTTCGCATCTATTAAAGATGCCTCGTAGTGTTCGGCTGTGACATCCATCAGAATGACGGCATCGAACTCAAGACCTTTGGTTAAATACACAGGCAGCACAGAAATGCCGCCGCGATAAACACGCTGTTTCGAAGTGATGAGATTCGCTTCGATTCCCATTCCGAGCAAATCTTCATGCAGCTGTAACGCCATTTTCTCTGTGCGAGCCACGACCGCAATCGTGCTGGAGTTGCCGCTTTGCAAATGTCGTACGGCTCGTTCGAGATGAGTTAGACGCGCTTGGCGATTTGATTGCAGAACGCGAACCTTATTGCCGCTGCGGAAGACAGGTACAGCTAGCAATGGGTTCGGTACGCCTCGCTGGAGCACCAGATTGGCGAACTGAATGATCTCCATCGTGGAACGGTAGCTTCGTTCTAACTCGAAATAACCGCGTGCCTCAGGTTTGAACATATCTGAAAATTCGGGCCATGCCTGAATGCCTTGGTAGGCGTGAATACCTTGCGACAAATCGCCGAGAATCGTGAATGAGCTATTGCGCGTGTAGGCATCTAGAACCGCCACTTGGAATGGAGAGAAATCCTGTGCTTCATCAATAACGACATGATCGAAAAGCTGATCCGACGGAATACCGTGAAGACGTGTATGGATATAGAGTAGAGGCGCCAAATCTTCGACTTGCACGACTTTTTTCTTGAAAAGTTTTTCCGATTCCGTCACGATCAACGCCGGTATGGTTTGAAGTCGCTCAGCTGGGAAAATGTCCAGACGACCTTTTTCGGTGAACAACATTTTATATAAGCTAAAAGCCGTGTACTCGGGCCAGCTCGTCAGGTAGGTGCGAAGCCGCGCCGAAGCTTTCTTCTTCAATTCTTTCTTTAAGCTCATTTCCCACACCTTGTCGAGCTGCATTTCCATCCACCGCTTAATTCGCGCGACGACGCGCTCTCTGCGTTTGATGAGTGGATAATGCCTATTCTCAACGAAAAACCATTCGCGGATGGTCGCGATAGGAAGATTGACCCCATCCCAAGGAGAGAAGCTCGTTACAGGCACATAAGATGCTTCAAGACCCTCAAGACTTTCGTCTAATAGCGCTTTGAAGGCAAGTGCGCCTTTATAACGGCCAGGAGCTTGATCGTCGACAGGCGGGCGTTTACTGCCTAGGGCGAACCAACGCTGAAGGGTAAGTTCGGGATCAGCCATTTGGACATCATGATCAAGCACATCCAGAGCCCAATCAATAAAAGTGCTCTGCTGAATATTGCCAACGCCAAGTTCAGGTAATACACCTGAAATGTAATCAAGGAACATGGCGTTCGGCGCGAGAATAATCATGCGCTCTGCCCGCACTTGTTCGCGGTATTGATAGAGCAGGAAGGCGAGACGATGCAGTGCGACGGTTGTTTTACCGCTTCCTGCAACGCCTTGAATAATAAGTGCAGTGTTCTTCGCAGCACGAATAATGCGGTCTTGTTCAGCTTGAATCGTAGATACGATATCGCGGAGCTTGTTATCTTTATTTTCCCCAAGTCGGTAGAGCAAGAACTCGTCGCCGACAGAAAGAGAGTCTTCATTTCGATCATAGGTATCAACGACACGCTGGAGAATTTGCTTACGCACAACGAGGTTGCGTTTCAGATAAACCAAGCCTTCGATGATGCCGTCAGGCGATTCGTAAGATGCAGCGTCAAGCCCTCCCGTAAAGGAGTAGAAGAGGCTCGCAATTGGTGCGCGCCAGTCAATCACGAGCAGATGGCCTGTGCGCTCGTCTTCCACACCATTTTTGCCGATGTAAAGTGGTTGCGGTGAGCCTGTTCCTGATTCTTCAAAGTCAAGGCGACCGAAATACGGTTCGTCGATGGCTTTGGCCATATTGTGTCTGCCGCTTTCGCGTAAAACCTCAAGGGCTTGCTCCGTTAGAATCAGGGCCGTAATACACAGGCGTCGCTCTAAGCCGCTCCAACTGAGTATCGATTTCCTTCGTCGTCTGCGCTAACCTTTGAAGTTCTTCTTGATAGGCACTTTGAGTCTTTGTATCCAAGATCAGTTACCTCCTAAGAGTAGTGGCTGCCTACGATTTGTCATAAACAGGTAAACACTATACCACACCTGAGGCGAGATAGGAAGGGATACTGCGAAATGGTTTACACATGATTTGGGCTTCTGTGGAAAGGAATGGTATACTGGTCAAGTATGCATATATTTCGATGATGGAGGCGATAGGATTTATGTCAATATATCAAATTGAGGTACAAACCATTACTGGCGAGACGCAAACGCTGGCTGCTTACAAAGGGAAGGTCATGTTGATCGTCAATACAGCAAGTGCATGTGGGCTGACTCCGCACTATAAGGGGCTTCAAGAGTTGTACGAGCAATACCAGGCGCAAGGCCTCGTTGTACTTGGGTTTCCTTGCAATCAATTCGCGGGTCAAGAACCAGGGACGAATGAAGAAATTCAAGCATTCTGTGAGCTGAACTACAAGGTGACGTTCCCGCTATTTCATAAAATTGATGTTAAGGGCGAGCATGCCCATCCGCTGTACACCTATTTATTGAGCCATACGCCTGAGCCGTATCGGACAGGAGATATTGAATGGAATTTTGTGAAGTTCCTAGTTGATGCGGAAGGCAACGTGGTTAAACAATACAGCGCACGGACGGATCCTGCTGATATTCGCGCGGATATCGAAGCGTTGTTGGCTTAATTGGATCATAAAAAGAATGGAAGATGTGAAATGGTGTCACGATACGGGTTTAGTTATGCCCATCCCGATGATGAAACGTTCCTGAGCGGATGCCTCATTCGTCATCTCGCCGATCAAGGCGAAGCGCCTGTCTTACTCCTTGCTACGTGTGGAGAAGCAGGTAGGCAAGGGCTTGAACGAGCGAAGAACCGTGAGGAATTAGCCCAGCTGCGTGAACAAGAAATGGAGGCAGCAGCCGAAATTCTCGGCATCGCCAAGGTGGAACATTTGAAATGGCCAGACGGTCAGCTGGATGAAGTGGATTTTCCGACGTTAGTCCAAGGGATCGTTGCGTTTATTCAGCGTCACCAGATCGAAATCCTTTTCACGTTTGCCGAGGATGGCGGGAATGGTCATCGTGATCATATTGCGATATCCAAGGCGACAACGGCAGCGGTAATGAGCGGCGAATGTCCAAGTGTGCGAGAGTTGTACTACACAGCTTCTCCGTTATTACGTGAGCAGGGTTACCTCCCATCCATCGTAATTGATACAGAGCCTCTCTGGGAGGTAAAAGCTGCAGCGTTGCGCGCTCATGAAACGCAGCATGTGACAATTGGTCGATACTTCGGCAATCTGGTTGATTTTCCAGAAGAGCGACGCTGGGAGGCCTTTGTTTTAAGTTGGCAAGATGGTGTGTGGTGGCCAAAAAATAATGTAGAGGCTACCCCCTGAAAATGAATCGTGTGTTCGAAGGCTTTTAGGTAACGACCTAAATTATGGAATCGTACTGAAGGGGTGGAGACATGACACTTTGCAATTGTGATAAATGTGGACGCGTATTACTAACGAAATATGAGGAACGATGCACAAGCTGCGCGCAACTTGCATTAACCGAATCACATCTCGTAAAAGCGTATGTTCGTGCCAATCCTGGAGCTACGGTCATGGAGGTCTATCATCAAACGGGCGTATCTCTGCAAACCATCAAAGATCTCATGCAAGCGTAATCGAACTGTAAGGAGATTTTGGCAATGCCTCATATGATTATTCGTGGAATCAGCGTTCCACAGATTCAATCCATCTCTAAAGCATTAGTTGCTGATCTCGCGACACTTTGTGCGTGTGGAACTGACAATTTTATGCTGGAGTGTCTACCGACAATCTCAATCCAAGATGGACAAGTGAGTGATACATATCCTTTTATTGAAGTTGGCTGGTTTGACCGGGGGCAAGAAGTTCGCGATGCCTATGCAAGCATTGTGACGAAGCATATTTTGGCGACAGGCGTGCCTGAAGTGGAAATAGCTTTTAAGGTGTATCGGGAAGACAGCTATTATTGGAATGGCAAATTAGTCTAATACATACAACCTCTTGCGCGTCTGACGTGTTGGAGGTTTTTTTGCGGTTCGATATTGCAGGCGATACTAAAGTGGGATACACTGAATCGACAGAATCTGATTTTCGGTTAGGAGCGATTTGCGGTTGAAGACACTAATTATTGCGGAAAAGCCCGACATGGGACGTAACATAGCTGCCGCAATAGAACCTAAGGCCAAAAATATGAGATCTCATCTCGAAGGCGAGCAGTATATCATCACTTGGGCCATCGGCCATTTGATTGAATTGGCAGAGCCTGATCACTACGATGAGAAATATAAAAAATGGAATATCAATCATCTGCCCATTATTCCGTCCGAGTTTAAACTGATCCCGAACCCGCGCACGTATGATCAATTGAAGGTAATTGCAGAGCTGGCGAAGAAATGCAACCAGCTCGTCAATGCTTGTGATGCGGGGCGCGAGGGACAGCATATCTTCTCATTGATTCAACGTCATCTCGGGCTGATGCAGCCCGTCAAACGTTTATGGATTTCAGATTTAACCTCTGAAACGATTCGCAACGGCTTTGCCACCTTGAAGGATGGCTCCGAATATGAGAACTTGACGCGCGCTGCGCGTTCAAGAAGCGAGGCAGATTGGCTGATCGGGATGAATGGCTCGCGTGCTTTTACAACGAAACATAATGTCCTGCTGTCAGTCGGACGTGTGCAAACACCGGTACTCGCACTCATCTATGATCGGCAAAAGCAGATCGAGGCGTTCTCATCGCTCAAATTTTATGAGCTGGAAGGTCATTTTGCGCAAGGGGATACGCCGTATCGAGGGATGTGGCAAGGCGAACGCTTCACGGATGGCGAGAAGGCCGCAGCATTAGCTGCTAAAGTGAAGGGACAGCCAGCTCGCATTCAATCGTATGAGGTTAAGGACACGAAAGAATACCCCTTTAAGTTATATGATTTAACGTTGCTACAGCGGGAAGCAAATGGCAAGTATGCCTTTTCAGCTAAGAAGACGCTAGATACGGCCCAAGCTTTATACGAGAAGCATAAGGTCATTTCTTATCCGAGAACGAACTCCAACTATGTGACGGAGCAAAATATTCCAGACATGCATAAGGCGCTAAATGCCTTGCAAGGTACGGCTTATCACGAGCTGGTACAAGGAGCGAATCGCAGTCTCGTGCATGTGAACAATAAATTTATTTGCAACCCGTCTAAGGTTGAGGATCACCATGCGATTCTACCGACGAATAAGAAAGCATCGGGTTTAACGCCCGACGAGCAGAAGTTATATGATCTCATTGTTCGCAGATTCTTATCGCAGTTCTATCCTCCTGCGGCTTACAAGGTACATACGGTGATGACCGAAGTGGAGCAGGAGCTTTTCAAAACAACCGTCAAGGAGCTCCTTTCCCTCGGCTGGAAGGTCATCTATGCGGACCAGAAGAAAGAGAAAGCGAAAGCGACAAAGGGCAAAGAGAAGGAAGAGGCAGAGGACGAGGAAGAAGTCGAAGTTAGCGAGCCATTCTCGATCGATGCGCAAGGGGAAGTACGCTGTACAGATGCCATTGTGAAGGAAAAGGATACGCAGCCTCCTAAGCATTTTAATGAAGGAACCTTGCTAAAGGCGATGGAAAGCGCTGGGAAGCAGATCGAGGATGAAGAGCTGCGCGATGCAATGAAAGACTCTGGTCTTGGGACGCCAGCGACGCGGGCTGCGACGATTGAGCGACTGAAGAAAGTCGGGTACATCGACATGCAGGGGAAGAAAATCATTTTGACCCAGAAAGGTCGCATGGTTGTTGAGTTGATTCGTGGTGCAGGCATTGAGCTGTTGACGTCACCAGAGATGACAGGGCATTGGGAGCGCAGGTTGAACGAGATTTCCCGGGGGACAGCATCGGACGAACAATTCATGCAAAATGTGAAAAAGTTTGCAACGCTGATCGTTGATAAGGTGCGCAGGCAAGCAAGAGCTTCGAAAACGGATTTCGAAGGCGAACAAGCGCCTGAACCAACTGCAAAGCGTGCAGCATCGAAATCCTCCACGCGCGGAGAGGGTGCAGCCAAGTCGGCCGCACCGAAAAAGAAGACGACCTCTGACGGCGGAAGTACGTTCATCGCGAATTGCCCGCGACCAGGCTGCGGTGGGTCGCTGTTCATGGGACGGAAAGGCTACGGCTGTTCCCATTATAAAGAAGGGTGTGCCTTCGTGATCTGGAAGGAAAGCTTCGGTCGCAGCCTAACGGAAACGCAGGTGCAGGCGCTCGTTGCCAAAGGGAAAACGACGAAATTAAAGCTCGTTCTTGCTGACGGCACAGAAACCGATGGGAAAATCGTGCTAAAGGACGTTTCCACAGGTGCGCTTGGCACGGAGTAATGAAAGTGGGGGTGTCAAGTGAAGCATCCGACGAATGACTGGTTAACGATACTGGCTGACGAGTTTCAAGCGCCTTATTATGAACAATTACAGCAGTTCCTGCAGGAGGAATTTCGTTCACATACCATTTTCCCGCATGAGGACGATGTGTTCCGCGCTTTTGAACGCACGTCCTACACGAATACAAAGGTTGTGCTTCTTGGGCAGGATCCCTATCATGGAAGCGGGCAAGCGCATGGCCTCAGTTTCTCGGTAAAATCGGACATGCCTATCCCGCCGTCCCTGCGGAATATGTATAAGGAACTTGCTTCCGATATCGGATGCCATGTACCCGAACATGGATTCCTTGGCGCATGGGCGGATCAAGGCGTCCTGCTGCTAAACACCGTTCTGACGGTGCGAGAAGGCGAGGCTAATTCCCATAAAGGCAAAGGTTGGGAGCAATTCACGGATCGCGTCATTCAGGTATTGAATGCCAGAGAAAATCCCGTCGTATTCATTCTCTGGGGCAGTTATGCACAGTCCAAAGCATCCTTGATAGACGGCAGCAGGCATGGCATCATTTCATCTGTACATCCAAGTCCGTTATCCGCCTATCGCGGATTTTTCGGGAGCAAGCCGTTTTCACAGGTCAACGCTTATTTAAAACAATGGGATCAGCGAGAAATCGATTGGCAAATTCCCTAATTGAGACTAAAAAAAGCAGAGTCCACCGAACAGTATAGGTGGACTCTGCTTTTTTGCTTATTAGAGAATTGGATTGACATGTGTGATCGTCAAGGGAAGCGTACAATCTTTCCCAGTTTCGTAGGATCGATTTCCAAGCACGTTACTAAGTGCTTCATAATCGGCGTCTGTGCCGCGCAGCAGCACTTGAATGGCGGCTTCCAGCACTTTTTTGCCATCTTCCATCGCCAAATCCCAAAGCTCCCAGACGCTATATGTATATGTTTCATTCAGGTCTGTTGGGCAATTCCATACGATCTTCGCTTCGTTGAAATAGTCAAGCGGAGCCGGCTTCTTCTTAAATACGAACGGTGATATTTGACCGAAGGTTACCAAACGTTTCCAGCCTCTGGGATCGTGAAATAATCGCTGAGCTCGAATCATATCAAGATAAGCATCGTTCCATTCTGACTCGGACATGCTAGCGGCGATTTCGGGATAATGAATCGCGGATGCCGTTGACAGTGCAGAGAGGACGCCTGTTGGCAACATTTCTCCAACATAGATTTCTTTCCAAACAGGCGTTTGCCACGTCTGAATGTTGCGCTCATGCTTCGCTATGAGGGTATCCATGATAATTTCAAATCGTTGGTGATCCCATTTCTTAAAGCCTGACTTATAAAAAACGTAGGGATGCAGATTCCGATCTAAAATATGATGAGTCAAAAATCCTAAAACATACATAACTGCTGGGTTATAAAGGCCTCTGCCTCGCACTTGTTTAATCAATTCGAGCAGGAAAGGACCGCAGTTGTCCTTATGCATCTGACTGCCCAGCTCGACTAATTTTTTATCTTTTTTCCACGGAAGAAAGTTGTGATAGAACAGAAAGTCGGGTCCTTGGCAGCCGAGCGAGAAAATGTTTCGCATTTGTTTGTCGTTCAACACCGCGGTGTGATGGAGTTCATCCATTAATTTTTGACCAAAAATGAAGTGTGTCCAAATGTTAGGCAAGAGAGATTCCTCCTAAGGATCGGATCGTATTTGAAGAGCTATTTCATTTTATCATAGTTGCCAGAAAATGAGGGCACATTTCACGGACTAATTCGTTTGAATGCGAAAAATGGGCAGGATTGCCAGGGGTATCGTCGAATGTAACAAACAGAGATGGTCGCCATCCAAGCTGTAAGATGGAGGATATAGTATGAGCATGCAATCGGACATGGAGCGCAAGCTTGCTGAGAGCGAGCAACGCTACAAGTCGTTAATTAAACATAACCCAGCAGGCATTCTAACTTGTGATTTAGATGGCCGAATTCAAAGTCTGAACCCTGCTATGGAGCGTATTCTGGGATACACAGAAGCAGAATTAATGCATCAGTTCATTGATCACTTATTTCAATTGGAGGATGGGCAGGACGAGCCCCAAGATAAACTCATAGCGCGATCAGATAATTACATATTGATCTTTACACAATCGAATGGAGAAAGAATTGAACTTGGCGTCAAAAACGTGCCGATTATTGTGAACGAACAGATGGACGGCGTCTATTTGATAGCCAAGGATATTACGCAGTTCAACCGTGACCGTGAATCATTGCGAATTGCCCAGCAGGACTTGCATGATACTGTAAGAAGACAGCAAGGCATGACGCTGAAGTTCCGCGAAATTTGCGGGGAGTACGTCCATACCCTGTGTGACGGGGAGCTGCTATACCGCCTAGGCTATCAACCAACGCATATTTTGGGCAAAAGCTTGCATGATATTTGGCCGCCTGACTTGGCAGATTCTATTCAATCCTACTACGACCGTGCCTGGAACGGTGAAGAAAATGTGATGTACGAGGCGACATACCGCGGAATCACTTATCTAACCTCATTGCGACCGATCTTTGAGCATGAACGCGTGGTTGAGGTTATTGGTTCCTGTGTAGACATTACCGAGCGCAAACGGATGGAGACGGAGCTCCGCGAGACGAAGGAATTGCTGGAATCTGTCATTAACAACACGTCAGACGGGATTAGTGTGCTCGATTTGAATGGAAACGTCATTTCTGTCAATGCCGCACATGAGCATATGTTCGGCTGGAGCCAAGAAGAGTTGCGCGATCGGCCGTTACCTATTTATCCACCTGAACTAGAAAATGAGCGTAAGGATATATATGAAAAATTAAGCAAGGGAATGAAGATTTCGGGATTGGAATCCGTTCGTCTTCGCAAAGACGGCGAGCAGATCCATGTCAGTGTCACGAAGACGCCGATTATGAATGAACAAGGTGAAATCTTCGGCTTCGCTGGTATTACGCGAGATATTACGGAGCGAAAGCAAACTGAGGAGCTTCTGCGCAAGTCGGATAAACTCTCCGTTGCGGGGCAGCTCGCGGCGGGATTGGCCCACGAAATCCGTAATCCTCTTACTTCACTGCGCGGGTTCCTGCAATTGTTGCAGCATGATTTGAAGGAGAAACAGCACTATTTCGATATCATGCTCTCTGAGCTGGATAGAATTAATTTCATTGTCAGTGAGTTTCTCGTGATCGCAAAGCCAGAAGCGATTACTTACAAAAAGGGCGATTTGGCGGCAATTCTGAACTCGGTTATTGCGTTACTGGACACGCAGGCAATGCTTGTCAGTATACAACTACTGCTTGAAATCGAGTCTGACATTCCTGAGATAATATGTTCGGAGATGCACTTGAAGCAATTGTTTATTAACTTGATCAAAAATGCGATGGAAGCCATCCCGAAAGACGGGCAGATCAAAATCATCGTGTCTGTGGATGGCCCTGATTATATCCGAGTGCGAACGCAAGATAATGGCTGCGGCATCCCAGAGGAGCGATTGAAACAGCTGGGCGAACCTTTCTACACGACGAAAGAGAAGGGGACAGGTCTTGGACTGATGATGTGTTTCAAAATCGTGGAGGCGCACAAGGGGAAAATGACTGTACAGAGTCAAGTGGGGTATGGCACGACGATCGATGTTCTGTTGCCGATGAATACCCATGAGTTAGAGGGGTAGACAAGCGAAAACCGCCGAGAAGGGGTGTACCTTCACATCGGCGGTTTTTCTCATTTTTTAAAATGCAATACTAAATTCAGTTGTCTCTCTGGAATACCATGTGGATACGGTCTCATGATTGTCATTGTAAATTTGAACATAGTCAGGTGTATATTTGACGATGATCCCCGTATTTACTTTGTAATAAACCCCCAATAGATCAAGTGACCAAACAAAAACGGTAGTTTTCGAAAGGGCTGCTGCGAAAATTTCTATATCTGTATCAAGCAATTTCGTTCCGTAAATCATCGATACACCTCTGTCTTAAGGATTAGAATTGTTCTCACTTATTATTAGAGACAGTATGAGATTGAAAATCATCACATCGGATTTGAAATTTTTTTTGCTCAGTTCATAAAGGGAAGAAAAAGAGGGTTCCCACACGGTGATATTCCTTGTATAATAGGAAAGCTTTGCGGAATTGACAGTAGGTAAATAATGATTTGGGTAGAAGGAGAAAGGGGTCAATGGCAGTGATTGTGGTTGGGGGAATGATTGGTCTCGGTAAGACATCAGTATCCACGTTACTTGGACAAGAGTTAAATTCAAATGTTTTCTATGAGAGTGTCGATGATAATCCGATTTTGCCGTTATTCTACACGGCATCACCAGAAGAGATCGAGAAGCAACGTTATCCGTTTTTACTCCAATTGCATTTCCTAAATACAAGATTTAAAGCCATTAAACAGGCGCTGGTACATAATCGCAATGTACTGGATCGAAGCATATATGAAGACTGGTATTTTGCAAAAGTTAATCGGGAACTGGGTCGTATTTCTCAATTGGAATTCGATGTATATGAAGGTTTGGCCGATAACATGATGGCGGAATTAGCTGAGCTGCCGAAGAAAGCACCAGATTTGATGGTATATTTGAAAGCTTCTTTCGAAACCGTCATGCATCGAATTGGTCTTCGCGGCCGCAGCTTTGAACAAGATCAATCGTTGGTGGATTACTATCGTCAGTTGTGGTCTGGCTATGACGACTGGGTTATGAATCACTACCACGCTTCGGAAGTGCTGATTGTGGACATGGATCGTGTAGATGTCGTGAACCGACCTGCGGATGCGGCGAAATTGGTAGAGGAAGTTCGTGCTAAATTAAATGATCTGGCAATTGTTTAGATGTCGATATTTCGAAAGACCCCCTGAAATTTGAGGGGGTCTTTCGAATTTTATGATGAAAACGGACTTCTTAGAAAGAGAAGGTGATGATCGTGTTGTTTATCATTTGTTACAAAGGAAAGCCGATAAGTACACCGCTGCCGAAGCTAGCTGCCACAGAGAAACTGTCGAAGCTGAGTCGTTCATTTGCCAATTTAGAGCTTGTCGAAGTGACGGAAGAATGGCAAGCAGTTTCAAATTTGTAACATTCACAGACAAAGTCAGGTACATAGGCACGTTGCGCAGCTCCTTCTCTTGGTGAAGGAGTTTTTGGCGTGGTGTGATTTGTGATAAAGTGTCAGTATGGAAGCGAGCCGGTGCAGGCCTTACATTAGAGGCACTAGCTTCATTTGTTCAAACGACGGGTGTGTGTAAAGTCCATCTGGGTACTGCAATCAGGGAGAACCGTCGGATCGATGGCGCTGTGGAGATTGAGAAAGTAAAGCAAGCTAGAGCGCTGCTCGATGGTCTTATTAAATAAAGTAATCGGAGGTAACCCATGAATATTCTCATACTTGGCGGTACCAAATTTCTTGGAAGAGCGCTTACGGAAGCGGCATTAGCTAAGTCGCATGAGGTAACTTTATTTCATCGCGGACTGCATGATGGGGATGCTTTTCCGGAGGTGCGTCATTTGATCGGGGATCGCAATCAGGATTTGGACAAGCTCCGGCAGGGAAACTGGGATGCTGTGATTGATACGAGCGGCTATGAACCAGATGCCGTATCAGCTTCAACGCAGATGTTGAAAGATCGGGCAGCACATTACACGTTTATTTCTACGATTTCCGCCTATGCGCATCTGGATCAAGTTCAACTCGATGAAACAGCGACAGTGCTCCAAGTGGCGGATGCGAAAGATCCGGGGCAATTATATGGGGCTAAAAAAGCGCAATGCGAAGACATTGTACGAGAGGCATTCCCAGAAGGTGCGCTGCTCATTCGTCCAGGTTTAATCGTCGGTCCATACGATGCATCGGATCGATTCACGTATTGGCCAGCCCGCGGTCATCGCGGTGGTCATGTGCTTGTTCCGCTGCCGAAGGAGCGCATCGTGCAATTCATTGATGTGCGCGATCTTGCCGAGTGGACGATTCGGCTCATCGAAGCAGGCGTGACTGGAACGGTGCACGCAAGCGGTAGTTCCTATACGATGGAGGAAGTGGCGGAGGCGTGCATGTCCAAAGACATGGGAACCACGTTGACTTGGGTCGATGAGAAGTTCCTTGTTGAGGAAGGAGTGGGGCCTTGGATGGAGCTTCCGCTTTGGCTGCCAAGCGACAGTTTAGTTGGCATGCTGCATATGAACAATGCGAAAGCGTTCGAGATGGGGTTAACAACAAGACCGCTTGCGGACACGGTAGGGGACACATTGGCGTGGGATCTCACGCGTGATTCGAGCGTTCCGCGGGTTGCGGGATTAAAGTCAGAGCGCGAAGCGCAGCTGCTTCAGCAATGGGAGAATAGAGGTTAGCGTCTAAGGCGCGGTGGACAAAATATTTTGCATTTTAATCTATCGAGGACGAATAGCGCTGGGTTCGTGAATATACTGGAAGAGAAAACTCTGCGAAAAGAGGTGCTCTCCATGTACGATTCGACAGATATTCAAAACAATAAGGGAATGGCGATTCTGGCTTATATTTTGTTTTTCGTTCCGTTGATCGCGGCAAAGGATTCTAAATTTGCGTGGTATCATGCTAACCAAGGGCTGACCCTATTTTTAGCTGCGGTTGCGGCCAATGTCGTGCTCGGTATTCTGCCTTTTATCGGTTGGCTGCTGCTGCCTTTCGCGAACTTGGCTGTAGTGGTCTTAGCCATCCTGGGTATCGTCGCTGCCGCGCAAGGTCAAGTCAAACCGCTGCCTGTTATCGGCAGTTACACGCTTCTGTAGTCGTACATAGAGGTAAATAGGGCTGGTCTTCCTTAGTTTACAAGGAGGTCCAGCCCTATTGTCGTCATGAGTATGCGAACGATTATTCAGTTGGTGCCGCATCTGCGGCTTGCGCTAATTCGGCGATGCGTTCATTCACGTTATCCATTACTAATCCGCCGTGATAACAGAGAACCTGTTGTATATCAAATTCTGTGAATTTTTTTAAAGATTGAAGGGCTAACGGATAATCGGAGCAATAAGCTGGAATCGGGCCTTGCAGTAGGCCATCTGCAACGACCATTGCATCCCCAGCCAGCAAAGTTTTACTGCTTGCATGGTAGAGACTTAGGTGTCCTGGTGTATGTCCAGGGGTAAAAATGACGGTAATGCCGCCACAGCGGTCGATCACTTGTCCATCGGACAGTATCGTGTTAACAGGCCCCTTCGGCGGATTCTCAAGGCGATGCTTAAAGGCAGCGCGCGCTTCAGGAGATGTATCTGCTGGTAGGTTCGCTACTGCGCGTTCGATGGATGTGGGCGTAACTTTAATCAGTGGCTTAACGCCTTCAATATACGGCTTCTCTAATTCAGAAGCGAAAACTTCGATCGCCTCTGTGGCAGTTTCTAAGAGAGCGGATAGGCTCCCGATATGATCGATATCTTGATGTGTAAGGATGATACTGTCTAAGCTGGATAGTGTAATATCATTCGTTTCAAAAGCACTCTGGATCAGTTGTAAATTCCCTGGATATCCGGTATCAATTAACAATGAACCTTGCTCATCGATGATGACGGCTGGATGAATAACATTGACGCGTCCGAAGACAGGTACAGCGAGTTCGAGTGAATAAAGTCCTTTTGAAATCTGCATGTTTAGCCCTCCAAATAGGAATGATAGATGAAATGGAATAGGACTATCATAGCAATCGCCTGCGCGAGTGTCAAATAAATATTTAATCATATCATATTTTGATTAAAATATCAATATATTTATTGAGACCATTAATCACCACTGTAGATTTGTCCAAAATTTGATCATCATGTGAATAAAATATGAACAAATACGAAGAATTGTGGTATACTAGGAGCATACAATTAACAGAGTAGTCAGGAGTCGTGATGAAGATGGCGAATAAAGCTGTGTCCGTAAATCCGATTGAGCACGTTGAACGTGATGTCATGCCTTTGGTGAAATTAATGACATTTTCTGCTTGGGCGTTGCTTGCTATTGGTTTAGTACTTAGCTTAGCAAGTATAGAAAGTTTCAGTGATCGTAATACTTCACTAATGGTTGGTATTGGTTTCATGGTGGGCAGTGTCTTCATTTATGTGATTCGGACAGCAATTCACTTGGTGCATTCACGTAATGCTTCCAAAATTGAATAAAATCAAGCATTCGATGGGAACGCTAATCAAGCCTTTTAAGTGATAATACTTAGAAGGCTTTTTGCTGTTCATATTTTTACGGTAGAGTCAACAAACGTTCTGTGACATTTGTTTTACAGTACAACGTCGAACCGTTGACGTATTTGTTAAGTTCTGTTTGCCGATGATGAACTTTTATAAGTAAGATGATATGTTGATAGTAGTTAGTGACGTCGAAGGGGAGGTAAACAAGATGAAGAAGAGAAAGCTTAAACAAGCATCGTTGATCTTCATGATGGTCGCCATCATCGCTGTATTGTCAGGATGCAGTCATCAAGCTATGGTTTTTGATCCAAAAGGACCGGTGGGTGTCGAACTGAGAGATCTAATCGTCATTACCACTGTGTTGTGTGCGATTATCCTCGTGCCTGTTCTCATTTTAACGGCTTGGATCGTATGGCGATATCGCGATAAAAAGGGAAATAAAGCTTCTTACGAACCGAATTGGTCCCATAGTACAAAATTAGAAACGATTTGGTGGGCCATACCGATTATAATCATTGGCGCGATCGGTATCATCACTGTGAAATACACGTATGCGACGGATCCTGCCAAACCTTTAAAGTCTGATAAAGAGCCCATAACGGTTCAAGTCACTTCGCTGGATTGGAAATGGTTATTTACGTATCCAAAGCAAGGGATTGCGACTGTTAACTATTTGCAAATTCCCGAGGATACGCCAATTAAATTCGAATTAACATCGGATGCGCCAATGAATTCGTTCTGGATTCCGCAGCTAGGCGGGCAAATATATACGATGTCTGGCATGGCGATGACCTTGTATTTGCAAGCAGATGAAATCGGTCATTACTTCGGAACGGGTGCGAACTTCAGCGGCGAACATTTTGCTGACATGACCTTCGATGTGAATGCAACGTCACGTGAGGATTTCGATGCTTTCATTGCCACAACGAAAAAGGTTCCTACCAAATTGACAAAAGAAGGCTATGATGAATTAGCTTTGCCTGGTAAATCAGGCGTGAGGTATTTCTCTTCCATCCCTGACGGCCTGTTCGAGCAAATTGTAACCAAATACACGAAAGGTCAATCTGTTCATAGCGGGCATGCTGCAAGTCACTCCAATGAAACTGATAAGAAAGAGACCTCGATGAATCAAAGCGGTATGAACCACGGTGACATGGACCATAGTCAAATGCATGGTGCAAAGTAACGAGTAACAGATCAAAGATTCACGAAAGGGAGATCATCTCATGTTCGATAAAATAAAAGATTTCGCATCCGATTTTTTCGTTACAGGCGATCCGATGATTCTTGGGGCCCAAGTTAGTATTGGTCTCACACTGGTAGCGATTGTATTCGTTCTAACCTTCTTCAAGAAATGGGGATGGCTATGGCGCGAATGGCTAACCAGTGTTGATCATAAACGAATCGGTATTATGTATATCATCTGTTCGATTCTCATGCTGTTCCGCGGCGGCGTTGATGCGCTGCTGATGCGAGTACAGCTTGCTATGCCCAATAGCGAGTTCTTGCAGCCTGAACATTATAATCAAATTTTCACCACGCACGGCGTTATCATGATATTGTTTATGGCGATGCCATTAATGTTCGGATTGTTTAACATTGTTGTGCCACTCCAAATCGGAGCAAGAGACGTAGCGTATCCGTTCTTAAATTCGCTTAGTTTCTGGATGTTCTTCTGGGGAGCGATGCTATTCAACGTCTCCTTCATCATTGGCGGCTCACCAGATGCGGGTTGGTTAAGCTATCCTCCGTTATCTGAAATGTCGCATAGCCCAGGCGTAGGCGAGGATTTCTATATTTGGGGGATTCAAATTTCAGGGATCGGGAGTTTAGCGACGGGGATTAACTTTATTGTGACCATTTTGAAGATGCGTACACCTGGAATGAATTTGATGAAAATGCCTATGTTCACATGGTCTGTATTCTCGAGCTGCATCATTATTATTTTCGCATTCCCGATCTTGACGGTTACATTGGCGTTGCTATTTCTAGATCGCTTCCTGGGCGCGCATTTCTTCACCCTAGACGGCGGCGGCAACCCGATGATGTATATCAATTTAATCTGGATGTGGGGCCACCCAGAGGTTTATATCGTTGTTCTTCCAGCCTTCGGTATTTTCTCTGAAGTCGTAGCAACCTTCGCGAAAAAGAGACTATTCGGGTACAAATCGATGGTGTTTGCCATGTTGATTATTAGCTTATTTTCCTTCTTTACATGGGCTCATCATTTCTTCACGATGGGTTCAGGTGCTGATGTGAATGCGTTCTTCGCGATAAGTACAATGCTCATTGCCATACCGACAGGCGTCAAGGTATTTAACTGGTTATTCACAATGTTCAGGGGTAAAATCCAGTTTACGACACCGATGTTATGGACCATCGCGTTCATTCCTTGCTTTATTGTCGGTGGGATGACTGGCGTGCTGCTCTCCGTTGCTCCAGCAGATTTTCAATTTCATAACAGCTATTTCCTAATTGCACATTTCCATCAGGTATTAATCGGCGGGGTCGCTTTCGGTTACTTTGCGGGACTGTATTACTGGTGGCCGAAGATGTTCGGCTTTAGACTCAATGAGCATTTAGGGAAATGGGCATTCTGGTTGTGGAACATTGGCTTCTATGTTTGTTTCATGCCGCAATATTTCCTTGGTCTAGATGGGATGACGCGTCGTACGTATACCTATAGTTGGGATATGGGCTGGGGACCGCTAAACATCGTATCTACCGTCGGCGGTTTCTTGATGGGGTTAGCTTTCCTCTTCCAAGTGTGGCAAATCGCACACTCCATCAAGTTCTTTAAGGAGCACAAAGTTGGTAGCGATCCGTGGGATGGTCGTACATTGGAATGGTCGATTCCTTCACCAGCGCCGATCTATAACTTTGCCGTGCTGCCGAAAGCCGAAGTGGCTGATGTTGTGTGGGAAGAGAAGCAAGGTACGGTAAAAAAACAACCTGTTCCTACGACGTATGAACCGATTCATATGCCTAAAAATTCAGGGATTCCATTTATTATGTCAGCAATGTGGTTCTTCGCTGGATTCGGTTTTGTGTGGGGTTGGATGTGGCTGACGATTCCAGCTTTAATCGGTGTTGCCATTTGTATGTTGGCTCGTTCCTTCAGTTACGATACAGATTATTATATTCCAGCAGAGGAAGTCAAAGCGACGGAAGACGCATGGAGAGGAGTGAAGGTCTAATGGCACACGCGATTTCACAAGCTGGACATCATCATGGACACGATCATGATCACGAACATGAACATGAGTCGTTGAAGACGTTCGGATTTTGGATATTTTTGATCACAGACTGTATCTTGTTCGGATCTTTGTTTGCGACGTATGTGGTTCTTCATCAGAATACGAACGGAGGTCCGACAGCCGAAGAACTTTTCAAAATGCCCGGAATCATTGCAGAGACGTTCATCTTGCTTACAAGCTCCTTTACTAGCGGTTTGGCCGTGCTCGGCATGCATAAAGGCAATATGAAGCAATTGATTGGCTGGTTAATCATAACGGTTCTTCTAGGGGCATCCTTCGTTGGTCTTGAGCTCAATGAATTCATTCACATGGTTAATCATGAAGGGGCGAGCATTAGCACAAGTGCATTCCTATCTGCTTTCTTTACCTTGGTAGGGACGCACGGATTGCACGTATCGGTTGGATTAATCTGGATGATCGGATTAGTTATCCAATTAAGACGCCGCGGAATCACGACGGTGACGAAGCGTAAAGTTGCGGTTATTTCCCTCTATTGGCATTTCCTTGATGTGGTTTGGATCTTTGTTTTCTCAGTTGTTTATCTCATGGGGGTGATGTAGGTGAGTCAATCGCATACAAATTCGCACAATCATGAATCGCATGGTTCACTGAAATCGTATATCATCGGCTTCGCCTTATCGATCCTTCTCACGATTGTTCCGCTAGTCGCCGTGATGAATCACATGCTTGGAAAAACAGGCACCATCGTCATCATTCTAGTCACGGCAGTTCTGCAATTCGTTGTGCAGCTTTTCTTCTTCATGCACCTCAAAGAAGGAGAGAATGCGCGTTGGAACATGATGGCGCTGATCTTTGGGTTAATCATCCTTCTAACCATTGTTGCTGGTTCTATCTGGATTATGACTTATAATTCAGTAGTTCATTAAGATACACTTTCATGGAAATAAGACGTTTTTCTGCCAGAATATCTGGACGGCGAACGTCTTTTTCTTGTTTTTCTACACCCTTCATGATACATTATGTATCAGAGATACTTATTGTATCATGCATCGCGTGTGGACAAGCCAAATTCATGAACGGAGAGGAGCCGAATGATCCGACATAATCAACGCTTTCGCAATCAACTTGATGATCATCTCATCCATTTGCACAAGAATTTGTTCATAAGTCATTCTGATCCGCTCTATCATGAGAAAGTGATTCGTTATTTAGACGCGCATTCGCCCGAGGCACACTACAATTTGGGACAAAAGTTTCAGACCAAAGGGAATTGGCAACGCGCGCGATTTCATTATGCCGAAGTGCTTAAGACGTACCCGTCGCCTTTTTATTCTGCCGCGAATCGTGCTATTCACGATCTAGATCAGCGTCATGCCTCGCACGTGGCGAGTCTTGAGCAAGCGTTCCCGACGCGGAAGAAACCCTTATTACCGCCTTTTATGAAAATGCTGCTAGCTGTCCTGCTGATTATCAATGTGGTCTTGGTGCTGCTGTTCGCAGGGAGCCCGTCGATTCCTCGACTTGTATCCCATTTGAAAGTATGGGGAGTGGGAAGTGAAGTTACGTATGAAACGGTGGACAAGCCATTCATGCTGTATATTTCACCTGATGCTCCTCATGCGGAGATCGAGCAAGCGCTTCACAAACAAGCAGTGACGTTAGCGAAAGACATGCCCAAAGCGAATATTATTATTTATGGAATTGTGACGTCTGACCCAGCAGATAAGGGAAAAACAATGTTGCTGAGCAATGAAGACGTGATTCAACAAGCGATCGTTGTGGCCACGTATCACCCTGAAACAGATGCAAGTGTCCATATTCGCTTCTTAAATGGGGAATTTAAAGAGCACCAACCGCTTAGTGCGTTTGGTGCTAATTTAGTTCGAACCGCCTTGGAAACGTATCGAAAGGATATGGGGCATGTACCCGCGCAAATCGATGAGTTAATGCGGGATTACCCAGCCAATTACTTGAGTTTTATTCCTACTGAAGCAATTTCAGGTTCAAATCAGGTAGTCGCCGATTATGACGGGTATGGAGGCTGGATCTATAATCCCGCAGCTGGTGATATGGCCCATATGTTCTATCCGAATATAGCGGAAATGACGGAAATCAGCTACGCCCCCGTTCATATAGTAGTGAATAAAGCGGAGCACGAAGTGAAACTTGTCAGCGGTAATCTGCTGCTCTGGCAGAAACCAATCGGTCTCGGTGCCGGCGGAAGCACGCCTGAAGGCGATTATCGCGTCGTAGATCGTGTTCTGCAGCCCATGGGCAAAACAACGCAAAGTTATGGAACCGCAGGTTTAGGGTTAGGCGCAATCGCTTTGCACGGCACGTATGACGAGAGCTCTATCGGCAATGATAAATCCTTCGGCTGCATTCGACTAACGAATGCCGATATGGAGAGCCTATTTCCCTTCGTTCCCAAAGGAGCGGAGGTTCGCATTCTCTCCACGTCATCCTCGACACTAATTCATTCAACAATTGTTAATGTGATGAACCAAGCGCCCAGCCTTATTCCGTCTAACATGCCAAAGCATGTGGAGAGCTCAGAAGGGGTTGTGTTTCATTGGCTCGGATAATTAACTACATTAAATTTTCTGGATTTAGTTTCTCCAGCTCTGGAATTACGAAACGTCCATCTTTTCTAATGAGTACATCGTCAAAGTAAATTTCTCCGCCGCCATACTCAGGACGTTGGATAAGGACCATATCCCAGTGTACAGAGGAACGGTTCGTGTTATCCGCGGTTTCATAAGCCTGACCAGGTGTAAAGTGAATGCTGCCATCGATTTTCTCATCAAACAAAATATCTTTCATTGGGTGTTTAATGTACGGGTTCACACCGATGGCGAATTCGCCGATATAGCGCGCGCCGTCGTCGGTGTTCAGGATTTCATTCAATTTCTTCGTATCATTCGAAGTTGCGTTTATGATCTTGCCGTTCTCGAAGGTAAGTACGATATTCTCGAAGGAAGTGCCTGAATAGATCGTCGGTGTATTGTAGCTAATCACACCATTGACGGAATCTTTCACTGGTGCAGTGTACACCTCGCCGTCGGGCAAATTGCGTAGGCCTGAGCAAGGTACAGCCCCAATCCCTTTGATGGAGAAGCTAACGTCGGTGTCCTTCGCTACTAGTCTTACGCGATCCGTCCGATTCATCAAATCGACAAGGGATTCCATCGCTTTCGCCATTTTGCTGTAATCCAGGTTGCACACATTAAAGTAAAAATCTTCAAACGCTTCCGTGCTTTTACCTGCCAGCTGCGCCATAGAAGGGTTCGGGTATCGCATAACGACCCATTTCGTATTGTTGATACGCTCGTCAAAGAGCGGTCGTTGGAAATACTTGAGGTACATCTTCATTTGTTCGTCTGGGACATCGGATGATTCGGTAATGTTATCTCCGCTGCGCACCGCGACATAAGCATCCATCTGTTTCATTCGAACCATTTCAAATTCAGACCATTTGCTCAGCTGTTCTTGTGTACCTTTCATTTGCAAGCTGCGCATAATCGCAGGATCGCGCAATTCAATGAACGGGTTACCGCCAGCCGCGTACACTTCCTCAATTAAACATTTGGCAAGCTCCTGATCTTTCACACCTATCATTTCAATCAATATGTTCTCACCTGGTTGAAGGTTAACGGAATATTGAATAATGTTACGGGCGAATGTCTGTAGTCTTGGATCTCTCATGCATGAAGTCTCCTTAAATGAAAAATACGTACATCCGAATTATAACGCAACACCTTCCTGTAATCCAATCGGGGACATGGCTTCATGGGCTTGGAAGGGGTATACTAGGGATGTTAGTGAGAGTAGGTTACAATGCCACCAACAAGATGAACGCTCAACTAGAGGAGGACGCTATGGCAAGAGAGCAAATCAAAGTGCCTTTCGGTTATGAACCACAAGAGGAATCAACGAAAGGGACCGTTATTGTTTGCGAAACATTCGAAGACTGGACGGAGCTTGAGGTCAAAGCCTTAATCGCTTGGGCAGAGGAACGGAAATTTGTCCGTGTCATTCTGTATCCCCAGCATGAAGAGACACTTCGACGCATGGACATTCGGGCAGCACAGCCGTATTATGCCCGTGTCAAGCACATCACTGCGCTTGTGGATGAAATGGATACACCGCTGCAAGTAGATGTTGATACATGGGAAGGGAAGCGTAAGAAATATACGCCACTGGATACATCTTTTAGTTTTCTTACTGAGAAATCACCAAGTCCGCACTTCATATGCATGAGTGACCGTTATGCCAATCTGTTCGTGACATACCCATCCTTTAAGGAGTGGATTAAAAAGGCAAGACTCGTCATCTTTACCGAATTCCATGTGCCCCTTCACGGTAAGTTGAAAGATTATGAGGGTAGATGGGAAACGGTGGATTTCGGGCATGGTTCATAAATTTCTGACATTTTCCAAGTCATCTTATCAATTAACGACGTTAATTATGGTTGTCATTGTAGCAGGCATGAGCCAAGGCTTGCTTATGCCGCTTCTAACGATTTTGCTGGATCGTTCAGGTGTTTCACCTGATGCGAACGCGGTTAATGCTGTAGCAATGTATCTCGGTATTTTCGGAACAATGTTCGTCATAGAACGCCCTGTACGCCGATATGGCTATAAGCCTGTCATTCTTATTGGGATGGGGCTTATTATCGTTGCAACTGTGATGTTCCCGATCTGGCAGGGGGCAATCGTGTGGTTCGTGCTACGGCTCATCGTTGGCATCGGGGATAGCGCACTGCATTTTGCTACCCAGTTGTGGATAGTTGCAGCGAGTCCGAAAGAGAAGAGAGGACGTAATATCTCACTATATGGCATGGCATATGGCGTTGGATTTAGTTTAGGCCCGATCGGGATTACGCTGCTCAAATTCGGGGTTTGGGCGCCATTTGTGGCGACTAGCGCTTTTTTTGTGCTCATTTTCGCCCTAGTGAGCAGACTTGTTAATGAACATCCTGTGCGTGCTGAACGCTCGGAAGCGGCTCATCGCAGGGTATCAACGGTGTATGCATTGGCGTGGTTTCCGCTCTTTACTTCGCTTTTATACGGTTATATGGAAGCTACGATGAACAGTAATTTTCCGCTGTATGGCTTGCGGATTGGGATGACGGAGTCCGTCATTGGGCTGTTGCTCCCTGTGACAGGGATTGGCGGACTTATTCTGCAGCTGCCGCTAGGCATTTGGAGTGATCGAATCGGTCGCAAACCGATTCTGATTGGTTCCGCGATATTAGGTGCCTTTGCCTTCGGTTGTGTCCCTTTCGTTGGAACTAATCCATGGAGCCTTGGGCTATGTTTAGGGATAGCAGGGGGAATGGTAGGGTCGTTCTTCTCGCTAGGACTTGCTTATGCGGCAGACATTGTGCCGCGGCATTTGCAGCCGACAACGAATATCGTCGCCTCTATTCAATACAGCCTGGGAAGTATTATCGGGCCATTAGTTGGCGGTCTATCTTTGAGCTATATTAGTGTATATAGCATGTTTTACTTTTTAGGACTCATTTATCTGCTGTTTGGGCTTTCAGGGTTCGTCTTCAAACGTCAGGTGGAATAAGAAAAGCCACTCTTCCTCAAAGGAGGGAGGGTGGCTTATTGACTTTAGCCAATCTCGTAATTGGCCGCTTGATCGGTCATGTAACGTTCGGTGAGAATGGTCAGCAACGAGATGCCGATTTGATTTTCTCCACCTTCAGGAATAATGATGTCGGCGTATTTCTTCGACGGTTCAATGAAGGCGTCATGCATCGGTTTTACCGTGGTTAAATATTGATCAAACACGGATTGCAGCGAACGCCCGCGCTCGTTAATATCACGGGATAAACGCCGCAGAATACGAACATCTGGGTCGGTGTCGACGAAAACTTTGATGTTGAGCGCATTACGCAGCTCTTCGTCCGTCAGAACATGAATGCCCTCAATTAACACGATGGGCTTAACTTCAATCCGAATCGTCTCTTGCGAGCGAGCGTGCTGTGAGAAGTCATAAACAGGGATGTCCACCGCTTGACCGTTCTTCAAAGCTTGCAGATGCTGGAGCAGCAAGGCATTCTCGAAAGCATGCGGATGGTCATAATTAATGCGCTCCCGTTCTTCGAATGTCAATCCGCTATGATGAAGATAATAATTATCTTGTGAGATTAACGTGACGTTAGTGGATCCGAGTTTCGTCATAATCGATCGTGCTACAGTTGTTTTACCTGAGCCGGTACCACCGGCAATTCCAATCACGAGCATGGTTGTAATGCCTCCCCAAATAACTTGAAAACCTTCCTACGTAGTGTAACATACTGTACACCCAAAAGAAAAAGTGATCGAAAATCGATCACTTTGGAAAGGGAAAGGCCTAGCGAACTTGCTTAGGAGTATGGAATTTCTCTTGACTGGCCTCAATATCCTGAGCTGCTTGGTTTAACTGCTCGAAGGTTTGCTTGATTTGCTGCCCAAACTGATCGTTTGCAAACTCGGCCAACTGCTTTTGTGCTTGTGTGACCTGGTGATCCGCTTGAACAAGCGCTGCTTGAGCAGATTGAATCGCATGTGGATTAGACTCCTTGATCGCAACTTGCAGCTTATGCTGCGCGTCTTGGGCTTGCAGCATAGCGTGATCGGCTGCGTCTAGGGCATGCTGAACCGGTTGTTGATGTTGATTTGTTCCTGTCATGGGGGAGTTCCTCCTAATGGGCTTCATATGTTAGGGAGAAGCGATGATAAGCGACTTTACTACATTGCTCCAAAACTAGGGAAATCATTCGAATTTGGGAAATGAAATTATTTCCTGGGTAAGCGCAAAATGTGAGCGTTCTCATGAAGTTTCGACAATAATTGTCAGACAATTTAGAATATAGTGACAAAGCGTGCTGCGTAAGGTTATTCATACACTTGTTACCAAAAATAAAAGTGGACAAACGCTCCTTTTATTCTTAAGCTAGAGAAGATAGATTTTGTGACAGCAATAGACAAAAAACATCTTCATGGGGGATGAAAAAGTGAGTAAAATCAAGGGTTTATGCATGATTGCTGCGTTGGCACTCATGATTTCCGGTTGCGGAACTGCGAAGAAGACAGAAACGATGACAGCATCGTATACACCAACATTAGAAGTCACGAATGTCGTGAAGGATGACCAAGTGACAGTCCATATAAAGACGGATCTTAAGGTGAGTAAAGAACATTATGATCAACAACGTATTCAAGGTGAAGGACATATCCATATGTCTCTAGATAAAGGCGAGAAGATTGTTGTTTTGTCAACGGAGAAAGTTTTCGAACATATGACCAAAGGAACCCACGAATTAAAAGTCTCTTTACATAATAACGATCACACGCCTTATGATGTTAGTCAGACGATATCGTTTGATGTGAAGTAGGGATCGTCATGCCAATACGCCAGAAGAAGTTAAGCTTGCAAGGACGTATTATTTTGCTCGTGACAACAGTAACCGTTGGGATGCTCTCGACCATGATGGTTTTCGACACCATTTCCCTAAATCAATCCATTCGTGAAGCATATGTTAGTCAAATTAGCGGAATGACGATCGCGATTAATGGACGTTATGAAGAGTCTCGATCCATTAATGACGTTCAACAAATTTTCGATTACATCCAATATAAAAACAGCCGCGTCTTAGATATGAAACTGTACGACAGCAGCGGAACGATTCTCGCTGCGTCAAACCGCAAAGAGATTGCAACAAAACTAGATCCTTGGTTAGTCATGATTCCTAAAGGGGATCAAACCGTCGTCGATCGCGTTCCCTTGGCAGAAAGTGATAAACCTGTCGTTCGTTTGACAGCTCCGCTGCAGGAAGATGGCAAAGTGGTTGGGGCTGTGGAAGTCATATTCGATTCTTCCGAAGAAGAGCAGTTGCTTGAACGAAGATCAAGATTGATCCTCATCGTCGGCATCAGTATTGCGATTATTCTCTCAACGCTGCTATGGCTCATTTTACGGGTCATCGTAATCCGTCCATTGAGTCGGTTGCGGGAAGCCGCGGTCATCGTCAAGCAAGGCGGGGATTTACCGAAATTGCATTTTAAAGCTTCACCAGAGATCGCGGAAGTTTCGGAAGCATTCAACGATATGGTGAGCAATTTGGACGAGCGTTATCAAGAGCTTCAGCAAGCGTTAGACACACTCCAGCTGACACAAGACCAATTAGTGCAATCCGAGAAAATGGGAGCGCTAGGGAGCCTTGTGGCTGGCGTGTCGCATGAAATTAATACACCGATTGGTATCGGAGTAACAGCAATATCATTTATGGACCAGAAGACCAGGCAATTTCAAGCGTTATATGAATCTGGTAAGATGAAGAAATCGGATTTAGAACAATTCATGCAAATATCGCTCGAAACGAATGCCATGGTACAGTCCAATCTAGAGCGCGCCTCTTCGTTAGTTCGGAATTTCAAGCAAATTTCCGTGGATCAATCGACAGAAATGAAACGCAATATTCCAATCAAAGAATATCTCGATGGCATTATTGCCAGCTTGAAACCAGCGCTTAAAAAAACGCGACTTCGACTAGATGTTGCATGTAACGAACATTTGAAGCTATATACATACCCTGGCGCCTTATCACAAATTATTACGAACTTGGTTATGAACTCATTGAATCATGCTTATGAGTCAGATGAAGAAGGAAACTTATTTATTCAAGTTTTTGAGCAGCCCGAGCAGATTTTAATTGCTTATTCGGATGATGGTAAAGGCATGACGGAGGACGTGTTAGATCACATTTTCGATCCGTTCTTTACCACAAGTCGTGGTCAAGGGGGGACAGGCTTAGGCATGAACATCGTGTACAATCTTGTCACACAATCCCTTAATGGTTCGATTCAGTGTTCTAGTCAGCTAGGCCAAGGAAGCTTGTTTACTATCACAATCCCCAAAGAGGAGGAAGCTGATCTATGACAAATGAAGTGGACTCAACCGATCAGGATGAGCTTCTCTTTGCCGCAGAAGACGACGAAAGCCCATCCCTTGCAAACGTCGAGCATGATCCTTGGATTGTGCTCATCGTCGATGATGAGAAACAAATTCACCAAGTGACCAAAATGGTCCTTCAAGATTTTGAATTTGCAGGCAGAAAGCTAGAATTTCATAGTGCCTACTCCGCTTATGAAGCGAAGCAACTGTTGATGCAATATCCTCAAACCGCACTCGTTCTCCTGGATGTTGTCATGGAATACGAGGATGCGGGTCTGCATATTGTAAAATTCATCCGTGATGAATTAGCGAATCAAGCTGTTCGTATTATTTTACGTACGGGGCAGCCAGGCCAGGCGCCTGAGAGAACCGTAATTATGGAATATGATATTAACGATTATAAAGAAAAGACGGAGTTAACCTCTCAGAAGTTGTTTACATCTGTAGTGACTGCGCTTCGCTCCTACCGTGATATCAAAACAATCGAGAAGAGCAGAGTCGGGTTAGAAGAGATTATTAAGTCGTCTGCGACACTCTTTGAATTACAATCCATGAAGAAATTTGCCTCAGGTGTTTTGACTCAAATGACGTCCATCGTTAATCTACATAAGAATGCGATTCATTGCAGCTTCGCCGTCACCAAAGGTGTTGAAGATATATATATCCTCGCGGCTAGCGGTGATTACGCAACGAATCAAGACGCGAGAGCGCGGGACGTGGTGCCGCCCGAGGTGCTCGGTGAAATCGAGCTTGCCTTTCAGAATCGGAAGAGCAGCTTCGCGGCTGACCGCTTCGTCATTTATTTCCAAAGCAAGATGGGCATGGAAAATGTCATTTATATGAACGGGTTCAACGCACTCAGTGAGTGGGAGCATTATCTTGTAGATATTTATTGCGCGAATGTGTCCGTCGCTTTCGAGAACATTTACTTGAACAATGAGCTGGAGAGCACCCAGCAAGAAATTATTTATACGATGGGTGAAATTACGGAGACGCGATCGCAGGAAACGGGTCATCATGTCAAAAGAGTGGCAGAATACTCTCGCTTATTAGCGCTTAAATATGGTTTAGGTGAACAAGAAGCGGAGATCATCCGTTTGGCGTCGCCGATGCATGATGTTGGCAAGGTTGGGATCCCAGATGCAATCCTCAATAAACCAGGGGCGTTAACGACAGAAGAGTTTGAAGTGATGAAAACCCATGCGAATCTAGGTTACGAAATGTTGAAGCATTCGAATAAGAAAGTTCTTCATGCCGCGGCGATTATCGCCCACCAACACCATGAACGGTTTGATGGAAGCGGATATCCGCAAGGCCTCGCGGGTGAGGATATTCATATTTACGGGCGGATTACAGCCCTAGCGGATGTGTTCGATGCTCTATGCAGCGATCGCGTCTACAAGAAAGCGTGGGAGCTTGATCGCGTAATCGATCAGCTGCGATCAGAGCGTGGTAAACATTTTGATCCTGAGATCGTGGACTTATTTCTTCATCATCTAGATGAATTCATCACAATTAAAGAGAAGTATAAGGAAAATCGTTAAGGACATTAACCTTTCGTCAGGCATAAGTTAGGGAGCTCCTTCTCATACTAGCGATGAGATGATGGAGGTGAAACGAATGCCGAAAGTGAATAAGCCTGATAAGAAACATAATCAACAAAACGCAGCGCATTTTACAGAAGAGGCTCAGACGCTATCCAAGCAGAATGCCGCTGAATTTCCGCCGAGTTTGAATCAAATTAGTAAAAACAAGTCATGATTGTATAGCTGTTCGGTGCCCCTTGTTCATGGAACGAGGGGTTTTCACATTGTGTGGAATCTCCTCTTCAAAAGTTAACGTGAACGTAAATTTCGGCAAAATCACGGTTGACCTGTGATTATTCGGAACTAGTCGCAAAAAGGGAGTGAAAATCGACGGATTTGTCCAGTTTTCGAAGAGGAAGACGTATTTCTTTTAATTGACAATTCCTGTATGCTAGAAAGGGGCTTGAGACAGAGAGAAAGAAGGTGTCACCATGGAAGGAATTGGACTCGTACTGGAAGGCGGAGGTATGCGAGGGGTATACACCGCGGGAGTCTTGGAATACTTTATGGAACAAAATTTATATTTCCCATATGTAGTTGGTGTATCAGCAGGGGCGTGCAATGCCGTTTCCTATATTTCCAAACAGCCTGGGCGGAATAAGAAAGTAACGATCGGCTATATTGCAGATCCTCGCTATTTAAGTTATCGAAATTTACTACGTACGAAGAGTATTTTCGGAATGGATTTTATATTTAATGAACTGCCGAATCGGCTAGTTCCGTTTGACTATGACACGTTTTATGCTTCAACGCAGCAATTTGCGATTGGAACGACGGATGCTCACACAGGTGAACCGATTTATTTTACCAAAGAAGAATTGCAACAGCAGACGATGCCGATCGTTCAAGCGTCCAGCTCGTTGCCGTTCGTAGCTACGCCGATGCAGTATGCGGGCAGAACATTATTTGACGGCGGACTCGTCGATCCGATCCCTGTGCAGAAATCTGTGAAGGACGGCAATCGTAAGCATATTATTGTTCTGACCAAGGAATATGGCTATCGAAAAAGGCCTTTCAAACAGCGTTGGTTAGCGAAAAGCTTTTACCCGAAATATAATGGCCTAGTCGATGTCCTGGTGAATCGCAGTGAAATTTATAATGGCACGCTAGAAACCATTGAGCGCATGGAAGCGGATGGCAGTGCGCTGATTATTCGCCCTTCGACTAAGGTTGAAGTAGGCCGGATGGAGAAGGATCCGCGCAAGTTGGAGAAATTGCATGAGCTCGGTTACGAGGATGCCAAACGTATGGGTTCTCAGCTGGCGGACTGGTTAATACAATAGAGTTCGAATTGAATTGGATGTTGAAAGAAAGGAAGCCACTTCTGTGAAGAAGTGGTTTTTTGCCGTTACCCAATGATGATGGAATGAAAACTAACATAATCTGCTTGATCTTTAGTTATTTAAACCAAAGAATCCATCAAATTATTAGTTTTAATCACTAACGACATTCGAAACCCGTTGAAATATAATTAGACCAACAGAGAAAACCATATCTTGCGTCAAGTATTCTGACATATGAAGGGGTGGCGTGATGGAGACCAGCTTGGAATCACTTCCACAAGTTCCTTTGCTAGAAGCTTATCAACTGGTGAAACGATTCGGAGACCTTATTGCAAACAATGAAGTGAATTTGAAAGTCATGTCTGGCGAGGTACACGCGATTCTAGGCGAGAATGGTGCTGGCAAAAGTACGTTAATGAAGATGATTTCAGGGGTTTACCGTGTAGACGAAGGGAGTATGAGATGGCAAGGTGAAGACGTTCAACTGCATCCGCCTGTGAAAGCAAGGGCGCTTGGGATCGGTATGGTTTATCAAGATTTTCGTCTTGTACCAGCTTTGACCGTTCTTGAGAACATTGCACTAGCTGTTACAGAAAAAGGTGTTTTGCTGAATCGGAAACAGCTGCGGCAGAAAATAATGGACGTTACCGCGCGATACGGCATCGTCGTCGATCCTGATGCTTGGGTATGGCAGCTGGATTTAGGTGAAAGACAACGCGTAGAAATCTTGAAGGTGCTGTTGATGGAGGGGACACGACTCATCATTTTTGATGAACCGACCAGTGTGTTGACACCTGTTGAAGTTGATGCTTTCTTGCAAATGCTGGATCGTTTACGCAAGGATCACTATGCCGTTTTACTCATTACGCACAAAATCAATGAAGTCATGGCGATTGCGGATCGTGTGACCGTACTCAGGCACGGGCAAGTGATGATGACGGCGGACAAAGGTTCGAATTTCACGGGCGATCAGCTTGTGGCTAGCATGATGGGAACGAAGCAGCTCCTTGAGCTGGAACAGCGAACTCCATTTGCCAAGGATGAAAATAATCAGGAACTTGCTCTTCAAGCGAAGCAGATCACGATCCTCGATGATCATGGACAATGTATCGTGGAGTCGATGGATTTGTCGATGGCGAAGGGAAAAATCATTGGCATTGCTGGAATTTCAGGTAATGGGCAAAAGGAGTTGATCGAAGCTTTATTTGGACTTCGCGCGCTCACAGCGGGATCACTTTGGCTGAATGGTGTCAATTTGACCCATAAACCAGTGAAGGCTTACCTTGATGCGGGGATGGCGCTGGTGTCGGAAGATCCTTTAACGGATTCCGTGATTGCTGGCTTTACCATTCTAGAGCATATGGTGTTGGCAGGTCTCCCCATGAAACCCCGCGGACTGGGCATGGATTGGCATTACATTCGCAAGCAGCTTGAAGCAAGAAAGGAAGTGCGTATTCTAGGATTGGCAGATCCATCGAGACGAGCAGATCGATTATCTGGCGGTAATGTGCAGCGTATGATTTTATCCAGAGCGATCTTGAAGGATCCAAGTGTGCTTCTTGTCAGCTATCCAAGCCGCGGGCTGGATATCGGTACGACCCGTTCCATTCAGAATATGTTGATCGATCTCGCGGATCAGGGGGCGGCGATTTTATTAATTTCCGAAGATTTGGGTGAATTGTTCGCACTATCCGATGAATTGCTGGTGCTTGCGAATGCGAAGCTGCATGGTCCGTTCCTTCCTTCTGAAACGGATGCCTACACGATCGGTCAAATCATGTTGAAGGGGGAATCAGCATGAGTATCCTGCTGCCAGTGGAACGAAGAATGGGTAAACCGAAGTGGGAAGTGATGCTTGCGCCTGCACTTGTCGTCCTTGCACCTTTGCTTGCATTTGCCCTTTTTCTACTTGCATCTGGGGTTAATCCCATCACATTATATGGGACGATGCTGAAATCTACCTTTGGGGATTGGTACGGATTTGGCGAGGTTGTCATTAAAGCAACCCCGTTTATCCTAACCGCGCTAGCGGCTTCATTACCAGCAAAGGCAGGGATGATTAATGTCGGCGGTGAAGGTCAACTGGCCATTGGCGCACTTGCCGTCACGGCTGTCGGCGTTTATCTCCTCCCATCCGTACCAGGCTGGATTGGCGTTCCAATCCTCGTTCTGGTTGGCGCGCTAGGCGGTGCATTGTGGGCATCGGTTGCCGCCATTGGAAAAGTGAAAGGCAAAATGAATGAAACAATCACCACGTTACTTTTGAATTACATCGCGTACTTCACGATAGGTTTCTTCGTACATAGTCTCCTCAAAGATCCTGCCTCATTTAATTGGCCTTTCTCCAAAGAATTAGCTGGACAATTACGTTTACTTACTTTCTCAAGTGCTAGCCGTGTCCATGTCGGTATTGGTATTGCTCTGATTCTTGCTGCGATTGTGTGGTTTCTCATCACCCAAACACGGTTAGGTTTCCGCATTCGCGTTGTAGGCGGCAATGTATTGGCAGCAAAGCGAGCAGGCTTAAAGGATACGAAGATTCAGTTCTGGGTACTAATTGCTGCAGGTGCAATAGCTGGCATTGCTGGAATGATCGAAATCACAGGAATTGAGGGCAGGCTACGCCCGACGACAGGCATGAATTATGGCTACCTGGGCTTTTTGGCCTCATGGATGGCATGGAATCACCCCCTGTGGCTCATTGCTACATCGTTTATCATCGGCATGATCAGTGTCGCTGGCAATTCTCTCGAGATGAATAGCGGTCTGCCAGCCTCGTCCGTGCAAATCCTTATGGCGCTCGTGCTGTTCGCGATCCTTGCCGTCGGGAGGAGGAAACAAGCATGAATGGGATTGATATTGGCACAGGTGCCATACGAGCAGGCACTTCCGTACTTTACGCCAGTTTAGGCGAATTAATCGCGGAGCGAGCGGGCGTGGTAAATCTTGGCACTGAAGGCTGCATGTTAGGCGGTGCACTTGGCGCTTTTGCGGTAACTGTATGGAGCGGCAACCCTTGGCTGGGTGCACTAGCAGGAGGGATTAGTGGTTCGGTGCTAGCGCTTATTCATGCCTTTCTGGTCATCACACGTAAAGCGAATGCTTTGGCCAGTGGATTAACCGTGATGTTTTTCGCAATCGGATTAACGTCTTTTCTTGGTAGAGGATTCGTCAACAAGCAAATCCATGGATTTGAGCCGATTTCCATCCCATTATTATCGAAAATCCCTTTCCTAGGTCCACTTTTATTTCAACATGACGGTCTGACTTATCTATCCATGCTGCTTGTACCGACGCTCTGGTTTCTGCTCTTTAAAACTCGGCTCGGGGTCATTCTTCGGGCAACGGGAGAGCGAGAGGAAGTCGTCTACACGTACGGGTTCTCGCCGAAATGGATTCGATATGGCGCCGTAATGGCTGGCGGTTTTCTAACTGGAATCGGAGGTGCACAGCTTTCGACGGCTTATACCCATACATGGGTAGAGAATATGACGCAAGGTAAAGGCATTGTAGCGGTTGCGCTCGTGATTTTCGCGGCATGGAAGCCTGCAAGGGCGATGCTCGGCGCTTATCTCTTCGGTGGTGCTCAAGCTCTGCAATTGGTTGTGCAGCAGCAAGGGTATGAGATATCGCCATTTCTGCTGTTCATGACACCGTATGTGATTACGTTGCTGGCGCTCTTCCTAGTAGCGCGAAAGCAAAGAAGTCAAATGCCCGAAGGGCTGTCGAAAGTTTTTAATGGCGCGGGAGGTGGTTGAGGATCAAGGGGAGTTAGTAGAACGCATTAGATAAAAAAATAGGATGTGGAGGTCGTTAACCATGCGAAAAGTAGGTAGAAAGCTAGCACTCATCTCAAGTTCTCTCGCGTTTATGTTTACCTTTGTGGCCTGCAGTAGCAGCACAACATCAACAACTTCACCAGAAACAACCGCAGCACCCAGCCAAGCCGCGAGTGCGGCAGCAGGGACAGGTGGGAAAGCGGTAGGCTTCATTTTCGTAGGTGCCAAGGATGATTATGGATATAATCAGGCGGCTTACATCGGGAGTCAAGCGGTTGAGAAGGCATTCCCGAATCTGAAGGTGCTGCGCAGTGAAAATGTCCCGGAAACGGCAGAGGCCGAACGTGTCATGGAAGAGATGATACGCAATGGAGCCAAAATCATTTTTCCAACCTCTTACGGCCATCTGGATCCAGCGCTGAATGTGGCGAAGCGTCACCCTGACGTTCTTTTCTATCATCAAGGCGGTTTGAAAACAGCAGAAAATCTCGGTACATATTTTGGGACCATTTGGGAACCTGTTTACTTAGCGGGTATTGCAGCTGGGAAAATGTCAAAATCGGGTAAGTTGGGCTATATCGTTTCCGTACCGATTCCACAGGTATTGCTTAACGTGAATGCCTTTGAAATGGGGGCTAAATCGGTCAATCCGAGTGCGACAACGACGGTTGTCTTTACGGGCAGCTGGTGCGATCCTGCCCAGCAAGCTAATGCCGCGAATAGTATGATTGATCAGGGGATCGATGTGTTGTCGCAGCATCAGGATTGTACGAAAACAGTCATCGAAACCGCAGAACGACGCGGAGCACTTTCCGTGGGCTACCATGCTGAAGCATCCGTCCTTGCTCCGAAAGGTTGGATCACAAGTTCGATCTGGAATTGGTCCGATTTGTACGTGGATATGGTGAAAACGGGTGTTGAAGGCAAGTTTAAAGGCAGCAAATACGATGGTAAATATCGCGGTCAGCTGAAAGATAATGTGGTGCAGCTTACTTCCTTTGGCAGTCAAGTGCCGGATGATGTGAAGAAGCTCGTGGATAAAAGTAAAGCAGAGTTAGTTGCCGGCACGTTGAATCCGTTCAATGGCCCTGTCAAAGACCAAAAAGGTGCCGTGAAAATCGAAGCTGGCGCGAAGCTTGAGTTGGATAAGCTGGAAGCGACCGATTATTTCGTGGAGGGCGTCATTGGCAGCATTCCGAAATAAAGTCGGCCTTGAAATGGCATGCAAGGAGACGATGACATGAACATTGAAGCCATACCGTATGCGTGGCCCTATGATAATCAGTTGAATCCTGCCAAAATGGCACTGCTCATTATTGATATGCAAATCGATTTTTGCGGAAAAGGCGGTTACGTGGATCGGATGGGCTATGATCTCTCGTTAACGGCACGGACAATTGCGCCGATTAAGCGGCTATTAGCTGAAGTGCGCGCCGTTCCTGGCTTAACCGTTATTCATACCCGAGAAGGTCATCGTCCAGACCTCTCGGATTTACCACCGAATAAACGCTGGCGAAGCAAACAAATCGGTGCCGAAATCGGTTCAGAAGGACCTGCTGGTCGAATCTTGATTCGAGATGAGCCTGGTTGGCAAATCATTGAAGAGCTTGCGCCGATCGAAGGAGAACTCATCATCGATAAACCAGGCAAAGGAAGCTTCTATGCCACGGATTTAGACCTGATTCTGCAAACGAAAGGGATCACCCATCTCATTTTAACGGGAATCACGACAGATGTCTGTGTACACACCACCATGCGGGATGCCAATGATCGCGGATATGAGTGTTTATTGTTATCGGATTGTACGGGCGCAACAGATGAAGGTAATCATCAAGCTGCTTTGAAAATGATTACGATGCAAGGCGGTGTGTTTGGGGCAGTTTCACAGTCCGAGCGAGTTATAAGCGCTCTAAAGCAGATCGGTAACATGTTTTAGCCAACAAGATTGGAGGATACCCATGTTAGCACAAGAAACAACGGTACTACGAGGGGCGCCCATTCCGTGGACCCCAATTCCCGCTCATCCTGAGCTGTATCACCGCGAGATTGTCGATGCCGCAAAAGCAGATGCCTTAGGTGTACGGATCTCCTCGGTACTCTGGGAACGCATAGGCGTTGGGGGGCAGGTGCTTCCTCACTATCATGATGTTGTCGAGGTGATCCATATAACGGTTGGGAAAGTGAAGCTGCTGTGCAACGGGGTATGGCAAAGTTATCAGGCAGGTGACACCTTTCATGTGCCAGCTAGAACGGTCCATTCCGTAGCAAATGATGATACAAAGCCGACGGAGCAAATTAGCATCTTTCTACCCGCAGATGCGAATGTTCCGAGCAATCAGTTTTTTCAAACTTTTCTCGTCGATGCGGCCGTCTACGGACAGCCAACATCCTCGACCATGCATCCGAATGGCTGAGCTTCTCAAAGTCTCGGCTAAGCCGTTTCCTTTTCAATGCGACAAGCGCACCACAGCGCTTGTCGTTATTGATATGCAGAACGACTTCATCTCACCGGGCGGGTTCGGTGAGCTGCTGGGCAATGATGTTTCACAGACACGGGCCATCATTCCGAAGCTGCAGCAGGTGCTGGCAGCTTGTCGGGCGCATGGCGTGCCCGTTATCCATACCCGAGAGGGGCATCTGCCCGACCTTTCGGACTGCCCCCCATCGAAGCTGCGGCGCAGCCAGCTTCAAGGCGCTGGCATCGGCGACGCGGGGCCGATGGGACGTATTCTCGTGCGCGGCGAGCGCGGGCACGAGATTGTTCCGGAGCTCGCGCCCGTGGAGGGCGAGCTCGTCATTGATAAGTCCGGTAAAGGGGCCTTTTACCGGACTCCGCTCCATGCGATGCTGCAGGAGCGCGGCATCGCTTCGCTTGTGCTGACAGGCGTGACGACGCACGTCTGTGTGCATACGACGCTTCGCGAAGCGAACGATCGCGGTTATGAGTGTCTCGTCCTGGAGGACGGGACAGCGGCTTTTGACCCCGCGGATCAGGCTGCCGCGATTCGCATGGTGCACCAGCAGGGCGGTATTTTCGGCTGGGTCGCTTGGGCGGATGATTGGATCGAGGCTCTGCATGTGACTGCGATCAGATAAGGAGAGAGGGGGACTTGGCATGCGAGAGCAGTCTGCAGGGCATGGCTTAATCGGCAGTGAATTGCTTGCTATGCCGCATTTAGCTGGTGCTAAAGTGCTTGCTGGCAGCGCGGGTTTGAAGGCGGCAGTCATTCGCGTGAATGTGATGGAAGTTCCGGATGTCATCGATTGGGTGATGCCGGGCGAGTTTCTCATCTCCACAGGGTATCCCTTTCGTGATGACCCGAATGCCTTCGTGGAACTGATTCCCCAACTCGTAGCAAAGGGCGTGGCGGCGCTAGGCATCAAAACGAAGCGGTTTCTGGACGAAATCCCGCCTCGCGTCTTAGCCGTCGCTGATCAGTACCACTTCCCGATCATTGAATTGCCGCCTGGCACGGTTTTCTCTGAAGTCGTACGAGAAGTCATGGAACGAGTTCTGGTAGAGGAAGCGGCAGGGCTCGCGCTTCTTCAACGGCGTTTTCAGCGGTTCTCTGAGCTGCTTCTGGAAGGTAAAGAATTGGGAGAACTGCTGGGCTATGTGGAAGAGGAGTTAGGTAATCCCATTCTACTACTGAGTTCAGCTGGCAAAATGCACGTATCCCGCCAGACGAATCAATGGATCCAAACGGTAGGTTTCGCACAACATTTCTCGATAACACAGCTCCTACAAACGATAAAGTCAGGTATGCCAAACTTAATCGCGGGTGATCGGGAGCTGAGAGTAGCGGTGACGAAGATCAAAGAGCAGTTCGGAGCAGAATCTTACCTAACGCTGTTAGCTTGGCATCAAGAGTTGAAGCCTTTAGATACGCTTACTTTAGAGCGAGTAGGTGTTCTCATCCATTTGGAAATGATGAATGTGAATGCGCGTCGCGAGGTCGAGGCCAAATATATTGACCAGTTTTTGCATGATTGGCTGGTTGGGCGAATCGGGACACGCAGAGATCTTGATTTGCGATCTGAGGCATGTGGATGTCCGATCAATCATCAGGGAAGCTTTCATGCGGTTATCATTCGCTGGATTGATACGGCCCCGAACCTGCTCCAGCTCAAACGAATCGTACAGCAACTCAGGCAGCAAGAATCGCTGCGAAGTCGCGATTTGTTATATTCGATCGTCGAAGATCGATTAGTCATTCTCGTTAATTCAGAATCGGATGTACTAGAGAAAGAGCTCAAGCAACGGTTACGAGTTGCCCTGCAAGAAGTTCAATTTAACCATTCTCCGTATGCATTCTCGTTCTGTTTAGGCAATCGAGTGCAATCTGCAACAGAGGTAAGCAGCAGTTATATGCAAGCGGCCAAAGTGTATAGCATTAGTCAGATTTGCGGTTTGCAGCAGGAATGGATCAGCTATCAGGAATTAGGTGTTTATAAAATTCTGTACCTACTTCCGCAAGGGAAGGAACTTTCGCAATTTCGAGAGGAATGGATCACTCCATTAGAAGTGTATGACTGGAAGCATCAAAGCTCCTTAATCTTGACGCTGCTTGCCTATTTCGAACAACACGAGAACGTTCGTAAAACGGCGCAGCAGTTATACACCCACCACAATACGGTAATCTATCGTTTGGAGAGAGTGAAGGAACTGCTTGGGGTTGATCTTCAGCGATCGGATGATCGACTGCAACTTCAAATTGCTTTAAAGCTGCATGCCATGGAAGCCGGTATGCAAGAACGAACTGTCGAAGCAATAGCAGGTGAACGTACGCCATTTTTGGTTCATCTAGATTAACCTTGCGTCGTTCTTGTTGCATTTTGTCGAAACATACGGTATGGTAGAAGCTAAACCAATAAGAACCCACGGGGGCTTGAGAGAAGTCAGGCTGAGATTGTGACCGTATTTGTCACTAACCGTTAATCTGATCTGGATAATGCCAGCGTAGAGAATTCGAACGATATGCAAGTCTGTCGTCACGACCGATAGAACCAATCCTTTTCTACACATGGCGCTCCCGGATAACGGGGGCTTTTTCTTATGGTTACATACAGGAAGATCGAGAGGGGAAGGTACACATGAATTGGAAAAAAGCAGCACCTGCTATCCTGCTAGGCCTTACAGTGGTCGCTTCAGGTTGTGGGAACAGGGAAGCGAAGTCGGGGCAACCGACCGCGTCTCCCAAAGCATTAACCGATGTCAAAGTTGTCCTAGACTGGACGCCGAATACGAACCACACGGGACTATATGTGGCGAAGGATCAAGGATTTTTTGAACAAGAGGGCTTGAATGTTCAAATTATTGCGCCTGGTGAAGGCGGAGCGGATACAATGATCGCGTCCGGCGCGGCTGAGTTCGGTGTCAGCTACCAAGAAGGGATTACCCAAGGGAGAATTCAAGGTGTTCCCTTAGTTTCCATTGCAGCAATTATCCAACATAATACTTCTGGTTTTGCGTCACCCGTTGCCAAAAACATCAAGACACCTAAGGATTTTGAAAACAAAGCCTATGGCGGTTGGGGATCTCCAGTGGAAAGCGCAATGATTGATTCGCTCATGCAGTCAGAGAAGGCGGATCCGTCGAAAGTCAAAATGCTTAATATTGGTGAAGCAGACTATTTCACAGCGGTGAAGCGCGATATTGATTTCGCTTGGATCTATTACGCATGGACAGGTGTAGATGCCGAGCTTCGCGGCGAGCCGATCAATATGATTTATTTAAACAAATATTCGGATAAACTGGATTATTATACACCAGTGCTCGCGACGAGTGAGAAAATGATCTCAACGAAGCCTGATCTTGTGAAAGCGTTCGTTGCTGCAGCATCGAAAGGCTATCAATATGCGATTAGCAAACCGGAAGATGCGGCAAATATTTTAATCAAAGCGGTTCCAGATCTAGATCCTAAGCTTGTGAAAGCTAGTCAGAAATGGCTCAGTTCGCGGTACCAAGATGATGCAGCACGTTGGGGCGAACAGAAAAAGAGCGTCTGGGAGAATTATGCAGCGTGGATGCTGGATCACAAGCTTTTGGAGAAAAAGCTGGATGCGGATGCGGCTTTTACGAATGCCTTTTTGCCAGGAAGCGCGAAATAATTCAGTGACTAAAGAGGAGAATTCAGATGGCTAATGCCCTTGTCAGTATTCAAATCATTCCCAAAACGGTGATTAACGAAGACGTCATTCCCTATGTCGATCGTGCCATTGAAGTGATTGCGAAGTCGGGAGTGAAATATGTTGTATCCCCCCTGGAAACCACCATGGAAGGCGATTTAAGCCAACTGCTGCACATCATTGAAGAGATGAATGCGGCTATGATTGCGATGGGAAGTCCGAACGTAATCTCGCTGGTGAAAATTTATTTCAACCCATCAGGCGCTTCGATGGACAAGCTTACGGAGAAATACAGATAATGAACATGAAACGTTGGATTCAAGCTGGATGGCCGCCCCTTGTGGTAGTCATCCTTCTGTTGTTTACTTGGCAGGTTGCCGTCACTTGGGGAGGAACCGCATCCTGGCTGTTGCCTAGTCCCCTTAAAATTTGGAGAGAAGGAACCACGGATATGGCGCGCATATGGATGCATACATGGGCGACCGTGCGTCTGATGTTTATTGGCTTCGGCGTAGGGGCTACGGTCGGTGTCTTAGTTGCGGGCTGCTTACATCGTATCCCTCTAGTGAAGGCTGGGTTTTATCCACTTCTCATCCTTTCCCAGAATATCCCTGTCATCGCACTGGGACCGCTATTAATTATCCTATTTGGATTCGGACTTTTACCTAAAATTATTTTGATTTCGCTCGTTTGCTTCTTTCCTGTAACCATGTCTACCCTGGATGGGTTCATGCAGACAGATCGGAGTATGTACAACTATATGCAAATGATCGGTGCTTCTCGGCGCCAAATTTTTTATAAATTAGAACTGCCCAATGCGTTGCCTTTTCTATTCACAGGACTGAAAATCTCGGCAACCTACAGTGTCATGGGCGCAGTCATTGCCGAGTGGTTAGGCGGGAATGTCGGATTAGGTTACTATATGATCCTTCAAAAATCTGCCTTTCGAGCAGACCGCTTATTTGTAGCTATCGGCATCGTCGTGCTTTTAAGCTTACTCTTTTTCTGGCTCATTGCCGGCATTGAGAAGCTGGTCATTCGTTGGAATGCCAAACGATCTTCGTAAGGAGAGGAAGCGGAATAGATGAAGAAATTAGAGCTGACAGGCATTGGGCATTATTTTCAAGGTAAAAAGGGTTCTGTACCAGTCCTTGACCATATCGACTTGCATGTCAATCAAGGTGAATTCGTATCCCTTATTGGCCCTTCTGGGAGCGGGAAAAGTACGCTTTTTCACATCATAGGCGGTTTGATTCAGCCAAAGAGTGGTGATGTCCATCTAGATGGGGTGAAAGTAACTGGCGAGAAGGGGCTTATCGCTTACATGCCTCAGCAGCCTGCTTTGTTTCCTTGGCGTTCGATTGAATCCAATGCGGCACTCGGCCTTGAAGTAGCTGGGCAGGACCGCAGCGAAGCACTTGCGAAGGCGAGAGAGTGGCTGGTCAAAGTCGGACTCGGCGGCTATGAACGAGAGCTGCCACATGTATTATCTGGAGGGATGCAGCAACGGGTATCCTTTTTGCGAGCATTGTTAAGTCCGCAGGAATTGATGCTGTTGGACGAGCCGTTCGGCTCCTTGGATGCGTTGACGCGACAGGACATGCAGGCGTGGCTCCTTGCGATTTGGGAGCAAAATAAACGTTCCATCTTATTTGTCACACATAGCATCGAGGAAGCCTTATTTCTTTCCGATCGCATCTATGTGCTTTCCAATAAGCCAGCTTGTGTAGTAGAGGAGTTGACAGTGCCGTTCCCAAGACCAAGGGTGGAGACGGTGCTTCAAGATCCCAAATTCCAAGAGTTAAGACATTACGTTCAAGGCCTCTTACGACGGGAGACAACGACACATGGAAGCCATTGATGCACATATTCACCTGGACATGTACAGTGAATCCGATGCTGGGCGAATGATTGAAGAATTGCCAGCATCCCAAGTGGCTGCACTCATCGCTGTGTCGATGAACTTGGATTCCTGCCGACGAACAAGGGAGTATCAGCGTAGAGCACCTAATCGCATTTATGCAGCTTATGGATTCCACCCAGAACAGGAATTGCCGACAGGTGACGAGCTGGAACAGTTACTCACTTGGATGGGGGAACGGGTTGATGAGATGACGGCTGTTGGCGAAATCGGACTTCCCTATTATATGCGCAAAGAGGCAGAAGCCGATGGTGGAGCGTTCGATCTGGCACCGTATGTGGGACTACTGGAGCGTTTCATCGAGCAAGCGGCACAGTGGAACAAACCTGTCGTCCTGCATGCGGTATATGAGGATGCTGATCTTGTTTGTGATGTTTTAGGCAAATACGGTATCGAGAAAGCCCATTTTCATTGGTTCAAAGGGTCGAGCCAAACGGTTCAGCGAATGATCGAAGCGGGGTATTATATCTCTATTACACCGGATGTTCAATATGAGGAAGAGATTCAAACGCTTGTTCGCATGTATCCGTTAGAGCAACTGATGGTTGAAACGGATGGACCTTGGCCGTTCGAGGGCCCATTCTTGGGGCGTGCAACACATCCCATCATGATTCATGCTGTCATTGAACAGATCGCACGTATCAAAGGGATTCCGCTTGAAGAAACGGCTGCTGTCATTTTGGCGAACACGAAGCGCTTTTATGGATTGCCAGAGCACCTTGGTTAAATCGAACTGGACAAAGTGTTCGCGTTACGATTATAATAAAACAGAACACTTGTTCTATAATTTAATGAGGTGACCCTTTACATGACAAACCGATGCGGTTGGGTTAATGATGACCCGTTATATCTAGATTACCATGACAACGAATGGGGAGTTCCTATTCACGATGATCGTGTCTTGTTTGAGATGTTGAATTTGGAAGGCGCGCAGGCAGGACTTAGCTGGTATACGATTTTGAGAAAAAGAGAGAGTTACCGCGAAGCTTTTGACGGTTTTGATCCGAATATCATCGTGAATTACGATGAAGCGAAGCTCCAAGATCTCCTTCAGAATCCAGGCATCGTCCGCAATCGCTTGAAAATAGCCGCTGTTGTTCAGAACGCGAAAGCTTTCTTGAAAGTCCAACAGGAGTTCGGAACGTTCGATGCCTATATTTGGGGCTTTGTTGGTGGAGAGACGCTGAAGAATCATTGGGAGGACAGCCGCCATTTACCTGCGAAGACGGAGATTTCAGATGCCATGAGCAAAGATTTGAAGAAACGAGGCTTTAAATTCGTAGGGTCAACGATCTGTTATGCCTATATGCAAGCTGTTGGCATGGTTCAGGACCATACACAAACTTGCTTCAAATATCATTCATAGCTACTGGAGAATGTCCATATAAGCTTTCAGTATAAACTGGAGGCTTTTTTGTTGTTTCTAGGCGGTACTAATTATACGCAAGAACACGATAAGGCCATCTGAAAGGACGCTCGTACGTCCGAAACAGATGGCCTCATTGTGCTTCAATTGGCATGTTGTAGTTGTTTCTCCATTAAGTTGTATTTAATTAAATAAATGCGCTTGCGGATGTAGAAGTCGTAAACAGCACCAGTAAGCTCTCGCGGTTTAATTCGGTTGTTCGTGTCATTATCTATGATTGTCACCGAACCATCATCGTAAAACTTGAAGGTATAGTCGGCGTAATGTGTATGGGCTTCATCCAACATGGCGTCGATCTGCTCGGGTTGTAGATGGTCGGTGTCACACAATGCCTTGTGATACCAATAATCTCTCTCAATAAAACGGAAATTGTGACTGGTGTTCATCATGTTAACAACCTCCTCATCTAATTGGAACATTTGTTCTTGTTTTTATTATAGCAAACAAATGTTCGCAATGGAAGGGGTCTATGAAAAAAAAGGAAATATTTTCATAGAAAAAACCACCGATCAGGTAGATGGGTGGTTGAGGCTAGCTATGATGTGTTTAGTAATCGATATGCCATGTAAACGGCCTGATTCAATAAATATTTCATTCGCATCGTATTTGGAAGAAGCAACGACACCAGCTACATAGAGGCCAGAGATATTCGTTTCCATCGTATCGGGTTGAACCACCGGTGCGTTCGTTTCTGCGTGAAAGTGAACACCGATATCCGTGAGCAGCTGACGGTCGGGCCGGAAGCCAGTCAAAGCAAGAACAAAATCATTCGCTAACGTGACATGCTCAGTTCCTTTGCGAACATGTATACTTAACTCATCGATGCGTTGGACTTGTGCATCAAACCACATGTGAATACGGCCTTTGTTCACCATGCTTTCGAAAATCGGCCGAACCCAAGGCTTAATATTGGCCGAGAAATCTTTACCGCGATAAATCACGGTTACCTCGGCGCCGACCCTCAGTAAATCCATGGCAGCATCAACGGCTGAGTTGTTTCCACCAATGATGGCGACTTTGGCTCCAGCGTAGGGATGCGCTTCTTTATAATAATGCGTCGTCTTCGGAAGATCTTCGCCAGGGATACCAAGCATATTCGGATGATCAAAATATCCCGTTGCGACAATCACTTTGTGCGCATCATATGTGGCTAACTGACCAAACTGGTTTTTCGTATGAACCTTGAAATCAGTACCGTAACGCTCGATGAGGGTAGCTTCTTCATATGAATGGATACGTAAACCTTCTCTCCGCGCAACTTCACGATAGTACACGAGCGCTTCTTGCCGATACGGTTTCTCGTGCGGTGTTGTGAAGGAGTAGCCGCCAATTTCGAGAAGCTCGGGCGTGCTGAAAAATTGCAAATAAGTTGGATATTGATAAATGGCATTCACGATACAATTTTTCTCTATAAGTAACGGCGAAAGCCCTTCGCGTTGTAGAGCAACGGCAGCTGATAATCCGCAAGGACCTGCACCGATGACGATGACATTTTCCACGTAAGATTCTCCTCCTCCATCATGATTCTCCATCTATAGTAGCGCACGAGTAAGGTGATGCCAAGCTGGCGGCACTGGAGATTAAGGAGATTTCATGAAAAAAAGCAGCCCCCGCCGTTCAAATGGAACGACAAAAGACTGCTCTGATGGCGTGAAACCTAGTGTTGATTCAATTGTTTTTCTTCATTGTCTTCGCTAATATCGTCTTTGGCAAGGTTGATGGAGGTCGTATTTGGCGCGTTTTCAAGGGTGTCATTGACGAATGCCATGTCTTGATTTTCTGCGTTCATATTCGTTGTTCCCGTATAATTGCCTTGATGCTTCTTGTTTTCCATGCGTGCACATCCATTTCTTTAGAGTAGTCGTACTGCCTTACTATGTACCAAGGAAACGGCATTTATTCCCTTTTTCAGGTGGGGGCTCGAACCCATATGCATATATAGTTCCTTGCGCCTAAATCCGTTATAATAGACGGTAATGGCATAATAAGGAGTGTTTGGATGAAACCGATCAAGTTGCCCAAAGATGAAAAAGAAGCGATCATCAGCGATCTGCAGGAACATATGGACATCGAGCATGGTTTGGAATTAGGGCATTTGGCGGCAGAGCAGTTGATTGATTACATGCTTGGTCTGTTGACAAGTCCTATCTATAATCAGGCGATCGAGGATGCGCTTACAGCGGTTAGAGACAGAATGAGTGTGCTTGAAGATGATCTTTATGCGATGAAGGCGACGAAGAAGTCCACACGTCGGTAACTGGTTGGTGAGCGAAAGCGGGGACACTAAGTGAAGAAATCAGAAGAACTTTTTGATGTATATGATGAAAAAAGGAATTGGCTCGGCGTGGCGCCTCGCTCCGAGGTCCATGCCAAAGGGCTCTGGCATCAAACCTTTCAGTGCTGGATTGTACGAATGGAAGGGGATAACGCCCATCTTCTGCTTCAATTGCGGCATCCAGATAAAGACCTGTTCCCCAATCTCTTGGATATCTCTTGTGCAGGCCATCTGGCAGCAGGTGAATCCGTTGAAGAAGGCGCAAGGGAGTTGGAGGAAGAATTGGGGCTTCAAGTTTCCTTCGAAGACTTAATACCGTGCGGGGTATTTGCCGAGGAAGATTTTGTTTCAGAACAGGTGATAGATCGGGAGTTTTGTCACGTTTTTCTATATCAATGTGATCAAGATTTACGGAGCTACGAGCTGCAGCCAGACGAAGTTACGGGGTTATATGCCGTAAAAGTCAGTGCGTTGAAACAATTGCTTCACGGTGAGTGTGCAGAGATTCCTGCATTAGGATATCGAAGGGGAGCCGATGGAGCTTATGTGAAAGAGGTATGGGACATAACACTTGGCGAGCTTGTGCCGCATCCGATGGCTTATTATGAGCAATTGTTTCAGAAAATGGACGAGCGTGGCTGGTGTTGAAATAAAAGAAAAAAGAACCGGATCGTGATGAGATCGGTTCTTCCTCTGCATAAGCTGACTAGGCGAAGTAGGTATTCGCAATGTACACATATGCAATGTAACAGACGATGGAGAGTCCGATGCAGGTAATGCCCCATGCGATTTTTTGCTTAAAAAGCAGCAAGAAACCTGCGCTAAATGCGGAGCCCATGATCAGCATCGAAATAAACGTAAATACACCCATTGTTATGTATCTCCTTACCCTTTGTTTACATAATCACGAACCATTTCCTCAGTAACAAGGGAGCGGAGCGGAGAGATACCTTTTTGGGCATGGGCGATGATTTGGGCTGTGACCGCGTTGATGGCATCAACAGTGAAAGGAAGCCCGCGTTTGCACAAGTCGACCGCCACGTCAATGGCTTGCTCGCGCTGTGCATCCAACTCTGCAAAACGAACAAGATGCATATGCTGTGCATTCGAATGTTTGGAAATCGCTTCATGTACATTCATGTGAAAGTTCTCCTTTAGTGACTTGATTGTCTATTAGTATACACGATCAACATGAGAAGGAACAGGTGAATGGGGAGAAAGCAATGAACAAATCGTGATTTTTCGTCTAATTATTTACAACATTAAATACATGCGAGCTCGGAGTGAACGACATGAATAAGTTGCCTATTGCTGAAGTGCTTCCGCAATTACATGCAACCTTGCAAGAACGAAACTGTGCAATTCTCGTTGCTCAGCCGGGTGCGGGTAAAACAACACAGGTCCCATTAGCGCTAATGAATGCTTCGTGGCTCCAGGGACGAAAAATCCTAATGCTGGAACCGAGACGTCTGGCAGCACGCGCTGCAGCTCGTTATATGGCAAAGCTGCTAGGTGAGGAAGTCGGACAGTCCATTGGTTATCGCGTGAAAAATGATACACGTATTGGCTCGAAAACACGCGTTGAAGTGATCACAGAAGGTATCCTTACACGATTGCTTCAGCAGGATCCAGCGTTGGAGGGAGTTGGACTCGTCATTTTCGATGAGTTCCATGAACGGAGCTTGCATGCGGATCTCGGACTAGCCTTGACTCGCCAATCTCAAACGGTGTTCCGCGAAGATTTGCGGGTGCTGATCATGTCAGCTACATTGGATGGGAAAGCGATCTCAGCCATGCTGGATGATGCCCCCGTAATTGAAAGTGAAGGGCGTTCGTATCCTGTAGATACGCATTATTTGCCCCAGGCTGTTAGTGGTAAACTGGAGCCTGCCGTTGTGAGCAGTATACATAAGGCTTTGCAAGCTCATGCAGGGAGTTTATTGGTCTTTCTGCCAGGTGCCGCGGAAATTCATCGCGTTGAGAAAGGACTTGGCGCGTTGAATTTGGGGAATAACGTTGAAATAGCCCCTCTGTATGCAAATCTGTCTATTGAAGCGCAGGATAGAGCCTTAGCAGCTGTCACCAAGCCAGGCCATCGCAAAGTGGTGCTGGCGACTTCGATCGCCGAGACCAGCTTAACGGTTGAAGGTATCACGGTTGTGATCGACAGCGGCCTCATGCGTGTGCCGAAGTTCTCGCCTCGCACAGGCATGACCCGTCTGACGACGGTGCCTGTGTCCGTCGCCTCTGCGGATCAGCGCAGAGGACGGGCAGGGCGTCTCGGTCCAGGCGTATGCTATCGCCTGTGGACCGAGACCGAACACCGCCAGCTCCCGCCGAGGGGCACCCCCGAGATCCGCGAAGCCGATCTCGCGCCGCTGGCGCTGGAGCTGGCCGCCTGGGGCGTGTCAGACCCAGCGGAGCTGGTCTGGCTCGACCCGCCGCCTGCCGCTGCCTATGGGCAGGCGCGGGAACTGCTCGTGCAGCTGGGCGCGCTGCACGAGAATGCCCTAACGCCGCACGGCAAACGTGTCGCGGCGTTAGGGCTGCACCCGCGGCTTGCGCACATGGTGCTGCAAGCCATACCGCTTGCGCTCGGCGCGCTGGCGTGCGAGCTCGCGGTGTTACTGAGCGAGCGCGATGTTATGCGCGCCGCGGACCGCGATGCGGATGTGCGCAGCCGCATCGAAGTGCTCCGGCGCGCGCCCAGTGGCGAAGCGCGCGCGGACGTGGATGTTGGCCTCTGCCGCCGAATTACGGCGGAGGCCAACATCTTGATGCAATCGCTCGGCGTGCGGCCGAGCGACTGCTCTGCAGAGGCGAGCGGGCTGCTGCTCGCCTTTGCCTACCCCGACCGCGTCGCGCAGCGGCGGTCGGCGGGGCGGTTTACGCTCAGCAACGGCCGCGGGGCCGTGCTCCAGGAGCTGCAACCGCTCTCGCAAGAGCGGTATCTCGTCGCGGCGGAGCTCGATGATAACGGCGTCGACAGCCGCATTTTTCTGGCGGCACCGTTGTCGGAAGAAGAGCTGTTTTCTGTTTTTCACCAGCAAATTCGGAAAGAGCAAGCAGTGGAGTGGGAAGGGGCAACTGGCTCTGTGAAAGCCATAGAACGATGGCTGCTAGGCGCGCTAACACTCAAGGAGAGACCGATTCACGAGCCTGATCTTGATCTCGTTTTGCACGCACTTCTTGAGGGGATTCGTACAGAATCCCTCGACATCCTCCCATGGTCGCGGAGTGCCCGTCAGCTTCAAGAGCGTAGTCAATTTTTGCATCAATTTATAGAAAATTGGCCTGATCTGAGTGATGAAACGCTGCTCGCAACCCTAGAGGAATGGGCAGGTCCACACTTGTATGGGGTGAAAAGTAAAGGGGCGTTAAGCCGTCTTAACTTGACAAGTCTATTAGAGGAAATGCTAACATGGGAACAGCGTCGTCAATTAGACGAATGGGCGCCAACACACATGAGTGTACCTAGTGGATCGCGTATCCCCATTGACTATAGCAACAACGAGGCGCCGACCTTGTCCGTCCGGTTGCAAGAAATGTTCGGCTTAGCAGACACGCCGCGAATTGCGAAAGGGAGGGTTCCTCTCACGTTGCATCTCTTATCGCCAGCGCAGCGACCGATGCAAGTCACGAAGGATTTGGCAAGCTTCTGGAGAGAGGCCTATTTCGAAGTCAAAAAAGATCTCAAAGGCCGCTACCCCAAACATTATTGGCCCGATGATCCGATGTCAGCCATCCCTACGAACCGTGCAAAGCCGCGAATTTAGATTGAGGAGGACCAGAGTTTACCATGACCACTCCCGCTGAGCTTGAACACATCGCAATTTATGTCTCGGCTGGTTTTGCAACTGCGTCCAACTTTCTTAATGATTTTGCTGCAGCGATAGCTTTGCGATACGAAAATGAAGGGAAGCAAGTTCGCGTACATATTCATTTCCCTTATGGTGCTTGGGATCGCTCGAAGCGTGTTCAGCTCCAGGAAATTATCCGTGATATGTGGCACAATGCCCATCGCAAAGCATCCGTGTATGGTGGCAAAAATCTCTACAACTACGTTGTGGCAACATCTGTGCCAAGCGAGAAGCTGTTGTTCATTGGCCATAGCGGCGGTGCGGTTGCTTCCATAATGGCGGCAGAGCGGCTAGAGCGAGAGGGAAGGCTCATTACTGCTGTGATCCAAATCGGATCCCCTAAGTGCGCAATACCTGTTTCATTAAAGAGGAAGGTATTGAATATCCAAGGAGAGAATCAACAGAATCAGAAGCGAGATCCTGTCGCACGTCTAGGAACATGGGGAGGCTGGCGTAAAACTCGGTTAGGAATTCGATTGTGGCATCGGGAGAAACATGCACCCATCCATCTCCATCAGTTACCATTGATCGGTGGACATGCGGATTATTTTCGCGATCATGCACCCTACATTTGGGAGAACAATACCAACTTACAAACCACCATGAACACCATCTGGACATGGCTGAAATTCATAGAAAAGGATGTTAACGATGTTTGAAATTTTAAACGCACGCATGGAACACAGCAAGGAGGACGGCTACCTCGGCCACGTTGAATTCAAAGTCAATGGTCACGAGCATCCGTACGAAATCACACTTCAAAGCCCGAAGGGGAAAAATGACTGGAGCTACGCGCTCAATTTTTTGAATGAATCCGGCAAGGAAGAGGACATCGAGGCTGTCGAGGAGTTACTAGAGGAAGATGAGCATTTCGACCTGTTGGTCGATACAGCTATGAATTCTTTAGAGAAATAGAATATCATTTGTCATGTAAAAAAATAGGGGAAACCGCGCTGTTGCGCGGTTTTTTCATTTCACCTCATATCCAATAATAGGATCGAAGCGACTTATATAACGCGCATCCGACAAGGAAGCGACCGTAGATGAGAAAAGAGTTTTCAAGCTGCACCATTCGCCCCATAGTCCGCGACAACCGCACGATTCGGTTTACTCGAGTCATGCGTTCCTTCTCATAGGCTACAAGTGCAGCAGGAATATCCTGATGTTGCAGGCATCTCGCTAGTACAATGGCATCTTCAATCGCCTGTGCGCCTCCCTGTCCCAAATTGGGCAGCATCGGATGTGCCGCATCGCCGAGGAGTGTCATTCTGCCAGAACTCCAGCGAGATAGGGGAGAGCGGTCAACGATGTCATGAGCGAGGATAGTCGACGCCTCCGTTGCTTCAATTGCCGATAAGACGGGTTTGTACCAGCCGTGAAAAAGTTGTAGCAGCTCCGATTTTCTCTCCGCTAGTGGGGGGAAATCCCCTTGAGTCGCATTGATGGCAGCAAACCAGAATAGACGGCCGTTGCCGAGACTTGAGAGTCCGAATCGTTTGCCAGGCCCAAGTGCCTCAAAGCCTCCGCCAAGATTGGCATCTTGCTCTTCATCCTTCGAACAAACACCTCTTAATGCGATATAACCCGAATAATGAAGCTGACTAGGACCGAAAAGCCGCTCACGTACGGCAGAGTGAATCCCATCAGCACCGATCAAGACATCGGCTTCTTCCTGCGTACCATCTTCAAAAATAGAGATGACGCCTTGGTCACTCTGTATGCCATCGATCCATTGTTTATTAGTCTGAATAGGCCCTGACGTCATTGTTACAGTTTGCACAAGGATGGCTTGCAGATCAGCACGATGAATAACATAACTTTGCGTTCCGTATCGAACAGCCTGCTTGGCTGCAGGAAGACGTGTGATGAGTTTACCGTCCCAAGTCCGTATGTCAGCATGAACAACAGGTGCACCCACTTGCCTGACAATTTCGCCGACACCGAGCCGATCGAGTGCTTTCATCGCATTAGCAGCCAAAACGATACCCGCGCCAGCTTCTCTCAAAGATGTTGCTTTATCATAAATCGAAACTTGCCACCCCTGTTTCTGAAGGGACAATGCCGTACACAATCCACCAATTCCAGCCCCAACAATGTTTGCCTTCCGTCTCGTTACTGTGACCATGTCTATGTCCTCCAGCTTCACATTTTTTAATTAGTAGTCCCATCATAACAAGGAGGGGGGAGGAAGACCACCGAAAATGCTATACCCTCACCAATCTTATTGTTAATACCTATAAAAACCATACGAATAATATATTGGACCAATAGCTTCTTTGGTTATATGCTGGAGTCATAACGAAGAAAGCTATCAACCGTCGAAGTACCTGAGAAATGAGGTGAGATTGTGGTACTCCAACAGACCACGATGAAGCGAAAAGAAATGCTGCTTATTACTGCCGTGGCCCTGGGCACCTTGCTGAATCCGCTCAATACGACGATGATCTCGGTTGCTTTGGCCCGATTGCAGGAAGATTTCCATCTTACATTTGCCGATGTATCGTGGTTGATCTCGACGTATTATTTGGTCAGCGCAATTGGTCAGCCGCTCATGGGCAAGTGGAGTGATATTTTCGGCCGTAAAAAGGTGTTTATGCTTGGGCTTTTGCTTGTCACGTTGTCGTCGAGCCTTGCTCCGCTATCTCCAAGCTTTGGTTGGCTGATTGGGTTTCGGATTATTCAAGCATTGGGGAGTTCTGCATTGTTCCCATCTGGCATGGGGATGATCCGTAGTCAAATTACGTCTAACCAAGCAAAGGCGCTTGGCATCATCTCGATATTTTCCAGCACCTCGGCTGCTTTCGGCCCCTCGCTCGGTGGATTGTTACTGCACTATGGAGATTGGCAGTTGATATTCCTGTGCAATTTTCCGTTTATTGTGGCTTCATTTCTACTGGCATGGAAACTGTTCCCGACGGATCCGAGAACGACTGGACGCGCGGCCAATATGGATTGGCGGGGCGTAGCATTATTTTCTGCGGCGATTTTCATGTGGCTGCTGTTTTTCTTGTCGCTAGCGGAAGGATTCAGCCTATGGAAGCTCATCGTTAGCGTTGGATTGTCATTCTGGCTTTATCGATACGAGCTCGGTCAAAGTAATCCGTTCATCAATGTGGTTTTTTTGCGGAAAAATATGAATGTCACACGGATTTACGTGCAGTTTATATTGACGAATATCGCGTTCTATTCCATCATGTTTGGGATACCGTCATATTTGCAAAGCGTACAGGGGATGGACCCGCAGAAGACGGGTATTATCATGTTATCTATCGCTGGTTTTAGTGTGGTTATTACGCCACTGGCTAGTCGTTGGATTGACCAGAGCGGTTCCAAGTCGCCGCTGATGGCTGGAACTACTTTGGTTGCAGTGGGAAGCTTGCTGATGTTGCTTATACAGGATCATGCGAGCGCAGTGACGATCTTCCTAGTCCTTTGCGTGCTTGGAATCGCTAACGGCTTTAACAATTTAGCCATGCAGACAGCGCTCTACACTTTCGTATCAAAAGAAGAAACGGGCATTGCCTCTGGACTGTTCATGACATCTCGGTTTATTGGAACTATTCTTTCTTCGAGCCTGCTTGCAGCGCTCTTCGGCAAACACATCACAACCCCACATCTTCACAGTATGGCGTGGACATGTGCAGTACTTGGCATCATGATGCTTGCTTTGACCGTCTGGATGCCTGGAGGAAACGTGCAAAAAGCTGGATTATCCAATTAGCTACAACGACTACAGGCTGTCGACATCGTCGACAGCCTGTTTGGCATATTGGCAGGAAGTTAACACCGCACATGCTTGCGTTTGAAGCCAAGTCTATCCCTCGCTGATTGCTTTTGAATATTTTCGGAAGCGTTAAGAAAGCTGCTTTTTTTCGTATCCTTTTTGACTTCTACGGGGCCAACTGAATTTGCAGTCTCAACAGCCTTCTCATGGAGCGGCAAATAAGATATTCCTACAGTTGTGATGAAATTGTTCATCGAGTACTTCGCTCTCTCGGGAGCGTCATGAATGGTTTCAGCCACAAGATCAAGCATTCTGGCAATTTTGTCCTCGGAAAATTCACGGTCTGGTCGGTTCCCTAAGAGCCAACAATAGCAACTCCAGCCCGCTGACATTTTCAGTTCTTCGCCGCTTGCAATCCATTTATCGGCAACGTCTTGCGCGATATCTGCTTCGGACAGCGTAACGGCAACGACGAAATCTGACAGCATGTAGAAATAAGCTGCGTCAATCCAGCGTTCATAATCCGCTTCGGTCATTGCATTTGGATCTGCAATAATGCCTGCAAAGTACATGGCGTCATAGTTTCCAGTGTTGTAAAGCTCATCAGCCAAAGGTTGATTTATTTTTATTTTCTTGGAAATTGGCTTCATTTCGCCTGTCGCTACGCCAAAAAGCGGTTCGTGCGCGCCATTGGACATGTATATTTTCTTGGTTCTTTCTTTGCCGAGAGCTTCAAGCTCCTGCATGACCATTTCTGCATTCATGGTTGGACACTTCCTTTTAAATGAGAGTTAGTCTTTAATGTATAAGTCATCTATATATAAATATATCAAACGTAGGCAGATTTAGATAATTCAAAGTCCCGAGCAGCGCTTGTCCATAGCGTCCTCGGGACTTTGATGTTGACACTCATGCAGGGTTTCTACAAGAAGTCGATATTAATCGTTTTGCTCGTCCTGCTTCTCGGCAATGAAGCCGTTAATGGCTTCTTTGCGCTTTTGGTTCTTTGCCTCAATGCTGCTTTTATCATCTGCTGAAATTTCTTCGGCATGTTCATCCAAATAATCCTCTGCTTCACGTAAATTCGCCATCGTATGATCGATTGCATTTTGTAGGCGAGCTGGATTGTTAGAACGGTCATCTGGTTTTGCCATAACAAAGTTCCTCCTTTCATTTTTTAATGTGACCCTACTTTACAATGCCTCAGCTGAGATGAGATTATACGAAGCAGAGGGAGTATATGTGAGCCATATGTACATACAAGTTCACCCGATGGTATAATACGGTCACAAACAAAGCCTCGAGGTGAAGCATGAAAGAAAAGCCATTACCAAAGTACTTACAGCTAAAACAAGAGATTTTATCTTGGTTGCATGCAGGTAAGCTCAAACCTAACGATCAAATGCCTTCAGAAAACGAAATTGCCGAGCAATTTCTGATGAGCCGTCAGACCGTCCGCCAAACGTTTGGCGAGCTTGAGAAGGAGGGCTGGCTATATCGCCTCCAAGGCAAAGGGACGTTCGTCTCCACGCCGCAAACGCAAAAATCACGCGATGTTCAGACCATCGGCATCCTGACGACGTATATTTCAGATTACATTTTTCCGCATATTGTAAGAGGGGCAGAGGCTGCACTAAGAGCCAGAGGCTACAGACTGCTGTTGTCCTCAACAGATAACGACAAGGCGAAAGAAAGAGAGAGCCTAGACATGATGCTCAGTCAGCCGCTGAGCGGGCTTATTATTGAGCCGACGAAAAGTGCGGAAGGCAATCCGAATCTTAGCTACTATTTGTCCCTGGACTATCAACACATTCCGTATCTCATGATCAATGAACGTTACCCTGAAATGAATTGCCCATCACTTGTCGTGGACGATGAGGAGGGCGGCTTCAAGGCGGCACAACATCTGATTGAGCTAGGGCATCGGCGATTGGCGGGCTTTTTCAAGACGGATGACTTGCAGGGTGTGAATCGGTTAAAAGGATTTATTCGCGCGCATCAGCACTATCAGATCCCTTTGCAACCAGAATTCGTGGTTCATTATTCAACGGAGGAAAAACGCGAAAAGCCTTACAGTAGTGCGCTTGCCATGCTGGAAAACGAGGAAGTGCGGCCAACCGCATTCGTTTGTTACAACGATGAGCTTGCGATTCATTTGTTAGAAGCTGTACGTACAACAGGATTGCAAGTGCCACAAGATATCTCATTAATTGGGTTTGATGACTCTACTTTAGCCACGGCAACAGAGGTGAAATTAACGTCGCTTTCCCACCCGAAAACAGAGCTTGGCAGCGATGCCGCAAGTATTTTGCTTGATATGATTGAGAACAAGCGTGCAAATGGCAATGAGACGGGTAAAGTGTACAAGCCGGAACTAATCATTCGAGAGTCTACGATTCGTATTCACTAAGACAAAAAAATTAGAGTAGCCAACTTGTACGTACAAGTGTTATACTTGGGGCATGGAAATTCATTCTATTCATTCTCCAAGGAGGCATTTTGCCCATGAACGCTTATTCAGAAAAGGTATTTTGGTTTGTAACGGGAAGTCAGCATTTGTACGGGCCTGAAACATTACTTCAAGTGGAGGAACACTCTAAACAAATTACCGCAGGTATTGATCACGCTGAAGTCATTCCAAGTAAGCTAGTTTTCAAACCAGTCCTTACGACGCCAGATGCGATTCGCCGACTGTGTTTGGATGCCAACGCGGATGACTCATGTGCGGGAATTATTACGTGGATGCATACGTTTTCTCCAGCTAAAATGTGGATCGCCGGTCTTTCGGAATACCGTAAGCCGCTGCTTCACTTGCATACACAATTCAATCGTGATATCCCTTGGGATACAATTGATATGGATTTCATGAACTTAAACCAAGCGGCGCATGGCGATCGTGAATATGGCTTTATCGGTGCCCGCATGGGTATTTCCCGTAAAGTCGTAGTCGGCTATTGGGAAGACCCTGCTGTTCTGGATCGTATTGCTGGCTGGATGCGCACATCCGTTGCTTTCATTGAAGGACGCAATTTGAAAGTGGCTCGTTTCGGGGATAACATGCGCCATGTTGCGGTAACCGAAGGCGATAAAGTGGAAGCACAAATCAAATTCGGCTGGTCCATTAATGGATATGGCGTTGGTGATCTCGTTCAGCGCGTGGGGGATATCTCCGAAGCCGAAGTGGATCAACTTATGGACGAATACCATGAAACATATGATATTACACCAGAAGGCCGCACAGCTGGACCGATTCGTGATGCGATTCGCGAGCAAGCGCGCATTGAGCTGGGAATGAAGGCATTCTTGCAAGAAGGCGGTTTCGGTGCATTCACGACGACGTTTGAGGATTTACATGGCCTAAAGCAGCTGCCAGGACTAGCCGTTCAACGTTTAATGGAGCAAGGGTACGGCTTTGGCGGGGAAGGCGATTGGAAAACAGCAGCCCTGCTGCGTGTCATGAAAATCATCGCGGGCAATAAAGGTACATCCTTTATGGAGGACTACACCTACCACATGGAGCCAGGTAACGAGCTTGTGCTAGGCGCCCACATGTTGGAAATTTGTCCAACGATTGCGGCAACACGTCCGAAAATCGAGGTTCACCCGCTCGGTATCGGCGGCAAAGCGGATCCTGCGCGTCTTGTTTTTGACGGGGCTTCAGGCTCTGCGCTGAATGCTTCCTTGATTGATATGGGCAATCGCTTCCGCTTGCTGATCAACGAGGTGGACGCTGTTCAACCAGTTAAATCAATGCCGAAATTGCCTGTGGCACGTGTGCTTTGGAAACCGCAGCCTTCGCTGCGAGATTCTGCAGAGGCCTGGATTCTTGCGGGCGGCGCGCATCACACGGTGTTCTCCTACGAAGTTAGCACGGAGCAACTTGTAGATTGGGCGGAGCTTGCAGGTATTGAAGTGGTCATCATTAACAAAAACACATCCCCGTTGCAGTTCCGCAACGAGCTTCGTTGGAACGATGCTGTTTGGAAGCGTTAGGCATTACGAAGGAAAACCTGAGGCCGTTAGCCTCGGGTTTTTCTCTTATTTGGGAGGGGAGGCGTTAGTCGAAAAAATCGACTAACTCTCGCGCAAAGGACCGCCGCGTCCCGAGTAAGTCGAAAGAATCGACTAACTCCTATCACCAGAGGCAACACGTCGAAATTACTCTTTTACGAAGTCACATTTGTCTATATTCGTGCTATTTACGTCCATTGACTTTGCGCGCACACTTGGGCTAAAGTGAAATCAAATGACCTGTCCAACCTTTTGGAGAGAGTTGAGCAGTTACCTAGGAGGAGAACGATAAGGATGTCAACAAAAGCGTATGAAGGAACATACAATGGCGAGCAAGCCATCTGGCTGCAAGCGGGGCGTTATGAGGCGGTTGTTTTACCTGAAGTCGGTGCGAATCTTATTGCTTTTCGTGATATAGAGAAAGAATATCGTTTCCTGCGCGAGCCTAGTTTAGAAGAGATGGCCTCATTCAAAGAGCGTCCAATCATTCACGGAATTCCAGTCCTATTCCCTCCGAATCGGTACGAGGATGGTAAATTCCCTTGGAACGGGAAAGTTTATCAGTTCCCAGTGAACGAAGCGAAGACAGGCAATCACCTTCACGGATTTGTACACAATATTCCATGGGCGGTTGAGCATTTCAGCAATGACGGTCAAGAGAGCCGTGTTTCGCTTGCGCTTCGCGTGAGAGAAGGGCACTCGGTTTATACCTATTTGCCACATGAGTTTACCATTCGTTTAATCTATACATTGAATGATCAAGGACTACATCAACAAATTTCCGTACATAATGAAGGCCAAGACGCAATGCCTTGTTTGTTAGCGTTTCACACGACGATTAATGCACCATTTGCTGCGAACAGCGCGCCTTCGGACTACACGTTCCAAATGACAATTGGTAACCGTTGGGCGTTAAACGACCGCATGCTGCCTACAGGCGAGTATCAGGCGTTATCCGCAGAGGAAGAGAAGATGAAAGTTGGCGGCTTATCGCCGTTCTTCGAAGCGATGGATAATCACTACACCAGCGTACCGCAAAATAGCCGGAACTTCATGGCATTGACAGATGCCCGCGAAGGCATCAAACTAGTCTATGATGTGGGGACTTCGTATAAGCAATGGATGATCTGGAACAATGGTAAAACCGAAGGTTTCTTCTGTCCAGAACCGCAAATGAACCTGGTGAATGCGCCGAATGTCGACCTGCCTGCCGATCAAATCGGGCTCGTTTCCTTGGCACCAGGCGAAGTATGGGAAGAGACAGCTCGCTTGTACACGATTTCGTTGACGAAATAAGCTTAGAAGCAGCTAATAAGTGAAATGAACAGCCCCTTCCTTGCATGGAGAGCATCCGACTGGATGATTCCTTGTGATGAGGGGGTTTTTGAGGAAATGAGGTGGCGATATGGGAAAATGGGATCACTTAGATCGAGAGCAGATGATCGAGAAGGTTGAGCAGCTTTTGATCGAAAATGACAAGCTGCGAGCGGAGATTGCGCGATTACGTGGCGTAAAGCGTCCAGCTTCTGAGGCAATGGAAAGCATGTCCACTAAATTAAAGGAAGCTTTAAGAGAATAATTTCGCCCAAAATGTTAGGATCTTGAGCCAGTTCGACAAAGCGATTGTGTTTCGCTATAATGAAAACTGGCAAAAGGAGGGAACTACAATGAGTGAAACAAATGTAAATGAAACATTACCGCCAAAAACGTGTTCTATCGATCGATTAGTGACAAAGGAAGCGGAAGTCAGCAAAGTGCTTGCTGGTCAGAAGACAGCTTGCCGTCGCAACGGACGCTATGCCGATATCGGTGAAACCATGGATCTGCAAGGAACAGCGTTTGTCGTAACGAATGTGTATCAACAGTCACTAGGTGAATTGACAGCTGAGCACGCGAAAATGGAAGGTCACCAAACGGTTGACGAATACCGCGACAGCATCCTCGCGATGCATCCTGGTATGCCGTGGCTGCCACAGATGAAAGTCTGGGTACACGAATTTAAAAAAGCCGAATAACACCAAAAACCGTGTGGATCCTAGGATTCACACGGTTTTCAAATTCCTCATAGAACGGATGAACGACTTGTCTTGGTATATCGTCATGCTTTACATTCATATTTTTAGCGTTGTGTTAAGTATCGGTCCTTATTTTGTCTTATTTCCTTTACTCGCTATGATTCGCAGAGCACCATTTGAACAGCTTCCTGATTATTTAGAGCCTTTTCGGATTACCGTTCGACTCACGAAGCATGCAGGCCATGTGCTTGTAGCAACAGGTATTCTACTGACATGGATCACAGCATGGACATGGAAAACATCATGGATTATCGCAACTGTGCTGATCATGGTCGCATCATTGTATTTCATCGCTCGCGCATTCTCGCCGCTGATTCGAAAGCTCAAAGCACCGCATGATCATCGCGATGCCCTCGTTAATCAGCTGCGCAAAGCGTTGATCTGGTATGTGATAATAACGTTATCCATGATGTGGTTCATGGTGGCGAAGCCGATCATGTGGTAATGACTGCTTGCATGACGCCAAGCAGAAGCTTATGGTTTCTTCGCAAACATCACGACAAAATTATACGACTTGTAGACACAGTCCACCTCAATAAGCCCAGCATCACAAAGCCAGCCAAGCTGCGAAGTTAACGGAGCCATTCGATCGAGCTTGGTCCGCTCGTACGCGGCTTGCAGCGCTTCTTGGGATAGATCGGTTGCCTCGATTTTCGCCTCCCAATCCGTACGATACAGTCCATCGAGAAATGGTGTTGCACCAAGCACTTGATCGGCATTGACGAACAGCCCGCCTGGTTTCAGCCATTGATGTATACGATGGAATAGCGCCTGCTTTGCTTCATCCTCCAGATGATGGATGGACAAGGATGAAATAACCGCATCAAACGGCTCCGAATCCTCGAAAGTTGAATAATCGGCTGTTACGAATCTCGTTTCTGCTTCCGCATGGGCGAATCTTTCCTTGGCAATGTCGAGCATTCCTGACGAAAGATCAACTAACGTTAGCTGTGCTTGCGGATACATGGGAATCATGTATGAGGAAAATAGTCCTGTTCCGGCACCTAGATCCAAAATGCGAGGAGCTTTACCCTCCAGTCGAACGAGGGAAGCGGCCGTGTTGTAAAAGTCGTCAAAGCAAGGAATAAGCTTGCGCCGTTGGCTGTCGTATTTTTGGGCAACTTCATCAAATTTGGTTAAAATACGGTGGTTGGCCTGCTCAGTCATGGTACTTCACTCCATTTCCACGAATTGGGATGTCTCGATGGCTTTAGTGTAAAGGGGAAGAAAGAAAAAATCCAAGACGGAAAAAGGATGAAGTTATAGGTAATTCCTATAGAACACAGATCTCCGATAGTTAATAACGTTAACTTATGTGCGTGACCGCCGCACGAGGACATGAATGACCTCGGAAAACACAAGCCCAATGGCTATGGCACCAGATAGCAGAAATGCCTTGGCGGCAAGTTGAACTGCAACATCGTAATGATTCTGGACGACATTCCGCATCGCGTCATAAGCAAGTCCGCCTGGAACTAGCGGAATGATCCCAGACACGCTGAATACGATGACGGGTGTTTTGTACATTTTCGCAAAAAATTGAGAGACGATCGTCACCACAAAAGCTGCGATTAAGGTAGCTAAAATGGGGTCAACCGATGCTTTCTGAAACGAGAAATAGAGCATCCAGCCGACCATGCCGACGAACCCGCACTGCACAAGCGTTCTTCGCGGGACATTGAAAATAATGCCGAATGCGGACGTCGAAATGAAGCTCGTAATCAGCTGCTCCAACATCTCCATGCTAGAACCCCTTTCCTGGATAAAATGTTAAAACAAATGCGACCCCTGCGCCTATGGCGAATGCCGTTAGGAAGGCTTCGGCGCCTTTGGAGACGCCAGAAACGAAATGCCCGGCCATCAAGTCACGAACAGCATTCGTGATGAGAAGCCCAGGAACAAGCGGCATGACGGAACCAATAATAATCGTATCAAGATTATGTCCAAACCCTGTTTTGACCGAAAGATAGGCAATGAATCCAATAAGCAGGGAAGCGAGAAATTCCGCGAAAAATTTGATCGGAACGAGGCGATGGAAATAAGCAAGTGCGAATGTGCCGAGGCCGCCAGCCACGAAAGCGGGGAGGAAGTCCGACCACGCGCCTTGAAACATGATGAGAAAGCATCCGCTTGCGATCGCTGCGGCCAGCATTTGGACCCACAATGGATACCTCCTTTGATCAGCTTGAATGGATTCAAGCAGCGCATATGCCTCATTCGGGGTAAGCTCGCCTTGACTAATCCGACGAGAGACGGCATTAACAACGGTAACTTTACGCAGGTCAGTGGAGCGGGAAGATATACGAATCAAACGTGTCGTCTGCTCAGGACCATCAATCGAGAAAATGATGCCCGTCGGTGTGACGAAGCTGTGCGAATTCGCAATACCAAAAGCTTCCGCAATATGGGACATGGTGTCCTCCACGCGATAGGTTTCACCGCCGTTTTCCAGCATGATTTTGCCAACGAGTAAACAGACTTGTGCGATTTCATAATTCGTTGCTGCAGGCGGCATTCAAGTGTTCCATCCTTTCATCGCAGAAGTAATTGACCATAGTATAAATGATATTGGAAGATATTGAAAATCAAATGTGATGTCTGTGGATGCAAACAATTGCGGCTATGCTATACTGGATGGATAGTTTGGGGGAATTAAGACAAAAAGGAAGTAGTTAAGGAGGAAATAAGATGTCTCGCTATATCGCTTTACTGCGGGGGATTAACGTCAGCGGTCAGAAAATGATTAAGATGGACAGGCTGAAGCAGCTGTTTGAATCCATGGGCTTCACGCATGTGAGCACCTATATCCAAAGTGGGAATGTGATTTTTGATAGCGAGGCTGAGGGAGAAGCAGAGGTGCTTGCTGATCGCATTCGTCAAGAATTGCTGACACAACTGACGTTTGATATCCCAGTTATCATCCGAACGCCGGGAGAGTTACAAGAAGTAGTAGCATATTCGCCGTATGCTCATGTAGATGAAACTGCGAACGAACAGCGCTATGTGACGTTCCTGTCTGCTTCACCAACGGATGCCGTAATCGCCAAATTACTTGCAACGCAAAATCCAGTTGATGAGCTACAAGTGCAAGGACGCGAAGTATATGTCCTCATTCGCAAGAACTACGGCGACTCCAAATTCAGCAACAATTTCATCGAGAAGAAGCTAGGCGTCTCCGCTACAACTCGGAATTGGGAGACGGTGAATAAGTTGATCGCGCTGGCGGAGGGGTAGGCCGCCAATCGCCAGGCGACCGACCAACCGACGAACTAGCCAAATCATCATTTATCAGGCACTAAATAAGTAACATGCAAGCGTAATCCTGCAAAAGTGCATCATTTCCTGACGATACCCCCAGGTGGAGTTGAGAGAATAGTGTTCTTCACGAACGTCATCTCGCAGTCGTGTTGGGATATTTTGCATATTTGCAGGCGGCATAGGAGAGCCTTATCGATAATGAATATTCGATGAGAGGATAGGCAACCTATGAGCTTTCGGCTGCAAAAGAGTAACCCGCGCACGGCGCGCTTCGCGCGCGCACTCGCGTGCCTGCTGCTGGTCTGCCTCGTAGCGCCAGCACAATCCCTAGCCTCCGGGGCCACGGCGGAGGCCAAACCGCACGGGATCGCCATCCCCGTGCTGAACTACCACAGCATCGGAGCTGAGCACGGGAACCCGTACGTGCTCAGCCCCGATACGTTTGCGCGCCAAATGGACTATTTGGCCGCGCATCACTACACGCCGCTGACGCTGGCGCAATTCGCCAGCGTCATGGGGCACGAGCAACCGTCACCGCCACACCCCGTGCTGCTCACGTTCGATGACGGTTATGCCAGCAATGCGGAGGTGGCGCTGCCCATCCTCCAGAAGCACGGCTACCCCGCGACATTGTACGTGTCGACGGGCCTCATCTCCACGCCAGGGTATTTAACCTGGCCGCAAATCAAGCAGCTGAGCGCAGCAGGCTGGGATGTCGCGTCACACACGGTGACGCATCCGCATCTGCCGAAGCTCAGCAAGAAAGAGCAGCGCGAGGAGATTCTGGCCTCGCGCGCCCTCATTGAGCGTAACCTTGCCAAGCCGGCGGATACGTTCGCTTATCCGTTTGGCGAGTATAACCGCACAACGCTGCGTATTCTCCGCAAGGCGAAATTCCGGTACGCCTTCACGACATTAGACGGCTGGGCCACTTCGGAGCAGCCGCGGCTGCAATTGCATCGCATCGTTGTCGATAGCCAGAAGCCTTTTGAAGAGTGGGTGGAACAGCTAACACAGAGAGAGTAAGCTCTAGAAGCTCGTTCCTTCTTTCGTCAATCAATTCATGTGCTTTTCGTGACATTCCACGTTAAATAGTGGATTTGCCGAGCATTTTGAGTATAATCGTATATAGTGAAGTTAACTGCTATTACTAAAATATGTCATTTAAGGAGTCGTACCATGTCAAAAACACTTATTTTCGGACATAAAAATCCAGACACAGATTCAATCACATCCGCTATTGCTTACGCTGCCTTGAAAACAAAATTAGGTCAGGAAGTAGAGGCTGTTCGTCTTGGTTCCGTTAACGGCGAAACACAATTCGCGCTTGACACTTTTAAAGTTGCGCCACCTCGTGAAGTTCAAACGGTTGCGAACGAAGCGGCAAATGTGATTTTGGTTGACCATGTTGAGCGCCAACAAAGTGCTAACGACATCGATCAAGTACGTGTTGTGGAAGTGATTGACCACCACCGTATTGCGAACTTTGAGACGAGCCACCCGCTTTACTATCGTGCTGAGCCTGTTGGTTGCACAGCAACCATTCTTAATAAATTGTACAAAGAAAACGGTGTTTCCATCGATCCCAATATCGCTGGTTTGATGCTTTCCGCCATCATTTCAGATTCCTTGCTATTCAAATCCCCGACTTGCACGGAGCAAGATGTTGCGGCTGCTCGTGAGCTTGCAGCGATTGCTGGCGTAAACGCAGAAGAGTACGGTTTGAGTATGTTGAAAGCCGGCGCAGATCTTAGCGACAAAACGGTCGCACAATTGATTTCCTTGGATGCGAAAGAATTCCAAATGGGGGCTTACAAAGCAGAAATCGCACAAGTCAATGCGGTTGATGTGAACGATGTGCTTTCCCAACAAGCGGAAATCGAAACGGCACTTGGAGCGATCATCGCTGAGAAAAACCTTGACTTGTTCTTGTTCGTCGTAACCGATATCCTCAACAATGACTCTGTAGGTCTTGCACTTGGACGTAAAGCGGAGGCTGTTGAGAAAGCGTACAACGTCAGCTTGGTTGACAACAAAGCGCTGCTCAAAGGCGTTGTATCCCGTAAATCGCAAATCGTGCCTGTGTTGACGGATATTTTCAACAACATGTAGGCGGCATAACCAAATTGTAGAGAAGAACACCTTCATTTCGATGAATGGTGTTCTTTCGTTTTGGCGGAAGCGGCAACTTTTGATATGATAGTGAAATAACTTAAACGAAAGGTGGCGTTAGCAATGACGGACAATCAACACGAAGTTCTTATAGATAAAGCAACATTTGCAGGAGGATGCTTCTGGTGCATGGTGACGCCTTTTGAGTCACTGCCAGGCATCATTTCGGTCGTATCTGGGTACATTGGCGGACATACTAAAAACCCAACCTACCAGGAAGTGTGCTCCGAGACGACAGGACATGCGGAAGCGGTGCAGATTACATTTGACCCAGCGTTGTATCCGTATGAGAAATTGTTAGACACGTTCTGGCGGCAAATCGATCCAACCGACGCAGGCGGACAGTTCCATGATCGGGGGTCGTCGTACCGAACAGCGATTTTCACCCATAGTGATGAGCAGCATGCGAAAGCGGAAGCATCTAAGCAGGCGCTGCAAGATAGCGGGCGCTTCGATTCACCAATCGTAACAGAGATCGTGCGTATAGAAGCAGAAGCATTTTACCCAGGGGAGGAGTACCATCAGGATTATCATCACAAAAATCCGCTGCGCTACAAAGCGTACCGCAAAGGCTCAGGCCGTGATGCGTACATTGCGAAGCACTGGAATACGGCTAGAGATAAGGAAGCGCGGAAGAGTCAACTGACTCCGATTCAATACGAGGTTACGCAAAATAACGGGACAGAGCGCCCTTTTCAAAATGAATATTGGGATCACCACGAGAAGGGGCTGTACGTAGATATTGTTTCGGGTGAGCCGCTGTTCACGTCCTTTGACAAATTCGACTCTGGCTGCGGTTGGCCGAGCTTCACGAAGCCTTTATTTGAAGGTCATGTGAAGGAGAAGGTCGATACCAGTCATTTCATGGTTCGGACTGAAGTACGGAGCCATGAGGCGGATTCGCATCTGGGTCACGTGTTTAATGATGGTCCAGGACCGAATGGACTGCGCTATTGCATTAATTCAGCAGCGCTGCGCTTCATTCCTTATGCGGAGCTGGAGAAGGAAGGCTACGGCGCTTATAAGCGTTTCTTTGACGGTAACTAGGATTTGCAATTGCAGGGTAATCCCATCGCGAGGCGCATACATTGAAGTATGGATCGTTGAACGGGAGGGATGTGCATGGTTGTATCGCCGGATCTGTATGATCTTAGCTATGTGTATCTGCAAGGGGTGAAATTTTTCGAATTGGTCGCTGAGCCGGTTGATCGTGAAATATTGCCTGGCGTGTTTCTAAAAGGGTGGGGCTACAACGGCAGCATTCCTGGGCCAACCATACGTGTCTATCCAGGTGATTGGGTGACGATTCGCGTACATAATCGACTGCCAGAAGCAACGAGTGTGCATTGGCATGGGCTGGATGTTCCCAATCGGATGGACGGCGTGCCTGCCGTGGAGCCCTCTCCGTATATTGAGCAAGGCCAATACTTCGATTATCATTTCCAAATTGTGAATGGGCCAGGAACCCATATGTATCACACGCATGTGAATACATCGCATCAAGAATTAATGGGCCTTGTTGGCGGCTTCATTATTGAGGACCCGTATGAATGCAGGGTTGGGCGGGACTATTTCATTCAATTGCAGGAGTTTTATCTGAAAGGGATGGAGCGAGGTGTCGTCAAGCCAGGGCATTACGAATTGGAGACGATGACAGAGTCATTTAACTTTTTTACGATGAATGGCCGCTGCTTTCCGCATACTTCGCCGCTTACCATTCGATATGGGGAGGAGATGCGTGTCCGTTTCGCGAATGTGGGGATGAACGCGCATCCGATTCATTTCCATGGACATCAATTCTGGGTCACAGCCGTGGACGGAAATATGATTCCTACGTATAATCGAGAGCTGCGCAATACGGTGCTCGTGCCGAGCGGCGTTACTGTCGATATCGAGTTCACCGCTGAAAATCCAGGCGTCTGGCCGCTTCATTGTCATATGCCGCATCATACGTCCAACAACATGACGAAGCCCACAGGCGGGATGTTCACAACGGTGAACTATGTGTAGGTTGCTTTAGCTTTCGTACCAAGGGTTCAAATGAATCAGCACTTCGTCGACATCGAGATGCTTCTCCATAATGGATTTCTTAATCACGCGAGAAATGTCGTGTCCTTGTTGGATCGTTAGATCACCAGGCACGGAGATTCGCGCATCGACCAAAATATAATGTCCGTGCTCACGCGCGCGCACACGATCAATACGCTTCACGCCTGGAACCGCCGCAATCAACGCTGTAAATTCAGACAGCTTATGTTGATCGACGGTTTTTTCCATCAGGATGTCAAATGCTTCTTTCGCCATTTCGATGCCCAGCTTCAGAACGAGCAGGGAGACAATAACCCCAGCGCCAGTGTCACCGTAAGCTAGCCAGTGAATGTCGTTCGCTTGCCCGATGAATGCCAAGCCAATACCGAGAACAGCCGCAAGCGATGCGTAGACGTCCGCCAGATGATCGTTGGCAGTTGCTATCAAGCTTTTGCTATTCGTGCTGCGACCAATTCTTATCGTGTATACATAGAGAGCGTATTTCCATATTACGGAAACAGCGACGGCGATGAAAGCGATCAGACTAGGCTCGCTAGGCTCATGGAAGAGCGCAGCAATGGCGTGATAGCCGATATAACCGCCAGCAAGCACAAGAATAAAGGCAACAAAACCGGAGCCAAGCACTTCGGCTTTGCCGTGGCCGTAAGGGTGATCTTCGTCGGCTGGAAGCTTTGAGATTTGCATGGCGCTGAGCGCGGCAATGGTCGCAATAATATCCCCAGCATTGTGAACACCGTCCGCCAGTAAGACTTCGCTGTGGAAGATGAGACCGATAACAATTTTGATAAGCGTTAGACAAATGTTGCTGATCAAGGAGAGCCATATGGCCCAAACGGAAGACTTGTTGTTAGTATGCATGAATGATGACCTCCTGCAGAAGTGTTTCCCGAAGGAAAAAAAATCCCTCGACGGATCGTCGAGGGATGGGGCTTATTTGTAACCTATAGGAATCTAGTAAACTAGCAAAATTAGGCATAATCAACACTTCACTTTACATCATAATCTTTGTATAATACCACACATAGCAGCAAATCACAAACCGTCAGATGTCATGGAAGGGAAGTCGATCCTTATGCGTGTACATGAATTTAGGATTGCGAAAGATCTAGAGCGAAGCGATTTAACGGGTATTTCAGCGAAATCATCTCACTTTATCTCAGATATCACGTTGGATTTTCACTATGATGACATGCACCATAAGGTAGATGTGAAAAGCGTGATTGGCATGTTGTTAATTCCGATCAAAGCAGGTACCACTCTGCGCTTGCTCACAAGGGGCAAAGATGAGGAAGAGGCCATGCACTTCATGTTTGATTTATTTCAAATGTTTATGTAGTCAGAAATACGTATGCGCTTACATGTACAGATATGCTAGAAATGATGGAGGTTTTATCTCGATAAGTGCTTATCGTATGGTGGTTGTTGGCTGTAGCAATATGGCCAAAATGTGGGTGGAACAGATCAAGCAGCGGCCAGATTGTGACATTGTAGGACTCGTCGATATCAAGACGGAGTTCGCTCAAACGATGGCAGAGCGTCATGGGCTGACATGCTCGGTATATACGGATGTGGAAGAAGCAATAACAGCTGCTGCGGCGTATCTTGTGTTGGATATTATCTTCGAGATGACCGACGGCTCTGTGTTTTGCTACCGCGGCTCGTGGTGCGCGGAGGGGGCGCCAACCTCGTGGGAGGCGGACTGGCGCGTGACGGGTGAGAAGGGCACGGCGCTCTGGGACGGTGCGCATGCGCCGTACGCGGAAGTTGTCGCTGCTGACGGCGATCAAGCCGGCAAGTTCCTTCGCGAGTTCACGCGCGTGGACGCGGACGTGAACTGGGGTGGTCGCAGCGGCCATGCGGGCTGCATGGACGAGATGTTCGCGGCGCTGGCCGAAGGCCGCCGCGCGGAGACCGATTGCCGCGACAACATTCGGAGCATGGCCATGGTGTTAGGCGCACTGGAGAGTGCGAAGCTCGGACAGAAGGTCGATTTGACGACGTATTATTCATAACGCAGCTCCCAATTTGGCAAGTGGTGGCACCATTTTGCAAAAAGTACAACAAGATTGGCTACTTGGTGCCTACAATGAGCGTTATGTTGTATGAACTACAACGTGCTGGAAGGTACACTCACAAGTAACCTCGCAAGGTACAGATGTATGTATATCGCCACTCTTATCCTTGTAACCAACAAAAAAGAGACCCATCCTCTCAACAATCGAGAAGATGGGTCTCTTTTCATTACGCGCATTCGGCTGCACCAGCCTAATGTATATCCTTCTTCCTAAACCGTCCGCCCTTGACATCGTGGATGTTGCCAATCGCCAAGAAGGCTTTGGGATCCAGGTCGTCGACAATGGATTTCAATTTCGCTTCTTCCAGCCGCGTGATGACGCTGAAGATGACTTTTTTATCATCGCCGGTATAGGCCCCTTCGCCTTTTAAATACGTAACGCCCCGTCCAAGTCGGGACGTAATGGCATCGCCGATTTTCGCATATTCGTCACTGATAATCCAAACGGATTTGGATTGATCGAGTCCTTCAATCGTAATATCAATCATTTTGAAAGCAATAAAGTACGCAATAAGTGAGTACATCGCCCGATCCCAACCGAAGACAAAGCCTGCGCTACCTAGTATGAATAAGTTGAAGAACATGACGATTTCGCCTACAGAGAAGGGCATTTTTTTGCTGAACAAAATCGCAATGATTTCCGTTCCATCGAGCGACCCGCCAGACCGAATAACAAGCCCGACACCGATGCCGAGAATAATGCCGCCGAAAACGGCCGCTAATAACGGATCAATCGTAATCGCCTGAACAGGATGCAAGAGCGTGGTACCTATCGACATTAGAATAACGGAAAAGGTTGTAGAGATGGCGAAGGTTTTCCCGATTTGTTTATACCCGAGTAGGACGAAGGGCAGATTGAGGATAACGAGAAATAAGCCGATTGGAAAGCTGGATAGATGAGATAGAATAATGGAAATCCCGACAATACCGCCGTCAATGATGTGGTTGGGTACTAGAAAAATTTCTAAACCGACCGAAACAAGGATTGTACCGATGATCATGAAAAGAATTCGGCGTGCAAATTTCAAACGTGTTATTTTCTGATGCTGCGCTTGTGTTTGTTGTTGTCCAGCACCTGATAATGAGTTAGTCATAGAAGGATCCTCTTTTCCTAATTTTCATTTCGTTTCCTAGGAGTTAAGAAGAAATGATTCCTGTATACCGAGACGTAAAATGAAGGAAAACGAGCAGGATAAGTTTAAATTAAGGGAAATTGTAGCACTTCAAAACGAACGAGTCAAACCCGAAGCTCAATATCTGCCTAGCTTGTTTTCCAGTATTCCAACTAACCAATAGGGTGAAATGTGCATATAGTAGAGGATGGTGGTAACTCAACTGGATGAGGTGAAATTGTGCTTAATGTGATAGGAATTCTTCTAGCTTACCCAACCTACAAAGGCATACTCCGCCATCAGACCGGGTACGAAAGTATTGAGCTTTACAATAAAGCGGCTGAAGAGCTCGGCCTAATCCCTTTCTATATGACATTAAGGCATGTGGGTACCAAATCGGCTTTAGGTTTGAGCTATGAGAATCATACGTACATGTTGAAACGCTTGCCTATCCCTAAAGTAATCCATAATCGGGCCATGACACTGACCATGAGTTCGCAGCGAAAAATACAGCAAATGGCGAAAATTAGTCATATATTCAATGGTCAAACCCGCTATGATAAGCTGTTCATTCACCGGTTATTACGTAAACAGAAGGATGCTACGGATTTTTTGCCGAAAACGATAACCTGTTCGTTTAACAATTTGATTAAAGCGTTGTTGACCTATCCGTCCTTTTTCGTGAAGCCGACAAGCAGTTCTGTAGGTAAAGGGATTCTGAGAGTTACGGCTATGCCTGATGCGAAATGGCAGGTGTGCTGGCAAGATCAAGTCCCCCGATTGCTGGATGCGCAGAAGACATATGATTTCATCCTGCAGAAGACGAGAGGGAAAAAGTACTTGATCCAGGAAGCCATTTCTCTTGCGATGCATGAAGGCAGACCCTATGATCTGCGGGTAACCGTCCAACGCGGTGATCGAGGGGTATGGCAAGTCTCGGGAATTGCTGGCAAAGTTGCTGCCAAGGACCGGCATGTTACGAATTTGGCACGGGGCGGAACCGCGATGCGCTGCGAGACGTTATTCGTGGCAAGCGGCTTTGATCCAAGAAAGAAGCGTGAAGAGGTGGAGCAAGCAGCGCTGCAAATTGCTGAGAGCTTGAGTGGGCAAATTCCCTCAATATCAGATGTGGGGATGGATATCGGAATTGACGATCAAGGTGACATCTGGCTAATCGAAGTGAACGGCCGTGACCAGCGTTATCAATATAAGCATTTGAAACTGGATAAAACATTTTATCGAACGTACGAGACGCCGATGCAATATGCTAAGTTTTTATTAAGTCAAGGAACGGAGCAAGAAATGTAGATGGCACACAATGCGCAACCTGCGACGAGAAGGTGGAGTTCGGTGTGAGTACGCGTGTTTTGGTTATAAAAATGAATTTATTGCCTTGGTATAATGAACTTGACGATCAGTTGGAGTTATATCATTATTCATTTCCAGCTGAGGTGCGCGAGCGGATCCTCTTATTTGGTGAATATCGTATGATTTCCATCTCACGCTACCAGACCCGATTGCGACGTGTTCAGCTGAAGTCTTAATACCATCGTGCGTAGAATTTATTTCCTTGAGGCATAATAGAGCTATATGTGTAAGGAAAGGAGCAGGGAAAACCTGCTTCTTTTTTAGTGTGAAAAAATGAATTTGGCGTTAGTGTTGCTTCATTACCCTATATACAAGTAGAATAGATATGAAGCAAGAATCGTTCGATGCAGGCTTTGACCCAACAGTAACTACAGTGTGTACAGGAAAAGGGGACATTGAAAAGTGAACGTTCATTTAAATTTTACTAACAAGGGAAAAGTGGTTATCGAGAATTTCAATAATGAGGAGCTTATTGAAATTTTCAGCCGTTATATTAACACGTTGACGAAGAAATATGCGGTGGATATTACGGTGCCTGCTGAAGCGAATCAGAATATCGTCCAAGATGGTTCATTTAAGGTTGTACTTTCCAATGTACAGTGCGATGTTGATACGTTTTTTAAAGAGCTCGGGAGAGATATTAAAGTGCCTCTGAAGAAAAGAGCGGACGGCAAGCTAGAGAATGTGTTCAAAATTCAAGTGATTGATTAAGTTGCGGGGGCTTGTATGCTTAGTTTTGATGAGAAAATACGAATCGCCGCCTCCTTTTCGGAGCTGCAGCGGAAGGATGTATCCTTAGGCCGGGTGAATTTTCACTATGTGGAAAGTGACTATGAGAAGACGACAGTTCTCTACCATCTACATCCGAACGGAAATGGATTCGTCTACGCGGAGTACATACCAGGTTATAAGGCAGATGCCAAAGGATTGATCAACATTCGCGATTACTCGGAGGAAGCGCTCCGAGACATCATTGCGAAATCGATTCAGTCGTTAACGCGTAGTGACAAACCGAAGGCGCCAGTCGCGGAAGACAGGGTACACGTGGCAGATGCGATTGAGGATCAACCCGAGGAATTATGGGAAGATGAGGTCGGTAATCAGCTGAGCGTAACCTTCGTGGAAGATCTATGGTACATCTATGCAGGTGAGAATCTCGATTGCGCGTTCGAGACGTATGAAGAAGTACAGGAATATTTGGCTGAAGAAGGATTTTTGAAGCAATAAATGTAGGGAGCCCTCCTTTAGAGGGCTTTTTATGTAATAACAGGCGGAAAATCATACCAAATTGCATGAGTTGAAGGGGAAAAGCATTCATGAAATTTAGACCTTGCATCGATTTACATCATGGGAAAGTGAAGCAAATTGTTGGTGAAACACTGGGGGAAGCGGGTCAGCCGGTTGTAGAGAATTTCGTGTCTTCATATGATTCTACCTACTATGCGGAGATGTTTAAGCGTGATGGGTTAACTGGCGGACATGTGATTATGCTGGGTGGCGGTAATCAGGAAGAGGCGGTTCGAGCGCTGCAAACGTACCCAGGCGGGCTGCAAATTGGAGGGGGCATTCACGCAGAGAATGCAGCGGAGTACCTGGCGCATGGGGCATCCCATGTAATTGTGACCTCCTATATTTTCAAAGACGGACAGTTGAATCTAGACAATCTAGAACGAATAGTTGCTGCAATTGGCAAATCGAAATTGGTCATTGATCTGAGCTGCAAAGAGAAGGACGGCAAGTGGTATGTCGCTACTAATCAATGGAAACTGTTAAGTGATGTGGAACTGAACGAAACAACGATCCGTTATCTTGAGCAATATTGTGATGAGTTTCTTATTCATGCGGTTGATGTAGAAGGGAAACAGAGCGGGATTCAGCAAAGCCTAGTCTCCTCGTTAGCGCAGTGGGTGACAATACCAGCCACGTATGCTGGCGGTGCAAGATCGTTTGAGGATCTGGCGTTATTCCGAGAGTTGTCCCAAGGAAGATTAGATATTACCGTGGGAAGTGCATTGGATATTTTCGGTGGTAAGCTGCCTTATGACGAAGTTGTGAAGGTGCTGAACGAAGCGTAAGAAACATAGCACAATGGCTGTGAGAAGGAAGTGTGTGATGGCACGCTCTCAAAGATTGTACGTGTGGGGCATGGGACTCCTTCTGATTTTCGTTGTGATTGGCGAGCTGGTCTGGCTGCCAGATCCACTCAGATGGGGAGCTCACGTATATTGGATTGATCTGATTGATTGGTTGATTTATGGGTTGGCTTGCGTTCCCTTGTTATGGATGATTGTGGCAACTCATCGCCTGATTTCTTCGCAATCACTTGTAATGAAGCTGTATTTGGGTATGCAAAGCATTATTTGTTTGCTTACGGCCATGTTTGTAATAGGAATACCTAAGAAATTGGAATACTCAGCGACAAGTTTCATCTTGAGCTTCATCCTCGTGCTTGTAGATATGGTTATCATCGAACGTAGGCGGCGCAAAGTACCGTTACATAGTCTGCTCGTAGGCGTAGTGATGGCAGGTCTGTTAGCTGTGATGCTTTGGCCAACTTCCTACTTAGCGACATACCCTGGACTAACGCTCAATATGAATCGTTATGTGCAAGCAGAGGGCGGTTCTACGCATGGCGATATCTCGGGTGTGCTCATCTTCGAGCGCCCCGCGTTTCCAATCGATTGGATCTATGCGAAGCTATTCAAAGATTATGACTTTGAAATTCAAAATCTAGGCATGTCTCTAGGCGAATATAACCTGGAAGTGCGTGCCATGAAGGAAGATGCGAATGCCGCAGGCAGTGCGATCGCCTTCCACAAGGTCGGTTTAGGCAAAGGAATTACGTCAGAAGGCGTTAGAATTACGGCGATCTTGCAAGGAACGCAGGCGGCAGAGGTTCTGCAGCCCAGTGATGTGTTAACTGCTTTCAATGGGCATCCGCTGACGATGGTTAGCGAGCTTAGCGAGCAAATGAAGGCGATAAAACCAGGGGAATCGATTACTTTGACACTGCTTCGCAACCAAAAGTCGATGCAAGTCAAAGTCACAACACGAGCAAGTACGGATGATCCATCCCGCGCCTCAATCGGTATTATGATTGCCAATGAGCTGCATTATGATATACCTGATGGGGTATCGTATCACAATTATTTGCTGCATGAAGGCGGCCCCTCGCATGGCGCAATGCTGGCCCTCACGCTCATTGATCAACTGACGCCGTGCGGCGTGACTTATGGGCATCATGTGGCAGGGACGGGTACAATTGAACCAGATGGTTCCGTTGGACCTGTTGGCGGGTTAGTTCAGAAAGCGTACACGGTAAGCCGCACGAATGCGGATGTCTTCTTCGTCCCTGTAGAGAATGAGGCTGATGCGAGAAAAGGTGCCCCACAATTGCGAATCGTACCTGTTCGAACCTTAGACGATATCTTAAACTGGCTGCGAGCTAATCCTACTTCGGAAACTCCAGCCTGTTCCTCCTAATCGCGTGCGGCTCGACATAGAGGGGAGCACCCTTGGAAATGTGTTCGGAAAGGAAGTAGGTAGTTGGATGTCAGACGCAGTGCAGCGTACATATCGATTTAGTGAGGCGCCCATTTGGGATCTGCAGCGCACATATTATGAAGAGTCGGGAGAAGCCGCTTGGCAAAGCGGGGATGTTCCTCAGTATATTACGAGCAATCGGGTAATGGCGACCGCCTATGCAGAGATGGTATTCGGTTTTCTGCAAGATCGAGCTAGACATGGTTTTGTCAAAGAACGCGTCGTTATTCTTGAGTTGGGAGCGGGTTCTGGTCAGTTTGCCTTTTATGTGCTACAGGAATTAACGAAGCTTACCGACACTGCGGGGATTCCATTGCCGCCTTATTTGTATGTGATGAGCGATTTGGCAGCGAAAAATGTTGCCTTCTGGCAGCAACATGTCGCCTTCGCGCCTTTTGTGGAGCGGGGGATATTAGATTTTGCCGTCTTCGATGCGGTTCAGGATCACATGATCGTCTTGCAGCATGCAGGAGGGCGAATTCGCGAAGGTTCGCTGAGACAGCCGCTCGTTCTGCTTGCGAATTATTTTTTCGATAGCATTCCGCAAGAATTGATTTACGTCGAAGATGGGCAAGTATACGACTGTCGAATTTCCTTGCAATTTCCAGCGGATGCTGGCCAATTAAGTGTATCTGATCAGTTAAAAGAAGTCGTAGGGAGTTACGAGTATGTAAAAAATGATATTTATAACAATGAAGCGTATCCGTACCGTCAACTATTGGACGAGTATCGCGAGCATATGACGGATTCACATATTTTGCTGCCTGAAGTGGGATTAACTTGCTTGACTCGCTTGCAGGCTTTATCGAAAGCTGGCTTCGTACTCTTGACCGCAGATAAAGGGGATCATCGCTTGGAAAGCTGGGAGTTCAATGAACCTCCTAAGCTCATTCATCATGGCAGCTTCTCGCTAACGGCGAATTATCATGCCCTTCGATCGGTCTTTGAGTCTCGCGGTGCCCAATCTTTATTTACTCAACATCCCTACACCTATCTGAACGTGGGAGTCTTGCTCGCAACTCCGGAGCCTGAAAGCTATGGGTTGACCCAGCTGGCTTACCAGAAGTATGTCAATCAGTACGGCCCAGACGATTTTTTTAGTCTAAAAGAAGTGTTGGATACACAGATCACATCCATGACGATGCCTCAGATTCTTGCGATGTGGCGATTAAGCGGCTATGATACACAATTTCTGCTTCCGTGTACAAAGCGTCTCATTGAGTTAATTCCTGATGGTAAAGAACATGAATGGATGGCACTTATGCAAGGAGTTGAACGGATGTGGGTACATTATTATCCTATGGATGGAAACACGGATGTTGCCTTGGCGTGTGGGGTATTGTTATACCAGATGGAGATGTATAAGGAAGCCTTGCCCTACTATGAGCGGACGCAGCCAAAGTTGGGTCAAGATGTGAGTGTACTTTACGAAATGGCGGTCTGTTATTACGAAGTAGGCGAAGATGAACAAGCGATGCGTTTCGCACAGTCTACCCTTGTGCAATCCCCAGAGCACGAAGATGCCCAGGCATTACTGCAACTCCTTCAGTCCTTATAAAAGATGTTCACGTATTGCAACATTTCGGCCGGTCTTCACGTTTGAAGGGTAATCAAGGCAAATGGTCCAACTTACCATTTCTAATTATCCTTGGACGAAAGAGAGGAGTTTTCTTATGAAAAAACTAACAGCTGTCGCGCTTTCAGTCTTGTTATGCAGCTCTTTAACTTTAGGATCTGCGTATGCATTTACTGACCTTGAAGAAGGACAGGCCCATGCGATTCTAACGTTGAAAGAACGGGGGATCGTCAGCGGATTTGATTCTGAGCATTTTGTGCCAAAAGGTAAAATTAGTTATGCTCAGAGTGTGCAAATGATCGTCAAAGGCTTGAATTTGAATTTGGATCACATTCGTTTCATCAAACAGCCGTTAGCCTCAGATAGCTATACGAATATCCCGAATGATGCCTGGTATGCAGATGCTTTCATCATTGCACACTATCACAACCTTGACATCCCGAAGGATGTGAATCCGAACGCAACGATCACGCGTGAACAGTTTGGCCATCTGTTAGTTCAAGCATTGGAGACAAAAGGGCAGTTCCCGCTTGTCAAAATGTATATCCCCATCAAGGATGAAGATCAATTGACGGTAGACGATCAAGGTACGATTCAGCGCTTGCTGCTGTACAAAATTACCGCTCTGGATGGAGACGGTAAATTCAATCCAAAGGGCGAACTTACACGAGGAGAAGCCGCGACTTGGCTCTATAACGCCATTCAAGTGCTGGAAAAACATAGGCAGGTACCCCAAGAAGAAGTAGTTAGTGTTTCCATTGAGAAAGTGAATGAAGACGTGAACAAAGTGACGCTTTCGCGCGGCATGAAGCCGAATGGGGGCTACGGGCTCGTCATTGACAGTATTCAATTTCAAGAGGATGGGCAAGCGGTTGTCCGCTATTCTTTACGCAATCCAGAACCGGATATGATGTATCCGCAAGTCATAACGGAAGCGAAGGCAGTCACGTATGTGTCATCGGTCTATAAAGTGATCGCAGAAGCGAGTAAATAAGACGTGTAAAATGGTTTATGCTGTACCCCAGTGGGGTGCAGCATTTTTTTGTGCGTTTGGATGGCTGCCATTCGTCAGGTCGAGAGTAGCTAGTCTCACATACACTGTAGTATCTGCAGCAGAAAGGTGGTGAGACTTTTGAAAACGAACTATTACACATTAGCATTAGGATTATTAGGAGCAGCAAAATTGATTCTGGATGCATTCGGCGTTACTCTGCTTACAGATGAGACTGTGAATGCGGTTGCAAATGGTGTAGCTGCGATTCTTTCTGTCGTCGGTGTGTACACGAATCACCAAAAACCAGAGTAATGGATACGCTAACCTGCCCGCGCACCGATATTCGCCTAGCTGAATACCCTATCGGATAGATGTGAATTTCTTTTCGGAGGCGTCAACCATGGGGTATTATGTTCAGGTCGAAGAGGGCGTGAAATTGTTTGTTGAAGATGTAAATCCAAAAGGAAAACGAACCATCCTGTTTATTCACGGATGGCCGCTTTCCCATTCCCAATTTGAGTATCAATTCAATGTGCTGCCTGCACAGGGATACCGCTGTATCGGGTTGGACTGGCGAGGGTTCGGACAATCCGATAAACCATATGACGGGTACAACTATGATCGCTTAGCAGATGATTTATACTCGGTCATCCAAACCTTGAAGCTTGACGGTATTACACTAGCAGGACATTCGACCGGCGGCGCTATAGCGATTCGTTACATGTCTAAATACCACGGTCATGGGGTTGAGAAGCTTGTGTTAATCGATGCGGCAGCACCAATCGGCTTTACACCTGAAACTGCAAGAAAGTTCCTGTATGAAAATGCGAATGATCGCCCTGCGATGCTGCAAAATGTGACGGACCAATTCTTCTTCCAGTACATTACGCCGAGATTCTCGGATTGGTTTGTCCAGATGGGACTTGAGGCTGCCAGCTGGTCAACGGCCGCCGTCATTCGTATGCTTCGGGATGAGAACGTATCTGCCGATTTAAGCCGTATTGAAGCTCCAACGCTCATTGTGCATGGCATTCATGACCATGTTATTCCGTATCAGCAAGCGCTTGAGATGAATAAGCAAATACCGCATTCTCGGCTTGTTCCTTTTCACTACAGCGGACATGGCGGATTCTGGGAGGAGCGCGACCGCTTTAATCAAATTTTGATGCACTTTGTTGGATAGGGATGACAAGGAAAGCGTTATAGTGATGTCTCAGAGTGGAACAATATATCTAGATGGAAAAACCTAGTCAGCGGTGTGGTGCCGCGGGCTAGGTTTTTGTTTGAGTGAGTTAGTCGAAAAAGTCGATTAACCCGCTGCGTCCCAAGTACTAGCCTTTCGCTAGCTCCTTACGCACAATCGGCGCGACTTTCGTGCCGAGCAGCTCGATCGCATGCAGCATTTCACGATGCGGCATCGTCCCTACATTGAGGTGAAGAAAGAACCGCGTCACACCTAAGTTTTTGCGTAGAAGGAGGATCTTCTCTGCTACGTATTCGGAGTCGCCGACATAGAGCGCGCCGCGCATGCTGCGAGCTGCATCGAACGTCGCGCGGGAATAAGGCTGGCTCCAGCCGCGCTCCCGGCCGATGACATTCATCTGCGCTTGCGTAGGCGCGAAGAACAGTTCAGCGGCACGATCCGATGTGTCGCTGATGAAACCATGCGAATGCGTCGCGATTTGCAGCGTGTCGGGATTGTGTCCAGCCTGACGCGCGGCTTCTTTATATAGGGCAACAAGCGGTGCAAAGCTTTCCGGCATTCCGCCTATGATGGCGAAGGCGATTGGAAGGCCGAGCAATCCGGCGCGTATGGCGGATTCTGAATTACCTCCGCTGGCAATCCATACGGGCAGCGGACTCTGAACAGATCTTGGATACACGCCAAGATTGGGAATGTCCGGTCGGAAATTGCCTTGCCAGGAGACTTTTTCGGACTCACGGATTTTCAGTAAAAGGTCCAATTTTTCCTCAAATAACTCGTTGTAATCATCCAAACTGTATCCGAATAATGGAAAGGATTCAATGAACGATCCGCGTCCTGCCATAATTTCGGCTCGACCATTTGATAATCCATCCAACGTGGAGAAAGCTTGATACACCCGAACAGGATCATCCGAAGAAAGCACGGTTACTGCACTGGTAAGTCGAATGCGCTTCGTAACGGAAGCCGCAGCAGCTAACACAACGGCAGGTGATGTGCCTGCATAATCCGCACGATGATGCTCACCGATACCGTATACATCTAATCCGACCTGATCGGCTAGCACAATTTCTTCAACAGCGTTTCGCAAACGCTCGGCATGACTCATGATGGCTCCTGTTTGTAAATCCGGTGTAGTTTCTAGAAAGGTGCTAATCCCAATTTCCATGGTTGTAGATTGTTCAGACATCGTGAATCGCCTCCATGTTTCATGTACTTATTTCTATTGTCTCATGTCACGTATCAGGGGACAAGTTCACTGATATGAAATGCCTTATCCCACGATATTGCAAACGATCAGTTGCTATAGAGAAGCGGAGGATGGTAATGTATGGAAGAGAATATTCGGGCCTAGACGAAGGGAGGACCACGATGGTTGAATGTCCATGGTGTCAGGATCAGATGGAACTAGTGAACGATGTTTGTCCGAGTTGCAAGCAAGAGGTGTATCATCATCATTTGAACGTATCAGAGAAGGAAGATGAAGTTGATTCTTTCGATGAGTTGAATAAGCAAGAAACCGATACTTGGGAAGAAGAAGAGCTTAATAATTTAAGCTTAGAAGAAATCATCTCACAGCGTTTCTCCTGCTCAAAGTGTAAGCATACAGAGTGCAACGTCAATGAAGTAGCTATGACTGGCACGGGATTCAGCAAACTTTTCGATATTCAGCATCATCATTATCTTTTTGTTTCATGCAGGCAATGCGGGTTTGTTGAAGTTTTTGATCCTGACGTGCTGCGAGGTCACAAAACTGGGAAATTAGGCAGTGTTTTAGACACTTTGTTTGGTGGGTAAATCCGAATAGGTGTCACAAAATCGTCTGCTTAATTGTCAATAGAAGAAAGGGTAATAGGGTCCGGCAACAACGCTTACGAAAGGAGTTTCCCAATATGAATGTAGATACAATCTATTTCACCTATAAACCGTTATTATTTTCTGTGGCGTACCGTTGCCAGAGCCGCAAGTGACCGTACCGTGCAGCAGCTGGCTGCATGTAAAAATAGGCGAAAGTGTGCCCTTCTCCTCAAATGGAGAGGGGTTTTCTCATTTTTTTATGGATACTCATTCGACAATATAGTATAATAATTGACATTCGTTCAAATATTCATCGACTTTTCGGAAATTCGAACGAAGTATATATAAACAACAGGGGAGAGAATCACACCAATGAAAAAAGCGTTAATTTCCATTTTTGCCGTTTCGGTACTACTAACAGGATGTGCAACAGCAAAGACAGACACAGCAAGCCCAAGTGCTGAGGCAACGAAGGCAGCTGCAGCGAAATCAGACAAGAAGATCATTCTTATTACCCCAGAGAAAATCGGTTTGAACCCATTTTTCGCGCAAGAAGATGAAGGTGTGAAACGTGCGGCTAAAGAATTTGGCGTTAACGTAAAAACAGTAGAATCTACGGATGCAAGTGCGATTGAACAAAACTTGCGCGCAGCCGTTGCTGATAATTATGATTTGATCATTACAAGCTCCTTCGAATCCGAAGATGCGTTAAAAAAAGTGGCAGCAGAGAATCCGAAAAAATCCTTCGCGATTATTGACACAGTTGTGGATCTTCCAAACGTTCGCAGCGTCGTATTCCGCGAGCATGAAGCATCCTACTTGCTAGGGGCGGCAGCCGGTTTGGCAACGAAGAAAAATATCGTGGGTATGGTCGCGGCAGTTGATATTCCATTGATCAAAAAGTACACAGTTGGTTTCCAAGAAGGGTTAAAATCAACGAATCCAAACGCGAAATTGATCGTTAACTACGTAGGAAGCTTCACGGATCCTGCGAAAGCGAAAGAATTAGCGTTGACACAATTCGCGCAAGGCGCGGATTTCATTGCGGGTGCTTCTGCCGTGGGCGATTTGGGTGTATTTGAAGCGGCGAAAGAGAAAGGCTTCTTTACATCAGGTCAAGATATCGACCGTACCGTGACAGATCCACAGCATATCGTCCTTTCTCAATTGAAAGGAACAGATGCAGTTGCTTACCAAACGGTAAAGGATTTCGTTACGGGTTCGTTTAAATTTGGTGCTGTTGACTATGGCTTGAAAGAAGACGGCGTAGGTCTAACATTCGTAACGAAAGACAGCAAATCCGCATTAAGTCCGTTCATTGGACAAGATATTGTTACGAAAGTAAAAGCGATTCGTGAAGATATCGTATCTGGTAAAATCAAAGTTGAGAATCCGGTTAAATAAGAAAAAGAAACACCATCATATCATGTTGACCCTGGAGACTGTTTACGGTGACGTAAACAGTTTCCGCATGTCTAGATAGAGGAGCGATTAACCGTTATGCTGCTTCAGATGCGTCAAATTACGAAAACATATGGCAATTTAACAGCGAATGCCAACGTTGATTTCTCGTTGCGGCAAGGTGAGATTCATGCACTTGTTGGGGAAAATGGCGCTGGTAAAACAACGCTGATGCGAATCTTGTACGGCATGGAGCAGCCAACGGAAGGCAGCATCCTGCTGAATGGCACACCTGTCGTGTTCTCGAATCCGACGGAGGCTATTCGTCATCGCATTGGCATGGTTCATCAACATTTCATGCTATTCCCATCATTCACCGTGGCGGAAAATATCGTGATCGGTAATGAACCGAAGTCTGGCCTGGCATTTGACCGCGCAGAAGCGGTTAAACAAGTAGAGGCGCTCTGCGCGAAGTTTCGGTTACCGATCGATCCGCAGAAGAAGGTTGCAGATATGCCAGTGGGATTGCAGCAACGCGTGGAAATCTTGAAGGTCTTGTATCAAGGTGCAGACATTATTATTCTGGATGAGCCTACGGGGGTCTTGACGCCGCTGGAAGCGAAGGAACTTCTGGTGATCATGCGCAGCTTGTCCGATCAAGGCAAGAGCTTCATTATCATCACGCACAAGCTGCATGAAGTGATGGAAATTGCAGACCGTATTACGGTTCTTCGTGATGGACAAGTCACCGGTGTTCTAGAAGCGAAGTCAACGAACGTTGAGGAGCTTTCAAAGCGAATGGTAGGACGAGATCTCCTGCCGATGAACAAGAAACCTGTATCAGTGGGAGAAACTGTCTTGCAAGTGACGGACATCACGATCCTTGGTGAGAAAGGTAAGCCTGTTCTAAACAAGGTAAATCTGCGTGTGCATGCAGGTGAAATCGTCGGAATCGCAGGGATTTCTGGTAATGGGCAGTCGGAGCTGATTCAAGCGATTTCAGGACTTCAACGCATTGATGCAGGAGAGATTCGGTTGTTGGGGAACCCCGTCAACGGCAAATCGGTTCGTGAAATCAGGGAGATTGGCCTCTCTCATGTGCCAGAGGATCGATATCAGTGGGGCGCAGCGAAGGAAGGGACTGTATTGGAGAATGGCATGATGGGCCATCACAAAACGCGAAGTCGTCGTGGTATTCTGCAAGGCGGCCAACTTCGTGAGATGGTGAGCGGTTTTATTCGTCAGTTTCAAATTAAAGCAGGATCGCAGGACGCTAAAGTGAAGTATTTGTCAGGCGGAAATTTACAGAAACTGATCGTAGCTCGGGAACTCGCGCAACAGAAACCGCTTCTTATTGCGGCTGAACCGACACGCGGTGTAGATATCGGCGCCATGGAACTCATTCACGATGAATTGCTGCGCAAACGCGATCAGCAAGGTGCCATTTTGCTCGTATCTTCTGAATTAACGGAAATACTGAAGCTATCCGACCGCATTGTGGTGATGTACGAAGGACGAATTGCTGGTGAAATTGCAGCGGAGCACGCAACGGAAGAACAAATTAGTTTATGGATGGCGGGGGGAGAATCACATGCTTAAAAATCGTTTCCCACTAAGCGCTTGGCTCCATCCGCTGCTTGCCGTTCTCATCGGACTCATCGGCGGTGCGATTGCCATTTCACTTATTGGCGGCAACGTGATGGATACGTATGCGCAGATGTGGAAAGGCGCCTTCGGCAATACGTACTTCCTGACGAATACGTTAACGCGGGCGACGCCGCTCATTTTGGTCGGTTTAGGCGTTTCCATCGCCTTTCGTGCAGGATTTTTCAATATGGGATCCGAGGGTCAAATGATTCTAGGTGCCTTGTCCAGTGCAATTGTGGCGTTATATGTGCCTGGTCCTGCGATGTTTAAATTGGTTGCAGCGATACTGGGCGGAATTCTTGCTGGGGGTAGTTGGTCGGCTTTTGCCGGCTGGTTGGATGCGAAATTTCGGATGAATTTAATCATTACGACGCTCCTGTTGAATTACATAGCAGCATTATTCGCGGGTTATCTAGTGGCATATCCGCTCAAGGATAAATCAGGTTCGGCTGCGCTCGCTCAAACGATGATGATTGAAAAAGGCGTTTGGCTGCCAAAGCTATTCCAAGGTATGAGCATCCATGCTGGATTTATCATCGCGATCGTGCTTGCGGTTCTCCTGTTTTTATTTATCAAATATACGGCTGCAGGCTACGAAATTCGCATGTTGGGCTACAATCCGCTGTTCGCCGCTTATGGCGGTGTGAACAGAGGGAAAGTCATGCTGACGAGCATGTTCGTCAGTGGGGGATTTGCAGGACTTGCCGGCGTAGTTGAAGTGCTGGGTATGCAATATCGCTATACAGATGGGATGATCACGAACCCAGGCTACGCTTGGTCAGGTATTATGGCGACACTCCTATCTGGCGCTCATCCGCTGGGTACAGCAATTGCCTCGATTTTACTTGCAGCGTTGCAAACGGGCGGCATGGGGGTCGAGCGAAATACGAGCATCCCACTCGAAATTTCCAGTGTCATTCAATCCTTGTTGATTTTGTTCGTGACAGCGAAGTTTAGTTATACGTTCTGGAAGCGCCGGAAAGGAGGAAAAGACGATGCAGCAACTTCTTGATGTAGCTTTATTTAACTCGATGTTTCGGATGGTTGCCCCGATCTTACTAGCTGCGCTAGGTGGAGCGATCTGTTCCCGAGTAGGCTTGTTCAACGTGGGCTTGGAGGGCTTTGTACTGGTTGGTTCTTTTTCCGCGATTGTTGGAAATTACTATACAGGCAATGTGTTCGTAGCCGTGCTGATCGCCATCGCGATTACGATGCTGTTTTCACTCATTTTCGCCTTTATCAGTATTCATTTGCAAGCCAATGTCATTGTCGTCGGGATCTCCTTCAACTTTCTGGCGTTAGGCTTAACGGCATTTTGTTTGCGAGCGATTTTCCATGTCAAAGGTGCATTCTATGATAAAAATATGATTGGCTTGCCGAAATGGGATATCCCTCTCATTCAAGATATTCCTGTTCTCGGCGGTATCGTTTCAGGACATTCACCCCTGGTTTATCTAGCTTTTCTCCTTGTATTCGTGCTTCACTACTTTATTTTCAGAACCGTGTTAGGTTTCCGACTGCTGGCGGTAGGGGAAAATCCGGTTGCCAGTAAAAGTTTAGGCATTAAGGTCAATCGGATGCAATATCTAGCTGTTCTGATCTGCGGATTGCTCTGCGGGCTGGCTGGCGCGCAGCTATCGCTTGGTCAAGTGACCATGTTCACAGAAGGGATGACCGCTGGGCGAGGCTTCATTGCGCTCGTTGCGACGATGTTAGGGCAAGCGAATCCGATCGGTGTCATGGCATCCAGCTTGCTCTTCGGACTCATGGATGCATTTAGTATCCGACTGCAAGGCTTCTCGTTACCAACCCATTTCACACAAATGCTGCCGTATATCGTGACGCTGTTAGCGATGCTTTTCTTCCGAAGAAGCAATTATTTGGCTGATGCGCAGAAAGCGAATGGCAGCTCCCGATAAGAACGTTACGGAGGATGACAGATGAGTAAAGACAGCAAAGCGGAGCGCCTTAAGCGCATGCAAATGCCCGCTGTAGAAGTTCCACCGGAAATTGCGCATCGCGTGCCGCCTGGTCAAGCTGTGACCGAGAGGTTCCCGATTCTGCATGAAGGTGATGTGCCAAGCTATGAGATGTCCGCATGGACATTGCGTGTGTTCGGTGAAGTTGCTGAAGAGAAATCGTTCAGCTATGAGGAATTGCTTGCCCTTCCGCAAACGAAGAGTGTCTGCGATATCCACTGCGTAACACGATGGTCCAAGCTGGATACGGAGTGGGAAGGTGTTCGATTTCGAGATTTTCTAAAGGGGATTGAGGTAAAACCAGAAGGTAAATATGTCATGATCCATGCGGACCAAGACTACGAGACGAATGTGCCGCTCGAAGATCTGCTTGGCGATGATGTGCTCTTGGCGCACAGCTTCGAGGGACAGCCGCTTTCTCCCAAGCATGGGTGGCCGCTTCGACTTATAGTGCCGCACTTATATTTCTGGAAAAGCGCCAAATGGATTCGCGGTTTCGAGTTCATGACGGAAGACCGTGAAGGCTTCTGGGAGCGCAATGGCTTTCACAATGTTGCGGAACCATTCAAGGAGCAGCGATTCTCGGGTGAGGCGATCCCGATCCCTGAGGACGAGTGGGTTCGAAAGGAGTTCGATTGAAATGAAATTATCGATTTTACAGGTTGATACAGCGGATCTGACTCCGTATGCGATCGTTTGTGGAGATCCATTCAGAGCAGCAGCGATTGCTGCTAAGCTGGACAATGCAAGGGAATTAGCGTTCAGCCGCGAGTATCGCACCTTCGTTGGGGAAGCATCAGGTGTTCCGATCACTGTGGTGAGTCATGGTGTAGGATCACCAGGAGCAGCAGTATGCTTTGAAGAGTTGATCAAAGGTGGTGTGAAGACGCTCATCCGCGTTGGTACGGCTGGCTCTTACTCAGCAGATGTTCCGCCAGGGAGCTTGGTAATCAGTACCGCAGCCGTGCGAGAAGATGGGTTAACACGTCAATTGGTGCCAATAGCTTTCCCTGCCGTTGCTGACGCTGATGTGGTGAGAGCGCTCTATGAGGCCGCATGTGAGACAGAAGGTCTGGTTGCCAAAGGGATTACGGTCACGCTGGATGCGTTCTTCCAAGGGGTAGAGGAGTTTCCTCATCAGAAGTACAAGCGCGCAGGAGCTTTGGCCGTAGAGATGGAAATTTCAGCGCTTTATGTCATTGCCACACTGCGAGGTGTTCGTGCAGGAGCGATCGTGGCACTAGACGGCTACGCAGACGCAGACCTGAGAGAAGTATATAACCCGCACACGGACGTTGTGTCAGGCGCGATTGAGCGGGAAATCGAAGCAGCGATACGAGCTGTTGTGAAATTAAACGGTTGTGATTGAAAAAAAGCAGCGATGACGAAGTCTTCTTGAGAAGGACAACGCGTCGCTGCTTTTTATTTGCGTCTGAACCTTACAGAGGTTTCTTGCCTTCATTCTCAATCAAATGATCGCGATCCCCGTCTTCCATGATATTGCGGGTGGAATTGCGGAATTCACGGAGTGTATCTCCGAATGCGCGTCCCAGCTGCGGGAGCTTAGATGGACCGAACACAATCAAAGCAATAGCTAGGATGAGGATCAAGCCTGAAACGCCAATATTGTTGAACATGGTGAATCGCCTCTTTCTACGATTAGGTTAACTTCGCTACGCGCTGCATGGCTCGCCACTGCCAGCCTGCAACGATAACGCTAAGTTCAAACAACAAAATTAAAGGAACCGTCACCGACAAATGTGAGATCATGTCAGGCGGTGAGATACAGGAACCCGTGATGGTGAGAGCCAGATAGGCATATTTGCGAGATTTACTTAAAATCTCAGGTGTCAACAGTCCGATTTTCGTCAAAAACAAGAGCACGACGGGCAATTCGAAGGCGATCGCCATCGGCACGACAATTTGAAACAGAAACGCGAAATATCGATCAATGCCGTACGTTTCGACTGCACCAATCCGATGATTCATCCGCATCATAAAGCGAACCATCATCGGGAAAACAACCCAGTAACTGAAAGAAACCCCAATGATGAAGAGCGCGAAAGCTACTGGAATATACGGGAGCGCGTTCCGCGACTCGGTCTCAGTTAGGCCTGGCCGAACGAAAGCCCAAACTTGATACAGGATGACAGGCAATGTGAATAAAGCGGCGAATAGAAACGCGCATTTCACATAGATCATGAGCCCATCTGTGAAGGAGAACACATTCCAGCGGATTTCGCCAATCAGGGGCTGTGACTTCAAGTACAGCAAAATATCCGAGGAGAAGTAAAAGCCTAAACTGACGGTGACAATAAACCAGGCAAGCACGATCAGCAATCGTTTGCGAACTTCAGTTAAATGTAAGATCCAATCTTCCTGTTCCATTACACGATCATGCCGCCGGATTTCAAGTATTTGGAGATGCCTTCAGCCGCCCTGTAAGCTAATGCCCCAACGGTCCCTGTCGGATTGTAGCCGCTATTATGCGCGAATGCAGATGCGCCAACGACGAACACATTTTCCGCATCCCACATTTGCAAGTAGGAATTGACAGCAGAAGTGGAGGGATCCGCGCCCATAATGACGCCGCCTGTGTTGTGTGTTGACTGGTACGGGACGATATTGTACGGCCCAAGCTGATCGGATGAGCCAATCGTTGTTGGATTCATTTCTTTCATAATTTCTGCGGCTTTGCCTGCTACGAATTTTATCAACTGCCGATCTTGCTCCTCGAAATCGAAGGTGATTCGGGGTAAAGGCAGCCCATAAGCATCCTTATACGTAGGATCCAAGTCCACATAGTGATGGCGCCAAGGCAAGCTGCTGCCTTGCGGCGATACGGAAATGACACTGTTGGCATATTTCAGTGACTTGGCTTTGAAGTCTTTACCCCAGCTTGGTGTGCCTTTGGGCACCGAGTTCGTAGCAATCGGCCGTTGGCCTGTCTGCGAAATGCGAATGCCTGCCCCATGGAGGAAGTTCAGATTCGAATGGTCGAAATTATCGCCGTTGAAATCGGGAATCTCCATGCCTAGAGAGCCAGCGCCAGCGTACAAGTTGAACGTTTTGTCATCGAAAAAGCCAGAAGCAGTGCCACCGTTCGTTTGGTAGCAATAGTTTTTCCCGATGACCCCTTTGCCTGTGGCAGGGTCATACGGCTTGCCCAGCTTTGAGGTCAGAAGAAGCTTAATGTTGTTAAATACATAGCTCGCCATGATAACGACGTCGGCGGGCTGTTCAAATTGCTCGCCAGTGACCGTGTTGACGTAGACAACGCCGCTGGCTTTCTTCCCGTCATTGAGCACCTGAATGACGTTGGAGTACGAGCGAAGCTCGAAATTGCCTGATTTCTGAGCAACAGGCAGGGCTGTGACGATGACATCGGCTTTGGCGCCATATTCACAGCCAAACCGCTCACAGTAGCCGCAATATTGACAGGCGGCACGTGTAATGCCATCGGGATTCGTGTACTGTTCAGATAAGTTGGCGGACGGCATCATATACGGATGGTAGCCGAGCTTTTTGGTCGCATCCTCGAACAATTTCAAAATCGGTGTTTTCACCATCGGCTTCGTTGGGAATGGGGCGGAGCGCTTGCCTATGAGTGGATTTGTTTCTGAATCACCTGAAATACCAGCCAGTTTCTCGAATTTATCGAAATAGGGCTCCAACGTATCGTACGTGATCCCCCAATCCTGGATCGTCATGCCTTCTGGGATTTTTTGCTTGCCATAGCGTTCTACGGTTTTGCTGTGAATTTCAAAATCATAGGGCAGAAAGCGCAGCGTCTGACCGTTCCAGTGAACACTGGCGCCGCCAAGACCTTCACCCAACAAGAAGGAACCGTATTCGCGCATAGGGACAGCAGCTACTTTATCCGTATTTCGAAACGTCACGGTTTCTTTAGACAAATCCTGCATAAGATCATAGCGCGACGCATATCGCAATTCGTCATGCACCATGTAATAATCCGCCGTACCGCGAGGCTTCCCTCGTTCTAATCCAACGACTTTGGTGCCTTGCTTGGACAATTCAGCGGCAATGATACCGCCAACCCAACCCATACCTACAATTACAACAGGGACTTTCGGCATTTTAGTTGCCATAGTGGTGTTCCTTTCCTTAGCGATTCATACTGCTAGTGGACGAAGTGATCGTGAAGACTTCGCGGTTCCATAGCGACGAATTGATCCTTCTCGATGATAGTGATGTAGCTCATCTGGTTGCCTGGATACTTCCGCATTTTCCAACCTGCCATGTTTTTATTGCCGCCATATAGCGGATCCGAATAAACACCTTCCATCACGAGTGTGCGGAACTGATTGAAAAAAGTTTTTCCTGTGATGCCGTTTACGACACTGATTTCACCTTTCTCCATCGAGGTCAGAATCGCATCTTTTTCCTCCGGCGTAATATCGACGAAACCTTTGGAATGCTTACTTTTGGCAGTTTCCTCCAAGCTGTTTAGTCCCATGGTGATCAATTCATGCCGTTCGATACTCAAATAATCACCCTGCGTGACTTCTCCTTTGACGAAAGGGCCCATGCGATAGGTACGGGCATTAACTCCCCAAGGACTAGCTAACTGATGATCGATATAAAAGGCAACGCCTAGTTCAGCAGCGCCTGGTCCATTGTCATCTTTGGGGAAAATACGCTCAGCAGCGGCTTCTGTGATTTGTAATTGCTGCTGGTTGAAAAACATTGGAGCTTGATTGTAATCAGAAGCGAGATGCTCTTGTGGTGTACCCGAAGGGGTTGGAGAAGTTGAAGGGACAGCCGTATTTTTCTTAAAACCTCCCGACATGGCGCTACCAATCACGCCTCCAACGACGACCCCGCCAATGGCAGTGCCTGTGTACTTCAGAAAACGGCGACGTGATGGATCGAGCGATTGTTGCGATGGTTTGTCTGCCATTTTGTTGTGCCTCCTTCGCATAGAAATGGAATTGGTTAGTTATGGATATGATGAGCAGGCTTGGATCGTCTTATGCATGAAAGTTTGGAATATCGGGAATTGTATGGATATAAATTTTGCATTAGAACATATGAATGTGAGGAGACGTAAACACATGAACCGAAAATGGATGGCTCTTGCCATAGTGCTAACCTGTTGCTTAACGGCGTGCAGCAAGAACGAAACAAAACCTAGCGCGACGCCAGCTCCAACGACGTCGGCTTCAACAGGCACTACTACAGCCAAGGCAGATGCTCAAACGGTTTTCAAAGCCAATTGTGTGAGCTGTCATGGTGCCAATCTAGAGGGCTTGGTGGGGCCTAACCTTCAGAAAGTTGGGGGTAAGCTCTCCAAGGAGCAGCTCACAGCGATTATCACGAACGGGAGAGGCGCGATGCCAGCCTTCAAAGGTAAGCTCTCTGAAGATGAAATTAATTCACTTTCAATATGGCTTGCTGAGAAGAAATAGAAGGAAAATCCCGCCCCTCGCGTAGAAAGAGGTTTGGCGGGGTTTTTATTTCAGAAGCGGAGGAGAGGAATGGGATGAAGCGCAAAGATAGGGGAAATGATTTTTTTGAGCTAGGGATGTACATATTAGCTGTGGTATGCGTCGGCTATTTTCTGATAAAAGGAAATGGGGCCAAGGTATTCGAAGCAGCGCTGATTGCAGTTGTCTTACTGCTGATCAGGCTCGTAATAAAGATCACAAAAACAACGCTATTCCCAGCGCTGCGGTTCTGTATTCTATTGTTCATTTTCGTCACGATGTTTATCGCAAATGAATTTGGTTATTACGGTGTCATCCCTTATCTGGATAAAGTTGAGCATTTATTCTCAGGCGTCATACTCTGTTTCATCGGTCTGCTCATTTATAGTAAAGCCGCTAGCCATCAAAAAGGCGGAGAAGCGCCATCTTCTCATATTGCGGTATGGTTGTGTTTGTTCTTCTCTATCGCAATGGCTGGAGTTTGGGAAATATACGAGTTTGCGACGGATCATCTCTTCGGATTGAATTCGCAGAACGGAAGTTTGCTGGATACGATGACGGACATTATTTGCGGCACGATAGGCGCTATAGTGACAGCGGTTTATTTAGCTCTGAAGGCAAAGAAACGTGAACTGCCTCTCGTGGATATTGGTTGAAAAAAGGGTTCCATCGCCTTGTGCAAGGCACTGGAACCCTTCTATGTTATGGCTTCAACTTGGTATCCCAAAGCGCATCTAGATCGGGAAGGAGCAGAACGCTTTCTTGCTCGTTCGGATCCGTTCGGGAGATGACACAGGTGCATGATTCCGTTGCACTAGGGTTATAAGGCAGATGCGGCATTCCTGCCGGGATGTAAAGAAAGTCTCCTTTTTCCAACTCCATATGCTGTTCAAGATTATCTCCATACCACATGGCGGAATGGCCCTCAATCATATAGATCGCCGTTTCATGTGCTTGATGCAGATGTGCGGTTGCCCGTTGCCCTGGCAGAATTGTTAACAACATCATGCAGATCGCTTGTGAATCCGCACTTTCTTTGGAAATCGCTTCGGCATAATCAAATCCTTGCTTGCCATGATACGTCTTCGATGAACGGATGAGTCGACACGAACGTTTCGTATCCACGGTGCAGCACCTCCTACTACATCTTATGCATAGTTACATAATTTAGCCTTGTGCAACCCATTCTATAGAGGTGATTTGGAGGAAGTTGTCATCTGTAGGAGGTAGTAGCTCATGCGTTTATTTCACTTAGGGTATCTGTCATTTTTTAGCGCTTTATTAGCTGCTGGGATTATTGGGATAGCTTGGTTCGTTTATCATCGGCGGAAAAAAAGGGCACGTTAGGCTGAATACATAGAGTTCTAACGAATAGCTTGCTGATTTGATCGTATAGCTACATTGTATAGGAATGGGTAAACGAAGAAATAGGGTGTCCATCGTCATTGACGTTGGCACCCTTTCTTGTTAACGCCCCTAATTTGCTTTGTAAAAAGAAGACTGAAACGGTGTCAACGCCGCAATGACGGCTTCACGAAAAACATCTCGTCGGGTAATGCGCCCCTCAGTAAATAAGCCATAGGCTCCATCTTTATGGTTGCTGTCAACTGTATTGCTTAATGCATCTATGATGTGACGGAGCTCTGTGCCTCCTAGCTTCATCTTCTCGCCAATTTCATTAGGAATCGGGAAATAGAGCCCTTTGCCAAGGTATAGCTGCGACCCGTTCCAGGCGGCACAGACAGAGAAGAGGTACCATTGATTCGTATGTACTTGATCATACATGAGTCCACCTTCAAGGCCAAGACCAATCTCAGCACTAGGTTCAGCTTCAAGGACAAATTTAGCCCGATTAATCGCGCCGAGGATCGTTTCGTCTTCTGTCAAAGGCTGATCCGGCACGCCGGATGGAACTGCATGACAGATCGGTTCAACGCCTGTCGCCGACACGACAGCTGCGCGTTTCGCATGATTACTCGTGCCTAACGCCAGCTTCCATTCAAATCCAAACATTATTTTCCACTCCTAACCCAATGAAACATTCAAATCCAAACATTATTTTCCACTCCTAACCCAATGAAATACATCAAGCTTTACTGAGTATACCATAATTTAGGAATTAGCAAGGGTTATGATTATGTCTTCACCATGACAAATGTCGATAGGAAGTAGGCGATAAATTCGTCCATCGCTTGAATTGTTTACTGAATTGGGAAAGATCTTTGTAGCCCAACTTGTCAGCGATATGCTCAATGGAAAGCGTGGGGTCCATCAGTAGAAGCTTGGCTTGACGCAGCTTGATCGTGCTCAAATAATGCCGAGGTGAAATCCCATATGCTTTCTGGAACACGCGATTGCAATGAGCGGGGCTGTAACCAAGCTGCTTTGCGATATCTATGATGCGAAATGGATCCTGCTCATGCGTGGCTGTCGCGGCTTGCTGTTCAATACGTGCAGCAATCTTGGCAGCTAATCCGATGTCCTCGGACGGCAGCAAGGAGGTGTCTGCTTCTTGAATTAACACCTCGGTCAACGCGGCGAAAATCTGAAATGATGCTTGCATCGTCTGCAGTTTAAGACTTAGACCACTCGTGTCGGTTTGTCGCGCCATCTGAGCTAGATCCATCAGGATCGGATGCAGGGTCATTGCTATTTTACTCCCAGATGGATACAGCGTTTGCTTTAGCTGGCTTAATTGTTGACGGAACCAAGGATCTGCCACCTCAAAATGCACACACATGTACTCCATGAAACGCTCATCCGCCCCTCCTAAACTAGCATGCGCTTCATTGGGGAGAATCCATAGTAAATCCCCTTGTTTTTGGTTAAAATGGTGCTCGCCAACTCGCATCTTTTGCGAGCCTTCTAAGACGAGATTGAGCTCAAACATCGGATGATGATGTTCAGGAAACGACCAGTTCGCGTTCACCTTGCGCAGATGCGCCGCGAATATTCGGAAGGCGGCTTGGACATCCGGCAGCATACCGCCATGCAGCACATTCTCTTGTGGGGATGGTACGGGTTCTTTATAGAAAACTTCCATCAACATGGACTCCTTTGACTTGAAGAATTAGTTCCACCAATACTTTACTACATTAACTATCTCACTAACTTATGGTGAAATCAAATGTTTCTTTTGTCCAAATGAAAGATTGGATTGCCCATGGGTTAAGGGTTTATATCCATGTATAATAAGGGCAAATGAGTGAGAGGGGCTTTTTGAGATGAAGAATCAATTTTTCAATGCACACCATTCGCCAGTTGGCGCATTTGCTAGTTTTACTCTTGGATTTCCAGGTAAATGCGGGGGCTTTGATCTCGAACAAGCACGTCCTCCTAAGCAAAATATATATATTGGGCTTGAATCTACCCAAGGCGGAACCTACGACACGTTTCCTTTTTATGAACAGCCGGAAGAAGATGAAAGCCAACGTTATGATATTGAGAATCCAGATCCGAATAAGAATCGGCCGAAGCTGTTGTTTCCTTATGCCAAGGAAGCGATACAGCGCGATTTTCAAGTGGGGACAGATACGTGGAAATCAGGGGATTTGACGTTCAGTTTGATTTCACCTGTACAAGCTGTACCAGATCCGAAGACGGCAACGGATGAAGAGTTGCGTCTGGCACTCGTGCCAGCTGTTCTTGCCACAATCACCGTGGATAATAGCAAAGGGACAGCACCAAGAAGAATGGTTTTCGGGTATCAAGGAACCGACCCATACAGTACGATGCGCAGGTTGGATGATACGATGGAAGGCGCCGCGGGGGTTGGACAAGGCCGCATTACGGCTATTGTTACCCGTGATCCAGAAGTGCGCTCGGGGATGCATTTTAGAATCGAAGATATTTTGAATTTTAAACTGGTAGAGAACTTAACGTTCGGTCTTGGCGCGGTTGGCGCTCTGTTCGCAGATACACCTGCAGGTGAGATCAAAACGTATCGCTTCGCGATCTGCTTCCATCGCTCTGGCATCGTTACTGCGGGTCGTGATGCTTCATATATGTATGCTCGGCTTTTCAAAAATATCGAAGCGGTTGCCGATTATGCGCTGGGTCACTTCGACCAAATTGCAAAGCTCGCGCAGGATTCGAATGCTCGAATCAGCGGATCACAGCTCTCCGATGATCAGAAATTCATGTTAGCCCATGCGATTCGCAGCTATTACGGTTCCACGCAGCTGCTGGATATGGACGATGAGCCATTCTGGGTTGTGAACGAAGGCGAATATCGGATGATCAACACGTTTGATTTGACGGTGGATCAGTTATTTTATGAGCTGGCGATGAATCCGTGGACCGTTCGCAATGAGTTGGATATGTTCGTCAAACGCTATAGCTATGAGGATCGAGTCCGTTTCCCTGGTGATGATGTGGAGTACCCAGGCGGCATTTCCTTTACGCATGATATGGGCGTGGGGAATACGCTTTCTCGTCCAGGCTACTCGTCCTATGAGCTGTATGGAATCGACGACTGCTTCTCGCATATGACCCATGAGCAGTTGGTGAACTGGACGCTGTGCGGCGCGACATATGTCACGCATACGAATGATCAGGCGTGGCTGCAAGCGAATTTGTCCATTTTCGACAAATGTTTAACGAGTATGATAAATCGCGATCATCCGAATCCTGAGCTGCGCAACGGAGTCATGTCCCTGGATAGCACGCGGACGATGGGCGGGGCGGAAATCACGACGTATGACAGTTTGGATGTCTCCTTGGGGCAAGCGCGCAACAATATCTATTTGGCGGGAAAATGTTGGGCGGCTTATGTGGCGATGGAACGTATTTTTGCTGAAAACGGCCGAGAAGATCTAGCTCTGATTGCCGGCGAGCAAGCGATGAAATGCGCACGCACGTTGACCTCGTATGTGACCGAAGGAGGCTACATCCCAGCTGTTGTCGGCGAAGGCAATGATTCCAAAATCATTCCCGCGATTGAGGGACTTGTGTTCCCGTATTTCACGGGCAACCAAGCAGCATTGGATGAGCAGGGACGTTACGGCTTTTATATCACAGCGTTGAAAAAACACCTAGATGTTGTGTTAGTTGAGGGAATCTGCCTCTTCGAGGATGGCGGCTGGAAGCTGTCTTCCACAAGCAACAACTCGTGGTTGAGCAAAATCTATTTATGCCAATTCGTTGCACGCGAAATCCTTGGCTTGGTATGGGACGAGAAAGGTGCAGCAGCGGACGCAGCGCATGTGGCATGGCTGACACATCCGACCTTGTCAATCTACAGCTGGAGTGACCAGATCATCTCGGGTGAGATTACGGGGAGTAAGTATTACCCTCGGGGGGTTACGAGTATTTTGTGGCTGTTGGAGGGTAAGTAAGGATAGGCAAAGGGAAGGGAAAGCAACTAAAGCGTTTTCTTAGTGCTTATGTTAAGATAAGTCCCCTATTTAAGAACTACATGCTACTCGCGTATGTTCTTTAATTAGTAACTGGAAATTGAATACAATGAGGAGGACCTATGCATTAGGTCCTCTTTTTCTTTCTTAGTTGGCTCATTCATCTATATGGTTTTATGCTGTCATAATGGTATATTAGAAGTTCTATTTTCTTAGGTATTATGCTCAGAGGAAAGAGGCACGAAGGCAATGGGCCAACCAAACATGTCAACGACACAAAAATGAATTGGAAGGTATGTTAAAAGCCGTCGAGGCTGAGTTTTTTATACGAAAGTGGAAGCAACTTTTCTCGTTGGTTCCCATTCGTTCATTGTTCGAGCTTACAATCAGTATAGCTTGTACAACGTGCAACGGCTATATCTGAGCGATAAACAAAGAAGCTGACACCAATGGAATGCCGGCGCCAGCTTGAAGATTTATAGCGTGTATACGTTAATTCCCATAAATGTTACCTGTCGAGGACGTTACTGTTCCTGTATTTACGTTTAACGTGTAAGACAAGCCGCCGCTGCCCGACCATGTGGACAAGTTGAACGTTTTGCCTGGTGTTATTTTGTATGCGGAAACGTTGGTAAACGTAAGGGGAGAACCGCTTACGCAGATCTCTGGCGCGGCATTGCCCTTCAGGAAGTACGCGGCAGGATCAGGCGCCCCCGGTTGACTGACAAGCTGAACTGCCCCGTTTGCTTCAATCAGCAGCGCGGATTGCTCGTTCACGCCGATCCCCTTCGCTTGCGAGGTCCAGCCATCCTTCACAGTGCGGGCGATAAAGCTAAGCAGGCGTCCTATGCGATCTCTCTGCTCGAAGTGCGAATCTGCCAGGAAGCCTTGATTCACAGGGGTTGTCACCAAATTGCGCGATAGAGATATAATCCGATTGTAGGGATTAGTCAGCGCAATGGAGGAGGTAACGGTTTTGGTGCCAGCTGCAATAGCGTCAAAGACAAATTGGCTGCCGATCATTTCGCCAGCACTCGTTCCCCCGAACGGAATGCCCTGCGCAATGCGGTTGTTCAGTGCAGTCTGCATCGGAGTACCGTTTAGCAGCTTCGCATAATCCGCTTGATTGCCACCAGCAAAGAAGATGGCTTCTGCCTTATTAATTTTGTCCAGCACGGCAGCATCAGAAGAGCCAGCCGTCAAATTTGTCACGATCAGTGTACTTACTGAGTTAAGCGGCTTGCCCATCGCTGTGCCCAAATCGCGGATATACGTGTTATACGCATCCGTTCCCGTTGCCCGAATGACCAGGAAATCACCGCCGTTCGCTTTGTTGATCATCCAGCGCATCGCTTCATCTACGTCGGTGCTGCCACCCATCAATACCTGGCCGAACGTCGTGGTTGTGGTTACATCCGTCGTGCTACCGATACGATAGTACGTGTAATTGCTGGCTGCCGACACTTGCAGCGGTGCAGCAAGCGTAAACAACAAACTGAGCGCAGAGGCGCCCCAGGTCAGCTTTCTTTTCCAACGGCTTGTAAACATGAATCCACTCTCCCTTAGTCATATTGGCGGAAATGTACCCGCAACATAAGATGCAAGCAAATCTCATGCCAAATGTAAGGTAATATAACATGTAAATTCAGCTCGAATTTCGGTGAATATGGATGCTATTGGGCGTATTTGGGTGATTTTATAAAAACCAATGAAAGACACAATGTGTTGCTTGTGATAACACACATAAAACTGTGATATTCCAGAATTAATTAGAAACCGGAGCCCGCAAAATTTACTATAAACGGTTAGTTGATCGAGGAATGGCTAAGAGAAAAGCAATAGGTCATGTATGCGGTAAGATAGCCCAAGTTTTATACTCATGCCTATAATTAAGGAGCTTCCAAATTACGGTGATGGGCTGATTGAATTTTTATAAGCACTACATTACATTAGACTTTGGTTGCTTTTTTATTGCGGCTATTTGTAAAATGGAAAGAATGAGCTTTGTAAACTAGGAGGCAAAACTTTGAACCCTAAAAACGAATTGCCAGAGATGCTTTTTGAGAATCAACAGGCGTTTGAAGACTGGCTTGCGCTGCATCACAACACATCACCTGGCATTCGATTGCAATTAGCGAAGAAAGGTGCAAGTTTGTCTTCGGTTTCATACGATCAGGCGCTTGAGAGTGCTTTGTGTTATGGTTGGATTGATAGTCAGAAAGAAAAGAAAGATGAGCAGTCCTGGCTCCAACGGTTTACGCCTCGCGGTGTTAAAAGTATTTGGTCTAAAGTGAATAAAGAAAAGGCCGAGCGTCTGATTGAAAGTGGGAGAATGAAGCCATCTGGTTCGCAGGCGATTGAAGCTGCTAAGAAAAACGGGCAGTGGATGAATGCTTATGAGCCTCAAAGTGCAGCAAGCATTCCAGCGGATTTCGCGGTGGAATTGGATAAGAATAGCAAAGCGAAGGCCTTCTATGATACATTAAATCGGCAAAATAAATATGCCATTACGTTTCGCATTCAAACTGTGAAAAAACAAGAAACACGTGCGAAACGGATAAGTGATTTTATTAGGATGTTGGAAAATGGAGAGAAGATTTATCCTTAATCTTAGAGGAGTTGAAAAAACCATGACATCTAAATTATACTACCAATCCGCCTACCTGCAGGAGTGGCATACATCGATTACGCAAACCATTGAACGAGAAGATGGTGTCTATGTACTCCTGGAGGAGACGGCGTTCTATCCGCACGGGGGCGGTCAGCCTTGTGATCAAGGGAATATCAGTGGCATTCCCGTTCTTGATGTATCACTAGAGGGAGACAACGTGCTGCATAAGCTTGAGCGTTTGCCGGAGGGCACTGAGGTCTCATGCCAACTGAATTGGCAGGTCCGGTTTGATCATATGCAGCAGCATAGCGGGCAGCATTTGCTCTCTGCGGTGTGCCGCGACCTCTATGAGGCGAATACGGTGAGTTTTCATCTCGGAACCGATTATTGCACTATAGATGTAGAGAGTACTGACCTGGATGCAGGCAAATTGGCGGTAATTGAAGCCGAGGTGAATCGTCAAATTTACCTGAATCGCGCGATTACGAGCTATTTTGTGTCTCCTGAGGAGCTGGCTCAGCTGCCCATCGTCAAACAGCCGAAGGTGACGAACAACATTCGCATTGTTGAGATCGAGGGTGTCGAATATAATGCATGCGGAGGCACCCATGTCTCAGCGACAGGTGAAATCGGGATCATCAAACTGCTGAAAACAGAGAAGATGAAGGGGAACACCCGCATCTATTTTGCTTGCGGCGCTCGGGCGGTGGCTCAGTTCAATGAGCATATGCGCATTATTGGTACGCTTTCGGCGAAGTACAATACAGGTAAAGATGAGATCATGGATCGCGTGGAGAAGTGGGAGCAGGAGTATAAGCAAACCCAACAAGAGTTGGCTGAGCTTAGAACGAAGTACGATAACTACGTGGCAAAAGAACTGATTACAGGCAGTACCGGCATCGTTACTCAGCAATTTGAGGATTTATCCATGAAGGACATGCAGGGCTTGGCTAACACGTTAGCTAGTCAGACCGATCTACCTATTCTGCTCGTGACAACTTCAGAGAATAAGGTGATTTTTACGCATAGTGGTCAGTTTCCACAAGCGTGCGGAGCTTTTTTCAAAGCTCATCTCAGCACTTATCAAGGCAAAGGCGGAGGCAGTGACAAGATGGCGCAGGCGGGATTCGCCGACCAATCGGCGGCTCTAGCATTTTATACGTTTGCTAAGGAAGCATTGAAAGGGAATTAACATAGAAAAGTAAAGGGCTTTTCTCCAAGGACACGATCCCCAGGAGAAGAGCCCTTTTTTATTCAACCCCAAAATATGTCCACTACTCCATAAATATCGTCATGGTAACGTTTTCTTGAAAACCGTATAGTAAGGGTGTGGTTCAAATACGTTTTCGAGGTGATGCAAGATACCAACGAGTGCAAGGAAGTACCTAAATTTTCAGCGACGGGGATGCAAAAAGAAAAGAGCCATCTAAGGTCCATTGGCGTGGGAACTCCTTAGTATCGCTCTCGGTAGTGAGAATGAATTTCTACGAAATTCACAACTCACTACAATTTTGACACAGATTCAGCGAGATTAGCAAGCAAATCTTTGTGTGTTTAAAATTGAAGGGAGTTAACGACGATGAAAAAAATGAAAAGCTTACAACTCGTAGGTGCAGCAGGTTTGTCCATGACTTTGATTTTGACTGGATGTACGTCAACGAAAACAGCGGAAACGTCTCCAGCTGCAGTATCTCCAGCGGCTTCTAAGGCAGCCGAAGCAACGAAAGCCCCAGAAACGGTGAAAAGCGGCGAGAAAGTGACCGTCAACTTCTGGAATCCGTTCTCTGGCAACGACGGGCCTTTTATGAAGAAAATCGTGGATAACTACAATAAATCACAAGATAAGTATGTCGTGAAAATGACGATTCAACCTAACGGTGATTACTACAAACTGTTAGATACGGCGATTGCCACCAAGAAGGGTGTTCCCGATGTAGCCATTATGCATCTTGATCAAACGCCTACTTACATTGCGAAAGATATGCTGCAACCGGTTGATGCCATTGCTAAAGCCGTTGGTGTAGAGAAGAGCAACTTCCCGCCAGCAACGGTCGAGTATTCAACAAAGGACAATAACTGGTACAGCATTCCACTGGATATCCATCCACTTGTGATGTACTACAATAAAGATTTGTTTAAGGCTGCTGGCATTGCAGCACCGCCAACCAACCGTGAACAGTTCGTCGATGCGGCCAAAAAGATGACAGATCCTTCCAAGGGGATATGGGGAGCGGCGATGCCAACGTTCTGGATTCAAAACTTCTTGTTCCCAACGATTTTGTTCCAAAATGGCGGAGACTTCATAGACGAGAAAGGGAATATCGCCTACAACTCACCAGCAGGTGTTGAAGCGGTTACTTTCATGAGAAGCTTGACGACGATGAAAGTTTCACCTCCAACGGTTGCGGCTGACGGCGATTTCAACTTGTTCCAACAAGGGAAAAGCGCGATGCACTTCAACGGACCATGGGTAAAGGATGCTTTCGATAAAGCTAAAATTAACTACGGCGTAGCACCTGTTCCACAATTGGGGACAGTGAAGCAAGCTGTGTTCGGCGGCTCCCATAACTTCGTTATTCCGAAAGCGACTACAGACGCAAGTGTTCTAGCAGGTGTTGGTGATTTCTTAAAATATGTGAACGCGAATTCCATCGATTGGGCTGAGTCAGGTCAAGCAGTCGCTTCCAAAGTCGTGCGCGACAGCGCAGCTTTCCAAGCCATGACGCAGCAGCAAGTAGAAGTTGCGAAAGAATTTGAATATGTGAAGTTTGCACCGAAAGTGTTGAACTGGGGTCCGATTTCCGACAGCATCTGGACTGAGCTAGCGAATGCTCTGCAAGGTAAAAAAGAGCCAAAAGCAGCACTCGATGACGCAGCAGCGAAATCGACTGCCGCCATGAAGAAATAACGATAGTTGACCACGGGGAGACGGGTACTTAGTACCCGTTTTCTCTTACACATCAACAGGAAGAAGAGGAGGGAAACCATTGCCTGCCACAACATCATCCCATTGGAAATCCAAGCTGACGTCCAGCTTATTCATAGTACCTTACCTGATTGCCTTTATAGCGTTTACGCTAATCCCAATCATTTATGGATTCATCATTAGTTTGAAAGAATATAATTTGCTAGATCCTGTACATCCCTTCGTTGGACTCGATAATTATAAGAAAATATTCACCGATGGCACACAAGAGAATGATCTGTTCTTCATCGGCATGAAAGCAACCTTGAAATTCGTGGTGTTTTCAGTTCCCTTTTTAGTCGTGATCGGACTTGGCTTTGCCCTACTGCTGAATGCACTTCCAGCGAAATTACGATCGCTGTTTCGGTCTATTTACTTCATCCCGTATGCGGTTTCCGCAACGGTTATGGCCGTGATCTGGAAGCGAATGTTCGATGTTACAGGAGGGTTCCTTAATTTGCTCATGGCTAAAGTAGGAATTCGTGAGTTTGATCCGATACCTTGGCTAATGGATACACCATTTGTGTGGTTTTCACTTGTTGTTGCAACGCTCTGGTGGACCATCGGCTTTAACATGATTATTTTCGTGAACGCACTTAATGGTGTGCCTGAAGATCTGTACGAAGCAGCCAAAATCGATGGAGCGAATGGATGGGACAGACTGAAGAGTATTACTTTGCCTTTTATTAGACCCGTTCTTATTTTTGTCTTAATAACCTCAACCATAGCATCCTACAATGTATTTGCACAGCCGAATCTCATAAGTAACGCTGGTGACGAGACGAAGGTGCTTTTAATGGGAATTCTGCAAACTGCCTATACGGCGAGAGAAATCGGATCCGCGTCAGCGATGGCGATTCTCATGGGCTTATCGATCATGATCGTGTCCATCATTCAATTCAAAATCACGAATCAGAAGGAGTAGTGGACGATGAAATCGTTTAAAATCTTTTATGTACTATTAGCGTCCATACTTGGCATCATCTTCATCCTTCCGATGCTGTGGATGTTCTCGAATTCGTTCAAGACCGATGTGGAAGTCATGTCGCCGGTATTTCATTTATTTCCCCAAGAATTTACGATGGATAATTTCCATACGATATTCGTTGGCGGTGCTGTAGAGGTTCCGATTTTCCGTTGGATATTCAACTCCTTCTTCGTTGGATTTGCTGCGACACTGCTCGTGATCGTCGTAGATGCGATGGCAGCGTATGCGTTAGCGAAATTAGACATTCCTTTGAAACGGACACTATTTGCTTTGTTCATAGGCTCGCTGATGGTTCCTGGTATCATTTCATTTCTTCCCCAGTATTTGAATTTTAGTAATTTCAACCTGATCAATACCTACTATGTGTTGATTTTGCCATATTCGGGCGGTGCATTAGGTGTCTTTCTACTCATCCAATTTTTCCAATCGTTTCCTAATGAAATTATCGAGGCGGCACGCATTGATGGTGCGAACAAATGGCAGGTATTTATCTCTGTCCTGATGCCATCCTCGGTATCGATTGTGACGACACTAGCGATCTTCACGTTTATGAGCGTGTTCAACGATTATGTGTGGCCATTCTTTACAGTGACCGATCTTCAAATGCGGACTTTGACTGCAGGTGTCGCTGTGATGGCGACAGGAAGTTTCGTTCAGTCCTACGGAAAACTAATGGCGCTTGCGACGTTATCGACGATTCCAACGCTCATCATTTTCATCATTGGGCAAAGGCAATTTATCCAATCCATTACAGCGACAGGTGTGAAACAATAGAAAATCATTCCAAGCAGTAGATCGAGGTGAAGATTGGCTATGCGTAAATGGATGATTCTCATTATGAGTATCCTGTTCGTTACAGGATGTACGAAAGGAGACCCAGCAACGACGATGAAGGAAAGCAATGCAACGGCAACGCTTACGAAAGAAGCGAAAACATTCACGAACCCCATTCTCGATAACGGTGCAGATCCATGGGTAACGGCCAAAGATGGGTTCTATTACTACACACATACAACGGGGAACTCCATTCGAATTTGGAAATCAGCCACGTTAACGGGCCTTGCGGACGCAGACTATAAAGATATCTGGTTCCCGCCATCGACAGGTCCGAACTCTGCCAACATTTGGGCACCCGAATTACATTTTATCGCGGGAAAATGGTATGTCTATTACGCCGCTGATGACGGCCAGAATGAGAATCATCGCATGTTCGTGCTCGAATCGGTGACAGACGATCCGCTCGTTGCGTATGTCGAGAAGGGCATGCTGAACACGGCAGGCCGCTGGGCCATTGATGGAACGACACTGCAGAAGAAGGACGGCTCGCTCTATTTCATTTGGTCAGGATGGGAAGGGGCGGTGAACGTGAGCCAGCATCTCTATATCGCACCTATGAGCAATCCATATACGATTAGCGGAGTGCCTGTTGAAATCTCACGACCTACCTACGACTGGGAACTGGTGGGCAATCCTACGATCAATGAAGGACCGCAAGTGCTGCTTCACGACGACCGAATCTTCGTAATCTATTCAGCAAGCGGCAGCTGGACGGATGATTATTGCTTAGGCATGTTAAGTTCGTCCATGAACAGCGATGTTCTTAATCCTTCCTCCTGGAAAAAGCATGAGAAGGCTGTATTCTCGAAAACAGATACTGTCTTCGGTCCTGGACATAATTCATTTGCGAAGTCAGTGGACGGCAAAGAAGATTGGATCATCTATCATGCAGCGAAAACGCAAGGATCAGGCTGGAACCGCAATGTGCGCATGCAACGATTTACGTGGAATCGGGATGGTACGCCGAATTTCGGCATTCCGATCACGGAGGGTGTTCCGGTTCAGGTTCCAAGCGGTGAATAAACAATGACAAGCTGTAACGTCGAAGTCCGATGTTACGGCTTTTTCGTCCTACGATCTAAAAATATGTCCATAGTTAGAAGAAATAGGTCATTGGCGAGGAGAATGCTTGTTTGTATAATGAAGAGGGATAGTTGAAAGATGGGGGGATTCACGTGCGTGTACGGCACCGAACCGGTTGGAAAGCTGCGGTTGTTCTTCTCGTATTCAGTACATTTCTCGCTGGCTGTGAGTCACAGTCGGACACGGTGGCGAGTGATCAGACACCTAACAAACTGAGAATTACATTTTGGACACCGTTCAGCGGTGGTGACGGGCAGTTTATGGCCGAGTTAATTCAGCAATATAACAATGAAAATACGGATCATGTGAAAATAGATCAAATCAACAATAATTCAGGTGATTACTACACGAAGCTCTCGACGGCTATTGTGACCGAAGAAGCGCCGGATATCGCGATTGTCCATTCGGCGAAGTACGCGCAATACGCATCTGCGGGTTTTTTGACCGATTTGAATGCGCTTGCCGCGGAGGCTGGCGTGCATTGGGAAGATTTCAACCCAACCATCCTACAGAGCACCGTTGCGGATAATAAGCATCTCGGTATTCCACTGGATACGCATCTCGAAGTGATGTATTACAATAAGGATTTATTGAGGCAAGCTGGGCTATTGGATGAACGTGAGAAGCCAGTTCTGGCGAACGGGGAAAAAGGTTTTCTCACCTTTCTAGAAACCATCCGTCAGCATGTGCCTTCGAATGTCACGCCGCTCGCAGAGCCGAATCTTCGAATTGATTCCTTTTGGCTGTGGTATTCCTTTTATAACCAAATGAATCTAGATGGCGGAAGATTTTATTCAGATGACGGCCAATCAGCGGCGATCAATAATTCGTCCGCGTTGCAATCGTTGTCGTTCGTGAACTCGCTTTACACGAAGAAGCTTATCCTGCCCAACAGTAACGATCCCATTCAGACGTTCGCCAAAGGAGAGGCAGCCACCCTGATTTCAGGTGTATGGGGGACTGGGGCTATAGAGAAAGTACCCCATTTACATTTCGGAGTCACGAAAATTCCGCAAATTTATGATCACCCAGCGGTGTGGGGAGATTCCCATACGTTTTCACTGCCTACGCACGAGAAGCCGGATAAACAGAAACAACTCGCAGCGCTGAAGTTCGCGAATTGGGTAGCCGCGCATGGTGCCAGCTGGGCTAAAGCAGGCCATATCCCTGCTGTGAAGAAAGCAGTAGCTTCGGATGAATTCCAGAAGCTAAATTATCGGCCAGATTACGCAAGCGCAGCTGATGATGTGAAATATTTCCCCAAACAGCCGCGTCAAGGTACGATTAACGATGAGCTTGTGCGTGAGTTTGAGAAGATGATGGCGGGACAAATCACGCCGCAAGAGGTGCTGCAGAATGCGCAAAAAATCATTGATGACAATCTTCAAATTCAGCAAAACACGCCTAAACGATAGGTTAAGCTGGATTCAACATTTACCGATTGCGACGAAGCTCATCGGGTTGAGCGCCATCTTTATCGCAGTTCCCTTAGGAATTGCCAGTTATTTGACGTATACGAGCTATTCCGATTCGATTCAGAAGAATACAGGGAAATACCAGATGGATGTCGTGAAGGAGTTAACCGCGAACATCGATACCTATATGAATGAGCTTAATTTACTTAGCTTATTACCGTATCAATCCCCGCAAATTATGAAATTCCTTGAAGTGGGCGAAGGCTCTGCAACGACGATGTCGTTCAACGAACGCATTCTTATCGAGGATTTCTCGAGACGTGTTTTTGCCAATGGAAGGGTGGACATTTCGGGGTTGACGCTTTTTCGCATTCGAGGCGGGACTACGTACATGGCGATGTCCGAGGCACAGGCGAATTTCTCTCAGCGGGATGTGAGCAAGGAAGTCTGGTATCCCAAGGTTTCCCAAACGGGTAAAATCGTGTACCTCGGCACGTTTAACAAAAATGGCGCTGACGCTGGCAGCCAGGTGTACTCTTTTGCCAGAAAAATTCGAAGTGTAGATACGGGGGCAGATCTAGGGTATATGCTGCTCGATGTCGATAAGAATGTGATCCGCAACAAAATTGAAGCGATCTCCAATGAGAAGAAAAACATAATGATTGTGGATCAAGAAGGCACACTGATTTATAAAAGCATGCTAAATGACCTCGATGCCGAACAGATGAAACAGTTCAGAGGAACAGGCACGGTTGTTCATAAGCAAAATGGCGATTCCGAGCTTGTATCCTATGTGACGTCCCCTTTAACGGGTTGGACGATGATCGAGATGGTTCCCTTATCCATTCTGCTCCACGACACGGTGTATGTACGGAATTATATCATTCTCATTGGTGTGGTCTGTTTATTGTTAGCTGTCATTATTTTCACCTTATTTGCACTGCGCATCACGAATCCCATCAGTGAATTGCGTAATCTCATGAAAAAAGTCGTGCTCGGCGATTTAGCCGTATCCATTCCCATTCGAAGCCGAGATGAGATTGGCCAACTCAGCCAGTCCTTTAATATCATGGTGTCCAAATTAAGTGATCTCGGCTATCGGTTGTTTGAATCGGAAATTCGTGAGAAAAATGCTCAAATCTCAGCTTTGCAAAGCCAAATTAATCCGCACTTTCTGTACAATACGCTTGGATCGATTTCTATGTACGCGGAAATTGGGGGCAATAAGGAAGTCGTGAATATGACGAATCATCTGAGCAAACTGCTGAGATACAGCATCAATAGTCATCATAATCAAGTACCTCTTGCCATGGAAATCGAGCACGTGACAGGTTATATGGCGATTCAGCAGATTCGTTTTGAGGATAAAATCAAATTTCATGTTGAAGTTCAACCTGATTTGCTGCAGTGCTCTGTTATCCGTTTCATGCTTCAACCAATCATTGAGAACAGTATTGTACATGGCATCGACAAGGGGAATGGATATGGGACAATTCGATTACTTGGGATGAAGAAGGATAACCGAATGATCATTCAAATTCAAGATGACGGTGCAGGCATGAGTCCTAGCCAATTGCAGCGCCTGATCGATCGTAAGTTTGAAGTTACCTCAAATGAGGAGGACACAGGCGGGACAGGTTTGATGAATGTTCATCGCCGAATCGCGCTGCGTTATGGGAATCAATACGGGGTCACGATCGAAAGCAATCAAAGAGAAGGCACGACCATTACACTGACATTACCGCTCATTGAAGGTCATTAGAAAGGAGAATGTGGAATGCCGAGCCTGATTATCGTGGATGATGAAGCCATTTTCCGCAAAGGCATACGTTTAATGATAGCCGAGATGCAGAGCGATTGGTATGTCATTGATGAGGCGTCTGATGGAGCAGAAGCTTTGGAGAAAATGGAAGCTCTGCAGCCAGATTTGCTAATCACCGACATTAAAATGCCCCGCGTAGACGGCATACAGCTGCAATATATCGTCAAGGAGCGTTATCCGCATGTAGCTTGTGTTGTGGTGAGCGGATACAACGACTTTCAGTATGCGCGTGAGTCGCTGCGACTAGGTGCCAAAGATTATCTCATGAAGCCGTTCCAAAGGGAAGAATTGTATGCCCTGCTCCATAAATTGCAAGAAGAATGGCATCTCGAACAGAAGCCAACGAAAGAGAACGGGAAAGATCTGCTGCTTCAGAATCAAATGCGGCAGCATGTGTTGACAGGACTCCTGACGGGCAATGTCCACCACGGGGAGACAGAGTTGTTGGAGAACGTCGGCATTTCGCTTCCGCATACGTACATTTCCTGTTTAATTGCGAAGCTGGATCGTGACTCGGTCACGGATGAGCGATACTATCAGCTGAATCCAGCGCTTTTCTCTGTGTATATTCAGCAGTTCATTCAAGAAAGTCTGAATGAAAGTTTGCATAGCTATGTGTTCATTCATCACGAGAATGAAGTCGTTGCGTTGATTAATCACGATTCACTTGATACCATTGTTGCCGAAATTGAGCATATTACCAATCAGATTCGCAAAGATATTCGGGTACAATCGAATTTTACACTTACGTTTGGGTTAGGCAGCCCAGCGAAAGATCTGGAATCGATATCTAAATCGTACAAAGAGGCGGGATTAGCCTTACTTTATCGATTGGTCATCGGGGGCGATCGGCTGCTTTCCAATGAATCCGTGACAGAGATCGCCATGGAGAAGCAGGAGCGGCAGGCGGCGGACTGGCAGGCTTTGAATCAATTCGTGCAAGAAGGCGACTTAGCGAATGTGCATCAGCAGACGATCCATTACGTATCGGCCTTATGCCAGCAGTGGAAAGACCCTGAGATCATCCATCAACAAATTTGTAAAATGCTCCTGCACTTCTACGAATTAGCCGTGAATCTCGCGATCGTGAAGCAATGGCTTCAGCATACCGAGGTAAAGCAGGTGCTAGTGGACATCTACTCGTATTCATCGAGCAAGGAGCTGACTGAACGGTGCCAGCAATTACTGGGGGACCTGACCCAATGCATTGCGAATCGGAAGAAAAAGTTCGTCACAAGTCCAATCGAAATCGTCGTTCGATACGTCGAGGAGCATTACGCAGAGTCGATTACGCTGAATATGATGGCGGAGATCGTCTATCTGAGCCCGTCGTATCTGAGTTCCCTTTTCAAAAGCAAACAGGGCTTATCCTTTATCGATTTCTTAACGGAGAAGCGCATTGAGAAGGCGAAGTCGTTGCTGCTATACTCGGATGAGAAAATTCAATCGATTTCCGATTCTACGGGGTTTACGAATATTCGGCATTTCAACCGCGTCTTCAAAACGCTGACGAACCGCACCCCGTCCGAATTCCGAGAAGGAAAAGGTGCCGTTGGCGAGTTGTGAGATTCTATAACGGCTGTATTACTTTGCGACATGCCCGCATATGATTCGTTAGTAGTTGTTTTTAAGACGGATGTAAGGGAGTGGAAGGGGCATGTCTTTTTTTGATAAAGTAAAGCAGGGCGCATCAGAAGCAGCGAAGAAAGCCCAGCAAACGGTCGAAATTACGAAATTTAAAACCCAAATTTCGCTGAAAGAACGCGAGATTGATAAGATTTACAAGTTGATCGGTGAATCGGTGTTTGCCTCGCATCAATCGGGCAATATGGATCAAGTCGCCTCTCATGTGGCAGACTATTGCACTGGAATAACGGTCATTCAACTCGAGATTAGTGATCTTGAACAAAAGATTGCCGAGATTCGGAATGAGAAGGAATGTGTGTGCGGCAAAGTTGTTGCCACGGATACGAAATTTTGTTCATCTTGCGGTCATCATTTCGTGTAATTGTTCAAGCCTATGAGCGCCAAGGCAGTTCTCTCAGAACGTTACTGGGGGAGCTGCTTTTCCATTTTGGGGAGGACGGTTTCCTGTGATATGATGGAAGAAATAGATCTTGAGAGGAGTTCAGTCCATGTCACAGGCGCCAGTAGCCAGAGTAGAAATGCTCATACGAAAGCCCGTCCAAGAGGTATTTGAAGCTTTTATCGACCCTGCGATTACGACCAAATTCTGGTTTACCAAAGGAAGCGGACGATTAGTAGAGGGCGCCCGCGTCCAGTGGGAATGGGAGATGTACGGTGCATCCGCCGAGATTTTGGTGAAAGCGCTGGAGGTCAACAAACGGATTGTCATTGATTTTGGTTATCATGTCGAATGGACGTTCGCCGCTCAAGCGGATAACACAACTTTCGTGACGATCACGAGCACCGAGTTCAGGGGAAGTGAAGAGGAAGCCGTGCGTCAAGCGCTCGACGCGACCGAAGGCTTTACGATCGTTTTGTGCGGACTTAAAGCGTATCTGGAACACGGGATTCAGTTGAATCTGGTTGGAGATAAAGCGCCCTATGCGCATCGTCAAAAGTAGCTCATAGACATCATCGTACTTGTATAAGGAGTTAGTCAGATGAAAGACATTTTGACCACAAAGAGGCTGTCCTTAGTTCAACTAGGACCATCTTCCAGTGAGTTGGTTGTGGATTATGTGAAACGCAATCGCACGTTTCTTGCGCCATGGGAAATGGAGCGGGACGAGGCCTATTATACGAAGGCGTTTCATGCGGAATTATTAAATATTGAGGCAAAACTGATCGAAGATGGGCATTTATTTAAAGTGTGGATGCTATATGAAGAGCGGATCATTGGCTCGATTGCGTTAAGCAATGTCGTGCGAGGTGCTTTTCAATCGTGTCATTTAGGCTATCGAATGGATGGAACGCTTGTCAATCAAGGCCTTATGACCGAAGGGATCCAAGCCGTTATCACGTATGCCTTCGACGTCATGAAGCTCCATCGTATCGAAGCGAATATTATGCCTAGCAACACGGCTTCTTTGCGGGTCGTGGAGAAGCTTGGTTTTTACAACGAAGGATTGGCACACAAATATTTGAAAATACATGGCGTATGGGAGGACCATATTCATATGGTGCTTCGCAATGCCGCGATGGAATGAAGAAAATCCCCACGGAACCTGCACATCGCAGGTTCCGTGGGGATTTTCTTAGGAACTTTTTACCAATCGACCACGTCTAACTAAAACAAAGGAGCTGATTCACATTTTTAAAAGAAAGTTAACGTGGTTAATGATTGGCGCAATCGTTGTGTGTTCTGTTCCTCAACATACATTTGCCGAGGAGATCTTTGCCTCATCGAGCGAGATGCCCTATGTAACACTGCTCGACGAATTTACGTTGTATCCGACGAAAGAAACAAAACCTAAGGAAGCTTTGGGGGCGCTAAGCGCGCTGCAGTCCGTTCATCTTGCTCCGATTCGGTGCGATCAACTGTTGAATATCACGAACATGGACAAGGTGCAGATCGAGACGTGGCTGGGCAGCGTATGGATCAATTTGAAGGAAGGCAATTATAAGTATGGGAAGTTAACGTATGAGGAGCAAAACTTAACGCTGCTTGAAGATGAAACCGCGCTGTACGAGGCACCATCGGTCGTGACACCGTATACGTTAGCCCCACAAAAGGTCCAGGCTTTCGCCTCATTGCCCGCTTGCGACCCTTATTCGCCATGCCGGATAGATGCAACCTGGTATCTCATTCATACTTCGTGGCTTGGGGATCAATGGATACGTCCTGAACATTATGCGGAGAAATATGGCGCAAGGAACAATGGAGCGCAGGTCGAGGGACTTATTCCAATTCCTCAAGAGAGTGAAGTCTACTTATATCCATTTGACAAGCCTATTAAGAGCGAGAACAAGATTCAACCTCAAGTCATCAAACCTTTAGGAAAATATATGCGTACAAGTATGGCAGGGGCGAGTGTGTGGTACCAGATTTCAACACCGAAAGGACCGCGTTGGATCTACCAGACCAGCGATTACGGCTTGGGATTTGAACGCGTCGATAGCGTTGATCAAGTGATCGAGATGCCTGTTCCTTTTCACTATTACAAAATCCCTAATGGTTACTTAGACGATAAGTATGGCGAGGTGCCTCCTCAAGATGTACATGTGATTGGAAAATGGGGCGATTGGTATTTTACGATTGTGTCTGGTATGAAAAATGGCATGTGGCTGAATCCTTCCCTGGAAATAGCAGGCGGATTAACTGGTAATTTCGAGCATGATCAGAAGTTTGGTGTTACAGCTAGTCAAAAGCGTATTGAACTTATGCTTACGTCTATTGTCTTAGACAAGCCATATGAGGATACGTCGAGGCCAGAAACAGCACTGACGTTCTCGCAACAGACCGTTACCGCACTGCGGGAATGGATAGCTCCGAATGGACAGACGTGGTATTACATCCAAACGTGGCAAGGGTTCAAATGGGTAAGACTATAGAGAGCAATTAGCGCGGTTTTTGCGTTGAGAATGAAAATTCCAGCTGATCGCGCCCGAAATGGAATTAAATGAGAAAAAGATGTATATTAACAAGATCATCAAGTTGTGGAGGGTGTTCGTTTGAAATTGTTAATGCCATTAACAATACACATGCAAACGTGTGAGGCATGATCGTTATTCTTATATTTGCATTACTTGCACTTATTTGTTTGCTGCTCATGATCAGTACGTTGTGGGTTCACTATACACATGTTCATCTTGGAAAACCTTCCGCTAACAAATTGACCGTGGTGCAAATTACGGATCTCCATGGACGCACACGATTTATGAATGGGTCGTTAAGTCAGCTGGTGAATAAAGTTAAGCCGGGTTATGTGATGGTTACAGGAGACTTGGCATCACGTTTGCCCTCATTTCATAATGTTCTTGCCGAAGTCAGACGGATTACATGTCCTCATCGTTACTTCGTTCCAGGGAATCATGAGCGGCAAGAGTTGGTTAGCAGGCAAAGAAGACGCTATTCGCAAGACGAGTATGCGCAAATTCTACGCATGGTAGAAGCCGCGAATTTGAAGGTGTTATCGAATCAAGGAACTTCCATCCAAATAAGTGATAAACGAATCTTGATCTACGGATTTGATAATTCGATAAACAAGGAAGAACAGCTAACGTTAACCGCTGAGGACATTCAGCAATACGACTATGTCATCATGCTCGCGCACTCGCCTAGTATTATCCATACCGCGCTTTCTGGCAAAGTTCCTTGGGATTTACTGCTTGTCGGCCATACGCATGGCGGACAAATTCGACTGTTGGACCGTACGATCGGTGCGTATAAACATTGTCATGTTGGCCTGAAGGCATTGGATTCGCGTAAAATGTTCTATATCAATCGCGGGCTCGGGACCGCACGCATTCCGATACGCTGGGCTTGTCCGCCGGAAATTGCGGTGTTCCATATTTATTTGTAAAAAGGGGAGATGAAGCCTGCCTAACAACTGCGCTTCAATCTCCCCATTATTTATTACACGATTCACTAGTCGCTCAATCTCCCCAACAACTAACCACGCTTCGCCCCACAGGGATATACACCGCGGCATCATGCTCCAAGAATCGCTCCACCGCCTTATTCGGCAGTAGATTTCGCCCATCGAGCATAATGGGCTGACGCATGCCTTGTGCCATCCGGGCCCAATCCAAGCTTACAAATTGCGGCCATTCAGTGAGTATCATAATCGCATCCGCGCCAACTGAAGCTGTATAAGCGGAATCTGCAACGTGTACGCCATCATACGGCACATGCTGTACCACAGGATCATAGGCTTGCACAGCAATCCCATGAAGCTGGCATTGCTTGAGCAAGGTTAGAAACGGCGCATCACGCACATCATTCGTATTCGGCTTGAAGGAGATACCGAGAACAGCTAGTCGTTTGCCTTGCAGATTCCCCCAGCAAGAAATTAACTTGGCAATAAAACGCGGGATGCGCTGCTCGTTAATATGAGCCGTCGCCTCCAGCATGGGAAGGGACAGACCGACCAATTTGCCAGAGGTTAACAGCGATTGCAAATCTTTCGAGAAGCATGAGCCGCCATAGCCGACGCCAGCTTGCAAGAAGTGCGGCCCGATTCGTCGGTCCGATCCAACGCCCGCCATAACCTGGCGAATATCAGCTCCGTACCCTTCACACAAATCGGACATCATATTGGCAAATGAGATTTTGGTCGCTAGAAACGTATTCGCGGCATATTTAATCAGCTCTGCACTGCGCCGATCGCAGACTTGCACAGGAGCATCTATTCTCGCATATAAATGGCGGAGTTCAGCTTCCGCATAAGGGGACTGACAGCCGACAACGATCCGATCCGGATACATGAAATCTTGAATGGCGCTGCCTTGGCGCAAAAACTCGGGATTACTCACAATTTCAGTACGCAGACCTGTCTCGCGCAGACTAACTTCCAGCTCATCACAGGTGCCCACGGGAACCGTACTCTTCACAATGATAAGAGGCGGGCAATCGCCATGGTGCATGAATTTTGCCAACACCTCATGAAGTTGACTCAGATCGGTGTGACCATCAGGACGCGTAGGTGTTCCTACAGCAAGCATAAGCGCCTCTGCATCCAGACTTGCGCGAACGACGTCCGTCTCCCAGCGTAAATTTCCGCTTGCACGTCCATCGGCAAATAATTCTTCGAGCCCTGGCTCCCAAATCCCAAGTACTCCAGCTCTTAATCCTCTAATCACAGGCTCACGATCGACTGCCGTCACTTGATGTCCTTGTTTCGCCAAACACACAGCCGCCACTAACCCCACATATCCCGTTCCTACAATCGTTATACGCATGTGCAAACCCACCTTTACGCGGAGTAGAAACCAGATTTGGTGCCAATTCGGCGAAAATCAACGATTTGTTCGTAGTCGTGGAGCAGGTTGTCAAAAATACGGTCCCATGAGCGTCCAAGCGCGTAATTTCTGGCTTCAACACCGAAGCTGGTCATGCGATCGGGATTTTCGAGTAAAGAGGCAATGCCCTGTACAAAAGATTGTGGCTGACGCGGCGTACAGAGTACGCCTGTTTGGCCATTCAGCACGATATCGCGCACGCCGCCGCTATTCGCTGCAATGACGGGCAGTCCCGAGGCCATGGCCTCTTGGACGACATTACCGAAAGTTTCCGTGCTCGACGGGAAAACGAAAAGATCGGCAGAAGCGTACATTTGCGCAAGCGTCTCGCCAGATTGATAACCAGCGAAAGTGACATTCTTGGGTGCTTGCTGGCGCAATTCAGGAAGTTGTGGGCCGTCTCCGACGACTAGCCAGTGAACTTGATTTTTTATCGAATCGGGGAGTGTTCTCATAATCCCAATCAGTGTATCGATATCTTTTTCAGGCGCGACGCGGCCAACATATAAGAAGAGATATGGTGCCGTGATGCCGTATCGGGTACGCACATCCGCACTTTTTTTAAGAGGATCATATAACGTGCAATCAATCCCTCGCGACCACAGCAGCAAGCGATCGATACCTTGTTCTTGTAACGTTGAAATCGTATCCTGGGAAGGTGCGAATGTCGCGTCACAGGATTGATGGAACCATTTCATGTACGACCAGTACAAGGGGACAGCTGCTTTCATCCGATAATAACTCAAATAACGGTCGAAATGGGTATGGTAAGAGGCAACATGCGAAATGCGATGCTTCCGTGCATAATGAAGACCGCATAATCCAATGTTGAAAGGGGTTGCCAAATGCATCAAATCCGGCTGGAATTGATCGAGTTCAGCTCGTAGAGCCAAAAGATTGGGGAGCGCTAATCGACATTCGGGATAGAGGAAGAAAGGAATGCTGGTAATGGGACGAATATCATCGGAATAACCTGGATCCGCCGAAGATTTTGGAGAGAATACGAGATGCTCAACCCCTCGGCGATGCAAATATTGAGAAAACCGTCCAAGCGTAAGTGCTACACCGTTCATTTGCGGAACAAAAGTATCGGTAAATAACGCAAGACGCATACGTACCCCTCCTGCAGGTCCTTTTTAAGATAAGCGTAGCATCAAATTATTCGGAGAATGTTAATGGCATATAAAGGTATTATGTTACTTCCATTTCCGAGCATAAAGCTTTACAATTTAGATATGCAGGAAAAAAGGGGGATATCATGAAACAAATTGGTGTTGCATTAATCGGTTGTGGAGCCATTTCTGGCGTACATTTGAGAGCGATTTCCGAAATTCCTACGGCCAAACTTATCGCCGTTGTGGATACGAATGAAAATCTGGCGAAAGCGACAGCCGAATCCTACGGTTGTGCTTACTATACGGATTATGTGGACATGCTAGCGAATCCAGACGTTGACGTCGTACATATCACAACAGCCCATTACCAACATGCGCCTATGGCGATTGACGCCCTGAAGGCAGGCAAGCATGTATTGACTGAAAAACCGATGGCGGAATCGAAAGCAGCTGCGCAATCGATGTTACAAGCCGCAGAAACCTATTCGCAGGTACAGCTCGGTGTTATTTTTCAAAACCGCTATAACCCCGCATCTCGACTTATGAAAAAGGCAGTGGAATCCAGCGAACTTGGCAAACTGCTTTGTCTCAAAGGCATTGTTACGTGGAATCGAACTGCCGCTTATTATGAAACCGCATGGAAAGGGAAGTGGGCCACAGAAGGAGGCGGCGCACTCATCAACCAATCCATTCATACGCTAGATTTATTGCAATGGCTGGGCGGTGAGGTAAGCAGCGTCAAAGGAACGATGTCGAACGATTCCTTGGAAGATGTCATTGAGGTGGAAGATACCGTACATGTACATCTTACTTACAAAAACGGGGCAACGGCCGTGTTCTATGCGACGAACGCCTATGGGGTGAATTCTCCGCCGGAGATCGAGCTTGTTTTTGAAAAGGGCAAGCTGGTGATGATCGGTGATACCTTGTACCAGGTCATCGATGATGTGCAGACATTGCTTTCTTCCCCAGAAGCCAATAACTTGGGTGCGAAATCTTACTGGGGCATCAGCCACAGCAAGCAAATCGCTGATTTCTATGAGCATCTTCTTACAATGCGTCCGTACTGGCTGAATGGGCCAGAGGGTTATAAGGCTTTTGAACTCGTCATGGATATTTACGAATCTTCACGAACAGGTAAACGCATCACTTATCGTTAATTCCTTCTAAATCTCGTATACATCGAAAATGTCAAGCATAATATCGGATAAGCGCGACATTGTTGGAAAACCTACAGGATGAAAGGGGCTGACAAGATGCCAAACGAGATGGATCGAGATTTGGAAGCGATCTTGCAAGAAATTGAGCAGTTGAAGGGTGTAGAGGCTGATGCGGATTATGATCAAATTCGTTCCTACGCGGATCAGCTCAACGGTGAGTTGCTAATAGACGAAGAGTAAGGTAGAGGCATATTGCCAGAAGATCAGCGGCCATTGTATGCTAGGGAAACCGAGCGCATAATGGCTCTTTGTCATGCCTTATCATTGAAGGGGAGCGTACGATGAGAAAAAAGATCGGCTGTTTACACGCACATTATTCGAATATTGCGTATATCCAACAGGCTCTTGCCACCTATGAGCTGGAACTCGTCCATTACGTTGATCCTGGCTTAATCAGCCGAATTACGAACGATTCAAGCTTTAATGCGGAGAAAGCGACATCCAAAGTAACGGAGCAATTGCGATGGATCATGGGGAATCAAGTCGATGCGATACTCCTAACATGTACGAATTACATCGCACTTCTGGATGAAGAGCAGCTGCAGCCCACAGTTCCCATTATTAAAATCGACGAGCCCTTCTTTGCACAGCTAGCTGCGATCAATCAGCCTCATGTGCTGCTCTTTACAAATCCCGCGACCGTCGAGGGGACGATCGAGCGACTCATGGCGCATACAGACAAGCAGGGCGTATCACTCCTGCATTTGGAATCACATGTCATCGAGGACACGTTCGATCTTCTGATGCAGGGGAAGCAAGAGGCATATGAGAAGGTCATTTGTTCTTATATTGAACAATTACACGAGGATCAACCAGATATCCAGATTTCGGTGGCCCAGCTTTCCATGGTGAACGCAGCATCACGCATGGAGCAAGAACTCGGCATGAACATCGGCAATCCGCTGAAACCATTGGTGAAGCATATACTTGATGCTTTAGCGTGAACTTACATAAACAACGAATGCCCTCCCGTTCAATAGCCATTGATCGGAGAGGGCATATCTATATGAACGACGTTTAGTTCCATCCTTTAGCTGTGACCGACAGCTTTTTTCGCTGAAATAAACGTTTGAACAAACTGATTTGTTTCTTCCGCCGAAGCGTTAGACGTACACCTTCAATGAGCAGTAAAGAACGTAATGAATCGCGACGATTAAGTGAATGTAACCTTTTGATGAACTGCTCGTCCATATCAATCATCCTCCTATAAGTACACACAATTCGTTGGTGAACTACCATCACGCATACTAGTATTATAGGGGAAACGCTGAGCGAAGAATGTCATTTCGTTGCATGCGAAATCAATTCTTTTGTCGAAACCCAGAGAAATTCTGACCTGCCAAAAAGTGGTTTACATGTTTCTCCATAGGGCACCCAATAGGGTTGATTTTTTCCTGTAGTCAATATTTTGTCCCATCGGAAACTTGATTTTTTAAAATGAAATTTCGACATAAAACATAGTCCCATCATCGCGAAAATAGAAGGCGATTTCATCCGTTACCGTGCTCATCCGGACCGTTTTCGGCGAAAACTCCTCAATGATGCCTCGATCCACCTGGACTAATTTACCTTTCCCATCCGTCTGCCATACAGAAACCGTGGATTGGGAAATGGCTGCAGCGAATAAATCACCATCTGATCTCAATAACTTTTTCATCCGCTTAATCCTCGCTTTCTAGTTGTAATGCTTTATGCACATATATATGTCTACGATATGCAAGCTATGAATCTATGATTATAACCTGATTTGGTATATAATGGGGCAGGTATGTTGTATGCAGATGACAAGGAGGAACACAATGAAGGTTTTTTTAACAAAAGGAATCGTTTCCACCATGGCAGCGGCATGGATTGCTATGGCTGCGATTCCGCTAGGCGCCCAGGCGAGCGGTAGTGATCTTGCTTATCCGGACGTCTCCGAAAGCCATTATGCAAGTCAAGAAATTGCGAAATTGAAACAACAAGGCATCGTTACAGCGGAAAATGACGGAAGCTTTCATCCCGATGACGCGATTACTCGCGGGGATGCAGCCGTTTGGTTGAGTAAAGCGTTACATTTGAATAAGCCGAAAGCGCTGAATGGTTTCCTTGATATTACCGAGAAAAGCCCCTATGTGGATGCTGTAAATGCGTTGAAGGAGCATGCCATTGTTGAAGGCAATAATGGGATGTACGAACCAGATTCGTTCTTAACGCGTGAACAGATGGCTAGCTTGCTCGTACGTGCCTTCCAACTGAAGGACAATGGCATTCAGGCGTGGCTGAAGGACGAAGCCCAGATTGGGAAATGGCATCATGATGATGTGGTGAAGCTGAAGCAAAATTTCATAACGGATCAAATTACGTATATGCCACAGGATCTTGTAACGCGTGCGCAGCTTGTTTTATTCCTTTCTCGTACACTGGCGCAAAAGGAAATTGCTACTTCGGGCGAGACCTCCTTGGATGATTTCTTACGTCTGCCAGACAGAGCAGTAATGCGACTATCACCAGACAGCCAAACCTTGGCCTATTTGCATCCTTCGGACAATAACCGTATGAATATCTATATTCAGAAGCTAGGCGAAACGGCGAGTAAGCAAATTACGAACGTCAAGGATGAATATATTAGCAAAATATTCTGGATTACGAATAACGTGCTGGTCTACGTTGTGGATACGGGTGGAACAGAGAATACACATCTCCGTGCGCTCCAAATAGATGGTTCAAGTGACAAGGATCTGACGCCGTTTCCCAACGTCAAGGCGGACTTATTGGATGTGATTCCAAGTAAAAATGAGAGCGATATTGACATTCTAGTCACCATGAACAAACGCGATCCGAAGATCATGGATGTATATCGCATTAACTTGCTAACAGGGCAATTGTCCGTACAAGAAACGAATCCAGGGAACATTGCGTTTTATTTGACGGATAATTATGGGCATATTAGAGCGGCGTTAGCTAAAGACGGGGAGAAGAAGACACTTCTTTATCGGGAAGAGGAGACGAAACCCTTTGATCAAATTGCAACTTTCGATCGGAAGGATACGTTTGCTCCCGTCATGTTTTCCTTCGATAATAAGCAGCTGTTCGCAGTGTCTGATGTGGGCCGGGATAAACAAGCGCTCGTGGTGTATGATCCGATATTGAAGAAGGAAACCGAGATCATTGATATGAACGATCAATACGATGTCGATGACTTCTTAGTCTCGTATGCGACTGAATCCATTCTTGCTGTCTCCTACGAAGGAGATGACATTCAGACGAATTATCTAGATGCTGGCTTTGAAAGAGTTGCTGGCGTAATTTCATCCTTACTGAAAACGACGCAATGGAAAATTCTTGGCTCCGTCGATAAAGAGAACTTCTTAGTGTATTCGAATGATGATACATCGTACGGTAGTTACTATTACTACAGTCGTAAAGGTCATTCCCTACATAAAATTGCTGACATCAATCCTTACTTGGATGCGACGAAAATGGCTGACATGCAACCTATCTCCTTCAAAAGCAGAGATGGACTCCTTATTCACGGCTACTTGACATTGCCGAAAGGATTGCCACCTTCTAAGCTTCCCGTTGTAGTTCATCCGCATGGCGGCCCATGGGCACGCGATTCCTGGGGTTTTGATCTAGATGTTCAATTGCTGGCGAGCCAAGGTTACGCCGTTCTTCAGTTGAATTATCGTGGTTCAACTGGTTATGGCAAAGAGTTTCTCCACGCAGGGGATAAAGAGTGGGGACGAAACATGCAAAACGACATCACGGACGGCGTGAATTGGCTGATCAAGCGAGGAACTGCCGATCCTGAGCGAATTGCGATATATGGCGCATCATACGGCGGATATGCCACTTTGGCGGGCCTGGCATTCACGCCGGACTTGTATGCAGCAGGTGTTGATGTAGTCGGACCTTCGAATTTATTCACATTCCTGAATACGATGGCTCCTTATTGGGAGCTTAGTCGTCCAGAAATGTACCAAGAAGTTGGTGATCCCGTCAAAGATAAAGCACGACTCGAAGCTGCTTCACCACTTTTACATGCAGATCAAATCAAAGCACCGCTCATGATTGCACAAGGTGTGAACGATCCTAGAGTGAATAAGGCAGAATCCGATCAAATGGTCGCAGCCATGCGCCAATTAGACGTGGATGTGCCGTACATGCTCAAGCAAGGTGAAGGACATGGTTTCTACAAGCCAGAAAATGAACGTGATTTCTATCAAGCACTTATTCAATTTCTTAATAAATATGTAAAGAACAAGAAGACGAAGAGCACAGAAACGGCGAACTAAATAGGTGAGACGAACACCTCCTGTTATCGGAGCTAGCGGCATTCTTTTTATGAATGCGCTAGTGCATGATAGGAGGTGTTTTGCTGACTAACAATCCAAATATTGGGGAGAATAAACGTATCTCATTCTCAGGAGGCGCCTGCATGGAGCGTTTGTTTAAATTGAAAGAACGAGGTACGAGCATTTCGACTGAAATTATCGCGGGAGTGACCACATTTCTGACGATGGTCTATATCGTTATTGTGAATCCAGGCATATTGAGTACAACAGGGATGGATTTTCACGGCGTGTTTATGGCAACGGTGCTGGCGAGCATAATAGCTACATTGATTATGGGTCTTTTTGCAAACTATCCGATCGTTATCGCGCCTGGCATGGGGCTAAACGCTTATTTTGCTTTTACAGTTGTTGGCGGCGGGGGAGTTGATTGGCAAGTAGCTTTAGGGGCTGTCTTCATTGAAGGAATCTTATTTATCATTCTGTCGTTGACATCGTTCCGCTACGTCTTGCTTGACGCTATTCCAGCCAGTTTGAAGCATGCCATCACGGCTGGTATTGGGCTTTTTATCACCTTCATCGGCCTGCAAAATGCGAAAATCATCGTCGCCTCTCCAGCAACCTTGCTGACGTTGGGAGATTTGAGAGTACCGATGACAGCTGTGACCTTAATCGGATTGATCGTTTCCCTCATTTTATTAGCTTATAAAGTTCGTGGCTATTTGTTTTTCGGCATGTTAATTACCGCAGTGATCGCTTGGATGATGGGTTTGCTGACGATGCCTGATGCTATCCTTGCAGCGCCTTCTGGGCTATCGGCAACAGCTTTTAAGCTTAATCTAAGCGATATCTTCACAGGGAGTATGTACACGGTCATTTTCACATTCTTATTGATTACCCTTTTCGACACGACAGGGACGATGTTAGGGGTAGCTGAGCAAGCTGGGTTGCTGCAAGGCAACAAATTTCCGCGTTCGCGCGGGGCATTATTAGCCGATGCAGTAGGGACAACAACAGGTGCACTGCTAGGGACAAGTCCAACGTCAGCCTATATTGAATCCAGCTCAGGTGTCGCTGTTGGAGGCAGAACGGGTTTGACAGCCGTGGTCGTTAGTGTGCTGCTTGCGCTAACTTTGTTATTTTCCCCAATTGTTGCCGTGCTTGCCAGCATTCCCGCGATAACAGCGCCGACGTTAATCATAGTTGGATTTCTCATGATGAATGTGCTTCGCAAAATTGAGTGGCATGACCTGGAGGAAGCGTTTCCCGCATTTCTCATTGTGGTCTTAATGCCACTTACCTATAGTATCGCAACGGGGATCGGGATTGGTTTTATCGTGTATCCGATTCTCAAAGTGGTTAGAGGCAAGCGTCGGGATGTGCATCCCATTTTCTATTTATTTGCGGTCTTATTTTTCGTTCAGATCGTGTTTTTCACTCATTAAGCCGATCCATAAACCCTTATGGTGCCTGACTTGCGACGTATTGGCATATTTTGAGCCATGTTTGAAACCGTCTCTCATGTTACACTTTGTAAGACCCAAACGGGTCACAAACAACATAAAGGCCGAAGTTTCATAGGAAACACGGGGGACCCAACTTTGGGGTGAAGCCGCTTCTGCGGCCGGGTGATTACTCTTTGACCCGAATCCGACAGCTAACCTCGCAGGCCGTAAAAAGGAGAGGTTTCAACATGAAGCGTTACATGAAATGGGCAGCAACAGGTGCACTTAGTTTGAGTTTACTTGTCGGAGCTAACGCGGCAATGGCCGCGACTGCAACACATACAGTATCAGAGAATGATACGATGTGGTTAATTTCTAAGAAATATGGTGTAAGTCTGACGGAACTGATTAAAGCAAACCCGCAGATCGCCAACCCCAATATGATTTGGTCGGGTATGCACGTCACTATTCCGAGCAAAACGGCAGGGACAGGGACTGGATCCAACACAGTGACGACGCCTTCGCAATCTACGTTTGCCAGTCAAGTGGTGACGTTAGTGAATCAGGAGAGAGCGAAAGCTGGGCTCAAAGCGTTAACCGTTAATAGCGCCCTCACAACCATGGCGTTGGACAAGGCCAAAGATATGTACAACAATGGCTATTTCGATCACACGTCGCCGACGTATGGCTCCCCATTTGATATGATGAACCGTTACGAGATTAGCTATTCGTACGCAGGCGAGAACATTGCCAAGGGTCAACAAACGCCAGCAGCCGTCATGACGGCATGGATGAACAGTGCTGGCCATCGTCAAAACATTCTAAGTCCGAATTACACACAAATTGGTGTCGCTTATTATAATGGCGAGTGGGTCCAAGAGTTTATTAGTACGTAAAAATAGGCAAGATGAAGAAACCAGTAACGTTTCCGACGTTCACTGGTTTTTTTGCTTTTTAAACATGATACAATAAGCTGAAGCAATTTTAGCGATCGGGAGGAGCTCAATCTTATGCATTCAATCGTTGGTCATATTACAGAAATCAACCGTTATCCCATTAAATCTTTTGCTGGGGAACGCTTATCCGAATGTCAGATTGAACCTTATGGCATGTTAGGTGATCGTCATGGCACTTTCTATGATACGACGAAATCGGGATGGTCGCGGTATGTTACCGCTCGGAATATTCCGAAAATGTTAACCTATCAGGCTAGCTTTCAGGACGGCGAGATTCAAGTAACATCGGCCAACGGCCAAACATTCGGATGGAACGAAGCGTTGCTATCCGAAATACAAAGCCTAACAACTACGCCAATCACCATGTCACGGTTAAAGGAAGCTCATCCCGAGCATCCACATTTATTATCGGTTGATGGCGCCAGTATTCTACTTGTCACGGATGCAAGTTTGCGTAAGCTAGAGGCTGCATGCCAAAAAGATTTGGACCAGCGTAGATTTCGCGGTAATTTCGTTGTGAAGGTCAACGATGAATCCGTACAAGAAGGCGACTGGATTGGCAAGCAGCTTTCGATCGGAGAAGTCATCTTTCAAGTTGACAGTTATTGCGAACGTTGTGTCATGATTACAGTGGACCCTACGACGTTAGAGAAGGATCCAGCTGTATTGAGACATGTCAATGAGTCCTTTGATTTACACTTTGGTGTGTACGCATCTGTAATTCAACCAGGTCGCATTCAGCTTGGTGACGCCGTAATTGTTAAGTAAGATCATAATTCTCATCGAATATAGGGTTCCAAATCTTCCCTAGTAGATTCATGTGCAAATTTCGACAAAATTCTACTATAATAGAAGGACATCAAGATTGCCGAGGGAGTTACATTACATATGTTTGCATCATTAGATAAATTCCCGTTCAAAACGATACTAATTTTTCTCATCGCCATAATCGGCCTGAATATTACCTACTATCAACATTCCAAATCGCTTCTGGTCTCCCATCAGAAAGAGAAAATTAACATTTATACGTCGACTATTGCTTCAAAAATTGTCAATCAGAGTGAAAGTGAAGCCGTCTTTGATGAGATGCTGGCGCGAGATTTGCGATCAACTTCTATCGCGATCAAGCAGTCATTGGATGCAGACTTTCACAATGTCACGAATGAGCAGCTAGAAAACTTGGCTAAATTGCTGAATTTGGAGGGCATCACCTTATTCGAACGACGAGGCGATGATTTCGTCGGTGTTCGTTCCTCCGATCCGAAGGAAATCAATGCAAGTTCCAAGACGTGGGGTAACGTATATTTGGCACATTTGCAACTCACGGATAGGAAGCCTGTCGATGTAGGAATTGGCTTGACACTTGAGAATTATTGGAGTGGTCCGATTAGTACAGCTTCAACTGACGGTTCCAGCATTCGAAAATGGGGAGAATATTATGATGGGACAACGAACTACATCATTAATCCATTTGTGAATGTGACGGACTCTTTGACTCATTTCCGAGCTAAAGTCGGTGTGGATGTGAGTATTCAAGATATGATGAGAACCCAAGATGAAAATCTGCTAGAGATCGCCGTGCTCAATCCGGAAAAGCTTTTCCAAAAGGGCCCCTTACCTAACAATAGGGTCTCTTGGTATTCGGATCGCGTAGTTGAGAATGGCTCTTATACTTACCGCGATGAGTCGGAAGAGTCCAAAATAAAAGAAGCGCTTGAAACAAAATCTACGATTTTCTACACGGTTACCGTGGGCGGGAAATCCATTCTAAAGAGTGTTACACCGATTGATACATCGAATTTGAAGTACACCCGAGATAAATTGCCTAAAATTGTCGTTGTGGCCACGGACTATAGTTTGATCGAAATGGCGCTGAAGCAGCAGCTTCGTGATGTTGTCATTTTTATGATTGTCGTCACCTTACTCGCTGGCTTCGTGATCGCAGTCCTATTTCGAATCACACGCAGGAAAAATGAAGGCGCCGTCAGAAGAGTTCAAGACGTGTATCTAGACAACATCAATTCGATTGTCCAATCGATCAAAGAACAACGCCATGATATTATTAATCATTTGACCGCGATCTCCTGGATGATCAAATTGCAAAAGTACGATAGTTTAAACGATTATATTACGCCATTGATTCAAGATGCTAAGATGATGGAATACAAAATTAAAGCGGTTGAGATCAATATCCCGGCGCTTAGCGGCATTATACAAGCGAAATTAGCGCAATCCGAAGTGCATAACATCGATATGCAAGTGGAATTTACGAATATGGCCAACTTGCAGTTAACGACAATTAAAACAACGGATCTCGTGCGGATCATCAGTAATTTAATCGATAATTCATTTGATGCGACGATCGAGCTGCCTATGGAGAAGCGAAGAGTGAGTGTTGAGGGAGCTGTCCGAGCAAATCAATTATTTTTACAAGTTGAAAATACGTGCAATCCGTTAAGTTCCGATATCCAATCCAGGTTATTTGAATCTGGCTTTTCAACGAAGCATGGTAAGAAAAATAAAGGATTAGGCCTTCATATTATTAAACAATTAATTGAACGCTACCGCGGCACAATCGACTATAGTTTGTTAGACGATGGGATTCGCTTCTCGATTGCCATCCCCCTTAAACAAGAAAAATGAGCTGAGACCGCCTATTGGGCGGTCTTTTTCAAATATAAGCGCTTATATGTTTCACATCATAAGTGTTGCGTTGCAGAACCGCAAAGTAACAAAAGGCTATAAGGGAAAACATATGAAAAAGAGCACATGGTGACGAATCTCTGTTTAGAGAAGCGTCACCATTTGTCTTAAATTGACATCGACCGCCAGGGGAGATATGATTTTAGAAGGTTGTAAGATGAAACAGGGGTGAGAATCCATCATGCAGAAGCCATTACGAATTGCAGCAGGCATTTCGATTGCAGGGTATGTCGTCAGCCTCTTAACCGCGCGATTTTTACCCAGTTCACTGAACTTATTAGTACCTACTTCCATATCGATCGGCAGTTTTATTCTACTTAGTCGCCACATGATTGCAGTGAAAGGCAATCGCATTCAAGAACCCGCAAGTCGTCCCACAGTTGCTGCTCGGCCAGCTGTTCCTTTAACGACGACAAGCGAAGTTGAACATGGGCTGGAGAATGATCCATTCTGGGATCCGATTTCCGAATATATCCATGTGATCGAAGAGACGATCATCTCAGAAGGACAGAAAAATACCCTAGATAATGAAATCGTCGAAAAAACACTAAGCTTGCTTTCCCGTGTGGGTCGATTAATTCCTCAGTTGAAAGAGCTCAATGATGCGAGTATGAATCATAATATTCAACGATTAATTTTCAAGGATTTGAACAGTGCCATTAATCCGTTCCTGAAACTAGGCGGAGAAGCAAAGCGGCTGAATCGTCGACTTCTCTTAACCGGCATCAAGGATATTAATTCGAAGCTTTCTGATTATGTTGAAACAATAGAGCAGAAGGATCTAATGGAATTGCAGACGCGGATGGAACTGATCCAACAACGATATCGTACAGAAGACTAAAGGAGGCATGCATATGACAACCCAATTGGTACAATTGAAGCCAACCGATGTACAGAAGGTCGAAGACGAAGCGAAGCAGCTGCTTCAAAAAGTTGCAACAACCGATACGATGGAATTAGAAACGTTAATGGATTCGATCGGGCGCATGGGTGCCAAAACGATGGAACAAGCTGGACAATCCTTGGCTATGCTTGAACGCCCCGTTAATGAACTTATGTCAGGCAAGCGTTCAGAGGTTCAGAATAACATTCTGAAGCTGCGCGGAGAGATTGATGCGTTAAGTAAAAGCAAACAGCTTGGTTTCTTTGAGAAAATGATGAAAAAGACACCGCTGAAAAACTATATTTACAAATATCAGTCGGTCAAAACGAACGTCAATGCGATTGTGCAATCCCTTCGAAATGGGAAGGAAACACTGGAAGAAAACATGGCGTACATGAAAACGCTGAAGAAGAATTCCCTGGAATCCGTTTATAATTTGCAAATGCGGATCGCGATGGGCGAGAACTTGAAGCAACTGTTCGAGCTTGAAATCGCGAAGCCCGAGAATGAGCATCGTCGTACCCATCTGGAGAGAGGACTGCGTAAAGTAGTCACACGCCTTCAATCGTTTCAAGAAATGGTGATTTTGTATCAGCAAGCCATTGCAGGAACTGACATCATTAACGATAACAACGACAAACTGATCGACGCTGTCGATGCGACTATCGATAAAACGCAGAATCTTCTGACGGTATCCGCGATGATCTCCATGGCAATTGAGGATCAAGTTCAAACGATAGAAGCTGTGAATTCTGCTAATTCAACGTTGAATAAAATGTTCGAGGATAACTCGCGGTTATTGAAAGAGACGACACAACGAACGAACGATCTGCTTGGGAAGCCAGGCTTGCAGATGGACTCCATCGAGCGAGGTATGAACGATCTATTTGCTGCTCTGGACTTGTTCGAACAATCCAATCGGACTATCATCCAATCGGCGACAGAGCACACGCAACGCTTAGGCACAATCAGCCAGCAGATGACCCAGAGACTTGGACTTGCACCAGGGGCGAAAACAACGGCTGAGCTGAAAGCCTCCGAATTAGGCGGTTTACTGGAATAAATGAGTATAAACAAAGTTTCTGTACAAAGCGAAGTATGCCTATGCTAAGCTAATGTTAATAGTAAAGCTACAAGAAAGTAACTTTCTTGTAGCTTTTTTTGTTTAGGGAGTTGATCATTTATGTCATTAATTAATATTTCGAACTTAACGTTTGCCTATGACGGCAGTTACGATAACATTTTCGAAGAGGTTAGCTTTCAGATTGATACGGATTGGAGGCTAGGATTCACGGGAAGGAATGGGCGTGGCAAGACGACTTTCATGAATCTGCTGCTTGGCAAGTATGAGTATAGCGGGACGATTTCATCGCAAGTCAGCTTTGAATATTTTCCTTTTCCTGTGGAGGATAAGGAAGTGAATACGATCGATGTGATCGGCGACATTGTCCCTGAGTACGTCCATTGGGAGCTTATGCGTGAGCTTACATGGCTGCGGGTTGCGGAGGATGTGCTATATCGCTCATTCGCTTCTTTGTCCAATGGGGAACAAACGAAAGTGTTGTTGGCCGCGTTATTCCTGAAAGAAAATAGCTTCTTGCTCATCGACGAGCCGACAAATCATCTCGATATGGGGGCAAGGTCGTTGGTCAGCGATTATTTGAAGAGTAAAAGCGGATTTATTCTAGTCTCACACGACAGGTCGTTCCTGGATAACTGTGTCGATCATATTCTTTCCATCAATCGAACGGATATCGAGATTCAACGAGGCAATTTCTCCACCTGGTGGGAAAATAAACAGCGGCAAGATCAGTATGAGTTTGCTGAGAACGAAAAGCTTAAAAAAGACATTAAACGCCTAGAGGAAGCGGCAAAACGAACGAGCAATTGGTCGCATGAAGTGGAGAAATCCAAGAACGGAACTCGTAACTCTGGCTCCAAGGTAGATAAGGGGTATATCGGACATAAAGCTGCCAAAATGATGAAACGCTCCAAATCGATCGAACAACGCCAACAGTCCGCCATGGATGACAAGTCGAAGCTTCTGAAAAATGTGGAAAGCGCCGAGAGTTTGAAGCTGACTCAGCTATCCTACCACAAGCACCAGCTTGTGGAACTCGATCATGTATCGATCTTTTATGAGGAGAAACAAATATGTTCGGATGTTCGTTTCACGATTGAGCAGGGGGATCGCATTGCGCTTTCTGGTCAAAATGGTTCGGGAAAATCCAGTATTATCAAACTGATTTGCGGGGAAGACATTACCTATACGGGAACGTTCCGACGGGGTAGTCAATTACGGATCTCCTATGTGTCTCAGGACACGTCCCATCTGCGTGGCAACTTAACCGACTTTGCTCGAACACATGGCATTAACGAAAGCTTGTTTAAAGCCATCTTACGTAAGCTGGATTTCGCGAGAGTACAATTCGAGAAAGACATGGGGGATTTCAGCGGTGGTCAAAAGAAGAAAGTATTGATTGCCAAAAGCTTGTGTGAACCTGCGCATCTTCATATTTGGGATGAACCGTTGAACTTTATTGACGTTATTTCACGTATGCAAATCGAAGAATTACTGCTTGAGTTTGGACCAACGCTCCTTTTCGTGGAGCATGACCGTGAATTCTGTGAGCAAATTGCAACGAAATGGGTTGAGTTGTAACATTTTCCATTGGATTGCGTTATACATTATACTTATATAACCGATGAATGGAGTGTTGCACATGGAGACATTTGGGAGAGGCTGTTTGTATATCATCGTCGGAGTGATTGTTTTACTCATTTTAGCCTTCTTAACGAGTTCTACTATCCATATACCATGGTTCATTTTTATTCCGCTCATCATTCTCGCGTTCTGGATTGCAAGTAAGAAAAGTAAATAAGGATGGGAGTAAAAGTCGCCAACTTGGCGGCTTTTTCAATTTACATGTAGTCGTTTTTATAATTTCTTCATTATCCTTTGGATTCAAGCTCGAAATTTGTTATAGTAGTAATTAATGTAAACGTGGTTCGAATTATATGGTAAGGCATCTTCATTGCACTTCTTGTCGAATACCTGATAAATATCATATAATAGTAAAAATAATAATTAAATCTAAGTGTTTCATTGATCCAGAATGGGCTTGTGATGTTTGTCACAACCTTTTTTTGCAAATCTTAGGGTATAAGGACGGGTAGAAATGAGCAACAGACATAATAGCACAGACGTTATCTTAATTGGTGCCGGCATTATGAGTGCGACTTTGGGAGCCATGCTGAAAGAATTAGTACCTGAGTGGAAAATTACAGTATTTGAGAAGCTTGCAACCGCAGGAGAAGAAAGTTCAAATGAATGGAATAATGCAGGTACAGGGCATGCAGCACTGTGCGAGCTTAACTACACGGATGAAAAACCAGATGGAACCGTTGATATTAGTAAAGCAATCAAAATTAATGAGCAATTCCAGGTGTCCAAGCAGTTCTGGTCTTATCTGGTCAACAGCAAACAACTGAATAATCCACAGGATTTCATTGTACCGCTGCCACATATGAGTATGGTGCAAGGTAAAAATAATGTCGCGTTCCTCAAAAGACGCTTTGACGCGCTATCCAGTAATCCTTTGTTTCAAGGGATGGAGTTTTCCGACGATCCTGAGAAATTGAGCGAATGGATTCCGCTTATTATGGAAGGCCGTTCCAAGAATGAACAGATCGCAGCCACAAGAATCGAATCCGGTACGGATGTTAACTTTGGCGCTTTAACGCGCAAATTGTTTGATTCCTTGAAAACGAAGCAGGTCGATATTAAATATAAGCACAGTGTTGATAATATTACACGGACACGCGAAGGTTTGTGGGAATTGAAAGTACGCAATCTAGACAGTGGCGAGTTGGAACGTCACACGGCGAAGTTCGTCTTTATCGGTGGTGGTGGAGGTAGTCTGCCATTACTGCAAAAGTCTGGTATTCCTGAAGGAAGAAATATTGGCGGATTCCCAGTAAGCGGACTGTTTATGGTATGTAAAAACCCAGAAGTGATTGAGCAGCACCATGCGAAAGTATATGGCAAAGCCCCTGTCGGCGCACCGCCAATGTCGGTTCCACATCTAGATACGCGTTATATCGATAACAAAAAATCACTGCTTTTCGGACCGTTTGCGGGCTTCTCACCTAAGTTCTTAAAAACGGGTTCGATGTTTGATTTGATTGGATCCGTTAAGCCTAACAATGTGGTAACGATGCTCGCGGCAGGCGCCAAAAACGTTTCGTTGACCAAATACCTGATTCAGCAAGTCATGCTGTCGAAAGAGAAACGGATGGAAGAATTGCGCCAATTCGTCCCGAACGCCAAGAGCGAGGATTGGGATCTTGTGGTAGCTGGACAACGCGTCCAAGTTATTAAAGATACCGATGCCGGTAAAGGAACACTTCAATTCGGTACGGAAGTGGTCAGCGACGCGGATGGCACCATCGCAGCATTGCTCGGTGCTTCTCCTGGTGCGTCTACAGCCGTCTCCGTGATGCTGGAATTAATCAAAAAATGCTTCCCAGAACATGTGAAAGAATGGGAACCGAAAATAAAAGAAATGATTCCTTCGTACGGCGTTTCTCTTGTCAAACAACCGGAGTTAAGCCGCCAAATTCAACAAGCAACTTCACGTACGCTTGGTCTTGACGAAGCTGCAGCATTGCAAACTTCACACTCCTAGTAAGGAAAATGTCGCGGGTAACGCGGCATTTTTTTTATTTTAAAAAGAGACTTACTAGTTACTAAGGTATGTTAAAATAAGGAAATGCAAGAAGGATTTTATCAAATTTGGATGGAGTGGTTTGCATGAGTTTGAATGTGAATACTGACGCTACGTTGCCTCGAAGTCACCCAGGTGCGCAAGGTGTATCCGCGGCAGCCATTGCGGCATTCCTTGATGATGTACAAGCAAAGAACTTAGAGCTACATAGCTTTATGTTGCTTAAAAATGGCTTCGTCATTTCCGAAGGATGGTGGAAACCGTATGCACCGGATCTTCCACATTCGCTTTTTTCTCTGAGCAAAAGTTTCGCAGCAACTGCAATTGGTCTAGCTGTATCCGAAGGGCGCTTGTCACTAGAGGATCAAGTTATCTCCTTTTTTCCAGATGAATCGCCAAGCGAAGTGTCTGCCAATTTGCACGCAATGCAAGTGCGGCATTTGTTAATGATGGGTACAGGGCACGATCAAGATGTTACGAATTCGATGGTTAAACATGCTAGTGGCAATTGGGTGGAAGGCTTCTTGCAACAGCCAGTCGACCACGCACCAGGAACGCATTTCGCTTATAACAGCGGCGCTTCTTATATGCTTTCAGCTATTATACATAAGGTAACAGGACAATCTTTGCTGGACTATTTGCGTCCGAGGCTTCTGAACCCGCTTGGTATTGCACATGCAACTTGGGATACATGCCCTCGCGGTATACCCATTGGTGGCTGGGGTTTAAGTGTGACCACAGAGAGCATTGCGAAATTCGGGCAACTTTATTTGCAACAGGGCATTTGGAATGGGGAACGTATCCTAAACGAGGACTGGGTTAAGGAAGCATCAGTTAAGCATATTTCAAATGGTGACGGCGGAGATAGTGATTGGGCGCAAGGATATGGGTACCAATTTTGGCGATGCCGGCATGGCGCCTTCAGAGGTGACGGTGCATTCGGGCAATTCTGCGTCGTATTGCCAGAGCATAATGCCGTAATTGCGATTACTTCTGGACTTAAAAACATGCAGCTCGTGCTTGATTCGGTTTGGGAGCATTTGTTGCCTGGCATACGTTTGAACAATGGGGCAGAACCTGATGAAACTAATACCGACTTAACGCAGCGATTGCAAGCGTTGCAATATCAAGCACCAGCGTCAGCGCCCTTGCCAAAGATCGAAGAAACTGGACTCGCAGGGCAATTCCAACTTGAGAAAAATGAGTTATACTGGGAGCGCATTGGTCTTCGGTTTGAGGGGGATGAAGCGCACGTCCAGCTATGCGATCCTAGTGGTGATCATTACATTCGTTGTGGGGAAGGAACTTGGATCGAGCAACGTTCTTGCCTTAATGATGGTAAAGATCAACTCATCGCGGCGAGTTTCGCTTGGCTTGATTCCGATTCAATTGAGCTTACCGTGCGGTATTTAGAGACACCTTTTTGCCATACAGCCGTGTTCCAGTTGGATGGTGAACAGCTTAGCATTGATGTCACAATCAACGTCAACTTCGGGGAAAGCTTTTCGACAAGAATTATTGGCCAAAAAAATGAGAGAGAGGTATCTTCACTGTGAAGCTTATCGATTTAAGTGTATCTATTAGTCCGCGTATACGTGAGCCGCTGCCTGCCAAGATTGACTATGCCAGCCATGAGGATGGTGCTCGTCAGGCTGCAGCAGTGCTCGGACTTTCTGCCGATGTCTTTCCAGAAGGGAAGGCTTGGGCAACGGAAACCGTGACGCTAAATACACATGCGGGAACGCATGTAGACGCGCCTTGGCATTATTGGCCGACCTCAGAGGGGCAGCCTGCTCGCACTATCGATGAGTTGCCACTCGAGTGGTTCTATTCGGATGGCGTCCTGCTCGATTTCAGCATGAAACCGCCAGGCTACGAGATCACAACAGATGATCTCATCGCGGAGCTTGATCGCATCGGCTACATCCTCAAGCCGCTCGATATCGTGCTGATTCGCAGCGATGCGGATAAACGGTTATACCACGAGCACTATGCGTTTTTGCATGCGGGCGTTTCGGCAGAAGCGACGCGCTGGCTGCTCGAGCAAGGCATCAAAGTCGTCGGCACCGATGGCTGGGGATGGGACATCCCGCTCAACCTGCAGGCGGAGGCTTATCGCAAGGATCCAAGGGAAGGTGTACTGTGGGCCGCACATTATGTCGGCAAAGATAAAGAATATTGCCAAATCGAGAAATTGGCGAACTTGGACCAGCTGCCGCAGGCATTTGGTTTCAAAGTAGCTTGCTTCCCAGTTAAAGTAGAGCGAGCAAGTGCTGGGTGGGCTCGGCCTGTGGCTATATTTGAGTGAGGAATCATACATAGAACGAAACCATCTATCTGGACAGTTACTCCATTTGGAGTGCTGTCTTTTTGATTGAGTTGCAGGAATAGTCCAGGTATATATGAGGGAACCAATGAACCTATATCATTTTAGCGAAGACCCTGATATCAAAATCTTTAAGCCCATTGAAATTGAACGAGTAGATGACTTAATTGCAGCTATTCTGGAGAAAAATATAGAATTACGGGTCACACCTTCCTTATTTCCATTAAAAAAGTGCATTTTGGAGTCGACTATGAATTTTTCGATGATACGAATGAGAAATGCTGTACAGGAAAACGAATTTGAGAACACACACAAATAATTGCTTTAATGTTTCAGATAGGAGCCCCCAATGAAATCACTCAAACAATATTGGAATGAAACTTACAAAAGCCCGAATCTCAAAATCACATATGATAATTGGCTGAACAAATACGACGAATATCTGACAAATGAAGGCGACCTTATTATTGATTTGGGCTGTGGGATCGGTAACAATTCCCTTTACTTGTTCGAGAAAGGTATTCTCCCCGTTGCCTGTGATATTTCGGAAGAGGCGCTGCATACATTGCGTGAGAGACTCCCGTCACTTCCAACACTTTGCCTAGATATGACCCAAGGGCTACCTTTTGAAAATAAATCTGCCCACGTGCTGATTGCGGATCTATGCCTCCATTATTTTGATGAGGAAACCACGCTCAACGTAATTAAAGATATCCATAGAGTGATGAAGCCAGATGGAATCGTACTCTGTAGATTAAATTCAATTAATGAGGTTAACAATCTAGGACCAGTCAAGCAAAGTGATGATCGCTATCTGTTTGAAAATGAAGGCATTTATCGGCGTTTATTTGATCGGGCAGAAATTGATCGTTTTTTTGATAAGACCATGTGGGAGCTGGTCCATGCGGAAGAATACGAAATGGATCGATACACGAGGAAGAAGATGTTGTGGGAGATTGCGATCAAGCCGCGGCAGCACGATCAAGCCTCAATTCTTTGACAAATCGAGGCAGGCTGTGTCAAAACCTTCATTGATCCCATCTATTCAAAAGGAAAGTTGTGATTCGCATTCGTTAAGCAACGCGTTTACCAAACAAAAACCGATGCTTCCAATACGAATTGAAGTCCGAAATGATAACACCTGGAGCCCCATACGTATTGATGAATCGCCCATTACCCGCATAAATCCCCACGTGGCCTACAATGCGATTGCTCGCATATCGCCCTGGCGTGTAAAAGAACATTAAATCACCAGGCTGCAGACTACTCATCTTAACGGTTCTCCCAACTTGAGATTGTGAGCGAGAAGATCTTGGCAGTTTTACACCGAAATGACCATATACGTATTGAACGAAGGAAGAACAGTCAAATCGATGCGTCCTCTCGTATGGACCTGCTGAGAATTGGTAGCGAACTCCTAGAAATTTCTTTGCGAATTGGAGCAATTGCGTTTTATTGACATGCACAGCAAGACTATGTATTTGACCAGATGAATCAGTTTCAAGCTGGCTAAGCGTATTGTCATTGATTGGACTCAAAACAATTTTATGATTGGACTCGTTCCAATTCACTTGAGTTCCCATTAGGGTCGATAGTGCCTGAGTGGTCAGATACGGTTTGTTGTCAATTAATTTCGGTGCTTGCGGCAGTTCGATCGTTTTATCGCCTACTGTCGCCTGGCTTTGATTGATTTTCACCGAATAATTAGGATCTGTTGCACCCATCGCGAAACTGTCGCCTTCCGCATGCAAATCATAATCAAAGGATGCTGCGGCTTCCTCCAACGGAACCCACACTTGGCCATTCGCTTCTTTGTGGATTTTCAAATTGGCAATTGTTAAATTATCTGCGACAAACATGCTCGCATTCAGGTTTGATGGGGCAGAGGTGGCTGTCGGTGTCGCCGTGTTCACCTTTGGCTGTTGCTTGCTTGTACACCCGCTACTCATGATACTCATTGTGATACAAAGTGTAGAAATTACCAAAAACCTCTGTGTCTTCTTATTATTCATTCCTAAACGCATCCCCTTTATTTAGAGTAGAGTTTAGGTTGTGTCAGAAATGATAAATTATACATGTATGAAAACGTCGAAGACCCTCATCACCTGGATGCGGGTCTGTTTATTCTTTTTTATTATAGAAATTTAGAAAGGTCTGAAAGGGAAACATGACCCTCGATCCACTAGAAAAATAGCTAATAGATCAAACAGAACTAATGGGAGGATGAAAGGCAGGAAAGAGATGTGGGCTTTATTCCCGTTACGAGTTTGCTTCAAATAGACGTGATTACCGTCCACCTTCGTAATGGTTCCTTGAAAAGTGCCATGGACCGTTCTGATCATCACTTCACGATTGAGGTACTTTTTACAAATCAAATAGGATTGGGATAGCTTCAACGTAAATACCTCCTTTCTAGCTTCTTTAATCTAGTATATGTTCGTCCAATAGAACGAGTGTGTGTTGTACACATGATTTAGGCATACCAAGCATAGAAATCGGATAAGCCGTTATGGATGGGTGACGCCGATCTATGACGAATCTGCCAACAAGGGTGGGATTACCTTGACCACACATGTATATCGCCCCAAACATCACGTGCGATTTGTAACTGCGGCTGCTTTATTCGATGGGCACGATGCTGTCATTCATATCATTCGAAGAATTCTGCAAGCGTCAGGCGTGGAAGTGATCCATCTTGGACATAACCGGTCTGTTGATGAGGTCGTCAATGCGGCTATACAAGAGGATGTACACGGCATTGCCATAAGCACCTATCAAGGTGGGCATATGGAGTATTTGACATACATGTTCGACCTCTTACAGCAGAAGGGTGCCGGGCATATCAAGATTTTCGCAGGCGGAGGGGGCGTTATCGTGCCTTCCGAAATCAAACAATTAGAGCAATATGGGATTGCCAAAATCTTTTCACCCGACGATGGCCGTGAATTTGGCCTGCAAGGCATGATTAACTACATGATTAGCGCTGTAGACACACCGCTTCCCGAATTACCCGATGAGGAAACAGCCTCACTCAAGGATTGGGGCGCAATCGCCAGAGCGATCACGAGCGCAGAGGCATCTACTGAGAGTCCCGACAGCACCAAGCAGGAGCCTACTTTGCCTCCCGTGGCATCAGCACCAGTCATAGGCATTACGGGAACGGGTGGAGCCGGAAAGAGCTCACTGACAGATGAACTGGTTCGGCGTTTCCTCGAGCAGTATCCCGATCGTAAATTAGCCGTCATTTCAATTGATCCATCTAAAATGAAAACAGGCGGCGCTCTGCTCGGAGACCGGATTCGTATGAATGCCGTAAACAACCCACGTGTGTATATGCGCAGCCTAGCGACTCGACAAGCCAAGTCTGAATTAAGCCAAGCAACGAAGCAAGCGATCGACATCGTCAAAGCGGCAGGTTACCACTTGGTCATTGTGGAAACGAGCGGGATCGGACAAGGGAACGCTGCCATCGTGGCACTATGCGATGTGGCGATGTATGTCATGACGAGTGAGTTCGGGGCGACGACACAGCTGGAGAAAATCGAAATGATCGACTATGCGGACATCATCGTGATCAATAAGTTTGAAAGGCGCGGATCCGAAGATGCCTTACGTGATGTGCGTAAACAGTTCCAGCGCAGCCATCAGTTGTTTGAAACTCCAGTTGAAGAGTTGCCCGTTTACGGCACTATCGCCAGTCAGTTTAATGACCCTGGGACGAATGTGCTATTCGCGAAGCTCATGAAGCTCGTGGCTGATAAGACAGTTAGAGATTGGCCTGTTGCGAAGCAGGAAACGATGACAGTAGTTCCGATAAAGAATAGGATCATACCGCCCGACCGTGCGGGCTATTTAGGCGAAATCGTGCAGACGATTCGGCAATACAAGAAATTTGCAGATGAACAGGTCACGATCGCCCGTCAAATCTGGCAATTGCGTGGAACGAAACTCATATGGTTGACGGCCCATCAGGAGCAGCGCAACTCACTGGAAGAAAAGCCTTCTTTTGTCAGCACATTAGACGAAATGATCGCCCACTATGATGCCAAGCAGCACCCCGCATGCAGGAAGTTGCTTGATGAATGGCCGAGCATACGCGACGCCTATCAACAAGATCAGCTCGTTACCAAGGTTCGCGGTCAAGACATCATTTCGGAGATGTACACGACATCCTTATCAGGGAATCCAATTCCCAAAGTCAGCTTACCGCGTTACGATGATGAGGGAGAACTGCTGCGCTGGCTGCTAAAGGAAAATTTGCCTGGCTATTATCCCTACACCGCTGGTGTGTTCCCATTCAAACGGACGAATGAAGATCCCAAGCGCCAATTTGCAGGAGAAGGCACACCCGAGCGAACCAACCGACGATTTCATTATTTATGTCAAAATGATGAGGCGAAGCGGTTGTCTACGGCGTTTGACAGTGTTACCTTATACGGGCAAGACCCCGATTATCGACCCGATATTTACGGGAAAATTGGGAACAGCGGCGTCAATGTATGTACATTGGATGATATGAAGAAGTTGTTTACCGGCTTCGATCTATGCCACCCATCAACTAGCGTATCGATGACGATTAATGGGCCTGCTCCCATGATGTTAGCCATGTTCATGAACACAGCCATCGATCAGCAGGTAGAAAAGTTCGCATTATCAAATGGCCGTCTCCCCACTGACGAAGAGTATGTGCAAGTGAAATCGAGGACACTCAAGACAGTTCGAGGAACCGTGCAGGCGGATATTTTGAAAGAAGACCAAGGTCAGAACACCTGTATTTTCTCAACAGAATTTGCATTGAAAATGATGGGTGACATCCAGCAGTATTTCATTGATCATCAGGTGCGCAATTACTACTCGGTCAGTATAAGCGGCTATCATATCGCCGAAGCGGGAGCGAACCCCATTTCCCAGTTGGCTTTTACCCTTGCTAATGGCTTTACTTTCCTAGAATATTATTTGAGCCGCGGGATGCCGATCGACGATTTTGCGCCGAATCTCTCTTATTTTTTCAGCAATGGGCTTGATCCCGAATATACGGTCATGGGAAGAGTGGCGCGCCGCATTTGGTCAACGGTCATCAAGCATAAATATGGTGGTAATGAGCGGAGCCAGAAGCTGAAATACCATATTCAAACGTCAGGCCGTTCTTTGCATGCGCAAGAAATGGATTTTAATGATATTCGTACCAGTCTGCAGGCACTCATGGCGATCTACGATAATTGCAATTCCTTGCATACGAACGCGTATGATGAAGCGATTACGACACCAACGGAAAATTCAGTCCGCAGAGCGATGGCAATTCAACTCATTATTAATAAAGAATTTGGCTTGGCGAAGAACGAAAATCCGCTTCAAGGAGCTTTTATTATCGATGATTTAACCGATCTAGTGGAAGAAGCTGTATTAGTCGAATTTGGTCGTATTCATGATCGAGGCGGTGTATTGGGTGCAATGGAAACGCAATATCAGCGTGGCAAAATTCAAGAAGAATCCCTTCATTACGAACATAAGAAGCATTCTGGCGAGCTGCCGATTATTGGGGTGAATACATTTCTGAATCCGCATGCGGATGCCCATGATTATGACATTGAGCTAGCACGCTCAACCGTAGAGGAGAAAGAAACGCAGATCCGACATCTGCAAGCTTTCCAATCTCAGCATAAGCAGGCATGCGATGCGGCACTTGAACGTCTAAAACAAACAGCCCGCAATCATGGAAACCTATTCGAGGAACTCATGGAAACCGTCAAAGTTGCTTCGCTCGGACAGATCACAACGGCCTTATATGAAGTGGGTGGACAGTATCGCAGGAACATGTAAGCGAAAAATTGATTGATCCCTTAAATTTCTTGTCATATAATAGAGTTTCATATACATAATTAACCAATAATAGTTGGGACTTACTTTGGTTTTACATTCTTACAAATATACATTGAGGGGTGTTTATGAAGTGGTTAATTCAGAAATTCGTCAACATGCAAGAACGGCATTGCAAGGATACTGGTGGAAGTCAGTTGGCCTTATTGTGATTCTTGGCCTTATTAACTTAATTCCACAGTTTATTGCCAAATCCGTGGATACAACGCTTGTCAATGTCATTGCCTTCGTAGTTGAAATCATACTTAGTGTAATGGTTACGGCAGCGACTTCTTATTATTTCTTATTTGCATCCAGAGGTAACTCCCCCACTTACGGAGATGTCATGAAGTATGGCATGGATCATGTCTGGCCATTTCTCAAATTAACTTTCCTCGTTGGCTTGAAAACGCTTGCTTGGACTTTATTATTCATCATTCCAGGCATCATTGCTTCGATTCGTTATTCGCAAGCTTTCTTTATTCGAATTGATCAACCAGACTTATCCACGGTTCAATGTATTAACGCGAGTAAGGAAATGATGAAAGGTAAAAAGTGGCAGTACTTCGTTCTAGGCTTAAGCTTCATCGGCTGGTGGTTCTTAACCATCTTTACATTGTTTATTGGTATGTTATGGTTGACTGCGTACATTCGTACAGCATTTGCAAAGTTTTATGACTCACTAATAGATGCGAAAGACACTTCATTGAATATGGATGTAGACCCATTTTCCAAACAATAATCTTCAACCGATTTGTACACAGGAGCAGTTTGCCGCGGCAGCTGCTTCTTTTTATTTCCCCTGAAAGCAACAAGAACTGCATAGTTCACCCGCTTCACGAATATCTCAATAGGGAGCAATGAAATATCTGTACATATGGAGAAAAGGGGAGAGGTTCGTGAAGAAACGAGTTCTCATTGGTATTTCGCTACTTATGGTATTCACATTGTCCGCTTGTTCCTCCTCGAATGACGTCAACAACACGCCAAATCCATCTGAACAGCCATCTACAACTGCACCGGAGTTCACGCCAACCCCTACACCCGAACCTACACTTTCACCAGCTCCCTCGCCAACACCTATCGTGGCATCACCAACACCTGCGCCAAGTCAAGTACCTGCATTTGATCCTCCTGTTCATTTCACATATCCTGACGCGGTACGCGGCATATATGTCACGGGTTGGTCTGCAGGCGGTGAACGCATGTCGAAGCTGCTGTCACTGGTGGATAACACCGATCTGAATGCGATGGTTATCGATATCAAGGATGACGATGGGTATATCACATTCAAGCCAGAGGGCAAATTGGCCGAATTTAGTCAGCCCTATATGAAAAACCCGCAGGAAGTCATGAAAACTCTTGAACAGCATCATATTTACCCGATCGCTCGAATTGTCTCCTTTAAAGACACGGTTTTGGCAAAAAAAGAGACCAGATCTCTCCTATCTTGACGGAGGCAGCCTTTGGCGGAATGGGAACGGTGACGGGTTTATTAATCCCTTCCTGAAAGAAACGTGGGATCATAATGTTGAGGTCGCTAAACTAGCTGTAGAATTGGGGTTTAAAGAGATCCAATTTGATTATGTGCGTTTCCCAGAAGGATTTGAAAGCAGAGATAAGACGCTTACCTATTCCATGGGGGAGTACAAAGATAAAAAACCGTCTAAATTTATACAAGACGAAAAGGATTATGCGGAAGCCTTGAAGGCTTATCAAGACGCAATCGCTGTGGATAATAGTCAGAAGACTGCGACTGATTCCAAAAAAGTAACACCACCTAAAGAGCCTGATTTTAGTGAAAAAGCCCGTTTGACGCAGCTTCGCGTAGATGCGGTTAGCGATTTCGTGGCCTATGCCAAAGAACAATTAAAGCCTTATAACGTCCATGTCTCTGTCGATATTTTCGGATATTCGGCTACCTTGCCTGAAGCTCCTGGTATCGGGCAAAACTTTAACCGCATTTCTAGCTCCGTCGACGTGATTTCGTCCATGATTTATCCGAGCCACTGGTCCAATGGGTATTTCGGAATTCCGAAGCCAGATAAAGAGCCATATCGACTTGTTACCGAATACATGAAAGCCGAGAAAGGGAAGTTCGCGCAACTTCAACACCCGCCGATTTCACGGCCGTGGATTCAAGACTTCACCGCTAGCTGGCTAGGTGCGGGCAATTATATGAAGTATGGGAAAGACGAGGTAGATGCCCAAATCAAGGGGTTAAGTGATGCTGGTGTGCATGAATATTTGATCTGGAATGCAAACAATTCCTATTCGGAGGGTGTGAACTATATCCCATAGGCGGAGCGGCGGACCCATTTAAAGGAAGATTATACAGGACCTCGATCATCCATACTAAAAGCACTTCCTAATAAGGGGAAATGTCCATGTATAAGTCTTTTTTTCAATGGAAGACGCTAACAGTAAGCATTCTTGCCGTCACGATTTGGAGTTGTCAGCCCCCACTCATGCGTACCGCATCTGCTTCACATCCTGTCATTGAAGCGTCCAATGGAAATAAACATGCTTATTTAACCTTTGATGACGGGCCTTCTGAGAATACAGATCGCATCCTGGACATTTTACATGAATATCGTGTTCATGCCACGTTTTTCGTGGTCGGAAATTCATCGTTTGAGGGTAAAAGGTTGTATCGGCGTATCCACGAGGAGGGGCATGCCATTGGCAATCATACGTATTCACACGAATATCCTTCTCTGTATGCATCCGTCCAGGCGTTCTTGAGAGATACCGAGCGGCTTGAACGCTTGCTAGAGCAAACAATTGGGATCAGACCCACCTTGCTCCGTTATCCTGGCGGCTCGAATAATCTTGTTAGTCGGCATTTCGGGGGAAGGGGCATCATGCCACGCATCATTCAGGAGATGGGAAGGGAGGGTTACGCGTATACCGATTGGAACGTAAGCTCCACAGACGCTGCCAGAATCGTTCAGCCGAAGAATGAGATTATCGACGCTGTGCTGAGTGCCAGTAGAACGAAGAAAGAAGCGATTATCTTAATGCATGATGTCAAGGTCAAAACAACAACGGTTGATGCATTGCCTGCCGTCATTGAAGGTCTGCGTAAGCAAGGATTTAATTTTGGCGTGTTAAGTAAGGATTCTTATCAATTTCATTTCTGAGTGTTGTGTGAAAGGCGGCCGATGGAGGCTGTCTTTTTTTATATAACAGAATGAAATGGGAATACTTGTACTGTCACATATACCAACTAAGCAGCATGATTTTCCCCCTATAGGAGAACATTCAATGAACATAAAATGGGTTTCATTTATCCTCATTCCCTTGATTTTCATCATCATGACTGAGCGGACAACCATCGATTCATTTGCGAATACCGAAGGGAAACTGCTGGAGGATAAAGTCAATGGGTTCAGTCTGATTTACCCCAGATCCATGCAAGTCGACACCTCATTGCAGCCCATTCGAACCGTGTTGCAAGATGCATACACCAAGATCGAAATTTATTATGATCATTTTACAAATACGTTAGCGGATTCGGCGATTTACATGAGTTATTCCAATCAAATGGTCATTGCGGACAGCCATCATACCGTGGAGAATGACGAAACGAGGACAATCAATGGGATGACTACTCATATGCTTAAGTGGCATCGCGAGAAGCTGGCGAAAATTTCTAATGACAAGAATTATTATGTGTCCATCGAAATCGCTCGAACAAATCGGGAAGTCTACACGATTCTCATGAAATCAAGTCAGCCTATTAATAACGAGTCAGTCATTATGAATAGTTTCAAGTTTATTGAAAAAACAGAGACCAAGCCTTTAGACGTTCATTTTAAAGAGTTGCCAGTCATAAGAAGTGATGAAACCTTACAGATGTACAATCACCATTTCAAAAGCAATCGACTCCGTTGGGGCATTTATCAGCCAGATGCGCCTGATTCCTTTACGAATTTAAAGCAATTAGAAGCCAATTTTCAACACACCTTTGACTATTTGGTCCGATATCAATCTATCCAACATGAGCTGCCCAAACAAGCATTGAAGAATGCATGGGATCAGCATCGCTTAGTGGAATTAACTTTGCAAACCTTGAGCAGCGATCATAAGGCCAATTTCACCTATGATATTTTAAATGGGAACTACGATACTTATTTTCAGCAATATGCGGCAGATTTGAAGGCTTTTGGTCATCCTGTTTTATTTCGGCTAAATAATGAGATGAACGGGGACTGGGTGGGGTATTCCGCCTATTACAGTTCGAAAGACACGGATCTGTATAAAGCCGTCTGGACATATGTGTACGATATGTTCCTCCGTAATGGGGTTGACAATGTAATCTGGGTGTGGAATCCTAATCATGAATCGAAGCCGGGTTTTGCCTGGAATCACGAGCTGATGTACTATCCAGGTGATGAATATGTGGATGTCATCGGACTAACCGCTTATAATACAGGAAATTATTACGAAACCGTTGGGGAAAAATGGCGAACGTTCAAAGAACTGTACGAGCCATTGTACCAACGTTACGCGCTATGGTCGGACAAGCCGCTCATGATCACGGAGTTTGCCTCAAGTTCAATCGGCGGGGACAAAGAAGCATGGATCAGGGACATGTTCCGCGTGATTCCCCAATATCCGAAGATTCGAGCTGCGATCTGGTGGAATGGCATCGATTGGGACGGGGACACCCCAGCTCGTATCTATACATTGGATGATGACAAGGCTATGATGGATACGTTACGCCAAGGATTCAAGTAACACTTCAGCTTCACCTACAATATGATGGGTACAGACATACATTTTGAAGAGGTGAGCCAATGGCAGTCGTGAAAGCTAGAAAACAGGATATTGACATGTTAGCAAGGTTACTGAGAGCCGAAGCGGAGACAGAAGGCGAAAAGGGAATGCTCCTTGTTGGCAACGTTGGTATTAACCGAATAAGAGCCAATTGCTCTGATTTCAAAGGCCTTCGGACCATTCCCCAAATGATTAACCAGCCGCACGCGTTCGAAGCATTGCAACATGGCACGTATTATCAAAATGCAAGAGAGAGAGAACGCCGTCTGGCGAGACGGGCCGTGGACGGGGAGCGGCTTTGGCCGGGCAAATTCTCCCTCTGGTATTTCCGTCCAGGGACGTTCGAGAATCCGAAACCATGTCCTGAAACCTGGTACAATCAGCCGCACGCAGGGCGATACAAGAAGCACTGTTTCTATGAGCCGACTCCAAAAGAGTGTCAGAATGTGTATAATACGTTTTGACGTAGTAGAAGAGACAATAGAAAATGTCTAGGAGCAGTTTGCGCAAGCGAGCTGTTCCTTTTTCATGAACATAGGAAAGATTGCCAACCCCAATCACATATATTTATGGCATAATGGGAATTAGTCTTGTCGAAATTGAACGGAAGAAGGGATTCATCATGAAACACAGCAGGGGAGGAAAACATATGAAAAAGACAGCGCTCCTCTTCATCTTCCTGTATGCCATGCTATGCCAAAATGTAAACGCTTCCGACGATAGCGAGGCACTCTCCATTCGAAGCGGTTCAGCGATTGTGATCGATAGTGTGGCCGGCGAAATCCTGTATGAGAAAAATAAAGATGAACAAGCCTATCCGGCCAGTTTAACAAAATTGATGACGGCGATTCTCTTGGAAGAAAAGATGAGTAACGAGGAATGGATGACAGCGAGCAAGAAAGCTGTGGACCAGGAAGCTAGCAATTATGTGTTTAATTTACACGTAGGCGAGCAAATGCAAAAAGAAGAAGCGTTGAAGGCGCTGATCGTGGTTTCTGCCAATGACGTGGCGATGATGATTGCTGAACATATCGGAGGTAATCAGGCTGATTTTGCCGCGATGATGAATGAAAAGGCATTGTCGATTGGCATGCTCCATACCCATTTCGTAACGCCGAACGGGTTGCACAACTCGAAGCATTATTCAACCGCTTACGATCTTGCCCTGCTTGCCAAAGAAGCCATGAAGTATCCCGCGATTATGGAAGCAATGGGGACGGAACGGACTGCGGTAAAAACTGATCAGCGGCAGGTGACGATTACGAATCGCAGCCTCATATTTAAGAATCCTTTCGCATTGGGCGGAAAAACAGGATTTACAGATCAAGCTCGAAATACATTAATCGAATATATGAAAAAAGACAATAAAACGGTCATTTCGGTCGTATTGAAATCGTCGCGTGAGGACGAATACCGCGATGTGGAGGCGATTGGCCAGTACGGACTAGATCGTATTGCAACTCAGATGATGTTTCATAAAGGAGATTACGCCGGAGATGCAACCTTCTATGATGAGACGGTTACGGGGATTCTGGGAGATTCCTATGCACTAACCATTCTTAGAAAGGATGACGCAGTCTATGCGTACAAGGCTGTCTTCAATCCATGGTTAAATGACCAACAAACGGTAGAGACAGGCGATGTGATCGGTACGTATCAAATTTGGAAAAACGGTGAATTTCTGAAGCAAATTCCAATCGTAGCTGCCAATCCAGTTACACACAAACAGCCGGCAACTCCTCCTGAAATGAGCAGCGAAGAGGAGAAAAGTACAACGAACTGGCCATTCTATGCGGCAAGTGGATTTTTCCTGATCATGTCGTTTGGATTATTTGTTTGGCAAATTATACGAAATCGAAGAAAACAAACAGATTCCAATTCGGATTGAACAAGTCTTATTAAACAGGAAGCGGTCGGATAAGGTATAATGTGTGAGTATCTAGAAAATTAACACGATCGGAAGGATGTCAGGCATGAGCGAAACTAATCAGGAATACATCGTCATTTCGGGTGCGAGGGAAAACAATCTCAAGAACGTGTCCTTGCGTATTCCCAAGCGGAAAATAACGATTTTCACCGGAGTATCGGGATCTGGTAAATCATCGATCGTTTTCGATACGATTGCTTCAGAATCTCAGCGTTTGCTGAACGAAAATTTCAGTATGTTTGTACGTAATTTTTTACCGCGATTTCCGCAACCCGATGCCGATGCGATCGAGAATCTGAGCATGGCTGTTATTGTAGATCAGAAACGACTGGGCGGCGGATCCCATTCCACAATGGGGACGATTACTGATATCTCACCAATTCTTCGTCTTCTTTTCTCCCGAGTAGGTCAACCCTTTGTCGGGCCCTCGAATATGTTCTCGTTTAATGATCCGCAAGGCATGTGCCTGGAGTGCAACGGGCTTGGTCGCAGGCTTGGCGTCGACATGAGTAAGTCGATTGACATGACCAAGTCGTTAAACGAAGGGGCCATTCTACTACCGGACTATAAAGTGAATAGTATGGATTGGAACATAATCGTTGAGTCTGGCTTTTTTGATCTTGACAAGAAATTGAGCGACTATTCGGAAGAGGAACTAGAGCAATTGCTATATGGCAAGGCAAGGAAAGTGCAGATGCAGTTTGGTGGTAAGGCCATCAATATTACAGTCGAAGGTGTCATCGAGAAGTTCACCAATAAGTACATCAAGCAGGATGTGAAAACGAAGTCAGAGCGCACGCAACAAGCTGTTGCACCATTCATCTCCGAGGGTGCTTGCTCCAGTTGTCGCGGTGCAAGACTTAGTCAAGCAGCGCTCCATTGCAAAATCAATGGACTTAACATTGCGGAAATGTCTTCCTTGGAAGTTGGACAACTGATCCGCGTCATTCGGGAAGTTGACGATCCGATCGCTGCGCCAGTCGCCAAGTCGCTGACAGAGCGGCTGCAGCATCTCGTGGATATCGGGTTGGACTACTTGACGCTTGACCGTGAGACGGATACCTTATCCGGCGGTGAGTCACAGCGCGTCAAGATGGTGAAGCACCTGAGCGGCAGCTTGGTGGACGTCACTTACATTTTCGATGAGCCAAGCGTTGGTTTGCACCCCCGTGATGTCCATCAGTTAAATGAATTGCTTCAGAAGCTGCGCGACAAGGGCAATACTGTACTTGTTGTTGAGCATGATCCCGATGTGATCAAAGTAGCAGATCATATCGTCGATGTCGGGCCACATGCTGGCGGTCGCGGCGGTAACATCGTATTTGAGGGCAGCTACCCAGGCTTGCTTGCTTCAGGTACGCTGACAGGCAATCATATGAAGCGACCGCTAGAGCTGAAGCAGGATTCCAGGCAACCATCAGGCAAGCTGGCCATCAAAGACGCAACACTTCACAATCTCCACAAGGTGAGCGTAGATATCCCAACTGGCGTTCTTACAGTCGTGACGGGTGTTGCAGGCTCAGGCAAGAGTACGCTGATTAACGAAGTTTTCCTCAGCCAGCATCCTGATGCTATCGTCATTGATCAATCGGCGGTAGGAGTGTCAACACGCTCGAATCCCGCAACGTATACGGGCATTATGGATGATGTGCGCAAGGCATTTGCTTCCGCCAATAAGGTGAACCAAGGTTTGTTCAGCTTCAACTCCAAGGGAGCTTGCGAGAATTGCCAAGGACTGGGAGTCGTCTACACAGATCTCGCATACCTAGACAGTGTGAAGCTGCCATGTGAAGTTTGCGAAGGCAAACGTTTTAAAGAGGAAGTGCTTACTTACAAACTGGACGGCAAGTCCATTGCCGAAGTGTTGGAGATGACGGTCGAGCAGGCTTTGGAATTTTTCCAACTGAAAGAAGTCGTGCGCAAGCTTCAAGCTTTGAGTGATGTGGGGCTGAACTATATCACCCTCGGCCAGCCGCTAAGCACACTTTCGGGCGGGGAATGTCAGCGCATTAAGCTGGCAAGTGAGTTGCATAAGAATGGCAGCATCTACGTGATGGACGAGCCGACGACAGGGCTCCATATGTCAGATATCGGCCACTTGTTGGAGATCATGAACCGCCTCGTGGATACCGGCAATACGGTGATCGTAATCGAACACAATCTTGAAGTAATCAGCCATGCGGATTGGATTATTGATATGGGACCAGATGGAGGCAGCAAGGGCGGCCAAGTGGTGTTCGAGGGCACACCTACGCAGATTATCCATTCTGAGAAGTCGATTACGGGGAAATATTTGAAGTAAAAGGGAAGGGGAGTGTTCCTTGATGACAAATCGTACATTGAATCCGAAAGTTGATGGATTTCTAAGAAAGGCAAAACAGTGGAAAGAGGAATTTGAGAGACTGAGAAGTATTATTCTTGATTGTCAGCTGACCGAGGATTTTAAATGGATGCATCCTTGTTACACGTTCCAGAATAAAAACGTTTTATTATTCCATGGATTTAAAGATTATTGTGCGATCCTGTTTCACAAAGGCGTGTTGTTGCAAGATGCCCAAGGCATTCTCATTCAACAAACGGAGAATGTACAGGCAGCGCGCCAGATTCGTTTCACCAACGTACAAGAAATCATTGCATTGGAATCCATCATTAAATCTTATATTTATGATGCGATTGAAGTTGAGAAATCTGGTGTGGAAGTGCCATATAAGAAGACGGAAGAATTTGCATTTCCTGTTGAGTTTCAAACGCGGCTCGATGAGATGCCTGCGTTGAAAACAGCTTTTGAAGCCTTGACACCTGGGCGGCAAAAAGGATACTTGCTTTATTTCTCTCAAGCGAAACAAGCGAAAACGCGCGAGGCACGCGTTGACAAATATGTGCAGCACATTCTCGACGGCAAGGGAATTGATGACTAGGATGGGAAACGAACGCTTAAGACCTATTTACAATGCGGGTGAATCGCTGCTCAAGGAAATGCAAAGAACGAACGTGCCTGTAGGGGCTGTTGCCATTTGGAGTTTGGGGCAAGCTGGCGTGGTGATCAAAGGCGGCAGCACCGATGAGATCATTTGTGTGGACCCGTACTTGAGCTTTTCGATTGAAGAAGAAAATCCCGACACTGAATTTAAGCGGGAAATTCCGCCTCCGTTAGCTCCGCATGAGCTTGATGTCAATACGGTTTTGATCACACATTTTCATAATGATCATATGGATGTAACCACGATTAACGGTGTGGCCCGAGCTCATCCTGAGACGAAATTTGTAGCTCCAGCATCTCATATCCATTTGCTGCAAGATATCGAACTCGATGCTGGACGCATCATTCCCGCCAAACAGCAACAAGCGATTTCTTTGAAAGGGGTAACCGTTACCCCTGTAGCAGCCGCACACACGGAGTATGAGAGGGATCCAGAGGGTAATCACTACTATTTGGGCTTTTTTATCGAGATCAACGGCGTCCGCATTTTCCATACAGGCGATACTGTGGTCACACCCGAATTGATTGAACAAGCCAAACAATTTCAGCCCCATGTAACGCTGCTGCCTATTAACGGAGGGGATTATGCAAGAACCGCCAGGGGGATTGTAGGCAACATGAACTTCCGCGATGCGGCAGATTTCGGCGTGGAGATCGGAACGGATCTGCTCGTTCCTATCCATTTTGATATGTTCTCTAAGAATCGCGATAACCCGTCCTACTTCGTCGATTATTTGTTCCACAAGTTTCCCGCGCAGAAATTTCATATGATGTCGGCGGGAGAGAGATTGATATATTTTAAATAAATACGCAATCATCCCGAGAATGGTTTCATTCTTGGGTTTTTTGTGTCGATTTATGATGAAATCACTATGGAAAAGACGGCAAAGAGAGCAGCACACCTGTCATTTCCCAATCAAATCATTACCATTTATGGTGTCCGAAGGTCTATTTATTAGATAATAATGATCAAATTCTCTATATGCTTGCAGAAATTTCGAAAAACGAATTGACTGCCTTTATGCTGCCAAGGTATAGTGGCGTCACAAAGATCGGGATTGGCATCAAAGATACATCTGGACGTAAATCCGCTAATATGATCAGCATTCCGATCTACGATCATGTTTCGAGAGAGCAAGTAGAGGAACAGTTATTTAATATTCGAATGACGTATTTCCCAGGAGTCTATCCGTTAGACCTAACGCATATTGTGAGCCTAATGCAGCCGACGGGAGCTTATAATTTCAACAAGCAAGAGGTTCAGTTGTTACTATCTTTGATTGCCCCGAATATAGAACCAAAATAAATATAACGCAGAAAAAGCGGCTCCTTTGGCTTCCCATGAAGAGTATGCTAAAATAAGGATTGGCAGATACATACTCTGCGAATTCGTATTCAAGCGCACAGAGATTTCCAAAACTATCTTTTGGGAGGTTATCGTATGGATGACTATTTTTTGGTTAAGGACGGTAGAATTGTACGCTGGGACGGGCTTACTCTAGGGGGAACCAAAATCCGAGCCGATGAGCTAATCGAGTCTTTTGGACGTAAAGCGCTTGATGAAATCGAGCAATATGGATTCTTCTCCATTAAGAAATCTTAATGTATCTCTGCCACGCCAAATAGGAACAAATTGAATAATCCGAATGCATCGGGACAGTTACTCCAGTGGGGGGCTGTCCTTTTTTGATTTTGGTGGATTTTTTTAAAATAATCATAGGGATACCGATTTTTTACTGTAGTGGTATAGTAATAAGGTACCTATGTAAGCGTCAAAACCTGCACACCTTCTAGAACCCAAATATACATGAGAAAATGAAGGCATCCCATTTAAACTGGAGGTTGCCTTATGACCACAAAAGAACAGCGTCGCAAGGATTGGTCCACTCGTATCGAGGATTATCGAGCGAGTCATCTTTCAATGGCAGCTTGGTGCGATGCTCACCAAGTAACCAAAGAGCAGTTGAAGTACTGGCTCCGCAAACTAAAAGTAGTTCATTCAGAGGCTGATGGCCCTATCTCTCCTAGCTGGTATCCGCTAAAGGTCTCCAATCCAAACTACTACCCATGAATCTTCACTTGTCGTCCGTATCGGTCCAAATTGAGATCCGTGCTGGATTTGACCCACGCTTGCTTAGAGAAGTTGTGCAATTACTGGAAGAGACATGTTAACATTATCCACTGTCCAGCATGTCTATCTTGCTACTGGTTCAACAGATCTGCGAAAGTCTATCGACGGATTAGCCGCAATCGTGTAGGAAGGCTTTGGACTCAATCCCTTTTCTTCATGCTTGTTTGTTTTCTGTAACCGCGAGTGCAAAAAGCTCAAGATTCTACACTGGGAGCACAACGGTTTTTGGCTGTTTTACCGCAGACTTGAACGAGGCACGTTTCAGTGGCCGAACGAAAGCGTGGGCACCGCAACAATTACCTCCCGTGAGCTTCGCTGGCTGCTGGATGGACTTTCGCTTAGTCAGCGTCAGGCAAACCAAAAAGTTATAGCCGAAACGGTCATTTAACTTGAATGTTCGCTGTATCGCCATACCTTGCGGCAGGGATGTAGCGATATTTACCGAAGTATATGGTATGGAAAATCGAGCGGAAAACTTGGAAACAATCGAAAAACTGAATCAGCGAATTGCCAAGCAGGAACAGCAAATTGCTGAGCTTACTGCTATGCTCAAATGGTATGAGGAGCAATCCCGTATTGCGAAACAAAAACGCTATGGTGCATCGAGCGAGAAGACGAGTCCTGACCAATTGGAACTAAATCTGTTTAACGAAGCCGAAATACTCGCGACACCTGAAGGACAAGAACCGCCGATGGAGCAAGTGACCTACGAGCGCCGGAAAACGAACGGTAAGCGTGAGGTGGATTTTGAACATTTGCCGGTTGAAACGGTGACTTATGAACTCATTGAGACGGATCAGGTCTTTTCGTGCTGTGGCGGTGCGCTCCATGAGATGAGCACCGAGACGCGCAGCGAAATCGCTATTGTGCCGCCTCAAGTCAAAATTATCCGCCACGTGAGGCAGGTTTATTCATGCCGATCATGCGAGCGCAATGAAATTCAGACACCTATCGTCACAGCACCTATGCTAAAGCCTGTCTATCCAGGGAGCCTAGCTTCACCATCGATTCTGGCGCATGTGATGTGCCAGAAATATGTGGAAAGCTTGCCGCTTTATCGGCAAGAACAGCACTTTGCTCGCCTAGGCTTCACATTATCCCGGCAAACGATGGCGAATTGGATGATCTACGGAGCGGAGAAGTGGCTGACGCCAGTGGTTAGCGCCATGAAAGAAATCTTGCTGAAGAAAGATATCTTACAAACTGATGAGACCACGTTACAGGTATTGCGCGAGCCAGGAAAATCGGCCGAATCCTCATCCTATCTGTGGTTATATCGCAGCGGACGCGGAGAAGATCCGGCTGTGGTGTTCGATTACCAGAGAACCCGAGGCGGTGAGCATCCGCGAAACTTGTTGACTGGATTTAAGGGTTACCTTCATGTCGACGGTTATCCAGGGTATCACAAAGTGGTCGGTGTGACGCTTGTCGCCTACTGGGCACATGCACGGCGTAAATATGACGAGGCTTTAAAGGCGGCGCCGCCAGAGGCAAGGAACAATCCGGAAACGGTGGCGAAGCAAGGCCTGAAGTACTGTAATCAACTCTTTGCTATTGAACGGGATCTGAAAGAAGCAATGCCGGAGGAACGCTATGCAGCAAGGCAGGAACGAAGCCTTCCTGTGATCGAAGCATTCCATAAATGGCTGAAGCAACAGCAGTCCCGAACGTTACCTAAGAGTTTGACAGGACAAGCGATCGCCTACAGCTTAAATCAATGGGAGAAACTGACGGCATTCCTTGCAGACGGACGACTCGAGATCGACAACAACAGAAGCGAAATGTCGATCAAACCATTTGTAATCGGTCGGAAAAATTGGCTCTTTGCTAATACCCCGCGAGGCGCAAAGGCCAGTGAGAGCATCTACAGCGTTGTCGAAACTGCCAAGGAAAATGGGCTCAAGCCATTCGACTACTTGCAGTTTCTCTTTGAACAGCTGCCTCAGTTAACCGGTCAGCTCGATCTGCAAGCGCTGGAGCCATTCATGCCATGGTCAGCCTCGCTGCCAGCGCATTGCCGGCTAAAGTCTTAAACAGAAGATATTTCGTCTCTTCCCTCACTAGGTAAGGGCTGTTTGACTTTCAACTCGAAGGAGAATTCTATTTTTCGCTTTCGTAGATGGGAATAATATGCAAAGAGGTGATGTTATGAAGTATAGTTGTTCAAAGCTTCTTCAATGCTGTGCATGGATCGCGATCATAATGCTTATTACAGGATGCTGGCAACGATCCGAATTTGCATATAATAGCATCAAAAAGGACGTACTTAGAATGATGAAGAAGAAATATGATCTTAACTTCCAAGTAGATAAGATTAGTTATCATGATTGGAATTTAGTTGATGGCGGGGGCTATAGTTTAGAGGTTAGCACTCAAGATTATAAGGGAATATATGTTGGCGGTCACCGAGGAAGTGAGTATGTTGAAAATTTTCTTGAGATTGTTGTGAAATCCGCATTTAAAGAAAAATATCCTAGCGTCGAAGATTTGGTCAAAAATGATAGTTTCGCGTATCAGTTCAATTCTTACATACCCGAAAAAATAAAAAAAGATCTTAATAATATTTCAAATGACCAGAATCGATGGCCCATCAATTTGGAGGAATACCGGACGTATCCAGAAAAATACCTTACTTGGAACGGAATTATTCTCGGGCATTGTGATCTTGGCAATAATGTAGCCAAAATAAGTTGTTATGATTTTGTATATCAGACCCTCCAATCTAAGATTAACATAACTAATGTAAGCGTTAAGGACATTACGATGCATATTTTTCCTCTGCAGTCCGTTGATCAGAATAAATTTGAAAGTATTGGTACAAGAGAGGAAATTCGAACAATTAAACAGGAAAATGAAACCATTAATATACCACATCGCTATTCAATCTATGATTATATTCGGGAGATGTATAGTATTAATGTAAAGTCAAGTAAAGTATATAAAATCACTGACATTATTTCGTCACCTTTGGATATTGAAAAATACTTAATTAATTGATTCAAGATGTAATGTATCGGACGACGCTCTCGTAGAAATTATGCGATTTGACGATATCGCGACTACTAATATGACAAACGTTTTCGGTTGGATTTTGATTAGTTCCCAATTCTTTTGATTTCCTCCATGTTGTCTTGTTTTTTTTGAAGCCTTGCTCTTTAAAAACTAGCTTTAACCACTCAATTAACGTAAGCGTCAATAGACCTCGTCCTTAATTAGGTGAAGGCTATGTGACGCTTACGTACCTATTAATAAAATGTTTACATAAATAATGTTATGTAAACAATGAAGAAGAAGAATTCCCCATGTTAAGGCATGTATATTTTAAAAACTCGATACTCAATACCTTTATTATGATTGGCAGCTCTGTTTACATTTTGATAATGCTTAAGTTGCTATTCCTAAGGGCACATTATTTGTTTGCTGATTATAACTTAGTCCCTTTCAAAACGATAAACGCGTACATCGTGAATAGAGATCATTATAATACAGACATTCTAATCAAAAATTTATTCGGTAACATCGTTTTGTTTATACCTATGGGCTTTATCATTCCATTGCTTAATAGAAATTCCATTAATTTCTGGCGGTTTCTAACATGTTCATTTCTTATTCTTTTAGCGGTTGAACTGACGCAATTGATTACTCGAGTTGGGAGTCTGGATATTGATGACATTATTTTGAACATGTTTGGAGCCATAATTGGATTTGGAATTACTAAGATTTTGATAATATCTTTTAGTAAAGATACTCGTAATTTAATGGATAAATGATAAGAAAAATTGGAGGTATGTAAAAATGGAAATCAGAAGAGTAGGGTCCCAGGCTTCAGGCAAAGGATCATCTGACTATTTTACAGGTACGGTTCGCATCGATCCACTGTTTGAAGCAACCGATCCTGCCCGCGTTGTTGGGGCAAACGTCACGTTCGAGCCAGGTGCACGAACAGCATGGCACACGCATCCGCTCGGTCAAACGCTTATAGTAACGGCAGGCCAAGGAAGGGTTCAACGCTGGGGAGGTCAAATCGAGGAAATTAATCCTGGTGATGTGGTCTGGTTTCCGCCAGGCGAAAAACACTGGCATGGTGCTTCGCCAACTACAGCAATGACTCATATCGCCATTCAAGAACGACTTGATGGCAAGACAGTGGACTGGATGGAACAAGTGAGTGAGAAGCAATACGAGTCCTAAACCAGCAAATATAACCACTTTTAAAAAAGCTTGAGAAATCAGGCTTTTATTTTTTTATATAGGCATCTAAAGTCGCTCAACATGATAAAGGATATCTATGATTTCATGCGAAATAGTAAGGGTTGAGTGTGTGGAAGTTATAGAACAGAAATGGCACTTGCCTTACGAATCACTATGTAAACGCTATCAAAAGAAAGAGTGATTGGATGAAATCTCGTATCATCTCCCTTAGTCTGACGATTGCAATGGTGTTAACCGCTTGCCAGTCATCACATGTAACTAAAATGCCCAGAAATAAGCCAGAGGTACAAACACTCTCTTGGGTTCACCATTTTGATGAAGAGGGGGCTCGAAAATGGCTAGAAATAGGGACGCAGCAATTCAGTAAACAGGATCCATCGTATTCGTTCGCACTTACAGGTGTCGATGGAGGCAACTATTTAAGTTTGCTGCGTACTTGGGCGATATCTGGCAATATGCCAGATATGTATATGATCGATAATTTGGATACGGCTATGGATTTTATTCGTTCTGGGTATGCGATGGATTTAAGTAAACAGCCATTTCTAGCTCAAATTGATGAACGTTACCTAAGTGGCGTCAAGTCAAACGATGGGCGAATATGGGCATTACCGATTGATGTGAATGGTGCTGGTGTCATTTATAATAAAGAGACTTTTGCCAAGGCAGGTATTCAAGAGCCGCCAAAAACATGGCAACAATTCCTAGAAGCCTGTGAAGCTCTGCAAAAGGTGGGGATTACCCCAATCGCAGCAGGTTATAAGGATGCTTGGACGATTAGTTGGGACATCGCGGCAGATATGTTAGTGAATCAATATGCAGCCAATCCCACATGGATTGCGGATATCGAAGCAGGAAAAACCTCATTTAAAAACAATCAAATCCATTTTAAAGAGATTTTGCAGCGATTTGGTGATCGCTTGAAATACGTCAATAAAAATCCATTTGAAACGGACTGGAACCAAGCGCAAATGCTCCTTGCAGAAGGAAAAGCAGGGATGATCATCAACGGCACTTGGACGGTGGATGGGGTGAAATCCAAAAATCCAAGAAGCAATTTGGGTTTGTTCGCCTTTCCTTATTCGTCAGATCCGCAAAAGGCAATATTCGGTTTGAAATCGACAGGCGGTATTGTTGTAAATCCCAAATCCCCACATAAGGAAGCTGCATTACGAACATTGGAGCTTTTTGCAACGCAGCAAATGGGCCAAATTTTCCAAACGAATAAGAAGGCGCTATCCGTTATTAAAGGTTTACCCAAAGATTTTGACCCAACCTATATCGAATTAGATTCGACCTATATTCAGACAGGAAAAACGTACGATTGGTCAAGCATTTATATTGATTTTGTAAGCCAAGATTTGCAGAAGGTGTTTCTGAATGCCATTACAAAATTCATTATAGACCCCACTCACAATGTGGATGCATGCATTCAAGAGTTGGATCAAGCGTTTAATCGAAATCGGCGTGCATCCAAATGAGATAAGGTAAGGAGCTTGGAGGAATGAGAGCTTTTCAACCGTTATTCAATCGCATCAAAGATTTTCGAATCCGCACGAAGCTTTTTCTTTCCAATATGATTCTGATTCTGTTCATCTCTACGACAATTGGCGGGGTAGCGATTTATGCCTCTACCAAGTTTATTGAAGCCAACACCAAGGATCTCTCTATGCAGGTCATCCATCAAGTTTCGGATAATATCGAGAACAAAGCGAAGGAGGCCTTCACTTCCTCGGTGTATGTACTCAGTGATACAAATATTCGGCAAATTGTCGCAGAACAAGGGGAGCAAGTAACGAACGAGAGCTATCCTGCCTTCCGGAGTCGCATGGAATTTCTGCTGGCGCAATATGGGAATGGAAATCCGTATCTGAATGCCATCATGATCCAAACGAACACAGGGCAATTGTACTGGTGGGAAAATAAAAAGGGGCTGGATCATACACTGAATCGTGAAGCCGTTTCTGACATGACGATACGTGCGGAAGCTTATCTGCATGCAAACCAGCTTAGCGTGGGATGGATACCTTCTATACGTGAACGAAATGAAGTGTTTCTAATCCGAGATTTCGTGGATGTGAACCAAATTGATCGCAGCCTAGGGACCATCATTTATAGTCTTGATGCTAACTTTTTCCTGTCCCTCGGCAGCGGTAGTTCCATAATTAAGCAGAGTAATGTCGCCATTCTAAATCCTTTAAACGAATTGCTGGTCGGTGGAGGAAGTCCAGAAACTAACAAACTCATTCGGAACAGTATAAACAATGTGCTTAGTGAACAGGATGCGGCCATGGCTACAGTGGAATACGCTGGCACAGATAGCCATCTATTCGTACAAGAACGAACTCCGACCATGGGGTGGCGTGTACTCTGCTTTATTCCAATGTCCGTTTTGTTGTCGGGAACGCAAATATTAGTTTTGGTCATTGTACTTGTGTCTCTGATAGCTGTACTCATCTCGACAGGTTTTGCCGTCATATTTTCCAACTCTGCTACGCGAAATATCAAAATATTGGAGCAAACGATGCGTCGCGTAGAAGATGGAAATTTCGATGTACGCATTGTTCCACTAGGCAAAGATGAAATCGGTAGTTTATCACTCCGTTTTAATTTCATGTTAGCTCGGATCAATGAACTCATTAATATCGTTTACAAAGAGCAAATCGCAAAACAACAAGCGGAATTCACTGTGTTACGAAGTCAGATTAATCCGCATTTTCTATATAACACCCTCGGTACGGTGAAGTGGTATGCGCGCATGAACGAACAACCAGAGATTGAGCGAATGATCAGTTCTGTCATCGATTTATTGAAATCTTCGGTACGTCGCGTAGGTGAATTTCATAGCCTGGACCAAGAATTGACGCAGTTAAAGAACTATATTTTTATCCAAAAAATTGGGTATGGGGAAGCTTTTCAAATGGAATATGAGGTGGATCATTCGCTATTGGCTTGTGAAGTTCCTTATTTTATCCTACAGCCATTGGTCGAAAATGCCATTCTTCATGGCATCGAAATGTCGAAGGGAATAGGCAAAATCCGTATTACCGCGGAGGTTATTGAGCGAGATTTACTACTTGTCGTTGAAGATAATGGGAAAGGCATGGAGGCCAGACAAGTCTTGAATATCCTGCATGCGGGCTCGCAGAAAGAATCAGTCCCAGGCGTTACAGGTATCGGCATTCAGAACGTTCATGAGCGAATTCAGCTTTACTATGGTCAGCAATATGGACTTAGCTATGAGAGTGCTATAGGCGTGGGTACCAAAGCCATTGTACATATTCCTTTTAAAATAAAACGTTAAGGGTGATCTTACTATGTTAAACGCCATGATCGTTGAGGACAATGCGATCTATCGCTATGCGATTAAATCGATTATTCGTTGGGAAGATTACGGCTTTCATATCGTGAGCGAAGCTCTGAATGGTGTCCATGCCTTAGAATTACTGCACCATCAACATGTCGATTTCATTCTGACCGACATATCAATGCCCGAAATGAACGGAATCGATTTGATTCAGAAGGTGAAACAAGAGGATGATTCAATCAAAATTGTTGCGCTAAGCTCCTTTGATGATTTTCGATTCGTGAAGGAGGCACTGAAGCTAGGGGCTGAGGATTATTTGCTCAAACATGATCTGGAACCTGAATCTCTGGAACAACTGCTCCAGCAAATGAAAACGAAAATAGAAGCAGGCCAGCATCTAAAGAGACAAGCAGCCATTCGAAATGAGAATCTGCATGAAATGTGGCATTTACTAGGACGTAAGCTCATATTCGGGGAATTGAAGTCGGTTGATGAGATGGAGGAGCAAGCAAGAGCGATACGGTTTCCTATCTACACAGGTCCTCTAGCCATCATCATAATCGAGGGCAAGTTTACCTGTAATTCTACGCATACCCTTTATACTGAACTAGGAGAAGCCCCTATTCTTGTACCGATTTCTGAGCATCGGACCGTGCTGATGACCCATTTTCCAAATGAACATAGCGAACGAAGATGTAGAGAAGAATTGATACTGCAAGCTTCCGTTCTCTTGGAAAATAAAAGCGAACATAGCCCCCTGACAATAGGCATCAGTTCGATCGGCTATGGGATCAAGGATTGGGCAATGTTATATCGCCAAGCAGTAGCAGCACTCGAACTTGCGATATATGATGGTATCGGTTACATTTACTCCTATCTTAGTGAGAAGCCAAAGGAAACAGAAGATGCATTGATTTCGATGAAAGTCTTCGCTTCTGCCATACAGAGCGGTAAATTCGAAGAAATTGACAGGCAAACAGATTTATTCTTTGATTCTCTCAAGGCGAGGAGGCTCTTGTTAGAGGAATTAAAAGTCGTCATCCAAGAAACGGCCATCTTAACGAAAGCAGCTGCGATTGGCAGAGGTAAGTTTACTTCCAATGCGGAGACAATTTATCGCCAGATTAATCGTGAGCTTGAAGGTTTCCCAACCATACAGCAGTTGAAGCAATTATTTCATAAGTGGCATCAAGAGATGTGCTATGAAACGATGGGGAATACGCCATTTCGAAAAGAAATTCAAGCGGCCATTGCTTATATCGAAGAGCACTATGCGGAAGATATCACTGTTGCAAAGTTGGCTGAAAGTCTTCACCTTAGTTCTAATTATGTGTCTAATTTGTTTAAAAGTGAGACAGGTTTGCGTTTCGTAGAATATTTGAATCGCTATAGAATTCGTAAGGCCAAATTGTTGCTTCAGAATCCTGCCTTAAAGGTTTATGAAGTAGCAGAGAAAACGGGCTTTCAAGAAACCTCCTATTTCTGTAAAGTGTTCAAAGAGCTTGAAGGGAAAACCGTTAAAGAGTTTAGAAGTGAGTCATAAAATATGTAAAAAATATAAGAAATCAGTGAATTATAGAAGGCATGGAGTTGTGAATTGATTTATAATTCACAACTTTTTGCTTTTTAAGGATGCAATGAACACTGGTGTTTTCTTATGCATTTAGAAGTTTATTCGAATGAAAGCGCTTTATATTATCTCTATACTAGCAATAGAGACAACATGAAACTTTCTTATCGAATGAAACGGGTTTCATAAGGGTAGTAGCGAGGCCAACTGAAGGGGGATCATACGTGCAACCATCCATCAGCCAAAATCAACGGATTCAATTATCTTCTGAAACGCTGCGCATAGATGGCAACTCTGAAATTGTTCTTTGTGCTTCTTTATTTTACTTCCGACTCCCGCGGGGGGAATGGAAAGATCGTTTGCGTAAAGTGAAAGCTTTTGGTTATAACGCCATCGATGTGTATTTTCCTTGGAATTATCATGAAACTGAACATGGCGTATGGGATTTCAGCGGAGAGAAAGATGTTGCCCACTTTCTTCATGAGGCTTCGGAAGCTGGCTTATGGGTCATTGCAAGACCAGGTCCATACATTTGTTCCGAATGGGATGGGGGAGCATTGCCAGCCTATTTATTTATCGATGAACATATGCGCATTCGGGATCATGATCCGCTTTTCCTGGCACATGTGGCTAGATGGTATGCACAGATTCTACCCATTCTTCAGCAGTATCAACATGGACAGGGAGGCTCCATTATCGCAGTTCAGTTAGAAAATGAGCTTGATTTCTACCCTTGCGAGGATCCCCATGGTTATATTTCAGCGCTCAGAGATCTCGCCTTACAACATGGCATCCTGGTACCCCTGATCGCATGTGCAGGTCAAGGCGGTTTGTTTCAAGCATCCGGCTTCGCTGAAGGCGTGGTGCCCACTTGCAATTTTTATCCGAACGATCGTGATCCGTCCTTCGAAGAAAAAGTTCATTATTACAAAGAAGAATTAAGCCGCAGAGGCTTTCCCTTACTCGTAACCGAAACGAACCGCTCTCACTTTCTGCTTAGGAGACTTTTATCAGCGGGAGCCAAATTGCTAGGTCCTTATTTGCAGGCGTCAGGGACAAACTTTGGCTTCACGAATGTCGCCAACAATTGGGGTAATCCGCTGTCCTTCCTGACATCGGATTATGATTTCCATGGCATGATCACGCCAGAAGGGCATATTCGAGAAGAAGCCTACGAGGGCAGGTTGCTGCATCATATCCTACAGACTTATGGCGCTTCGCTAGCTGAAGCAACGTCTAGTGACCTTCATCGTCTAGCTTTGAAGCAGGGCGGAGAGCTCGTATTCGAATTGAATGTCTCAACACTAAGTTGTCCAATTCTGCCACTTCAGGTGCCTTTACAAACATGGGGCATCGCTGGCGGACAACTCGATTATGCAACCGCTGAACTGTTCATAGTGAAGCGACTCGCACATGAGCAGCGCACTTTTTTCATTTTCCATATGGAAGGGGAGGGGGAAGTTCAGTTCACCTTTGATTCGGAGATGGAAGTAAAGAGTACGGAGATGACCGTACATGGGCCTCAATCTGAACGAAGCGTAACTTTATCCTTTCACTCATCGGACAATGAAGCTAGAGCCAGGATTCACTTCTTGGATGGGCATATTCTTGAAATCATCGGGATGAGCCGATCACGTGCGCTCCGTTTGGAAGGCATCGATGAGAATGGTGAGCTGCTCATTGGTACACTAGCTGTACAAGAGAGGAAAAGCCAAGATATGGAGGGGAGATGGCAGCTATCATCCGTTAACCCAGAACTGTCTCTTGCAACCAATGAGATTTCACTTGGAGACCATGCCGAGCAGTTAGAAAAGCACGGGATCTACCGTGGATTCGCTTGGTATAAAGCACAATTCCCACAAGCTGCAAACTATAAAGGCATCATCCTACAGAAAGCTAGTGATGTAATTTCACTCTATACGGGTAATGCATATTTGGGCACCGTAACGCCAGGAGGAACAAGCTGCTATCTGCCGATTACTGAAGGTAAACACGTCGCGCCAGATCTGACAGCTCGCGTGGAAATTTGGGGGCATACCAATTTCCATGATACGACGCTTCCAAGCCTTCATTTAAATAGTTTGAAGGGACTTACTAGCGTTGTTGGTGTCACGTCGACAAGGGATTTGAACCAAAACTGGCGAGTCAAGCTTATGCAATCCGGCGAGATCCAAGACGATTATGCTTCTGCGGATGTGGATGACGGGCAATGGCCGATCGTGAGCATAGGTGGCTGGTTATCCGCAGCTCAGCCTGCGCATCATTGCTATCGCAAACACGTTAAGCTCTCGGACGAAGCTGATCGTTGGATCCTTCATACACCAGGTAACTTCAGCTATGCCTATGCTTATGTAAATGGACAATTACTTGGACAAGTGAATCTACATGATCCATTCCTTGATCTTACTCCTTTCGTATCTGCGGGAGAAACGGCAATCATTACGGTATTTCTGGATAAAACGTACATCGCTTTGAGCGGACATATCACCCTGTACGAAGGAACGTCGGCGAATCATTGGACCGTCGCGGGGTGTCAGGAACAAGGCTTATTGCAGCATGCTCAGATCTCGCAAATAGACGCACAACCTGTCACAGAGGCGATAGCAATGAAGCCAGGAACTGTCGCATGGCTCTACAGCGAACTCGAAGATAGCAACGAAGGCTTGGGCTGGCGAGTATATGTCAGCGGTCGAGATATGAAACTGACGGTGTTTTTCAACGGTCATCTGGTGGGGCGTCTATGGACCAAGGGCGGAGAGAATCGTCCGATATTCCGTGGCGGATGTGATGAATCCTTTTATTTGCCTGGGCCCTGGTTCCATGAGCGAGAAGTGGGGAATGAACTTGCGATTTGGTTGGAGGCAGTTGGGTTAGATCATGACGCGATCTTAGAGCCTTTCCGATTCGTACCCGTCTCTGCTAGTTAATGAGAAAGGAGTTTACGTATGAAAACTGCCGCAACACCAAGGGCATTAGAAGGCGTATCGCCACATGTTAGAAAGCGAACAAAACCGTTGCGTAGATTTTGGTCACATCGCACCTTGATACTCATGTGTTTACCCGCGATCCTTTTTTTCTTAGTCATGTCCTATCTGCCAATGCCTGGGCTCTATCTTGCCTTTATCAACTATAACTACTCGGCTGGAATCTTCGGCAGTCAGTTCGTTGGGTTCGACAATTTCAAATTTCTAGTGACTTCAGGCGCGTTGTGGAAGTTAACGACCAATACCATCCTCTATAATCTGGCTTTTATCTTATTCGGAAATATCCTTCAGATCGGGATCGCCATTCTTCTCAATGAGCTTCGAAAAAGGTGGTTTAAAAAAGTCACGCAATCACTCATGTTTCTGCCCTTTTTTATTTCATTCGTGCTTGTTGGTCTCATTGCTTATAACATTCTCAGCTATGATTTCGGTTTGCTGAATGGCATTCTGAAATCGATCGGATGGGATCCTGTCAAAACCTACTCGAACCCAAGTATTTGGCCTTTTATCATTGTTATCACCTATTTGTGGCAGTCCACGGGATATGGCTCCATCGTATATTTCGCCGCCATTATGGGATTAGACTCTGAGATTGTAGAGGCTGCAGAAATTGATGGTGCCAACGCCTTGCAGCGTATTCGCTTTATTGTTCTGCCTTGGCTAAAGCCGACTTTCATTATTTTACTGCTGTTCTCATTGGGGGGAATCCTCAGAGGCAATTTCGGCTTATTCTACAACTTAGTCGGTGCCAATAATACAGCATTGTTTGATTCCACAGATATTATAGAGACATTCGTGTTCCGCTCCTTAATGAACAATTTTAACTTTTCTTTAGGAAGTGCTGTCAGCTTGTATCAGTCTGTTTTTGGATTCTTCATCGTGATTACAGCAAACTGGCTTGTGAAAAAAGCTTCGCCTGATAACACACTATTTTAGGGCTGAGGAGGGGCATCCCGTGGAGCAAGTCATCGCTCGCCAGAGAGGGACGGATTTTTCGTCCGTGGCCATAAGATTATTCGGCTACTGCTTTATCGGTTTTTTCGCACTATGCTGTCTAATCCCATTTCTTCTCGTCCTAGGCACTTCGTTCACCTCAGAGAAGTCCATTACGCTGCATGGCTATAATTTGTGGCCGAGAGAATTCAGTGCATTTGCTTATAAAATCGTGTTTGAAAACCCAGGCGTTATTGTTGGCTCTTATGGTGTGACGCTGGGGATTACAATTGCGGGAACAATCCTGGGATTGTTCATCGTCGCGATGACAGGATATTCCTTGCAACGTCCAGACTTTCCGTATCGGAACCGGATCTCCTTTTTCATCTACTTCACAACATTGTTTCAAGGTGGGGTCGTTCCTTTTTACTTAATCATGACACAATGGCTGCATCTCAAGGATAATTATTTGGCCGTTCTGCTGCCAGGACTCATGAGCCCCTTTCTCATTATTATGATGAAAAGCTTCGTCACCTCGATTCCACATGCGATTACGGAGTCAGCCAAAATGGATGGAGCAGGCGATTTTAGAATTTTTACTAGGCTAATCCTGCCGATGACGACACCAGCGTTGGCTACGATCGGATTGTTTATAGCGCTGGGCTATTGGAATGAATGGTACAATGCCATGCTCTTCCTTTCGCCGGATTTGAAATATAGACCGCTTCAACTGTTTCTCTATAACGTTGTCACCAGCGCGGACTTCATCAAGAATTCATCGGTCGCCTCCAACGTACAGCCTAGGGATATGCCGCTTGAATCGATGAAAATGGCCACGGCGGTCGTTGCAACTGGACCCGTCATCCTGTTTTACCCGATGGTACAGAAATATTTCATCAAAGGTATCACCGTTGGTGCTGTTAAAGGCTAACGTTATGCATAGATCAAAAATAATATTGGGGAGGCAATTCCATGTTCAAGAAAAAGAAAGCGCTTAGTATTGCACTCGCTGCGACGCTTGCAGTAAGCTTGACGGCTTGTACCTCATCGAACAGCACTTCTTCAGATTCGACATCGGCTGCAACAGCAGGAGGCAAAATCGATACATCTGAGTTTCAAACGATTTCTTATGTCATGTTAGGCGACAAGCCGAAGAATGGTCAGTTCGAGAAAGTCATGGAAAAGCTCAATGCCCTGTTGAAACAAAAGGCCAATGCAAAACTGGAAATTAAATGGGTGGAATGGGCAGATTGGCAAACGAAATATAATTTATTACTCGCGTCTGGGGAGCCAGTTGATCTAATTACCGTTGCAACTGACTGGTTGGATACGTGGCAAAATGCGCAAAAAGGCGCCTTCATGCCATTAGATAAGCTGCTGCCAACCTATGCGCCGATCACGTGGAAGGAAGTACCGCCAGAGAACTGGGCAGAGACGAAATACAAGAATCAGATCATGCTAATCCCGGAAGATCATTATACGCAATGGGTGAATCACGGCTTCCAGTATCGTGGCGATTGGGCCAAGGAATTCGGCATCACGGCGCCTATCACGGATTGGAAGATGATGGAGAAATATTTACAAGGTGTCAAAGATAAGAAGCCAGGTGTTGTTCCTTGGGATACGAATGGTACGTCATCCGACCATGTGGGAGGATATATCAATTCCTACACGGACGCGATTGAGCTCCCCATCAATACAGGTATGTTCGCATTAATCTACGGCAAATCTTATGCAGATAAGTATAAAGCCTATAGCCCTTTCCTCGATGATACGTTCGTGAACTTTGCCAAAATGATGAAAGACTGGGGTGACAAGGGCTTCTGGCGCGAGGATGTCATGAACTACAAAGGCGACAACCGTGCGGAGCTCGAAGCGGGGAAAACATCTGTGGATCAGCATCATACGCAAACCTTCCTCGGTGAGCGCATCAAAATGGATAAACTGCAGCCAGGCTCAGATCTGCAATTCTTCCCATTCTCGGCGACTAAAAATAATCTCGTTTCGATGTCGATCACACATGGCGGTACGTCCGTTGGTGCAAAAAGTAAGCATCCGGAGCGTGCGTTAATGGTCTATGATCTTATTCGCCAAGACCCTGAAATTTATCATCTGATGAATTATGGTATTGAAGGCGTGCAGTATGTTGTGAAAGATGGCAAACGCTTCCGTCCTGACGGGTATGATGTTCAAAGGGATGACTTCTATTCCGACTTCTGGGGTGGTCGCATCGATAAGAACGAAATCCCTAATGGCGAAGATTGGGCTGGAAAAGGCGCTTTGTTCGCTTCTTATGATAAGATCAAGAAGGCGTATCCTTACGGCCGTTTTGTTTTCGACAAATCCAACGTCACGAATGAGTTAACGGCAATTACACAAGTAGTCGGACAAAAGGGACCTGCAATCGTTCACGGAAAAGCGGGTGATCCTGTGAAAGCAGTAGAAGATTTCAGAGCGAGTTTGAAAGCTGCCGGCTTTGACAAAGTAATGGCGGAAGTACAAAAGCAACTGGATGAATTCAAAAAAATGGTAGAAAGCACGAAATAAGAGGTTTCAGATATCGAAGGTCTGTTGTAGAACAGGCCTTCGATCTTTCGCTTTTCATTTTGGTGTAACGGAGAGTGAGCTCCTGGAAACCATTACAGTCTACGATATTGCTAGGGAAGCGAACGTTTCCGTCGCGACGGTTTCCCGAGTGCTCAATGATACAGCACCAGTTCGAGAATCGACTAGACAGAAGATTATGGCCATTATTGAAAAGCATAAGTTTCAGCCCAATGCTCTCGCACGCAGTCTGGTCAATAAGAAAACCGGCATGATTGGCGTATTGTTTCCGGATAGCAGCAATATGTTTTTCCCCGAGGTGTTCGGAGGGGCGGAGCTTGCAGCGCAAAAGTTAGGGTATACCCTATTTCTGTGCAATACCTTTAGCGATTACAGCAGGGAATCGGAGTATTTAAATTTGCTATGTGAAAGACAAGTGGATGGACTTATTCTCATGGGAGGCCGAATTAATGCACGGCATTGTCCCGCTTCACTCGTGCAGGAAGTGGTGGATATTCAGAGGAAAATCCCTATTGTTATGATCAATGGGACACTGCCAGGATATTCTTTTCACCGCGTGAAAACAGACGAATACCTAGGTACCAAGCTGATCGTTCAGCACTTGATTGATCGGGGCCATCGTCACATCGGTTTCTTAGGCGGGAGCGCAGCAACAACTACGACGGTGGAGAAACTGCAAGCATACCAGCGTACACTTGAGGCGAATCATCTTACTTATCGCAAAGAATGGGTGCATTTCGGGAGTTTCTCTAAGTCCTGCGGTCAACAATTGATGGAAACATTTCTAGCCATGTCCAATCGACCTACCGCTATCTTATGTATTAATGATTATGTTGCCATAGGTGCAATGAAAACAGCACTATCACGCGGGATACGGATTCCAGAGGATATCGCGATTGCTGGGTTTGATGATACGCAATTGGCTTCAGCGATGAATCCAGAACTAACGACGGTATCGCAGCAAAGCGAACAGCTGGGCAGGCAGGCGATGTTGAATTTATCCAAATTAATTCAGAAAGAAAAGGTGAAGAAAGTTACGGTCTTAGCGCCAAATCTCATGATTAGACAGAGTACATAATGGGAGAAAGCCGTGTTCATATGGATCGCGACTTTCTTCGTTACTACTCATCTAATGAGAAGAGGGTAGCCACCCGATAATTTGCAATACCGTTAATACCACCTCGATGACGATAAGAATGACGACAATCCATTCAACGAAAAGTCCTCGGATCGAATGACTAATTGTCGAGAATCCTTCTAAGATATGATAGAGAATATCTGTTTTACTTTTCAATATGGTATAGCGATCGTTTAACTCAAAAAAGCCGATCATTTCATCGTAAAATTGACTTGCTGAGCTATGTGTCCACGTCAACTCAGGCTTATCCAGTATCATGATATAAGCTAATGTGTTATACTCGTGGCGAACAATTTTGGCGGTCGTTCTAGCCAATTCTTTGTTACCAACGCGAAGCTTTCCTTTTTCCAGCCTGTCTATGATGACTTCCAGGTTATCTTGGATCTTCCCGAGCTGCTCCTCACTTCGTTCGAGTGCCACGGACTTGGCGAGTACGGTTGCAATCATTTCAGGTAAAAAGAACTCATACTCCGACACCACCACATATTCATCTGTCAAGGTCATATGCTCGATTTCTTCAATGTGGAGACTATAATCATCCGTGAATTTATCGGCTCTTTCGAGTGCGATATCGGGCTCGAACGATTGAATAAACTTCAATAAAGCTGTGATTTCATCCTGATGTGTCAGATTCACGAAGACAACACTGCCAAAGGAGAAGACCAGTACTTGCTGTAAGTCGTCTAATTCCTTTTGATAAATTTTTTGTAGAACTTTATGCCTGAGGATTAGAGGTTGTTCCCATGTGTATTTTTTCGGAATCCCACAGTGAATCGCAATTTTGTTTAGATCAATTTCATTGGTAATTGCCAACGCCTTAAACGAAATAATTTTCATAATTCACCACTCAACGATATAATATGTATACTCGCTAGTATTAGCAGTAAATGGAAGAAATAATCTCATTTCCTTGGGGGCAGTTCAGCATGGAATTAGAGCAACAAAGAGCGAAGGCGTTATTTACCCAATTTCGAGGCAGCACGATTCTAATGCATCGAGAAGGCGTTTACAACGAATATAAGTCCTATTTGGCTTCGAAGGAAATGGAGCTGCAATGGGTGCAAGAAATGATAGATCGCTTCACGCGTGAACTTTCCATTCGAGATTGGGAAGTACTTAGCAGTTTGGCATCGATCGCCAGGGATTTTAAAGATGTTCGTGTGTTAACGAATGTCGTCAGTTTCGCTTCCAAGCATATTAAAAGCGCGGATAGTCTAGTCAAACTTAAGTATGCCGAGTCGATTGTCGATATGCTTACTTCTGTAAAAGCTGTCATTTCACAAGAAACATTGTTTGAGTCCTTGAAAACGACCAAAATAATTCTTGATGATATCATGTTGAATCCATTAATTTTAGATCCAGGACATGAACTGAAGCAATTCAATTTGAAGGACAAAAAGTCACTCAATCTGAGAGCCAACAATAGTATCGAGCAATTAAAAAGCTTTATGTCCTAGTTCCATTCTTGTATGTCATGAAAAAAAGCTTAGTCTTTGTGCCAACGGCAAATCAGACTAAGCTTTATTCATTATACTGCCGTATCTTCTGCAGCTGTATCGATCTGCGATACGGGTTTGATCTTACTTTTATATGCGCCAAGCATCATCCCCGTACCTAATGCGGTACATTCAAGCGGTTGATCCGCGATATGAACGGCAACACCTGTTTCAGCTCGGATTCGATCAGCGATACCTTCCAGTAACGCGCCTCCACCACATAATAGGATGCCTTGTTCCATGACATCGCCTGCAAGCTCAGGAGGACAAAGCTCTAAGGTTGCTCGAATCGCATCGATCAAAGTCACTAAGAAATCGTTGATCACCATGTAAATTTCACTAGAGACTAACCGAATGGATCGTGGCAATCCATTAACTAAATCGCGTCCTCGTATGTCCAGTGTTCGTTCGTCTGTTGTGGTGCTGGCCGTGCCAATTTGTGTCTTGATGAACTCGGCTGTTCGTTCCCCGATTTCCATATTATATTGCCGTTTCACGTAATCCATAATGTCACGATCAATCGACAAGCCTGCACGGTTTATCGTGTGGCTGGCAACGATTCCTCCAAGCGAGAGGACGGCTACTTGGCATGTCCCACCCCCGATATCCAGTACTAAGTGACCGATGGGTTCGTCGAGCCTAAGTCCTGCACCAAGGGCTGCCGCAAGTGGTTCCTCGACGACGATCGCCTTTTTGCCCCCTTTGTGAATGATAGTTTCCTCAATCGCCCGTTTCTGTACATTCGTAATGCCGCATGGCACCGAGATGTAAATCTGAGAACCGCGAAAAAAAGAGGGTCTGCCTTGGATCTTTTTAATAAAATATTTCAACATAATGCTTGTCTTGTCAAAATTAGCGATGACACCATTTTTCAACGGATACGTAATCTCTACATGGGCAGGGGAGCGGCCAATCATTGACTGTGCTTCAGAACCTGCGGCAAGCAATTCACCCGTATCGTGATGAAAGGCAACAACGGATGGTTCGTTAAGCACGATTCCTTTACCCTTTTCGAAAATAACGGTGTTCGAAGTACCTAGGTCAATTCCATAACATTTATCAAACTGTTTGAACATCAATCATGTCCTCCTTAGTAGTAGGTTGAATGGCTTGGGAGGGGGAGTCGCGTCCTGTATAGTATTCTTGGTTGGATGTGGATTTAAGGGGGCAGGGAGAACAAGGAACAATTCCATTTTAATATCCATGAAAGGTCTCGAATATTTACTATCAAAAAATAGAATACAAGAACACATGCTTAAAACGTATTTAATGGATTGGGATACGAACAAGATTAATCTAGTGAATTCATTAGCCGCTCATATAAAAATGAATGAATTGAATCGACGCTTTGAATCATTTAGATAAATGTGTCTTAGAGCTTAGTGGTAGAATGGTGGAGGAAATTAGTGTAGGATATTACTAATGACACCACCATTTACCAACGGAGTGCTATATGAATAAATGGATAACGATTACTGGCCTTTCTGCGCTGCTGCTTAGTTCCTGCTCCGCCGCGGATTCGGTTTCGAGCACGAAGTCCCACAAACAACAATTGATTCATGCGGAAGGAACCAATGTGATGGAAAGGATAGCTGTTCCTAACGGTTATGAAAGGGTTCCTGTTGAGCATGGGTCCTATGGCGATTATTTTCGGAATCTGCCTCTGAAGCCGCATGGCTCCAAGGTGCATTTGTATAATGGGGAGCTTAAGTCCAAAGAGGTTTACGAAGCTGTGCTCGATGTGGATGTAGGGGAGCGGGACCTGCAGCAGTGCGCTGATGCGGTTATGAGGCTGAGGGCCGAATACCTGTACGGCAGTGGCAAGCAAGATCAGATTCATTTCAACTTTACTAATGGCTTTAAAGCTGACTATGCAACATGGAGGAAAGGAAATCGGATTGAAGTTTCCGGCAACAAAGTTTCATGGGCAAAACGGGGAGCGGCTTCTGACAGCTACGAGGTGTTTCGAAGCTATTTGAACATGGTATTTGCGTACGCGGGAACATTGTCCTTGTCGAAGGAAATGAAGCAGGTTCCGCTGTCAGAAATGCAGGCTGGCGATGTGTTTCTGGAAGGGGGCAGCCCAGGTCATGCCATCGTTGTTTTGGATATGGCTAAGAACCCTGAGACCGGTGAAAAGCTCTTTATGTTAGCTCAGGGCTACACGCCTGCGCAAGAAATCCACATTCTAGAGAATATGGCTAACGGGAAGGGGAATCCTTGGTATTCCACTTCATTTGAGGGGAAGTTGAATTCCCCCGAATGGACATTTACGAAGGAACAACTGTATAGGTTCACAGAATAGGGAGAAGGTCCAATTGGATCTTCTCTTTTTTTTGTCATCTCGAACGGTCCAGTCATATGCTTTAGAAGGACGAAAAAGGGCACACTTCAATCATTTTAACAGGTTAAAGCGGATGTGCGTCGATACGTGTCTACATTATCGTATGTTTTTGCACGATTTTTGGAAGCTCACTATACTCAAATTAAAGGCAAAAGGATATTTTTCCCAAGGAGGCTGTAATACATTATGAAAAAGGAAGCTTTGAGCAAAAACAAAAAGCAGCAGGATTTCTTCCCGATTCATGACTTTGATTATGTCGAAATGTATGTTGGGAATGCCAAGCAAACAAGTTACTTTTTGAGCAGAGCTTTTGGTTTCAAAATTATTGCTTATGCAGGGTTGGAAACTGGTCAACGGGATAAAGTGTCTTATGTGCTCGAACAGAAGAAGACTCGGTTTGTCGTAACTGGTTCGCTCCAAGATGATCATCCGGTCAGCGATTTTGTGAAAAAGCATGGCGAAGGCGTAAAAGACATTGCACTCCGTGTAGTAGATGTTGAAAAGGCTTACATGGAGGCTGTCTCTAGAGGGGCTATCCCGATTCATAAGCCGCAAGTTTTAACGGATGAAAACGGGATAGTGATAAAAGCAATGATAGGAACTTACGGCGATACGGTGCATTCGCTTGTGGAAAGAAAGAATTACAAGGGGATTTTCATGCCTGGTTATCAGCCCATTGACCATGTGATTCCTTATGAAGAAACAGGCCTGATTGGCGTCGATCACGTTGTTGGAAATGTGGAACAAATGGAAGCGTGGGTTTCCTATTACGAGAACGTCATGGGTTTTACGCAAATGATCCACTTTGATGATAAGGATATCAGTACAGAGTACTCAGCGCTCATGTCGAAAGTCATGCATAATGGGGGACGAATTAAATTCCCTCTGAACGAACCGGCAACCGGAAAGCGTAAATCGCAGATTGAAGAGTACCTTGAATTTAATAATGGCGCAGGTGTTCAGCATGTCGCGATATTGACCAACGATATTCTGGATACCGTGCAAAAGCTTCGCATTAACGGCGTCGAATTCCTTGACACTCCGGATGCCTACTATGAGATGCTTTCCGAACGCGTAGGTACGATCGATGAAGACCTTCAAAAGCTTCAAGAAAATAAGATTCTGGTTGATCGTGACGATGAAGGTTATTTATTGCAAATTTTCACAAAGCCTATCGTAGACCGTCCAACTTTATTTTTCGAAATCATTCAGCGCAAAGGATCGAGAGGCTTCGGCGAAGGCAATTTTAAAGCATTGTTTGAATCGATTGAAAGAGAACAGGCGCGACGAGGAAATCTGTAAAAGGGAGGTGCAGAGATGTACCCGAGCGTTCGGCATTTCATGGAGAAGCTAATTGATTATGCAGGACTTTTTCCTCCGGCGGGGCTGCCGATTGAAGCTGCAATCCAAAATTACCATGGTTACCGTCTCGATCAAGATAGCTGGATGTTAGGTAAATTTATTATCCCAGTCACGCGGTTGCATGAGTTAGACCCTTATATACCTATGTTTTCAAAAGATAATCCACTTCTGCTTTCCGTCATTGGGAATCGAAGTCGAGAAACTGATGAATGTATGGAGCTGTTGAGGGGAAGTTTCGAGAAAATTCAAACGTTTAGGAATCACGCTAGAGCAGCAGCCCGGATTAATGTACTTGATGTGCCGTTACCTCCGATTGCCTTACAAGATCATCTTCTTGAGGAAATAGGAAGAGGGGCATCCAAGCTAGGTTTGCAGATATTCTGCGAATTGACAGATGAATTAAATGATGATTGGAAAACAAGAATGATTGCTGGATTGAATGCAATTGCTGCATATAATGTAACAAGCGGATCTAGGCTTGGTATAAAACTTAGAACCGGAGGCGTTACAGCAGAAGCATTTCCTACAGCTAATCAGGTTGCCCTTGTTCTGGCGGCGTGCAGAGACAGAAATCTTCCACTTAAATTTACCGCAGGGCTGCATCATCCTGTTCGCATATACCGCGGTGAGGTCAATACGAAGATGCATGGATTTCTTAATGTGTTTTTTGCGGGATTACTGGCCAACTCGCACAAGTTGGACATTCAGACAATCGCGGAAATCCTTGAAGACGAGAATCCGGAAAGTTTCCAATTCTCAAGTGACGGCTTGCATTGGAGGCATCTCTCCATGACTTCTTGTGAAATCCAGGCCTATCGCAATAAAGGATTGTGCTCTTATGGGAGCTGCAGCTTCGACGAACCGCGTGACGAGATGCGAGCATTTCAAATCCTTACGCAGAGGAGATAATCGCATGGTCCGTTCTTTTATTGACGTGGAGCCAGATTCGCATTTTCCTATACAAAACCTGCCATATGGTGTATTTCGTCCCCTTAAAGGCGGACAGCCGCGAATCGGCGTAGCGATCGGGAACTATGTGCTGGATCTGGCCCAGTTAGACAGTGCTGGATATTTTGACCAAACGGCAGTGTCCGGCAAAAACATATTCAGTCAGCCATCGTTGAATGCGTTAATGTCCTATAGCCGTCCAGTTTGGAAGGAACTTCGGTTGACGATTAGGCGTCTGCTGGATGTGGAAGAACCCGCATTACGTGATAACAAAGGACTACGAGCCACAGCCCTGTATCTTCAAAACGACGTTGAGTTGCTGCTGCCTGTAGAGATTGGCGATTATACAGACTTCTATGCTTCCAAAGATCATGCAACGAATGTTGGCACCATGTTCCGTGGCAAGGAGAATGCGCTTATGCCGAACTGGCTGCATCTGCCCGTCGGTTATCACGGGAGAGCCAGCTCCATCGTGATCAGCGGCACGGATGTCCGTCGCCCGCAAGGACAGATGAAGCCGCTGGACTCGGCTCCGCCTATTTTCGGATTGAGCCGTCAGCTAGACTTCGAATTGGAAGTGGGCTGTCTGATTGGAACAGGAAATGAACAAGGTTTGCCGGTCTCAATTGAAAAAGCAGAAGATTATATATTTGGGCTTGTACTCGTCAATGATTGGAGCGCGCGGGATATCCAATCGTGGGAATACCAGCCGCTAGGCCCTTTCCTAGCCAAAAACTTTGCTACCTCGATATCGCCATGGGTCGTGCCTTTTGAAGCCTTAGAACCATTTCGTGTTCCTGCTCCGAAGCAGGATCCTGAGCCGCTTCCCTATTTGCGGCAGAACTCTCCAGGCTCTTTCAATATCCAGTTGGAGGTTTATTTGCAGAGCGATGCCATGAAGCGACGGAACCGTATCTCAGCCAGCAACTTCAGCTATTTGTATTGGACGATGGCACAGCAGATTGCTCATCATACGATAGGCGGCTGCAATTTACGGCCCGGGGATTTGTTGGCTTCCGGAACGATTAGCGGTCCTGCGAAGGACTCACGAGGCTGCATGTTGGAATTAACATGGCGTGGCAGCGAGCCGCTGCAATTGGAGAATGGCGATGAACGTACTTGGCTGGAGGATGGCGACACAATAACGATGACTGGCTGGTGTCAGGGAGACGGATATAGAGTCGGCTTCGGCGAGGTGACTGGCCGAGTGCTGCCAGCCGCTCTAAGCTAATGCTTACGAAGTAAGTTTTCTCACGAAAACTTTTAGCTGATGCTTACGAAGCAAGTTTTCCACGATAATTAAATATTTCGGGGTCCCCGCAAAGTAATCGGACTATACTTCGAAGTAACACGTCACTTTGTGGGGTAATTTTAGGAGGAAGGTCATATGCCTTTTTATCACCGCATGGGTGAAATTCCCAAGAAAAGACATACGCAGTTCAAGAAACAGGATGGCTCTTTGTACCGGGAACAAGTGATGGGTACGAAGGGCTTTTCGGGCATACAGTCTATTCTTTATCATCATTCCGCTCCGACGGACATCGTGAAGTCCAATATCTACGCTCCCTTCAAGCTAGAGTACGAAGAACAAGGCGCGTTGACATGCAGGCACTTCTTGGCGGGACAGTACTTAGATACAGGGGATGCGATAAATGGCAGGTACTATCTGCTTGGAAATGAAGATATTTTAATATCCGTTTCTAACCCGACGCAAACCATGGATTATTATTATCGTAACGCTGACGGGGATGAATTGTTATTTGCTCATCGCGGGTCGGGAAAAGTTGAGTCTATGTTTGGTAACCTCAGCTACCGTCCAGGGGACTATATCGTGATTCCAGTGGGTACGATTTATCGAATCGTTTCCGGAGCCAGGCGAATCCAAATTTTTAAACATAGAAACGAATAGCTGGGTAAGCACACCGAAGCGCTACCGGAACGAGCATGGACAGCTCCTAGAGCATAGCCCTTTCTGTGAGAGAGATATTCGACTTCCTGAAACTCTGGAAACCCACACAGATGTTGGCGAATTTGAGGTTAGAACCAAAAGCAGAGGGTATTTACACACCCATATCTACAACCATCATCCATGTAACGTCGTGGGTTGGGATGGCTATTTGTATCCTTATATTTTCAACATCGGAGATTTTGAACCGATTACAGGTCGAATTCACATGCCGCCACCCACACACCAAACGTTTGAGGGGAATAACTTTGTTGTCTGCTCGTTCGTTCCGAGATTATTTGATTACCATCCGGAATCCATTCCAGCTCCGTATTTTCATAGCAATGTGGATAGTGATGAGGTGCTCTACTATGTCCAAGGCAATTTTATGAGCCGCAAAGGCGTGAAGGAAGGCTCGATTACCCTGCATCCGTCTGGAATACCGCATGGACCGCATCCTGGAAAAATTGAAGCCAGCATTGGTAAAAAAGAGACGTTAGAGCTAGCGGTTATGATTGATACCTTCCGTCCACTACGGGTGGTGAAAGGAGCTTTACAATTAGAGGACCACAAATATCCGTACAGTTGGGTTCAAAAATAGAGGGAGTTGTTGATATGAAAATGATTCCAACTCATTTAAAACCATTTGTAACAGAGCAACATTATGATAGGTATACCCCCATTGATCATGCCGTATGGCGATATGTCATGCGTCAGAATCATCATGCTTTACTTCATACAGCTCACTCTGCATTTGTAGACGGACTCCTACAGTCAGGTATTCAAACAGAGAAAATACCTCGCGTTTCAGAGATGAATACGTGTCTTTCGAAAATTGGATGGGGCGCGGCGATTGTAAATGGATTGATCCCAGGCTCTGTCTTTTATGAACTGCTGGCGAACAGAATCTTACCTATCGCAACAGAAATCAGAAAATTAACGAACATTGAATACACGCCTGCCCCAGACATTATTCATGAAGCGGCAGGGCATGCGCCCATCTTGTTTGATCGGGAATATAGGGCGTATGTGCAAACCATCGGCTCGATCGGCGCAAAGGCTTTTTCCATGAAGGAAAATCGGGAAGTATTCGAGGCGCTTCGGCAATTAACGATCATCAAGGAGGATCCAAAATCAACGGTTGAAGAAATAGCGGCCGCCCAAAAATTCGTTGAGGAAAAACAAAATGCGATCATCGATCTGTCGGAAGCAGAGAAAGTATCCCGTTTATTCTGGGCTACGGTTGAATATGGACTGATGGGGGACATGGATAATCCGAAAATTTACGGCGCCGGTTTATTGTCTTCCGTTGGTGAAAGCAAGCATTGTTTTACAGAAGCAGTAGTGAAATTGCCGTACTCTGTTGAAGCGTGTATAGCGAGCCCAAAAACGGTGACAGAGATGCAAACTAAATTATTTGTTTGTAATAGCTTTGAAGAATTAATGGCTGGCGCCGAATTTCTAGCGAATACGATGGCATTCCGAGTTGGCGGAACGGAAAGTCTAGAGAAAGCACTGCGCTCGAGAAATGTTGCCACCTTCGAATTCAATTCCAGCATCAGCGTAACGGGCATCGTTCATGCACTAGTAAAGGATAAGAACGGTGAAGCGATCTATGTGAACACAACAGGTGAAACCGCGCTTTCAGTTCATAACCAACAATTGAAAGGTCACGGAAAAGACTATCATGCTAAAGGATTTGGTACGCCAATTGGTATGCTGCAAGGAAATATTGCCTTAGAAGCGTGCGATGATCAAGCACTTGTAAATTTGAGTATTGTTGAAGGAAATTTCGTTGATCTCTTGTTTGTAAGCGGTATACGCGTTTCTGGACGCATTAAAAGTATCATCAAAGACAATCAAAAAGTCATTTTAATTTCATTCGAGGATTGTACCGTGACATTGGATGGACATGAGCTATTTAAGAAGGAATGGGGCACTTATGATATGGCCGTTGGCTCGCGAATTGTTTGCGCATATCCGGGTGCTGCTGACCCTGCTTCCTACTTTAGTGAAACCCTTCAGCAAGCTGAAACTATCAAAGAGCCACCTGCTTCTCTCACCGAATTAGAAATGCTCTATCAGCAAGTTGCAACAATAAGAGAGAACAACACTTTCACCAACGAAAGTATTCAAGTACTTAATGACATTAATAATCAACTTCATCTTTCTTATCCGAATGACTGGCTACTACGGCTAGAGTTACTTGAATTAGCGGCGTCTAAACTGTCATTGAAACATTTGGAATTACCAATTAAAGAAGAGTTGAATGAGTTAAGTAAGGTGGCTTCTTTTACTAACCTAATAAACAATGGACTTTCAGTCATTTATGCGCAAACAGGAGAGGACCGCGATGAATAAACTGATTCATTCGGTTGAGGAAGCCATTCAGGATATTCGGGAAGGATCCACGCTGGTTGTTGGGGGATTCGGGTTGTGCGGCATTCCAGAAACGCTTATAGAGGCTTTGAAAATACAAGGGACTAACCAACTAACCGTGGTTAGTAACAACTGCGGCGTGGACGATTGGGGACTTGGCCTGCTGCTAGCCAACAAACAAATTAAGAAAATGGTATCTTCTTATGTCGGTGAAAATAGAACGTTCGAGAAGCAGTTCCTAAGCGGCGAGCTGGAAGTGGAGCTCGTACCGCAGGGGACGCTGGCAGAACGAATCCGAGCTGGCGGTGCAGGTATACCAGGCTTCTATACAGCGACTGGGGTAGGCACTTTAGTCGCGGAAGGCAAGCCGCATGAGACGTTTGACGGACGCACCTACATCTTGGAACGGGGCATCGTTGGCGATTTTGCCTTAGTCAAAGCTTGGAAAGCGGACCCGCTAGGCAACCTCATTTTCAGAAAAACGGCCCGCAATTTTAACCCGATCGCGGCAACGGCTGGCAAAATTACGATTGTAGAAGCGGAAGAAATCGTAGGCGTGGGAGAGCTGGATCCGAATGATATTCATACGCCAGGCATCTACGTACAGCGCGTTGTGAAGTGCGTCAGCAACGTCAAACGGATTGAGCGCCTCAAGGTGCGGAGCGTATAAGTTCTTGTTTGGGGAGGAGGAAACTGCAACATGAGTGATGACCGTATGAAAATCATACTGCGTGCCGTTCAAGAAATCCACGATGGTATGTATGTGAATCTAGGGATCGGTATGCCAACCATGATTGCAAGCTATATACCTGAGGATATCCAAGTGATGCTTCAGTCTGAGAATGGGCTGCTTGGCATCGGTCCTTACCCGGTGCAAGGCGAAGAGGATCCAGATTTGATTAACGCGGGCAAAGAAACGATTACCGCCATGCAAGGGGCAGTATACTTTGACAGTGCAGACTCTTTCGCGATGATTCGCGGCGGCCATGTGGATCTGGCGATTCTTGGCGGTATGGAAGTAGCCGAGAATGGCGACCTTGCCAACTACATGATTCCAGGGAAAATGGTCAAAGGAATGGGCGGAGCGATGGACCTCGTCAGCGGGGCTAAACGTATTGTCGTAATCATGGAGCACGTCAACAAATTCGGTGAATCGAAAGTGAAAAGCGTATGTACACTTCCATTAACAGGAAAAAGGGTTGTGAACCGTCTTATTACGGATTTGGCCGTGTTTGACTTCAATGAGAATGGCATGATTCTGGTAGCGTTACAGCCTGACGCCACTCTGGCAGACGTAGCTGCAAAGACCGAGGCAGCTTACAGCGTGTCTCCTCTCCTTAAGGTGTAACTATGCCTCTCTTTTCCATACCAACAGGTTATGTGTTTCATTCACTCCGAATAACATAGTGGAGAGAAGAGGTGTAGCGATGAGGAAAAAGCCGCTAATCGGAATAACGGGTTATCATGTGCCTGGAGAGGAAGGCGTCGGCGGTACCTTTCGAGGAGTGAAGGGACAAGGCTTCAGCGTCATTGGCCACGATTATATCCAGGCGGTGAAGCAGGTTGGGGCCATACCAATTGGTATCCCAGTTGGGGATCGTTCAACTTGTTCTGAGATTCTGCAGGCAATCGATGGATTGATTTTGGCAGGCGGGGAGGATATTGATCCGCAGCTGTACGGCTCGAGTCCAGATCTTCGCTGTTGGACGATCACCCCGGAGCGGGATTATTTTGAGCTTGCATTGATCGAAGAAGCTCTGCGCCTTCATAAGCCGATACTCGCTATTTGCAGAGGGATGCAGCTTTTGAATGTGTGCTTCGGCGGCACGTTATATGTAGACATATCTGATCATGGTGAACATGTACTGGCTCATCAATTTTCACGTGCGCCTCGGTGGTATTTGGGTCATCGGGTTAAGCTGCTGACACCGTCCCTTAAGAAGCTTTACCAGGCTAATGAAATCCGAACGAACAGCTACCATCATCAAGCAGTCAATCAGCTCGGAGCTGGGCTTGAAGCGGCGGCCGTTGCAGATGATGGGATTATTGAAGCTCTCATTCATCCTAATCATCCGAACTTATTGGCAGTGCAGTGGCATCCGGAGATGATGGCGGTGAAGCATGAGGAAGGACTCATACCTTTCCGATGGCTCATCGATCAAGTGAACGGAGGGGGATCACCGTGACAACTGGGGATCAGAAAAAATGGAACTTTCTATGGATTAACGGGGAGCAAATTGTGCTGCCAGAAAGTATGAGGGTCTACAATCCCGCCACTGGAGAGGTGGTTGGCAAAGTTCCCAAGGGCGGTGGGGAAGCCGCTATGAAAGCGGTCGACGCCGCAGATCAGGCCCTGACCGCATGGAGGCAGCTAACAGCGAAAGAACGTGGCCGCTATCTCTGCGAATGGGCGGACCGAATTTTGCTGCATCGGGATGAGCTGTCCATCTTGATGTCCAAGGAGCAGGGTAAGCCGGTCGAAGAAGCAAAAGGGGAGCTGGAGGGTTCGGCAGAGTTTATTAGGTGGTATGCGGAAGAAGGGAAGCGGATCTACGGAGAAACAATACCGGGCTCCAGCAAAAATCAGCGAATCATGGTCTGGCGTCAGCCCATTGGTATCGTCGGCATGATTACCCCTTGGAATTATCCTGCCGCCATGGTGGTCCGCAAGGTCGCTCCGGCTCTGGCTGCAGGCTGCACGGTTGTTGTCAAGCCGGCTCGTCAAACGCCGTTAATCGCTGTGGCGCTGTTTCAGCTGTTGATCGAGACTGGACTTCCAAATGGTGTGGCTAATCTCGTAACGGGAGATGCAACTGAGATAGGCCAAGTCCTCTTAACCGACTCCCGGGTGCGTAAAATTTCATTCACAGGTTCAACTGAAGTGGGCAAGCACATCATGCAAAGCGCTTCTAAGCAGTTAAAACGGCTTTCCTTAGAGCTTGGAGGGATTGCGCCAGTGCTTGTTTTTCCTGATGCCGATCTGGACCTAGCGGCAGACTGCATTGTCAGCAATAAATTCGAGAACTGCGGCCAAGTCTGTAATGGCATTAATTTAATTTACGCGCATGAAGACATTCGGGCATCTTTGAGTGAGAAAATCGTTTCGAACGTTCGCCAACTTCGAGTGGGGGTTGGAACGGAATTGGGGATGGACGTAGGTCCCTTGATCGATCAGGCAGCCCTTGAAAGAGTAGAACGCCTAGTAAGCGAAGCTGCTGCGAAAGGGGCCAAAATTTTAACAGGCGGGCATCGATTAGAGGAAGGTGACTATGCGAAGGGTTATTTTTACGCCCCAACCGTGTTAGACGATGTTCATGATGAAATGGCACTTACGAAAGAGGAGATTTTCGGCCCTGTCGCGCCTATACTCGCTTTTCAATCCGAAGAAGAAGTGATCGCCCGCTGCAATAATACGCCATATGGATTGGCCGCCTATTTGTTTACGCGTGATGTGAGCCGAGTATACCGTGTGTGTGAAAGGCTGGAATTCGGTATGGTCGCGGTCAACGGAACATCGCTCAGTGTTCCTCAAGCGCCATTTGGCGGAATCAAGGAAAGCGGAATGGGACGCGAAGGCGGACATCATGGCTTGGAGGAATTTTTAGATCTGAAGTATATCCATTTAAAAATAGAGGATTAAATGCTGACGTTTCCGAAGGAGGGGATGTCTATGGATGAGAACCGGCTTTCAGGGCTGATTACTCCAGCGGAGCTGGAACAGGCCATTCAATCAGGGCTTATTGATACGGTGATGATTGCCTTTTGCGATATGCAGGGCCGATTGATGGGCAAACGACTTACTGGCGAATTTTATTTACGCAATGTGCAGTCCAAAGGGACTCACTTCTGTACATATTTACTTGGAACCGACATGGAGATGAACACTCCCAGCGGGTACGAGCAGATGAATTGGGAATCCGGCTACGGAGATTGGTTAGCGAGCCCCGATTGGTCCACTTTGCGCGTCATCCCTTGGCTGGAAAAGACAGCAATGGTCCTCTGCGATGTCGCAGATGAAAAAGCAGGCTCCCCCATCGGTATTGCACCGCGCAATATTCTTAAAAAGCAAATGTTAAGAGCGGAACAAAAGGGATTTCGCTTGATGATGGCGAGCGAGCTTGAATTTTATTTATTCAAAGAATCGTATGAGAACATTCATGATAAAGGTTACCAGCATATGCAGACCTCAGGTCACTATAACGAGGATTATAATTTGCTGCAGGGAACACGCAACGAGCCGCTTTATCGGAAAATCAGAAATCATATGAATGCGGCGGGAATTCCGATTGAATCGACGAAGGGGGAAGCGGCGGTTGGGCAGCATGAGATTAATATGTTGTATGCGGATGCCCTCACTTCTGCCGATCGGCATGTCATGCTAAAGCACGGGGTCAAAGAGATTTGCATGCAGCATGAGCATGCGGTGACCTTCATGGCCAAACCCCATAATGGGTGGACAGGATCGAGCGGTCATATCCACATCAGTTTATGGGACCTACAGGGAGAACAGAATCTATTTTACGACGCTGCTGAGCAGCCGTACGGGATGTCACAGACGATGAAGTATTTTCTAGGCGGTATCTTAGCGTGCACACGCGATTTTTCTCTTTTTTTCGCCCCAAATGTGAATTCATACAAACGTTTTGCCCCTGATAGCTGGGCACCTGTACATATCGTCTGGAGCCATGATAATCGAACCTCCGGCTTGCGAATTGTTGGGGATCAACAAAGCCTGCGAATTGAAAACCGAATTCCCGGCGCAGATATGAACCCTTATCTCGCCTACTCGGCGATGATCGCTGCCGGCTTATATGGCATCGAGAATGGGATCGAGCCTACAGCAGAGTGGAAAGGAAACGCCTACACCATGAAAGGACTTCCCCGTGTTCCGGCGTCGCTGTATGAAGCAATGGAGCTTTGGAAGGAAAGTCCGATTGTGCGCAGCGCACTCGGAGATCAAGTGACAGACCATTACTACAACATGGCTAAAGTGGAGCAGCAGGCTTTGAATACATTTGTCACCGATTGGGAGAGAGCCAGATATTTTGAGCAAATCTGATAAGGGAGGGCCGACGATGGGGCGTTTACAGGATAAAGTATGCATCATTACGGGTGCAGGCAGCGGTATGGGGCAGACGGCGGCTCATTTGTTTGCACGGGAAGGAGCAAAGGTTGCACTCTTTGAGGTAAACGAACAGGCAGGGCTTAAAGCAACTTTGGAGATACAAGAGCATGGAGGAGTCGCGGCTTTCTTTCCTTGCAACGTGGCCAATGAAGAGAGTGTGCAGACAGCAGTGGCTCAGGTCATACAACACTACGGTAAAGTGGATGTTCTCTATAATAATGCAGGCATTATGCCTTCGGAGGACGGCTCTGTCCTTCATACGACCGTCGACGTATGGGATCGGGTCATGGGTGTCAATGTGAAAGGAACTTTTCTTACGTGTAAGCATGTTATCCCGCATATGGTAAAGCAACAGAAGGGATCCATTATCAACATCGCCTCTTTCGTTGCGTTCATGGGATGCAGTGTGCCTCAGGACGCTTATACGGCATCCAAAGGAGCCATCGTTTCCTTAACTCGGTCGCTGGCGATTCAATTTCGACCCCAAGGCATTCGCAGTAATGCGATATGTCCAGGACCGATTGAGACTCCCTTATTAACCGACTGGCTGCTGAAAGATGAGGAAGCGAAGCGGATTCGACTGGGTCGACAGCCAAGCGGGCGTTTTGGAAAACCTGAAGACATTGTGAACAGCGCGATCTATTTAGCATCGGATGAATCGGATTGGACCAACGGTGCGATTCTTAATATCGATGGGGGGATTACTTGCAATTATTTTTGAACAAGATAACCTAATCTTCGCTTCCATACTGAAAAACCGCTCACTGAGCGGTTTTTTGTTACATATATTAACCTTATGAAAGGAGAGGAAGAATTGGAAGGTCATGAGGTAAGGGTTCTTTTGGTGCTTGATGCTTTTGATATTGGCGGAACAGAAACGCATGTTCTATCACTTGCGAAAGAATTAATAAAACAAGGTAGTTCTGTATTTGTAACAGGGGATCCTGGACCGCTCGAAAATCAATTTAAAAAGCTTAGTTGCGAAATTTATATAGATAAAACCAATAAACAGAAACTTGAGAATTGGATTCGAATCAACAAAATTAATGTGATCCACGCTCATTTACAGGATAGTGGCATTGTTGCCGTGCAATTGTCTAAGAAATTAAATATACCATTGATTTACACATTTCATGGGATTTTTTACAACCTGGAAGAAACAAAAGAGTTATTCAAGCAATGCTCAATTAAACCTACACTAATTAGTGTTAGTGAACCCGTTCAGCATCATTTGAAACAGAATGGCATCTTCACCGTATTCATTCCGAATGGGATTGATATGAAATTATTCAGGCGATAAAAGTCGAATCTAAGAAGGACTTTAAACATTCCCGAGAAGTCCAAAGTCATACTGTACGCCAGCAGGTTAGAGGATACCAAGTATAAGATTTGCAATCTGTTGTTAGATGCTAGTGAAGAAAAATTACTAGATGCATTCCCTAATCTATATCTTCTTATCGCTGGCGGCGGTATGAATGCCGAGAAAATTAAGACACGTATTAACTCTAAAATAAATTCAAAGCGAATCCAGTATTTGGGGAACCTAGAGGATATGTCTGAGTTGTACGCAATATGTGACTATGTTGTGGGAACTGGCAGAGTTGCATTAGAAGCCATTTCTTGCGAGTGCCCCGTAATCGCGATTGGTACCGAAGGAACGTTTGGCTTAGTTACACTTGATAATTTCAATAAGGCTTTGAACTATTATTTCTGTGATCATAAATGTTATCTGCCTATGGATAAGAATCATATTACAAAAGCTATCCTGGATGGCATGTGTTATAAAGTACCGCATGCGCATTGGAAAAAAGAGTTGAGGCGAAATTTGAAGAAATCTATGGATATTTCCAAAGTAACAAAGAAAATTTTGAACATATATAGAACAAGGATAATTGAGATGAGAATTAATGAACTATGATAAAATGATGATTGTTGCTCATCCCGATGATGAAATGATATTTGGCGGGGCCCAGCTCATACAAGAAAAGGGATGGCTGGTCATTTGTGTGACAAATGGAAACAACAAGCTCAGACGCAAGGAATTCCAGAAAGTCATGAAGAAGGTTTATACGGAATTTGAAATGTGGGAGTATGAAGATAAATGGGATGGCGATTTTGATCAGCTTCGTTTGAAGTCCGATCTAGCCAAGGTGCTTGCACGGAAACCTGTTTCCAAAGTGGTGACTCATAACTTAAAAGGAGAATACGGACACACACAACATATCGCGCTATCCAAAATTGTTCATGAATTGGTTGATCGAAATCTCTACGTATTCGAAACATCGGAAAAAAAATTAGATAAAAACATATTAGCAAAGAAACAGCTTCTGTTAGCATGCTATAAAAGTCAGGATATTGAATGGTTACAACCATATATTGATTATGAAATCATTAAGCAAGTACGGTAAGCACCTCCGAAAGCGGGGGTGCTTTTCCATGAATACATCCTTTCACATTTACAAATAATGTATCTAGTACTTGAAGGAGGACTGAAAATGAATAAGCTACGCGCCCAAGAGATTGCAGTTTCACCTACCATGGTTGATGTCACTTATAACGGGACACCAATCTATATCCAACATGTCGACGAGAAGAATGACACGGCCAGAATTTATCCTTTGGATCAACCAGAAAACGAGCAAAGCGTCCCTTTAAGCAGTTTAGTCGAGAGTTCTCAATTGTTAGATATGGAAGACGTTAAGATGATATGTCCAATACCTGATTAATCGAAAAGATGTAAGTCAAAAGAAAGAGGATACTTTGTCGTATCCTCTTGTCTTGTGGTATGAGGTTGCTTATTTATGAATCCAAATTAATCCAGCTGAATTATCTTTGGCTTCACCCAAGACTTTAAACTTTAATCCGAAAGTTGGCACGAGTCGGCCAGCATCTGGGATGAGTGAATTCATGTAAACCGTTGCATCTGAGAATTCCGCGACACCCTGCAAGGATGTATAGTTGTATTCGCCTCTAGTAGGGTTATTGATGTACCACGCTGGCGTATTGTCCAAAGAGAAAGCGGCATCAGCAACTTGATAGCGAGTCGTTTGCGCAACGGAATCTTGGCCGTCTTTCTTGAACACCAATGCATCAGAGTGAGAGTCAATTACGCCTAGGAAGCCTTGTCCTGGATGGATGCCAGTCCAGTTGTCTAAATAACTGTCATCCGCATACCATACGAGAAGTCCTGTATTGTATTTTACACCACGGCTAAAGGCAAGGGCTTTATCTGATCCAGCATAATTTCTCCATTCCAGATAATAGTAGTGCTTTTTATATTCAATTCCATTGGAAACCACGAAACCGTCCAAGTTAAAGGAAGGAGTGCTTTCAGCGTCGTCAGAAAGGACGACTTGACCGTTTACTGTTAATTTCGCATTATCCATGGCAAATCCATTTAATGCGAGTCCGCCGTCTGTCACATAATCAAAGTGGAGAGTCACTTTTTTGCCAGCAAATTGGCTTAAATCATAGGACTTGTCTACCCAGGCGCCATTCGTAGATTCTGCACGTGCGTCGCCGTTCGTGTCATCATCACCAATGATATCTAGGGTTACAGTTTCGTTAGAAGTTGTAGCAGTTACCGTTAAGTAATCATATTCAAATTCGATATCATATAGCGTTTTAAAATCAAATGAGGCCGTTTGTGCTTGGGTTAAATCAAACTCTGGCGTGGAGAGGGACGTATGAAGATTATCGCCCTTCGTACTGTAATAATAGTGAGCGCCAAACGCAGGTTGAATGCCAGCAACCGCTTTGTCAGGCAAGTTCACTTTCACGATTCCTGGGTTCTTCGATTTCGTTACACTCTGATCAATTAGGGTAGATGTACCTACATTTGTAATATCCGCAGCGTCAATTTCTGTGATTTTGGCCCAATTGCCGCCCATTGTTTTCTGGAAAAACTCTTTATTCTGAGGTGAAAAAGAGCTAGGCGTCGTACCCGCAATGTTACCATTCCAGCTGCCGCCGCTCATGATGGACCATGACGCAATTGGCTCACCATTTCCACTGTATTGCGTATCATATTCGTCTGGAAGACCTAAGTCATGGCCAAATTCATGGGCAAACACCCCAACTGCGCCATCTTCAGGTTGAATCGTATAATCATAAGCCGCCATGGAGCCGCCCCAATAATCGACCGCAGCTGTGGTGCCAGGAACAGGGTATACACCATTTAGTGTCCAGCGATGCGACCAAATCGCATTATCGCCTAATTGACCGCCACCCGCTTCTTGCCCCGAACCTGCGTGAATAATCATCAGGTGGTCAACCAGACCATCGGGTTCGTTCAAATCGCCATCGCCATCCAGATCATATAAGTCAAACTTGTCATAGTCCGCTAAATTGATGCCATTTGCAGCAGCTGCTTTCAGTGCATCCTTCACAAGATCGCGAGGACCTTTAGGGTTTAGATTATCATGACCGCCAGCTGGATTGTCATCACCATATTGAACGGCTTGTCCAGGCACCGTCAGCCAATCAGACACAAAGCCATCTACCGAATAACTGCCACCCGATTGCTCTTCGTAATATTGTTTGAAGGTTTTAATCTTAGAACCGTCAAATAACGTGAAATCCTTATTGCCAAACATAAGCTTCTGGTAATGTTCACGATCGAAATTATTGGCATACATGAAACCAGGCTCTTGCACCACATTGTTGTGCTTAAAGTCAGCGAATTCTGTCAAAAGCACAAGGACTTTATCTACACGTACAGGTCCGTTGTAGCCATCTTGTTTAGCAGCAGGGATGGGGGCGCCGTTGGGAAAATTATTTTTCGGGTCCAGACGGTCTTTATTCATTTGCGTTAAAAGAGTAGCCTTTTGCTTCGCAATAAATTCTTTCGACTTTCGATCCATCTCTTCGTGTTGATTGATAGTTTTGGAACTAATCATTTTACTATTTTTCGTTGCAACGTACGATTTGACGGCTTTGGCAATTTGTTCAGGAGTAGCATTCTTACTAATAAGGCCCCGATCCATTAATCCTTTTGCCAAACGATCATCGTCAACAATGTTTAAATCTACGGGAGGTGCTTCAATTGCTCCTGCGTAGTTGTCGGATCCTGCTGCCATTGCGGTCGATGTACTGAAAAGTCCTGCGGTCAAACTCGTAACCAATAGCATTCTAGTAATCTTCGAGGTGTTGTTTTTCAATATGAAACCTCCTACAAGTAGAATATGAAACCTACTGATATATTTAACCAGTGGTATATAAATATTAAATAATAGATTCTACAAAACTAGTAAGTGCTTTTAGTCATGTGCACATTGGCCCATATATTTCCTTTTTCGACATTTGCAAGAAAGATGTCTAATCGTGTTACTTGTGCGCTCGGCGGCGGTTGAATTTGTAACAAAGCATAACTGCCGAAAAAGAAAGGATGAAAAAAAGCTCCGCTTAGGCTTATTACCTAAGGCGAAGCTTTTTGAAATTGCATGATGTTGCTGGATTATTTTTTTCGGAAAATTAAATATAGAGGTATCGTTAAGACGACATAGATAAGAATCACAACGAGAAGGGTAATCATTCGCTCTTTTTGGCTGCCGTCCGCAAAGAGAACAGGTCCTAGCCCAAAAAACGTCACCAGTGCATATAGAGTAAACATGACAAATCCTAGAAATCGTTTAATTCTCAACACCTCCTTAAGGCCGTCGGGACTATACATCCTATTATGACCCAATAACCTCCTCGAATTACCATTATGGAATTTGTGAGGAGAATCTTGATTACTGTTAGAACAACCGCTTGGCAACAACAAAACGTTTCTTCCAGGAATCATCGAACGCTTCGAAATGCACACCAAGCTCTTTCGAATAAGTATGAAGAAGCTGGCCGTTTCCCGCATACATGGCAACATGACCAATGTCTAGGCCACGAGCACGAAAGAACAGTAAATCGCCTTTACGGAGCTCGTTTATGCTTACTTCTTTTCCTTTCAGCGCTTGATCGTAGGAGGAACGTGGCAATTCGATCGAGAATACTTCGTTAAATACATATTTTACGAAAGAAGAGCAATCGAATGTGTACGTTTGTCCAACTGCGGCGCCGAACTCATAGGGGATTCCAAGAAATTTGGAACCAAAGGCGATCAATGCATCTGCTTGCTTCTCGGCCTCTGTTGAGCTCTTGAAATCAGAATACATCGGATCGGCAGAAATAAAACCAATGATTCCATCTTTGGTCTGCACCTCCAGCCAATTCGCATTGATGTCACGGATGACATGAATTTTATCGCTTTTCGGCAACATTTGAAGGATATGGGTAGTGGTATTCTTGTCAGGTGCATCACGTAAGTTCACGCCATATTGAATTGTAGTTTCAAAGGTATGTACGGATGATATTGTAATCGAACGGGAATATTCATGCCATTTCACGAGATTTCCAAGTGTTTCGCTTATCAATCGCAGGGGAACCATGGTAGACCCATCGATAATCTTTCCTGGGAGGGGGAGCTCCAACACTTCTTGATTTTTATGAGCAACATTTTCGCCAATTCGGTAAGTAAATACAGTGTCATCTTTCATCGCGGTAACCGTTCGCGTACTCTCCTCCCAAGTTACTGTAGCGCCTTCAGCCTCGAAGAGGGCACGCATAGGTACGAGGCTATAGCCGTTTTCGATCACAGGAGGTGACTGAAAGTTCAACTCATGGCCGTCCAAATAAACAGAAGGAGATGGCGTTGACTCGGCATGCAACGGAGAGGTATAGAGCAAAGCAGTAAATGTCATCGCCAGTGTGACACTAGTCAGAGCAAGCTTTGTTTTCTTCATGTTGTATTCCTCCTAACTGCCCATATATTTCGATGAAACTTCTGTTATTTAGTCCGTAAAAAATGAGGAGAGATGTTAATGAGTACTTTGATTCTCGATTTTAAGGAAATGAAAAAAAACCAACTTGGGCTCGTTGGGGGAAAAGGATTAAATGTAGGGGAATTATCGGTGGATCAGCAGAAAGATTCGACAAATCATTACGGAAGCAGAGATCCCTTCCGATGTTGTGAAAGCAGTTGCTTACTATCTCTTCCAATTTAGCGAGGAACATGCTTACAACTTCACTAAATGGTACGCACAAACAAACTGGATTATCAGATGGCTTGCCAGCAGTTGTTGGAGTGGAAAATGCTACGAGGCTGATCAAAGACGGGCAACACATTCGCGTGAATGGAACTGAGGGGTACATTGAGATCATATAAACCAGTATTGGATCCGAGCCCATTATTGGCAGCTCGGATCCTTGGCATAAACCTTTATTTTTTAACCACTGGCACCCAAAATTCACCGTAGAAAGTGCCATCACCGTTATCTTTGCGATACGTCGCGTTTGGACCGCCAATGTACGCATAATCCGTAATTTGAGCCAAGACTTCGCCAAAAGCGCGGTAAGTCAGCTGGTCAAACAAGGTTTCCTTGTCGCCATTTCCTGCAACCACGATGTACTCGCTCTCTGGAAACTCGATGATGCGTGTTGCGTCAGCCACTGATTTGCCAGCTTCTACCGCGAAATAATTCCACGGTTTACCTAGATAAACTTCGTTGACTGACCATTCACGATCATCTTTTGCAGCTTTTTTGAGCTTGTCAAAGCGCCCGTCATCCTTGAGTCTGCGCCAAAACTCGGTTTTTTCTTTTTGCATAGCCGGCATGTCTTGGAAATTCGACTGGATTGAGAAACCATAAGCGGTCAATGTGAATGATTTTTTGTGTTCAAGTGTATAGACTGTCATAGGAGTACTCCTTTTAACTGGATTAAACTTCAACTTTATTACACGAAGCCACATTTCACCGTAGAATTGACCGTTTTCAGCTTCTTTGACGAACGTTGAGTTACCAGGACCAACATATTTGTATTCTGTGACTGCTTGCAGCATGCCGCCGAAAACTTTACCTGTAATTTCGTCAGCAAGGCGGTCTTTGTCAGCACCTGTGCCTGGCACAACGAGATAGTCGCCAGCGAGGAAATCGAGGACGACCGCGCCTTCCACGTCGAACTCACCCATCACGCCGAAACCGCGCCAAGCTTTGCCGTCTAAAATGTAGTTGATTTGATATGCTTGGCCGTCAGCTAGTGCGAGAAGTTCAGCAAGCTTGCCGTTTTCCGTTATCTCGGCTTTTTTTGCTGCAGTTTTTGCTGCATTACCTGCCCAGTCGTTGAAATCTTCAAATGCAACACCGAAAGCAGTCATTTTGTAGTTTTCCGAGATTGTTTTGATTGCGTAATTAGTCATTTTATTATCTCCTCTGCAGAATTATTATTTACAAGATTGATTCTATTTGTTGAATGTATCAAAAAGTGATACTTTTTATCGAGTCCGCGTCAGCTCAGACATTTTTCTTTTGCTACTTTTTTGATACAATAAAATTATGAAAAAAACAGAACGAGTAAACTTGATCATGCGCTATATCAATAACCGCGCCCATTTTACAATCGCCGAGATTCAGAGGGAGTTCAAGATTTCCCGCGCGACCGCGATCCGAGACATTAACGAGATTCAGGCGATGGGTTTTCCGCTGACGACCGAGCTTGGACGCGGTGGCGGCTACAATGTCCTGCAAAATCAGTATCTGCCCGCCGCCCGCTTTACGCCAGAAGAGCTGAAGGCGATTTTTATCAGCTTTATCGCTTCAAAAAATTCACAGCTGCCTTATCTGCAAAATCGCCGCTCAATCACAGAAAAGCTCATCGGCATCGCTTCGCAAACCCAGCAGGACGAGCTGATTGAGCTGAATAATATTTTACTTTTTGAAAATACGAATCCTGCCAATCCGAATCTTTTGGAGCTCGATGACGCGGCACCAGCGGAGCTGAACCAGTTGATTTCACTTGCTGTGCGAGATAAGCATTTGCGCGTGACTTATGAGCAGAGTCTTGGCTGGCCACAGTTGCTGGACGTTTTTTTACTTCATATTTTTAACTCAAACGCTCGGTGGTTAGTAGAGGTGTATGATTTTGATGCGGATGAGTTTCGTTATTTACCTGTTGAGATGCTGCGAGATTCTGCAATATCTGAGCTTGAGATGAAGTTGTCTGAGCAAGAGATTTTAAACAAAAAACGCCTCGTTGCACGTGAGGCCAATCTTGTTGTGAAACTAGATACGACTGGGATTCAGCGATTTAAGCGAATGCACCCGCCAGGGATTAGATTGTCATTTACTGGTATGTTTCAGTCTAGCGGGATTTTCAATGTTCAGCTGGATGTAACCGATGTTGAAGCGCTGGCTTATTATGCGGATTGGCTTTTGTTTTTAGGAAAAGGGGTCGAGTTTGGTCGGATTCCTGATGAGTTGCGCATGATTTTGGAAGAACGTTTAGCCAATTTAAAATTTTCTTAAGTTTTATCTGAGAGACAAGAAAGCGAAGGAAAAGAAATAAATGTGGTATCTGTTAATGTACATAAAGAATAACACCCTCAATGAGATTTTATGTCAATTGGTAATTACAGTTTGAGTATGAAAATGGGGAGTTAAAATTGGAAAAGTAATAATGATGCTTATTTCAGTCAGCGACTAAAAACCCTTACCGAAAATGGTCACGTTACACGGCAATGGGAAGGGGATAACCGGTATAACCGATTTTATCAAATCACTTTTACAGGCGAGGAAACCGATTATATTCACTGATTGGTTATGAGAAAAATATTGAAGTATAGTAATACAAGCATTATTGATGGCTCAATGACCACCGCCTTAGGATTAAGCTGCTGGAAGGCAGGGTGCTGCTAAGCGTACGTTTTCAAATTTTCTAGTTTCCTTTCGTGCAAAAGATTGTAAGACTACATCTTCTTGGACAAGATAATGCCCAAATTGTCGTGTATTTTAAACTAGAGAAATAATATTTATAGGAATATTTTGGAATATATAGGATATAGTGGAGGGAATTTATGATGGATCTGTTCTTACTCATTGGACAATCAAATATGGCAGGTAGAGGCGCTTTAACAAAAAAGGATCTATCGGAAGCAAGTGATGAACGTATTCAAGTATTAAATCAAAATGGAGAGTGGCAGGCCGCGCAGGAGCCAATTCACTTTGATAAACCTGAACTTGTGGGTGTAGGTCCTGGCTTACCATTTGCAAAAGAAGTTCTACAGACAACTAATATATCTTCAATTGGATTAATTCCATGCGCCGTTGGCGGTACCAAAATTGAAAGGTGGGTTTCCACTGGAGACCTCTATTTGTCAGCTATAGATCGTTGTCGTTTGGCAATGAAGGAAGGGCAACTTCGAGGGATTTTGTGGGCACAGGGAGAGAGTGATTCTACCAATCTAGCAGATGCTGAGTCGTACGGAATGCGCTTTTATAGTTTACTTGCAGACATACGTAAAGAATTAATGGTACCGAGCGTTCCATTTATTGCATCGGAACTTGGGACATTCATTGAACAAGACAAATATCCCTACACTGGTCACATTAATTCCGCTTTAAAATCGGCTCGCTATGATTTTCCTTGCTATGAGTTTGTTTCTTCAGATGGTCTACAACACGGAGGAGACTGTTTACATTATGATGCACCTTCTGCACGAAGCTTAGGAAGACGAATGGCGGAAGCTTGGCTACGTATCAAGGAAAAGCAGTAATAAAAATAGTTAGTATGTCCATTTATTCGTAGGCTTCCTACTTCCGAATCGAAAATTCCTGGATATTAAACACAATGTAATTTAGTACAATGACTATTCTGATGAAGTTAATGTACGTTACGTAAAAGAGAAGTGGGAGGGTTGACCGCCATGAGCACATATGGAGATCCAAAGGTGCAACCATACACCATTACCATTCCATCCTTTTTTATATCTGATGGTTTAGGTAGAGAGTCTTTTGCCCCTTGGAATATCCATAATATTCTTCATCTACAACTTCATACCATTAAAATGTAATCTCCTGAAAAGTATTGATGGTCAAAAACTGAGAAAACGAGAGTATTTAAGAGCAAAGCGTTACTCCATAGAGGGAGTAGGCGTGGTGTTATCAGCATAAAAGGGAAAACTATACAAAACTATTGTCCAATGACACAAAAGTGCCTACATTGTATTCTTGCGACACAATTTCTTAGAGTTTTCGGGTGAGGCTGGAATTACAAAGGCATTGTTTGCTGTAAGACCAGACGACATTGAACTTGCGAGGTGAGACCAATATTCTCAGCTAATGATCAGCAAATTAACTATTTAATTCCATGCAAAGGTTGTAGTAAAGTTGACTGGGACTTTATTGATTTAAAAGATCGAGACAAAGCTGAAATAGGACCACTGGCAGGATAATTTGTAATTAAAATAGAAAGTTATTAGGATTTAAATTACAATTAGATTCTTCATTATGCTAACTGGGTTATCGAAGAACATGAGGTCATTAAAAATCAATATTTAGAATCAGTCAACTCTTGTAAGATGGAACTGTTCGAAGCAAAGATGGTTTATTCCAAATTTACATGTTCTTTTGGAGCCAATATTAAGGGGTAGATTAAATAGAGTCTGCTGAACTTTTTATTTACAATCATGAATCGACAAATACTGGGGACAAGAATCAAATAGAGGGAATTCTTTCGTTGAATCACACAAAAGCACCGCTGCCAACTGTTTTCAAAGTTGAAGCGATGCTTTGCTTTAGGTATCTCTAATATCTATTCCCTTATGATGGTTGCAATTTGTTTCCCATTGTGGATAAAATGATATAATTTCTGCATATTGTCTCCAGAGAGGAGTATGTTACACTTATAATTTGAAAGCGTTTACCAATTCATTCAAAGCAAATGGGAGGTGCCGGATGAACCGGGATTTACTGACCGTCTTAGTCGTAGATGATGAAGTCCCCCTGCGGCAGGAGCTGCGTTTGTTTCCTTGGGAGGCAAATGGCTTGGAGCTAGTGGGAGAAGCGGAGAATGGTGAAGAAGCGCTGATTTTCTGCCGTAATTTTTCCCCCGATATCGTATTGACCGATATTACCATGCCAGTCATGGACGGTTTAACGATGTTCAGCAAGTTGAAAGAGGAATTTCCCCTTACTCAGGTGATTCTGCTTACGTGTCATTCGGATTTCGCATATGCGCGCAAAGCGCTGCAGCTTGGGGCGACAGGTTATCTGGTGAAGGTCACTATGCAAGAGCAGGAATTAGCTGAGGCGCTGAATAAGGCCAGAGAGGCTCATGATCGGGCAAGATCGATTCACAGGAAAGAATCGGAAGATCGGCGCTGGCAGCTATCGAAGGAATGGGTTAATCTCACCAATGGCTCAGCTGTCAGTGAGAAGGAGATTAGCGAGTTCTTTCTAAGTCGGTTTAAATTGCTCATGCCCCTGTGGCTTACGGCTATCCATGTAGAGTCTCGCAAGGCCTACAGGCCTTTTGTGCATCGCGAGGTGGAGGAGATGCTAACCAGGCTGGAATGGCCGAAGCACCCTTTTCACTGGCTGCCTGCGGAGGATGGCGTGTATGTGCTGCTCTTCTCCCAAGAGTCGATGACTTCCATCAGTCTGAGAAGCCAGCTTGAGACGATCACAAGTACGTTATGCGATATGGTGGAGCGCCAGCTCCCTTATTTAAGCGGTGCGGTGAATATATACGCCGTAGTCGGTGAGCCGGTCCGCAAGCCCGAAGAACTAAGGGAGATGTACGAATTCGTCACGGAAGAGCAGACGCTTCGATTTTATGATCAGGCGGTGAAGGTGTTCATTGGAGGGAAAGCTTCAGCGGCGCCCCTCTCTTCGGCAGCTGCATCACAGATGGCAGAGAAGTTGCGGCAGACGAAAGGGGACCGCGTTAAGCTGGTGGAATGTCTGCGCAACGAGCTAACGCGTTGGGCTAGCAAGCACCGGCTTCCTGCAGAGGTACTGAAAAATTTGGTGCTCGAGTGGCGGCAGCTGTGGGTGGACGTTTCGGCCGAAGGGGGGATCGAGAAGCGCGTGGAGACGGCCAACGCCATGATGGAAGTACGCAGCTTAAGTGAGCTAATCGCCATTGCGGTCCATGAGATTGAGAGCGGGTATGGCCCAAAAGCTAAGCAGCGCAAGGAAATTACGGCAGCTCAGGCCTATATCGAGGTGCATCTGGATAAGCCGATCACGCTCACTCAGGTAGCGGAGCATGTCGAGCTAAGCTCCACTTATTTTAGCAGGTTATTCCGGGAAGAGACGGGGATCTCCTACAACGACTATGTCACGCGCAAACGAATGGAACGGGCCGTTCATCTGCTGCAGACAACTACGATGCGTGTCTATGAAGTCGCCATTGCCGTTGGTATACCCAGCTACCGCTATTTCACGACTACCTTTCGGGAGCATGCCGGGGCGTCGCCAACGGAATTCAAGAGGGGGTAAGTGCCATGGTGCTTTGGATCAGAAGCTGGAGTATGGCCACCAAGCAATTCTTACTGTTATTTCTCGTCACCTTCACATTGTTCGCCTTCCTGGCCGCCAATAATTACAACCGCGCCGCCAGTTTATTCAAGCATCAGATTGTAGATGACGCGCAGCAGCTGATTGCTAGAACGAATCAATTTCTAGACACATATCTCGATAATGGACAGAATATCCTTCTTCTTCTCTCAGCCAATATCGAATTGCTGAAATCAACGGACAACAAAAGTGTCGAAGATTTCCTTCGCTCGGTGGCGGATAATAACAGCAATACAGTTAAGAACGTCTATATTATGCGTACGGATGCAACTATCTTCAGCAATTCCCAAGTATTCTACGAGGTGTTAGGCAATCCAATGCTGCCAAAGCTTTATGAAATGGCGCAGGTGAATGCCTATTCGATTGTCAGCCAGCCCTATAACTCACCGCAATCTGGTTACACGGTAGCCATTGCCCGGCCTGTGTTCGATAAGCAAGGGCAGCGGCTTGGAGTCGCAGTCGTTGAGCTGAATTTGGATAAGCTGAGGAGCAAGCTGACTGAGCTGTCCCAGCACGAGCAAACCTTTGTACTGATATCCGATAGGAACGAGCTAGTGAGCTATGACAGGCAGACAGAGCTGCTTCCGAGCAAGAAGAATGCTTACCTTACCGAGCTTCCGGATGATTTCGTTAAGCACTTGGCCGAGCTTCCAGTCGGCTCTCAGGAGCTGGATGGACCGCAGGGAAGGATGGCTGTGCTGAAATCAGGTCAGAACCGGCTAGGCTGGTCGCTCATTTTCTTCATTAAGGAAAGCTACTTTTATCAGAATATCTCCACACTATATAACGACTATCAGACAGGCGCCATGATCATGCTGGCCGCTCTGCTGTTGACGGCATACGCGATGTCCCGCCTTATGACACACCCGATCCGCATGCTGGCTATTCGTATGGACCGCGTCCGTGATATGGAGGTCGTATCCAGCATTACGGTTCGCCGCGATGATGAGATAGGCCGCTTGACGCGAAGCTACAATGCGATGATGGAACGGATTCGAGTTCTGCTTCTGGAAACCAAGGAGATGGAGGCCCGGAAGAAAGAGCTGGAGCTGAAGGTGCTGCAGAGCCAGATTGCCCCGCATTTTCTATATAATACGCTTGCTTGTATCGGCAGTTTGGCCAGGCAGCATCGGACCGATGAAGTGAAGGAAACGATTCGAGCGCTGGTCGGGGTATTGAAATTTAGCTTTGATAAGACATCGGAGTTCGTCAGTGTAGATGAGGAGATGGAGGGACTTCTGCAATATTTGCAAATTCAAAAGACACGCTATGGCGATAAGTTCACCTTCGAATACCAAGTAGAAACTGCTGTAGGAACCTGCTCCATTCTAAAGCTGACGCTGCAGCCTATTGTCGAGAATGCGATCTTTCACGGCATAGCGCCAAGCCGCCGGCATGGGGCAATCAGTCTGCGGGGCGAAGTACGACGTGGATTACTGCGTTTCGTGATTCGAGATAACGGTGTAGGGATCGAGCCTGATCGGCTTCAGGGGGTCATCCAAACAGGCGGAGCTGCCCTTCAGAAGGAGCGGTTTACGGGTATTGGGCTGAACAATGTTCATGAGCGGCTTCGGCTCCACTTCGGAGAACGCTATGGCATAAAAATTCGCAGCATCAAGAATGTCGGAACGATCGTGGTCATTGAGCTCCCTGCCATTCCGTATGCTGGGAAGCGAACGACCGATGTGATTGATATACATGCTTAGGGGCGTGCCGTGTGGCACGCCTTTCGATTTGCTGCTGTACCTCCTATTTTCGTAACATTACTGCATATTCATGAAGATTGCTTGATTGATATACTAGGATCATCGAAATGAAAACGCAAACAAAAATGTCCGAAGCCGGCATACGAGGTGAATCCATGGAGCAGCAAATAGCTATACATAAACACACAGAGGCGGCAATAAGGCGTCCCCAAAAACGGGTTAAAGGCATGAAGCGGCTATGGCAATACAAGGCCATGTACGCCATGCTGCTGCCAGGGGTAATCTTCTATTTAATTTTTCGATACGTTCCTATGTACGGCATTATCATTGCATTCAAAGACTTCTCTATTGTCGATGGTATCCTGGGCAGTCCATGGGCTCAGCCTTGGGATAAGCATTTCCTGACCTTCTTTCACTCGCCTTATTTCGTCCAGCTGCTGACCAATACGTTCCTTATCAGTCTGTATAAGCTGGCATTCGGTGCATTGCCGCCGATCCTGTTCGCACTGCTGCTTAATGAGTGCCGGGTGGGCTGGTTTAAATCGCTGATCCAAACTCTGACGTATATGCCGCATTTTCTTTCGTGGGTCATTATTTATGGGATTCTGCTGGCGCTGCTATCCCAGAGTTCCGGCCTGTTCAACCAATGGGTCGTCCATCTTGGCCTTAGAGCGATCCCTTTCCTGACCTCAACGGATTATTTCCGCACCATCCTCGTAAGTTCTGAAGTATGGCAGAACTTGGGCTGGGGTGCCATTATCTATCTCGCGGCGATTGCCGGCATTGATCCGACGCTGTATGAAGCAGCGCGTGTCGACGGAGCGGGAAGGCTTAGGATGATCTGGCACATTACACTGCCCGGAATACGAAGCGTAATCGTGATGCTGCTGATTCTGCGGCTCGGCCATATTATGGACGCAGGCTTCGAACAAATCTACATCATGTATAACATTCAAGTATATCCCGTTGCGGACATTATCGACACCTGGGTGTTCCGTACTGGACTGCAGCAGTTGAACTTCAGCTTGGCGGCAGCAGTCGGATTGTTCAAGGCTGTTATTGGCTTAACGCTCGTGCTGGTGGCGAACCGGATTGCGAAGATTTGGGGGGATGGTATATGGTAAACAGCTGGGAAGATCGCTTTTTTAATACGGTTACGTTCATCATTCTACTCTTGTGCGGAGCGGCCGTCGTGTTTCCGCTGCTGTATGTCGTATCCGTATCAATTACCCCGATTAGCGAGGTGCTGAAGAACGGCGGCTTCATTCTGATACCGAGGCATATTACTTTGGCTGCTTATCATAAGCTACTGACGGATTCTGGTATACCAAGAGCACTTGGCGTCACCGCCTACATTACGATCGTTGGAACGGTTCTGAACATTATCGTGACCGCGCTGATGGCGTATCCGCTCAGTCGGCGGAAGCTGCCGGGACGTAGTATTATCTTGATGATGGTAGTATTTACCCTACTTTTCAACGGTGGAATCATTCCAACCTATCTCGTGGTCAAGTCCGTAGGGCTGCTCAACTCACTTTGGTCGTTGATCTTGCCCAACCTCGTATGGAGCTTTAATATCCTAATCGTCAAAAGCTTCTTCGAGCAGCTGCCCGAAGAGCTTTTCGAATCGGCAAGAATGGACGGAGCCAAGGAATTTCGGGTGCTGTGGCAGATTGCGCTGCCCTTGTCCGTACCGGTAATACTGACCGTGTCACTCTTCTATGCGGTCGGACATTGGAACGAATTTTTTCAAGCGATTATGTATGTGACGGATCGTTCATTCTTCCCATTACAGGTGATTGTGCGGGAGATTCTGATACAAACTCAGCAACCGCTGGAAAATGCCGAGAATTTGACACCTACTGAAACGCTGCAGATGGCCTCCGTAGTTATGGCGAGCCTACCTATTATCCTAGTGTATCCGTTCATGCAAAAGCATTTCACCAAGGGCATGCTGCTCGGTTCTATCAAAGGTTGAAATCGGTTTGGAGGAACGTTGACCTGCAGGGACGTTCGTCTGTAATCGCTTCAATAAAGTAGCTCCACTCATTCGTACCATTCAAAGAAAGAAGGGGAATATCTATGAAACGTCAACTGACGGCACGGAATTCAATAACGGCTCTACTGCTTGCAGGCACACTCCTCGCGGGCTGCAGCAGCGGCCACACAGGAGGGGCCGGCGGCAAGACAGTGACCGAAAGCGCACCGGCATCAACAGCAGCGCTAAGCAAACCGGTTAAGCTGGACATTATAGAGAACGCTAGCGGATTGCCGACACCAGATAAGGATTTCATTAAGCAAGAGCTGGATAAGGCGCTGAACACAGATATCAATCTGACCGCCTATGCGGCTGGAGACGATTATAAGAATCAACTTAACGTCCGTGTCGCTTCAGGCAATTTCCCTGATCTGTTCGGGGTAGACAAATCACAATTGAAGCAGTTCGCACAGCAGGGCCTGCTGTTGGACCTGACGCCTTATCTGGATAAAGAGCTGAAGTCGGTCAAGGATTTCATCGGGGCTGACAGTTTAAAGAAGGGCACGGTAGACGGCAAAATCTATGCAATCGCAAAAGCACCGCAAATCCCCTACAACACGTATTGGATTCGTAAAGACTGGCTCGATAAGCTAAATCTCAAGGCTCCAACCACCTTTGATGAATTGCTGAACGTATCCAAGGCTTTCACGGAGCAGGATCCGGATGGCAACGGGAAGAAGGATACGTACGGCCTAACCGGGGGCAAGCTACAGGCGTTCGCTCCGGTCTTCGGCGGCTACGGCGTAGGCAACCCTTATATTAGTGGCGGTGCGGGGGAGTTCTACGTCAAAGATGGCAAAATCGTAAATTCTTTGTATGACAGCGGTATGAAGGATGCACTTGCCTTTATCAATAAATTTATCGCCAGTGGTTCAGCTGACCCTGAGCTTATGGCTAACAATGGGCTTCAGCATCAGGAGAAGGCCATTAAAGGACAGGCGGGCATCGTCTGGTTGGATTGGCCAAACGTAACCAAAGAACAATTTGCTGACCAGATTAAGAAGGTCAACCCGAATGCGGAATGGCTTCAGATGGCGGCACCGAAAGGTCCTGTTGCTCAGAACGATGGCTCATGGGATATTGGTACCGCACCGGGGTTGTTCGTGATTCCGAAATCAGTGGAGAAGGACAAAGCTAAGCTGCAGAAGGTATTCGATCTGTTGAATTATGTATCCACCAAAGACGGATCCCTGCTTGTGCAGTTCGGCGTAAAGAGCAAACACTTTAATCTGGAAGGGGATAAAGTTATCCCTACGGATCTGATGGGCAAGGAAGCCGGTTATACGTGGCTGTATCAATTTACGGGGCGGCCGGAACAAGCTTACTTGTCAGTGAAATTCGCCCCTCAAGTGAAGTACATCGACTTTGCCAACAAACAGCCCCGAATTCAAGTGCTGAATGGGTTCCTGACTTATCCGGACGGTTATAATGCGGCAGATGCGAGCCGCTTCGTGGAGGAAGAAATAACAAAGTTTGTGTATGGCAAGCGGCCATTATCCGAGTATGACGGCTTCCTGAAATCGCTGGAGACGACAATGAATTACAAGACCTACATGGATTCGGCGATCAAGCAGCTGCAGACACTCGGTTATAGTAAATAAAATCAGCCAATTATTAATGACATTATGATATGTGTCTATAAAGGAGTGAGCCAACTTGGGAGTGGAACTTGCGATTCCGTCTTTGATGCAGCAATTTGAACAAGATGGGTACTTGATTCTGAGAGGCGTTCTCTCAGAAGATAAAGTGGCCGAGGTGAACGCGGCCGTAGACCGAATTCTGAAGGAGGAGCCCGAAGCGCTTTCCTACAATATCTATAATAGCGTGGAGCGGGATCCGGCAATTCTGTCACTGATCGATCATCCGGCGCTACTGCCGCTGATAGTGAATCTATTGGGATTCAACATCCAGCTGCATATTTCTCATCTCACGGTACGCAAGCCGAATCCGGACAACCGCAAGACAGAGACGAGCAGCTTCATTAATTGGCACCAGGATGGCCCCCACCCGGGATTTCCTTCTATTCAAGGGCTGACGTCAACGTATTATATCAAAATCGGCTATATTCTGAGCGATATGTCAGAGGAGAATCGCGGGAATACGAAAGTGATTCCGAGGAGCCATCTCATTCCGAACTATGTTCCGATACAGACCAACGTCGATGTTCCGTTAGAGAACGAGGTGCAGATTTGCGGCAAGCCGGGCGATGTGTTCATCTTTGGCCAGAATCTGTGGCATTCTGGAGCTCCGAACCGTTCTTCGCACACAAGACGGCAGCTGTTCATAGGCTACAGTCCCATATGGATGCGGCCGATCGATTATCATCAAGCGAGTCCAGCCCTGCTGGAAGGCGCCGATCCGATACGCCGGCAGCTGCTTGGCGATATCAGCACCAATCGATTCAAGTATTACGTGCCGGATGAATCGATGGTGCCGCTGAAAGCGATGAAGCTCCCCGCAGCCGAAGGGACGAACCCGTACACTTGATGAGAGAGACGATTAAGGTGCTAGTACGTTGGGGTTAAGGGTAGCAAATCGAGCCCGAATTTGTGAAACCATAGTTTAAGCCTGGATGGCACGGCTAACAACCAGGGCCGCCGGAAGTTATGCTTAACACGGACGCAGTAACAAAAGCTGTCCCTACAGTAACACGCCGAGCGTGGGTTTGCGTGAAACGCATCGCTTGATTTTCATGCTCACGCAACGACAAAACCTCCCCATGTCAATGACAACGGGGAGGTTTCCTCATTTTTGACCTATAGCCAGCGTGCTAGCTCCTTACTTATGGAGCCAAATAGATCCAGCAGAGTTATCCTTGGCTTCGCAAACTAGCTTGCTTCGCGGCAGCTCCTCTTTTGTTTATTAAAGTAAAGGGGAGGATAGTTTACTCCTTTGCCGAATATTTTAAATATTGAATTATTGTGGAGGTGGAAATCGTTAAATATAAGAAAACAATAAATTACATTCAAATAATCGTATTTATTGGATTGGTCAGTGTTATTTTTGTACTCATAAATCAACAATCCCATAAAGAAAATACAAACAAAAACAAGTCAATCATTATTAACTTTGATCAAGTGGATTTGGACCGTGTAGATGAAATGATGAATAGATTTAATGAAGGTAAAGGGGATAACTTAATGATTGTTTCTCCTACAGTGGAAGGCAGTCCAATTATTCATGACGTAAATTCAAATGGTAGGGAAATACATTGGATAGTTGATAACACAAGAGACGCATGGAGTGACCAAGGCAAGACAGAATATGTCTGTAAATCGATTCGAATGAATGAAAGGGACAACGAGTTCCTTGATGTTGAATTGTCTAAATGTAATAACTTCAAGGAAGATGAGCAACTGAGACTAATATCATTTAGAAAAGAGTTGTTATAGTCTAACGGGAGATCAGTAGGTTCAAGTAGTCGATGAGACGAAGAGGGGGAAACCGAAATGAAGACGATTAAGTGCATGATGAACCACCTGTACTGGGCGGACGGACGCATCTTGGACGCGCTCGAGGAGAGTGAGACAAAGAACAAGGACCTTCTGAAGCTGGTTCGGCACGTCGCGGTCGCGGAACGAGTCTGGCTGTACCGATTGGAGGGCAAAGGGAGCGCGCAATATACGTTGTGGGAGGAAGCGGAAGACCTGACGGCGATCCGGAGGATGTTCGAAGAAAACGCCGAGCAATATCGCGTCTATATCGAAGGGCTCGAGGAATCCGAGTTGGACGAGATGATGGACTATGCGAATCAGAGCGGGGTTCCGTTCCGAACATCCGTCCGGGACATCCTGTTGCAGGTCCTCTTACATGGGCAATATCACCGGGGACAGATTAACCGGGCACTTCGGATCGAATATGCAGATCCAGTTCAAGTCGATTACATCACGTTCGCGAGGCTCTAACAGGGCATAATAATCACCATTGCTCGGAATGGGTTTGGCATTGAACTCTAACGCAGAACGATAACTGAATACGATTGCTAAACGTAGCCGTTTTTGGTTCGTTCTAACGGGTTTAGCGACAAAATTGAAACGAGGAATAACATGAAACTACGAAGATTTGTTCTTGGTATTTTGTTAATCTTCATATTTGTACTGTTTTTTGGAATCATCGTTGCAATGCTTTTTGGGCAATATTTCATCCCAACGCCACTGAGCTGAGTTCGGTTTACAAGTTGACTGACCACATTAAGACTCGGTGAAAATAACGCTAAACAAGAGAAAGCTATATAAGAGCGAATCGTGCAGGATCTGAATGGTTTGCTCAGCATTCCACTAGATGGCGATATCAAACCGAGAAGGGTTAAGTTGGCTTGTATCGACTCCGGATCGGTACGTTTCGTGTCCTCTTTGAGAACAACCACAACGAGAAAGTGTTTACATACGAGCTATCGATTCTCGCGGCGGAATATTTAATTAATTTTGAAAAGGTCACCCCGATTCCGCATGAAGAATCGGTTTTTTTATTGTGGGGATTATGCTACGGAGTAATCTCTCTTGTGGATGAAAAGAAGAACCGTCGTGTAAGGCAAACGCTCAGAACTGAACAAAAGTGTCATTGTACAAATATTCCTTGACGTGAATATTCATTATGGAATATATTGGAGTCAACAACATGATAACATAGTATAGTGATAAGGGGATGGTAGAATTATTCAAATTGATTACGTGAGGTGAGCAGCATGTCAGTCAAAAAACAGGCCATGGAGATATCAACGTTGAGCTCTTTGGCTGAACCTAATCGTATGCGTATCGTAGAACTCCTGCGCCATGGTCCCCTGACTGTGGGGGAAGTCGCCGAACGTTTGGGGCTTCGTCAGCCTCAAGCCTCGAAGCATTTGAAGATGCTTAGCGACCACGGGATTTTAGAAGTAAGGGCAGAAGCGAACCGCCGTATCTACAGAATCCGGCTGGAGCCGTTCCAAGCGCTGAATAATTGGGCGCAATCCTTTCTGAGAGTGATGGAAGAAAGATACGACAAGCTGGACGACTACTTGCGGGAACTTCAGAACAAAGAAAAACCATAAAGTCATTCCTAATCACGAGGAGAAACTACAATGTCATACACAATAGTTTCAAGGGTAGAGAAAGAACGGGTGCTAGTGTTGGAGCGCATTTTCGATGCACCGCGCGATCTCGTATTCAAAATGTTTAAAGAGCCTGAGCATCTCAAGCGTTGGTTTGGACCTAAAGGCTGGGATCTACCTGTTTGCAACATTGATTTCCAGCCGGGAGGAGTTTGGCACTACTGCATGAAGTGTGTGGATCAGCATCAAGGCCAATTTTACGGTATGGAATCTTGGGGCAAAGCGGTTTTTAAAGATATTATCGAACCGGAGAAAATCGTCTACACTGATTACTTCGCAGATGCTGAAGGAAATACAAATGCCACAATGCCATCGACCAATGTCACAGTAGAGTTCATTGATTTGGGTGGCAGGACAATGCTGGTCAATCGTTCCGAATATGTGTCCCCTGAGGCTCTTAAACTCGTTATGGACATGGGCATGTTGCAGGGTATTACAGAAACTTGGGGTCGTCTAGAAGAACTATTGCACGAGTTAAAGAAATAGGGCAGCTGGAACCAAGACCATTATTGAATTATATATATGCGAAAAAGTAATCCCCTTAAGGAGTGTTTGACTTATGAAATGGGTTGTACGTATTCTGCATGGTCTAATTGCATTGAACTTTTTGTTTTCTGGGGCTTCGAAACTCTTCTCCACTGCCTCCCAAATCAGAGAATTGTTCACCGACAAACTTGGTACGCCAGTCTCATTGATTTACACAGTTGGCGTTTTCGAAGTTTTGGCCGGATTGATTCTTATAGCCGGCTACCGTAGCCAAAAAGCGGCAGCTTCATCGTTAATGATCATGATTGTCATCATGATCGGAGCGACTTTTACGAATCTCGCCGCAGGCCTCGTAACGGATGCAGCTGTTCCTTTATTGGTTTTAGTATTTGTGGCCGTACTCTTGTACCTGAAGCGTGAGACTCTCAAGAGCTTACGGTTTATCATCCGCAGGAGTATCAATACGTCCAAGTAAGTCGTATTTCCAGACGTTCATTACCAAGCCTATGGCAGATGTCGCCAGCGCTGCTGCAGGAATCATTGCGCACTGGCTAATAAGGCGCTGGGTGCGGGAGGGAAGGTGGATCATGGCTTTATGTATATCAGAAGCTTCGAGGACTTGGACGGACATCTGTGGGAAATTGCCTTCTTTGACCCAAGCGCCTATTCCCAGGGCTTAAGGTTCATGCCTGATAATCGGAAAACGAGTTCAGCAAAATGCAAAGTGAGGCTGCCGCTCGGGCAGCCTCATTAAGCTCCCATGAAAATTAATGTTGCAGTTATTGAAAAAGACAACACTAAAGAAGACGCTGTTTAGTCATTTTTAAGAGCCCTTACTACTTCACAAAATCCGTATTTTATACATATGTCTAATGATCGAAATTAACGAACCGCTACTTTAATTTCCCAATCATCAAAATATCGTAGTGCTTCATTAGCATCCTCACGGTAAATACAAATATCAAGATCGTCATGCTCCCTCGTTACTTTACCTAAAGCAATATCGATTACCCAACCCCCTGAAATAAACCAAGGCTTCTGGAAATTCTTCATTTCAGACATGATAAAATCTAAATCAGGATGAATAAATACTCCCCCTAAAAAAACGTTAAATATTATGCAAACTATTTCGACACCGCTTCTGGGTTCCCCTTCCAGAAGCGGTGTCTTTTGAAGTGCCACCACGCTCTACTGCCCGTTACTTCAATGAAACAAGGGACAGCTGCCTGTCGCGGCGATCTGTCCCTTGTTTTTGCACTATCGTTACCCGTTAGCGTAATGACATGACCTTTCATATTATTAGTTAATAAATCAATAATTTAAAATATTCCAAATAGCATATTTCTCTTCTCTTTAGTCCCCCATGTCAATCCTAAGATAATTGGTGGATAAAAAGCAGGGTTAATCCAAATATAACCTCCATCAAGTTGCAGTTGTCCAAGTAAAATTTCATTTTCGTCATCAACTTTTAATGCCCATTTCCCACTATACGCAACTTTTTCTTTGTTGTTTTTTACAAAATCAACAGCTTTCCCAAAGTCAAATGTTTTCTTTAACGATTTATCAACTGCTTCGCACATGTTTGAATATTTTTCTTCCTTCTGCTTCCACGAAAACTCCGAATCCCACATCTCAACAAGTTGAAATCCCTCAAGTTGATTCTCAATTAATGATTTAAGTTGGTCAGAAACGTAGATTTTAGGTAAAACTCTATCGCCTTCATGTAGCATGATTTTAAAAATGTCTTTATCTTGTACAACATCTTTATACAGCTCAAGTTCTACGTATTCCAATAACTTTCCAGAACTTAAACGTTTTTCTTTTGAATGATTTGGATTAACACAATTTAAAACTGTTAATACATTCAACACATAAAATTCACCATCTACACTTGTTAGTGGTAGAAATTCAACTTTGCAATCAGATAACTGAGAGATGACTTCCTTTGTTCGTCCGCTTACTATAAGAGCGCCACCCAATTCTCGGAGTATATCTGATGGTTTCTCCTTGTTCTCTAATACTACTTGATATTTTCCCCAGTTATCCGATATTGGAATAGCTTTTTTAACCAATTCTCTAACGTCTCTCTCATCTTCATCATTTGCAAAATTTACAGTGTTAAAAACAGGATGATAGTCTAGCCACCATACTTTCAATAAGAACACCCCTTAGCCTTAGCAATATAATATTTTGATTTTACCATATATTAGGGTGTACGAGTACGCCGCTAACGCTATAATTGTTCTACCACGCTCTACTGCCCGTTAACGTAATGAGGCTGCCAAACATTCTCGCGGCAGCCATGTGGTGTTTGTTTATTCAACTCTCGTCCTGCGTTAGCTTACGCTAACTGAAGTAGATGGGTGTCATTTTCAGAATCATCTTTTACCGAAAACCCGATTGAGCGATAAAACAAATCAGCAACAGGATTATCAGTCTTTAACACAAGCATTTGAAAGTAATTTCTAGCTTCTGCAATAACTGAGTCCATTAGCATCCGCCCTATCCCAAATCGGCGTACACTTGGTGAGACATACATTCGACGAACACGACCAATTTCTATGTTTTCTGAATGCGGGTCTTGATTCAATCCGCAAACTCCTACAATATTGCCGTTTTTAATAGCTAGAAAGAGTGCTTCCCCGTCCAAATCGAATTTATTTGTTCCAGCTTCATAATCGGTTACCAATCTTTTGAGGTGACGAAATCCTTCACTCGTACTCTCATCAACCAACAGATTAAGCTTATGGGTATCTAGATGATGCACTTTTGTAATTATGAATTCATTCACTTAAACCATCTCCCCCGAGAAGTCATTTCCAATGCTCCAATCTAAATTCAACACCTTTTGGAAGTTTCCTGCCAGCCTGCCAGTTAAACAATGAGGCTGCCAATCATTTTCGGGGCAGCCAAGTGGTGTTTGTTTGTTTATTCAACTCTCGTTTCCCGTTAGCCATCCATGCTGCAGCGCGGCACCACAGATTATGGAAGATATAACGTTCTTCCATGGGAACTGAATGGAACAATTTTCTTAAATTCCTTTGTAAAAAGCTTCAATAGTATTAATTCTCCTCATTAAAAGTTATATATTCAATTCAGTTGGACTGAGCTGACTGGCCTGCTGCCGTTATCTCGTTTTGGAACTATCCTCTCCTATTATTTCAACGATAACAGCTTGTTTTCTGAATGTTTGAAACTTAATAACGCACCTTTCTCCCTAGGTTTCCACCCCTGTATGATTGCCTCCGAAATAATTAAAGCTATTTCAGCAGGCATCACGATTTTATTATTGAGTGATTCAACATTCGGAAACTCCACCCAGAATTCGTTGATGTCTGACTCTATATCAACTCGGAGCAATTGCCCTTTCACTTCATCATGCTGAACGGTTAGCGTAATAATACCTCTTGCTGATGGAGTGATTACCCATCTGAATGGCTCTTGCCCGACAATAATCTTTCTTGACCCTTTTTTGCTAATTGTCATTACTTCAACTCCAAATTTTAGTCCCACTCATTTTAACACATATTGGAACTAAACTGCCCGTTACTTTAATAAGCAAAAGCTATTATCGTAAATTTCCTTGCTAATTGATCCAAAAAGAACCGTTTTCTAAGAAACTGTCGATTGCCAGTTAGTTCATCATTATTACATTCCCATGTCAAACATAGTTGGATTTTTGAGCAATTGATCCAAGCCTTTGCTCTTGATCTCTTGATGAGCGTCTAAAAGCGCTTGTCTTTGTTTTTCGTAGTCTGTGTGACGTATGATCGAATCGGTAAAATGATTACGAAAGATAGTGTAAACCTCTTTTAGCTTCGCTGTATCAACAGGGGAAGGAAGCGGATTATTTCCTGAACGAATCGGTTGTTTCAATCCGTTTTTACTCCAAACGTCTAGGGTGAAATTCGCTAAATCAGTCCCTACGTGTGAAAGTATGCTCTTGTATGATGTCGAATTTTGCACCATGGAATCCAAGAGGCTTCCATAATCCGCAATATGGTCGGGTGCGTACCATAGATCGTCCGCGTAAAGACTCAATTGGCTTTCATCTATTGTTTTTTGTATTCCTTCCGCACTTTGCTTTGCCTTGTCAAGTTGAAAGATAAATTTATCTGCCACAACATTATAGGAATGAACAAGACGTTTATATTGGTAGAAATTAATTCCTAAGTTGCAAATAAGAATTACCGTAAATACAAGCGTAAAAAGCTTTTTCATTTTTTGACCCCTTCCGATAAGTTAAGCATTTGTTCTAAATGATTCGGTGGTAGTAAAATTTGCCCGCTTACAATAGACAGTCGGTGTATCTCCCTTTTTGGACAATATAGACTTATCATAAAAAAAACGTTGCATTCCCTTAATACAAATTAATGGAGTCTCTCATTAATTTGCGAGTTAACGTAATGAAGCTGCCGACATAAACCGCGGCAGCCTACTAGATCCGTTCTTAATCTTGGAACTCAATATTGTGCTCATTACACCATTCAATTACTAATTGCCTTACCTTACTTTCTTTGTAAGTATACCATTGCTTATCAACGCCAAGTTCAATTATTCTATCTTTGAATCTTGGAAAAGCTCCTTTTCCTTGAATGGTGTCATACAGTGCTTCTCTATTTTTTGATTTTTATGACTTAAAATAAACTCCTCCATGATTTCATACTCATTGAAGTTGTTTCTTAATGTATAGTCTACGTAAACCCCATCTTCATCCTCAATTATGCTGATAGCTTTCTCAATATTCTCTCTTTGCCAGTCAGAAAATTTTTCAAGATGTTCTTCATCTTCTGCAGCTCTCATTTCTTCTCTCATTAATGTAATAACTTCGCCTGTATTAGTGTTTATAAAAGTAAAAGTATCATCAATTTGAATTTCAGTCTGACTAATTAGATCATCTAATTTTACTGGTTTTTTATTCTTCAATTGATTCTGCCCCTTTCAAATATATAAATATCATATCCAAAAAAACAAATGAAGCTACCTATCAGCAGCCTCAATCATGGATAATCCAAATATCTTCATCAAACTATCGTTCGTCGTTAGTTTAACGACCTGACTTCCATTTATGCTACGGTTCACCGTAATATATCTAAACACAAAGTACATTTTAAACACAAAATATATATCAGCATTTAATCAACAAACCACTCCAGACAATGGAGTGGTTTCTTTGATAGAACTTCTCTTCTCTTCTTTTTTAATTATGAAAGCGAATCTAAGTAATCAACATGTTTTATTACTTGAACCCAATTAGAAGCACGATACACTATGTCATTAGAAACCGATGAATTGTATGGCTGTTCAAACAAAATGATAGGCTTGTTTTGAAGGGCAAACTCCTCTGCGTAATGAGGTGCATCATCAATTAACACGTCTACCTTTGAGCTGATACATTCTTGGAGTTTATTTTCAGTAAGTGTAATATTATGATAAGGAATGTTATGGTGTTTAAGCCACTTAACGGTAACCTCATGAAAAAGTAACGGACGAGCAGTAATAATTGATATTTTATGCTTTTCAAATAACTGTTGTAAAATTTCTACTGCCATTGGAAAAGGCTTTGAGTTCCAATGAATATCGTATCCATATTTATGATATACCGTTTTACGTTGTTCATTGTCCCATCCATATAAACGATAAAAATAATAATCATTAACATCGGCTGGTGCTAAAGATAATCCAGAAGCCTTATTATAATATTGCAAGTAAGATGAGGTGGCATCAAGAACTGTGTTGTCTAAATCTACGCCAATATGCAGAACAAGCACCTACCTTTTTTATGGTCTATTGAAAATTAACAATAACATAAACGGGAAATTACGGGAAGCATCATATTGAACTATCCTGCCCTTTACTTGAATAAACAAAAGAGGAGCTGCCGCGTAGCAAGCCCCTCAAGTATCGTTCCCGTTAGCGGAATGGATTGCCCCTAAATTGATCAGACTTATTATCTTTGTTCAATATGTTTATACGTATAATGCTGAGCGTTATTTATTGTTGTATGGGAATATTGAAAAATTGATCGATCTTCACCGAGTTTGTAGTAATAAACTACTTCGGGTTCATCTTTAAATACGACGTTTACAGAAAACAAGGGAGCTTTGCCAAATTTGCTTTTAAGACTCATAATATTTGCCTTATTGAATTCTTTATCTTCCAGCAAATGTTGAATCGTTTTTGTTTCTATAGTGTGAAGATTAAACTTGATATAGGCAAAAATGAAAAGTGGAATCGCAATGACCAAAATACAGAAAGTAAGCATAATTCGGACATATAATTTAGTCATATTTCCATCTCACCTACTAAAAGTTGTTAACATACATTGTACCAGAATTAGCACGTTAGTTGATCAACTCTACTGCCTGTTACTTTAATGGAAGCATCCAAATCACTAATCGAATAATTTTCTTGATATTGGAAAATCTAATTTCGATGAAAGGAGGTACATGGATGGTTGATTACACTAATATTCAAGACAACTCCGAAGAAATAATGAAGTGTATTGTTAACTGCGATACCGAGCAAGATGTGAAACAAGATAATAACCTTTTGAACAGTATTCCGAGCGAAGAAGAATATATTGATGAACCGTAACTAGCTAAGCTTCAATGAGGGACTTTTCACCTACAATTACAAATCAACTAGAAGCACCGTACAAAGTGAAAAGCCCTGAGGGAAAGCATCCCCAAGGGCTTTTTTAATTGTTACATTATTACTGATTTTTGTGTTTCTTTTTTTCTCTGCTGCTATTTTGATTCGGTTTATTGTCATCCTGGTCTTTTGCGTGATTTACTTGTTGCATTTTCTTTTGGTTTGTTTCTGGTTTTATAGACATGGATATCGCCCGCCTCATCAGAGTGATTTAAAAGCATAAATATTTTACTCATCTAAAGGGAGTTGTACGCAGCCACTTTGTACCAATTAACAGATATCATCAAGCAATATATAAGCTTCCATTTCTGTATCAAACACTACGATCTCGCCAGAATCGCCATGCATCATGTCATTCATTTCTGAAGCAGTCAACGTCTTATCTTCGCCTGTTACCTTGTGCTTTACGCGGTATTCCAACGATCTCATCCCCTAAACAATAAACTCTTCAAACACCGGCAACCGCATCGCTCCGGACTTATACCAATCCCGATACTTCACCTTGCAGCGTACAACTGGCTGCACATAGACGTGATCCTTGCTCTCTCCACTCTTATAAGCTTGAAACACAGGCCACATCGACTGCCGCGCTGACGGTGTTATTCCTAGTTCCATTGCACCGATCGGGTGGATCCGGTCACCATCTGGATAGCCAAGCAGCCATGAGTGTTCCTTTTTGCTATAACCTGTTATGAAGACTTCTGTCTGCTGATAGTTAATCACCTTTTGCCAGGACCAAGAGCGCTGAGCTCTCTCGTACTTACTCATTTTCTTCTTAACGACTATGCCCTCGAGCCCATGCTTACACACTAGATCAAAGAAAGATTTGGAGCTGCCGTCAACAGGCCGCACAATCCGGTAATGTTCATTCTCCTGAACCGTCTCATAAAGTAGCTGCTTGCGCTGCTCAAGTGGCACTGCCGTAACATCTACGCCGCGGTGCATTAAGATATCAAAAGCCATAAATACTACTGGTTGCCGCTTCTTACGTGATCTAAAACCCGCGTTCGTAGCTTCAAAGTCCGCGCGGCCTTGCTCATCTAGCACGACCATTTCCCCATCAAGAATTGTCCCTTTGGGGATCGGAGGATTGTGAAGCTCTGGGTATTTCGCCGTTGCATTCGTGCTCTTCGTATATAAATTTAGTTCATCCAAGTTTGAAACGATCAGCCTTATTCCGTCCCATTTTAATTCGGCCAGCATGGAAGAATCGTCAAACGGAAGATTGTTTTTACTGTATTGAAGTAACATTGGAGGAATAAACATTTTCTTCATCACCCATAATAATGTTACACCTTAGAGATATTCATGACTAATGGTATTTGAAGGGAAGGTTCCTCCCGCCCTTCCCTAACATTATTTAGAAAAGAGGTGAAGATAGATGGATACAAAGAAAACCGACTCTGACAATAAATCTGATTTAAATAACTATGATTATATATGGGGAAGTGATCAGGATGATCTTGTCGAAGATGAGGTTAAATCAGATACAAAAGGAAAAGTAGAAGAGGAGTAGGTTTTATATTGGTTTCGGCAATTTAGTGATAAACCTCGCATAACCATCCTTGCATTTGATTAATTTCAAGCTATTGTATCGTGGCAGGTTCAGTAAATCCTCCTCTGTGTACGGATGAAGCTCACTTGCCAGCTCCGTGAAATTTTTTTTGTCACAGCCTGAAATAAGCATGTATGAGGCGTTTGGCATCCCCAAAGTTACCCTTATTATTTAAGCAAAGCTATAAAATTCTGCCAGTTACTTCAATGAAAAAGGGAGCAGCTGCCGGTCGCGGCAATTTACTCCCTGTTTGTTGAACTATAGTTCCCAGTTAGCTCAATAGTCTTATGTTTTAATTAGAGTCGCTGCTTATAGTTATAAGGCTTGCCGAACACCTAATGCAGTGACGTCCCGACGGGCTTAAGGGGCTGGATGTGGTCACTCGCTTCTCAGAGTGACCCAGAGCGTCAATATGGTGTTAGCCGAAGGAAGATCTGGAAGCAGCCATTGCTTTTAAGGCGTTCTCAAAATAGCTATTTACTTCATCTGCAATTCCCAGAAACTCTTCAACAAGTACATTACTATCCAAGTAAGAAGCATGCAGGTAATCAACTAAAGCGGAGTCAATCTCACAATAGTTTAATATGGCATTCTTCATCTTAATAATGTCATCTTGCCATATACCTGTATCTTCTAAAACCGAAGAGTATAATGCACGAATTAATCTCTTAGAGTAACCTTTAATATATCTAGTTTTCATTGTGTTATCACTAGCATTAGAAAGTAAACTATGTATGCGATTTACTTCCTCCTTGGTCTCTTTATTTAAGTCTAAAATGAACTCTGGAGAAATAATTATCGGTGGTACTTTTTCACCAACGTCATGACCATATATGCAAACACAAATTATCTTAACCCAAAAACCCCACTCATTTGGCTTACTTAATACATCGTCAATCGAGCAAATTATCGTATCAATCTTAGTTAATACTGGATATTCTTCCAAAAGCCTGTCTTTAATTTTTGACAATCTTTCGTAATCAATATCTTTGGGATTTACACATACGATAGTAAAGTCTGCATCTGACTTAAAAGGTTTAGCAGTTCCTTTTGGAATCGAGCCACACATATAAATGCTATGAACCTTACCTTTAAATTCGGTAAGTATATTATCTATATACTTATCAACAAAATCCTTATATTCACTTTGTATTACAATTTTATTTATAACTTTTTCTAATATCATATAGACTTCTCCTAATCTAATAGCTACCGAGAATAATCCGCGGTAGCCTGTTTTAGTATTGATCTTACGTTAGTGCAATGATCATATGTATGTGCTTCTTCCACCTTGAATGGGAAGTATCTTATAAGTTATAAAACTCCCCGCCCGAACCCGATCTTCAAGGGAATATAATAAAACTGCCTTTTTCACATTAAATTTTATCTTGGAGAAGCTTAAATTGACTTCATTCTTCACTTTCTCAAGTTCTTGATACTGGTTATAGCCATAGGTTAATGTCGAATGGAAATGGAACTCATGTCCGTCAAATCCAGACATTGGAACGGAATACTGACTCATTAATTCTGAATTTAGCTTATTATGAATGTTTCTTAAATGCATATTTTCTTCAATATCTACCCATAACACTTGTGATTCCTTTCCTTTGCTTCCCATATTGATTAAATCAACTTTATTAAAGGTTAATTCAAATGAATATAGCTCTTTAACAAACCGATCAAAGTAATCTTCAATCTCATAAATATCTAAAGTATTAAACGATTGCTTTAGTGAAATATGCTGAGGTAGTAAAGCAGACTCTATTCCGTAGTTACCTTCGCTTAAAACTTTATACAACATTTTCCTGATCGAATTATGTGCTTCATCATCAAGCAACAATGCAATACATGCAAACATTTATTCCCCTCCTCATTATATAGAATGAATTGTAACCTATGGAAATTACACTCTTCAAGGGTAAGTATTTTTTTATCGAAGAATCCTGCCCGTTAGCGGGGTGAAGGGGATGCCACACGGCAGCCCTTTTGTTTTTGAACTCTATTTTCTCTCGTTAGCTGAGTGACCGTTGCCCCCCAAAAAACTCTGGATTAAATTACCATAATAATGGAATTACTAATAATGTCAACTAGACATACTCTTGCTCCAACAAAAAGCCAATCGGTCCTCTCTCCGATTGGCTTTACTAATTCTTAGAAGGCTGCCGAGGAACTGCCGCGAAGCAAGCCCCTCAACTATAGTTCTCCGTTCAACGAGTTATTGAACTTGCCTCAATGAGTTCTTCCATCTTAAACAAGGATAAAAATGATAAGCCTGAATTTTCTAGATTATCTCTTCCTTGCTGTTCTCGTTCGATTACACACACCACATTTTTAACAATAGCACCGTATTCCTTCAAATCATCAGCACTCAACAATATTTGTCCACCTGTAGTCACGACATCTTCAATTATACAGACATTTTTCGCTTGAATTTCGATACCTTCTGCAAGTTTGCAAGTACCGTATTCTTTAGCTTTTTTTCTAACAAAGGTAACTGGAATGCCAGTTTTAAGTGATAATGCTGTCGCTATAGGAATACCACCCATTTCAAGACCCGCAAGTATTTCGGTGCCAGTTGGGATTAACTTTGATAAATGTTCAGCGATTTCGTTTAACAAAACCGGATTAGATTCAAACAAATATTTATCAAAGTAATCATTAGACACTTTTCCTGACCTTAATTTGAAGGTACCTGTTAAATGTGCCGTCTTATAAATCTCATTTGCTAATATGATTCTGTCCATTTTTACACCCCATCTAAAATATTTTCTTTATTTTACCATAAGGACATCTTGCTGAATATTACTGCCCGTTAACGTAATGAGGCTGCCACTCGTTTGAAGCGGCGGCAGCCTCATTTTGTAGTTTATTGAAGAAACGTTCCTCGTTAGCTTAATCTCTTTTTCGAAGTGAAACCTTTTAACTTCAAGTATCTATCCATTGGGAAGTCATTATTAACCCATTTTTCTTTGTAGCCTTCTCGACCATATTGCTTCAGCAATAGGTCCAGTGCCTGAACTACTGCTCCTGTAAACTCCAAAATAGAACAGGTTTCATCTAGTTCAATAACTTTTTGTTTCTTATTACGTAAATTTTCAAAAGATATAATTTGTACACGCAGGGAATCATTATCAATTTTACTTAATGTCCAAACAGTTCCACCTGGCTCCTCATTCCATTCAAATTGGACCCTTGAAACAGAGTATGGGCTGACTTCTGGAATAAGTGCATTAATTGCTTTTAACATGTCATTAAGTGCATCAGTTATATAACTTGTAGAGAAGTAAACCGTACTTGAGTTCATTTCAATACTGCCATCGGCCCAACCAATACCTGTAAGTTCATATTCAAACCTCATAACGCTCTCCGTTCTAAAAGGCATATTCTCTTCGAGGTAACCCCACGATGTAAAGCTCTTTAGCTTTATTGATACGTTTTTTCAAACTGTAGCAACATTGTAAAGGCAGATTCAATAAGTGTTTTTTGCGTGGCTAAATCCGATAGTACTTTTTGCTGATCATTGTTTAAGTAAAGTCCCTCTCTTGCTACCGCGGCTATGTACTGACAAAGGCTTTCTGTCTCCTCATAACCCATATAATAAATAGGCTGGAGTGCGATGATAAGAAGGTTTTGAGTTATATTGGTTCGAAGAGGTGATACGGCAGCTAGCAGCTCTAAATAGCCATTTGCGGCCCCCTCACAACCTTGACTGGGAATAAAACACCCCACTTTAACTGTAATTTCATCATCCGATAAATTACAGTCACCGTCTTCAAGTGAAGTGAGCAACTCGTCAATTTCCTCGCGAGTTGTCCGATTGTTTGCTTTTTTATAGATAGTTTGCCACATCGTATTTGTAATTTTGATTCAGTCCTTTACTCTGTTTTGATATTTCTCAAAGCAAATAAACCTTTCATACTTACACCTTACCGCGCAATTAATTTCCAAATGAGCTACTAAAATAATTCACCAAATATTGTAACTATCCTGCCCGTTACTTCAATAAAACAAGGGACAGCGTGCCTGCCGCGGCGATCTGTCCCTTGTTTTTGAACTATCGTTCCTTCATTAGCTTAATCTTCTAACTTGTATTGTTGATTGTTAAGAATCTCCTCGATAACCTGATGGATATCATCGGCATTTTTCTTGCTTGTATTGAGCAAATGTTTATTTTTTAATCCCGACTCTTTAAATTCATCAATTAAAATGAGGCACCGTTCCCCCATTTGGTGTTCAGGTGTCCTCATCTGGTCCCTTTTTAGTAAGGTCTCATGGTCAGTCCATAAAACCACATAGACAACATTAATGGTGAATGCCTTTAATTTGTCTTTTAACCAATTTGCCTCATCTGGAAAAGTTACATAATCTATAACAACATCGATTCTATTGTTAACAAAATTTTGAGTCAAACTCAAAATATTACTCCAAATAAGAGACAACTCGGATTCGCTTTCCCAGGGCTTTTGACGACCACTAACGTGCATATGACTTACATCGTCACCTGAGATATACGCACAGTTATTTAAAGCCCTCAGTAGTGCACCTGAAGTTGTTGACTTCCCTACTCCTGCTGGTCCTGACAATATATAAACAGTTTGCATTAACATTCCCCACTTCAATTATCAACTCGTACTTATGGGATATTGTACCATATTAATCAGGGGACTATTGAGCAAATCTGCCCGTTCGTTGAGCGCTACCGCGTGAAGCTAACACTTTATTTTCACCAAACATCATGGGAAAGTTATGCCCCCTCTACCCCTATACCCCACTCCCCTTGATCTGTCGAAGCAATTCTCGACAACAGTAGGAGCTGCAGGTCGAACTTGTTTGTTTCTAAGCTTACGAAAGGAGGCAATACCCCTGCATCAACGAGACGCTTGATATGATACTCCAGTAATGATTGATAATAATAAGGATTGTTCAGGTACTCAAATACTTTGGATAGGTCATAGGATACCGTTTTGAACCTGCTCGGTCTCGAGTGCAATAGATAATAATGGGACAGATTATCTTCGGAGTCAGTGTCATCATCTTCATCTCCAAATTTCATGCCTTGGAGTGCATCATACAGTTCATTGACTAATAGTTTAAGGGAAGTCAGGTACTTAGCTACCTCTTCCCTTTCACGCTCGGGAAAGTCTTGCGGAGCCGTGAACAGCTTAATCATCGTCTCGATCTCAAATTGATACCCAGATTTATCACATATCCGAGCATTGTTTTCTTCTAAAAGTATTTTCAGTTGCTCAACAATGTCAGAACTGCGCTTAATAGTCCGCTGCCGCTGCTTCTCGACAAAGCTACCCTTCTTTTCCTCAATTACGCTTACCACATTCGATAAGAGGGAGTATCGCTTTACTGTATACTCATGAATTTTTGCAAAACTCATTGAAAGAGGGATTGGTTTATCATCATCGGGATTGTTGCTGTAGTGGTAAACCGTATAGTCACCATTACCCCCTACATCGCTAGACCAAGAAGCGAAGTATTTATCTGCGCTCTTTCTTCCATTTGCACTTCTTAAATCGACCGGATGCGCCCCGAAGCTTGCCCGGATTTGCGCGAAGTACGTATCGTCAGGAATGTCCTCGTTAAATACCGAATTGTCCTTCTTTAGTGGGTGTTCCATTTCGAACACACGATGGAGCTGCTCGATGGATTGAAGGACAAGATCGTATGCCATAATCAGCTGTAAAACATTCAGCGAACGGAAATCATCATTTTGGTGATTCAGGTTGATGTGCGGCAACCCGTTCACGCTGACCGATAGCCAATCCTTTGCTGAGAAAATCAGGTTCATTAGGTTCTTGCCGTTGTAGTTTTTGTAAGTGTTAATTAAGAAATCGTCATGATCGTGTACTGCTTGCTTAAACCCCTCAAGCAGGGAGCTGTCTAGAATATATGGGTTCATTATGAGTCCTCATTTCAGGTTTCGGTAGCCTAATACCATTCTACCTGAAAATGCAAAACAGAAAAACCACCCTCTGGTGGGTAGTTGGGTACTTGGCATCAAATAATCAATCTCTAAGGGTAAATCCTTCTTTCAAGCTAATACCCCATTTTATGAAGGATACATCTGGATAGCTTGGTCTGTACTTATCGTATTCTCCTGCAATTTCATTACAAGTGTTTTTTCTATCCATTTCAAAACCTCCCATATTCCCTCTAAGTTCGATTATTTCAATAATAGTGAGTTACTGTTTTGGCTTCAATGGATAGGATTTATTAAACAATTCTGCCCGATAGTTGAATGGATACCAAAAAGAAGCTACCTCAAGGCAGCCTCTCTTCCGCTATCGTTTCTCTCGTTAGTTGAATAACTCTATACTATCATTCTTGAGTTCACAAGTAAGGGACGATCCATTTAATCCAATAAGCTGCGGGTACGAATATTATTTGTGCTAATACCGTGCCACAAAATCTAGAGAGCATTAGAGATCCAAAAACTTTATTAATTGATGTTAGCTTCGCCTCTTTTCTCAAAGCCTTATCTGTCAATAATGCCACTTGTGGATCAATAAGCAATGTTAAAAGTATAGTTGCCATTCCGTTTATTAATCCCGAAGATTGAGATGCTCCTATACTGTATTGTCCAGGTAAAAACGTTGCATATAGAGCTGCCAATACACCTACTGTATAAATTGCTGTTACTAAACAATTCATAAGTATTAAGCGTCTTGGGAACCCACCTACTCCAAGACGTTGAACCATTTCCCATTTTGGGATTCGAATATGGTAGGAGGCATTTCTTATCACATCGGCTCGGAGTGCATCTTTAAACATCTTAGGGACAGATCCAGCCTTCTCCAAATGTGATATCAAGCGTCCAGATAACGCTACAAATGTAGGAAACAATGCTATTGCTATTAGTGTACCTAGGGAAGCCGCAGCTAATATAATTCGAAAGTTTCCAGCAAGGTCAAATTCCAAATGGCTTTTAGCAAAATCAATAACTTTTCCCGTCATAGTTCCCTGAGCAATATTTGACGTTCTTGAAACTAGAACAATCATACCAGTTAAAGAGAGTGCTATAGCTAGCTTACCTGTTCTTATTCCTGCCATTCGCACTGCATATGAGAGTGTCTCGGCGGAATGGATGATTAATGTAAGTATTGAAATTAAAACGATTCGTTCAATCAAGTAAGATAACCCCCATCCTTTTTGAAATACGCTAACCGCCTCTAATTTTACCATATACTTCAAGTTATTACGAATAACTCCTTGGCTTTCCATCAATCCTTTGTTTAACTCTTCTGCCCTTTAGTTGAGCGGATCTCACAAAAACAAAAACAAGCGATGGATTGGTTCCACCGCCGCGCTATCGTTTTTCGTTAGATTCCTGTAGATGGATAAATTTCGGCTTTGTAAAAAAACGAGCGCCTCGGTACGATGGGGTTACGCACGAGGTCATTGCCTCAAAAATCCCATCCAGGAGGACGCTCTATTATGAAGTTTAAATCACAAGATAAGCAAAATCAACTCATTGAAAACATTACCTTTAATCATATTGTTGTTGGTATAGACATTGCTCAGGAGGCCCATGTTGCTAGGGCCGTTAACTTTCGCGGTGTCGCTCTAGGCAATCCTCTTGAGTTCAGTAATGACGAAGATGGATTCAAGTCTCTCCACCGTTGGATTCGTGACTTGTTAACTTTGTACAAACTAACTCAAATAATTGTTGGTATGGAACCGACCGGCCATTACTGGCTAAGCCTTGCTGGGTGGCTTAAAAACAACGAAATTGAAGCCGTACTTGTTAATCCTCATCTAGTTAAAAAGAATAAAGAAAACCGCGACAATACACGCTCTAAAAGCGACAAAAAAGATGCTTTAGTTATTGCCGACATGGTGAAAAACGGCTACTACTCCCCTGTCCGCTTTCATTCTTCCCAATACGAGGAGCTGCGAGTGCTTATGGCTAACCGAGATACGGTCGTTAAACGACTCGTAAGTGCCGTTAACCAGATTCACCGCTGGGTCGACATTGTCTTCCCTGAACTGAGACAAGTCTTTAAGATCTTAACTTGTAAGGGTGCGTTATTAACTCTTCGGCTTTTTCCGCTCCCGGCAGAGCTATGTAAACTTAGTCCTGACGATGTCATTAAAGGATGGCAGAAATCAATGAAGCGGCATTCTGGTGTGCGTAGAGCTCATCTACTCATCGAACTTGCCAAGAAATCTGTTGGATCTAAGCAGGCAACACATGCTTACAAACTTCATCTAGAGCAGCTCCTTGAGGAGCATGACTTAGCCACTAAACAACTGCAGAGGATAGAAAAAGAAGCCAAAGACGTTGTTGAACGAATCCCCTATTCAGGCAAAATCCTTGCCATTACTGGAATAAGTCCTATTGCTCTAGCTGGTGTTTTAGGAGAGTCTGGGGATCTTAGAGGTTATGCCCACGGGAATGCTCTACTCCGTCACGCAGGACTTAATATAACCGAAGCAAGCTCTGGAAAATGGAAGGGACAACTGAAACTCAGCAAACGAGGTCGTCCACGTCTGCGTCACTTTCTCTATTTAATTACGATGTGTATGGTCATGAGTAACCAAGAATTTAAAGCCTTACACCACTACAATGTTCAGGTAAAAAAGCTTAAAAAGATGAAGTCTATCATGAAGCTATGTGGAAAGCTAGCTCGACTCTTAGTAGGAATGGCTCGTAGTGATGAAGCTTATAACCCTGATAAAATCTTTGCACTAGCAGCTTAAAACTAAACCTCACCTCACGCAAGTTGGCGTATTCGCAGGAGAAAAAGAAAGCACGGAGTATCGGGATACGTTACGCAAAAGGGCTCCGACCCGTTCCGTTAGAAAGACCGACCTCCACCCCTTGGATAGATGTGACGAAGCATTCCTGTAGAGCGTTAATTTTCCGCTTTGAAAAAAATGGAGCCTCCTCGTAAGATGGAATTATGTACAGGGTCAATCGCTCTATTTCACTATCGAGGAGGAAGCTTTACTATGAAATTCAAACAACAGTATGCTCAAAATCAACGGATAGAACGTATCACCAGTAATCACATTGTTATCGGCATCGACATTGCCAAAGAGACACAAGTCGCTCGAGCTGTAACTTACCGTGGTATTGAGCTTGGCAGGCCTTGTTCGTTTAAAAATGACGATGTGGGTTATCTAAAACTATTAAGTTGGGTCAAATCGTTACAAAAAGAACATAACAAGAATAGTGTTATGGTTGGTATGGAGCCAACAGGTCATTACTGGCTTAACCTTGCCTGGTGGCTTTTAGAACAGCGTTTTGAAGTAGTGACTGTTAATCCTTATCACGTTAAAAGCAACAAGGAGAATCGAGATAATTCCCCAACCAAAAGTGATCTGAAAGATGCTCTGGTTATAGCCGATATGGTGAAGAATGGTTATTACTCCCCCTTACGGTTGCCAACTGGGAAATATCAAGCACTTCGTGTTTTAATGAGCGACCGAGAGTTTGTCATTAAACAGTTCATCTCGATCCAGAATCAGATTCATCGCTGGTTGGATATTTGGTTCCCAGAGTATCATCGAGTATTCAAAGATTGGAGCTGTAAAACCTCTCTAGTAACCCTTAGGTTGTTCCCATTACCTTCCGAACTAAAGATCCTTTCTCCGGAAGAAATCTATGCCAGTTGGAAACCTCATATGAAACGCAGAGCAAGTATATCGTTCGCTAAAGTGCTGGTGGAACAGGCCCAGCAGTCCATTGCTCAGAATGTCGCCCCAGAGCAAGTGAAACGTTCCCTGTTGTTTCTGCTAGATCAGTATGAACGATTGACAACACAATTGGGAGAGCTTGAACAAGAAGCTATTTCCCTAATGAAAGAGATTCCACAAGCCAAAAGTTTATTGACAATTCCAGGCATCGGTAAAATCACAATAGCTGGTATTTTAGCTGAGACTGGGGATTTAAGTATGTATCGCCATGGCCAACAAGTACTCCGTCTCGCGGGGCTACATTTAGGCGAAGATAGTTCTGGCAAGCATAAGGGGCAGGTTCGTATTACTAAACGAGGACGCTCCGGTCTTCGAAAGTTCTTGTATTTAGCTGTATTGCACCTAGTTGTGAACAATGAGGAGTTTCGATCTCTCCACCATCACTACACTCGAACCAAAAAGATGAAAAAGATACATTCTATCATTAAATTATGTGGGAAGCTGGCAAGAATTCTGGTAGGTATTACTCGTCAAGAACAAACTTACAATCCTGAGAAGGTAGTTACTGCTGCAATCGCAGCTTGAGTAGAATAATCTCATTAAATAACGTAAATTGGCTTGTTCGCAGGATTTCGGACAAAGAAAGCACCCGAGTACTGAATTCTCATTCCTTAAGGGCACAGACCCGTTAACGAAGCAGATCAGCCTCCATCCCTTGGATAGGTATAACGATGGAATGACAGGGTACATTGACCCGTTGAGTCATGGGAGGGAGAACCACCGAGGGAAACATGGAGCAGCGTGCAGAACATGGAACAATATGGGAATTTATAGATATCCCTCTATTTCCGCATGCCCTCATGTTTCAAGGGGACTCCCACTACAACCTGATTCTTTCGTTCACCACTTCTATGAGATGTGAAATCCTGCGAACTAGCGAGCATGCGTAAGAAAATCTCATCATTCTGAGGGAGGAATGTAAGGGCTATTGACCCGTTGAGACATGGGAGTGAAAATCGCTAAGGGCACCGTGGAGAATACGTGCAGCATTTGGAATGAATTGGGTGATTCAACTCCACCTTTGTTCCCGCATGCCTTTTTAACGACACATCCTAATATATCTCGCTATCCTTCATTTATCATTGAAACCTAAAGGGATGAAATCCTGCGAATAGACGAGCTTGCGTGAGAAAATCAAATCATACCGAGGGAGCGTAGCAGTTAGCATGTTATTCAATGTGGATTTAAAATGAAAAGTGTTCAGCTACTATTCCACCAAATAAGATTCCGCTAATTGTTATAATACATATCCCTAATATAAACATCCCCCACCGAAAACCAGTACTCATCCTTCTGAAAATAAAAATATTTAAACAAAGACAACAAATAATATATCCAGACCATATAAGTAAACAAAGAAACCATTCCAACTCAGTTGGTGACGGTCCCATAAAATGAAAGATAAAGGAAAACCCTAAGATAAAAACTGTTACTGAAAACATTCCAATTAACACATTTAGAAAAAGAAATGTTGCACACTTAATGTAGAATAAATTAGTCATATTCGGATGAAAATTATTATTCAATATCTTCACTCCCCAATAAATTTTGCCTGTATTAACTCTTTCCTACAACAGAAGAATACAGTATTTGGGGTTAATTAATTAGTACTATTTTCATCTAGTACCTGCTTATATTTATAGCAAGACTGCTCGTTAGCAAGTTACATCATCACCAAATGACAAGAACTTGAGGAGGTAAATAAAAAAGCCCACGGTATACGCGGACTTCATTCTGACAAGGTTCTTGACACCGACAAAGATCTTCCTGAACCAATTTACAAACTACTTCTCGAAGCCTTCTAACGCTACTGGCTCTGTCACTGGTAAGCAACTGATTCAAATACATCATACCAAGGAGCCTTTTTGTTTTCAAACCTCGTATTTCTACATAATAGGAATGCTGCCCGATACTTCAAGAAATAAAAAAGAAGCCCGCCAACAAGCAAGCTCCTCCACTATCGTTCACCCTGTAGTGTTCAATCTAATTTATCATCGATTTATTATTCCCCATAATAACCAATCCCAAAAGAAGAGTATAATCATAATAAAGATAAAGATCCCAATCGGATTCGGACCACGACCTAAAAAATAAAGAACAGCGCTGAGTATGATTGTCAAGATAGCGGCGATTACTACTTTTACAAGAATGGACTTAATCATTTTCCTCATTGTTATGTTCTCGCTCCTGTGATTTCCTTTGGGTTCATTTTCTTTAATGTTGTGTTGTATCCTTCATTATCAACTCAAGACCGCTAACTTATACTGTCCGTATACGTAACAAAAGCTGCCGAAAAACGTCCGGCAGCTTCACTTAGTTGTAATTGAATTCTCGTTTCCCGATAGCGCTTAATGAGTTTAAAAAAAGTACATTTAGCTCAACAATGGCTGATCACGAGAATATTTTCTTGAACGAAAATTTAAAAAAGATGGCTCCATAAATGATACCTACTAGCAAAGTGAAAACAGACAAAGGACTGTAATTCAGTGAGATATAATATTTGTTTATGTTAAAAAAAATAATCAAATATATAAATGTCATGATAAAAGCTAATTTCCATACGTATGCGGACTTAGTTGTCTTTAATAAGTAAAATGTAATAAGTATGCTGATAATATTCCCTATGATCCCCATTATAAAGCTCCTTTTTATTTAAAACTCCTTATGGCAATATCTCTCCTATTATAACCATTCTCCAGTATCGAATATCCTTAATTTCCTTAAGAGACTATGAGCTCAGAGTATTGAAGTAATCTGCCCGTTAGCGGGGTGAAAGGCGTTCTGTGAGTTAGGGCATCTGTTCAAATTTTTCAGTCACCAATATTTAACTTTTCATGTATGTACGTTTTGGGTCGAAATTGTTTGAGAAATATATATATTAAACGAGTAACTCCATACCCTAATATTGTACCAATTGTATTTAGAATCACATCATCTATATCAACGATTCGTGTATCCATTCCGCCGAAAATGACATTCTCAACCCCCTGTAAACCCTCGATCGAAGCTGATACCAAAATGCCAGTGAATATTGCTTTACGAAAGGAAACAAACCCTTTTCGTAATAATGGAATGTAGAAACCTAGTGGGAACATCATGACGATATTTCCTCCGTTTTGACGAAGCCCTTCTCCAATTCTTATTGAATTAAAAAAACTTCGGAAAGGTATGAAGTTACTATCTGGAAGAATTTGAATGTTTCCCGCATCTGTTAATCCAATATAGATAGGAAACAACGTAACAGAAATTAGTTTAAGTAGATAATACACGAATGAAAGTTGAATTAAACACGATCTCCAAGAAAACGTTTGTTTCCGTATTTTAACGACAAGATAAAAAATGATAACAGTAACCATGACGATTATTTGTAGAGGAAGACGAAACTCGATATGGATTCCTAATGGCATTAAGTACATCTCCTTTGAATCTTGTTTATCCATCCCCTTTAATTTCTTCAAATGATTTCCATTATCCTGCCCGTTACTTTAATAAAAACAGGGAGTATCTGCCGCGGCAATCTGCTCCCTGTTTATTGTGCTATCGATATTTCAAGCGAGATTCACAACATTTTTCCCATCATATTTGTCATGGTTAGATTGCCGTACATACATCGACTTGATGATTTCTTCAATATCGGGCTCTTTAATTTGCAAATCATCAATTTGGTGACGCCCAGTGATGTGAGAAACTGCTTCGGCAACACTAATATCTTCCTTATGGAAAGAAAAATGCTTCCTTGGCCCCTCCTGCTTTACCAATTTCAAACGTGGGTCGCTAACCAAGGCGCTCTCATCTTTGAAATCAACGATAAGCATATACCCGCCACTGTAAGTGCGTTTGAATTCATCCAATTTACCGTCAAATTGCAGCTGTCCCCTGTCAATCATAATAAGGCGGTCGCAAATTTGCTCGATATCATCCATATCATGCGTTGTTAGAATCACAGTCGTCTTTTTTTGACGGTTAACTTCACGTAGAAACTGGCGAATCCTACTTTTGGCTAGGACATCTAGTCCGATCGTTGGCTCATCCAAATACACAATTTCCGGATCATGGAGCATCGAAATCGCTAAGTTGGCTCTCATCTTTTGACCCAAACTTAGTTGGCGGACAGGACGATTTAGAAACTCTTCCATCTCAAGCAGCTCGATAAAATATTCCAAGTTTTCCTTGTAGCGTTTGTCCTCAATCTTGTACATTTTTTTATAAAGCTCAAACGTCTCTCCCATCGGCAAATCCCAGAAAAGCTGTGATCGTTGCCCAAAAACAACGCCGATTCGAAGTGCATTTTCCTTACGGCTTTCATAAGGCAACCGGCCATCAACTATGACCTGTCCAGAAGTCGGTGTTAGAATACCACATAGCATTTTGATCGTCGTTGATTTACCTGCGCCATTTGGCCCAACGTATCCGACCATTTCTCCTTTAGTTATAGAAAAACTGACTTGATTTACCGCTTTCTTTACTTCATATTCCCTCGAAACAAGACCAGCAAGTGTGTTCCAAAATCCTTTTTTTCGCTTATATACAAGAAACTCCTTCGAGACCTCAGAAACCTCAATTAATTCCATGTTAGTTCCTCCTTACGATCCTGTGCTGTTGTAATGTTTAAGACCTAGCTTCCAATATTGGTATGCGATGAAAAAGAGGACGCCACCCACAGCAAGCGTCATATACTGGAGCGTCTGTGGAAAGAGCACCGTTTCCTGCTTTTTCAAAAAAAACTGAGCAGGATAGTAGCTTATAAAAGCATAAGGCAGAACCACAGTCAAAATGATTTGAATCGCCTTATTGTAGGCTGTAATGGGATAACGAACAAAGTTACTAGGAACTCCCATAAGCAGAGACTGGAGTCGGTTATTCTTCACGATCCAGAAAGAAGGCGTATTTGTTAATATGAAGGCCGCACCTTGGATAAGTGAACCGCCCAGCACTGTCACAATTAGGAAACCAATATTTGCTGGCGATAATGGGATTTGTAACTTGAAGAACGTGAACGCTAGAACTGAAAAAGCCACAGTCAAATTACTGAGATACCCCGTACTGAATTCTCTGCAAGCCAAATAGAGAAAGGGATTCAAAGGTTTCGTTAAAATTTCATCGAACTCTCCAGACTGGATACGCGACGATAGCTTGGTAAACGGATGAAACAGAAAAAAAGCAGAAAACGAATAAGAGACCAAGTTAAGAGCATACAACAACATGATTTCATAGGTGTTCCATCCTGCAACAGATTGAAACCGATAAACTAACAGCCAGATCATGATGAAATCCGTTGCAAAACCAATGAATTTTGCGAAATACATAGTCCAAAAGGCACCTCTATATTCAGCAATCCCACGAAATTTTATCTGAACGAATTTGAGGTAAAGCGATAAGTATTCCATCTTCAGCCTCCATGAATGTCGACGATTTTATGAGCATTGTTCCATAGCATTTTCTCCACAGCAACAAACACAGCTATCCATAGAAACTGTAAGCCAATTACCGAAAGGGATCCCGAAAAATCTGTTTTCCCGACGAAAATGGAAATCGGCTCGAAAGTAAACAACCGGAAAGGTAAATACATGCTTATGTTGTATAGAAAAGTCGGATAAAACCAAAGTGGCACGAAGGCTCCTGCAAACAATTGGAACAGGGCGGCGCTAACCCAATCTATGAAAAACGGTGAATCCAGGTAAAATACGAACAGCCCAAGAATGAAATTAAAATAATAACAAAGAATGAGCCCATTGATTAAACTAATAATAAAGAAAATGATCTGATAAGGTTGTGTAGGTGGATGAAATCCCCATATCAGTGCGACGAGCAAGCAGGCTGGAATCGTGTTGAACAATAGTCTAAATAAGTTATCCCCTAGCTGCTCAGCGAACATATAGAATTTAAAATTCATCGGTTTAATAAAATCCAGTGACAAGGATCCATCAACTACTTTGGTTCCTATTTTCGTATGGATACTAGAGTCAATCAAACTGCCGATCAGCGCACTTACGATGATATAATTGATCATATCAGGTAACTGAATGCCCTTAACCATGGACTGATTATGAAACAGCGATGACCAAATATTTACTAGTACCACAAGGCTGAAAACGGAGGTAATCGTTGATATGTACGTATTCAGCCGATAGGCAAAACTTTGTTTGAAAGCCGTCCTAATTACTTCGATGTATAACCCCATCACTCTCTCCCTCACTTATTTTCATAGGATAAAATTTTTGGAGAAATGAAAATATCTCGTAGATTTCATTATGTGGTTCTGCGTTTCAATCCGGAGTCTGACTTTACGTGTTGAAACTAAGCTATCGTTCCAAGGGTGTTGTGAATCCATATACAAATCTCCATCCCCAAATCATTTTAAAAAATGCCTTCATAAACCAATCAATATAAAAAGAAGTATTCATTCAGAAAGTGGTTAAACCTAACCTAAATAAATTCATTAGTTTAATAAAGTCTGTACTAATTGAACCATTAACTTCTCTGTTCCCAATCTCATTTGCAATATTCGAATAAATAAGCGAACTTAATACAGAATTCACGATAACAAAAGTAATCATATCCTTTATAAACACCGCTAATCTCCTGCTGTCCTTTAAATAGAGCCGCCCATATACTAATTTGAACTTGCAGCACTTATATATGAGTTCATACGATAAACAAATTTTTGAGAGAAAGATATTTTAATAAGTAGACCCCCACCTTGAATGAACCTCCTGCTTTTTTTCTAGTTAAAATCTCCCGAAATTCATTAAACTATATCCTATATTTAACAAATATTAAATCACCAAAACCTAAAATACATCATTAAAATTAAAACAACCCTAGAACGTGATACTAATTACATATCCAATTCTAGGATTTTATTTAAATTACATTACTTAAACACCTCACACACCACTCGCTCCATTTCGGGGATACAAGATCCCAAACAATGAATAATGGGATTCATTTAAGCTCAGTAACTTCCCCTTAGCTCAATGAAAAAGCAGCCGATATCTAACTGGTCGGCTGCCGCGAAGGTACTATTGAGCTAAAGTTCTCAGTTAGTTCAATCATGCTCGAATATTATTTTTATTTGCATTACTGTTGAACCTGATTTACTAAACCTATGAAGTCGGATTGAGCTAATTTATTGCTACCTAGTTGCTCACGATTTCCGTCAATATAATAAACAAATCGAGCTAAGAAACCATTTTGACCTTCCCACCATATTGATTGGCTAGTCATATCTTCTTGGTAATACGCTTGTTTCCCACTTTTAAGTTCTAGGGGCTGCTTGCTTTGTTTGGGTAGTTCCTCTGGTTTATCAATAACCTTGCTTAAAATGTATTTTATTTCTTGCAGAGTCTGCTTGTTTTTATAATGAAATACGAATTGTTGGATATATTCTGGATTATCAATTGCGATCTCTGAACGAACCTCATTAACTTCAAATGGAAAGCTAAAAGGTTCTCTAAAATCATAAAGTATTGATTTGCTTTTTACTTCAACCTGTTTGCTACTACTACACCCAGTTATTAGTATGCAAAGTATTAATAACACATTAAATTTCCTCATTTATCCACCTCTTCTAATTTGACGCATTAGGATGGTAAATGTTGCGTTAATCTGCCCTTTAGTTAAGCTAAGGGCTGCCTCGCGGCAGCCCTTGATATTGAACTATTGTTCCTCGTTAGTTAAATCATCTTTTTCTTGTTTAGCCACTTGAGATTCTCTAAATGATCCGAGTATGCCTGTAATAAGCCCAATTAGCCCAAATGTAAATCCAAATCCAGGAGAATCTTTAAAAGCCAGCAAAACAATTATTCCGAACAGTATAATAATAACACCTAAAAGCTGAACTTGAAGAGCGCTTGGATTAATAAAGTCTAATAATACGCATCCATAAAAAATCGCTACAACTAATGGAGTTAAAACGATTAAACAGATTAAAGCAAAACTCCCCATCCTGACCTCCTCTAGATATGTAATCCTCTAAAGTATATTCGCTTAAATTAACTTTTTTCCTACATATTGTATTTTTGAAATTCCTTCAACCTTACCCATCTAAACTGCCCGTTACTTTAATAAATGACTATGTTAAATTATTAAGTTGATTTTAGACCAAAAAATAACCGCCTTACGCTGAAGGCGGCTAAATTGACAATCGTTTCCCAAAATAACTTTATAACTTTTCCATCGCTTTTTGAATCTTGTCACCGAACTTTGTATCTATCTCACCGAAGCTATAATAAATGACCAATGCGTTTTTTTGTTCATACGCCTTTACATAATACGCTAATTTGGCTGTTTCAAGGTGCTTATTAAATGTTATAAGTCCATCTATTCGTGCTTGTTCAGAATCAAAGATATAAACGTGGATGTTCTCAAGCTTAGCTGTATCTTCAAGTGGACTTCCGATACTGAACACATTTGGTTTCACCTTGCTAAGAACAACAAATTCATCATCAAGTTTACCTTTGGAAAATAACTCTGGTCCTTCGGCCTTTATTGCCGTAATTACTTTATCCAAAGTCAGTTGATTTCCTTTTTTTACTCCATCAGTACAACCTGTAATTACTGAAATAATGGCTAGAACGAGAATTATCATTCGAAATTTCAATTCGTTTCCTCCATTTTTCTAAAGTTACTTCCTAGACGAAATAATTGTGAAAAAAGTTACATTTGCCTGATTGGTAATTGTTGATAAATTTTATTAACTGTAATCATCAGCACTAATAAGTTCAGTAAGAAAAAGCTGTTCGTCGAAGTGTATCTTTGGAATATTAAATCCCCATTATCCCTTTTACACATTGATTTGGATTATATTACTTATCATTAACGTAATCTGCCCGATAGTTCAACAGGCTACCGAGTAATAAACTGGCAGCCTGTTGTTGTGTAATAATTTCCGTTAGAGTTTTTAACAAAGAACTTCTTTAATACCAAAAAATAAATCTTACTTGTAAGACCAACTATTTATAATATTATAAGTATACTTTGAAAAGTCTTCATAAGTTACATGACCATAATACACTGATACTTTTAACTTCTGCATTATTCTATTCCCTAGCTCTTCAATATTTGAAGGGAAATTTTTTAATATAAATATTACAGGGCATTCATATTTTCCATGCTTCCAATTATGTTCTCTTGCTATATCGAAATAACAATCAGTTCCATTTTGATCTCTAGCTACAGATTCACACCATTCCCATGTATCTTCATAGTCACTATAGTAGTCAGGTAAATTTAGACTATGTTTCAGGTCTTCAGTAATTTCTGGTAGTTCTCTTTCAATAAAAAACCAAAACTTATTTTGATTCACTAATTATCCTCCCTTAATTTTTAGCATTCCTTTCTCGTTAGAGCAGGAAAACATCAATTTATTGTAATTGCATACAAAGATCCTCTATTCATCAATAATTGCTTTAAATGGGGCATGTCCAGTTTCTGCATTTCTCAATAAAGTCGGTTTTCTAAATCTTAGGCTACAACGTAACTTAATAACAGCGGTATTTTCAATTATTTCGACGAATCGTACATCTATCCATATAGGTACTAATGGTTGTAATCCACAAAGCATATTTACAGTGTTGTCCAATGTTATTCTTCTGTTTCCGATATTTTCTTTACTTAAAACGTGCAGCCTCATCATATCATCTGCAGCATTTAGTGGCTTGTCTTTTTCCTCCACAGGCTCTATAACAAATTTGTAATCGGTAAAAATCAATCCTTCTTTCTTAATTGAAATTTCCTCAATTGTCTTCAACAAATTTTCTTTGAAAATTACTTTATTCATTTGTTTTAATTGAAGCAGGATCATCACCTACTATTGGATGGATTTGAATATTAACTTCGCGTTTGTAAGCGCCAGACGTTCGAATGACAAACTGCCTAAGTCTTTAAACTATAGTTCCCATTAGTTGAACGATTATCTGTTAAAACAATGCAGGATATTAGATGATTTTTTCAACATTATCTATTACTTTTATTATAATCGATTTTTTAGTGTTGAGTGTCTCAGATTCAAGAATTCTCCTTAATAAGTCCAATAGCTTTTCCCTGCTTGGAACCCCGTAGACCTTCAATTGTATGAGATCATATGGTTTTTTCCGTTCACGAATCATATCTTCTAGCGCATGAATAAGGGTTAATTGATGCCGAGTCTCCATTTTTGACCACTTATTAATATCTTCCCATGTCGGAGATGAAAATGCGAATAGTTCAGCCCAACCGTTCGTGGCAGGCAGCCGACCATTCTTCTCAAGCCAAGTTATCACACGATTTGATTGGAATGCTGACAAATGCTTTAGAGCTTCATAAGGATTAACCTTGGATTCTGATATTCCCTCTAAATATTCGATGACCAACTGGTAGCCTTCCTCAAATGGCAAACACCTTGCAGTCAAATACGACCTATCAGCAGTATCTAAAGAACTCTGCTCTGACCACAGTGTTCTGACCCATGCTTGTGCGTCACTTTTGACAACCTCTCCTATTATTAAACATAAAGCTTTCGATTCTTTTGCATTACAATTGGGTAACCGCTTTTGAACCTTTTCAAGAATATCTAAATGATTAAATTGACGAAGTGCGTTTACTTCTCTTGCTTTTACTTCCCCATGGTACAAAATGTATTGAAATATAGATTCGAGTGACTGACTGGCCTCTTCAAAGCGTAGGCTCCGAAATGATTGAAACCATTTTTTCCAGCGCTCTGCTTTGTCAGATTTAGTTTCAATCCCATTAGGGCCTATAAACTCTTCATATTGCCATATCTCTGCACCAATACAACTGAGTTCTGTCATCTTATTAAGATATTCCATAAAGGACGGAGCAATAGGAATTACATTGTCTGTCTCATGATCCCAATAAACAACAGGTGGATTATGATCATTATTCATACTTAAATCAAAAGCTAAATAATCACCATTTCCAACTTGAAAAAAAGTAAGTTTTCCCTTCAAGTTGATTGCGTAATCTTCTGTCGAATCTACACCCCAATATTCCAACCAATCAAGACTCCAACCTATTTCTCCACTAAATATTTCTGTAAATTCTTGCGGAAGTATTGCTTCATCGGGTAACGACCATCTAAAATAAAGCTGTTTTGAATCAATTAGTACCTTCTTAAACTCACTGGGGATATTAACTCCTAAATTGAATTCTTTATCTTTGATTTCCAATTCGCTTGAGGGTTCACTCTTCGCGAGTTCAATTATTTTACCACCATTGTTTTGTATCTTCTCTAGTATTGAAGACCATTCTTCAATCAGTCTATCGATAGCCACATTTATCACCCTCGAGTTTACTTTGTGCTCTATTTCATAATATATCTTCCTCGTCGATATTCAACTATCCTGCCCGATAGCTTAATGAGGCTGCCACTCGTTTCGCGGCGGCAGCATCATTTTGTAGTTTATTAAAGTAATGTTCTCTCGTTAGCACAACTATCCGTGTCCTACATTAAATAAAGAGAAAATCATTTTTTCAGAAAATCATCAAAGCTTGATGCGATGTAATAGTCTACAAGATCTTCATCATAAAAGTACACAACTGATGGATCTGTTAACGAATTTCTATAGTCCAAACACACATAACCATGGTTCTCAACACTGATAGGTAAAATCATTTTATACGATTGATAGATATCTCTATTATGATCGCTAAAAGCTAACTGCTCTTCAATTATGTTTATATGTTCCTGGAAGTTAATAGCTACTTTTTCTAAAGGATAAAACCTCCCCGTGCAAACAGATTTTGTTCCCGTTTTCTTTTCACAGTGAATTACGTTTTTTTGTAATTCGCCACCATTCTGAATCCCTAATAATTCTATATAGCTTTTTGGTAATTTGTATCCCAAAGTTGTTTCAACTTCACCCACAATATTTAAATCTAGTGGTTTGTATTTATTTTCATGATCAATGCGCCACAATAGTATAGCCTCCTACATACGAAATTCTTGAAACCGTAACGAGATTCTGATCATCTGCTGCAACCTCTAACTCATATCCATATTTTAACACGATTTATTGAAGTATCCTGCCCGTTAGGTGAGCAAACGGCTGCCGATCGTTCCGACAGCCTTCTCTTGATGTCTATTATGCTATCGTTTCCCGTTAGTTTAACGAATGGTTACCTTTAGAAGCCTTCCAATCAGATCCACAAAATTATTACTTATTTTCCATAAGTTCTTCTGATGACCATATTACAGTACCTGTTTCATCCAATTCGTATGTCTTACTTTTATAGGCTTTTGATTTTGGCACGATTTCATCCTTATTATCGAAAAAGTAGGTAATACGTTTTAACCCACCATGTTGACAGTTGACCTCTGAATCAATACTTACAGCTGGGTCATTACTAATTTTTGACTGGTTCATATAATAATGGGCTACTTCATCTATACCTGTCCATCTTCTAAATGCCCATTGTTTCTCTCTGTTCTCAGTTAATGCAAAGTCCCATACTCTTGGATGTAAAACAATCTTGATTACATCATCCTTTAACGAATCGTTCTTAAAACAACTTTTAAAGCTTTCTAGAACTTCCTTAGGTATGAATTTATAGTATCCTTTAGAAAACCACATTGACCAACAAGATCCAAACCATATTTCGTTTGCTATATGAGAATGACCAGGATTGTATTCCACATCTATAATTTGCTCACCTGTATAAATCGTTGAATACTTCGTTTTGATGCCTTCCATTGATTTTCCGTATACTTCATAAAATTGTGGATCTTCGTTGTTTTGCCAAAAGTCGTCCTCAAGTGAGCAAACCCTTGCAACGATTACATTATATTTGCAAACTATTGTATCTATTTCATTCATGATTTGGATCATCTTATCATCATAAACTGCATCTAACAAACACATTGAAACATTGACATAATGTAATGCTTTGGTAAAAGTAACCCAGTTTCCCAGCTCATCTTTCATACCATAAATAAATCCATTGTCTGTTTTTTCTTCTTTCACCAGACCGTCAATAAATTTTTTTTCGTTATATTTTCGATAAGAACCACCTGTTATAGCCTTACCCTTCATTTTGGATGGAACAAAAAACTTTGTACCGATTTGTAAAATGTCTTTTTCTAATACACTCGTTTCATAGTTAAAAGTTATCTGAATCAATACTCTATTTTTCATCCATCTACATCCTAACTAAATTCTTTAGTAATATATCAAATATACTAGAATAACAGACAATTGTATCAATTATTTATTAACACTCCCACACAATCCTGCCCGTTACTTCAACAAAAACGGGAGAAGCTGCCGGCCGCGGCGATCTGCTCCCTGAAGATTCAACTATAGTGTACCGTTAGCGCAACGAGTAGCATTAAGCATTTTAAGTTATTGTTTTATCTCTTTTTTAATGTCAGATACTTTATTACACCATTCTTAGTATCTGCATTGAGAAATACTTGGTAATCCCCCGCCTCATAATACAGATACCATCCGCTTTCAACGTCGTTTAATCCTTCATCTTTTGGCTCACCGATTACTTTTTTTAATTCATCAACTGTATATTTGACTGAATCTCCACCTACTCGAATTGCGCTGACACTGTCATCGGGATTACCAAAGAAATAATAATAATCAAACCATGAAAAATATTGCGTTTGCCAACTTCCTATTTTTTGGGGCTCTCCCCATTTTTGAATAATATCGTTTTTATTTGACCCGATCCCAAACTCAATTCCTTTGATTTTGCCTTCTGACGCATACGAATAAAAATCTTTATCCAACGGTAATTTTTTACTTAAATTAGTTTGTTCAATGGAAATCGTATGGGTAGTATCTTCATACTTGACCAAAGCCCCCATATTTTCAGCTACGAAACGAATCGGAACATATGCATGACCGTTATGATTCAACACTACATATTCCTTATTGTCCACTTCTTTGGTGATACCATTAAATTCAAATTTGGCAGGAAATAAGTACGCTTGGATTGTGTCTGCGGCATAGACAGCAGTTGTCGCGGTTAAACCAATTCCGCAAATTAGACCTAAAACAAACTTTTTCAAAACTCATCACTCCCTCTGTTTATTCTAACGAATTAGACGAAATGAAAAAGTAAAAAGTTACCATTCTCATTGATTTTTTTACAAAACATCTATTTAGTACGATATTCCATTAAACTGCCCTTTAGTTTAATGAGAACAGGAAGCATCTTCCGTTGTCAGTATACAACAAAAAAGCCAGCTCATTGCTGACTTAATGCAATCTTTAGCAACTGAATTGAAGCAACTCATTTTTAGTATTCTTCACCCTCGTCACCATAAACTTTAGCATTGAGTTTGCCTGCTATTTCTTTCATTTTTGGAATTTGAAAATCATCAACATAACGTGCAGATATTTCACTTCCCCGTCTACCATCTCGAAATGAAAAAGTAAGTTCAAACTCTTCATTATTAAACTCTGTTCTCCATACACCCATGCCTACAGATTCAATCCTTATTGTCTCATTTGTCTTAGGGTTAGTTGCTTCAATAAAATCAACATATTCAAGCTCAGAATCTAAACTGATACAATGCTTCCATTCATCTAGAGTTATTTGTGCTGCTGGTTCGATTCTTTTAATTTTCAAGTCATATCCCATTTTTTTACCACCCTTTGATTAATAACGAACAAGGAAATAATTAAGGCTGTATTACCTTTTACTACTATAACATCATTTTTACAATTTTAGCTTCATCAATCATTATTATCTCCTTCAAATTGAGTTAAATCTCTCTGTATAGTTTGTGCAATCACTTTAATTGTCCTTTTGCTGTATTTATTACATAGGCTATGTTAAATCTTGTTGTTGATAATTGATTAACTCCGAACAAATAAGGGCATAATAATAGATATAATAATGTTTCGGAGATGATTGAACATGGATTTAAAGGAAATAAAGAAACTAGCTGACGCATTAAATGAAAGTGGTAAACAGGAACTTGTATATTTCTTGCAGTCTCGAATGAAACCCATGTCGGCTCCTATTCGTGCAATTGATGAAATCCAGGAGCAAAAGCATAAAGCTGGTCTTGTCTGCCCACATTGCGACAGCCATTTTGTTGTGCGATTTGGAAAATACATGATTAAGATGCGTACTGGAATTGTAAAACGGCAGCGTTACCGCTGCAAAGCCTGCCGTCAAACTTTCAACGATCTTACTAACACGCCTCTTCAACGCACCAGAAGACCTCATCTATGGGTTCGGTTCATCGAATGCATGATTGAGGGCTTTTCACTAAGAAAATGTGCCGAGCAATTGGGTGATGAGGTGACTCATGTAACCTTGTTTTACTGGCGGCATAAGATTCTTTCCGCTCTGAAGCAAATTCCTACCGAATCGTTCCAAGGCATCGTCGAAATGGACGAAACCTATTTCTTGTACTCTGAGAAAGGGAAAAGAAACATCTCTGAACGCAAATCCCGTAAACGCGGCGGCAAAGCTAAATTTCGAGGTATCAGCAACGAACAAATATGCGTATTGGTCGCTCGCGACCGTCAGAAGATGACTTTTTCTGGCGTTCTTGGACGCGGGCGTATTCGTACTGCGAAATTGGATGAAGCGATTGGCGGTCATTTATCAGATTCGAACGTACTTTGTACTGATTCGTGGCGAGCATTTAGTTCGTACGCCAATTCGAAAGGGTTAGACCATTACCGCTTCAAATCAGACGGAAGACAGCGTGTGAAAGGCGTTTACCACATTCAGAACGTGAACAGCTACCATAGCCGACTGAAACGCTGGATTGACCGTTTCAATGGAGTAGCAACGAAGTATTTACAACATTATTTGGCATGGTTCCGTTACTTAGATAGTAAGGAATATGAGAATACAACGTCGAATAAGAAGAATATGTTGGTCACTTCTTGTTTGTTCACTGTAAAGGACACAAATAGCAGACTTCGACAAACCTCTTATTCCTCATGAACAAAATTGAGCAGGATAGTCTAGTTATCTTTAAAAGGGGGGTGTCATGTATATGCGGAGGAAATCCAAGATTAACTTGATAATACTATTCTCAGCCTTGCTTCTAGCCATTGTTTTATTTTTTCTCGTCAATCTATTTACCTTGAAATATAGAGGAGAAGGTCACAGTATTTCAGGGAATGGAAACTTAGGACTACTCTTCATTTTCCCTGCCGTTACCGTGTATTTATTCATGTTAATCTTCGTTTATAAAGTCGGCGGGTCATATTATCGTCATCTTAAAAACATTGTCAAATTACCTGCGATATTATCGTTTTTACTAATCTTTTTCATTTACGGAGAATATTATTTGGTCCAATCTTTACTCCATCATCTGGGAGGGGGACCAAATTCCCCAGAGTCTGTGATTTACAGATTCGGCTGGTTAAATCAATATACAAATACACTGTATTTTAACTTTTTCACCTTCGCTATTGGAGTTTTACTAACATTGTTGATTTGTTCGTGTGTAGAGATATTCAGGAGAAGGAAGATATGTCACGCACAGCAATTATGATTACTCCTCTGTACCAACGTGGGAAAGAGAAGTCAAACAACCGCCCTTTCAGATGGCGGTTTTCTTTTGAACAAAAATCAACATTAAGAATTAACATAGCCATTACATAAAAAGCATAACGGACGTATCCATTTCCCAGTCATCTAAATTACGGTTATTCAGAATCATTTCAACTTCTTTAAGAAGTTCTATCTTTGGAATGGCTGATTCTGACTCACAAAATAATTCTATGTTTTCTGTCAGTGACATTTGCAATACATCACGATATTGACTCATAAAATATGAGAAAACTGGTATCTCCATTTAATCCGTCCTTTAAATGAAACTTCTTCAGTTAGCGTAATGATGGTTCAATACTTTTCGAGCTCCTGCTCTAAATCATTTAGTAGAACTTGAATCTCAAGAACTGCAGAATCATCTCGGTTCCAAAAGATCGACGGCTTACGCTGATCCTCAGACATATTGGGTAACCAGTCATTAATGAACTCGTTTAATGAGATACCCTGTGCTTTATAATTTGACCAATCTTCATAAGCACAGTAATCTGCAAATTCTTTCTTAGGCCAGAATGGAATAAGCAAGCTCCCGTTTTCATCTGAAGACATTGCCCATCCGTCATCATACAACCCCCAGACTTCTTCTGAATCAGCAACCTTCTTTATAAAGTATTCATATCTAATATTCGCGGGGAGTTTAATAATAGCCTCGAATTCTTTCGGGTTTATCGGGTGCATCAATGCTCCTCCTAGTTAGAATATTTACTTAAATTCTATCATACCACACCACGTTAAACTGCCCGTTAGCGGAGCAAAGGGCTGCCATGCGGCAGCCAATCGTCTAGAGATATTTTTTAAATCCTTTACTAACAGATCCATAATATCCTTCTCGTTCGAAGAACTGATGTGCTCTTTAACGAGTTGAATTGCTTAAAATCATAATCCTATGACAATTTATTGGGCTTGAAAATGCGATGCAGTTGACGATTCTTTGGTTTTCTGGCTGACTTATTTTTCAAAAGCGATTTTTAATTATTTGTTATCTTATTAATCTGATCTTGGGTTATCTCTACATCCCATTTTTGGTATCGTGCAAAATCATATAGCGTTTCAGTAACATCTGACCCTACAATATTATATTTCAGTAAGCTAGGTACGATAATACTTACTTCATATTTACCAGGTGCAACTGGTGCAGCGTTTTGATCCGTAAGATTCCATGCAGGAAGGTAAGCTTTGTACCATGACATTGCGGGAATTTTACCCTTGAGATCAGATAATTTATAACTCTTGACGATCTCCTTTCGATCTCCAATTACTTTGTTAATTTGAAACTCGATTGAGAGTGGTTCGATATTTAAGTCATTTTTGCTTTGATTTTTAAATTGGAGACCAGAAATGAGAACTATTTTGTTTTCATCTATGGAAGGTGGGCCAAATGAAATGCCGGCAACATTATTTATCATTCCATCTGAAAAAAAATCTAAATTGGTTAGTCCCCACGAATCTTTGACCACAACTTCAAATGAGTTTGGTGTCCCATGTGAAAAAATGGGTGCTGAAAACCTCAGCGTGTCCCCAATTTTTGCTAATGAAATTCCCTCTATTGTTATCTCCGCAGTGGAACCCGTTACCGTCTTATTTGAATCTAAGGCGTGTATTTCAACAACTTTCCCTCGGAGTTCTTGATTTATTGTTATCACTCCTGATAATGAATAACTATTAGTGCCTGATGCGCTGCTTTCCAGATTGCTGATGGATACAAAATTGTCATGGTCTCGTATTACATCTTTATCATTATCCATCTCAGTAAGCTTGAACCAGACTGGCCCGAGCCACGATTCTGTGCGATACCAATCGCGCCACACTGCATTCACTTTTACTCTTTGGGGGCTCAATGCTGCACCCGTTTCCAACCCAGAGGGGGAACGAAGCAACTTTATTTCATTATGGAGTTGAACCTCACGTACTACCTCCTCCACACCGTACAACGATTCGTAGCGTGGAGCGATCCACCTATCGCCCTTTTGTGTTTCGATTAGATAACGGTCTCCCCATTTCGACTTGACTTTGACGGTTTGTGGAGCTAATTGAATCCAAGTCGGATTAGTAAGACCAGGATCGAAGTATAACGGTTCAACACCGAATAATTCAAGATTCGCTTGGGAGGGAACTTGCTCTCCAAGAGCAGCATTTAATGGCATAACCCACGCCTTTCCGAGCCAAGTAGAAATCTGATAGATAGGTACAAAATACCCTTCCCCATGCCCTACTCTCCTTTGACCAGTTTTAAGAATTGTAACCGTTTGGGGAGACAGTATTCCGAGCGTATTCCCGTTATCGCTGAGCAGAGGCGTGTTTTCAAACAAGGTAATAGTAGTTTCTTTCGGCTTGTTCGTCTCGGTTGACATGGCAAAGGCTGAGTACTTCTCCCAACCCAAATTCCCTACGCATAAAGCCATAGTTATTACAAGTACCAACTTCTTTTTCATGATCAGCTCACTTCTCCCTTCATAATCTGTCTCACGGCTTGAATAATACCTGATGCATACACTACTGTACTTGCAGTTAAAGTAATGCCATAGCTAAAACCCTATATAAACTTTCTCAAAATGACTCCTCATTTTATTGTTTAAAATGTAGACGTTAATTAAATGAATTAGTTTCCAATATTTAGTATTTGTTTTAAAGAATTATAAGAAACCTTATTTAATTAACCTGCCCGTTACTTTAATAAACAAAAAGAGGAGCTGCCGCGAAGCAATCCCCTCAACTATAGGTTGCAATAGGTAAGCATTTGATGTGATCTCCAGCTTTTCCCCTGCTCCACACGGAGCGTACGAGTTTCCCAGTACTCCGCGTTCCCTCTAACTGAATTTACTAAATCATAAGTTCCTCGTTACTCATTGATTTGGGATATGTTAAACTGGTCTTAATGCATACTTTTCACGGTATTTGTTGATCTGAACCATCATCAATTCCGTTAGATCCAGTTTTTCCTTGAGTACGTCAATTGTCTCTTTGTGTGTTTGTAGGATAAGTTTCCCGACCTCCTTGTGGAGGATACGCAAGTTGTTAAACTTGTCGTTTCCACCTGCGTGGGGTGGGATATAGTGGTGACAGTGAACATCGGATGCGAAGAGATACATGCCTGTAATTTCGCATTTCCCCATTTTCATGCTATACCGACTAATCCGATTATCTATATACTCTACACTCTGATTCGGGATGCTAGATTTCGTTAGGAAGTAAATCTCCTGACGTAAATCTGGTCGAAGCTTTTTGTATATTTGTTCTCTGCCTGCTGTGGTAAAGAGCGAAAGACCTTGACTAAAGCCCATCGTATTCTTTGTTTTTACATTGGCCAGAGGGTATAAATAAACATCTGCTACTTTAAAAGTCCTGTACCCCAAGCTGTAAAATTTACTGTATGTTGGCGGTGGGTTTGCAGGATGTTCATATTTCCCGATTTGTTTAAGACGATTATACATGAAAGCTCGCAGATCATAGGCAAGACGTGAGAACGCAACATTTACATGTGTTGCCCGATTGAAATAGTTGTGAATTCCTAGAACAAAGCTGTTGAAACGTGCAGCGGTTAGCGCCGTTGGCGAAGCCCTCATTTTGAGAATATGTTTCTTGACTTCGCTCCTCATTTTCTGTATTTTGCCCGATTTGATCCCCGTATGCGCTACTCGCTTTTGACCCTTTTTGTTTGCTCGGATTGTAAAGCCAAGAAATTCCGACTCTCTTTTTCGCAGGTTAATGATTTGCGATTTCTCTGGAGAGATGTCGAGCTTTAAGCGGTCTTTGAGATACAAAACTACCGCATGATACCATCTCTGAGCCGATCTCCAATCTCTGCAAATGATTTTAAAGTCGTCGGCGTAACGCACCAAATAGCCTTCTTTAAGGGTCGTGCGGATTTTAGCGTATCTTTGGCTGTCCCTTGACTTTTTAGGTTGCTTCTTCAAGGGAAATAGCTCCCATTGACCTGCTACCCAGTGGTCCAAGTCGTTCAGTACGACATTCGAAAGCAACGTCGACAACAGTCCTCCTTGAGGCACGCCTTTTGACGGTATTCCTTCTCCATCGATTTCAGCTTTTAGCATTTTAGAAATGCAGGCTAGTACCATTCTATCTTGGATGCCCATGTTCCAAAGTTGCTTCATAAGCAACGTATGATTGACGTTGTCGAAGAAACTCAATATGTCGATGTCTACTACATAATGCATCGACGCTTGATTGATAAGAAATTGGACTCTTGCCATGGCATGATGTGTCGATCGGAGGGGTCTGAATCCGTAGCTGTGGTTGTAGAATTTAGCTTCAGCTATGGGCTCAAGGACTTGCTTGAAGCACTGCTGGATGATGCGGTCGAGAATGCATGGGATGCCAAGCGGCCTCATTTTGCCGTTATCTTTTTCGATGAGCTTCCTTCTGACATTCTTGGGACGATAGTGTTGCAGTCTGTTTTGGATTTCACTCACTAATTCGTTTTCGGGGCGTTGTTCGATGTCTTTGATGGTTAGCCCATCTGTTCCTGGTGTCTTTGATCCTTTATTGGACTTCATCGTACGGTAAGCCAACAAGATGTTCTCTCTGGATGTGACGATTTCATAGAGACGTGAAAATATCTCATTGTTTGCTGATCTTTCGTACAAATCCGTAAAAGCTTCCGTCATGCCGTAATACTCCCAATTTCGTAAAGCTTGCACTGTGGCATCCCTCCTGACGAAGCGATGTCCCCACATTCCTACCTGATCGGTGCAATTCACGTATGGAAAATGATCGTTCTTTTCAATTAGACTTGGGGCTATTCCTCCGCCTCTATTACAGAGGTTTCATCAGTCGTGCCCCTGCCCTCACAAGGATAAATGCATTTCGGCATGTGCCTTATTGTAACCGTTTCGGGTAACAGCCCTTCTTGCAACGTCCCTTGCTTTCCAAGTACCTTACAGCCTAGCTATCTTTTCTGAACTTAGGTGCTTCCTCTAAGCCTGTGAGACCAATGCCTCCTTAGTTTGGCATAGCGTATTTCATAGAAGAAAGTTTTACTTTACGCCACTCACCCCATCGTCTGATGGTACATACGTTTCCGCATGCTCTAACTTTAGACCCGTACATTCAGAAGTTCGTCATGTCGCTTTAATGCGAAAATTCTCACCATATTCAATTTTTCAGCCGCGCGACATATCCGTTGGCATACCTTTTCTATTTAGATGGCTTTAGCCTTCGTTCTGTCGAATCTACCTGTACTTCACACCTCATGTTCTGTTAAACATGACGCATGCAGGAGTGTTGGCGGGATGGTTTCGGGATACATGGTTCCGTCATTCCCATCCTCGGTTGTAAAGTTGAGATTACTACTGTAATCTCCTGCTTTTCGCACTGTTGGTGCTTATAGCAGAACTTGTCGTACTTTCTCGTTAGCTGAAGAAAGTGTTTAATTTATATCTCCCGTATAGAATCCATGTGGTATTTCATCATTTGCAATTTCAATTATGTTTTTAATCAATCCTTTTGGGAAAAACCTAAATTCATTAAGACATGTTACTGGAATCCACTCAATCCCAATGTAGTCCTCATCTGGGGCAATCCCATTTCCGATATTATGCTCATCCACTATTTCACAAATAAAAACGTGGTCCACCACATGAGTTTTTGGGTCTATCAAATTGTTCCCATGATGATTCTTACCAATGTACTCCCTAAGAAACACAAATTGCTTTACTTTTATAAGGCATCCTACTTCCTCTAGAAATTCTCTCTGAAGGGCTTCAACTAAATTTTCACCATGTTCTTGACCGCCACCTGGTAGTGTATAGTCAGCTTCGAATTTATCGTCATGTTTCTTGATGGTTAACAAACTATTATTTTTAATTACGATTCCCTTTACACCACTTCGAACTTTCAAAACGTTTCCTCCTGTCAAAAGGAATTTTATTTATTTAGTTACTAATTCGAGGGAGATTTCGTGATTCCTGTATGGTTTCTATTGAAGTAATCTGCCCGTTAACGTAATGAGGCTGCCAATCATATTACGCGGCAGCCATGTGGTGTTTGTTTATTCAATTTTAGTTTCCCTTTAGGTCTATACCAAACGATTATAAAAATGACACATATGCTCCTTTACCTTGAATCAGAATTTACTTTATTGCTTTAGCTATGGGAGCGACTCTGCCATTAAGTATGAGAATAGTAACTTTTTCACCAGTAACACTACCTTGTAGGTAGACTCTGACTTCACAACCTCCTATCATATGGCACTCTTTTTGTGATTCTCCAATGTAGTTATACATTTGGGTATTGTCAAATTCCTTAATGTATTTTAATGCTTTAGTTCTGTAACTACTATTGTGCAAGTGTTGATTGTAGAGATATCCGCAAAAAACAATCAACATAAAAATTATAATAATACCCAACTTTGTAGCATTGCTTTTCAGTATTTTCACCCCACGGATACAGATAATTCAATTTTAACACATATTGGAAGTATCCTGCCCGATAGTTGAGCCGATCGCACAGAAACGCAAACAAGCGATGTATCGATTCCATCGCCAGGCTATAGTTTCCCCAGGGAGCCTTAATGATCTAATGCCCGATGCGTGAATATGATGTTAGATTAAGTCCTCAACAACTTCCCCAAAGTCACTAAATTTCATCTATATATTCTTTATATACTTTTAAAATTTCCTCGGTTGTATCTTGAATTCTTCTATTAAATGATTCTTTATATTCTTCTCTAGTATCTTCTGGATCAAAACCATAATATTTATAAGAATCGATAAGTTCTGTTTTAAGTTTTTCCGTTTTATTAGCTAATAGTAAGTAGAGGACATATGCAACTAAGACCTCATGTTCATTAACAGGTGCACCATTTCTTATTAAAGATACGGGATCAAATTCATTGATAACACTTCTAACTTTATAGAATAGATCAATGTTAGTTTCTTTTATTGATTCAAATTCGAATTTACTCATGTAAATGTTCATCCAAGCGCCCTTTCGTTTGAACTAATTTAATCTTTAACTTCTCTGTATTTAAGGATTTTATCAAACGTCATATTTGCGAATTTCGCAAACACCTCAATACTTTACATATTCGTGAATCGATTCAACAATTCTGCCCTTTACTTCAGCGAAATAGGGACCGTCCATACTGCGCGGCAGCTGGCGATCCCTATTTAAGTAACGTTTCTCGTTAGCGCAAATGGTTCCCACGCTATTAATATTCGCCATTGTATTCAACAAAACTCGTTTTTTTAATGAGAGAAATATGATAAGGTACATAGCGATTCTTTACATCTGGTAGTATATTTTCGATGAAATCAATTGCTGCTTGCACTATTTCATCATTTTTAAAGAAACTTTCATCTAAAAATCCGCTTAGCAATGCCGTATCTTTACCCTTATACTTCAAACATAGGTACCCGTGACCAGGATGAACATGAACTAAATTAATAATTTCATCTTCATGTTGTTCACTTTTTTTATCATAAAATCTTACCACTGTATTTCGGTCATTTAGGAACAGTTCAACATCACACGAGACGCATTTGTAAATAAACTTCATTCGTTCCTCCTTACTATCAAGGCACTTCGATAATCTGGGATGATTCAGCTATCGTTCCTCGCTAGCTTAATGTAGGGCGAATTCCCGATGCGTGATCACATTGTTATGCGAAGTAATTGCGCACGTCCGTCACCTAAAAATCTTTAAAAATTTGCTCAAGACTGATAATTTTGCTAAATACAAGTTCTCTAGTATCTCTATCAAAATGACTTTTAGCTTGCTTAATGGCTCCAATCATTTCCAGTCGCTCTTCCTCATGGCCAACGATAATATATGAAATGTCTTGTGGAGTAAAATCTAAGCTTATTGATTCTCCCAGTTTTGTATTCAAATCGCTGTTATAAGAATCATATTTATTCTCAAATCTAACTAATTCATCACCTGAAATCGACATCGGTAACCCCTCATCCAATCTCTTTAACTCATCAAGAGATGGAATATAGCGCCATTCCCTTTCATCATAAAACTCCTTTTGTAAAATTTTATCTTCTGATCTGTTATACTGCTCACCTGTATATGGTTTCAAAAACCACAGATTATAATAATTTGATATATAAGCATCAAGATTACTTGTACCATTTTTTATGCCCTGTCTAATGTTCAACAATGCATCTGACAAATGCTTTATAGCATGTGAATTGGGATTATAGTAATGAACTGGAGTTAATCCTTTTTTTAAAGCCCATTCTTTCTTCATTCCAATACCGTATTTACCATACCACTTAACGTGTTCATCAATACTTGACAGCTTAATATCGCAAAAGCAAAGCATCGGTAAAGCAATTTTAGCCAATTCATTAGATTCAAATGAAAACTCTTCTTTCACATACCTCGGACGAAAATTATTTTGAAGTATACTAATTAAAAAACTCTTTTCACGTACATAATGAAATAAAGTTTCAGAACTTAACCTTGACATAATCTACCTCCAAACTAACTCACTTTCGACACAAAGCAATTATTTCGTATAACATCTTTTCTGCGAACTTCTTAAATTCGCAATGGCTTAAGTTATTCGAGAAGTCATTCAAGTATCCTGCCCGATAGCTGAGCAACTGCGCAGAAATGCAAATGAGCGGTGGATCTGTTCCACCGCCGCGCTCTCGTTCCCAGATAGCTTAACGTAGTGCCTCTTGTCAAAATCGGGAATGACAAGAACTTTATGTGCAGCGCTTTGTTTGTCACGGAGCTCATTGATTCGTGAGGCCCCGTTTTTGTTATGACTATATGAGTAATAGATTAGGTTCTCGCAATTGCTAGTAGCGTATTCGCCCATTCCTGCAAGTCCTCGTTGGAATCGGTCATTTGTTCAGCTAATGCTATGCAGTTTTCACGCTGGTCTTCTGTAAGCTCTCCTGCAAAATGTAGTGCTTCCTGATAATATGCGATGAGCTCATAATCATTGCGTTCAAGAGGCTCATTCCAATCAAACTTTTTCAATCGCTCCAAACACTCCCTAGCAAGAGAGTTACTGTAACACTCCAGACGCATAAATAGATCATATTCGAATTTGATATATTGGGCTGGTGACTCTGGCACATAGTCCGAATGAACAGCAGGGAGCCAGTAATCCAATGCTTCACTCACGGATAAGCCTGCAGTCTTATCAATTTCCGCTTGGAAGAGCGCATCCTTCTCCTTAACATCTGGAAACAAGCGATAAAACAAGTCTAGATCTATTGTTTTTCGCATCGTCAAGCTGTAGTCCACATAATCATTTCCCGTCGCAGCAAATGCGATAAAGTCTTCTGTGCGTTGTAACGGGGCAAAGGCATTTTCCTCAATAAGTTGAGCTGCTGCCTTCAAGGTTAGTAGATTAAACCCATCTTTCAGAATACCCGCTTCGAAGGCAATCACAGGCTCATCCTCTTCGCTTAAGCAGTCGTCCTCATCCAGGTCCATAACCGTATAAGCCAAGTTTTCAAAAGCTCTGATGATGCGGCTGCTTTCCCCCATATCATCTGGGAAGAGCTGAAAGCCAAAGTCCCCTTGACTGTATTTTAACGAAAGCACCTCACTGTCTTTCTGGTATTTGTCTCCGTACTTGCCGCCCCGATACTTTTCCAGCGTTTTCTCAAATCGATCTAGCGTGTTCATATAGATGTAGTAGCTATTATGTTCGTCAGCATATAAATTAAAAGCGTATACGTTCTTGTTATCTGGGCCCTCCGCAAAAGATTGGATGACAAACTTACAGCCTTCCACCAGCGCATGGATAAAGGCTTCCGCTGAAATGAGTTCTACGCCCTCTGGTTTCTCTGGACTGAATTTAGCCTCGTCACCTTCACACATCACGTAATAACCTTCCTGGTAGATAGGTGTTTTTTCATCCAGAAGTCGTCCAAGTCTTGAATAATAGGTGTTCATATTATTGCTCCGATCTGTTTATTTTCAAGAATTTCGATGAGCTTAATCTATTCTCTAATTTCTTCAACGATAAGTTGAAGGCATCTATTATATTGTACCATCTTTCCCGTAAAATGGTATGTTCTACCTTCTTGAAGAAAAGGAAACCTGAAGATCATGTATCAGCTCAAGGGAGTGAAAAGTGTATTCGCTTTGGTTGTCGGGAATGGAATAATGTTCTTGTCATACATCGGGAATTGGATAAAGTTCTGTCATTGAGATTTGACAACAACCTTATCCCATAAAATAAAAAAGCCGCGTATTACACGAATATTAATGGGATAATGTTCTTGTTACCCGACAAAAATCATCATCCAGTCAATCGGTCAAAGTAACTGGACAAAACGAAGTATATTTGTCGGTTGGACGCTCGATGCCACCACGCAAATCTGCCCGATAGTTGAATGGATACCAAAAAGAAGCTACCTCAAGGCAGCCTCTCTTCCGCTATCGTTTCCCGTTAGCTTAGGGCTTTGGTGGACGATGGTATGGTATGTACATTGGTTTGATTCTGTCAATATTCTTTAGTTGTTCATCTGCATTCCAATTACCACTGCGTCTAGTATCGAACAACCATTTCGCACCATTAGATAACCATTCCATTCGGTATGTTTCAAACGTATAAAGCATGTCATCAACGCCAAACTCAAAACTGCAACATACGCATATCTCGAATGATTCATTACCCTTTTCATCATATGGTTGTTTTTCTAATTCATCATAACCACAAACTGGACAAATGTAACCCATTTTTCCCTCCAGAGAAGTTAGATTATTGAGCTATCGTTCTGCTTAAGCAAGAATACGATGCCCTTGCTTAATTGAATCTACCCTACCATTCAATTTCTTGAAAAAGTTCTTTTAAATATTGTTCTCCGATTTTGGCGTTTTCAAATAATTCTTCCGAGTTATCAAAATCTTGTGTATAACCATCTACATTCCTTGTGAAATAGACTCCCGTAGAGTTCTGGCTAATCCAATATCCCTCGTCTTTATGGTAAATAAGGAACTCTTCTCCCCAACCAACTCGTTGTTTCATTTCGAGGAATTTTTCATTTGTCATTCGATAATTCCTTTCTTGAATTTTTGTTTTGATACAGGATACATAAAATCCATAATCGAACTATTCGTGAAGGGTTTGAACTATCCTGCCCTTTAGTTTAATAAAATGAGCAGACTGCCGCGGCACCTGCTCATTAATGTTCTGCTTTAATTTGTGTTTTTTAAAAACCAGAGCTTTTTAATTTTCATGGGAGTTCAATGAGTATTGGTCAATATCTTAGCTACTACTCTCCAAGGCACATATCTTGGAAACTCCTCATCGAATATACCCCAGCCACATGTCTCCAGTACTTATAAAATAGCTTTTTTCTTGTTTCCCATTGATCACATATTCGTTGACTTCAAAAGCTCTTCTTTGAATGTCTTCTATTTCTTCCTCTGTTTCCAAGTCACTTTCCCAAACATAATATCCATTCACATATCTCTCCCAAGTAAAAAAAACAAAACTAGGATGAAGATTACTATAAGGAAACGATTTGGGTACTGGGTTATTAATAAATATCTGTTCATAATATTTTATTTCTGATCCTAGAGCCGTTACAACTTGAGAATCAATAAATTCAGGGTCCCCTAACCATATTTTTAAGTAGTAGGGTTCATCCAATTGACTTAGCTTCTCTTGCCATGCAAGATAAATCTCGATTAATTGATACAAAACTTGTTTTCTAAATTTAAATGGTGGGTTTTTCTTCCCAACTTTATCTTTACCGATCTGATATAAGTTATAGAATGGATTAATCCATAACTTAACATAATGTTTCTTCCTGTTTAGTAAGGATTCGAGATTTAGTTCCTTTTGATAGTTTCCCCATAAAGGAAGCTTTCTAGCTCTCCTCTTCATTCCCCGTACTTTTTTATAAATTGATGTAAACTTCATAGAAAGCTCCTTCACAGGCAATTTCACCTAACTCCTTTTTTACGAACCTCGTAAATTCTCCATAATTGTAGTATTCGCGAAGGTTATTAAACTATCCTTCCCTTCAATGTAACGAAGGCTACCAGGTCAAATCTGCCGGCAGCCTCATTCTGAAGTTATTGAACTATCGTTCTTACGTTAGTTCAATCCGTTGGAGTAATAGTAATTCTGATAAAAAAACAAAAAACCAACGTTGAATTTAAAAAGGTTGCCATGTTTTTACTGGTAACCAAGTTGATATTTATATTATTATCATTCCAGCTATTTCTTTATCAAAGCCTTCCTACGACGGCCAATAAACTTTCTAGTTAAATATATTGAAATACCAATACTGAGTACCAAATTTATCTGATTTGATAACTGATTTATTGGATGTATTACCGCTCTTATCAAAGCACTACTAACAATAAAAATGACCAAAAACACACAAATTGAATAGCAGAATTGTTTTATTGAACTTGTTTTCATTATAAGAAATCCCCTTTTTTATGTCTTCGAAAAGAAGCACTAATTATTCGGAAATTTGGAATATATTGATCTCAATCTATATTAACATTATTAGGATATCAGCGTCTCTCTTTTATTAAAAACCCTTAAATTTCAGAGTTTATCGACGCTCGTTTTGCGGGTCACAAGATAAAACGATTATTGCGATAATCTGCCCGTTACTTTAATGAAAAAAGAGAAGCAGCCGCGATGCAGTCTCCTCCATAATATGTTCCTCAATACTTCAATAAGTATAATTTCATTTTTACAATGTTCTTCCCCCGAATGAACGATGGGGATTCCTTTCAATAATCTCATAGAATGTACGTTTGTTTATTTCAAATCCACAACATGTACAAACTTCATGCATAGATTCAATTTTCATCATTTTAGTTCCACAATTCACACAAAAGAATTTTCCTGTTTCATTGTTTTCAACTTTTGGTATCCGTACTTTAACATCTTTACAATTATCTATTGCTTCATTAAAAACTACTTCCATATGCTTTGAAAAATAACTATCTCCAGCATTGCAATATAACTCTCCATCATTAACTCTCAGTTCTTCTTTGCAATATGGACAATACATTTCGTAAACCTCCCTCACATTATTTTGTTAATTATTTCTCGCAAGTCCCTAGGAGTTTAGTTGTTAATATCGGCAGTCTGTAGTCGGTAGAACTATCGTGTCCCGTTAGCTTCACTATGCCACTCCCAAAGTGCTTTAGCCTTATCAAACACCCAATTCAAGTCCATATAGCCTCGTTCCATGTGAAGTTGAAGTGCATCTTCCCATGCTAAATATTGAGCACTTTCAACTTCGTTAGCCTGGTGAACAGGCTCATCCTGTTCTTCGATGGCTTCTAGAAGGAATAAGCGGACCTGATTTCGAATGGTTAGTCCTTTTTTCTCGATAGGATATTCAACGTCGCCAAGCGGCGAAAGAATTCTTGAGTTAATTCCTGTTTCTTCGAATATTTCTCGGACTGCAGCGTCCTCCCATGTCTCTCCAGATTCCAGATGTCCTTTTGGGAAACCGACATGTCCATATCTATCGTGAATAAGTAGAGCTTGTAATCCTATCCGAGAATTGCGAAGAAACTAATCCCCCTGCAGCACGTTCAATGAGTTTCATTGTCATAGTTAACCCTTCCTTTGTCAATAAAAGCCGAAAGCAAGTATCTGTTGTCTGTGATTACAAAATTTTAGTTCTTTCTACTTTATAACCTTATTATACCAAATACTCAGATAGAATCTCATAGGAATTGGGTTAGCAAATCTATCCCTTACTTCCATAAAATCAAAAAGGAGCTGCATCGCGGCATACTCCTTCAACTATCGTTCTTACGTTAGCTTAAGCCAGTTTGCATAGTCAATCTTCGAATTACTTCGTTTTTGATATCTTCTGTAATCCCTGTTCTAAAATCTGTCTCAACCAAAAATGGTTCTAATTCACCCATTTTTTCCTCGTCATCGATAATAACAAAGCATTCTACGTCACGACTGGTATCTAGAAATGCTTTGATTTCTTTTCCCCTGATTGTTTCCCCGTTAAAGGAAGGAGTTAAACCAATTATGCAGTCATCGATTCCATTAGCTTTAAAGATCGATTGTAACTGAACCAAGGTTCTTCCTTCTCTCCAGGAAGAAGAAATAACGATTTTTGCATCAGTGGCATCAAGAATGTCAATTAGATATCTAACAGAAATAGGATCAAATTTGTTGCCAAAATATTTATCACTGGGAATTAGTGAATTCGTGGTAACTAAAACACCATCAATATCTAAAAAGATTATTTTCAAATTAGATTCACACTCCTCAGTAAAAAATCAACCTACGTGCTCGCTACATCCATATATTAACATGAACTATTGAAGATAACTGCCAGTTACTTCAATAAAACAAATAGGAGCTGCCGCGAAGCAAGCCCCTCATCGTGTTTCCGTAATGACCAACACTTTTATTTATTAGTTGCCTCTAAGTTGGTCATTCGGTGCAGCTCATCGAAATGTGCTGTAACCGTCAGCTTATCAGAAACACCCGTTAAACTGTCATTCGATTCAGAAACTTTAAACCCTTTGTCCTTCAGATAAAAGTATAATGCTTTTCTGTGATTGAGTCCAAATGCCGTAATCAGTTGAGGAAATACAGTTAATACCGATTCGGGTTTTTCCAGTAAACCTTCTTCTGCTACATCAATAGTAAAAAATGCTGTTCCTACACCATAGTTGCCAGCATAATAAAAGCGTTTTTTAAACATTCCAGATGCTATACATGCAATTACATGTCCTTCATTATCGGTCGCAGGGATTGTTTTTTCTGTCAGTTCAAGAATGTTGTTCTTTATGCCATAAGCTTTCAATTGCATTGCTTGTGTCAAACTATCAGAGGAAATCTGTGCTTGAGCGTTTCCCCAAGCCCATAACCAAGTGTTTGATTGGTGCGAAACACTACCCAACATTTGAATAGGGAAAGTTAAATCATTACCAAAAGTCGCTGTTCCTGCACTCATATCAACATTCCAATCAAGGTTACCGATTGAATCGTTAATTGCTAGTTGTTTCTCGAAAGCAATACCACTATATCGCTCTAATAATTCTTGCATCGATGAAAAATTCTCAATATCTTGTAAATTTACGTTTCTTACTTCCTGCTCCGAATTTTTTTGTTTCTTTAGAAAATCGAATAATCCCACTCTGCCACCTACTTAATAAATTTACATAACACTTCTCATCCATAAATTACATGTTTAAATTCTGCATGTTCTTGCAAGTATCCTGCCCGTTACTTGAATGAACAAAAAAAGAGCAGCCGCGAAGCAAGCCCCTCAACTATCGTTCACCGTTTAGTTTAGTCAATGGTCGTCGTCAATCATCCATGGAAACTCTAGCACTTTTAGCGTAACAAACAATACTTGCTAAGTTCAAAGTGATTACATTGAAGTAATGCCGATCGCTAAAACTAACAACCCTAAAAGTCCAAAACCCAATATGATTTGCAAAATAGAAATAACTGAGATAAGCCTTGGACAGTTAACGCCTATAAAGCCAAAAATAATTCCGCTCAAACCAGCACTGACCCAATATATATCCCCCCAAGGGTTAGAAAAATTAGCTAAATGATCAGATAAATAGACAAACATGAAGCTTAACTGATAAAGGAAGGAAAGAATCGTTGCTAACGTAGATAAGGTATTTAATTTTCGTTGTGGAAGAATATCAAATTTCGGTGAAAATTTACTTCTTAACCATAGTGCAATAGGCACAATGATACAGACTCCAATAAAGCCAAGAACTAAAACCAATAAAGTTAATGTCATGTAACCCTCCTAAAACTAAAATAGCCTCTAGGCATTCGCCGAGGCAGATGGGACAAGGCTTCGCCGATCCCATTAAATTGATATTCTCCATTTAGACGTACACTATTGGAAAATGTTTCAACTTAATATTGAAAGTTCACTAAGCATTTCTGCCCTTTAGTTGAGAAGAGGCAGCCGCACCATTAAGGTCAGCTGCCAGTTATTGAACTCTCGTTCCTCGTTAGCGTAATGATTACCTGTCATCTATTGTTACGTGGAGTAAAATCAAATCCATGTTGCTAGTGAAAAGGAAAGTGTATTGATATGCTCCATATTATTGAAAATACAATGAATCCAAACATTATTGCACCCAAAGCCGTATTATAAGCGGTTTTTTTATCGCCTTTAATTTTCTTGACAAGTGAAACACCGTTAATGAAAAACAGAATTGCTATTATTGGGGTAACATAGAGAAATAAATAGAGTAACGATGCCATTAATCCCATTCGACTCATTCCCTTCGTATATAAAATTGCTCTTTCATTAAGATATGATGTAGGCTAATCTACGTGAACTGTATCATAAATGAATAAGGACTATAAAAAAAGTTAGTACCACGCTATTCTGCCCGTTAGCACAGTGAAGTTTCCCGATTATTCCCACGGTAGTGTGGTTTACTAAGCTTTTGTGCTCCCGTTAGCTGGACAAAACGAGGTTGCCAGCATCCTGCCCACGGAGTAACTGGCTGGCCATGTTGGCAGCCAGTTGGTCTCAAGATGTTGTCTCTTGTTATTTTAAAAATGCATTGGATAATCTTTGGGATTAAACGGTACTTTCTTGATTTCTTTTTTGATCCATCCCACAACGCCGCCGCGGATATCTTCATTTGATACGGGGTCTTCTATAATGCCAACTCGCCACCATACATCACCAGCAAGAATATAATGATTTGGTGGCACATCGATCGAGTCAGGCATGGTATACGAATTTTTAGTTCCATTTATAAATTTGCCATCATAATATTCTTTACCATAAAAAGTATCAAGCCTATGGCCATTGATGTAGACTTGCCCTTTTTGAACCGTCACAGTTTCCCCAGGCAAGGCGATCACTCTCGCCACATCAAATTCCATTCTTTTTTTATTTTTGATTTCTTCATCTGTAGCCGATGTTTTATAATAGATGACATCACCTCTATCGACCAATTTGGCATCATAAAAGTGTGGATCTACAACCAAGGTATTACCGCCAGCATATTGCTCTGATCGAAGCATCCCGTCTTGCATAAGTTGGTAAGGCAACTGGTTTGGACCTAACTGTTCCATACGCGGTAAGTCATACTTCGTTGTGGAATCTGTAATCGAGCGGTTTTCTCTGCAGCCACTGAGCAGCATGGCTGTCGTGAGAAGAATGGATAGCAGCTTATTCATGATATCCCCCCTATTACCATCTTACTCGAATCAAAGGATTATTACCTAAATAATTCCAATAGTTTTTTGGAATTAACCTAAATATATGGCGAGAGCCATAAAAAAAGGAACTGCCGCGAGGCATTTTCCTCCACTATAATTCTTACGTTACTTTAATAACAAATATCTGAATACGAAGGACAATAAATTGTTCAAAGTAATACATTTTTACCGAGACTTACTACTCTCGGACATCTATATATTCCGATACTCTAGCTTTAAGTATTTCAATAAGTTCTTCATCCATATAACTATAATCGTCGGGTATATCTAGGTTCCAGATCGGCTTTTCAATTAGTGTTGATCCAAATTTATGTTTGAGTCGGCTCAAATGCTTTTTTTCCATTACAAATATGAGATCTGCCCATCCAATGTGTCCACTTGTTACCTTAATCCTAGCACTATCTTCTGTCCCAGCAGACCTCACATCATAACCATTATATTTATGGAATATTTTTTCGGCTGTTGGGCTTCTCCATTTGTTTCTGCTACATATAAACAAAATTTTTATTTTAATCATCCTCTTATCAAATTCACTGATTTTTACCACTCTATGGATAACAATAAACTAAAAATGGCATCTATATTTGCGTTCATCTGCCCGTTACTAGAATAAGCTGCCCAATAGCAGCAGCCAGTTTTTGTATTTCCGATATCAGTTCTCGGCTAAATATTACTGAGCAAATATAACTATACTAATAAAGAGAATAGCTGCAAAAAAAACCGAAGTCGTGAAAATAAGCACATCACTTTTATCTTTGTTTACAATTGCTCGAATTGTACTTAAGAATAACAACATAAAGAGAAAGGACAATAACGCAAAGGCAATATCCACTTTTTCATCCCTCCGTTCTAAATATTCCTTCTACGAGTTATTTAGGGAACTGCTTCGATGCCAATCTCCCAAATTAAATTTTAATTAGTTGCAGTAAACTTTAGGAAATTATCCCATATATAAAGACGCTACACATACAACGCAAGTTGCGCTTTACTGCCCGTTACTTCAACAAAAATGGGAGCAGCTTCTGACCGCGGCGATCTGCTCCGTGATGATTCAACTATACTGCCCGTTACTTCGACGACACCAGGGAGCAGCTGCCGCGGCGATCTGCTCCCTGGTTATTCCGCTAACGTCTCCCGTTAGAGCTTGACGAATCTCGAACTAGAAATATGACATAGTTCGATTCATATCAGTTATTAAAAACGGATTGTCCTTCTTCATATTCTCAATTAAAATCTCAAGTTGATTGCTGTCCTGTTTCAATAATTCTAATTCTCGTTGTGTAATTCCAACGAATTGAATAAAATCAACTTTTCCGTGTAGTGTATTAATCCCTTTCACTTCAGTATCGTTTACTGTTATTAACGCTGTAATCTCCGACTCAACGCCAATATGAAGTGATTTACAATTCCCAGGAACATACTGATAAGGTTCAAATATTCTTTCTTTCGTGTAGGTATAGCGAGCAAGATTAGAAAGCATATCTATTGCCCATAGACAACTTTCAACTGATTCCTCTTTTAATTTTATCGTCATTTCGTACCCCCAACGACTCCACTCACCACCAAACGATTCCTCTTCAACATAAAGCTCGGTCATTCCATATGTCAGTAAATGCTTATACCCATTTGGAGATTGATAAATGCTATAACCATCTAGATACTCATTCCCACCAAAAATTGCACGTTTATGCATCTCTGTCCCATAATGTACTGGATTCTGTTTAGGATAGAGCTTTTCAAATTCCTCATCGATGGCATCCCATCCAGGAGCCCAATCTTCCTGTACATACGCCCGATTTTTATACTCATCTAGTGTCAATTCATTTGACCCCCTCGAACTTCTCTATAACTACTTCTGGTAGCTCTGAACTAACGTTTCCCGTTAGAAATTATTCCAATCATTTATTTTTACCTCAAAACTCTTGGAAGCACAATGTATTGCCTCTTCAATAGAATCAAAGTCAAAATCATTTTGAACTTCCCAGTTCATATCACATAAAAATAGATAATACCCCTTCCCATTTTCATATTTCGCTATCGCCATTCTTGTAATGGGTACTTCCTTTTGAGAACCATCATCTTCTTCAAACTTCATTATCAAGAATGGACGCTTGTCATTTTCAATGTACATTATCACTTTCGCACCGTCTAATTCAGCAGGCACATTCACAACATTTCCCCCAAAATGTGATTTGAAAAATTGAATTTACTATTTCAATCGTATCATAACCTTTATCACGCTATTCTGCCCTTTCGTTCAACAATCGAAAAGGAGCCGATGTAAAGCACGACACCCTCAGCACTCAATTTTTAAACCATCTGGAAGAATAATTTCACCATTATCACTACTGACATTGAAAAAACCAACATTATGCTTAGTTGCTAACATGCGAACATGTTCGTACGCCTTTTCAGCTACTGACCATGCAAAGGCCATGTAAATAGCATTCGATGCAACACAATAATCAGTTAATCTTTCCTCAAGCTCCTCATTCCCATTAAATTCCTCATCAGATGGTGCAAATGAACCGTTCATAGCAGGAAATGACTTGATACTTTCTTGAAACCAATTTTGTAGTGACATAGTTGTGTGTGATATCTCGTTATAGTCTACATCTTCACCCCAAGTTGTTAAGTTTTCATACCAAGACATAAACTCTTTCTTTGTTTTTGGAACTCTCGTATTTTCAAATACCAATAAATAGTAACTCATGATTCGTTTACCCCCGCGGTAATTTGGTAAATCAGGTGTTAGTGTATATATTTTAGCAAGTGTTGCTATTGAAGAAAACTCCCGTTACTTGAACGAATAAAAGAGGAGCTTCTACAAGGCAACTCCTGCACTATCGTAACCGTTAGTGTTATGAAATAATTAGTAATTGCAAAAATATACTGACTTGATTCTTTCTTGTGGTTATCGCAGTATCCTTGATCGGTTAGGTACTTGCATCCTGGCTGATGGCTGAGCGTTTCGGTTTAGATAGCACAAGCATCAACCCCTAAAGAAAAAGCACCCGAAGGTGCTCTTGTTATCATAGTCTCAATGATTTGCTGCTCAGTTTATTTTGGCGCTTCACACGCCAAGCCGTCCTTATCAGCATCTAAACGGTGTGGATCTTTTTCCGGTCCACCCGCCGCGATAAAGAAAGCCTGTGCCTCTTCATGCGTTGCAAAGTCACCACAATCGCGGTCCGGACCATTAGGATCGTAATTAACTGTCGGTGCCGGTGATGCCGGTAATTTAGCCCATAATCCGCGATTTTCACTGCGAGCATCCGTCTGCAAGTGACGGAACAATTCAACCCATCGTACATTTGGTGGGAATGTCGCCAGTTGGGCGTAGCCTTCCGCGACTAACTTTGCATTGTAAAACGTACCATCTGCAAGGTACACGTACCCAAGGAGACGACCGTACTTATCGCGTTCCTCGACATCAACTTCTATAAAGATACTGGCATCGGTCAGTTCTTTTCTCGTATAGTCGGAAGCTATCTTACCAAGCTCCGAATTTCGCGTCGCATCAGGATGAACAGACTCCGCTGTATCGACTCCAATTAAACGGATCGATTCTTCCTTTCCGTTCCAATCGATTTTTACCGTATCACCATCGACCACACGCTTAACTTTCGTAATTACCTTCACTGCCGAAGAGATCGTAATCGTGCGACTTGCTCCTTCCCAACCGACTGTCGCACCAAGGGACTCACTTACAAAACGGAGTGGTACAAGAGTAGATCCGTCAACAATCTGACCTGGCACAGATAAGGCAATATCAGCGGAGTTTTTCTTTGCCATGGTATCACCAATCACATAAGTTATCGTAATATCGCCTTTCTTAGCAGTGACAGTTCGAGTGCTACCCTCCCATTCTATCAAAGCACCCAAGCTTTCAAAAATTTTTCGCATCGGAACGAGTGTCGACCCGTTAATTACGGTCTGCGGAACCTCAAACGTGATCTTCTTACCATCGATGAAAACGGCAGGTGTGGTATCTGAAGGGGCTGCTATTGCAGTATGGATACTAGAAAATAATAGGATTAGTGCTAACGTGATGGATACGAATTTCTCTTTCATTATCAAGCTCCTTTTATGATTTGGATTGAGGCGTTTTAGTATTTGCCTTCCAAGGGGAATTCCTACCATTTTATTACGAAATAAGAAGTTTCAGACTGGCGCTAGCAACAACGTAATATAACTCCTTTATTCAAGGGTATGTTAAATCTTAATGTTGTTTTTTACCCCAAAAGAAAACCGCCCTTTGAAATGGCGGTTAATTTAAATATCGTTCCTGCGTTAGCTCAACGATGTTTTGAATTAATACTTGTTTCTTAGCTTATTGAAGTTATTAATTGTAGCATTTACATCTTGAATATCATTCAAATTAACAATTTTGCGAAGTTTCATACCCCAGCAACATAAGTTCAAGGAATCGCATAATATCCTGCAAATATGTAATGCTTCAGTTACATTTCCTTCTACTTTATAAATATTAGTTCTGACAGATATCATTTCAGCCTCTTCAGCTATAGTACCTGTATTTAGTTCAATTTCAACTTTGTACTTCCCGTCGTTATAGACAAAATAACACGCATCATCGAATGAGTTCCAACTTTTCAAGGTTGGGTCATTTTTCATATAACGTAATTTCTCGAGCTCTTTGACTGCTTGGACAAAGTTAAAATAATTAGGTCCAACAAATTCCATTCCATCTTCCGTTAAAATAGGCGAATTTCCTATTGGATAAAGAATAAATTGATAATCCCCTATTGCCATCAAATATCACCTCCGAATACGGTTGGTAACGCTTCGCATATTTATTAATCATTTATTCAAGATAGTTTCCACGCTATCCTGCCCGTTAACGTAATGAAGCTACCGACATATACCGCGGCAGCCTCAATATCCATTTTTTAATCCTGGATTGTTATGTTGTGCTCCTTACACCATTCAATTACTAATTGCCTTATCTTACTTTCTTTGTATGTGTACCATTGCTTATCAACTCCAAGTTCTATTATTTTATCTTTAAATCTTCGAAAAGCGCCTCTTCCTTGAATGGCGTTATACAGTACTCCTCTATTTTTTTGATCCTGATGACTTACAATAAACTCCTCCATGATTTCATATTCATTGAAGTTGTTTCTTAATGTAAAGTCCACGTAAACTCCATCATCATCCTCAATTATGCCGATAGCTTTTTCAATATTCTCTCTTTGCCAGTCAGGGAATTTTTCAAGTGGTTCTTCATCTTCTGCAGCTCTCATTTCTTCTCTCATTAATGTAATAACTTCGCCTGTATTAGTATTTATAAAAGTAAAAGTATCATCAATTTGAAGCTCAATCTCACTACTTAGATCCTCCAATTTTACTGGTTTGTTATTCTTCAATTGATTTTCCCCCTTTCTCTATATATAAATAGCATATCCAAAAAAATACAAATGAAGCTCCCAATTGGCAGCTTCAATCATTTAAGATGGATAATCCAAATTCCGTCATCAAACTATCGTTCTTACGTTAGTTCAATGCGTTTCGATAAAGAATACAAGAATTATCTATTAGAGTGTACTGTCCTTCAGGCAGTTTTTCATTTAAAGATTGATTTACTAAGATAGCTTGAAACTTATGTAGGTTATCTTTGAAAGTAAGATTTGCAAAGTTATATTTTTCATTTGGCCATACTTTATTAACATTAAACAAACCTTTCATATCTTCTTCAATTGCTAGACCACCCACACTAAACTTTAATTCTCTATAGAGTGAGATTAATAAACAGATAATCTCATCAAGCTCATCATCTCTTATACCTGGCTGATTCCACTCTGGGGCATCATCTTTATCTCCGAAAAAACACATTGAAAATGATAATAACTCCAAACTTATTTTCTCAACAAATAGTATAGCTCTCCGTTGTCGGGTTGTGTGCACAGTTAAGTTGATTTCGATTCGATGGATCATCACACTGTGCGGATCATCCTCGTCATAAGGATAACCCTCGTAAAATTGCTGAATATGTTCTGGTGAGTTGTGCACTTCTATTTTGACGTTAGTATTAATCAGTTTAGCGATTACTTTTTCGATTTTCATTGGTTCATTAAATATAAAGCTTAGTTCTAAAAAAGGTCCCCCTTGTAACCACCTCAATATTAATCACCTCACAATAATAATACCACTTTTTGTAACTACCCCGCCCATTACTTTAACGGAAAACGGCAGCCGGTCAGAGCCGGCTGCCGCTGTGTCAATGTTCAACTAACGTTCCTACGTAAGCTTAATCCCACAACCCTTTTTCTTTCGAAAAGCAGGAGGCCACTAATCATTGGGCAGTCCTTCTTACATGACATCAGTTAAGCGGTCGAAGCTCTTCCATCAGCTGAGTTATGAATACTTCCAAGGTTATAGCGCCAAGGTCGCCTTCGCCCCGTTTGCGGACCGAGACATTCCGGGTTTCCTTCTCGCTTTCGCCAAGCACGAGCATATACGGCGTTTTCTCAAGCTGCGCTTCACGAATTTTGTATCCGAGCTTCTCTTCCCGCGCGTCGATTTCTACTCGGATTCCAGCCTCAACCAGCTCTTTCTTCACTTGGAAAGCATAGTCGTTGTACCGCTCCGAAACGGGCAGCACCTTCACCTGCACAGGCGCAAGCCAGAGTGGGAAAGCACCTGAGTAATGCTCGGTCAGAATACCCATGAAGCGGTCGATCGAGCCATAGACAGCACGGTGGATCACAACGGGCCGATGCTTCTGATTATCCTCGCCGATATACGTGAGATCGAACTTCTCAGGCATCTGGAAATCCAACTGGATCGTTCCGCACTGCCAGCTCCGCTTTAGCGCATCGAGAATGTGAAAATCAATTTTCGGCCCATAAAAGGCCCCATCACCCTCATTGATTCGATACGCGGCTCCGCGGTTGTCCAGCACATTCTTAAGCGCTTGCTCCGCTTGGTCCCATAACTCTTCCGCCCCCATCGAATCTTCCGGCCTAGTCGAGAGCTCGATTCTGTACTCGAAACCAAATACGCGATAGACATGGTCGATCAACTCCATAATATTGTTGATCTCATCTTCGATTTGCTCCGGCAAGACGAATAGATGCGCATCGTCCTGGCAGAAGGTGCGGACCCGCATCATTCCGCCCAGCGCACCTGAAAACTCATGGCGGTGCACTTGGCCGAATTCCGAAAGCCGGATAGGCAGCTCACGATAGGAATGCAGATCATTTTTATAAATCAACATATGGCCTGGACAGTTCATCGGTTTAAGCGCGAATTTCGTTTCGTCTACATTAGTGAAATACATATTTTCCTTGTAATGATCCCAGTGTCCGGATTGCTCCCATATCCGGTTATTCATCATAAGTGGTGTCCGTACCTCATCGTACCCGAGTTTCCGCTGAATATCCCGTGCAAAGTCCTCTAGTGCTGTGCGAATCGTCATCCCTTTCGGCAAGTAGAATGGCATTCCCGGCGCTTCCTCCGAGAACATAAACAACTCCAGTTCTTTCCCCAGCTTGCGGTGGTCGCGCTTTTTCGCTTCCTCCAGCATAAACAGATGGTCGTCGAGTTGGGTTTTACTCGGAAAGGCTGTTCCATATATACGCTGCAGCACCTTGTTATTCGCATCTCCGCGCCAGTATGCCCCGGCCACACTGAGCAGCTTGAAAGCTTTAATTCTACCTGTTGAAGGCAAATGCGGCCCCCGGCATAAATCCATGAATTCACCTTGATCATAGATTGTAATGACGGCATCATCTGGCAATGCCCCGATTAACTCCAATTTCAACGGCTCATCCAGTTCCTCGAACGTACGTATCGCTTCCGCACGGCTTACCGCGCGCCGGACAATGGGGAGGTTTTCTTGGATAATCTGCTGCATTGCCTTCTCGATTGCCTTCAAATCCTCGGTCGACAACGGCTTTTCTATATCAATATCGTAGTAGAACCCATCTTCGATAACCGGCCCAATCCCCAGATTCACGACTTGCTGTCCATAGATTCGCGTAATCGCTTGCGCCATTACATGAGCTGTACTGTGCCGATAGATCATTAAACCATCCTCGTCAGCGAGTGTTATCACTTCCAGGCGGCAATCATGGTCGATCGGTTGATCCAGATCAACGAGCTTGCCATTGATTGTCCCAGCTATCGCACTCTTTCTAAGTCCCGTCCCCAAAGAGCCCGCCACTTGCTCCACGGTGGTTCCTTGTTGATACCTCCTAACTGTTTCATCTGGCAATGTTACTTTGATCTCCATGATTGTAGCCTCCATTTCTTCGTTATTAGAACGTATTGAACGCAAAAAAACGCCTCTATCCCAGAAAGGGACGAGTGCGTTCAACTCGTGGTTCCACCCTAATTCAACCTGCGGCAAGCTATTCCCGGTTTCGACCAAAGAAAGCTGCTACAAGTCCTCATAAGTATCCGGTAACGGGGATCAGACGGTGCCGCATACTTACGTCATCCAAGAAGGACCGACGCGTTCAACGCCACGGCTACAAAGGGGTAATTTCAATCCGTTTACTGAAGAAGCTCGCAGCGAATGCTTCTCTCTCTGGGCAGTTCGTGAAGGAAATCATGTCTTTGGTCAGCGCCAATAGGATTATATTACATACATATTCTCACTCTGTCAAGGATTGGTAATCTGCTTCCCGATCATACAGTTCAAAAATTCAGTATTTATTTATTTTGTCTCTCCTAACGAAAAATAGGAATTATATGTTATTCAACTAAACTGCCCGTTAGTTGAGCGCTTAGGGTTATTTTGTTGGCAAGTGGAGAATCTCTTTAGTGATTCGACCCGATCCAAAAATCGATCTTTATAATGTAGGTGAATTTGTGTCGTCAGACTACAATGTTGGGACATTTGTGCATTTTTAGATGACACAAATCTTCCTACATAAAAATAAAAAAGCCTGATTCCTCAGGCATTTGGATTTGAAATTATGTAGGCACATTTGTGTCATTGGACAAGCGACAACAAAAAAATCCACTGCTTAAAAACGGCGTGGATTTTTTCTTGATTACTAAGCGACACCCTTCAAGTCAAGAAGACTTCATTCAGGTGACTTTTGCCTCGGCTTTATCTTCTTACTTGATCCCATGAAAACTTTTCATGATCCCACTTGAACAGACAAGGCAACCGATAGTGTATCGGCTGCCTTTATGAGAGCTTTTGTGTCATTGTTATGCGCGCCAAATGAACTTATTTCAATGGATCGATTGTCTGCTCGAACCATATTTACCGTTACCGATACGGATTTGAAGTCGGTAAAATCACCCTTGCCTGCAGTTTCGAATATCGTCGAAGGTCGAAGTGAAACTTTCTGCACTGCCGCTCCCCGTCTGCTTCAATTCCGCAGTACCAAGCGCCTTACCTGCTGCATCATAGAAGTTCAACGTGGCATCGTATCGGTAATTGCCCGTTTGTTTTAGGCGGCTGATCCAGCGGCGTATTTTTGTAAAACCGTCCTGCGTGTCCATTCGGAAATCGCCAACGCCAAGTTTGTTCGACGAATCGTAGACATCGACGGTAGGCGGAACCGCCAAGCCCATAGGAACAGGACCTACACAATTGCTCATCTATCTTCCACATTAATGGTGCTGCTTCGGGGAGCGATTTTCCTCGACTCTCACGTTTAGGCATTGAAACTATTTTATGATACTTCGCCTCCAAAATTTGTCCGTATCCCTTCTTCGAATTCTTTCTGCAGTGTTTGGATAAAAAGAAAGACATCAAAAACCGGCTGAATCCGGTCTTCTGCCTGCCGTGCCCAATCAACAGTGCGCTCCCAGTGTTGCCGGGCTTCCGCTATACGTCCGTCCGCACGCGCTTGAAATGCATCCGCAAGCAAAACCACAAGCTCCGCATGCTCTCCCAAGTATGCCCAAGATTTTCGCCTGCACGGGTCCGTGTTTCGCTTTAGGTTTTTCTCTATGCATGGCTGAAATTCATGCACAACACCTCGCACTTGTGCAAGTCGACTGACAGCTTCACGACTGTATCTCGGTTTCTCACCACGCATATAAGGTGGATCGAACAAAGTGGACAATTTCCTAAGATACCATTGGCAAGCCTCAGCATCGGCCCCAAATGCAGCTTCATAGTAGGCTTTTGAAAGTGCGTCGAAATCGGCGTTTTCGTTCCAGAGTGTCTTGCCCAAGACGTACATCCCAAGCCCACTTGGGAAAAACGAGCGCTGCGTCTGATCGCTGACCATGCCATTTAAACCAAGGTGCCGGAGTTGCTTCACGTCAGCGCTGATTATATCGGCAATATGTTCATAACCGGGATCAAAATAGTGATCCCACATGAAATGGTATTCATAAGCGAAGCTGTCACCGTCAAAATGCTTCTGCCATTCTTTCAGGAAAGCGACATTCTCGCGAATACCTTGCGGGAACTTAAGCCGATTGCGTTCATAGGGCGGGAGCTGAATGCCGGTCGTATCCGGGTCGTAAGTACGGCTATATGTACGACTAACCGGAGCAAATAACAGTAGAAACCTTCCGGGATTACGCAGCTTTTCCGTCTCGGGCGTCCATAACAAATCCAAATACAACAGGAATACAATTCGTGTTTCCAGCTGCCTAGCGATTAGTTCTTCATCCAACTCATTGAGCAGCCTCACGTAAAAATCCGCTGGACGAGCACGACTGCAAGCCTCGCACTCGCAGTGATTATTCGGCGCATCCGCCAGCCATACATGCAGCATGGCAATTTGTGGATTCTGCTGAGCATAATCCGCCGCATCCTTCACCATCAACCTTCGCGCCTCCGCATTGGAATAGCACAAATTCGAATTAAGTGGCACGCCATGCCAAAGCTTTCGTTGCCCTTGGACCTGGGCGAGCAGGGAAGCCGTTCTCTCATCGGGTTCAACGCAAACAGGCTCCCAGCCCAGACAAGGCAACCCCAGCGGTTCACCAGTCCAGCCGTGTCCGACGGCATGATACAGCAGACCTCTTTTAGCTATTTCAATTTCTAATTCAGCTTTAAATTCTTGTACCTTCGTTATCGTTAGCCCTTCCGGCTCTTTGTAGGCATTGTGTCTATGATTGTACCAGCGTTCAAAGAAGGTGTACGGCGTTTTAAACTCAAGGAAGTAAGCATTAAAACCGACCTTCGGCGCCCATTCGATGTGATCTTTCATATTCTCAAGACTTACGGCACCTTCAATACAGATGCCTCTGTGCCGATAGGCTGCGCTTTCTTTTACTTTGACGGTTTGCGGCTGAAGGAGTCCTACAGGAACAAAGTCTCCATCCTGGCCTGGACGAATCCATCTACATCCAATTTCCTCCAAATAACGATAGACTGCAAATAAAACGCTTCGTACATTGGCTCCAGCCAGTCGTCCGTCACCGTTCATTACATCAATCTCAATGGCATCATCGAGTTCGGTATTTTCTAACGTTTCCGTCGAGATCCCGAAGTCTTCGAATAATCCGAGATAGAGTCGATGTGTCTGAATGGCATCTAACTTCGATTCAGCACTAGCGTCAATATCATGTTCGGAGGTCATTTTTCTCAAATATTTGGTAAGTTCTTGTGAGGCATATTGGATGACAGGATGTTCCCGTCTTGTAATTATGGTCCAACGGTTAATAAGTAACTCCCTCCCTGCTATCCCAGATCAATCGGTTCGGCAGCCGGAAGGTGTCCCCGGGCTTCAGGTCGACGAATACTTCTTTCCCCTCGAATACGACTCGGCTTTTGATGCCGAGACCCCGGCGTTTTGATGGTGAATTTGCATCCGTATCCATCAGAATCAGCGGAATTTCACTACGGAACGTGAATTCGGTTCCGATCAGTTGCGGTTCACGAATTGTATAGGTGGAAGGCTTGCCGTAATCCGGTGAATCCAGCAGTGCGACGCGTCCCTCCAGCTCATTAGGAGGAATAGTCAGCACTTCGTGCAGGCGAATGGTGATGCGCCGGCTGGTGAGCTCAACAGCTTTAACCGTCCCGGCAAGTACCGATTCATGCTGCGCACAAACTAACCCGGGAACCGTTATGCCCGTGAAGCCAACTGCTTCCGCCGCCAAAAGAGCACCCTTGCGATAACGAAGCAACAGCGCCTCCGCATCCGTTTCGTACGCTTGGCCGTCCGTGTCGAAGAAGCATACCGAAGCTTCTCTGCGGGAAGCTCGAATGAAGATGTCCCGATGCCCGTCGCAATGGACAATTTCAACGCCAATGGTTGCGGGATCAACGGCTTTGGGTGCGGGATCTCTCCGAAGTGCACGAACTGCAGCTAGGTGCTCAGAGTCTTCGAACGGTTCGTAAACGGTTGTGAACCCAGCTTGATGGATAACATCTTCTGTTCCTGCGTTTGCTTCTATTGCCTCAACTGTCTCAGCCACTGGGTGCTCATCGCGCCATATCACGAAAGGGACCCAACGCGATTTACCCGGCTCCTGTCCGCCCCGCTCACCCTCACAGCAAATGATTTCTCGGGGCTGCTCAGCAGCAACAGCATGAATTCGCAGGCCTGCAGTGGCATACCGATATGTCCAAGAAGCCGTTTTTTGCACTTTAGCTTTGCGTAACGCCTTCATCCAGCCGTATCCAGGCTCTGAATAAAGTGCGATCTGCTCACCAGCTAGCGTGCCGCTTAACGGAAACCATTCGTGTTCCTCAATACCCTCGAAGCTTACCTGCTCAAAGCCGATATCCAGACCCATCGTATTGTAATCAAACGTTCTGCCTCCCGAAACTCCGAATCCATCAAGAATATATGCATCCACGCCGTTTGGACTACTAACGACCCAGCACCAACGTTCGAGCTGAGATCCGATATTTGCATCCTCATTTGCCATGCCTGCACCTTGCAGCAGCCGACCTTCATAGTGACCCAACTGACGTGAATATGAAGGTTGCTGATTGTGTCCGTCAACGACTACCAAGGAACAAGCGGCCGTATGTGTCTCCCAGGCATCAAATTTCGGATTCATCCACGTGAACGGATATCCGCCTGCCGCTGCTAGCAAATGATATCCATAAGCACCAATCCACAGGCCGAGCTTGTCGCCATGCATATGGCCAGCGGAAGGCGGTCCGTAAAGGACGACATGCTTGCAAGTCCTTGAGTCGGAACCTGCTCGCAGCACGCTAATCTGCGAGTCCTGTGCCAAGTAGGATCTAGGTACACGTCCGGCACCACTGCCTCTGTCGTCCGAAAAGGCTGACAGTTCAGCTTGATTCGGCGCCGTCGCTAATAACAGGAGCGCATGCTTCACGTTCGTACGTTCCACGCTCTGGATCCTCGCCGTAAGCAGATCTTGCTCCGAAAGATTTGCCAGCAGCGCACCGAGCTGTTTGCGCAGGGAAGGCATTCTTCGGAATGCAATGTCGTAGGCGGGGCTGTATCGAATCCCTCCGGCTGCTCTGCTCGGATCTATCGGCTCCGCGTTGTCGGCAAGGGTATCACCGAACATCGGATTCAGCTGCCCACACATTGTGTTTACGGTGAATTCGATGACAGATCGTATACCATATCGGGGATCCTCGAACATATCGATACCGCTTGTCGCATAACTAGCATTGAGAAATCGGTAATTATTGTTCGCCAGCAGCGCCACCTGCTCGCCGATTTGAGCCAAATAACCGAAGGAGTCGTAAATATAACGACCATCACGGAAGAACAAATTGCGAATTTTGGCTAACAACGAATGAGGGCCGCTGCCTAGCACCTCTAGCATGAGGGCGCTATTTTCAAATATGGAGGCGATTAGCAGTTCAAGATTTAAATAGCGCAGCGACCAATCGGCATTTCGCGTTCTTTCGATTTCGCAGCTATACACAATATACGGCACCATCTCATGGATGGCTTTATTGATGGAGAAAGGCACAGACCTTCGCTGGCGCTCCGCATCGGGCTTGTCGGCAAAGAATGCTTGAAGCTTCGGCTCCTGCGTTTCAATAACGTCAAATAATAGATCATACGCCTCAAAAAAATTGACAAGCCAATGGCACTCCGTCGTTGTCGGTTCAGAAATCTGAACTGTATCGTAATAGCCGGAACCCCAGTTGCCGTTCATATATGGGATAAGTTCCGCCATTCGACCGATTAGCAGGAGTGCTTTGTACGCATAAATCGGTTGCCGGGTAAGCTGATAGGCAAAAGCCAGATTCGGGATGGCGGCTGCGAACCGGTCACCAGTAGTCTCCGGACAAACAGACGTATCCGTCAGTACAGCGCAATATGGCTTGCCAAGGAGCATCGACCAAAGAAATAGCCGGTATGAGGCTGTGAACATATATCGGGCTCCTGGAACGGGAAAACCGTCCGGCGCGACGAAGCCGCGACCGTCATCCCATAGGACTAACTCTTCGCCGGTCGTTGGATTTACGAGCGTCATCCCATTGCTCCACCAGGTGCGCGTCGACGGGTTGTAATAGTGATAGGGACGTTCCAGACATAGCTCAAAAGCGGTTCGTTTGCCGCCATGCAGCGGGTCGCCAAAAAATTGACCAACTGATAGCGCTCGAGGATTCCCGTCCGGAACGAGCGCAAACAGCTCGTCATCGGATTTCGCTGCCCAATAATCGGCTACCTCCAGCACGGTAGAGCGAATTCCTTGTCCCCATGACGTCTGTTCAGCATTCGCACGCGACACTTGAAGATCGTCAGCGTTAAGCCTCCCAGTCAATCCGCGCCTTTTTATTGCCATCAAGTCGTAAATGCGCTGCGGAATATGCCGCTTTTCCCACCGGGTAAAAAATAGGCTGCCTGCCTCTCCCGCTTTGGATGCCCAATGACCAATTTCATCCTGATTAAGTCCGTGCGTCAGCAATAAGTTCCCAGTACCGATGCCACTTGCAGGCCGGTCTCCGCGAACCCCGGACCAAGAGATGAACGTTCCGCTCAAATTGTTTGTTCCTTGCGTTTCCAGCGTTCGTACGACATTAAAACCGACAATCCTCTCATTTGCACTGCCGATGCGCAAATGCTCCATTGGAACTACAAGCTCGGCGATTGGATCGGCCCCGACCGTACTCCGCGATACCTTGATAAACGGGGGTAGCGAAAGAACCTCTACTTCATACCGGTGCTCTAGGTACTGGACGCTTTCATCCGGCAGAAGCTTGATCTCGAACATATTGTGCCTTTTCCGTTTTGTTGCTCCACGGTCGAATTGAATGGCGATTTCCCCGCCTTCTGTTTCGTACCGTACCTTAATCCTAATTTCATTGCCACTCGTAAAAGCCATGAAAGCGATTCGGTGCTCAGAGCGTTCAAGCTGAGCTTTGCTCCCTCGAAACTGCTGATCTGCAACCACGAAAGGTGAAGACCACTCCGCTTCCTCCTCCCTTTCTGGAACAAGATAGACGGGATAATCAAAATTCCGATACTCCGCCATTGCCATCCTCCTATTCTCATTTGTCAGCTGCGGCCTGGCACAGATCCCTTTCCAGAAATGATATACGAGCTTCGTTTACAGTCAACGCCGAATCGGAGCTCAGTCAGATGATCGTCAATGCTTTTACACTCTCCCTCGTCCAGCGGTTCCCAGACGACGAAGCGAGGTACCGTTGTACCCGAATCATCACCACGTAGTAAAACATCGCCGTTTGCATCTCGTCCAATAATAGTAAAGCTGCGGCGTAGCTGCAGCCATTCAACGATCGCTTTGCCAGTCCAAAAATCAAAGCCTTCTTCCTTGGCCGTCAGAACGAATCTGTGCAAGGAATTCCGCACAGCCGGATCGCTGTGAATGCGTCCTTGATGAAATAAAAAATGAGCGACGCCGTGGACTCTCGCAACCTGACGTAAAAGCGGTACAACAACGCTGAAATCGGTGAAAGAGCCAAGGTCCTGCGATAAAAATCCGATTTCTAGTACATTGTACAATCGATTTTGCTCATCCGACCACGCTATAGGGAAATAAGGATGACAGGTACCGAATAAAAAACCGACGGTTCCCCGCTTGCTCGGCCCCCGTGTTTGATCACTTGCAAGTCCGCAAGCTTCGCACCATCGATACAGTTCGCCCCAACCCTCGAAGCGCGTAAAATGATTTTTATTGCTTACCACAGCCCCATTGCCGACCGTTCGCACAAACCATTCGTGTTGACGCTGAAACGCCGCTTCTGACCAGCTTCCTCCTTCATTCTCATTGGCATTGAAATGGAGGGCTAACTCATGCCCCGCCTTCTGAATACCATCATACAGAGATACGCTGTACCCGGGCTTCATCATGCACCAGGTACTCGTAACCCCGCAATCTGCCAGCTCACGAAGAGTCGTGATCGCATCCTCATCGTGATTGCGGTCACTGTCATGAGAAATTAATGCGACCTGCCCAACGCCGTCAGGCCAGTACGCGATAAATGGAAGTGTCCGTCCGATGGAGAGAGCGCTTCGGAGTAAATGGCCAATGATCGACTCCTTCCACAAATCGGCGTATGGATAAGCAAAGTATGTCGCACCCGTCTCCGTTTGCACGCGATCGTGCTGCCAATCAAGCGTTATCGTATCCTCGGCTTTGAGCAATCCATCATCTAAACCTGCAGTGCCGTCCGCAGCCGGTGCGCCGTCCTCTAACAGAGGACTGAGACCTTGCTGCAGCCCGACAAGTGTATCGGCAACACGGACGGACCATCGCTCAATTCTGCCGCGATCAACCGGAATTTGCAGCAGCGTCGCTAAAGGCGTCTGACTAACACTTTGTCTACTGGGAGGAGATAAGTAAAGCTCACCAAAAGCCTGATGCGTCTTTGGAGAATCGTCTCTTAATGCCCACGGCTCGGCTGCCAGAAAACGTAATGGCCGATCTTCCGCATGCACAAACGGCATGCTGGCATACCCCGGCCCGATAGAGCCGCAGCGCCGAAAGCCGAGGCTCCGCGCAAGCCCATTCAAGCCACCATAGGAGATCACAATACCGCCACGTGCCGCAAACCGCATCAACGTGTCCAAATCATCTTGTTCCTCTCCAGGCAAAGCTGCGATTACAATATCAATTCCTTGCTCTAGCACTTGCCTCGTTTCATCCAGCCACTCAAACGGCAAGCCGGCATGCGCTAACATTTCGCCGACCCAGCGGTCGAAAACGTTCAAACCGTAGGCCCACCGGCGCATTGCTGCCCGCCGATCGAGCAAGATGGCGATTCGAGCTATTTTTCGGGTCAAATCGCCTCACCTCTCCCTCTCGTCATGACGTTCAGCCTATTGAAATCTCCGTTTGATCTCGAAAGAGTGGAAGCAACAGCTTGCTAACACGCTCCGCTTCTTCCAAGTGCGGAAAGCCAGAGATAATGAAATGACTAACTCCGGCATCGATGTACTCTTGCAGTCCTTCCTTCACCTGCTCGGGCGTGCCGACGACCGCGGTTCCGGCTCCTTTGCGCACACGCCCGATACCTGCCCATTTATACTTACCGAATCGATAATCACCTTGCAGGAGACGGCTCATTCGGCCTTGCGCCACCGAATCGGCTTGCTGGTAGTAGCGCGACATACGCGCTTCCACTTCCGGATCAATTTCCGATACGAGACTTTCGGCGAATTCCCAAGCTTCACGTTCCGTTTCTCTAACAATGACGTGTATCCGCACACCGAACTCCACCGTTCGACCCAAAGCGGCTGCTCGCTGTCTCACGTCCTCTATCTGGGCCTTCACTTCTTCAATCGGTTCGCCCCATTGTAAATAAACATTACCGAATTCAGCGGTAATCTGTTTAGCTGATTCCGAGGAACCACCGAAGTAGATGGGGATTTTTCCTTGCCGATTCGGTGGCACGAGGTTACCATCCTTAATCGCATAGTGCGATCCTTTATAATTGAAGCCTCGTTCTTCCCACAGCTTGTTTAAGACAGTCATAAAATCCCGGGCACGCTCATAACGCTCGTCATGTGAGACAAAATCTCCGTCTTGACCAAGCTCGTGCGGCGAGCCTCCAGCTACAATATTAATGTCAATTCTGCCACCGCTAAACTGATCTAGCGTAGCCGCCATTTTGGCCGACAACGATGGGGCAATGAAGCCGGGCCGGATGGCTATAAGAGGCCGGATCCGCTTCGTATGGTGCACAAGAGCTGATCCGACCATCCAGGAATCCAGAAACGGGGTGCCGACCGGCACAAGAATACCATCAAAACCTGCCTGCTCGGCCGTTTGAGCGACTCGAATCAAATAAGACAGATCGGGCTCCCGCTCCGGTTGTTTGAGACCAATATGAGCGCCGTCACCATTCGTTGGCGTAAACCAAGAAAATCGAATACTCATCTAGAGTACCTCCCTTTCAGTAGCTGTAAAGATTTCTAATGACGTACTTCACAGATAAACCGTTTTGCCGGTTAACCGGCTTTCGTTAACCGCTTCGATAAACCGAATCAACTCCAGCGTTTCTTCAGGCGCAATATCCGGTACTCCGCTTTGAAAAAATACAAGCAGCCGTTCTAGCAAAGTTGCATATTTAGACTTTTGCTCAACGGCTGTATCGAGCCATACGGTACCTCGCTGGCGATGCAGCAGCAGCCCGTGGTTGTTATTGGGCCCGCGGTTGCCGCGTAATTGAACGGTACGGCCATCCCCCCACACGCCAGTAACTACTTCTTGCCGCTGATCCGCCGTAGCTGTCACTTTCTTGCATCCCGTTCCAAGTGCCGCATACGCGGTTTCCACAATATGAATGCCATACCAGTACCAGTCCGGAAGTTCCGGCAGCAAATCAAGCGGGCCGTAGGCTTCGGCCCCTACGACTTCTCCGCCTTCAAGTGAAGCAAGCGCCTCAACTAGCGATGCGGCATAGCGGCGTACGGAGCTGCTCATCCAGGACAGCCCATAACGGGAAGCCACTTCCGCCATGCCCTGTGAGTCGCTCTGCGAGACAGCGAACGGCTTATCGACGAATGTCGGCTTGCCGAAAGGCGCGATGCGGCGGAACAGTTCTGGATGCGTTCGTCCGTCTACGGCTGTCAGGAGCAGGCCATCCACCTGCTCCGCTACCGCTTCCGGCGAGTCAAGCATTTCAATGCCGTATGCTGTACGCAGCTCCTGCTTGTATCCTTCGACACGGTTGGCGCTTACTTGAACATCAGGCGAACCGCCAGAAAAGGCGGCTACAATTCTTGCGCCAGGCACATAATGCGGGTGATCGGGATTCATGAGCAACTCGCTGAACAACTTGACATGCGATGTGTCTAACCCGATCAAGCCAAGACGAAGCACACTGGATGATTTTAAGCTTTCGTCCATTGGTCAACCCCCAGCCCTTCATAGACTTTGACAACGGCTTCTGCAATATCTTCAGCATCTCGTTCCGTCAGTGTCGGACTAATTGGGATGTGAACATAGCGGGACAGTAGATCCTCTGCAACCGGACACATCCCCGGTTTGTAAGCCACCGGATGACGGAACGGAAAATCAAACGGAAAATTATTCTTTTCCGCCGTGCGTTGATGGAGCAAAAACGGTGTCATATAGATGGGACGGCCCCCGTACATGCGGAAGCATGTGACGCCCTCGGCTTCGACAGCCTGCGCGAAACGCACCGCTGTTTCTGCATCTGGCAGAAACAGGCCGAGTACCGAGCCGGTATCTCCAGCGGGGTCAGGAGACTTTCGAAACCGCACCTGTGGCAGGCGTGCTTCGATTGCTCTACGGGCGGCCTGTTGTCTATGACGCATGACGGATATAATCGGGTCCAGCTTCTTCCATTGAGCGAGCAAAACAGCTCCGGTTAATTCGCTCATCCTGTAGTTCTGACCGGCGAACGCCTGCTGCTCGCCAGTTTCGAAGCCATAGCGCATTTTTTCCCGGAAGCTGCCTTGATCGTGGTAGCGCACGGCCCGCTCAAACAACCCAGCGTCGTGCGTAATGATAGCTCCGCCTTCACCGGCGGTAATGGTTTTTTGCATTTGGAAGCTAAAGGTTCCGATATGGCCGATCGAACCGGCAAATCTACCCTTGTACGTCGTTCCGAGTGATTGGGCCACGTCCTCGATCACGTAGATTCCTTTCTCTCGGGCAAACGCCATAATGCCATCCATATCACAGGGGGTCCCGTTGATGGGCACCGCGATAATCGCCTTAACCTCGTTATCATACACCCGCTCTAAATCATGGGGATCTAGATTCATAGATTCATCGATGTCGGCGTATACCGGGACCGCATTCGCGCAGATGACCGCGCCCGCTGTTGCTGTAAACGTATTCGCAGGCACAATGACTTTGTCTCCGTATCCAATGCCTAACGCCTTCAACGCAACGATGAGTGCAGCAGTGCCGGAAGTTACGCCCAGCGCATAAGGAACGTTCGCTTCTTGGGCGATCTGGTGTTCCAGACGCTCGACGCAGTGCTGCACATCATTGCCGTAATATCGGAATAAGGCTTTACTGTCAATGACCCGGTCGACTTCCTCTTTCTCCTCGCCGCCGATGACGAGCGCTCCGCGCAGCAATGGAGGCAAGGGTATACTGCGAACGGCCGTTCCTCCATGGATAGCTAATTTTGGGTTCATGCTGTCTTTCCTCCCCGCAAGTCTATTCTTTTAAGGATCCCACATAAGCGCCTTTGACGAAATATTTTTGCAAAAACGGATATACCGCAACAATAGGCAAAATAGCGACTATGATGACGCCTGCCTGAAGCGTTTCCGCAGAGTATGTCGTGTCAACATTGACGACCCATCCGGCCATATCCGCATTGACAATCATGCCACGCAAAACAATTTGAATCGGGTACAGCTCCTTCGAGCGAATAAAAATCAGCGCATAAAAATAAGAATTCCATTGTCCTACGGCATGAAATAAGCCGATTGTTGCAAAGACTGGCTTGGAAAGCGGAATTGCGAGCCTGTAGAAAATTCCGAATTCGCTGCAGCCGTCAATTGAACCGGCATCGAAAATTTCACTCGAGAGCCCTTGAAAAAATGTTTTCATAATGATGACATTGAAGGCACCCAACGCGGTAGGCAGCATAATGGACCACAACGTATTCAACATATGGAGCGAATTCACTGTCAAGAAATACGGAATTAGCGGCACCGAGAAAATAAATGTAATGACGATTCCTTTCATAATAAGCGGTTTGCCTGGCATACGGGGGCGAGATAATGCATAGGCAAGTGTAGATGTAAAAAATAACGAAATCAGCGTGCCTAAAACCGTGATATATACAGTTACACCTAGCGAGCGCCAAATTCGGGTTTCGCCCATGATCTTTTTGTAAGAATCCAGTGTAAATCCTTGAGGCAGCAGACCAATGTGTCCCGTTGTGGCATGATGTGAATCGCTTAACGATAACGCGATCACATGCAGCATCGGTACCAGCATAATGATGCCCATGACGATGAAGAACAGTGCTAGCCCCGCCTGAAACCAGCGTTCCGATCGGTAAATTGGCATGTGCTCAGCCTCCTTTTCTCAATAGATGCTCTCGCCTGTCGTTTTCTTGGCCAATCGGTTCAAACCGACGATCAAAATGAAGCCAACGACAGATTTGAACATCCCGATTGCCGTTGTGTAGCTATACTGGGCGTCCATCAAACCGACCCGATATACGTAAGTATCGATAACTTCGGCCACATTGCGCACTAACGGATTGGAGAACATCAGCACTTCCTCTGCTCCAGAGTCAAGCAAATGACCGATCCGCAGTAATAAAAGCACGATGATAGCCGGCATCAGCGCCGGTAAGGTCACATGCCGCATTCGCTGCCAGCGGTTGGCGCCGTCTACCATCGCCGCTTCGTATAAGTTTGGATTCACACCTGCAATAGCAGCCAAATAGATAATCGTTCCCCAGCCCGCTTCCTTCCATATGCCTGACGTGACAAGTATCGTCCGGAAATACGCGACCTGCTGCAGCCAGTAGGTGCGTTCCAGCCCAAAGAGCGAAAGCAAGTCATTCACCATTCCATCAAAGTGCAGCAATCGGATAAATATTCCACCGACGATGACCCATGATAAGAAATGCGGGAAATAAAGAACCGTCTGCACTGTTCGCTTAAACGTCGTATGAATAATCTCGTTGAGCAGCAGCGCTAGAAGAAGCGGAGCAGGGAAGGCGAACACCAGCCGGTAAAAGCTGAGAATGACCGTGTTTTTCAAGATGTTCGCGAAATCCGCATATTGAAACATCGTCACGAAATGGTCCAAGCCGACCCAAAGGCTGCCGGATATGCCCCGGAACATGTCATATTTCTGAAAAGCGATGACGTTCCCGAGCAGTGGTACATATTTAAAAATAATAAAGTGCAGCATCCCCGGCAGCGCGATGATGAACAGCGCGAGCGGAGCGTTCGATTGCAGTTTGCGCAGCATGTCAGTACTCCTCCCGCCGTCTGCGTCGGCCCTTATTTTTTCTTCGTTTTGTTATACCAGTCCGTCGCTTCCTTGATGGCGTCGTCGCCACCGCGTTTTTTCCAGTCGGACACAAATTTATCGAAAGCGGTGTCCGTGTTTTCTTTTCCAGATACGACTTTGGCGAACATATCTAGGAACAGTGATCCGGCATCAATGCCTAACTCCGGCTTCGTTTTAATCGACTCCAGGGCCGGCATGTTAAGCGCCTGATTGTCCCCCAGATTCGTTTCGGTATATCCTATTGCGCGTTGTAGCGCAGCTTTATCCACGGTTCCGGTTTTCTCGACGACAGCTAAATCCATACGGGCATCCCAAGACGGGTTCATCATCGTTTGATAAAACACTTTGTCGTCCTTGTTTTCAGGACCGAATGCGTTCCATTCAATTTTTCCGTCTTTTTTTGCAAAGTTTTGACCTTCGATCCCAAAATCGAAGAATTCCGTTTTCTTCGCGTCATCCGAATAGATCCAATTCATATACTCGACGAACCGTTCCGGATTTTTCGATTTGGCGTTAATCATAAATACTTTCGCGACGCCAAGACCTCGGTCGCCGATATTAATTTTCCCTTGCGCGTTTTTCGGACCTGGCAGAAAGTCGACCTTCGCTGATTTGCCGGCGAATTTCTCAGTTGTATAATCGGCAACGTTACGCAGATCGTACGTCCAAAGCGCCGCCTTATCGGACAAGATCAGCTTAGACCAGTCGGCCGCATTGATCGTTGCGAAATCTTTGTTGATGTACCCTTTGTCATACAACTGTTTATAAAAGGCGATCGCTTGCTTCATTTCCGGTCGGATAATGTCCGGGATGAATTTCCCGTCCGTGAAGGTCCAGCTGCCTGGATTTGCACCGAAATAACCGAAGAATGAATCGCCAAAGTTGATTCCGCCACGCAGTGGATAGCCGATTTCATCGGCTTGGCCGTTGCCGTTCGGGTCTTTCGTTTTAACCGCTTCGAAATAGGCGAGATAGTCTTCCAGTGTCTCAGGCGGTTTCAAACCGAGCTTATCCAACCAGTCTTTGCGGTAGTAAAGCCCTTTGGGATTGAGCGGGGTCAGCAGCTTCGGAATCGCGTAAATTTTACCGTCACGGCTGATGCTCGGATTATCCCAAACATATTGCGGCACCTTTTTCTTAATATTTTGGCCGTATTTGTCTAGCAGTTCGTTTAGGGGTAAAAACGCACCGTTCTCCACTGCAGTCGGATGACCTTTGTCGGTAATTGACGTAGAGGAGATGACTTCCGTCAAATCGTTCGATGCGAATCGGACCGATAACAACTGTGAGTAGGTTGCAGCATCCAGATACTGCCAGTTAACCGTTGTCGGCTTGCCGCTGAATTCGCTGAACAGCCGTGACGCTTCCTTAAAATACTTGTCATCCGGTTTGACTTGTTTGGCATATGGATTTCCGCCGTCATTCGATAATATTGTAAAACTCGCAGGCTGTGCGGGTTTGCTGGTGGCTGCTGCCTGACCTTGAGCTGGTTCGTTATTTGAGGATGTGCATGCGGTCAATACGCTTGTCATTAGGGCAGCGGCCGTGACGCCGGTCCATATGCGTTGATTTGCTTTCATTGGTATCTCTCCCTTGATTAGACTGAATAATAAGGCTGAATACTAAGACTTTTCCTGTGATTCGTTAATAAATTTTGACGTTTTGCCGGATAGCGTCGACGGCGGCATATATACTGCCAATTAATTCCGCGTCCACCCCGAACCGGGCCGTTTCCAATTGCGGAGCCCGCCCGTTGATCCGCTTCAATATAGTGTTGATCCGATCTATCGCACCTCCCCGGCCAATGAGCAGTTCGCCACCGATGAAAAGCCGATCTGGAGCAAACAGACAAACGATATTAGCCAAGCAACAAGCGATTTTATAATCGAGATCCTCGCCCTGACGCTCATTCATCCAGCGTTCGAAATAGCCGCCTTCCTGGCTATAGCCGCTCGCGAGCTGCCGTTCTGCGCTAACCAGCATATCGCCGATTTCACCTGCAGCGAATTGGCTGCCCCGGTACACTCGGCCGTCGATCCACATGCCTAGGCCGATCAGATTGTCGATGCGGACAAAAGCCAAACTGCTGCCGCTTGCGGCAGAGAGGGCGTAAGCTTCACCATATACGCCCATATAAACATCATTATCAATCAAGATGGGCACGCGGTATTGTCGCTGCAGCGCCGCTTTCAATCCCGTCCCTACCAGAAAGGGGAAATTTCTTGAACTGACGATGCGCCCTGTTCTTGCATCTGTGATCCCGGCGACCGCTACACTGACGGCCGCGACGGTGGAATGGGTTATGCCCGCCGAATGGAGCAACTCACTCGAAGCGTTGATGAGCACATCCATCATTTCCTGAAACGTCCCCGGCGTTGCAAGCTCTTGCCGCACAAGCACGTTGCCGAGATTATCGACAATCGCTAATTTGACAGAAGGATAAGACAAATGAATGCCGATCAGATGCATATTCCGATTGAGCTGCAGCAGGATCGGCCGCTTGCCCCCCTTCGATTGTCCTTCCCCAATTTCCACAATGACACGTCTGTTCACGAGCTCCCCAACCAGCTTGGAAATCGTCGGCCGGCTAATCTGCAGCGCTTTAGCGATGTCAGCCCGAGAAATCGGGCCTTCCTGTCGGACAAGATCCAGAATCATCGTCTCATTGATCTTTTTAAGCAAAGCAGGTTTGCCCGTTAAAATAAGTTGCCACCCCTTTCGGCATTCGATTGTTAGCTTTACTATCAAAGTTGGCGTAAAACAAAAAAAAGACACAACAAGGGATGTCGTGTCTCTGGTTTACCAGTCAACTCTTTCGTATTTTTCCTATTGGAATAGTATGTTATGAATCTTAGCACCGCAATTTGATTTCGTCAACCCTAGTTTTTCTTTTTTTCTTGATGAAGAATTGCTCTGGATCTGCTGCAGCGGTAACAATTCGAATCTGTGCAAAGCAAGGCGTTTTTGTCTTTCTGAAGCAAGTCAAGGGTGACATCGATTACGGCTTGCCCTGGCATCCACTGCGCTAGCGCTTTGCCGATGAGCCCGTCTTTTATTGACCCTCTTTGGCGAAGTGGAGCCTCCACGGTACCGAATGCCCTGCTGCAGCCCGGATGTTCGTCAAGGTAAACTTCCAGCTGCCCTCTCCCTTGGCCTGCAATTTGAATTGGATTCGGCCAATTCGGGGTAAAAGGAACGTGTAGGAAAGGCAGTCTGGCATAGGATTCACCCACATGAATGGTAGAATTGGACGTATGCCCTACCCCGATTAGCAGAACGCCCCCCCCTTCTTTCGCCGCTCGATCCAACGGGCTATCGATGCCAAGACCTGGCACTTGATGATGGCCCTCGCAGATGCGAGCTGCCTCCTTCCCGCTAGCTGCAACCGAGTGGGTGGGATGCAGCGAACGTACCGAGGGGCTGCGTTTGCGGAAAACTTCCGTTAATGCACCGGTCAGGCTCTTTGATTTATCAGGATCAAAGCCAGGATTGTCATAAGTAAAAGTAGGCATGATTAGCAGCCCGTCTTTACCTAAATATGCTAGTAAGGCATCCAGCACCGTATCCGCCCCGCCATCAACTGGCCCCAAACTACGCAGAGAACTGTGGACGACAATCGGTTTTCCCTGCTGGATTCCTATCCGTCTAAACGATTCAATGAGTGCTTGTTGAGTCAGCATGCGATTTACCTGCTTTCCGCGTTTCCATTTTCTGCATGCTTGACGTCCGTATACGTAGCGTGAATCGCAAGCTTACCTGTAATACCTGTTAAATCAATCGTTTCTGTGTTTGGATCGAATTGCAAGTAAGGCTTTCCGTTCACTTCTACGCCGGTTAACCGGTTGCCTTCGGGAACCCGCAGCCGCAGCTGCAAGCTGTTGATCGGCAATCGATCTGGCAGCTGGAGATCGGCATTCACTTGTTTGTGCTTGATTTCAGAGCGGATTGTATAGCTAACCGGCCCAAACAGAGTCGGGGAGGATTGTACCTTGATTTGCTTACCGTCCTCTAACCAATCTCTCGGTGTGGAGAACGCGAGATTTAAGCTTTGCGGATCTCCTTGATCATTTGTCACTTCATGAATCAGAATGCTTCTAAGCAGCTTTAGAAAGAAGCCATTGTTTGCGCTGTTGGGTGACAGGTACATACCTCGGTAGTATTCACCTGGCAACCAGCCGTTTTCGTAGGTTGGCGGCGTGCAGGGAGAGTAACCAGTCGCACAATATGAATCGTGTTTTGATCTTTTTTCTTTACATCCAGCGTATAATCGAGCTCATTCTGATTGAAAACGGCGCCAGGGCTAAAATAAAGGTGAGTGCGGCCCTGATCGTCGACCAGTCGATTGCCTTCCGGATGCAAATTGCAGTTCTCGCACACCTGGACCCGAACATGCGTGGACGACTCCTTCGACTTACCGCGATCTGCTGTTATTTCCACAAAGCTAGCTATATAATCTGTACCTGGCAGTAAGGTCGCTAAGGACTCTTGTTGGTACTCGATCGAGTTAGCATCTTTATAATGAAGCTCGAGCACAGGTAAATAATTGTTATACAACTCAGGCGTATCGAGATTTGCCAGGCACGACCCAAATTGTTCTTGACCGCCGGTTCCTACAAAAATCCGCGTGCTCAGCCCGCCAAATTTATTGGAGATGATCTGGCTACCGTCCGCAACGGTTAAAGCGACATCGCCGGGAAGCGTCGACTGCTTTGGCTGTCCGAAGGGTATGTAATACACACCTGTATCCGTTTGAAATCCACCTTGAGCGGCTGGCGCTATTGAATACATAATTGGCGACAGAAAATCCTTAACGCCATTATATGTCGGTCCTCCCGGCGCCTCTAACTGTTGCTGTCCATACACGTCTTGTGCGGTTGTCAACGCTCCGGCAATACGGCTCTTATATGCATCATTTAGACTCGGGAGGCTTATGCCCTCCGGGCAGCCGACGGAACTCGGCCGAAGGCCGAAAGCATAAGGTTCCGCCGCATATGCTGGTAAAACGGTTACCAAACTTATGCAGAAGAGAACTACATAAATAAGTGCAAAACGGCGTATTGTTCTCATTGCTTAGAATCATCCTCTCTAAGTTATTAGGGTGTGAGCCTGGAATAGCTGCTTATGCTTACTCCGATACGACCTTACCCAACGTGCGTGGATCGCTCTCACCTTGCGCCCAGCCCGTTTCCTGATTGAAGGCAATGCCCTGCAGGGTTCCGATCGCCGGCTTGATCAGCACCTCATGCCCTAATTCGGTTAAGGCTTGGGTAATTTGTTCATCACCATCCTCAATCCAGACTGGCTCCATCGTCTCCACATGGAAGCGCGCTGCCGCTAATGCTTGCGATAAACTGTACCCGAGATCAATGACATGGGTTAGTACTGTATAAATCGTGTTCAGGATTGTACGCCCACCAGCAGCACCGAGCGCAAGCGATGGACGGCCGTTATGGAGAGCTAGCAGCGGCGCCATGTTGTGGAGCGGCTGTTTATGCGGAGCGACGGAATTAGGCCAGCCAGGACGGGGATCGAATCTGCACATCCCGTGACCAAGCACGATCCCTGTGCCAGGAACAGCCAGCAGAGAGCCGAAACCAGCGCCATGAGTAGTTGTCAGCGACACGACATTTCCTTTGGCATCCGCTGTAGCGAAATGGATCGTACCGGTTCCCGGATCAGGCGCAATGATCCTTCCCTTCTGGGGATTCTGCAGCGCTACCGCAACTTCTTGACGCAGCTGCTCGATCAGCGTATCGCCAAGCTCTTGTTCGGTCAGCGTTTCCGCTGTCGGGAGATCGCCGTACTTGGTAAGCCGTTCGCGGAATACCACCTTGGCGACTTCAATGAGTAGATGAAGCAGCCGTGCTCCGCCGCCTGTAGCCGCTACATCGAAGCCTTCAAGCACTCGCAGCGCTTGGAGAACGGTTAGACCGCCTGCAGAAAGCGGTGGTGTGTAGATGTCATGTCCCCGATATTGGATATGAATCGGCTTAACGATGCGCGCTTGATAAGCAGCCAAGTCCTCCAAGGTCAACAGCCCACCATGCCCTTGTACTGTCTCAACGATTTGCTGTGCGATCTTTCCTTCATAGAAGGCTGTTGATCCGCCTTCGGCGATAAGCTCGAGCGTGTCCGCCAGTTCGGAATTCGTAAGAATTTCTCCCTCCAGAGGAGGTCTACCATTAATCGTATGAAGACGATAAACCTCGGGAAACGCATGTGCGTTTGCAGCGAGCGTGCCAGCAATGGACGCGGCTAGAGCCTTACAGACCGGGAAGCCCTCGCGAGCTGCGCGAATTGCCGGTTGCAGGACGGTGCGAAGCGGCAACGTACCGAACTCTCGCTGTGCCAGCACGAGTCCAGCTACGGTACCAGGCACATCCACGGCTAGAGCTCCATGCGCGTTCACCTTCTCCGGTACCCGGAACCCGCCATCATCATGATGCTCAACGGGAAATAGATCCTCACGGGCGGAGCCTGGCGCTCGGCTGTTGTAATCAATGGCCAGCACCTCTTTCCTATCGGCTAAATAAAATACAATTGCACCAGCATAGCCCGCGACTCCGCAATTATCGGGCGTAACTACTGTATGCATAAAAGCCGCAGCTACAGCCGCATCGATGGCGTTCCCGCCGGCCTTCAGGATCTCCATTCCTGCATCGGCGGTAAGGGGATTCGGTGTGGCAACAACTCCATAGGATTGTTGCTGTAGAGTTGACCTTGTCATTCTAGAAATCACTCCTTCTTTTTAACTTAGTTAGATTTACTACCAAAGTCGGCACAAAAAAAAGACATCGCAGCCCGCTCGTCAAATGCAGGTTTCGTGTCTCCGGTGTTCCGGTCAACCAATTATTCAGTTGGATTTCTGCTCAGTCCCTACCCAGAAAGCGTCTTACGCGTTCAGAACCGGCACTTGGTTGTACTGATATACTTTATAAAGTGCATGTGTGCCGCTATTTTCTTCACCTATCTCAGCAAGCTGTTCGTATAAAGCCCGCGCGAGCGACAATCCTGGCAGCTTCAATCCCAACTCTTTCGAGGAATCCAAAGCGATTTGCATATCTTTAATAAAATGTTTGACATAAAATCCTGGCGCATAATCCTCTTGGATGATCCTTGGAGCGAGATTGCTCAGCGTCCAGCTGCCGGCCGCGCCAAATTCGATGCTGCGAAGCACAGTAGCTGGATCCAGCCCAGACGCTTCTGCGTATTTTATCGATTCGCATACGCCAACCATTTTGGCAGCGATGGCGATTTGATTACACATCTTGGTATATTGTCCGGATCCGGAAGGTCCTTGATGAACAATTGTCGTGCCAATCACTTCCAGTACAGGGACTGCATTCTCAAAAGCTTCCTCGCTGCCTCCAACCATGATGGACAGTCGAGCTTCTCTCGCTCCGATATCCCCTCCGGATACAGGAGCATCCAGAAATTGAAGCTCACGCTCTAGTGCTTTGCGTTCAATTTCCTTAGCTAGAGCTGGAATTGAGGTTGTCAGATCAATGAGTAGGCTGCCGGGTCGGACGTGATGGATAACTCCGTGCTCACCCAGATACACATCCTCAACGTCTTTCGGATAGCCTACCATTGTCAAAATCACATCGGCTGCTTGCGCTAACGAAGCTGGTGAATCATGCCAGATGGCTCCCTGTTGAATAAGCGATTCAGCTTTCGCTTTTGTTCGACTGTAGACATGAAGCGAAAACCCATTTTTGAGTAAATGACCAGCCATACTCAGTCCCATTACCCCCGTACCTATAAAACCAATTACCGAGTTGTCTATGGTTCGTTTCAATTAAACTGCTCCTTTCCCTTTCTTTCGATCAACCAGAAGCAAAACAAAAAAAGGCCCTTCAAATCCTTTAACGCAGGATGTGAGGACCTTCAGTGAACTGATCGGCATCGTTTTTTTTCATATCTCTCTTAGTTTATTCGTACTAATCCTACTTGTCAACACGGAAATTATAATTCAATTGCCTTGCTTGGCTATCCTTAACTCATCAAACTTACTAATCCTTCTAAGGAATGGCGGTACTCAGTCGGAGAAAACTTGTAATACTTCTTAAAAACTTTAGCAAATGAGCATATTCATAGCCGAACGCATAGGCAACCTCATACACCTTATTGTTCCGATCACTCAAAAGCTCGATCGACTTGTTCATTCATAATTTGACTATATACTGTGTGTAACTAATGCTAGCATTGGGCTTCAGTTATGGGCTCAAGGACTTACTTGAAGCACTGTTGGATGATGCGGTCGAGGATGCATGGGGCGCCAAGCGGTCTCATTTTACCGTTATCTTTTTCGATAAGCTTCCGTCTGACATTCTTGGGACAATAATTTTTCAGTCTGTTTTGGATTTCACTCACTGATTGGTTAGTCCATCTGTACCTGGTGACTTTGATCCTTTATTGGACTTTATCGTAAGGTAGCTAACAAGATGTTGTCTCTGGATGTGACGATTTCATAGAGACGCGAAAATATCTCATTGTTAGCTGATCTTTCTTTGCAACGTCCCTTACTTTCCAAGTACTTACAGCCTAGCTATCTTTTCGAACTTAGGTGCGCCCTCTAGCCTGTGAGATGATCCGCCATAGTTCGGCATAGCGTATTTCATAGAGAAAAGTCTTACTTTACGCCTCTCCACCCCATCGTTTGACGGTACATACGTTTCTGCATGCTCTAACTTTAGACCTTACATTCGAAGTTCGTCATGCCGCTTCATTGCGAAAATTCTCACCATATCCAGTTTTTCAGCCGCGCGACATATCCGTTGGCATACCTTTTTTATTCGAATAGCTACAGCCTTCGCTCTGTCGAATCTACCTGTACTTCACACTGATGTTCTGTTAAACATGACGCGTGCAGGAGTATTGGCGGGATGATCAGGATATATGGTTCCGTCATTCTCATCCTCGGTTGAAAAGTTAAGATTACTGATGTAATCTCCTGCTTTTCGCAGGAATACATTGAACAAACGGGCTCCGACCCATTCCGTTAGAAAGACCGACCTCCACCCCTTAGATAGATATGACGAAAGATTGTAAGGGAAATGACCCGTTGAGACATGGGAGTGAAAATCGCTAAGGGCACCGGGGAGAATACGTGCAGCATTTGGAATGAATTGGGTGATTCAAACTCACCTCTGTTCCCGCATGCCTTTTTAACGAAACATTCTAATATTATCTCGGTAACCTTTATTCATCTTCGAAATCTAAAGGATGAAATCCTGCGAATAGACGAGCTTGCGTGAGAGAATTAGATTTTACCGAGGGAGTTTAACACTGCCGCGTGAGTCTAATACTTTTTCCTCAGTCTACATCTTTTTTCCCTAGTCTTTATTTTCTTTCGACAGAAAGAGCGATAATATTGCTGATCAAATCGGCTATATGTCACCCAGCTATTTCACCAAACATTTTCATGCTTATACAGGACATACACCTATGCAGTTCAGACAGCTGCAAGAAAATAAATAAACCAGTCGCCGATTTACATATGAAAAGGGTATGTCCTCTGTTTCCAGAGAAAACATACCCTAATTTTCATTTATTTTAACCGGGCTAGCAGCGGCTCCATAAACTTGGCGAGATTATACCCAATTTCAATCATGCCGTGATCTCCTGGGTGCAGGATGTCACTGGATAAACCTTTCATGGATTGAAGCAAATCCCGACCATCTACATAGTGCACATTGCGTCCCTTATGTGCTTCAACTCCAGCAATTCTTTTCAGAGCCGTGCGGTATTCATCTGGGGTCGAAACTGGATTACGCTCCGGCCAGCGGTAGTTCAGGTCCAGAAAAGACGGAAATATCCCAATGCAGACAATGGGTTTGGTAGGATGCGCGGAGGCAATAGACTGGACCATATTGCCAGCAGCCAGCTCAAAATCTTCCACTGAGACGCCCTGGTTCAGCATATTGACAGATGCGCAAATCGAGGCGATGTCCCAATCCTGTAAGGAAGCCATGTACTCCGCCAAGGCGGGCTCACAATAGGCAGTCCCCGCCATGCCGAGATTCATGACATCCGCCCCGATGCGCCACCCTGTCTGACGAACATAGGTCAAATCCGGCTGGGTAGCCGATTCGCCCTGTGTAATGGAAGTCCCATAGGCGAGATAACGAAGTGCAGGCAATTCTTCCGGCTTCGGCGGCCTGACAGAGACTCCATCCACATCGAGCAAATGCAGTTCGCCTCCCCCGCTTACTAGACGCATCACTTTCGGATCAAACCTTAGCGACAACTTCGTCACAGGAAAGTCAGGACTCTGCAAAAATGCAGGAGTAGGCGGAGTCAGTTCTATGGTAACCGGTTCTTTACCGACCGTGTAGCTGCGCACGGCAAAATCTCCACAGTGATAGTACACACGTGTTGGCCCGCTGTAGCTCACCAGTGTCACCTTGACCGGATTCCAATCACTGACGAATCGTATCTCACAGCCTGCCGCTTCACGGCATTTCATTTGCGTAGCCTCCCGCGTACGAATCCGAACATCTTCGGGAACCCGTTGCAGAAGCACGCCCTCTCTACCCGGCACTCGTATGGCTTCAGCTACATTATGCAATTCGACTTGCCCATAAATCATCGAAGCTCCCCCTAAAGTAACATGATTAAGCCCTGCTTACTGAGCCTCCAACATGGAAGGTTCGGATATACTATACTTAATCAGACTTCGGAAGTCTACCCTTCGTATCTATATTCCTGACCTTCTTCCCCCCACCCACTTTTCCTGACGCCACTGCGTTGGTGTTCTCAGCTTTCTGCGTTTGAAGCTGGTAGCAAAATGCTGACTTGTCGCAAATCCGAGCTCCATCGCGATCTCAGTAATTCTAAAGTTCGTTGTCTCTAGCAGACGGCAGGCTTCCTCTATACGTAAATTATTCATATAGTCCCATGGTGTAAATCCGGTGTGCTCCTGAAAAACTCGGAAGAAATGAGCTTCACTCAGACCCATATGCCGCACCATCTCCGGAACGGACAACGGTTCATGCAGACTGTGGGCCATACGACAGCAGAGCTCGTCGATAAGATCAGCTGTCACCGATGTGTCATCGTTCACATGGTCTCTGCTACGAATCAAAAGCAATATTAGCTCCAGGACGGCGGTGCATGTCTTCATCCGAGTGAGCGGGCCTCCTTGCTCTATCGCTTGACGCATGCGACGAAAGATGACCCCTGCCTCCGAACCTACGTTAATCACTCTGGGCAACGCCCACATCTCATTAATGAAGGAGGCTATTTCCGACTCGTCTGGCTGGAGCCACCATCTCGTAGGGTAATGGAGTGCTGGAGCCTCCAGGATGAGCCACCAGAACCGACTAGGCTCGATAATGTCATATCGTCCCTTATGTATCTCATCAGGCTTGGTAATGAATACCTCCCCAGCTCCTGTCCCGTAGACTTGCTCCTCTACTTGCCAGGCTGCTCTTCCCCGCTCCATCCAGACGAATTCAAAGGCACCCTCATGACTATGCTCCTTGAGTCTGATCGCTTCGGTAAGGTCATCATATCCGACTAACTTAATCTCTGGAAGGACGTCGCCTCCCCTATACGTCCAACGGTTCATTTGTTCTCCTTTCTGTTTTTTTGTTTCAAATTCTATCACTTAGTGAAATGGACGTCAAAGACTGTGCTTTGAGATAAGCTACATGTAGATCAAAATAAGGAGGAAATGAGTAGATGTCCATCATTACTACGACCATGACGAACGATGATCTTCACTTTTATCGGGACAAGGGCTATTGGATCTCCCCTAAGCTGTTAACCGACGAACAGATTATCGCATTACGCCAAGCCCATGACCGAGTGTGGTCAAATGAATATGATAGCCATGGCTATCCTGTTGGAGGATCCTGGAGTCCTTCCAAGGATCCGTTGAAAATTAGAAAGAAGGACAATGGGTGGCTTGTCAATGAAACGATACGCCAGGTCGTGACTAGCAAGGAACTCGGGAGGATAGCTGCTTTCCTCATGGAATGTGACGGTGTGCGATTATGGCATGATCAAGTCATTCTGAAGCCTGGGGCCGGTGAACAAGAGACTGCCTTAGGTAATGTCGGCTGGCACCAAGACTACGGCTATTGGCAATGTGCCAGCACCACCAATATGGTAACTGTATGGATCGCACTACAAGATACGGATTTGACGAATGGCGGAATGAAAACGATTGAAGAATCTCATCATTGGGGGTTAATTCCTGATAGTAACACCTTCTTCGATCAGGATATGGATGCCTTGAAAAACAAATATGCAAGTAACGAGCACCGTTGGTCCGAGGTACCCACGATTCTTAAGGCAGGGCATGCGAGCTTCCACCATTCCCTTACCTTCCATGGATCAGGCCCTAATCTGACCAATCAGGACCGATTGTCTATCGTCGCACATCTGATGCCTGACGGAACCTGCTATCGCTCGGGAATCCAGTGGCATCCGAATATACCTTTGCTGGGACCTTGGCCTGCCGAAGGCCAACCGTTCGATGGACCAAATTTTCCACTGTTATACAGCAAGCATCGGGACGATCTATAACAGTTATATGAACCCGTCAAACCACATTGTTTTTTCTGTTCCAAGGCAAAGAGCAGCAACCAAATGGGTTGCTGCCTTTTGAATTTTTTGTAGAGCAAAAATTAGACAATATATTCCACCATTCATAACAATAATTTCCATCGTCACTAGATGGGTTGATTTCTTATAATCGTTTTAGTAAACGTTTTCAAATTTGTGCAAACGTTTGCTTTGAAGAAAAAGGTTCGAATTCCCCAAATCTTAAGGAGGTATTAGTTCATGTTTCAAGTTATGCGATCATGTGTTAACCGAATTCGTAAGTATGCAGCTGCACCGCTCACTGTTATTCTTGCAGCTTCCATCGTCTTACCGGCAACTCAAGCCGATGCATCCAGCATCCGCAGTGATTACAAAGCTTATGTGATGGCTCCGCTTACCAAGATAACGGATTGGAATGCATTCCGCAACCAACTGACGACACTTAAGAATAACAATGTTTATGCCCTCACAACCGACGTCTGGTGGGGTGATGTTGAGAATGGCGGCGACAACGTATTTGACTGGTCGTACTACAAAACTTATGCCGATACGGTGCGCGCTTCGGGGCTGAAGTGGATTCCGATTATCTCCACGCATCAATGCGGAGGCAACGTCGGTGATGATTGCAATATTAAACTTCCTTCCTGGCTATGGAACAAGGGCACGCAAGATCAGATGACGATGCGCAGTGAAACCGGCTATTACAATAACGAAACATTGTCTCCTTGGTGGACAGGCACATCGACGCAATATGATGAGCTCTTTGCCTCGTTTGCATCGAATTTCAGCTCTTACAAAGATATTATCTCCAAAATCTACCTCTCTGGAGGCCCTGCGGGTGAGCTGCGTTTCCCATCCTATAATGCGGCGGACGGCTGGAGCTACCCAGGGCGTGGCAAGCTGCAAGCGTACACGGATACGGCAAAGCAAGATTTCCGGAATAGCATGCAATCTAAATACGGCACCATCTCAGCTCTCAACAGCGCTTGGGGAACGAGCCTAACTGCTTTCTCTCAAGTAAATCCGCCAAGCGATGGGGATAATTTTTTCATCAACGGCGTAAAATCCACGTATGGTAAGGACTTCATGAATTGGTATCAAGGTGTGTTGGTGAAACATCTGAGCGCCATTGCTTCTAAAGCTCACAGCCGTTTCGATTCCGTATTCGGTGTTCCAATCGGTGCAAAGGTGGCCGGAATTCATTGGCTGATGAACAACCCTTCCATGCCGCATGGGGCTGAATATGGGGCAGGATACTACAACTATAGCACGCTCTTAGACCAGTTTAAGACATCAAATCTAGATTTGACTTTTACCTGTTTGGAAATGACCGACAGCCAAGCTAATACAAGCCCTTACTATTCCGCCCCTAAATCGTTAGTCATTCAAGTAGCGAACCTGGCGAACCAGAAGGGTATTCGCATCAATGGAGAGAATGCATTGCCGATCACCGACGGAAGCGGCTATCAAAATGTGGCAGAAATGCTGTTCAACTACAATTTCGGCGGTTTCACCCTCCTTCGCATGGCAAACCTCGTCAATGCCGATGGCTCAAAGACCAGCATGTTGGATTATTACCGGGATGCGATTGCAATGACTCCGATTCAAGTCACGTTTATTGTGAAGAACGCGCCTACTGCAACGGGGGACAACGTATATATTTCGGGAAGCCGTTGGGAAATGAGCAACTGGACAACTGGCCTTTATCCGCTCAAGCTGACGTACAGCAGCTCCACGGCAGATTGGCGAGGTACAGCTTACATCGGAGCTTCCCGCTATTATGAATTCAAAGCAATCATTAAGGATAGCGGAGGCAATCTTAAAAGCTGGGAGCCTGGAGCCAACAATACATGGACGACGCCTACAGCAGGAACGAGCTATACCATTACTTGGTGATTTCATGCAACTGCAAGAGCTTCCGTAGAGCTTAGCAAGCGTCTTTTTAAAAATTTGCAAAGGTGCCCTGGTTCAGAGAACGCTCGACGTTCTTGGAACTGAGGCACCTTTGCCTGTTTTAATCCCTTACTTTTCGTTTGCTGGTTGTCGCTCTCATCCTTGTCTCCCACCTTAGTTTGTCATCTTTGCAGCTTATATGATGATGGAGCCGCCCCCCTGCATGGTTCTTCGAAGCTCCTGCGTGTCAATGTCGGCAAAGCCCTTCTCCTGCGTCAGACCAAGATATGGGCCTCATCGTCGATATCGAGCATCCGCCCTGCTATGATGACATTGGAATAAGGACCTAAAGGCAGCAGGCTGCGGTAAGGGATTTGGTAAAACGTCGGATTAGTCGGAGTCGGCTCTCTCCACCGGCTAATTTCTCTTGGATAACCGGGACGAAGATACGCTTGCTGCCCATCCAAGTATTTAAACGTCAGACCCGGCTTCTCCTGATGATGAATATCGATGCGAAAGCAGTAATAAGAAAAGTTTTTGAAAATCAGTATTATCAGGTATATCTTTATATCCCTCCGAAAAGACCACTGTCGTATCAGAATTATCAATTATGTTTTCGGCAATAATCTCGTACTTAAAGTTATATTTCCCGTGAAGAAGTGATGATAAAAAATAAGGATATTGATTTTCTATTTCGACCGTATTTAATTGTCCGTTCCAACTCACTTTTGCCCCAAGTGCCTCAGCAAGAGTTCTCGTTGAAGTCATTGTCGTTCCATCATCAGATACTTGAACATTGGTAGTGAGCAACTGACCATTAATAAAAACCTGTCTCACGGCTTGAATAGTGTCTGAAGCATATACTGCTGTCGTTGCAGTTAAAACAATGCCAAGGGTTAAACCGATAGCAAACTTTTTCAAGAATAAATCACTCCCACTATTAATGTCTAATAAGTTAGACGGAGGGAATAAGTAAAAAGTTTCCATTTCAGAACTTTTCTTTTTTGCAAGCTATTTCACAAAACTGCCCGTTAGCCATTCATGCAGCGCAAGAGCAGCGCTGCACCACAGAGGATGAAAATGGATAAAATCCGTCAATACTTCTACTACGGCTGGGTGAGGAAGGTCGATCAACTATGGTGCGTTAGAGCCCAACCGTTAGTCTGACCCCACCAACCACGGTGCATCACAGAATGTCGCTCCTTCGGGAAGCACTCATGGTAGATTAATCCTATTTTGGTTGTTGCACCAGCCCATATTCAGGCTGTAGAAAGGAAAATTTTAATGGATATTATCATTGAGCGAGCATGTGGCATGGATGTTCATAAGGATTCTATTACTGCATGTACAATGACACCAGAAGGAAAGGAGATTCAAACATTCTCTACTAAAACAGTATTTCTCCTACAGTTAATTGACTGGATTAAGAAGCATGGATGTACTCATGTTGCAATGGAGAGTACAGGCGTATTCTGAAAACCAATTGTTAACTTGTTAGAAGCTGAGGATATTCAGTTTCTTGTCGTGAATGCTCAGCATATGAAAGCTTTGCCAGGGCGTAAAACGGATGTCAAGGACGCGGAATGGATTGCCCAACTTCTTCGTCATGGTCTTCTCACAGCTAGTTTTATACCAAACCGAATTCAACGTGAATTACGTGAATTAGTTCGTTATCGCCGAAGCATTATTGAAGAACGTGCCAGGCATCATAATCGAATTCAAAAAGTGCTAGAGGGTGCAAACATTAAACTCGGCTCTGTGGTTACAGATATTATGGGAGTCTCATCTAAGGACATGCTTCATGCCATCGCAGAAGGTGAAGATGATCCAAAAAAACTAGCCAGCCTCGCTCGGCGATCAATGAAAAAGAAAAATGATGAACTTGAACTCGCTCTTCGAGGTTACGTTAATCCTCATCAACGTATGATGCTTAAAACCATTTTAGCTCATATTGACTTCCTCACTGAGCAAATTGAGTTATTAGATCAAGAGGTTTCACAGAGTGTTGTCTCAAATCAGGAGGACATCGAGCGATTAGACTCTATTCCTGGAATTGCCACTCGAATGGCTGAACAAATTTTAGCTGAAATAGGAACAAACATTAAAGACCAATTTCCAAGCGCAGCTCACTTGTGTTCGTGGGCAGCACTCGTACCTGGACATAATGAGAGCGCAGGCAAAAGAAAGTCTTCTAAAGGCAAGAAAGGAAACAAATATCTTAAATCTGCACTAACAGAAGCCGCACACTCCGTAGGTGCCTCCAAAAATTACCTTGGGGCTATGTACAGGCGAACATTAGCACGAAAAGGCAGGAAACGAGCAGCTATTGTAGTAGCACATGCCATGCTAAGAATTGCATATTATCTGCTGACAAGAAAAGAAATGTATGTAGATTTAGGTGAAGATTATTTTGATAAGCAAAAGCTTGGATCTATTGTAAGGAATTCAGTCCGAAGACTTGAAACCTTAGGCTACAACGTAACAATTTCTGAAGTCTCCTGATCTCTCGGTTTACCAAGATACTAAACGCGCAGTTTTTTAAAAAGAGACTGAGCCGCGTTTTATTTAGTGATGTCTTTTTCTTCGACTGCCAGCTTTCTAATTTTCATGGTAGTTGAGCAAAATCAACCGAATATGGCCGTATATCCTTTGTATTTGTTTGAGCCTGTATTTCGCATCGCTTTGTATCTATATTAACTTGTATGAAAGCTGAATTTTGGGATATGAAGATGTATAGTATTATGTTAATTAGACCAATAATCTGTATCGTTTTACTACTACGGGGAAGCTAACAACTTAGTGTCCTTTATTGGAAAACAATACAACTTCTTATCTTTTAGAAAAGACAAGAAGTTGTATCCATAAAATAAAAAATCCGCTCAAATTGCGGATTCAAATGGATATATGATCTTGTCCTCCTACATTTTTTGATTGTTACTAGTAATAACACTTAAATAATGCTTTAAAATTCCCAAATGACATCATTAATTTGCTTTGCGTTTGAATCTAGAAAAACTTCGAATATCTCCACATCACACTCTAATAAAAGATTTAATAATGCAAGAGTTCTTACTTGTGCTGTATTTAGTTTGTCGTTGGTATCTTGTCTCTTCACTTCAACAAACTTAATTTCTGAAAAATCAGGTTTATAAATAAGTAAATCAGGTAACTCAAGCCTAACTTTTTCGTTAAATGAAGGGTACAACGTCCTGCTTTTAACAAAAAAATCTTCTCCGAATCGATTTTTAATAACTAAATCTCCATCTGGGAATGTACCAATCTTATTGCCACCAAAAATGCCAAACCTATGCAGATATTTATATCCGCGATCTTCGTAATGTTTTCCAACGATATATTCTCCAAAACCCTTTGTTCCAGACAAAGTACGCAAATATTCATCGGTACAATTTTCTCTTAATCCATTACGCCAATCATCCCTCTCTGATGCTTTGAATGTTAATAGCCGCGTTGGAATTGTTATTTTGATTCCCACATTTGCACCTCATAAAATTAAATCTTAATGAATCATTGAAAGTAATGAATCATTGAAAGTATTATTTCATTCCTAACGATCCCTCAAGTTTCGTTAAAATTATATTGTATGCTTTCTCTAGATCTTCACCGAACCAAAGAATCTTTTTTGGTCGATCTGCTTCATACAGTACGTACAACTCGTGCGATTCTGAAACAATTACTTTTTCATCAACTTTTCACTGTATAATTACAATAAAACTATCCTTTTATTAATTATTTAATACACCAATAAAGTCCCATCTAACATAGTTGGAGATCTCATATATTTGATTATATTCTGTAATGAACCTCTTACCAAATACAACTTTGTTGTGTTCATTTTTAATAACTTGCTTCATTTTTCTTTCAATTAGCTTCCCACTGTATCGAGCTGAGGAAGTATTGGTGTTGATGGCAGTTAATTGCATTCCATGAACGTTTGCATCTTTTTCTTTTAGCATTACAGACTTTTCATTAGGCTTTAAAAGCATATCAACAAATAATGGAACAACAGTTATTTGATCATTGTCATTATATTTTTTCGCCCATTCAGTAATGAATTTATCCATATCATAGGAAATGATCTTAGTCTTACCTTTATTTTCTCTATAAGAAATTTTATATGGCATTGTCATGTAGCAAACTACTTTTGAACACAACTTATTTTCCAAACATTTTTGACCCAATTGAATCATTTGTAATATATCAAGTCTCAACTTAGGCTCCTTAGCTCCATGGTAATCTAGACTCGATTTTGCCATCCCAAGAATAAGAGTACTGTTATTGTTGTTCATTAGTTAACTCCTCTCATTAAAATATCTATTTCATAGTTACTTCAATAAATCATCAAGACGATTTTTAAATTCTTTCTATCTGCCTCTGATATCCAGTATAATTCCGACACATGCATGATTGTGAATCAATTCCCTTATTTTGAATGGCCCTTCGGTTTCTTGCCGCTCCATCTTTCGTCTACCTCCTCGTTCATCGACTGATATCTCGCATCCACACTGATCCGGTACTGGTTCGTCGTATTTTCAAGGGAACAGTGCATCAAGAACATTCCAAAAATGAGTACATCGCCTGCTTGAAATTCCGTTGTTGCCCATTGGCCGCCAAATTTCTCAGTAATGACCAGAGGATCATCTGAATAGTGACTAACCCCATCACGATCAGAATCCTTGGAACCGTAGGACGCCTTCAAATTCTCGAAACGATGTGAGCCGAGGCAGATCGCTAGACCGCCCATTTCATAAGGTACATCTCCCAGTGGGGACCACACCGTATATACATTATGGGTTCCTCTCCCCATGTACACAATATCGTAGTGAGCCCCTGTGAAATCACCTTTCCCGACGGCTCGCAGCCACTTGTAATGATAGGTTAACGATTTGTCTCCAAGAAAATCATCAAAGAAGCGCATAATATGGTCGCCATTCAAGACATTCAAGAGCGCGGGCAAATCTTCATTCGTGCCCCCCATGAAAATGGATTTGCTGCCGTCGGCCATCACGCCATCTTCAAGAAGTGTGTCGCGATTCAGCTTCCCCATCTGACCCATTTTCAGTAAAATACTCGTACGAGCTTCCAACACCTTCTCCCGATCATGAAATCCACGAATAAGTAAGTACCCATCCTCCTCCATTCGTTCACGCAATGCTCCGATATCATGTAAAATATCATTGGAGCTTCTTAGTTCAGTTAAATGCTCTCCATGCATTTCTAATTCGCGGCTGCCTACTTTTACTAACATCTTGATACGCTCCTTCGTTATTTCCTATTACTTATAAGCTAAGTATAGGGTGAATAGCGGGTTTCAACCATGGATTTGCGTAATCGTTTCATGTATAATCGTACAATAATACTAAACGGAGGAGTACGCCATGACCTTTATCAACATCCCCTATGAGTTAGAAAAGAAGGACGTTCCTCTACCCGTACTTCACTCCATCTGGAACGTTCATGCCGATAAGAGCTACGATGTATCAAAACGGGATGGCTTTGAGTTTCCATGCCTATTCATCACTTATGATGGGAATGGCAGCGTTACACTGGCTAATCACACATATGAGCTGCAGAAAAACACCTTTTTCTTCGTGGAGAAAGGCATTCCTGCCATGTACAAATGTCTTAGTAACGATTGGAAGTTTTATTTTCTCGATTTCAACCAACTGAACATGACCCAATATCTTCAACTTCCTGTTAGGGAAGTCATCTCTACCGGGAAAATAGCAGAAGCTATGCAACTATGTGAGCGGATGATCGATAGCTTAATTGTTCAGAACATTGGCTACGAATATGCTTCCAACATCCTTTTGCAAGAAATCATTTTGCTGTTTACAAGAGAACATACCGTGGTTGGACTTACTTATCACACGGAACTCAATAAAATCCTCATCTACATGCATCGGAATTTGGACAAACAAATTCGAATTGAAGACCTGCTTCAGCTCAGCGGTTGGTCGAGAACGACCTTCTTCTCACGATTCCGTACACTGACAGGCTTGTCTCCTACTGATTATCTGTTAAAACTAAAGCTTGCGTCAGCGAGAGTTTTTCTTGAAACCACTAGCTTATCTTTGAAAGAAATTGCAGTCAAACTGCAATTTTATGATGAGTTTCATTTTTCCAAATTATTTAAGAAAGCATTCGGTCAGTCCCCCAGCACGTACCGCAAGCTGAAAGTAATGGTTTCTGAGAACTTCTGATGCTCCGCTTCCTAAACCTTTGGGTGGAATATAAGCTGTGAAAGGTACCAGCTGAAGCCCCAGTGTACGAAAACTACTGCAGGTCATCGCGAAGTTAAAGTGAGCATGAACTATTTGAGATTAAAGAATCATGCACGTGAAAAACTCCGTAGCGAATACGGTTACGCCCTAGCGGTTCGACGAATGATCGAGCCTGAGCCTGTGTTTGGTGATATGAGGAAAAACCGTGGATTTAGGTGATTCCTGCTTCGAGGCTTACCCAAAGTAAATCTGGAGGTCGGGTGGCTTTCCCATGCCCATGCCCATATAACCCTGGCTATCTATGTTTAGCTCCTTACCTGCAGCTTGATTCAATTGAGTTCAATAATCCATGTCCAATCAACATCCTCATAAGGCAACATTGATACATGCGTTCTACCAAGCAATTCCGTCGTAACAAGACTGCGATTTCTTTATAAAAAAGTAGGTGTAAGGACATTGGACTTCTTAAGCTATCATTTCTATGCCAGCGGCAGTGCGGAGGATAGTGATGCTTACATTTACAATAGGATATATAACGGGAGCAGTCCGATGAGTGGCGGACTCGCCAAGCATACGAAGGATATTCGTGATATTTTGACAGCTGAAAGCCCGAAACGGTCGATTGGTTTATGGCTGGATGAATATAACATCAGCTGGTCTTGGAACATCAACGACTCACGGATGCGTAATGTGAAAGGCGCCGTGTTCGATGCCCTCGCGATGATTTATGCACACAAGAACGGAGCGGACGCGACGATGGCATGGAACGAGAAGGATGGCACCTACGGAAAAATCGACAGCGACAACCATCTGCGGGTCTCAGCGCAGGTATTTCATTTGTTTAATAGCTTTTTAATTGGAAAGCAAGTAGTGGACAAAACCTCGAATGAGGAGAATATTGTGTCATTCGCAGTTAAAAATGCAGATTCCAAGCAATACGCTACAGCATTAGTTAACCGCGGAGCGGAAGATCGAGTGGTACAGTTGTCCATGTTGAACTGGAAGCCCGCAGACATAGTAATTAGCGGATAGCGCTGCTTTAATTTTCGCTTCGTCCCAGCGCTTATTCGCATAGTCGATCCATCCATCGGGAGAGGTTGCAGAATCCCCCATCATGGAATAGCTATGGTAGCGCACAATTCCGGGATTCAGCGTCCCCAGCGCTTGCAAATAAGCCGGGTTGGACAACGCAACTGGATTATAAGCACTAAAGAGATTAATTCCATACTGCAGAGGAGAGACATTCCCCACATCACTTGCCCAATCAACGACTACGTCGACGGGTTTCAGACGGGTACTAAGATCAGAGAACGTCCCCAAACGTAATTCTGAATTGGAGCCGCTGCTCATAGCAATTCCGTAATAGGCAGTTGACGGGAGCTCTATGATAACGGGATTCCCAGCTTGCTTCCATACGACACCATCTGCCGAATAATAGCCGATGACGGAGCCACCGTCACGCACCAGCTTTAAGTATTGGGGTGTAAATGCTGTTTGCACGGGAAGCATCGTGGTGTCCCCGCCTTTGACCGCACGATTCTGAAACTGCAGCTTTCCATCGGCTGTAATTGCAAGCATGACGTTCGCACTATCATATGCAGACACATCGCTGCGAATCATAAGACCGGCTTTGGCACCTGTCTTATCTGTGGCCTGCAGGCTGCCAATTTTCACTTGGATGTCGCCTGAGCCGCTCAGCGGCATATTGGCGAAGCCGAAGGAATCCTCTGTCCCACTTATATCTGTGCCAGCACTTTTACCCGTAATCACACCATTCTGAAGCACATAACTCCCAGGAGGTGTTGTCAACACTTGCATCTCAGCCAAGTTTACATAACCTTCTGGCTTTGAATAATAACGTATGTATCGATACGGCGTTGGATCCGTAATAAGTAACTCATTCCAACCATCTATAACGCTTTCCACCGTTGCCAAATCCTTATAATCGTCCGTCGCACTCGTATTGGAGCCTTGAAATTTACCACCGACAACACGTCCGTTGTTGCCTACCCGTGCGGCAAATTTGATCTTCGTGACAGTCTTTGCCATGCCAGGTCCGAAATCTAGCCCAACATAACCGTTGCTGCCGTATAGATAGTCATAGAATGTATTTAGATTTCCGTCGAACACTTTGTCATAGGTACTCTCGTTCCAATGCTCGGGTAAGCCGAACGGGGTTCCCGTCGTCACATCCCTCACTAGATCACTGACGCTCCAAGGCTTGGGAAGGGCCAATACATCAACATTATGACTCTTTATTTTCCCATTCGTGCTTATCGTCACAGTTGCTGTACCAGGTCCTGCAGCCATAATTAAACCTTGGTTTGATACGGAAGCAATTTCCGGATGGTTGGACGAATAGCTTGCTGTATTGGTCAAATTCAATTGTGAGCCATCTGAGAAGATACCACTGACGGCAAGCTGCTTTGTTTCGCCGATTAAGAGTTCTGCGTTGCTGGGGTTTACAACCATTTGATTCATTCGAACTGGAACCGGTTGGTCAGACGTATAGAACTCGGCTTCCGCCAAGTTCACATAACCCCCATCTGCAGATAGGTACCGCAAATACCGATACGTGCTGTTCGATGAGAGATAAATCTCATTCCAGCCACTACTTACACTACTATCTAGTGTATACAAGTCCTCGAAGCCGCTGCTTGGACTTAGGTTAGAGCCCTGAAACTTTCCGCCTACCATACGGTATTGAATAACCCAATCCCCTTCACGCGGGTAAAATCGAATCTTGGTTACCTTCTTGGCAGCATTGGCGCCAAGGTCAATTCCAGCATAACCGCCGCTTCCTTCTTTGTAATCGTAGAAGGTATCCGTCTTACCATCGAACATGGTATCAAAGGAGCCTTCACCCCAATGTTCAACTAAACCAAATATAGTACCGCTTAGCTTATATTCCTCTGTAAAAGAGGTGTCGATTTCTGCGAGCGCAACTGGAACAGATGACATTAATAAGGAACAACTCAAAATCATACAAAGCAGCCAACGATATATTTTTATTTGTTTAATTTTCAATGTATCTCCTCCTGGACTATTTTTATAGAATAAAGCCCTGTCTCTGTCAAACTTGCAAAATGGCAACACCATGGGCAGGCAACTCGATATTTTGGGTAACACGTTTCCCGCTTAAGAGCTCAAATGAGGATGGCAGGCCCGTATTAGCAACGAATGAAGTGTTATTGTGGTTGATGAGAAACAGATAGTTCCTGCCATCCTTTACCCTTCTTGATGCTTCAATTCCCTGCTGTTGAAAAGGAAGGAGTGACTCAATCCCTTTTTCCTTGCAAATATACTCCAGCAATTTAACTAAGAATGGCTTTTCTGGGCTCGTAGCTACATAATAAGCCAACCCTTGTCCGTACCGATTAACCGTCAATGCAGGCATGCCCGCGTAGAAATCCTCGCCATAAGTGGCCATCACCTCCGCGGTCTCCGTATGAATAAGTTCACATAGGAAGGAGCAGGAGAATGTGCCCTGAAGCTCTTGGATAGCTCCGTTCATGACGAGTTCATTCGTATCTTCAGGATACAGCGCATCGATCTCTTCCGCCCAAATACCAAGAACCTTACGGAGCTCACCCGGATATCCTCCCGTCACGGCAAGGTCCGTTTCATTGACAATACCGCTGAAATAAGTCGTCAGGAAAGTGCCACCCGCTTCAACGAAGCTCTCTACCTTGGCTGCGAAGCCCGGCTTGATCATGTACAGGAGTGGCGCAATAATTACCTCGTATCGGTTGAAATCCCCATTCAAACCCACCATATCTACGGGGATATGCAAATCGTACAGCGCATCGTAATATTTGTGTACCTCCTTAACATAGTTAAGATCGTTGCTGGGGCCGCTGGACAACTCTACCGCCCAACGATTCTCCCAATCGTATAAAATGCCAACCTGTGCATCGGGTCGTGCGTCAATCAGCACATCGCCGAGCCTGCCGAGCTCTTCCCCAAGCTCGGCGCATTCCCTGAACACCCGGGTGTTGCCATGTCCAACATGCTCAATGACCGCTCCATGCATCTTCTCGCACGACCCAAGCGATTTACGAAGCTGAAAGAACATAACCGTATCTGCACCATGAGCCACTGCCTGATAGCTCCACTTTTTCATCTCCCCCGGACGTTTCAGCTTACAATATGGCTGCCAATTGGCAACACTCGGCGTCTGCTCCATCAGCATGAACGGCTGGCCATCTTTTAATCCACGCATGAGGTCATGCGTCATTGCATTCATACTTGGAGGCTGATTTGGTGCCGGGTAGCTGTCCCAGGATATGACATCAATATAAGGTGCCCAGTCAAAATAGTTCATTTCCTTATATGTCCCCATAAAATTCGTTGTGATCGGAATGTTTCTTGAATGCTTGCGAATTGCTTCTACTTCAAGCTTGTAGCACGCAAGGAGGCTGTCGGAACCGAATCGGAAATAATCAAGCGAGATACTAGTTTGGTTGCTGCGTTGCCAGTTCCAGTGCACCCCCTCGCTTAATAGATTTGGCGGAACGATCTCATTCCAGTCGTAGAAGGTATGTCCCCAAAATGCGGTATACCATACTTTATTCAGTGTTTCGATCGTACCGTAACGTTTCTTAAGCCATACTCGGAATGCCTTGGCGCAATTATCGCAATAACAATATCCTCCCATTTCATTGTTGACGTGCCAGAGTAGCAATCCGGGATGATTGCCGTAACGCTCAGCCAGCTTTTCGGCGAGGGCAGCAGCATAATTGCGGTATGTGGGGCTGTTTGGACACGAATTATGCCGACCGCCATAAGTGCGCTTACGTCCCTCCCAATCTACCCGAAGAATATCTGGATATCGGGCAGCCATCCATGCTGGATGTGCAGCCGTGCTGGTGCCAAGAATTATGCCGATATTACCTTCCTGTAATTTCTCCATGATGCTATCGAGCATGGAAAAATCATATTCGTCTTCCGCCGGCTGTAAGAGCGGCCAGGAGAATACATTGACTGTAGCTACGTCAATTCCTGCAAGCTGAAACAATCGTACATCTTCATCCCAATACCTTTTGTCCCACTGCTCTGGATTGTAATCTCCGCCATACCAGACTTTTTTCAATTTATTGTTAATCGGCATTTCAACTATTCTCCTTTATGGATACAGACAGAATGGGAATCACTTAGAAGTGTGTTTATCGGAAGAAGATCGCCGACCACTAGGCAAGCCAGATGGTTCGAGGCAATCTTCCTCGTCCTTTCAATTCAATTTACGAACCGAATGCTTTCAGCTCATACAAGCTCGCCCATACACCCCAGGGCAATCCTGTCACTGTAACTCGTAGGTATCGCTTGCCATTTTGAGTAAAGGATAAGTTTTGAACGATACTTGAGCTAGTAGTGGCTGTATTATCCACAGCCAAAGTCCAATTCACATGATCTGCTGATACCTCAACTTTGTACTTATAATTCGCAGACTGCTCCCATACCAATTGGGCACCGGTTAAATTACGGCTTGTTCCAAGATCGACTTCCAACCAATGTCCTGTACTGCTATCTGCTGCGCACCAGCGGGTACTCGTACTTCCGTCAGTACCGTTCGAGGCGGGATTCCATGATTCTGAGCTGTCCGCTGTAGCTGTCTTGCCCTTGGCGAGGTTGCTCTCCAAGCTTTTATTATTTTCATCGATCACAAGTACAGCAACAGAATCTGCACCAAGCGGGAAGCCTGCGCTTCCAGTCAGTTGATCTAATGTGGTGCTTTCGTACACGACACCCCATCCGTAAATTCGCTTAACTGTAAATTTCGTATCCGGCGACATGGTAGTGGACCAGCCTCCGATCGATAACTGAACCGACTGGTCCAACCCCGACCGGTTGATTAGCATTACTTTCTTCCAGTTGTTCGTCATAACAGCAAGTAAATCAATCTTAGAGGAATCGCCTACACTGCTTGTAACGATGTCACCCTTCATATCGGTGTTCATGATCTCATAGAGGAACGAGGAAGCCCTACGATTATAAGGAGCCCAACCTTCCAGCTTTCCGTACCAGCCATCTGATTCATTCCAAGCCATTGAACCCGCAGCACCTGCTTTAGCAATTGCAGTCACGGCAAGTGCATCGTAAATCATGCCCTTCTCATTGTTCATTCGGCCATCGGGTGGATTCCAACTTATATTGAACTCGTCATGGAAAATTGGGATGTTGGCGGTCGTATAGCTGGCAATAATCGATTTGAAATCGGCTGTATGCGATCCTAGTGCTTGTGCTTTCGTCCAAATAGTTGCATTCGTGTCAGCCGTGCTCCCACTGCTATACGTATGGAAAGAGATGAAATCCAACTTTGTGTAAGCGTTTGCTACAAAGGTAGTAACACGAGCCGTTAAGTCAGGTCTGGCGAAGGCCGGTCCTCCTATCTTAATTGTGGCGCTCTTGGCACGCATAGCGGTATAAACTTTATTGTAAATTGTGGCCAGTTCCACCATATTTGTGCTGTAGGTGTCATCCTTTTCGTTCAACACTTCGAAATATTGAATGCCAAGCCCAAGATTAATGTTTGTAATCTGCACCAGTTGTGCACAGAAAGCCGCATAGGCATCATACATGTCGGTACGCAGCTTCCCTGTTCCATCATCCATGTAGGAAGGCCAATTTGCGATATTTACCATACGCACCGGATTGTTGCTGAACGTTTGCGACAATATATTGTTGATCTTGCTGGAATCCCATGCATAGGTTGAAATGCCAGGATTAGTTACCCAACCATTGCCCGTAGTCGATTCGCCCATCTGATCCGCGCGGTGATACCGTACGATACCTGGCTTCATGGCCGCAACGTTATTTTTGTAGGTGGCATCTGATGCAACGCCTTCTTGTGCTTTGTAAATGTTGAGACCATACGCATAATCGCCTGCCGTCTTGCCTGTGGGGGAGCTCCAATTAATTGATCCGCTCACACTTGATGCAGCAGCTGTCTGTGGAGAAGACAACGAGACTGCCCCTATCGCTAAAGTAACTGCCATTGCAATAAGCGATGTTTTCTTCCAAGTGCGCGCTAATCCAAATCGTTTGGTCCGTTCTTGATCCATTAATACAACACCCTCCATCCAAATTCTTACTTGGCATTAAGAACCCAGCCTAACTGAAATCAATCCGTAAGTGTCCCTCCATTTCTTCGATTCCGAACTATCGTTCCCATAGAGGTTAGGCTCTCTCGGAAAACTCAGTTCGTGTACTAACTATATCAACCTACATTCCTGGCAACAACGGAGGTAAATCAACGAATATCTACACTAAATCCATGTGATATAGAGAGGCAATGGTTGCGAGGCATTAATCCTTGTTGAATGGCTCTTCAAATTAGAAAGGAGGTGCACTTATCTCTCATAAGTACACCTCCTTATCGTTATCTTGGAAAATACTATTTACCCAGCTTCTTCAAGTTGCTTGCCCAAATTTTCGTACCGTATTGAAGCAGTTTATCGTACCCGGCATTGTTAACGTCATTCTTCCATGTGTCGAACAGCTTGTTGAATTCATCGTCGCTCTTGGCATATACGATTTTGGCAACGTAATCCTCATTTATTTTCTTAATCGTTTTCCAAATCGTGTCTTCTTCGGAATTCGTCGGATAATTGCCAGTTCCCTCTAGCTCGTTGCCTAGGTAACGGTTGTACTTACCGTAGAATTCACCTGCTTTATCGGACCATTTCTTATTAGAAGCGTCCTGATTGATGGCTGCTTGGCTAATAACGCCGTTCCTCCATGATCCTTCTGGTGTAAAGTCACCGAACTTCAAGTTAGCCTTCTGATCGCTCGTCAATTGCTTATACTTATCGTTCCAGATTGGGACTCCCTTATCTCCTTCTTGATCATAGTACACACCCTTCGGACCGTAGTTCAGGAACTTGATACCTTCGTCACTTAACATCCAATCAAAGAAAGCAAAGATCTTCTCCGGATTTTTAGCACTCGTAGTAATCACATTGAAGTTCCAACCCGTCGTGCCGCCGGCTTCAAGAATAATATTGTCAGGATTGACACCAGCCTTATGAATCCAAGGCCAGTAATCATAGCCTGCATTCGGATCTTTGGCCTGAATAATATCATTGGCTTGCTGACCATGCGATGGCGCGTCGTAAATTCCCGCTATAGCAATCTTGCCCGTGTTCAGCTTTTCTTTGAACTGTTCTAGTTTTTGTGTAAACGTGTCCTGCGTTAACAGCTTCTCGCGGAAGAACAGATTCGTCCATTTGAACGACTCCCTCAACGCAGGGTCATCGAATACAGACGTATACTTCTTGTCGTTAAAATTCGGAATCCGGAAATCGGCGTCTGGCTTCCCCCAGTAAATTTGATGACCCTCGGCCGCTCCCACATAGAGCATGTTCTGCACCTGAACAGTCGGACCGCCTGCATTGCCTGTATCTAGAGGTACTACGTCAGGATATTTAGATTTAACCATTTTCAAATAATTATATAAGTCATCAAAGGTTTCCAGCTTAGGCTTGCCTAACTCCTCATAAATCTTCCGATTTACAAGCCAGCCTTTGTTGTTGGACTGCGTACCTTGGCCCTTCGGGGCTCCGAACCAATTCGGAATGCCGTACAGCTTGCCGTCTTTGCTCCGAAGCATTTTGTCCGCTTCCGGATCCAAAAACTTCTTTAAATTTGGATACTTCGGGTCGTTTAAGAACGGATCAATGGCAACAAGCTTGCCCTGTTCCACGAGCTTCTCGAAGTTCGCTCCACGGTCCATCTGCATGACATCCGGGAATTCATTGGAAGCGACGATTGTGCCAAATTTCTGGGCATCGTTTCCATTGGAGCTAATTTCCTCAATATCAAGCTTGTATTGATCTTTGAGGGCTTTGGTAACGAATGTATTGCCATACCCTTTTGGCGCATACCAGCCATAATTCACATAGAAGCTGAATTTAAGCGGTTCTGCTCCGAAAGTGTTCTTGCCAGAATCAGTAGGTTTAGCTGAGGTTTGAGGAGCCGACTGCGTAGATGTCGGAGCCGGTGTGTTACTGTTGCCATTGCTGCATGCAGCCATGATGGACCCCATGCTTAACAACAGTACAAGAGCTGTAGAATATGTAAGAAATCTCTTTTTCATGTGAATCCCCTCTCTATTTCGTAAAATAGGGATAATCGCTGCCGCTCCAGACGTCTTGAAGCACACGCGACCTTGCCCATTATTTAAAAGCCTTTCGGCTCTTAAAGTCTTAATAATGGCTCTGCGTCAGCCCTTCAGGGAACCAACGAGAACACCCTTGACAAAATACTTCTGTATGAACGGATATACCAGCACAATCGGAAGTGTCGACACCATTAAGGTAGCCATCTGCAGGGAACGACCAGTAACTGTCGTCTGCTGCAAGCCTGATGAGATTCCAGTCATCTGCGCCATCTGCGAAGCGTAATTGCTGGAATTAAGCACGTTAAGCAAATAATTCTGTACAGGCAGCTTATTCACATTGCTCATATAGATACCAGCATTAAACCAGTCATTCCAAAGACCAACTGCTGTGAACAAAGATAGGGTAGCGATTACGGGACCCGATACGGGGATAACAATTCGGAAGAAAATACCGAAGGTGCTGCAGCCGTCCAACTTAGCTGACTCTTCCAAACCCGCCGGAAGCTCCATGAAGAAAGTCCGGAAAATAATCATATTGTACACACTAACCATACCAGGTACGATCAGCACCCAAAATGTATTCAACATATGCAGATCACGAATGAGCAAATACGTAGGGATCAGACCTCCGCCGAAGTACATTGTGACAAGGGAGAGGATCATATAAAATTTGCGATTCGGAAGCTCCCGTCGTGACATCCCATAACCAAACATGGCAGTGAAGAAGATAGAAAGCGTTGTACCCGCAACCGCTCTTGCCACAGAGATACCCATTGCCCGGAAGAATGCAGGATCTTGGAATACGGCCTTATAATTATCAAGGGTAAACGCCCTCGGCCAGACTGTTAACCCTCCCGTTGCTGTGTCGAGCCCCGAATTGAAAGATATAACAAATGAATTCCAAAACGTATAAACCGTAATAACGGATAACATCGCCAGGATAAGATAACAGAACCATTCCAGTAATCGATCGCTTAGGCTTAGTTTCATAATCACCATTCCTTATCAGTATTCGGCAGTTTCAGAAAAGCGAGCTCCGCCCTAGCCTTCGGGCGACCCCATTTGCCGCAAACAGAAGGAATACGTTAATCACCGATTTAAAGAGCCCCACCGCAGCGCCGTATGAATACCGCTGATCCCCTAGTCCGATTTTGTAAGCATACGTATCGATCACTTCAGCAACATTATTGACAATAGAATTGATTCCATTATTAGTGAGCACAAGGATATCTTCAAAGCCTGCATCGAGAATTCGCCCCAATTGAAGGATCAGGAATACCGAGATGACCGGAGATATACAAGGAATCGTTACTAGGAAAATCTGTTTCGTCCGGCTCGCTCCGTCAACGGATGCAGCCTCATACAGATGCGGATCCACTCCTGCAATCGCTGCCAGATACACGATAGAACCGAAACCAACCTCTTTCCATAGGTTCGTGCTAATCAATATGGTCCAGAAGTAATTCGAAATGGAGAGCCAATTCATCGGTTCCTGAATCAAATTCAGTTTCATCAGCGTTATGTTCAGGGTCCCGTTGTCCACAGCCAAGAACGAAGCCACGAACCCGCCGATAATAACCCAGGAAAGGAAGTGGGGCAAATATGTAATCGTTTGCACCACGCGTTTGAAAGATTGTTTACGAATCTCGTTAAGCATGAGTGCAAGAATGATAGGCGCCGGAAACAGGATGAGCAGCCGTAGGAAGGAAATCACCACCGTGTTCCTCATAATATCCCAGAATACAGGTGCATCCAGGAGTGCTCTGACATGCTTTAGACCCACCCATGGACTGTGAAGAAATCCTGCGAATATATCATAATCCTGGAAAGCGAACAGCACTCCCCACATCGGGATATAGCTCATAATAAGGATGAAAACAATTGAGGGCAGGACCATCACCTGCAATTCCCAATGACGTAATATTCTGTGTCGTCCTTTTTTCTGAATTCGCTGCTTGAAAGACGTTTTAACCATCTCCATCGTTTGTTTTCACCTCCTCTCTCAACTTGTCTGTAATTTAAGTATATGAGATGGAAGCTGCGCCGACAACGAAGGGAATTCAACGATAACCTGCATGAAATCATCGTTATTCAAAGTCTGGGAGAAAAGGATACTATGTCGGTTGATAGTCCAGCTCCCCCAGCTTCAGATACAGTAAGAACGCCAATGTGAATCCGTTTATCGCCGTCATCAAACATTGCGCCATCCAATCCTTTCAGCTGGTTACGCTATTCTTTAATGGTAAAGTTCTGGCTGTCACCCTTATTTTCCCTATTCAAAGTATCTTTCAGCGGCTTCGCGGTACGTACGATTCGGTTCATCTGGTAGACACGTTCGGCGAATTTACTGATTCTTGTATCATGCTCGCCCGCAACAGTAGAATGAAAAGTGTCCCGCACGGGCTCCAGCCATTTCTGAGGCAAATTCCGATAGCCCGCCATAACACCCGCTATACAACCGGCCGTTGCGCCAGAGCTATCGCAATCCCAGCCTTGCATAACCTGCATGCAGATTACTTTCTCAAAGTCTACTTGTCCGTAAGCATCCACACCGTGAACGATGGAATTCACGATGGCCGCACTCTCGTTAAAAGTCCCGTTGAAGCCTAAATAGCCCCATTTGTCGTTGATTCTGCTCCATACCTTCAACCAATCCGGTTCATTCACAGACCAATCGAGCACCTCTTGCATGGCCTCATAATATCTAGATCGCTTAGGAAGCTGTGCATTGGCTGCTTGAATCACTTTTACCGGATCCGTCTCGTGGAAGGCGGCTGCCACTGCCGCTGCGACCCACATCTCCGCATAAAGTCCAGTCTTGCCATGGGTCAGTCTGCCGTCTCTCCAAGCTAACTCTGCTGCATAGGCCGTACGTCCCGGGTTGACCAATCCGAACGTATCCCCGCGTATCATCGCGCCAATCAGTTCTTCTCCGTCATTGAATAATGCTACAAACTGATCCCACTCCTTACCTTGCGGAATATGTCCGTACCCCCACCACAAGCAAGAAAGAAGACACAGCCTCGTATGCTCAGGCCCCCATGTCCAGCCGTAAGGGATGTTCTCTCTCCACATCCAGGCCATATCCTGCGTGGTGAAATCAGGTCCGAACTGCTCCAACACCTTTAATCCCATGATCATGTAGTTAATATCATCATCCGATTGGACATGGGTAACGTGCCCTTTGGTGCTTTCGATACAATCTCTGCGCAGGTGGGTCACCTGAGTCGGACTAAACGACGGGACAAAATCATTTAGTGGCCACGCGCCCGCACCTTCCAGGTAACCCTGGATGAGTGGCAAATCCCAGCCCATTTCCAGCGGCTTACCCAGTATGCATCCTAGCATTTTTCCATACACTCCGCCAAATACGCGATCTCGAATCTCTAATTCATTTAAATAACCGGGAATGACATCCACAGCCCCCTCGGGACGCTCCGAATGAATCGCAACAAGATCATTGGGCTCATCATAAGGAAAATCTGCACGCATCGGAACCTCATTCAACTCATATCCGAATTTCAGAATAGCATCGTAGCCAGCAGGTATTGCATCTAGCTTCTCCTTCAGTCCTGTCACATCATGACCTTGCGTTTCAAGCATTCGGATTCGGCCTTCGCAAGAACGTCGTAACTCGTGTATAGGTATTAACATGGTTTTATCCTCCTAATGGTATCGTGATCGATCCAGTTAACGTATATCTATCTTTAAAAATCGTTAAGCTTTCAGCTGTAGTTAATGGCAAACGAATGTCCAGTGCAGAGGGCAGACGCTCCAATTCATGGAAAGTAACATGCAATTCGAACTGTCCATGGTGAACACCCTCGATGCTAACATCAACATAACCAAAAGATGTGGGCATATGCTCGAAAGCAATTCTGGCATCTAGCGCAAACCAATCCTTCGGAATGCCTGCTCCAATAATTAGCCGATCCTCGCTCTCATACAGCAACATATCTCTTAGCAGCATATGAAGTTCAGCGGATACCCAACCATGCGGTTGACGAGACGGCAATCGATACCATCCTTCGATTTTACTCCAAAATTCAGCAATATCATGATTGTCTTCCAGCCAGCCGTACAAGCCCTCGACATCATGATTCGCGAGATAATGATCTACAGTTTGATTCACTTTTTCTCGCTCTCCGAGAAGCAAATAATTATGCGCCTGTCCAAGTTCGAAATACTTCCACATTGGCTCCGCACGATAGTTCCCATCCTTTTGCCGCATTGTGTTCCACCACTGCTCATATTCGGAACGAATGTGCGGATCGTTTGGCGAAAATGTTCGGCTCGGCCATATAGCACAAACCAGGTCTCTCTCATTGCGTCCAAACTCCTTATTCGCGTAAGAAGTCAACGCCTTATTCAGTTTTAGGGCCTCTGAGGCATACAATTCGGCTTCCTGCTCATAACCAAGCTTTGCTGCAATTTCTGAAGCCGCATTCAATCCCATGAATGAGAAGGCATTCACCCAAATCAAAGGCCGATGTCCGTCCATTCTCCCGATCATCAAGCCTTCCCGAGCTGGCTCAACAATAAGATCATTGTCAGGGGCATGGCGGTCACCAGGTACACGCATATCCGTATCCGCATACAAATATTGCTCCGTATGGACGCACTTAATAATCCAATCGGCGCGTTTCTTCACATATGGATACACGTCCGAGAGCCACGATACGTCACCTGTTAATTGGTAATGCCTGTGAAATGGCCAAATAGCTTCTCCGAAAGCATCCGGTTCGGCCCCGAAGCCGCCTGCAAAGATTCGATCCTTGAGAATGTCCAGTTGCTTCCTTGCCTCTTCATGAAATCCTGCCTGATCAAGGGATACGGTAATGTATACACCATCACGAATCCACAACAAGGGGTAAGTAATCGTAGCGATTCTCGGTTGATGATCCACAGTTGCCATCAGCATTTGGGCCAATGTAGAATAGTATGCTGCTGCAAAAGCTTGATTAGGCAACTGTAGCTTAACCTTATGCAACAACTTTTTCCAATTGTTTACAAATTTTGTTCTTTTACTCATGTAATCTTGTTGATGGTAAGCCTCGAAAGCCAACATGTATTCCTTCTCCAAGGGGTGTACATAGAGGTCAAATTCGAGTTCAGCCGTTTCCCCTGGCAGCAATTGTAGTTCATACGCCAACGCGCCGCTGCATAAACCATCCCGATCCTTCGCACGGGAGTTGCTTGGAAACAATCCTTGTTTGAGCATGGACGATATTTCCATCCCATCGTATTCATAGCTCAATGCCCCGAACATGTGGGCTTTTGTTTTAGCTAAAAGCACGGTTTTGCCATTGACCGAAATCGAGCTTTCACGTCCCACTAAATCATGGATGCGACCTCCCGCTGGTCCATAGGGGCGTATGACGGCATAGACCGTCACTGTTTGCAGCTTAGTTCCATGATTAGTTAAGGTAGTCCTCCACGAATTCACGATATTGTGCAAATCCTTCAGGGAGGTGGAGAATAGCTCCTGCTGAACTAGACAATCTCCTGCCAGCCAAGTGGATTGGAGCAAAGGCACATAGCCCTCATACCAATTCCAATCAAGCCCTTCGGCAGCATAAAGCTCGGGAGCAAGGAGCTCCTTATTCTGATGGTCATAAATCCAGAGTGTGATACCGAAGCTGGCAACGCCTGGTGAGAAGCTTCCACCTGGTTCGGCGAAAGTTTTGCGATGATCTCGCGTATTGGGTACAGCCAGCACGGTATGCTGGTCTGAGCGAGGCTGTATCCATTCCGGATGTTGTTCAAGCAAGTTTTTGAGAATGCTCATTGGATGTTTGATCCCCTCCTTATTTCACACAAGTGTAGCTTAGTGCCAAATCAATTGTCATTGTACGGATGTAACAAAGCATTATACAAATGTAGTATAATTACGATGAGAATAGGAGGATACGAATGATACGCTTCGAACAATTACCTCTATCCGATTTAGATCATCTATTCCTGAGCACTCACTTGCAATGCGTCTATATGCATCTTGCCGAGCAAGATGACCGTTGGGAGTGCACACGGCATACTCACGACCATATCGAGTTTGGGTATATACATAAAGGCCATGGACAATACCATATTGGGGAAATAGAGTATCGCGCCGAGACTGGAGATATCTTCGTCATCCCCCCTGGCGTTACTCATTTCGAGGTGCATGATGCAGAGCACCCCTTCGAAATCATGTTTCTCATGGTGAAGCACCACGGAGATCGAGCAGCAGAGTTAAGTCAACTTATGGAACGATTGCAAGGCAAAATCCGTGCTAAGCAACAACACAAGCTGAAGCAGATTATGAATGATATATATGCTGAAATTATGAATCGCGAGCAAGGATATGTTTCATCCATCGATGCCAAGTTAAAAACACTATATGTGCAGTTGCAACGTGAAGTATTCCCCCATCAGCCGCGCCTTGCTGCTCCTTCCGCCTTCGCAGCAAATGAGGAACGCAATTCAATCATTTTGACTGAAATCAAGGAATTCGTTTCATCACACCTGGATCAGAAATGTACAGTCGCTCAAGTGGCTCAACACTTTTTTTATCATCCTAAATATGTATCCCTGCTTTTTAAGAAAGAAACAGGCCAGTCCCTTTCCGATTACATCATGGCTGCCAAACTAGAACGTGCTCGCGAGTTGCTGACCCAGACGAACGAATCTGTTGAAACAATTGCCAACATGCTCGGATTTTCCAGCCTGCAGCACTTGTACAAATGGTTTAAGCAGCATACATCCATTACTCCTTTACAATATCGGAATCAATATAAGTCATCGAAAAGCAACCAATCCGAACAATGAGAAAAGCAGCTATCCAATGATCAATCATGGGATAGCTGCTTAGCTCTCTAACATTACATATACTTAAATCACTCCTTGCTTTGGTATCGTAATGCGAACGGCTGTACCAATACCAGGACCGCTGCATATGGTGACACCATAGCCCTTGCCGAAATGCAACTTAATCCGCTCATCTACATTGCGAATACCGTATCCGCCCCCATTTACAGCCTGCGGCTTAAGCAACTCATCAGCCTTCTCCTGCTTCATTCCTACTCCGTCGTCGATTACGCTCAGTACAATCGTTCCCTTATGCTCCCGAGCGGTGATTCGTATGTTAATTGTATCCTCAAAGAGCGCATGTTTGGTGACATTCTCTACAAAGGGTTGCAAAATCAACTTTACCGTATAATAGGATAGAACACTCTCCTCCACATCATAGGTGACGCGCAATCGATCAACATATTTAACCGATTGAATATCCAAATAAGTGCGCACCTGAGCCAGTTCGTTCTCTAGTCGAATCATAGTCTTCCCGTCATTTAACGTTAGTCGATAAAATTTTGCAAGCCCTACGATCATCTTCACCAACTTGTCGGTATCGCCAAAGGTAGCCAAGCTTTTCATAGTGGACAAGGTATTATAAAGAAAATGCGGACTAATCTGGGACTGCAGCATCTCCAATTCGGTCTCCTTCTTGCGGATACCGCTTATGTACACTTCCTTAATCAGCCTCTCGATCTCGTCAGCCATCCTGTTAAAGGCCATAGCAATGCGAGCAAATTCGTCCTTCCCGGTGAAATACGCTCGTTTATGGAAATCACCCTCCTGAAAATGGGACAAGCTTGAGACGATTTTCTGTACCCTGCGGGAATAATGGCGCGACAACAGCCATACTGCAAATGCGATTAGGATAAAGCTGACGAAACAGATAATTAGGGTCACATTGCGAACTCTTTTCGCCTCTTTCATTAACGGATCTTTAGGTACTATCGCGATGAGCCGTAGACCCGTCTTATCCAGTTCTTCTTGAAAATATAAAAAGTGAGGGTCATCTTCCTGCCTGTAATCGGTTCCAATTCGGTCCTTCAGGTTACTGTAGATGACTCGGCCTTGTTCTCCTTTCACTACTAACAGCGTTGTCCCTTCGCTGACCGTAAAGGAATGAACAGAGCTAAAAAGCTTGTCCATTTTGGCGGTTATGCGAAGCAGTCCAATTGGTTCCGACGTATCAAAATAAATCATTTGCCGAACCAGCGACAAATTGCCAAATATATCGTCGTTGTCTACCTGCTCCCATACATTTTCAAATTTGTGTGACTGCTCTATCGATTTAAACCAATCTGCTTGATTAATGCGTGTCAAATAGTAAATGCTGAAACTTCTCCCGAATGCTACGGGATCTCCTAAGGTTTGGTAGATTTCATTAAACCTCTTGTTTCGAATATAAAGCGATACACTCATATTATTAATAGGCATTTGTACAACCGTCTGAAGCCTTGGAAACAGGTTATTAAAGGATAATTGGTGAATGGCATAGCCAGTCTCGCTCGTCTGTAAAATTTGCTGAAGATTCACGTCGTTAAACAGTTGTTCAGAAATACGACCCATGTCGGCAAATTGATTGGTAGCGTTTTCACGAATTTGTTCCAGCGATCTGCTAATGTTAACTTTGGCATAATCGGTTTTGGATTGAATTGAGCTGAAATATGCATAATATCCAATCGTCATGACCGCCAACAGTACCAAAAAAAGGTTAAGTATCATGAATTTGTAGGCAAATGGCAAGTAACGGATGTTCTCTTGGGGTTTGAGCATTCCCTTATACCTTCTGTTTCTTGCGGAATTCACTTGGTGTCAGTCCAACATAATCCTTAAATTGCCTGCTAAAATAGATAATATTCTTATATCCAACACGATGGGTAATCTCATAAATCTTTATGCTCGGATCCATCAGCATCCCACGTGCTGCTTCCATCCGTGTCCGTATTAGGAAATCACTAAATGTCTCACCCGTCTCTTCCTTGAAGAGAAACCCCAAATAATTCGGTGAGAATGCAAAGCGGTTTGCTACGTCCTTTAGCGTGATTTTGCCATTAAGATGCTCCAATACGTACTCCCTTACCTTATGAATAATAATTCGATCCTGACTCCGGCTCTTGATCATCATCTTCTCCGACAGCTCGAACAGTTTCCGCCGCAGCCAAGATTTAATATCTTCCGTTGTTTCTAGGCGATAGAGCTCGTCTAGCTTGCCAAATGGAAGCTCCCAAAGCTCGTGCTGTTCACCGCTTTTATTGTTATTCATGTCCTCAAGTCTTGTAAGTACATACATAACGAAATTATAAACGCTAAGCCGTGTTCCTAATGATTTTACCTGCCGGAACATGTCCTCCAAGCAATCGTCAATACCGACCAGGTTGTAGCTCTGCAAGCAGTCAAAAATCGCATCAAGCTTGCGGTTCACTTGACCGAGTTGCTGCTCAAAACCTAGCTCGCCTTGCGGATCGTACACGATGATTCGGCTTTTGCCTTCGAACATCTTTTGGTCTAATGCTTTCTTCGCCTGTTCGTAGGATACGATCCACTGCTTGGCGGTACTAGCCTCGTTTCCAAAACCTATCGTTATGGTAAAATGGGTCTCCACCCGCACCCTCTCTACCAACGATGCCAATCGACTCCACACTTCCGATTGCCTGCCTTTAAAAAGGCCCACATAACGATATGGAGAGGACCGGAACGCGATGCCGTTTGATGGCGTGAATAATAGGTTCTTTTGCATGAAATCGTGGAACTGCTCCAACCGTTGCTCTCGTTCGTCAACGTCCATAGCGGCTAATTTCCACTGTGCATCATCCAGTTCGATAACAACGACGATGACTTCTCCCTCATCTTTTAATTCCTTGTGCAGCTGCAAAAGATCGGCTCCTTCACCCTCCGGGAGCGTCCCCTCAAGCCATTGATGAAGCACTTCATGTTTTATAATTGGTAGTGCTTTCTCAACAATCTGTTTCTCTTGCTCTCCCAATCTCTCTTGCATTAGCTTTGCTGCCAAAGAACGAAGCATTTGGTGAAGTTCCAGATCGTCCACAGGCTTTAGCACGTAACCGAACGCTTGAATAATAATCGCCTGCTTAGCGTATTCGAATTCTTCATGACCGCTTACAAAGACGACGCTAAGCTTAGGTTGAATCTGCTTCGCTTTACGCGCTAGTTCCAAACCTGACATGATCGGCATTCGAATATCCGACACCAAAATATCGATTGATTCCTTCTCCAATATCTTCAGGGCGTTAAATGCACTGTTTGCAGTCCCGACCAACGTCATCCCCAAATCGTCCCAAGGCACTGTCCTCTGCAAGTAGTTTAAATCAATCATTTCATCATCTACTAATAGCACTCGGAAGGTCATTCAGTTCACTCCTTCATGAATCAATAAAAAAATATACATATTCAACATAAGTATATCTCTTTAACGGAAAAACGTGGTAAATAACTTAAGTATAGCCGTAACCAAAACCTAAAACAACGATACGAATTCAACGATACCGGTCACTGATTCAATGATAACGAAAGGATTGAGCAGCCTTCTTTGGTTGAAATTGAACTAATGTGCTTATGTTAGTTGAATGTTGGATGAATATTTAACGATGAGATAGAACACTTACTCACCACCTTAGTACATCACCTTATTAAGTTATCTATTTCAGTAAATAGCGACCTGCGTAACCAATTTTTGCCTGTCCACACTCTCTACATATTCAAGGAACCAAATCTTTATTTGGTCTCCAACTTTAACGGTATTAACTGCTGAGAGAACCCCATCTTTCCATACTTGCTGAGGTGCTGCCGCGAAGCAAGCCCCTCAACTATCGTTCTCCGTTCGATGAATCCCTTCTACTGTTCACTCTATATATACCTGAATTTGAGAAATTGAGTTGTTTTCATAGCCCATTACATTCCATTCCGCTTGAAGGGGCTGGATATTACCCTTGTCATCAGTCGCCTTTACCATAATAAGGTAGGTTCCAGGTACAGGTACATTCCAATCCCATCCCCACCTTCTCCAGCTGTACTTTTCCTCTGAATCAAGCCATGTCACTAAGTTCCATGTTCCTCCATGATCAAGACTAATCTCAACCATTTTAACAGATCCCTGACCTGACCATGCTGTACCTGTAATGAAATGCTTTCCTCGTCTCAAAACAGTTTGATCCGTGGGTTGGGATATAACGGAATTCACCTTCATTAGAGTAACTGGTCTGCGCTGAGAATCTTTCTTCGAACGGTATACTACATAATCAATATTTTGAAAGGGACCTTTAAAAACTTGATCTGTAGCCACTATACGGTAAAGCCATTTGACCGAAGCCATACCGTACCAATTCGGAACGATTAATCTTGCTGGGTGTCCATGTTTGTAGGAAATAGGTTTTCCGTTCATACAGAGAGCAATCAGTGTATCGGGATGCATAGCTTTTTCTACAGGAAGGCTTCGGGCAAATCGGAAAGTGCCTGGGAGGTCTATTCGTTCACCTGTATCCATTCCTTCAAATATGACTTCCCGAACATTAGGCATTATTCCAGCTACCTGTAAAAGAGTTCGAAGTGGCACTCCAGTCCAGAGCGCATGGCTGACAGCCCCCTGTTCCCATTGAACCCCTCTGGCTTTAGGTTGGAAATACGCTCTTTTGTTTCCTGAACATTCCATAGTAACTGGCAATATGATTTGAGGAAATTGACATAACGCTTGATAATTCAGGAGAATTGGCTTTTGAACAAGTCCCTCTATTTTAAGCGCCCAATCATTTAATGGCAATGCGGGATAAGGGAAATGATTGCGGATATAATACTTGTTTTCTGGTGTAACCCAGCTTGAAAGAGATAACATGGGAAATTCCTGATTCTCAGGAATAATAGAGCGGGGAATTCGCTTGGGGTCATACAGATTCATTTAAGGCTCCTTTCCTAAGCAAGGATTCCCTATTTTATGAAATTCTGGCTCCATCCATTCTTGGTTGGCCATAATTGTTTGATGGTCAAACTATCCAGCCAGTAGAAGGTAGTAAACGTGACTGACCTCATAGAAGTAACTACCCTCACTATTTTTGAGAATGTGAATACCAATAGAAATGCCATCAACGTTAGCTTTCAAACTTTGAACAACCTCGTAAACAGATTCAATATCCGCATGAACATTCTCCAGTTCGGATAAATTTTACATGATCTATGCCCCTCCAATTCTCATCAAAAGACCAGTATTCTGCAATCAGCGGGATCTTGGCTCATTACTTTACAACAGCGATTCGGCACCGTCAATGAACAATTCCGTACCGGTAATATGATTAGAAGCGTCTGAGGCAAGAAAAGCAACCAGATTGGCAACTTGCTCTGGTTGTCCTGGCGCGTGTTCCAATGGCTGGCTGCCCTCCGGGTACTTGATCGGAATTTTAATTTTATCGAGCTCCGGCGTTGGTTGCGTATTTTCTCCAATATTTGTCTTGATAGAACCCGGGCAGATCGCATTGACGCGAATTTTATATTGGGCCAATTCTAACGCAGCCATTTTTGCAAATGCAATTTGCGCTGCTTTTGATGCGCTGTAGGCCGTCATACCAAATCCAGAGAAGGTTCGACTTCCGTTAATCGAACTCGTGATAACGATGCTGCCACCCTTTTCTTTCATATGAGGAATTGCATGTTTCACGCAAAGAAACGTTCCTTTTAAATTAACGTTAAGCGTGCGATCCCAGTCCTCTGAATTCAAGTTTTCAATGGGTGCCAAAACCCCGTTAATGCCGGCATTCGCGAAAACAAAGTTTATCCTCCCCAATGTTTTGGCCGCTTGCTCAAACGCCTGTTCAACGCTGTTCGGATCAGAGATGTCGATGTCAACGGTGATTGCCTTGCCACCTGCTAATTCTATCTCTTTCTTCGTCTGCTCTAGTCGGTCGTCTTTTAAATCTACGAGGCATAAGTTCATTCCTTGCTGTGCCAGCAGTATGGCGGCAGCCCGTCCAATACCGGATCCTGCTCCGGTGATCAAAGCAACCTTGTCCTTTAAATCCGGCAGGACCATCAAAGATTTCTGTAATGTTTGCACGCTCATGCTTTTCACTCCTAACCTGTATGGGTGGTCCAAAGAAACCCTTCTTGGTTTTCCCATTTCGTCTAGAAACCATGTAAAAAATGGGACGGTTGTACTGAGCTTTAATAATGATTTCGTTGGACATGATTATTTGCTCCCGTCTCTATAGAAGATTAGGCATTCACCCTGCATAAGGCGAATATCTTAATGGGAAGTACATTTTTTAAAATTGAGGTGATACAACACTTGGGATACTTCGTAACTGTGGAACCAGGCGTAAAAGTATTTATAGAGGACATCAATCCGAAAGGAAATAAAACGATACTTTTTATACATGGATGGCCGTTAAATCATAATCAGTTCGAATATCAGTTCAATTTCCTTCCTAAGCTCGGATATAGGTGTATAGGAATGGACTGGAGAGGATACGGCAATTCGGATAAACCATTCGACGGCTACGGTTTCGACAGATTAGCAGATGATCTTCGAATGGTCATCGAAGCGTTACAGCTAAAAAACATAACACTTGCAGGACACTCTACAGGAGGCGCGATCTCGATTCGCTATATGGCTCGTTACCAAGGGTACGGGGTATCTAAACTCGTCCTGATCGACGCTGCCTCTCCATTAAGCGTTCCAAAAGAATTTACGAATAAAATCATCGAAGAAACAAACAATGACCGTCCGAAAATGCTGCAAGACCAAACGGGAATTTTTTTCTTTCAGTACAATTCCGTACCGAAATCCGAATGGTTCTTTCTAATGGGTTTACAAGCTGCGAATTGGTCGACTTCCGCCATTATGGTCACGCTAAGAGACGAAAATGTTTACAACGATCTTGGACAGATCGAAGTGCCCACATTAATTATTCATGGCATTCATGATAAAGTCGTTCCGTTTACCCAAGCTCAGGAAACAAATAAGCTGATTAAAAATTCGCAGTTAGTTCCGTTCCAATACAGTGGCCACTGCCCTTTTTTGGAGGAGCGCGATAGATTCAACCAACTATTATCTTCTTTTGCATGAGCGCCTCGGATCAAGCTCTTGTCAATAACAAAGGGATTGTGAGTCCTGGCGACGATATTCTAGCATGCAAATAGAGCCTGCCCGATCGCTTAGCGTGGGTAGGCTCTTTGCATATTTCGCATGTGGGATAGGACAAATATCATCAATCAGTACTTCGCCAACTATTACCCCTTTAAAGATCCTGCCATAACGCCCGCTACGAAATATCGCTGCAAGAACAGGAACATCACAACCATCGGCACTGCAGTAATGACAACACCCGTTAGCAGCATGGGGTAATCCGTCATATATTCGCCGCGGAACTGCAGCATGGCCAAAGGCAGTGTTAATTTGGATTTACTATTGATCAGCAGCATTGGAATTAATAAATCATTCCAAACCATAACGAATAAAAACGTGGCTGTTGCTGCTAAGGATGGCGCAGACAATGGCAAAGCAATGCGTGCGTATAGTTTCCACTCGCTGGCCCCATCTATACTACCCGCTTCCAAAATTTCTTTATTCAGCACCTGCATAAAGCCCTTTAGCATGAAAACCGTCAAAGGCATGAGCATCGCCACTGAGACTAGAACAAGTCCATATAAATCATCCGACCAGCCAAGCTTGTGTGTTAATGAATAAATTGGCAGCATGTTAACCTGGGAAGGCACGATAAGTCCTGCTAGGAATATGCCGAAGACTAATTTGGCAATCAGCCCTCCAAAGCGAAATATCGCGTAAGCGATCAAGCTCCCCAATGCAAGCTCAATAACCACGGTTCCTAGGGTTACTTCCACGCTGTTGAAGAAGTACTTCCCCATCGTTTGTCCCTTGAAAATACCCTCAAAATTGCCAAACGTGAACGGCTTTGGCCAGCCGAGCGGCGAGGCGAAGAAGCGTTGTGTCATTTTGAAGGAAGAGACGACTACAAAATATAAAGGCGCTGCGATCAATAAAGCGTACAGCCCTAAGATCAAGCGACCGAACCATTTCATCCCCATAGTGGTTAGTACCTCATTTAATTTAGTAGGAAACACGATCCGCCCGCAACGCTTTGAACTGCAGGATCGTTAATACGGATAATAAAATGAGAAACAAAACTGAACCCGCTGATGCCATGCCGAACGAATAGTTCGCAAAAGCTGTGTGATAGATATAGGTAGTCAAAATTTCTGTTGCGTAATTAGGTCCACCGTCTGTCATGGTAAAAATTAGATCAAACGCTTTAAAAGATTGAATCGTTGTATAAGCAATCACAATCGTCGCAGAAGGCGCGAGAAGCGGCCAAGTGACCTTACGAAATATTTGAAACCTATTACCTCCATCGATCCTCGCAGCTTCGTAAAGTTCCTCAGGGATAGCGTGCAGGCCTGCTACAAATACAATCATCATCTGCCCCGCATGCGCCCAAACTTGGACACCCGCAATGGCATACAGAGCAATTTTTACGCCGCCAATCCAATTTTGACCGTACGCACCTAATCCGATTTCCTTCAAAAGCGTATTAATAAGCCCTAGCGACGGGTCGTACATAAATGACCAGATCAACCCTACAGCCACGGAGGATAGAATCGTCGGAAAAAAATATAGCGCACGCAGGAATACGTTAATTTTCTTATTTTTAACGAGAAGAAGTGCCAATGCAAGCGATATGACCGTCTGTGCAATGACAACCGCAAGCATGAATTTCGTGTTATTCCATAACGCTTTTTGAAAAACGATATTATGCAAGGTTTTCGCGTAATTGTTTAGACCAACAAGCTGATAGGACGGCGAGATGCCGTCCCAATCAGTGAAGGAGTAAAACAATCCGTATAGTGTTGGTACCATGAACAATGCCAGATAAAGCAGCGTACCCGGCAGGAGAAACAACCATAAGACGGATCGATTGTGACTCATCTTATTTCACGAGGTGCTGATCGATAATCGCTTGCGCTTCTTTCGCTGCATCTTGAGGCGATTTACCGCTTAGCACGGCTTGAATGGAGTTGGTAACGGCTTTTTGATTGTCCGCATTGGTGATGCTGAAACGCGGTTGGAACAATGTTTTCTTGCTTGACCATTCCGTCGCCACTTGCAGCTCAGGCGTGGTATATTGCACATCTTTCACAGTCACGTTCTGCCCGGTTTCGTTGGCGTAGGTCCCTGCAATGTCCTTTTTGCTCAAAAACTCAATGAATTTCTTCGCTTCCGCAGGATGCTTAGACTTGCTGTTCACGGCTAACATAAATGTACTTGTATGTACACCTTCGAATTTCGCCTGGTCTGCAGCGACAGTGATTGGTGCTAATAACTTTTGTTCCAGGTTCGAATTTTGCTTTTTGTTTTGAGCCAATTGATAGGATCCACTAGCGAGAATGGCTGCTTTTTCTTGAATGAACAGCGCGCCGGCCGCTGCATCTTTCGTACCAAGGGCATCAGGCTGCAAATAGCCTTTGTCATTTAACTCTTTAAACTGCGTCAACGTTTTCACCCAGAACTCATCTGTTAGTTTCGCTTGACCTGCTTCTACTTTGGTGAAAATATCTGTGCTTGGTTCATTGTTCATGACCATCGTGTTCATGAATTGACCAGGACCGATATCCGCGCCTGCAAATGCGATCGGGATGATGCCATTCTTTTTCAATGTTTCACAAAGAGCCAAGAAGCCAGCCCAATCCTTCGGTGGTGTTAGATTATATTTTTGGAACAGTTTCACATTGTAAATGGGATCATTGTAAACAAGCTGGTACGGAACAGCTACCTGTTTGCCGTCTTTTTTACCCACTTGAATCAAGGTGTCGTTAAAATTACTTAGAAACTTTTCGCTGGATAGATCGGTGAAAATGCCCGCTTTCGCCAACGCCTCGAACTGTGCGCCTGGGAACGATGTGAACACATCGCCTACTGAACCGTCAGCAAGCTTCGCTTGGGCTGTCGATTGATATTGCTCGGATGGCATCGTCTGCATTTCCACTTTGATGTTAGGGTTCTCAGCTTGGAATTTCGTGATAATGCCATTCAATGAGTTCACGTCCTCCCCACGCCAGTGTAGGAAGGAGATTGTCACGGGCTTTGCGGACGTTGTTGCCGCCGCCGTGCTTGATGCTGTAGATACCGCTGAAGCCGCAGGACTAGCTCCTGTCGAGGAGGATGAACCGCAAGCCGTAAGAAAGGAAATGATAGAGAGTGAGGCAACAAGGAAACTGTATCTTAAACTGGATTTACGCATGAGTTAGACCCTCCTAAATAATTAAATGGTAGTGGTGGATTGTTCATCTTGTATGGCAAGTTTGTGCTGCCATTTCTCTCTGAAAAGAGGAAGAGCCCCCTGCCCGAAGGTTTCTGCTTCTTCTAAATGGGGATACCCCGATAAAATGAAGGATGAAATGCCCAGCTCGGCATATTCAACCAAACGATCGGCAACTTGATCAGCCGTACCGACAATGAGAATGGCGCCGCCCGAGCGAACGAGTGATAACCCTGTCCACAAGTTAGGACCAACGACAAACTGTTGGTTCTTCGACTGCTCGCGAAGATCGTTTTGACGCTGTTGATTCGTTGCATCTGTTTTGGCAAAAGCCTGCTGTGCTTGCTCGATTGCTTCTGGAGATACCTTGGAGATGCACTCCCAAGCCGCCGCCCAGGCATCTTCCTCGGTGTCGCGCACTAAAACTTGTGCGCGAAGCCCGTACCGAAGGGGCCGGTCTATCCCCGTTTCTTCGCGGTACGCTGTCCGTACCGTTTCGATTTCAACCATTTGCTGACGAATCCAATCGTGCGGTTCGCCCCACATGAGGTAGGTATCCGCAACTTCCACAGCCAAGCGCTTGGCAACAGGGGAACTTCCCCCTAGATAGAAGGGCGGATGCGGTTTCTGCACCGTTAGCGGCGAACTGACAGGACGATTAAACTGATAGTATTTTCCTTGATACAGCTTCTGCTCTTTGGCGGTTCCTGTTTTTGTGGTGTCCACAAACTCAGAAGCAGAGAGAATATCGGTTTCTGTCCAAGCCTGCTGCATAACTTCTACATATTCTCTAGCTCTTGCATATCGCTCATCATGCGCATGCGCTAGCGGGTCACCTAGTTCTTCCAAATCCTGTACGGAGCTGCCGGTCACCACGTTAATCATTGCACGACCACCTGATAGAACATCCAAAGCCGCCCCCATTCGAGCTGCTAACACGGGAGCTACGAGGCCTGGTCGCACCGCAACCAGTGGACGTAAGGTTGTTGTGTGACTCATGATGGCCGATCCAACGACCCACGCATCCAAACATGCTCCGCCTGTAGGAATAAGGACAAATTCAAAACCCGATTTCTCTGCGGTTTGTGCAACTTGGATTAAGTAATCTAATGTTGCTTCTCTCTCTGGGGCAACCCCTACATACTTGCCATCACCCGAGGTTGGTAGAAACCAACCAAATTCAACTTCTTTATGTTGTGTCATCTCAGGCTCTCCTGTCGACTAGATAGTATTGTGCAATCTGCTGTGAATGTTAGTTATTCTCATATCTACATGCAATGCGCGCTCATTGCCTTCACCAGTTATCTGGTAGAAATGGACTATATCCTACAAAAAAGGTAGGAATAGAATGTATTAGTATCATATCAGCGGTTGCCCTCTAGGGTCAATGTCATTTCGTGTTTATTTTCATTTGTCATTTTGTGGGTTATCAGCTAAAGGAATGATTGTCATCCTCTACTTTTCCCGTTACTATGAGAAGAAAAGGGATGTGAAAATGAGTTGTTTCCTTTAAAGAAAGATATGCGGGAAGACTATCATGAATTCTTAGAAATTCATTTTTTTACTCCCTCTGACTTTGAAAAGACAGGGAACGTCTGGCCAATTCGACTCGGAACGAATATCGCCAAGAGCAATTATCATATCGGTCCGCGGACCACGCCTTACTATTATTTGATATTCGTGCTAGAAGGAGCGGGTACTTTTACGCAAAATCATGTGACGTATCACTTAGGCAAAAATGATATGTTTTGTCTCCTGCCAGGCGTAACGCATGAATATTTCACTGAAGAAGATCACCTGCTTCAAAAGATTTTCGTTGCTTTTGACGGCAAACAAGCCCTCCATCTCCTAGAGCGTATTGGACTTAGCCCTCAATCGCCTTATCGAAAAGGCGGACTTACAGATGAAACGAATAAACTGATGTGGGAGTTCATGAATCTTGTGAGAGATGAGCGTCAAGCGAGTGATTTGTCGCGGTTAGCACAGTTTTATCAGATTTTCGATAAACTCTCTATTGCTTATCACTCCCTTTCTACGCAGGAGAACCGTTCCCTTTCCTGGCTGCAGCAAGGTCTTGACTATATTCAAATCCACTATGCAGAAGGAATTACGGTTGAGCGAGTTTCGGCCTATGTCGGGGTGGAACGAACGCATTTCACGAAGCAGTTCAAGAAGGTGTATGGGGTGCCGCCGATGCAGTACATGCAAGATTTGAAAATGAATGAAGCGAAGCATCTCTTAGTCCAAACAGACTACACGCTGACAGAGATAGCGAACTCCGTTGGTTATCCTGATTTATTTAGTTTTTCAAAAGCGTTTAAGAAACACCTTGGTGTGCCTCCAACACAGTACCGGCGTGACCAAGCCATGACATAACCATATACCAGATAACGTCACGCCACTTTGCTAGTGTTGACTTCGTATGCGAAACTCTTTAGTTGCAGTTTTTACACCAATATGTCCTGTCTCCATTTTCTGAATAATGTCAAACTTCTCCGAAGCCGTATATTTCCTTTGGTACATAAAAATGCTCCCCTTAACAGTAACAGGTTTTTATTATTTCACCTGTCTACCGTATGGGGAGCATATCACTTATGGGACAGCCGCCTCTTTTTTTACGATCCTAACCTAACTCTCGAAATACAACTAAGCATCCTGCTGCATCGTTCGGTTGAACCCAAACATCACCTTGTAATCCTAAGTGGAACACTACACCAGAAGTACGCAGGATATCCTTTACTAGCCCTAAATCGTTAACAGCCAGAACAATTCCTAAGAAACCAGTACTCGCCTTGGTTACCAACCCTGGGAAACGTAATCGAATACCATCTGTATTCAGAATAGTGAGTTTCTCACACCAGGTTGGGGTATCCTTTAAGGGGTTTACCTGACAATTAACATAAGACATTTGAGCATATCGTTCGATTGCCTCATCTAAGTCATTGACAAGAAGTAAAACCTCTACAAGTCCATACACGCCGTTCGGTTGAACAATCCGTTTAGGCTGATAAATCAATTCAGGTGTATGATGTTGAACCACACAGACGAGCCCCTCTGGAAATGTCTGTTCATTAAAGCCAAACCATTCGAAAGCAGCAGTTCCGGTTCGCTCTCCGTGTGCAGCATACCGAGTAGAAAGAAATACCTTTCCAGGGTCCAAACCATTTCGCTTAAATATCTCAAAGCTAGCCTGTGCCTGTCCAGATGCCATAGCCAAAATATGCATGCCCTCATACTTCTGCACATAATCAGCCAAGTGATCTGTCCCTTTGGAAGCAATTAATTCCATATAACCAAAATTAAAAACAAAATGTGCATTTTGCGAAGCTGGCTGATCGTTGGTGTCTCCTAGGTCTAAACTTGTGACTCCAGTTGTATGAAATCCGAGCTTAGCAAAAGCGTTAATCATAGATTCGAGGTTACTTCCAACAATCCCAATATGATCGATGGGAATATGCAGTATGTGTTCACCCATTAAATAACAGCGATTGCTTCCATTTCAAGAAGCAGTTCAGGATAGTAGAGACCATTTATAGGAATTGTACCACTTGCGGGAACAGCGCCTTTGAACATTTCGTTGCGAATTTCAGCTACAATTGGCATATGCGTAATATCTACCAGATACCACGTCGTTTTTACAACATCAGCTAACGTAGCTCCAGCGGCTTCCAATATAAGCTCTAAGTTCTCTATTGTTTTCCTTGTTTGCTCACGAATATCTCCAGCGCCAACAACATTCCAATTCACATCTAGTGCAGTAATTGTTCCTGTATAGATGGTTGAGCTTACATTACTCACTTTGATGGCTTGCGCATATGGACCTCTTGGTGGAAGTACCTTTGGATTAAAAACAACTTCTTTATTTGCTGCCATGATGCTTCACTCCTTAGATGTTAGTTCTATTTCCAATAATCTGGTTTCGAAAAGCCTTTTGCTTTCTCATCATTTTCTACGAAAGTTCTGAATTCTTTGGATTTATACGCTTCAGCAAGATCTTTGGCAAACGGCTTATCTTTATCTGCTCCACGCACTGCAAGAATAATTTGATAGATGGCCGGTGGATCTTCAAGAAGTAATGAATCTGAAAGCTTCATACCGGCTGCGATGACATGATTGCCAGTAATTATGGAATAATCAACGTCAGCTAAGGAACGTGGAAGCTGTGGTGCATCTAACGGAACGATTTTTATTTTCTTAGGGTTTTCCGTAATATCTTTTTCTGTTGCTTTTAAAGGATCAATATCGGGTTTAATTTTAATCAAACCTGCTTGCTGTAACAGAACTAACGACCTTGCTAGGTTCGAAGCATCACTAGAAAGGGATACTTGGGCGCCTTCTTTTAATTCTGATAATTTTTTAAACTTGTTGGAATATATACCTAAAGGCGCAGTAGGAACTTTAATCAATTCAACGATATCGGATTTATCTTTTTCATTAATGCCTTTGAGATAACCTATGTGCTGAAATACGTTAGCATCGATAGAACCATCGGTTAATGAAGAGTTAGGTTGGACCGCATTGCTGAATTCAACGATCTCTACTTTGTAACCCTTCTTTTCTAGAATAGGCTGGACAGCGCGCTTGAACTGATCACTGTAAGGTCCAGCCAAAAAGCCAACTTTAATGTTTTTCTTTTCTGAGTTTTGATTTGTTTTCCCACATGCGGTCACACTTAATGTAAGAGCTAACGCAAGTACAACTACGGATACCTTTTTACAAAAGTTGAATGAGTTCATTTCCTTTGTCCCCTCCAGGAATATTTTAATTTCTTTTATCTAAGCGGCTGGCTAATGATGTGCCAACCGATTGTACCAATTGCACGAGAATCAACAGCAGTACGATACATGCTACCATAATGTCCGTCTGAAAACGGTAATAGCCATAACGGATAGCTAAATCCCCAACTCCTCCACCGCCAACGGCACCTGCCATTGCCGAGTAGGAAATGAAACTAACAATCGTAACGGTGAGTCCCGATACGAGACTTGGACGGGCTTCGGTTAACAATACCCGACGAATGATAAACCACGTATTAGCTCCAGTAGAAATCGCAGCTTCTATAATGCCTCGGGGAACTTCGCGCAAGCTTTGCTCGACAAGTCTGCCAAAGAATGGAATGGCAGCAACGGATAGCGAAACAGAAGCAGCAATAGGTCCTATCGTGGTACCTGTTACTAATCTTGTTAACGGAATAAGGGAAAGTAATAAGATAATAAACGGAAAGGAGCGAATGAGATTTACTAAATAATTCATAATGCGATTTAAGGTACGACTCTCATGTAAATTGTTCTCCGATGTTAAGTACAGAAGAATACCTAGCGGTCCACCGAAAATGACAGCAGCGGAAATTGAGATGAGCACCATGATAATGGTCTGTTCAATCGCTTTTAAAATCTCAGGGAGCATGGATATAATATTATTCATAAGTTACCATCTCCTTCGTCCATCCTCCCGCTGTTTCAAAAAGAAACTTTCCTAGAGATGTATAGGGTTGGACGTCGCCATTACTTAGGTCTAGACGTTCAATAATACTTCCATTTTCCATAACGGCAACCTTGTTGCAAATATACTTCACAACATTAATTTCGTGTGTAACGATAACAATCGTGACATTCATTTCTCGGTTTATTCGTTCTAGAAATTTCAGAATGGAAAGCGTTGTGTGGGGGTCAAGTGAAGATGTAGGCTCATCACATAACAATACTTTGGGATTGTTTGCAAGTGACCTCGCAATGGCAACACGCTGCTTCTGACCTCCGCTTAATCTCGCTGGATACTCATGTGCTTTGTTTGAAAGACCAACGATATCCAAACACTCAGCAGCACGCTTCTTCCTTTCCGTTGATGGTATACCCGCTACCTCAAGCGCAAACTCAACGTTTTGTAGGCACGTCTGATTGCTCAATAAGTTAAAGTGCTGAAAGATCATGCCAATGGAATGTCTCGCTTCACGAAGCTCCTTTGGAGAGAGAGACGTCAGATCTTGTCCATTCACATAAATCGTTCCTGTCGTCGGCTGTTCCAATCGATTAATAAGCCGAAGCAACGTTGATTTCCCTGCACCGCTGAAACCAATAAGTCCATAGATATCGCCTTTACTTACCTCAAGTGATGTTGGAGAGACAGCTTGCAAGGTAGTTTTATCGGTGATGTAGGTTTTACTCACATTATGCAAGTGAATCATTACTAAATACCGCCTTTTCTTATGAAATTACTTGGCTTTAATTAAGTTATCATGAAAATTGCATTATTTCAACTAAATTCGTCATTATATGTCGAAAAATAAAAAAATTATCTGAATACCTCTATTAATTTCTGTATTACTCATTCTGGCTTGTTACCTAATTTGAAGATCTGCAATGGAATATAAAACTGCCGATCCGCTGATGGTTACCCTGTCACTAGCAGCAGGATTTCCTTCAAATAATTTCTCAGCAAACGCATCTACGACGTAACATTTCATTATTGAATTAACCTCCTTTTTTTTAGCGTACCATATTTAGAAACAATATTGCAGAAATTTCTCTTTTGAATACCCGATGCCTTCGGCAAATTTGCAAGATCCATATTCTTTGGCTTTTTTCTATCTCTGATTTAGTTTAGTTACATGCGTTTAGATTCTGACAAAAATGGACAAAAAGATACGTATTACAAACAAGGAGCACTTGCTCATGGATTCCAATTCCAAATCTATGGACTCACCCCAATATATCTCTGACAAACTTGAAGACAATCTACGTGAACTCAATACTATCTATAATAAATGTCATGATATCCACATTCACACATTTGACATCGGTCAAACTACCAAAGCTTTTGTGATTTATATTGAGGGGCTGGTTGACCTTGAAATATTAAACAAAGACGTATTAACACCTTTAATAAGAGAACCCGAAGCCGAATGGGATCATACCGTCAAAGATCTATCTGCACTCATCTCTATCTCCAATATCAGCGAAATTGTGCGTATGAATGAATTGGTCTCGCATTTGTCTTTAGGCTCTGTAGGACTTTTCGTGCAGGGCGTCTCTTCCTGTTTCGCACTTGGCATTGCCAAGTGGGAAAAGCGCGGTATCGATGAGCCAAGTGCAGAATCTGTCGTACGGGGACCGCGCGAGGGGTTCACAGAAACGTTGGCTATCAATACCTCTATGCTTCGCAGGAAAATCAAGAGTCCTGCAATGAAAATGATCCCCTACAAAATTGGAACTCACACGCAAACCTCGGTTATTGCTGTATACATGGAAGGAATTGCTAGAGACTCGCTTATCGAAGAGGTCCATCAGCGAATTAGTGACATTCGAATCGACGGTATTTTGGAAAGTGGGTACATTGAGGGGCTTATCGAGGATAGTCCTTTTTCCCCATTCCCACAAATTCAAGTGACCGAGCGTCCTGACGTTGTTTGTGCTGCACTTCTAGTAGGTAAAGTTTCAATCCTTGTAGATGGCACGCCTTTCGCTTTGATTGCACCCGCGACACTTTTTTCCATGCTTCAGTCACCTGAAGACTATTATCAACGGTTTATGATTGGCACATTAATACGCTGGTTGCGATATGTATTTTTCATCATAACCTTATTGCTTCCGTCTCTTTATATAGCAATTCTGACCTTCCATCAAGAGATGGTGCCAACTTCCCTGTTGCTTAGTATTGCGAAGTCGCGAGAGGACATTCCATTTCCCGCACTGGTAGAGGCGTTACTCATGGAGGTTTGTTTCGAAGCATTGCGTGAGGCAGGGGTGCGCCTCCCTAAGCAAGTTGGCGCCGCAGTCTCCATCGTTGGGGCTTTAGTCATTGGACAAGCAGCTACTTCAGCTGGGTTAGTTTCCGCTCCCATGGTCATGGTTGTAGCCATTACCGGCATTGCGTCATTTATGATGCCACAATATGCGACCGGAATCGCACTTCGCATGCTGCGTTTCCCAATAATGTTCCTGTCTGGCATGTTAGGGTTATTAGGTCTGATGTTAGGGTTTATCGTGATTGTTATCCACCTTTGTTCACTTCGTTCATTAGGCGTACCTTACCTTCAGCCTCTCGCTCCTATGAAAGGCAGCGAAATGAAGGATGTTCTCGTCCGTGCACCGATTTGGTATATGAGAAGAAGACCGCTATTTTCCAATAAAGTGAACATCAAACGCCAGCCCATAGGGCAGAAACCAGAACATATCAAAGGGAATGATACAAATGATCGAGAAGGGTAAAATATCCCCCCAGCAAATGGCGCTCATTATGCATCCGACAATTCTATCTACGGCAGCGCTCATTGTACCCTCTATTACAATGAGACAGGCAGGCTCAGATATGTGGATATCACCAATCCTGTCTTCGTTTGTCGGCTACCTAACTGTTTATATTTTGTACCGCTTGCACACCCAATTTCCAAGCGATACGTTTGTGCAATATGTTCCAAAAATTTTGGGGAAATATGTAGGATTATCGATTTCCATAATGTACCTTGTAGCTATTTTCTATTCCAATAGTCTAACAATTAGAGAATATGGCGAGTTTATCACTGGTAATTTTTTAAATAACACACCAATGATCATTGTCGTCATTGCAATTATTTCCGTGTGTGCTTATGCGTTATATGAAGGTTTGGAAGTCATCGCAAGATCCACACAAATTATGGTTCCTATTGCTATTTGTATCATTCTCCTCATGGTGGTTACCTTAATCCCAGACTTTCATATTAAAGAAATGATGCCCATCTTCGGAAATGGGTTGTTGCCACCGATACTAGGATCTATCGTGCCCGCATCATGGTATTCCCAGTTTTTCATCATTTCCTTTTTATTTCCTTTTCTAACGAAAAAGGATTTGGGAATGAAATGGAGTTTGTTTAGTGTAACCGTCGTTTTGCTCACCACGTTAGCCATTAATGTACCAGTTTTACTCACCTTTGGTTCACTAACAACTTCCTTTAATTATCCATTTCTAGTTGCTGTTCGTTATATAGCTCTTTCTGATTTTATTGAACACATCGAATCCCTATTGATGGCTATTTGGATTATGGGTATCTATATAAAAATTTCGATCATTTATTATTTAGTCACCATTGGAACCGCTCAGATCTTTAAGCTGGATGATTACCGTACCTTAATTATACCAATGGGTTTTCTAATCATCCTCGGCAGCATTTGGGTGTCGCCTAATTTCCAGGAAATGAATCATGCTTTGAGCACGACGATACCCTTCTTCGCCTTATTCATGCAAGTCGTTGTCCCAGCTCTTCTTCTAATTGTGGTAATGATAAAGGGGAGACTCAAGCGATGAGGGCTTTTACAATGTACCATGTCCTCTCCATATCCCTTGTATCGTGCCTTCTCCTTATCCTCACTGGATGCTGGGATCGAACGGAGGTTAACGATGTAGCACTGATTACAGGGGCAGCCATTGACAAAATTGATGAGTCCTCTATTCTGTTATCAGTTCAAATATTTATCCCACGTACCGCCTCAAGTGGCGGGATGAGTGGACAGTCGGCGAACGTTGGTAATCAAGCATCCTTTGTTTCCTCTGCGAAGGGAGCAAACATTGCAGATGCCCTTTCCCACATCCAAGAGAAGCTACCAAGGAAACTTTTTTGGGGGCATGCTGAGGTGTTTATTTTAAGTGAAGAGGTTGCCAAGGATGGTATTCGTGATGAAGTCGACTATTTAATGCGTGCACCTCAACCTAGAGAGAGAGCCTACATGTTTGTTGTTAAAGGAAAAGCTCGCCAATTACTTGATGCACAATCCATGCTTGAAAGAAACACAGCAGAAGTTATGCGCGAAGTCGCGAAGAGTAAGCTTTCCCTCAGTGTGACATTAGCTGATTTAGCACAAATGCTTGTCGATGAAACTGGCGCCGCGGCAATTCCGTGGATTGAGCTATTGCCTGCATCCTCTAGTCGTAACAATGACAAACTACCTAGCCCCGTTATTGGCTCTGCGATTTTTAAGGAAGGTAAAATGATTGGTAAAATCGATGAGTTTACAACGAAGGGCGTCCTTTGGATCAAGGACGAAATTAAACATGCAGTTATTACTGTGAATCCAACGGAAAGCTTTGGCACCGTTTCTCTCCGACTTTTAACAAGTCGTACCAAACTAAAGCCACTCATTAAAGATGGTAAATGGTCCATAAACATCCAAATTCGAGCAGAAAATAACGCCCTTCAAAACTCAACTTCACTCAAAATAAGTCAGGACCCCCAAGCGATTAAAATTGTTGAAAACTCTATGAACAAGGATATTGAAGAACGCATCCGTGTCGCACTGAATAAAGTTCAGAAGGAAATGGGTGCAGATATTTTTGATTTCGGAGGGACGTTTCATCGAGCTTATCCTAAAGAATGGAAACTAAATAAGGCACATTGGGGCGAGATTTTCACTAATTTAGATGTAACCATTAACCCTCATGCCACGATACAACGCCCAGGGCTTACAAGTATTAAAGATGTTGAATTGAAGGAGGAAACAGGTAAATGACGCCAACTGTCATTCCCTGGCTCATGTTGATTTGTTTCATTATCTCCGTCTTTCAGTGGTTGCATATACGACAGATGCCAGTTAGGGTGAGAATAAGTTATCTATCTGTTCTGAGCTTATGTTGGATTCTTGCAATAGCTCTCTTTATTAATCCAGGGCTACCAAGTCCAACAAGTTTGATTAATTTTATTTTCGCTCCATTGGGTAACCTTATTAATGAGTAGAGGAGAATGGAATTGCGAATTAGTGGAACACAATTATTTTGGATGATAGCCACCATGCAGGTCAGCATGACCATTCTGCTTACCATTAAACCCGCTATTATGACAGCTAAGCAAGATTCATGGATATCCATCTTAGGTGCGACTTTAATCGGCATGTTTATTGCCTTTGTGTGTACACGTATTAATCGTGAGTATCCTGGTCAAACCTTGGTTACTTATTTGCCAAAGATCGTAGGTAATTGGCTCGGCAGATTTATCATTTTCATCTATGGTGCCTTCTGGTATATCGTGCTTGCGATGGTATTACGACAATATTCGGATTTTATTGTTTCTACCATCCTTCCGCGAACACCAATCATGATTCCTGTATTCGCTATGCTCCTTGCAGCAGTCTATGTAACGCGAATTGGAATCGAAGGGATTGCAAGATGCAGTCAAATATTAGGTCCATTCCTATTGATTATAATAACCTTAACTTTGCTGCTGAGTATAAGAGATATACAGTTAAAGCGTGTTCTCCCCTTTTATGTCGATTCAGGGTGGAACGTAATTCTTCAAGGCGCTCTACCCACTGCTACATTTCAAGGAGACTGTATTCTGCTCCTCATCTTGCTAGCCTTCATTTCCAATCCTGATCAAGGGACAAAACCCGCTGTATTCGGGGTTGCACTTGTAGGATTACTCACTTGTGCAGCGACGTTCGTCATTGTGACTGTGTTTGGGGATAACATGGCCGCTGCACAAACCTATCCCTATTTCAACTTAGTTCGCTATATTTCTATTTACAACTTCTTTCAAAATTTAGATGCCTTCCTTATTCCGATATGGATTATTGGCGTTTTCATGAAAGTATCTCTATACTTTTTTGTATGTACGTACGGCACCGCGCAAGTATTTAAAGTGACGAAATGGCAGCGTATGCTTTGGGTCGTAGTCCCTATCATCTTACTCCTGTCCATGGTGCCGCGTAACTATTATGATAGCTCCTTATTTTTTCCGCAAAAAATCGCTGTTCCTTTCCTATTTCCCATACACATGCTTGGGGTTCCACTTCTTTTATGGATAATATCATGGCTAAAAAACAAGAAAAAACGCACTACTCACCCGTGAACGAGAACTCTGGCTAAGTGCCGTCAACCAGATCGTTGCAATCAATTATTTGACTAGAGCATCGAACACATTCGCTTCACCTGCGCCGTAAAAGGCATCATTACCGGTTGGGCCGTAATCAATCGCCACCGAGGAAGTTAGCTTTTAAATCGGGATGATTGGCATCAATACCGCTGTCGATAATGCCTGATTGCATTAACCATTTATTCCCGTTTTTTTACCGAGTTAATTTGAAGGATTGGTGCATCCTAATCTTGGAAACGAACTAAAATCAGGAGGCAACAATGAGAACGATCCTAACTTTTTGTATTTGTTTTTTCGTATTTCAGTCTGTTGGTTACGCTGCTCCTCAAAAAGACCGGTTTTATTATGAAACGCGTGGAGAAGTCGTCTGGGAAGTATCTACCGATGAGAAAGTGATCGCCTTAACATTCGATGACGGACCTCATCCGAGTCAAACACCGCAGATCCTGGACTTGCTCAAACAGTATCATGCTAAAGCCACTTTTTTTGTGGTTGGGAATAAAATAAAACTGTATCCTGACGTGCTCAAACGAGAAGTAGACGAAGGACATGAGATAGCCAATCATACATATACCCATGCTTTTCTTTCTAAACGGACAAACATGAAAAAAGAAATTAATAAAACAGATGAAATCATTTACTCCGTCGCTGGGATTCGGTGTCATTTATTTCGTCCCCCTGGGGGCTTTTATAACGAGAGGTTAGTTAATATAGTCAAGCAAGAAGGACATAAAATGATCATGTGGTCATGGCATTTGGATCCGAGGGATTGGAGTACGCCAGGGGTTAATAAAATTGTAAATAAAGTTTTAAACAACTCGAGCAGCGGGGATATCGTACTGTTCCACGATTACGTGGAAGGTAAAACACAGACCATCGAGGCGCTACAAGAGATTTTGCCTGAATTGGAAAAGAGGGGGTATCGGTTTGTTACCGTCTCCGAGTTGTTAACCTATCGGAAGGCAGTCCCTGCTAAGAAACCGTGAACGATCAAGAGGCATGCCGCTGATGCGGCATGCCTTATTTTATATCCTAGTTCGAGAAGTTAATAATGGCTCAATCTATACCCGTTGTGCTGGTTTTCAACTCTTCACCTTTGTTTATATTCAGTTTAAATTACTACGTTACAATCCATGTATATCAAATAGATTTCGATCAAGGAGGAATGACAAGTGGAATTCAAAAAGGAAAACAACACCGACTGGGCCGTTGAAGCTCGTGGTCTCGTCAAAGCATTTGGCGAGAATCGCGCGGTGGATGGCGTGAATTTGAACGTGCCTACGGGTTCGATTTACGGGGTGCTTGGTCCTAATGGTGCCGGCAAAACAACAACAATTAATATGCTGGCGACACTGCTGCGTCCTGATGCGGGGACAGCGAAGATTTTCGGGCATGATGTGGTGAAAGAATCACAGATTGTACGTCAATTAATTGGGGTTACTGGTCAATATGCCTCTGTCGATGAGTCGCTTAGCGCAACGGAAAATTTAATGATCTTCTCTCGCCTACTCGGCTTGAGCCGTGCGGAAGCTAAAAAGAAAACATGGGATCTGCTCGAAGAGTTCGGATTAACCGAAGCAGCCAAACGCCCACTGAAGAATTTCTCTGGCGGGATGCGTCGCCGTCTAGATTTGGCGGCAAGTCTCATCGCGCAGCCTCCCCTCATCTTCCTAGATGAGCCAACGACTGGCTTGGATCCGCGAACGCGTTCACAGATGTGGGAGACGATTCGCCGTCTGGTGAACACGGGATCGACGATCCTCCTGACCACGCAGTATCTCGAAGAAGCCGATCAATTAGCTGACCGTGTCGCCGTTATTGATCGCGGCCACGTTGTTGCGGAAGGAACGGTCGATGAGCTGAAAGGATCTGTCGGCACGTCCTCCCTACACTTGCACGTTCAGAATACATCGGATATCGCGAAAGCTAGCCGTTTAGTGGAGCAGGTGCTCAAGGCTACAGCGAATGTGTCCGGTGGCAAAATCACTGCTCCAATGACAGATGCGGATCGCGTCACGGATCTGCTCATTACCCTGCGCGAAGCAGGTATTCACCTGGCTGAATTAAGTGTGCAGAAGCCAACGCTTGATGAAGTATTTTTAACCATAACAGGTCACGGCGCTGAGGAACAAACTTCAGGTTCTGAAGAATTCAAATCCTATCAGGAGGCACGTGCATGAATACGACATCTATTAAACCAGGCGCCGAGCGGCAGCTGAAAAATCACACAAGTTTCTCCCAATCCGTACGTAATTCCTTAACGATGGCCTTTCGCGGCATTCTCAAAATTCGCCGAACACCCGAACAATTATTTGATGTAACGCTGCAACCGATCATTTTTACACTAATGTTTACGTACATCTTCGGTGGTGCCATCTCGGGCGATGTCGCAAGCTATTTACCCGTCATTATTCCTGGTATTCTCGTTCAGACGGTGATCACTACGTCGATTGTCACTGGAGTCCAATTGCGAGAGGATATGGATAAAGGGGTCTTCGACCGATTCAAATCGCTGCCGATCGCGCGAATTGCGCCTCTAGCAGGCGCCTTGCTGGCAGACACCATTCGTTACACAATCGCAACGGTACTTACTTTTTCCATGGGCTTCATTATGGGTTATCGACCTGAAGGCGGGCTAGGAAGTGTTGCTCTCGCCGCGTTACTCGTCATTTTCTGCTCATGGGCGATCTCCTGGATCTTTGCGTTCTTCGGTGTCATTGCACGTACAGCTTCGAGTGTGCAAGGGATTTCCATGCTCGTATTGTTCCCTTTAACGTTCCTATCTAATGCGTTCGTACCTGTTGAAACAATGCCGAATTGGCTGCAATGGTTTGTCAAACTCAATCCGATTTCCCATCTCGTCTCAGCTGCTCGACAATTAGCGAATACAGGAACCGTCGGCTGGGATCTCACGATTTCCTTAATCGGAGCTATTGTCATCGTCGCGATTTTCGCACCAATCACAGTGGTCGCCTACATGCGCCGCACATAACAGAAACAAAAAAGATCTCCATAGCGGAGATCTTTTCTCATTATTCCGTGTAATAACGAATAAAAGCAACGAGTGCTAACAAGCCAGCAGCAATTGAAACGACATACAGCGCAGTTAGACGCACCCATTTGAGACCTGTTTTCTGAAAATACGTCTGATCCCCTACTCGATTCTTATTCGAAAAGCCGATCATCACCGTAGCGATTAAGCCAACCAGGAGAATGATGGAGAAAATCACAAAATAGATGGTCGTATTCATTCCGCTTCCTCGACGTTATGATAGACCTGTTGCACATCTTCAAGGTCTTCTAAAGCATTAATAATTTTATCAAATTGCACTTGCGCATCATCAGCGAGCGTTATGTAGTTTTGAGCCAACATGCTTAACTCAGCTACGGCAAACTCTGTGATTCCGGCATTTTTCAATGCGTCTTGAACGACTTGGAACTGATCTGGCTCCGCATACACCATCACCATTTCGTCCTCTTCCGTCAAATCACGCACATTGGCATCCGCTTCCAGCAGAATCTCCATTACTTGGTCAAGTGACTTGCCTTCGATACCGAATACAGCTGTTTGGTCAAACATGTACGTAACAGAACCGCTGACACCCATATTTCCGCCATTTTTGCTAAAAGCAGCACGCACCGTCGAAGCGGTACGATTCACATTATTCGTTAACGTATCCACGATAATCATGGAACCCGCTGGACCATACCCTTCGTAACGAAGCTCCACGTAATTTTCTTCCGAGCCGCCTTTCGCTTTCTCAATGGCACGATCAATGATAGCACGCGGCACATTATACGTCTTAGCTCTCTCAAGAACAAAGCGAAGCGCTTGGTTTGATTCTGGATTCGGCTCGCCTTTGCGAGCAGCAACATAAATTTCTAGACCGAATTTGGCATAAATTCGACTCGTATTCGCATCTTTCGAAGCTTTTTTCTCTTTAATATTATTCCACTTGCGTCCCATTGGATCTACCACTTTCTTTTCATTTTTATCTATTATACCGCTTTCAGAGCAGGAAATAAAACTAGTACACACAAAAGTCACGAATTTGAAATATTTTCTTTCATATATTTGGTGTCGAACGGTGTAAAATAAAGAGAAGTTATGGCCTCATTACCCGATTTTTGTATAGCGCAAAGGAGGATTATTCGAATGTCACAAACAACTTCGGTTCAAGAAGTACCAACTACACTAGCTGCTCAGTCTAAATCTCTAGACGTTCTTGACCAATTATTAAAACCAGAGGTGCAGCAATCCCTCACGGTATTGGTAGATAATTTACCTAAATTGGCTGAAATGGTTACTTTGTTGACCAAAGCTTACGATTTCGCTCAAAGTGTTGCGACAGACAAAGTGTTGATCAACGATTTTGCTCAAGGGATTGGCGAGTTCGTTAAACCTGTACAGGAAAAAGCGAAAGACATTACATCCGCGGCAATTGAAGCAAGTGAGCGTTCACAAGCTGATGCTGGCGCAACGATCGGCCTTTTCGGCATGCTGAAAATGTTGAAAGACCCTGAAGTTCAGAAAACGCTCCGCTTTGCACAAGCATTCTTAAACGTACTTGCTGAACGTAAAAACTAACACAGACAAGGGATGATAACGAATGGCTAAACACATACTTATTTTGGGCGGCGGTTATGGCGGTCTCTTGACAGCTCTAACAGCTCGTAAACATTTGACGGCTGCAGAAGCCACAATTACAATCATTAATCGTTTTTCTACCCACCAAATTATTACGGAATTGCACCGCTTAGCTGGCGGTACGATCAAGGAGAAAGCCGTTGCTCTTCCGCTTCAGAAACTACTTGGCGACAAACAAGTTAACATTGTTGTTGACAATATCTTAGAAATTAAACCCAACGAGAAGCAAGTGTTAACGAGCAGCGGCGCAGTACATACGTATGATCAACTTGTCGTTGCACTTGGAAGTGAAACGAACTATTTTGGTATCCCTGGACTTGAAGAGAACAGCATGATTCTGAAATCAGCCCACGATGCGAACCGTATTCGCGAGCACGTTGAAGCTCGTCTAGATGCTTACAAAACTTCGGGTAACAAAGCTGATGCGACTATCGTAGTTGGCGGCGGCGGTCTGACAGGCGTTGAGCTAGTTGGTGAGTTTGCTGATAAATTGCCTGAAGTTTGCCGCAGTAAAGGGATTGATTTCAACGATGTTTCCATCTACTGCGTGGAAGCTGGCCCAGCGATTCTTCCTGTGTTCCCTAAAGTGCTGATCGAGCGTGCGGTATCGAGCTTAGAGAAACGCGGCGTGACATTCTTAACGGGTGTTGCCATTACGGAAGCTACGAAAAATACCGTTTCCTTGAAAAGTGGTCAAACAATCGAAACGAACACCATCATTTGGACTGGCGGCGTAAAAGGAAATGCAGTCGTTGGCTCTTGCGGAATTGCTGAAGATCGCGGTCGTGCTACTGTAACATCAACGCTTCAATCGACATCGCATCCTGATGTTTTCCTTGCTGGCGACTGTGCCGTTGTATTCCCAGAAGGCAGCGAAAGACCTTTCCCACCAACAGCCCAGCTTGCATGGCAAATGGGTGAAACGGTTGGTTACAACCTCGCTGTCGCGCTTAAAGGCGGCGTTATGGACAAGTTCTCCCCTGTGTTCTCAGGTACGCTGGGCAGCCTTGGCCGTAAAGACGGTATCGGAACAATTGGCGGTAACAACACGCAACTCAAAGGCTTACCTGCAACCTTAATGAAAGAAGCGAGCAACGTTCGTTACCTTTCCCATATTCATGGACTGTTCGCACTAGCTTACTAATTTATATAAAGGTGCTCGTTCCGAGTCGATAGACTTGGTGCGAGTATTTTTTTGCTATTTGAGATCATATTGTTGTAATTTCCGAGCAAAAAGTTCCGCTGAAACGTAAGGCATGCCAACGCTTATGCGCATAATTTCATCGCTGCTCCCCGTATTGATCCCTTCCTTGGTCGTGAAAAATAACGAGAACCCCAGTACTCTCGCCTCATTGAGCGTCGTCTGGTTGTATTCCCCCATTGGAAAACAGAACAAAGAAAGCTGATTATGAAGCTTCGCTTTCAAGTACGCTTCCCCAACGAGCAAATCCTCCCGAACGCGTGCCTTCCGTTCTTCTTCCGTTTCCGCTCTGCTTTGATTAGCAAGATAAAGCCGATTTGTTAGGGGTGGGACCAGATTGCCAGCTTCGTCACGCTTCTTCTGATGGAGATCATAACTATGCGAGTAAAAGCTAAAACCATCTCGCTTCATTTCCAGGATCTGCTCCCACGACAGGAACGGCAAGGACGGATAATCAGAATTAACGTCGTTAATTATTAAGAAATTGGTCGCGGGATAGCCCGTTTTTTTCAATAACGGATATGCTTTTTCATAAAAGGACCGATAGCCATCATCAAACGTAATAACAACCGCATTCGGCGGCAACGTTTTCCGATGGTTATGAAAGCAAACATAATCCTCAATGGGGATTACGTTATAATGTTTGTCTTTTAACACCTGTAGGTGCTGTTTAAACTTCGCTGGTGTAATCGTAATGTACGATTCCTGTTCGTCCAGATGATGATAGGTCAAGAATAGTGCTTTATTCGTGTAATGAATGACGGACGTGTCGATCGGAGGCTGCTTGGCCGCAGTTGCCGATTGTACGGTACAAACATCGTTTACCGCTCGTTCCTGCTGCTGTGCAGGAGACAAACTGCCCATGAGCAATACCATGAGGAGCATGTAAACTGGCACGTGTTAATCCCCTCCTCCATCTAACTTCAACTAGCAGCTAAATTAGATTGGAACTTCCCTACAATATACTCGAACGCTCATGAGTTAGAACGATGAGGATCATGTAATTTTCGGAAGCTGTAAAAAAAGCTGACATAACTTGTGTTATGTAAACAAGAAAAAGATTAGCCACATTAACTTTACTTCGATCAACAAAATAATTAATCTCATTAATTAAAAATTAAGTTTACATAAAATAAGTTATGTAAACTTTACTTCGAAAGAAATACCCTTACCACACGTAAGGGCACGTTTTATAATGATTTATCATTAACTTTCTCTATTTACTCGTGTTGTGTTATAACCGCCGTCCATTTCTCGCTTTCCCACGCGATTTCCGCCCCCAATGCCTCACTAACGAAGCGAAGCGGCACGTAGGTAGAACCTTCGGCCGATAGGAATGGCGCTACTGACAAGCTGTGCCAGCTGCCATTCATCCAAGCTTGGCTAATCCCAATCGTCAGAACAATTGTTCGCGCCCCCTTAGTAATGGTAATTTCCTTCCGTGTTCCATCCCAAGTGACAGAGGCTCCCATCTTCTCGAACACACCGCGAAGCGGAATCATCGTGCTGCCGTTTATGATTTTCGCTTTTGGCGAGAGCGTAATGATCGTGCCATTCAATCGAATTCCCACGTCATTACTGTTGAATTGTTTGGGCAGGTCCGTTTTTACAGGACTCGTTACAGGGTCTTGTTTAGGTGCATTCGGGTTCTGCATGGTTGTGAACGACCACGTCTCTCCTTCGACCGTAACGGTATAGGTTTCACCGTAGGTGAGCACGTTTTTCGGGATCATATGCCAGGCATTCGTATCGCCCAGTTCTTGTTTCAACGTTAGAATATCGACAGGTTGATTACTTGAATTTATTAAGGACGCCGAAATCGAGGTTTTCTCTTGAGCGACGCCCGCGTACGTAATAAAATAGCCTGATTGCGACAAATGAAGCTGCTCCAGCGGATTCGGCATTTCAAAACCGTAAAACCCAATTGGAACCCCTGTTTGCCCATCATACGGATACTTCCCGACTCCTGAGTGCGTGTACCATTTTTTAGCAGGATTCATTACGATCGCGTGATTGTTATACCCAACACCTAATAGCGTCATATCCGGCAAAATTAAACTTGATCGATGCAGCGGCGCATCTAAAAGCGACTGAACGCCAGCTTCTGGCGAATCCGTATTGAATGAGACATCCTCGAAGACTCCGAACGATTCCGTATCAAACCCTACAGCTGACGCCCGATCCCATGGCCATTCACCTGTGTACCCTTGCTTGCCTGATGTTTCTGAGTGACCGTTCTCGTCGTTTGCGAGGAGATAATTCGCATGATTGCTAGAAGCTTTCGTTAGTTTCGCATCTAACGACATGACTGGAATGCCCATCTGCGAACGTACCCCATTCAAATATTGAATGGCGGCATTAGCAGGATCCGTGGCTGACGAACCTCCAGCCGCCGAAACCTCGAGGCCAGGGTAACTTAGTAGAAGTGAGCTTGCAGCGAGCACGACTATCAGTGCCATTTTCATCTTATATGAACGTTTCATAGTTCCTCCACTATGTTTTACTACTCTTTTCAACTCCTCTTTTACTTCGACATATTCCTTTAAAATCCTGCATTTTTAGCTCTTCGGCTACTTACAGAACCACGCTGTGAAACGTAAAAACCCACAGAGCAAGGGGCTCTGTGGGTGTGAGACTAACCATTTTTCGTTCAAAATGCTGCGCCTTCCACTCTCGCTTTCCGTATGCGGTCTTAATAATGAAGTGTGGCTTTCCATTTCGTTGCTCAGTCAGTAACATAGATCCACTTGCCATCTGTACTCGTTCCAATAAAATTTTCGTCAGGCTTTAGGAGAATGTTCATAGGGCTAATTTGTCCCGTGTCTGCATCAAAAATCGACAGCTTACTCCCCCTATCCGCCAGAAATTCAAGTATGAGCAATTGATGTGAGTTGTTAACCCAGGTCCCGTACATAACGGGAGTTGGTTGTTTCTGCTTAACGCCATTTTTATAAACCTCGCCCCTCCCAGAGAGCCGATAGACGCCGTCACTCGTCATATTATTTTCCCACCAAATTTCACCGTCCGGGGATACCCATGGCTGTACCGTGCGATTTTCCCAATTGAATGCGTACTGTTCGTAACCCCAAGGATTTTTGTTCTCCATCATGAAAGTGACCTGCTTGCCGTCATCTTGAAACGTGATGGGCATTGTACCGTCACTGACTTGGTTCGCAGGAGCATATCCTTTCATTGCTTTTGCGTATACGTCTTTCTGACCGGTCTCTAAGTTTAGAAAAACCAAATCAAAGTCGGTTTTCTGATCTTTCTCTCCGACCGCGACCAACGCATAACGGCGGTCTTTGCTGATGCCAGTGCCAAATATATAACCATCCAGCGAAATGTGATACTCCGTACTGCTCTCTGGCATTTTCAAATCTTTGGGATTTCTATAGAAAAATCCTTTCGAGTCAGCAAAAAAATCGCCTTCTCCACTGTAACTATAAAACAGTTCAACCGGATACGATACATGTGTTTGCTGTTCGTAATCAAACAAATCGTACAGCACTTCGCTTCTCGCATCGCACTCACAGTAATATGTTGACTGTGTGGTGAAGATATAGCCAGAATCATTCAGCACCTTATTAAACATATAGGGTTTATCAAACGAACTTAACTTCTCCCTGGACTTTCCATCGAACGAAATTCGGTAAATTTGCTTGATTTCACCTACGATTGCCCTGAACACACTGGCGCCTGCCAACTTATTCCCTGTAGAAGTCAACGCATCGTTAACGGATAATGTGAAAATAATTCGGTTGTCCTCCAGCTCAGTTGACTGTAATGACGTTGTGACCTTCAACTGCCGATCATTCACCCACTCAAATTGGATGTTGACTGCGTTTATTTTGATGTCTTCTGGCAACAGGTTTCGTTTCATCGTGTCTTCTACGGATGTTCGATTCATGGGTTCGCTGAACTCGATAATCCAATGTTTCGGCGTACTCGACACGCGTGCAGAGGCATTCGTTGGCATGCGCGGCTCTTCCTGTAGCGTAATCTTTACTTTATCAATGGATAAACTCGATGGTTGCGGTATTGGGGATGTGGTTAGTTCTGTCGGTCGTGGAGGAGATGGAGATACGTTTGCTGTTGGCGAAGAAGTGGCGGTGGGCGTTGCTGTTGAAAGCGTTTCGGTACGATCCTCACAACCCACGAGACAATATATCGTTGACAGCATAAAAATAAAGCCTCCCAAGTATTTACGCAACGGGGCATCCTCCCTCTTATTCACTTACATGATATTGACGTTATATCTGGCATCTAAGTTTCAGTTTTTACAAAAATAAAAGGAGTTGCCCCAAGGCAATCTCCCATGCGCTCACCGCCGAATCGTAACCTGCGTTCCGATGGGAACAAGCTCTGCGAGCTGAAGCACATCCTCATTGTACATGCGGATACAACCGTGACTAACTTCCCTTCCGATCGAGGATGGAACATTCGTTCCATGGATGCCGTAGTGCGGTTTAGATAAGCCCATCCAGAAAGCTCCGAATGGCCCCCCAGGGTTCTCTTGCTTATTTATAATCGTAAATTCGCCTCTCGGCGTTTTCGTTAGCATTTTACCGACTCCTATAGGAAATCCCCGGACTACGATATTTCCATCTAGCAAATATAGCATGCGGTCAGATAAATCGACGATAATACGATACTTTGGCATCTTTTTCCCCTCCTAACACCCATGCTATGCATGATCCGATGAATCAGTCCGAGGAAAAAATGGGAAGATTATAATGGAACAATCTACCCCACTTTGAAAAAGCGAGGCTATTATGAATTCAATCAATCACATTCGATTATTTGTCGCAGTGCCCATTCCCTCCAGCATTAAACAAGCGATCGACACCTGGATGGAAGAAATCAAACCGCATTTTCCATTTCGAAAATGGGTCCACCCCTCTGATCTGCATATCACGCTGCAATTTCTTGGGGATACACCGGCGGATCTTGCCCCTCAGATCATGCTAGCTCTGGAGCAAATATCAAAAGAATCGTCTCCACTCACGTTACGTTTGGCACCTCTCGGCACATTCGGCCGACCGCCCCATCCTTCCGTACTTTGGGCTGGTATTAGCGGCGACGTTGAAGGACTGCACAGCTTACAACAACAGGTTGTCAGAGCCCTTATACCCATGGGCTTCACGCCAGAGGAGCGTACCTTTCACCCGCATATGACGCTTGCACGCAACTACGCTAGTACGATTCCCTTTGATCGTACGAAGTTGAGTGATTTTCCAGTGCCTTCTTCGCCTGAAGGTAAAGGTCTCCAGTGGACAGCCGACGAGATTACGCTGTATCGGAGCCATTTGAACAGGAGGCCTATGTATGAGGTGGTGACCTCATAATAAAAGGGTGGACTATGTAAACGTCCACCCATCATAACCATTTTCTATTCTTCTTCTGTTTCAGTAACCCTAGCCCATTTCAGCTCCCACTCAAAACCAAACGAGGGGAAGAAAACGCCATCAACGTTCGGTTTCTTTACATAAAGCCGGCTGCGGAAGTACAAAGGTCCGATCGGCATCTCTTCCATCAACAGCTTCTCGGCATCGACAAGCAGCTTAGATCTCGTTAATGGATCGTCTTCCTGACGAGCAGCGTTTATTAATTGATCATATTCTGTGTTGGACCAATCGACTTCATTAAATTCAACCCCTGTTTCCCACATATCAAGGAACGTCATGGGGTCGTTGTAGTCAGCACCCCATAATGCAAGGCTCGCATCGAAGTCGTGTTTGAATTGATTATCAACACGTTTTGTATGCGGTAATGGCTCTGTTGTCACGGTAATACCGAGATTTGTTTTCCATTGCTTCTGAATAAAGGTAAGCGTACTCTTGCCTGTCTCCGTGTCATCTGCGGATAGCTTAAATGGCGGCAACGATGTCAATCCAAGCTCATGTAAACCTTCAGCAAGCAACTCCTTGGCGATCTGCGGATCGAACTTCGGTTCAACGTCATCCCCCGCAATTGAACGGAATAGATGATTGTTGCCGTCAAGCGTTCCGTTAGGGATATATCCTGTCGACGGAAGTGATCCATTTGTAATTATCAAAGCAATAAGTGCCTCACGATCAATGCTAGACATTAACGCTTTCCGTATTTTGGCATTAGCGAAAGCAGGGAATTTCTCTTCTTGAAACATCACATACGATGTGGTTAATTCAGGCTTTCGAATCACATCAGGCTTTCCTTTATACAGATTCATGATGGACGAATTGATCTCTGAGATATCAGCGATATCCGATTCATAAAGCACGATGCCCGTAGTTGCGTCTTTCACGATGTTGACGACAAACTTGTTTAGTTTTACATTAGCTGCGTCCCAATAGTTCTCATTTTTCACAAACTTTAGAGATTCACCGTGATCCCATTTGACTAATTTAAAAGGACCAGCACCCATCACTTTATCTGCTTCGGCGCCATATCGGTCACCTTGCGCGGCGATAAAATCTGCCCTTTGCGGAAAAAATATTGGAAATGCAAGCATGCTCGTAAAGTAAGTAATCGGACGTTCTAAATTGATTTCAAGCGTCTGATCGTTAATTGCTCTTACACCAAGCGCATTTTGTGCTTTTTCTACGTCGGAAACGGATCTGGCTTTCGTTACAGCTTCTCCGCCTTTAATCCATGTCAGTATAAAACTGTATGACGCTCTGGTAGCAGGATCGAGAGTCCGTTTCCAAGAAGCTACGAAGTCTGAAGCCTTGACTGGAGTTCCATCATTCCATTTCGCATCGCGCAGAGTAATGGTGTATGTTAAGCCGTTATTTGTTATTTTCGGCAAATCCTTCGCGAGCCCTAGTTGTACTTTCCCGTCTTTATCCAGACGATACAACCCTTCGTTAAACGCATTTATCATGGAGAAGGCCGCAGTTGCAGTTGCTTTAGAGCTATCCAGAACAGGGGGTTCAGCCGAGAAGTTAATGCCTATTTCCTGCGTCTCTGCTTTATTAATGACAGGAACACCGTTCTTGAATAATCCTTTAAAGGCAATACTGCCATCCTCTTCGTATTGAACACCTTGTCCATTCGCTAAATCATTATGGAATTCACCTTCAAAATGGATCTTTCCATTGGCGTAGTAAGATTTCCCCTGCCCTTCTAATTGAAAGTCCTTAAATTGACCGTCAAAGGCAAGCGTTCCGCTTGGATTCAATAATTCCCCTGTACCAGTGCCAGATCCATCCACAAATTCACCTTTATAAATCCAACCGTTACTAAAATATAAAGTCCCATTACCTTCTATGCTGTTGTCGAGCATTGTTATTTTTTCGTACAAAAGGGTTCCGTCTTCATTGTAGATATTTCCCGTTCCGTTCATAAGATCGTTATACCATTGACCTTCATAGCGTTTCTGACCACCCAGCCAAAAAAGAGTGCCGTTACCGCTCCTCTTATTATCTTTGAAATCGCCATCATACACAATTTTTCCGTCTGCGGAGATGGTACCATGACCGTCTTTCTGATTACCCGTATAGGCCAGATGGTTACTTGGCTGATTGAGGGTATTCCTCATATAACTAGATAGCCCATCACGAATCAAAACTGAGTGACGTTTATCATCCCAAATCACTTTCTTACCGCTAGTTTCACTAATGAATCGAAGCGGGACAAACGTGTTCCCGTCTTTGATGATCGGAGCTGTGGATAGCACTTTGGATGAGCCATTCACCCTCGCGGAAGTACTGCCAATTTGGAGTTTAATGATTAATTCACTGGTAGAACCTGTAACCGTCTGAGACTCCCCACTCCAATTCACGTCAAAGCCTAGTTTTTCGAAAATAGTCCGAAATGGCACCATCGTTGTACCATCTTCAATAAATGGGGGTACTTCAAAAACGAGCTCTTCTCCATTTAATAGGACGGGAATTGACGTTGCAGCCTTCGATATGTTGGGGGTGCTGACAAGCAATGCTAAAGATAGTAGAACTGAGATGAGCTTCTTTTTCACACAGACAACCCTTTCGATCATTTTTTGCAAAAAACTAGGCGTAACTTGCACCGGTTCTTTGTATGCCAAGTATTACATAGTTCTTGCAAACGTGTAAAGATCATAGAAATAAAAGCTGACAAACGAATTGTGTCCACGATACGATTTCGAAAAATTAGAAACTTTTCTCAATTTTGTACGTAATAGTTAACGGAATCATTTTCCAAAATATAGAAAATAGGAGTGAATGGATTGAAATTAATGAAACGAACGTTAAGAACGGTCGGAATGTCAATGTGTATAACGGTTATTGGAGTAAGTGTCCTCTCCTCACAGGCACTGGCCGCTGATATCGGTATTGCGACGTCAACAAAAGCTGCGGCTTCAACGAACGCTCCGAATACGAATGCAAATCCTGTTGATGCGAAAATTTCAAAAGATGAAGCCGTTGAGCGGATAAGAAAACTTTTTCCTCTGTTACAAGATGCTGATACGCAATCTGTAAATTTCGGAGATCCTTACACATACCCTCCAAGTAAAGACAAAGTATGGACCATTCAGTGGCAACTCAAAACAGAGAATGGAGGTTTTGGTTTCAGCAGCAAAGTGGATGCGATGAATGGCGATATCCTGCAAATGTATGTTCCAACTTTGAACGATCCGCGCAGCAATATCAGCCATTTCCCTCCCAAGGTGACCAGAGAACAAGCGAAGCAGCTAGCTAAAGATTATGTCATACAGTTAGCTCCTTCCATTACGTCCGATGCTTTGCAAATAAATGATGATTTTACACCCTATCAAGGCTTGACTTCCTTGTTTGCTCCTGTTCAATATGCATTCAATTTCAATATAATGATTCATGGCGTGAAATTAAATGATGGCGGTATTCAAATAACGCTAGATGGAGAAGGTAATGTCTTAAATTTCCACAAAAACCCGCAATTAGACAGTTACCCTTCCACTGATCCGAAAATAACGTTGGAACAAGCAACGCAATTCGCAAAGGAACATCAAGCTGTAGATTTACAATACATACCGATCCGTAAAGGAAACAAAATTGAATCCTGGTGGTTGGGATACGTGCCCCTACTTCCACCAATTGATGGACAAACGGGACAATTTGTAACACTTGGTATGCCACGCAACGCCCTAGGGTCAAACTATGTTCCCATTTCTAAAAGAGACAAAGTATTCACCCCTCTCACGAAAACTGGGGAAATAACAGTCGAAGAAGCTGCTCAAATCGTAGAAAATGCTTTCCCTCAACTTAAAGAAAAAAAGTTACAGCAAAAATCCCTAAATGATGGCTGGAACGGTGATAATCATAAAGTCTGGACGTTATCTTGGGGAAATAACGAGCCTATGATGGGTCCAATCGGATCAAATAGCGCGACCTTAGATGCGCAAACTGGCATTATACTAAATTATTCAACAAATACCTTCGGTCCTTACCCGCCTGCTGCTGCAACGGCATCAACTGAACCCGCTATCTCCAAGGATGCAGCTCAGCAGCGTGCTGAAGAAGTGATTAATCTGGTTTATCCTAATGCAAGCGAAGACTTGAAACGGATCGATCCTGCCATTAGCTTGGTCGTTTCAACGAACCCGCCGCAACAATATTCCTATACATTTCAGCGATTTTATAAGGGGCTTGCTGTCAGCGGAGATACAGTGAATTTAATTTTAGATTTAAGTGGGAATGTTATGAATTATTTCGCCCATATATCCACTCTGGATGACCAAGTTATGTCTAAATTAAAGCAAAATGTATCCAAGGAGCAAGCACTGGAGAAAATTTGGGAATCTGAGAAACTCGAGTTAAATTTAAATTCTTTTGGTGGATACGTATCCAATACGACGTATGAGCAGCCAGTTGCTAAATTAGTGTACAATCAAGTTTTGAAAAGCGGCAGCTTGAATGCCGAAGCCTTGGACGCAACGGATGGCACATGGAAACCTGTTTGGTTTGAGAAGACCTCACAGCCTTCTGTAAACCCAAGCGATATAGCTGGCCACTGGGCACAACAAGATTTGGAGACCATGCTGCAATATCAAGTCCTTACGACGGATGACTCGGGTCATGTAAACCCAGACCAAACGATCACAGTTGGAGATTGGTTGACGATGATGTCTTCAGCCTGGTCGCCTCAATACAAAAATTTCTACAATGGAAACCGTAACGATAAGCCCTATTTTGCCGATATCAATGAAAGCAGCCCTTATTATGATGCTGTCCGAACTTTCATACAACTGAAATGGCTAACTGCGGAGTCGACTCGAAATTTTAACGCAGATCAAGCTTTAACACGCGAAGCCTTGGCATCCTCCGTTATTCACATTCTTAAATACAATAAACTGTCAAGCCTCTTGGCTCCAACCGTAACAGAATTACCTTTCACAGACAGCAATTTGATTACAAATAAATCAGATGTAGCATTAGCCCTTGAATTAGGAATTATGGAAGGATCCGATGGTGCTTTTGAGCCATTAGCTACAGTAACCAAAGCGCAAGCAGCCGTTGTCCTGATGCGTCTAGTCCACTTGCAAGGCAAACTTGATCAGAATATCGGACAATAATAGAAAAGAAAAAGAGCTGATCCTCAAGTCACTTTTTGACGAAGATCAGCTCTCTTCCTATTCAATATAAGTACGCTAACCCTCAATCCCTACCCCGCTCCGTTTCCTTCGCAATAGGATCATTCCGCCGAACACAACCACACACGTGAGTGAAACGCCTGAGCTATACAGGAACACCTGCCGCATTCCGTACGCTGCGCTCAATATGCCGCCCAAGAAACTGCCGATAATTCGCGCAGCGCCGAGGCTGAGCAGGCCGTTAAGCGTTTGACCGCTAGCCTTCCACTCGGGAGGCACCTCGCGATTGATGAACGTGGCGAGTGTCACGGACAACACGATAAAGATGGCACCGTGCAATACCTGGACAGGCAGCAGCCAATGCGGATCGTAGATTTGTGAGAACAAGTACCATCGCAGTGAAGAGGCTAAGCCTGCCATGAGCAGAAGCACGGATATCGGAACTCTCTTGAAGATTTTGGCCGAGAATAGGAGAAATGGCAGCTCACTCATCGACGAAATCACCATCGACCAGCCTAACAATGCGCTATCTCCGCCAAGCTCTTTCATGTAGATGGGGAAAAATGCATAATAATAGCCTAATGTAATTTGGATAATAAAATTAATGCTTAAGTAGAACATCAGTTTGCCATTGTGGAATAGCTCTCGAAACTTCTTCTCCATGACATTCGTCACACGACCGACGGCTGGAGGGAATCGCCATAAACACACCAAAGCAGCAGCCATTGTGCCCGCATACACGAGGAACATCGTATCAATATGCTTCTTGGCAACAAGGCCGAAAATGAGTGACATCAGAGCGAAGCCCACTGTGCCTCCCAAGCGAATCCACCCGAAGTTCCACGTAGGACGTCTATCTAATTCTTCTAGCGTGATCGCATCGCTCAGAGCGAAGATCGACGTTTGGAAAAAGGTGAATAGGCAGAGCATCGCCATCACAAATACGAATTGCGTCGAAAGCGGTAAGAATAACATCGACACACCGCTTCCGATGAGGAGAAGTGTTAGAACGCGATTTTTCGTCTTCGCGCGATCCCCTAGTGCCCCCCAGATCGGCTGCCCGATCATGGCAATCAACGGCCCAAAGCTTAATAAAATACCAATTTGCTCCTGCGAAAATTTCGCATTGTTTAAGTACACGGGCATGAACGTCCCATACACCGCGTTCCCCATATAAATGAGGGCATAAAAGAGTAAGAATGCGATCAGCTTCGTTGTCAGTTCCTTCTTTCTGTTACGCCTCGATGTGAATGCAAAGTTAACGGCGCTTTATTTTAAACAATACGATGTGCTCACCTGTGCGCGTCACAAAAAAAGCTCAACCGATGTGGATGAGCTTTCGTTGGGCGCTATTAACGAACATGCGCATGTAATCGCGTCTCAAGGTGAAAAATGCCTTTATCCTGTGACGCATCTTTCGCCATCTGCTGAATACGTTTCAACCAGTCGCTAGCCGTGTAATTCAACGTTTTGGCTTGGACCAGACGCTCCGCGTGATCATAACAGGTGTCATAGCCACCTAATTTACGAATGACCTCGGCATAATCTACAACAAGCTTGCGAGCACCTTGCGGACTGAAGCCGAAATGCTGAACCAGTGCTTCAACAATACCGCGTTCATACAGATTCAGCCGAACTTGTGTTGTCATGATAGGTCCACCTGCCTCCCGTAAAAATGTTATAACCAACGAAACGAAGCGAAGTCGCCCATTTCTCCGAGGAGAAAACCACCTGATTGCCTAGTCGTAAGGCATCCAGTTTCCTGCCGCGAGTCGTTCGTAAAATTTGATCATAAAACCAATGTACATCTTTATTTAATTGTACTGCTTCTTCAATAATTCGTCCAGTATCCCCATCAGCCATTGGGCCAATAATGATGTCTGGATGTGCTTTGCAAGGGTCGGGTTGACTTTTTATCGTCACCTTGCGATGAGCCATAACAAATTCAGCCCAAGCCAACGAATCGCTGAGAAAAATTAACGGCACCATCGAAGCTGGCACTTGCGTGAGCTCAATTTCCAATACGCAGGGCCGCTCATCGCCACGCAGTGATCTGCTTGCAGCTCGATGAGCCCAGATACGCGCTTGCGCCGCTGAGATCGTGGTGTAGAACCCTTCTCCGAAATCGCGGCCAGGCCGCCAGTAACATTGATCGAGCAATCTTTCCTTAAAATGCCCGACAAGATTATGGGTAGTGCCGTGAAACAAACGCTGTGGTGTTATTATATCCATCTTGCGTCCTCCTGAGACGGGGTGCTTACCTTGGTTAGTAAGGGCCTCGAATATGATTCTTCACGGCAGAATCATAGAAGTCTCTCAAGCGAGCAAGTTCAGTCTCAGAGTAACTCTGTACTTCAAGTGTCGCAAGATTAGCTTGGATCTGGTTCACGCTCTTGAAGCCCGGAATGACACACGTAATGTGGGGGTTGTCCAAAATCCAACGTATGGAAGCCGAAGCCATCGTCTCACGGCCATCTGCAATCCAAGCGAGCTGGTCAGCAAGCTCCACACCTTTCGCAAATGGAAGACCTGCAAACGTTTCACCTACATTAAAATGTTCTCCATTGGCATTGAAATGGCGATGATCATCTGGCGCAAATGTGCTGTCTGTCTTGAACTTGCCAGTGAGCAGCCCGCTAGCCAGCGGCAGACGAACGAGAATGCCTACACCTGCTTGATGAGCTTGCGGAAACAGGTGTTCTGATGGCTTTTGACGGAATAAATTATAGATCACTTGCAGCGCTTTAACGCTTGGTACCCCGAGGCAAAATAATCCTTCCTCTACGGTTTCCACGCTCACGCCGTAATGACGAATTTTCCCTTCCGCTTTCAGCTTATCCAGCACTTCGAAGACGCTGCCATCTTGCAAGATCGCAAGCGGAGGACAATGAATCTGATACAGATCAATCCGCTCTCGATCTAAACGCTTTAAGCTACTCTCACAGTAAGCGCGCACCGTTTCTTCCGAATACGTCTGCGGATCATAAATATCACCAGCCCGGCAAAACTTCGTCGCTATGTAAATGTCATCTTCTTTCCCTTTCGTTGCTTGGGCTAGCAGTTCTTCCGCATGACCCGCGCCGTATACATCCGCTGTATCAAAGAAATTAACGCCAGCCTCCATCGCAGTCTGTAACCCCCGAATGGCCTCCGCATCGTTCACATCTCCCCAGCTGCCGCCGATGGCCCACGTCCCAAAGCTAACTTCACTAACCTGCAGTTCGGTATTTCCTAATTGACGATATTTCAAATGATTTCCTCCTTCGCATGCACGTAATCATAAGTGTAAACAGACTGACCTTTGAGATCAAGTTTTGTTGTGCTTGCGTCGATTATACCCTGCCTCATCGTACGGCTGGAGCTTCTCCAGCCAGAGTTCCAGTAAAGCATCAACCTCACTGCGGTAATTTCGCAGCTCTGATGCATCTACCATGACGTCCTCCCGCGGCTGAATACGATCCAACTCTTCAAAAACAAAGCTGTCCGCACCGTAAGTCAGCCAATCCCTCTGAATTTCATGTGTCGTGTTCAGCCTCGTTTGCTGACAAAATTCAAAGCGATTGCGGGCGCCATCCAAATCCATTGTCCCAGCTACGAGCACCTTGTTATTTTTCACATTGCGAATTTGGTATACACCCATTAATCGAAAGGTTTGCGTATAGTCCGCAGCCAGTTCCTTTTTCTTCTGTTTATCTAACACGATCGATTAATACCCCATTTCTTTTAAAATGCGTGAAAGCGTCCGCAGACGTTCTCCGATCAGCTCATCGTCATCGCTTAAACTTTGACTGAACAAACGGATGTCTTCGTTAATTTTCTCGTTATCCGTGCAGACCTCAACCGTCATGGCATCGCCTTGCAGTCCGATCCGGTCAATGACAGGTTGATTCTCGTCGTAGAAGTTCTCATAGCGATATGCCTCTTGGAAGTGCAGCTTAGCGCGGCTAATCAGAATGGCCAGATCTAACACGCGATGAAGTGGGAGCTCCTCAGATTGTCTCGACCACTTCTCACCTGTGTAGCGCCATACTTTGGCGGAAATGTCGACTTTCCCGCGATCATTCCACTGCGCTAATCCTAGGGAAAGTCCCTCGGCGTCGGATTTATCCGCGTATCTGCCATCAATCTGTTTATAGTTCTCCGAAACGATGACGGGTTTATGTTTTAAAGTCGTTGGAATTTTCATCGTGATTCCTCCTAAAATGGGGTTGCGCTACACTTTTATTTAGTAATTTACTAATTTACTAAATAACTAAATCTAAAACAAAGTATACGCATGCCGGTTCCAGAAGTCAATGTTCACTAAAGAAAAGCGTGAATCAAAAACAACACAGCAAATGCTAGTCCACACCTCATATGCCATTTCTTATCGAGTCTTCTGTATCGAAACATACCCGAAATCGGTACTGGTAACAGAACGACTAGAGCAAGAAGGCCGCTAATGTTGTTGAAATCCCATTTAAAACCGTACATAAAAACGGCAACTGTATGGAGAACAATAAGTGCAATAGCTAGAATGGCGATAGAAGTATGATATTTTTTGACATAGCGAAGCAGCACGACCAAACCTTTTTTCAGATGAGCTAATCTCCCCCATATGCGCTGTTTAATAAGAAATGCTAAAACGTAATTTGCTAAAACCACGAATAAAGCGATCCGGGCATTGGAGCCATAATCTTTGAAGGTATGCTCAAAACGCCGGTTATGCCATGTTGATGACGGTAAATGAAACAAACTCCAAAGCTGCCACATTACATAAATTGCAGACACTGCCATCGCACCAAATACCCATATGCGTTCTTTCTTAGGAATCCATGGTTGTTTTACTTCTTGATTTTGCTTAGCAGCCATTTTACTTTCTCCTCTTCTTATTAATAGTTGTACTATACCCCATCATTCTGAAAATGAGATGAGAAACACAAAAAACAGCCATCAAAGTAAATGGCTGCTCTCAATCTAATTATATGTAATTTTCAAGCCTAATTCTGCAGCCCGGACAAGAGCCGTGTCAGAGAATTTCGGTTTTTTGTAACGCTCTTCAAACTCTTCTTTCGTGAGGGGAACCCAAGTAAACTCACGGTTCTGATACACATACGTCTTTTTTCCCCAATCCACATGAACCGTACGGCTCGCTACCTTTTTCACAACACCGATTTCAAGAATGACACCCGTTTTTCCAAACATTTTGGCACAGTATTTCCCAACCATTTCGCTCATGCCCGCACCTCTTTACTTTGTTTCAAATCTGCGATGATGTGACCTGCAACCTCAAGCGACTCCCCGCTTGGGACGTACAAATCTAGGAATGCTTTCGTTATAATGCGATCGATGGCTTGTGCCAAAGCAGTTTCATCCAGCGCATCCAAATGCTTGGTCACATAAATCGTAATGCTGCGAGATTCCGTATCATACTCATCGTCCTGCCCGTCCATTTCAATAAAATGAACAGGATCCCACGCATCGATACGCGCCTTCACGATCTTCATGATCGGAGATGGATCGTAGTCTAGCGATGCTAGATACTTCTCTTCTTTTCGTATCTCTTGCTGTAAACTCCACATCATATAATTCATTCGCGTTTCTGGCGAAACCGCTCGAAATTTCAACTCGATTTCCCTCCTAAAATGGCACTTAGAACATACAATTACCTGGCTACCTTATGATTCCAATAGTTTACCATGAACCGCAAGGAAATGCGAAAGCTTGTCCATCCGCTTGCACTAAATGAAAGGAGCAAGCCTTTCCATCAAGGCCTGCTCCTGCCAAAATCACGCTAACTTCACGTATATGTGTAAAATCCTTGGCCCGATTTCCGGCCTAATCGCCCTGCTTTTACATACTTCCGAAGCAATGGACATGGTCTGTACTTGCTGTCTTTAAAGCCCTCATAGAGGATATCCATGATCGCCAGGCACGTGTCCAAGCCAATTAAATCCGCCAATTCCAATGGCCCCATCGGATGCCGCATCCCCAGCTTCATAACGGTATCCACCGCTTCAGCGGTTGCTACTCCTTCATAGACGGTAAAAACAGCTTCGTTGATCATCGGCATCAGGATTCGATTCGAAACAAAGCCTGGGAAATCCTGCACTTCTACGGGTGTTTTGCCTAGTTCAAGGCTGAGTTGAACAATTGAATCATACACCGTTTGTGTGGTTTCCAATCCGCGTATAACTTCAACTAAGCGCATGACAGGCACAGGATTCATGAAATGCATCCCTATCACATGCGAAGCGCGGGACGTCACCGCTGCGATTTCAGTAATGGGCAATGATGAGGTGTTCGTTGCTAGAATGGTGCCTTCTGTGCATACCTCATCGAGTTCACGAAATAGAGCTTGCTTCACCGACATGTTCTCGGCGATTGCTTCGATCACAAGCTCACATTCACTAGCTTCCTGCAAGGAGGCCGTAAGCTGTACCTGGGACAGAATTGCGGATTTGTCATCCTGATTCCGAATCCCTTTCGCAACGCTTCGCTCCAGCTGTTGATCTAGATATGCTATGCCTTTCCCGAGCATCGCGGATGAAATATCCATCCATCGCACCTGTTTTCCCGCTTCGGCCGCAACCTGCACAATGCCGCGACCCATCTGCCCAGCGCCGATCACCATAATAGTACCGATGCTCATGACTTCTCACCTCGAATCTAAACTCTGCTTCTATCATCTATATCTGATGCGGTTGTTGGCTTATACATCGACACGTACTAAGATGGCATCTCCCTGCGCCGTTCCGCTGCAAATGGCAGCAATTCCGTACCCGCCTCCATGTCGGCGCAGCTCGTTAATTAATGTCAACACAATGCGGGTCCCGCTGGCTCCGATCGGATGCCCCAAAGCAATGGCACCGCCGTTCACGTTTACGCGGTCCCGCTCCCATCCCAGTATGTGCTCACAGGTGAGCAATACGGCGGCAAAAGCTTCATTGACCTCAAATCGGTCAATTTGCTGGGAGCTCATCCCTGCTTGATTCAGCAGCTTGGCAACCGCAAGTGCTGGCGCCATGGCAATGTATGGCGCTCGCTCACCAACCGTGGCATGCCCTACAATGGTTGCCAGCGGTGTAAGCCCTTCGGCATGCGCACGCGCTTTGTCCATAACGACCAATGCAGCGGCGCCGTCATTGACGCCCGGCGCATTCCCAGCGGTAATGGTACCGCCGCTGTCAAACACAGGCGAGAGCGCCGCGAGCTTCGCCAGACTCGTGTCGCTGCGAGGACCTTCATCGCGATCTACGACGCGCTCGCCTTGCTTACTGACGACGCGTACAGGCACGATTTCCTCCGCGAAGTAGCCTTTCGCCATGGCCGCTATCGCTCGCTCATGGCTGCGTAACGCCCAAGCATCTTGCGCACCACGTGTGATGCGAAATTCCGCAGCGACTTGGCTGCCGTGATTGACCATATGCACGCCGTGAAACGGGCAGGTTAGCCCGTCACGCAGCATACTGTCGACCAGCGTTTGATCGCCCATACGTGAGCCCCATCTCGCTTGCGGCACGAGATAGGGGGCCTGACTCATACTTTCCATGCCTCCTACAACTAAGAGGGAAGCATCACCAGAACGAATCATCTGATCGGCTAACGTGATACTCCGCATGCCTGATGCGCAAACCTTATTGATCGTCTCCGAAGTAACCGGCCAATCCAGACCCGCACGACGAGCCGCTTGCCGAGAGGGGACCTGGCCTGCACCGCTCTGCAGAACCATGCCCATCACCACATGCTCGATGGCTTGCGGATCAGCGCGCGATCGGCGAATCGCTTCTTGAATGGCGATGCCGCCGAGATCGACCGCTGCCATCTCTTGCAGCGCACCGCCGAACTTGCCGAAAGGCGTTCGTGCCCCCCCCACAATAACCGTTTCTCTCATAGGAATGTCCACGCTCCCTTACGTTTGCAAGTAATGCGAGATCGTGATTCTTAACTCTTCCTGCATGGTTTCAATAAGCTGAAGCATTTTGGCATCCCGCAGATAGCGCTCCACTGGGAAATCCTTGGTGTAGCCATAACCGCCGAATATTTGCAAGGCTTCAATGGCGACATTGACGGCTGTTGTACCAGCAAAATGACAAACAGGCACATAGTCCACCTGTGGTGTTGGATGCTCTTGGCAAGCCGTTTGATACATTAGCAGCCTTGCCGCTTCAATTTGCGTTGCCATATTCGCCAGCTTGAAGGCAATCGCTTGCTGGGATGCTATCGGCTTCCCGAATTGCTTTCGCATCGATGCATAGGCCAAAGCCGCTTCCATAGCAGCCTGGGCCACGCCAATCGCTTGCGCAGCGAGTGAGCTGCGTGCGTTATGAAGGGTCGCTGCGGCGATCCGTAAGCCGTCCCCTTCTTCACCAAGACGCTGACTGGCGGGTACTCGGCATTGCTCAAAGTGAACCTGTCTCATCGAAGAGGAGCGGGTTCCTAATGTGTTCTCTTTTTCCCCAAGTCGAACCCCGAACTGGTCTTTCTTGATTACGAAAGCGCTGCAACCTCTTCCTTTCAATGAGGGCTCCGTCCAAGCGTAAATGACCCATATATCCGCATCTCCTGCGTTCGTTAGCATATTTTTAATGCCATTAATTATATACGTATCCTCTTCACGTAACGCGTGCAACTGCCCTAGTCCATTCAGCGTTTCCATCTCAGCGGCGGCTCCAAGCAGCTTTCCTTGTGCTAACGGCTGCAAATAGATTTGCTTCTGTTCTTCCGTCCCGAACTCTGCAATCGGTGCACACGCCAATGCTGAATGCACATACAGGCTATGAGCCGTAGAAGCACAGGACTTCGCAAGCTCCTCCAGTACCAAACTCAGCGTGATACGATCTGCACCGAGCCCTCCATCACTCTCCTTCCAAGGGATGCCGGTTAGTCCGAGTTCCGCCATAAGTATATACAGACGCTGATCGAATCGTGCCTGCTCGTCACGCTTTGCCGCACTTGGCGCGACTTCATGCTGGGCAAAATCACGAACCATCGTGCGAATCATGTCCCATTCATCCTCGTAACTGAAATCCATGCCAGTCACGCCCCTTATGCAAGTCACACTAGCTCACGTTTGACGACGCTATATTCACAGATTGCTGCTCACGGGGGCTTGCACTTGCACTTACACTTACACATACACATACACTTACATTTACATTTACACTTGCTCATCCAGAATCGTCTTTGCAATCCGCCCGTCCAACGCTTCATATTCCTCATAACGAATCGCTGCGTACAGCTCCTTACGGGTTTGCATCGACGGTAGGGAGGATTGCTGTGACCCATGTAACCGAATGTCGTCAAATACACGTTCAATCGCCTTAGCGGCAACGCGAAGCGAGGTGACGGGATACAAAATCATTTGAAAACCGAAGCTCGCAAACTGGTCTGCTGTCCAATACGGCGTTCGGCCGAATTCGGTCATATTAGCCAGCAACGGCACATCAACAGCGGAACGAAATAAGCGAAACTCCTCTTCGCGCTCCAGGGCTTCAGGGAAAATCGCATCTGCGCCAGCTGCCACATATCGTTGCGCACGTTCGATGGCATCCTGCATGCCCGTCACACCTTTGGCATCCGTACGCGCAATCAGATACAGTGTCGGAGCGACTTCCTTAATTGTCTTTATTTTCTGCACCATTTCATCGGCGGTGACAAGCTTCTTGCCATTCAGATGCCCGCATTTCTTTGGCATCTCTTGATCTTCAAGCTGTACAGCGGCTGCTTTAGCTTCAACCATCTCCTTCGCTGTCCGGGCGACTTGCAGGATGCCGCCGAATCCCGTATCAATGTCGACGAGAAGCGGGAGTCCAGATGCCCGAACTAATTCACGTGCGCGATCAGCAACCTCGTTCGAATAATGCACGCCAAGATCGGGCAGCCCTCGACTCGCGCTGAAAGCCGCACCAGAAAGATAAATAGCTTGGAAATTCGCAAGCTTAGCTAACCGTGCTGACATCCCATCGTGGGTGCCAGGAATTTGCACAATCGGACCTGCTGTCACCAGCTGCTTGAAATCGGCCGCAAGACGACGCTGATCCGGCTCTTCTTCAATCAGCCAGGACATGGCGACCTCCTTTCATGGCATGGAAATGTGCTACTTCAAGCTTCCGAAATCCACCACATGGCGCTGGCTCGGTAGGCTTGTTGTACGCTGTACAACATGATCGAGAAATAAGCACATTTGACTTGTATGCTGTAAACGGTACAACATTTTCGCCGCAAATGACGCGGTTAGCTAGATTGATGTTCTTTTTTGTTGCACAAAGTACAAGATGGGGCACCAATTGAGCCTCACACAGCACAAAATGTTGCACATGCAGCAACATAGCGCTTCACCACCAATAATCCGTACAGAAAATCCTATGTCGATGTCGTAAACAAAGAAAGAAACGCCGGCGCAGGCATCGCAAGCAGCTCCTCATAAGCAAGCGACACATCCTCGATGACTTGCGTCTGCTCAGGAGTATATCGGCTCAGTAGATTCGCCTTGTATTTCGCAATAACCTTGGGCAGTCCCTCCTCCCTCCGTCGTCGATGACCAATCGGATACTCGCACACGACTTTCTCTGACTTGGTGCCGTCCGTATACACAATCTCAATCGCATTGGCGATTGACCTCAGTTCAGGATCCAAATAATCTTGGCTGTACCCCCTATCCTCCCCCACGGTCATTTTGGCTCGTAACTCGTCAATACGCGGATCAGCCGCTGCTTCATCCTCATAGTGCTCAGCCGTTAGCGTCCCGTACAGGAGCCCGATGGCGACCATATATTGCAGACAATGATCCCGATCTGCCGGGTTATGCAGAGGGCCGCGCTTATCAATAATCCGTATCGCCGACTCATGCGTGGTTAATCTAATTTCTTGAATCTCAGCGAACCGATTTCTAACCTGCTCATGAAGCTCGAATGCGCACTCGACTGCGGTTTGCGCGTGGAATTCAGCTGGAAACGAGATTTTAAATAAAATATTTTCCATCACATAGGAACCTAAGGGTCGTGCTAATGTCAGGGCATTGCCCCGGAACAGCACATCCTGAAAGCCCCATTGCTGTGCAGTGAGGGCGGAGCTATAGCCCATTTCTCCTTTCATCGTCATCAAAGCCAATCGAACGGCTCGGCTCGTTGCATCGCCAGCGGCCCATGACTTCCGTGAACCTGTATTCGGCGCATGTCGATACGTCCGCAAGCTCGCGCCATCGATCCACGCGTTAGATACCGCACTGCACACTTGTGTGCGCGTGCCGCCAAGCATTGCGGTTGCGACCGCAGTTGAGGCTATTTTGACCAAATGCACATGATCCAGACCTACCCGATTCAAGCTCGTATTCAGCGCGAGGACACCTTGAATCTCATGCGCTTTGATCGCCAATGTAAGCACATCATGGATCGTAAACGGCGCTTCGCCGCTTTGCATGCGCAATCGACTTAGATAGTCGGCTAATGCCAGAATACTGCCCAGATTGTCAGAAGGGTGTCCCCATTCCGCTGCAAGCCACGTGTCATTATAATCCAGCCATCGAATCATACATCCGATATTGAAAGCAGCCTGCACAGGGTCAAGCTCATACGAAGTACCTGGTACACGCGCTCCTCCTGGCAATTCACCTCCTGGAACTAGCGGTCCTAACAGCTTCGTGCAAGCAGGAAACCGTAAAGCAAGCAGCCCCGTGCCAATGGAATCCAATAACACATGGTACGCAATCCAGTAGGCTTCATCACTATCAATCTCTGCGTACAAGACATAGTCAGCAATTTCTTCAATCAGAGAGTCGAAACGAGACACATCTGAAGGATCATGATTAGCTGCCGAGCTCATCCCTCCTCCTCCTCTTCACTACCCAGATCATCCTCCACCACAGGCGGATGCAAATCTCGCGGTCCTGTATAGCGAACCCGCGGGCGGAAGAGTCGGTTATTCGCATGCTGTTCCATCACATGTGCCGAAATTCCCAACGTTCGCGCAGCCAGAAACACGGGCGTGAACAATGAAATTGGAATGCCAAGCAAGTAGTAAACAGGAGCAGCATAGTAATCCAAATTCGGATGCAGCCCTTTCTCCCTTCGCATGACCTCTTCACCTCGCACACACATGTGATAGAGATCAGGTTGATTCAAATGTGCCGCTAACAGGGCTAAAGCATCCTTCATCAGCAACGCGCGCGGATCAGGCCTTTTCATATACACCCGATGGCCAAATCCCATGATTCGCTCACGTTTTGCTAACTTGGATAGAATCAGCGGTTCCATTGCTTCTTCACTGCCTGCCTCCAGCAGCATTGCCATAACCGCTTCATTCGCGCCGCCGTGCAGCGTTCCTTTCAAAGAGGAAACCGCACCCACTAGCGCACCGTACAAGTCGGACTGCGTCGACGCAATCACTCTGGCGGTGAACGTCGAATTCGGCATTTCGTGTTCGCTGTACACAATCAAGGACTGATCGAAAATCGACTCTTCCAGCGGTGAAGGCACCTTCCCCGTCAACATATACAAGAAATTTGCCGTATACGAAAGGCTCCTATCAGGCTCGATAAAAGGCTGCTTCGTCAACGCGCGATGCCCATAGGCAACAATTTGCGGCACTTTAGCGAGCAACCGAATCGCTTTACGGCGATTAGCCGCTGGAGATCGATCATCAAGCTCTTCATCGAAGCTGGCCAGAGCTGAAATCCCCGTACGTAAGACGTCCATAGCATCGGTATGCTCGGGCAGTAGGTGAAGAATCGCGCGCACATTTTGCGGCAGCCCATACGCAGATATAATACTTGCTTGCAACGCAGCGCGAGCACCTCCATCTGGCAGGATGCCATCCAATAGTAGAACCGCCACATCCAGGAACGTCACCTGTACCGCAAGTTCCATTAAATCATAGCCTCGAATGACAATTTCTTCTTTCTCGACATCCAGATAGGAAATGCTGGTTTCGCTAGCTACAATATTTTCAAGCCCTGGCAGATAGAGATCACTCATGTTATCGCTCTCCCTTCCTACACACGTTCGGTTAGCAGCATGCGGGAAATCACAATACGTTGAATCTCATTCGTCCCTTCATAAATTTGCGTCACTTTGGCATCTCGAAAATATCGCTCAACCGCTTGCGTTTGCATACAACCTAACCGGCTTAACATCTGGAGGATCTCATTTGTCACCCTAACCGCTGTATCACTGGCAAAAAGCTTTGCCATAGCTGCCTGTTTCCCATAGGACATTCCGTTTCCTTTCCGCCATGCGGCTTGATACATCAGCAATCTTGCGCCTTCCACTTGTGAAATCAGTTCACTAAGCGTATCCGAATAGCGGAACAAATGCGCCCCATTCGTCCCTTTCGCCTTTGTGGCCCTCCCTTCATTGACATAAGCCAAACCAGCGTCCAAAGCGCCTTGAGCGATCCCAACAGCCTGCGCTGCAATCCCAATGCGGCCCCCATCCAAGCTTCGCATCGCGATGCGAAAGCCTTCACCCTCCCCCCCCAGTAAGTTGGCAGCAGGAACGCAGCATTGCTCGAAACGAAGTTCGACGGTCGTGGAGGAACGTATGCCTAATTTCTTCTCCTTTTTCCCAAAAATAAGTCCCGGAAAGCCCTTCTCTACGATAAAAGCGCTAATACCTTTCTGTCCCTGACCAGGATCCGTCAAGGCAAAAACAATGTACACCTCCGCCTCACCGCCATTGCTGACGAAAAGTTTCGAGCCGTTCAGTTCATACTGGTCGCCATGGCGTGTAGCTGTCGTACGCATAGCGCTTGCATCGGAGCCCGATTCGCTTTCTGTCAAGCAGTACGCACCAAGCAGCTTTCCTTCAGCCATAGGGCGCAAATAAGCCTGTTTCTGCGCGTCCGTTCCGTATGTCTCCACCGCCCAACTGGCGAGCGAAGTATGAACGGAAAGCATCACGCCTGTCGAGGCACAAACACGAGATAATTCTTCGATCACCATGGCATAGTTGAGAAAAGGTTCATCTTTGCCGCCAACGGCTGTCGCCCAAGGTATGCCGGTGTAGCCCAATTCTCCGAGTCGCCCAAAAATGTGGCGATCAAACCGCTCCTCCTCATCTCGTTGCGCCGCAGTCGGAGCTAATTCGGATAGAGCGAATTCTCGCACCCGCGTGCGGAGCAGATTTTGTTCCAGCGTATAAGTCAATTGCAAGTCCTCACCTCCTTCGTCGCAGATGTTGAGCTGACATACGTTGCGGAGGATGTTGAAACGTCGCGAACCTTGCATCGGACAAGTTGTAATCGCTTACAGTTATATGATATATATACATCCTTTTCGGCGGCATTAGACTGAAAGCAGGTAAAAAAAAGACCCCAACATCCGCATGGACGTTAAGGTCTTACTTGTATTTAGGAATCTACGCGTGCTTCCGACTTCATCTCCACACCGCTTGGCAGGATACGCTCAATATGTCCGCGCAGCTCCGCATTCGCATGTATCTCACCCGCGAAAATGGCAATGATGCCGCTATCCTCGCGCGTTCGGATCAAGCGCCCCATCCCCTGCCGTAAGCGCAGCAGCATGTACGGAATGTCGACCTCTTCGTATGGCGCGTTCGATGCTTCACGCTTCGCGTTGAACACAGGGTCGTGCGGAGGAAACGGCAAGGACCACACGATAACGTTCGACAACGAAGGTCCTGGAATATCGAGTCCTTCCCATAAGGAAACAGCTGCCAGTACGCTGTGCTCATCCTCTTGGAAAGCTGCAATCGCATGCGTAATTTCTTGATCGCCTTCATAGATGAAACGTAGATTGGCACAAGCCGCTTCGTTCGAAATCTGTCCCTTGAACGCATGCAATTCCTGGTGCGTCGGAAACAAAATTAACGCTCTGCCTTCGGTCTTCTGCAACAGTTGGACCGCTGCGTTCATCTTCTCTTGGAAGCTTCCGCCTTGTTCCCAAGCAGGCACGATCACTTCCATCCGTTCCGCATAATCATACGGCGATTCGACAGAGAAGGATAAGTACTCTTCCAACCCTAAGCTATTCGCGACATAGTCGAAGCTGCCCTCAACTGAGAGCGTTGCGGAGGAGAATACGATTGGCATTTTAGCCGAAAAAACATGCTCTTTCAACACTTCTTTCACCGTTCGAGGCATAATGACTAACGACAATCCTGTGATACTTTCCGTCGCCCAGCAGATGAATGAATGCTTGTTTCGGAAAAGCGCCAGCGCCTTCTGCATCATTTCCAGATGCTCTTCCACGATTTTGAGCTGATAATCATTGAGTGTGAACATTTCCCCCTCGAAGACGAGTTCCTCCTCAATCTCCGATAAAATATCACACAGCAAATGAATCTCCTGCAGAAGCGCGTCATTCATCACGATTTGCTTACGCTCCGAGCCAGGAATCGGCTGACAACAGCCTTCCAGCACCGCGAACATCCGCTCACTCTGATCAATGGCACGGTCAATGCAGACAGCTAACGTCTCGCGCACTTCGCCTTTTAATAGCCGAACAATCAATTCTTCAAAAACGATATGTTTGAGCTTGTACGTTAGCGCTTTCTGCGCGGCGGACTCCATCAGATGGCCTTCATCAAAGACAACCGTACAATGTTCTGGGAGCAAGGGCAGCTGCCCTTCTCGCTTCCGGCTATCATAAGTCCATACATGCTCCATATAGAAATCATGCGAACAAATGATCAGATCCGCCGAGCGCCGATATGCTTCACGTGATAACGTTTGACCGCAGCGATGCCGCTTATCACAGACGAAGCAATCCTGGTAAGCATCCCAGTTCATGCGCTGCCATTGCTCATCGTTCAAGTGCGGATAATTTTTGCGATCCCCATAGGCATAGAACGTTTGCAGCGCCTCGCGCGAATGCACGAAATCAGGCAATTCTGCATAAATATCCCGATAAAGCTCCATATCGTCGTGTCCGAATCTCGCTTCATCCAGCTTCATCAGACAAGCGTACTGATCTGGCGACTTCGCGAGTCTCGCATCGATCTCCATATTCAGATGACGTGCAATTTTATCAATATCTCCGCCAGGCTTCACCAATTGCTCAATCAGCGATTCGTCCGCACAGGCAATTATGGCTGGTTTATTCCGATAACGTGCATAGCAAATGGCGTAGAGCAAGTACACGAGTGTTTTGCCCGTACCAACGCCAGCTTCTGCAAAAATCGTCATTTTATCCGCATACGCCCGCTCAAGCTGGAACGCCATGTAGATCTGTTCATCTCGGATTTCAAATCCTGCCTCAGGCAGAATGTCATAAAAAATATCCGCAATCCAATCGGATACTTGCTTCATATAAGGCTGACCACGATCATATGCAAAAGGATAACGTCCCACCTAGGTGTGCCTCCAAACATCTTAAGGAATCAAACTTGTATTATCTCACGATTTTGCACTAAAAGCAAAAAACTCATCCACCTGCGCACGAGCAGCATGGATGAGCCTCATGATTTCCACTTTTTATACTAAACTAAACCGTTCCCGATACCCGCATTTTTTGCAAAGTTCCTCGACCACTTCACGTCTAGAAAAGCCTTCGAACAATCGATTAGCTCGCTCACCTTCGATAATATCCGAGAATGGCGTCTGATTAATATTCCCGAGGTTAATAACCCCTTCCCCATCCAAGCAGCATGGAATGACGGTGCCGTCTACGAGAATACCCGCTTGATTACGAAGTGCATGGCAGAAGCCTGGCCCCTCAATCTCTTCCGCCTTCAGATCCGGCCATTGGAACTCATGGTCCTGGTTCAAGTACACACGATCTGCCAGCTTCAACCCCGTGCCGCGAACGAATTTCTCATCGATTTGGTAATCAAGCTCGAAAGTTCGCTCTAACATGTCCAGCACTTCACGGTTGCGCTTGCGCTCCTGATTCGTCTGATTGTCTTGCGTTAGATTCCACAAACGGAACGAAATGATGACATTCGAGTTCGCCACGATTTCCTTGGCAAAGTTCAGAATGCTCATCACATAGCCTTCTTTGTCCTCGGATCCTTCATGGCCGTCAAAGCTGTGCAGGGAGAAATTCATTTGGCGCAGCGCCGGTTTGCCGAGCAGCTTGTGCCGATTTTTGTTAATTAGCGTGCCGTTCGTCGTAATATTCACTTTAAAGCCCTTCTCATGGCTGAGATCGAGCAGTTCATCGATTTTGGGATGGAGCAGCGGCTCCCCCTTCACATGCAAATAAATATGATTCGTATGCGGCTTAATTCCATCTAAAATATTGGAAAACGTATCGAGCTTGATAAAATTCGCCTGGCGCTTCGTCTGCGGACAGAAGGTGCAAGCCAAGTTGCAGACGCTCGTAATTTCGATATAAAACTTTTTGAACTTCTTCATCGTAGGTAAATCTCCGTTTCTAGCTGAGCTAGTAGCTATTATACCAAGCTAGCCCGTCAATGGAAAGCCGTGTTCCTAAGTTAGAAAAGATTAGAAAAGCAGCTTCACGATCCAACCGATGAAATAAGCCGATGGCACCAAGAAAAACTGCGCTAAAAGCGTGCCAAGGAAGCGGGTCGTCATTAGCAGCGCGTAAATTTTGCCGAGCTGTTTTCGCTGGGCTTCATCATGCAGCGCTTTATCCGTAATGAGTCCGAGCTGCGGATCGATGAAAATCGTCAGCAGGATCGTCGCGATCCCGTTGATCAAACCAGAAGCTTGGGACGCCGTTGTTGCATACGTTGGATAGAGATGTGCGGCATACAAGGATGACAGGACGCCAACTGAATAAAATGCAGTTACAACAATATTCATCGCTAGAAATCGCTTCGATACGCCCAAATAGCGGAATTGGCTGAGCTTGAATGTCGGTTTTTTGATGTATTTCGTCGTGTTCTTGAGCTGCTGGACCGTGACTCCGGAGATTAGTTTCGGGATGGAGCCTGCAACCTCCAATCGGGTAATGACACGTGCGCTCAATCGTATGCAGGATGGGAATAATGCGATGCCGACGATCGTCCCGATGGACGAGGCGAACAATGAGATGCGAAGAAAGCGCAGCAGATCGAAGCTCCCATCCGTCTTAGCAAAATCCACAAAATGAGCCGTCATCGGCGCTTGAATCAGATTTGCGGTCCGAGACACCAGTACAACGATACCGACAAGCGATAGGGCAACAGCCAGCTTATTCACCCGAACGCCTGCATAGCGAATTGAGTATGAAAGCGTCTCAGCCGTATGAATGATCATGGTTAAAAAGAATACCAAAAGCAGCGTGTTTAGCATGCGCGGTTCTCATCCTCACTTTGTAAAATGACGGCTCATACGAAAACCCACCTGGTGTTATTACACATAGGTGGGTTTCGTGTCTGTAAAAACTGTATTCGCTGTATTGGGCGTATTCCCTTTATTTGTTGCTGAGTAATTGTGTGTGCAAGTGCCTGGCGGGCGGGAGTTAGGCGGATTTTCCGACTATCTCGGCTACTTATTGGCCTTGTGTACGGGAGATAGGCGGATTTTCCGTCTATCTTGGCTGCATATTGGCCTGGCGGGCGGGAGATAGGTGGATTTTCCAACTATCTCGGCTGCTCATTGGCCTGAGGCGCGGGAGATAGGCGGATTTTCCGACTAACTCGGCTACTTATTGGCCTTGTGTACGGGGGATAGGCGGATTTTCCGTCTATCTTGGCTGCTTAGTAGCCTGGCGGGCGGGAGTTAGGCGGATTTTCCGCCTATCTCCACCTCCCACCTGCTCACGCGTCATCCCTTCCGTTTATCGCCATACCAAAGCTCGCGGAACGTCTGGCTTCGCTTCAGAAGCTCCGCTGACGTCCCTTCCGCCTCGATCACACCATCCTTCATTACGATGATGTGATCGGCGCGGGTCAGCGCCGTTTTGCGATGCGACACGACGAGGCATGTCGCATCTTCGCGCCGCTCGAACAGGCGCGCCCAGAGCTTCTGCTCCGTTTCGACGTCGAGCGCGCTCGACAAATCGTCGAAGACGTACAGCTCGGCGTCGCGCACGAGCATACGGGCAGCCGCCGTCCGCTGCGCTTGGCCGCCGGAAAGTTTCACCCCGCGCGGGCCGACGACAGTGTCTAGCCCGAGGGGCAGCTGCGCCACGTCCTGCTCCATGACCGCGGCATGCAGCGCCTGGGACAGCGCCCCGCTTTGCTCAGCCTGCCCGAGCAAAATATTGTTCCGCAGCGTGTCGCTGTACAGCCGCGGCACCTGCGCCGTGTATGCACTCTGCGGCGGCGCAAAAAATGTGCCCGGATCCTCAACGGGCACCCCGTTCCACGTGATCGATCCCTCTCCTTTGGGCAACAGCCCAAGGAGGGAGCGAATCAACGTGGTTTTGCCAGACCCGATCGTTCCCGTCACAACGGTGAACGATCCACGGGTCAAACGCAGGTGAATGTCGCGGATACCCCTCCCTGTATCGGGGTAGGCGTAGCTAAGACCATTCACCTCAAGCTCTTGCAGCGGAGTCGCTTTGACCCCAGGATCAGCGTCCGTCTCCTCTTGGGCTTCATCCTTGTGCAGATGAAGCGAGCGCACCATCGTCAGCACCTTCGCTGACGCTCCCTGCAGCAGGAAGGTCAACCGTTCCAGCGAGACGCTCATTTGCTTGAAGTAGGTTATGAACTTCCCTACATTCGAAATAAACTGTGTCACGAAGGTCAGATAATACACGAACAGCGATAAATCGCCGACCGTGAACGTGCCTGCTCTCATTTTGGCACCCGCTAGCAGCAATAACAGTCCTGTACCCAGGTTTACAGAATTCGTGAACACCGAATCGAGCAGCTCCCCCATCAGGCGGTCCTTGATCATCGCTTTGCGGCGTTCGTCGCCTAAATCGCGGAATCGGCTGATCACGCGCTTTTCCGCGCCTGCAACTTGAATCGCTTGTACGTTGCCGAACATTTCGCTGATCTCGCCCGTCACCTTGGAGGTGGCTTCACGACTAGCAGCGCGATACTTCTGCAAGCGAACTGTAGCGAGCTGAGCCGCTGTAATAACAAGCACAATCGGCATAAAGACAAGCAGTGTCATTTGGGCATCGATGCGAATCAAAATATAGCCCGATACAAGCGCGAAGCAGGTCATGCCGAACACGTCGACCGACCAGCTTGCCGCTTCCTCGGATTGATCAACATCATCGCGGAAATGGCTGATCGCTTCACCAGGTGCAACAGGAATAGCTTGCGCGCCAGGCTGTTTCAGTACATGTTCTAGTAAGTTGCGGCGCAGCAGCATCCCCATGCGAAAGCGGAAATGCACATCCGTGATAAACCCAAGAACAATGAGCCCAATTCGGCCAAGCGCGGCCGCCATCAGTAACGCAATCAGCCCCCATACGGTGAAGCCCAGAGCGGCATGCCCTGTTAGTGTGTCGAAAAACTGCTTCGTCACCAAACCAGGTACAATCGGAGCCAAATAAATAAGCGTCCACATAACCGCGTTCAAAATGTAACGCATTGGCCTATATGTAATGAGCCGCCATAAGTAATGAAAAGTCGTCATGCCAGCACCTCCTCTAGTCCTGTTGTCAGCAAGTGCGCGAAGCGGGAGTTCGGATCCGCAGCGAGCTGCTCTCTTCGTCCCGATTCGATGACACGTCCTTGCTCCAGGATTAAGATGTGATCGGCGCGCTGAACCGTCGCTAGACGGTGGGCAATCATGATGCAGGATCGCTCGGTCAGCAAGCGGGATACGGCTTTCTCCATGCGCTGCTCCGTGTAGGGATCTAGGCGTGATGACGCTTCATCCATAATGACAAGCCCTGGTTTCGTCAAGAATACGCGTGCAAAAGCAAGCAACTGCGCCTCTCCAGCGGATAGACTGCCTCCGCCAGAGGCAAGAATCGTATCGAGACCGTAAGGCATCGCTTCAAACCAAGCGCTCAACCCAACATCATCAAGAACGGCGATGATCGCTTCATCGGAGATACGCTCATCATAGAACGTCAAATTATCGCGAATCGTGCCTTGCATGATTTCGATGTTTTGAGTAACAAGGGCAACATGCTTGCGCAGATCTTTCAGTTTGCAATCGCGAATATTCGTCCCCGAAAGGGAGATTGTGCCTTCCTGCGGATCATAAAAACGCAGCAACAGCCGTGCGAGTGTAGATTTACCGCTGCCCGTTCGGCCCAGCAAGCCGAGGACTTCGCCTGGCTTCAACGTAAAAGTGATGCGATCCAACGTCGGCTGATCGCCATCGTAGCTGAAGAGCACGTCATTGAACTCGACGCCAAGCGGTCCTTGCGACAGCGGCGCGCCGTGGCCATCTCGAATGTTCGATTGAATCGCGAACAGCTCGCGAATTCGCGAAATACTGGCATCCGCCTTTTGCAAATCTTCCATTTGCGTACGGATTTTCTCAATCGGCTTTGCCAACAATTCCGTGTAAAAGAAAATCAAATACACCGTGCCCAGACTTATTTTCCCTTGGTGCCATAAATACGCGCTGATTGCGAATGCCAACGCATTCCCCAATGCGAAGACGAAAATCGACGTGGTCCACATCGCGCAAAAGCCGAGAAACGCTTTGACGCGCAGCGGCAGCATTTTCCGCAGCATCGAATAGAAACGCTCCATAACGAAAACCACCGCACCATTGGCACGAATGTCCTCCGTTCCTTCCAGATGCTCGCCGATGAAGCCGTAAAATTCCGCGTTCGCTTGGCGCCATTTTCCCCACACAGGTACTGCGAACTTACGAATCCACTGGATCATGTAAATCGCGAACACGATAAACATGCTCATCCCCACGCCAATCAACCAATTCTCGCGAAACAGCAGCACGATAATTCCTGCCATCAGCAGCACATTTCCAACCAGATGAATGATCATACTGGAGAAAAAATTCGCCAGCGCATTCACATCGCCATCCACTCGCTCGATCAGGGAGCCGGATGTATGATTTTTGTGAAAGGACATATCCAATGACAGGCAATGCGCCGCCAGATCGACACGCAGTTGATTCGTCGTTTTCCAGCCGACATTCTCGCTGAAGTAGGTTGCAATTACAGAAACGAGCTGCTGCACCAGCGCGAAGCCAATGAAGAACAAGGATGCGTAAAACAGCGGTTGCATGTCGCCTTGCTGGCCAGCCGTATCGATGAAATATCGGATAATTTGCGGATTGATGAGCTGGAGCCCAATCGAGGCCAATAACAGAACGGTCAGCGTGAGCAGCGTCCCCCTCTGAGGAAGCAAATAGCGGCCTAACAGCTCCCGATAATGACCAGCGGATATAGAGCGGGTCTTCTTTCTTTTCATCGTAAAAATGTCCTCCGAATTCAGCATGACGTGACCTCCATCATACTAAATTGACCAGCGGACGACAACGGATTGTTTGATTGAAGTGAATCCCGCCTAACGAAAAAGACCCCACGAACCTCCTCCGCAAACGCGGGTGCTTCCCGTAGAGTCCCCAACAAACTCGCTTCCATTAATAGTAACGCGACGTTATCATTTTCTTTTTCGTATAAAACTCCACGCCGTCCTTGCCGTTCGCATGCAAATCCCCGTAGAAGGAGTCCTTCCATCCCGAAAAGGGGAAGAACGCCATCGGTGCCGGCACGCCGACATTCACGCCAAGCATGCCCGCTTCCACCCCTTCGCGGAATTGGCGAACGGACTTGGCATTCTCCGTGTAGATCACAGCCGAGTTGCCAAAGCGCGACTGATTCACAAGCTCCAGTGCACTCGTCAAATCTGCTGCACGGAATAACGACAGCACGGGTCCGAAAATCTCCTCCCGCGCGATCGTCATCTCTGGCTGCACGTGATCGAACAGCGTCGCTCCGAGGAAATACCCCTCGCCACCGTACGCTTCCGCCGTCCTCCCATCGAGCAGCAACGTTGCTCCTTCGGCAACGCCCTGCTCGATAAAACCTTCAATCCGCGTACGATGCTCGCCGCGAATGACAGGCGTCAGCGTCACCTTCTCCTCCATGCCGCTGCCTAGCACAAGCCCTTTCGCTGCGGCAAGCAACGCTTCAACGAATGTGTCGCCATCGCCGACGACGACGACCGCTGAGCACGCCATACAGCGCTCACCCGCACTACCGAACGAGGACATGATTATGTTCTCAACGGTCTTCTCCAAATTCGCATCGGGCATGACGATGTGATAGTTTTTGGCCCCAGCGAGCGCTTGCACACGCTTTCCTGCTGCTGACGATTTCTCGTACACAACTTTCGCAACGGGTTGTGAACCTACGAACGATACCGCTTTAATCCCAGGATGTGTCGTAATGCCGTTGACAACGTCATGGGCCCCATGGACCACATTAAGCACCCCGTCAGGCAGACCAGCCTCCAGCATCAATTGCGCCAGCTTATTTGCGGTTAGCGGCGTACGCTCCGACGGCTTCAAGACGAAGGTGTTGCCGCAAGCAATCGCCAGCGGGAACATCCAACACGGCACCATCATCGGGAAGTTAAAAGGTGTGATGCCGCCAACGACGCCGAGCGGTACGCGAAACATTTCGGAATCCATATCCGCCGAAATATTCGCTAAAGTTGCTCCCATCAAATGAGATGGAGCGCCCGCAGCGAACTCCACGCATTCAATACCACGCAGCACCTCGCCTAGCGCTTCCTTATAACTTTTCCCATTTTCCAGCGTAATGAGTTCTGCAAGTTCCTTCTCATTATCTTGCAGGAGCTGCCAGTAATGAAAAAGCAAGCGGGCACGCTTAGGAACGGGGGTATGCCTCCAGCTATCATACGCGTTTTGCGCCGCATGGACGGCTAGATCGACATCCACCGACGTGGAAAACGGTACCTGGGCAATCACTTTCCCTGTCGCTGGATTGAAGACGTCGCGCAGCTTTCCACCTGCCGAATAGACCCAAATGCCGTTAACGAGATTGCGAACGACTGTCATATGCCTCATCTCCTGTTGCATGAAATTTTTTCCATAAGATCATGGTCAGCATGTATACTAGAGCCCATACGTTTCGCGCAATAGATTGTCAACTTTTCTGACGTAAGGAGGTTGTCTCGCCACCAAGACGCATCGCGCTCGAACTTGCTTTATACGGCTACGCTTACCTGCATGGGCTTATCCGTTAACTCTTAGAGCGGCCCTGCTGGAGCAAGACATTGACATAATATTTACGGGCATTGGCCGTTTTCAAATGCAATTTCGCGGTTTCACCGCCAGGGTGCTCCAGATCGAGCCATGCCCCTTCTAGATCTTCTTTGACGCCGACTATGCGAAATTTCTGTGAGACGTAGCCGTCCAGCTTCAATTTCTCCGCCTGAAATTGCTCAAATTCAGACATACCCTGCACCTCCTTTTTTCGGATCGCCGGCGTAAGCAGTGCCCTTATACGTTTTCCGCTTCAAGAATTGTCCTGTGCCTGGCTGACCCACGAATTGCTTATCGCGAATGACGAATTCACCTCGGGACAAGACAGTGACAGGCTCGCCTGTTATAGCGATTCCTTCGAATGGATTATAGTCCACATTCATATGGTGAGTTTGCACCGATAAGGTTCGCTCTGCCTCAGGGTCGAAAATCACAAGATCAGCATCACCGCCAACCGCGATCGTCCCTTTCTGCGGAAACAAGCCGAATAACTTCGCGCTGCGGGTAGCCACAATATCCACGAACTGATTCAATGTGATGCGCCCCTTTTTCACCCCTTCCGAAAATAAAATAGAAAACCGATCCTCGATGCACGGTCCGCCATTCGGGATTCGGCTGAAATCGCCGCGACCGAGCTCTTTTTGACCTTTGAAATTAAACGAGCAATGATCAGAGCCGAGCGTCTGCAGCTGTCCTGTTTTCAAAGCCGTCCACAGCGCATCCTGATGCTCTTTCGGCCGAAGCGGTGGCGACCAGACATATTTCGCACCCTCGAAATCGGGTTTTTCCAGATGCGTCTGATCTAACATTAAATATTGCGGACACGTTTCTCCCCAAATGTCGACCCCTTTATTGCGCGCTTCTGTAATTTGCTGTACGGCTTCTTCACATGTCACATGCACAACGTACAGCTGTGAATTTGCCATCCCAGTAAGCTTGGCGGCTCGGCCAGTCGCCTCGCCTTCAATGACCGAAGGACGTGTCAGCGCATGATAAATCGGGTCCGTCTGACCCGCTTCCAACGCTTCCTTGATCAAATAGTCGATCACATCGCCGTTCTCCGCATGCACCATGACCAGTGCGCCATGCTTTTTCGCCTCCAGCAGCGTCCGATACAGCGTCCCGTCGTCGGCCTGGAACACGTTCTTGTACGCCATGAACACCTTAAGCGACGTAATGCCCTCGTCGTGAATCATTTGCGGTAGCTCGGCCAACACCTCATCGGTAATCTCTGCGATCATGAGATGAAAACCATAATCAATCACCGCCTTGCCCTCAGCCTTCGCATGCCAGGTTTGAACGGATTCATGCAGCGGCTTCCCTTTGTTCGTGAGGCAAAAGTCAATGATCGTCGTCGTTCCGCCGAAAGCGGCTGCTCGCGTTCCTGTCTCGAAATTATCAGCCGTCACCGTGCCGCCAAACGGCATATCCAGATGCGTATGCGGATCAATTCCCCCTGGGAACACGTAGTGCCCCGTCGCATCAACGACCTCAGCTCCTTCAACATGGAGGCTTTTCCCGATTTGGGAGATCTTCCCCTGTTCAATGAGAATATCGCCTTGATAGATATCAGAAGCGGTGACAATGGTGCCATTCTTTATTAGTTTGGACATCGCTACACTGCCTCCTTCTTGTTCGGTCCCGGTCCGCCTTCCAGCTCTGCCACGGCTTTTTGCCGCTCATTCCATGTCATTGGCGCTTCTGTTCCTTGCACTTCAACCATCGTAATAGCTCCCTCCACAGGACACACAATGGCGCATAAATTACAGCCCACACAGTCTTCTTCCCGTACTTGTAAAATGGCCTCTCCTTGCGCGTTCGTCACGCGCTCAATACATTGATGCGACGTATCTTCGCAAGCAATATGGCATTTGTTGCAATTAATGCAGGTGTCGGTGTCGATGCGGGCAACGACTGCGTAATTCAAATCCAAATTGCCCCAGTCCTCATAACGATGGACCGATTTGCCTGTCAATTCGGTGACACTTGCAAGTCCACGCTCATCCAAATAATTGTTTAACCCGTCGATCATATCCTCGACGATGCGAAAGCCATGATGCATGGCAGCCGTGCACACCTGGACACCTGTTGCGCCCATGAGCATGAATTCCACGGCATCCCGCCATGTCGAAACTCCGCCGATCCCAGAGATCGGCACAGTTACCGCAGGATTACGGGCGCAGTCCGCCACCATATGAAGCGCAATCGGCTTCACCGCTGGGCCGCAATAGCCCCCATGCGAGCCTTTGCCACCGACGTGTGGAATCGTGTGCCACGTATCGATATCGACACCAGCCAGCGAGTTAATCGTGTTGATCAGCGAAATTGCATCCGCGCCGCCACGCACTGCCGCTTTTGCCGTGCTCGTAATATCGGTGATATTCGGAGTTAGCTTCACAATGACAGGCGTTTGTGCAACCTCCTTGGCCCACATCGTCTGCGCTTCAACCAAGTCAGGCTGCTGCCCAGAAGCTGAGCCCATGCCGCGTTCCGCCATCCCATGCGGACAACCGAAGTTTAGCTCGAGACCGTCTACGCCGACAGCTTCCACTTTTTTCACAATTTCATGCCATTTCTCCCGCTTCGGCTCCACCATCAAGGACACCACAAGCGCATGATTTGGGAATCGCTTCTTCGTCTCGTAAATTTCTTTCAGATTGATTTCCAGGGGACGATCCGTGATCAGCTCAATATTGTTAAAGCCCGCCACGCGCTGACCATTGAAATGGACCGCCGCAAAACGGGACGAGGTGTTAATGATCGGGTCACCGAGTGTTTTCCAGACCGCCCCTCCCCAGCCCGCTTCGAAAGCGCGTTGCACCTGATACCCCGTATTCGTCGGTGGTGCGGAGGCTAACCAGAAAGGGTTAGGTGATGCGATACCTGCCAGATTAATACGTAAATCAGCCATGCAGAATCCCTCCTGATCGTAGAGTAGACTTCCCGTCACTTGCCAAATCTCAAGCTGAAGCTTCCTGCCCCTTCACCAACTGTTGATAGATCGCATACGCTGCACGTTTTCCTTGCTGGGAGGCCGACACCACCATCGCCTCTCCCTGTCCATCGCCGAAAATCACATCGCCTGCGGCATATACTTGCGGATGTGACGTCGCTCCTGTCTCAGGGTCCACCGTGACCGTTCCCTTCACATGAACAAGACCGAACTGCTCGATGAGCGCCGTGTGCTTCGTCTGGCCGATCGCCTTAATGACGGCATCGACTTCGAGCACGAATTCGCTCCCAGGTATGGCGATGGGTCTTTGACGACCATCGTCGCTGATGACGAGCTCCATGCGCAAGCATTCGACTCCGGTTACGCAGCCTTCCTCGTCTCCGATGATCCGTTTCGGAGCGGTCAGCCAGCGAAATGTAACGCCGTCCCCTTTGGCGAATTCGTATTCAAAATCGTACGCAGTCATCTCCGACTGTGTGCGGCGATACACGATCTGCACCGCTTCCGCGCCGAGTCGGACGGAACACGTAGCTGCATCGATCGCGGTATTCCCCGCGCCGATCACAGCGACTCGCTTGCCGAGGAGCGAAGTGTCAAGTGCAGCATTGTCCGCTACTTTCGTGCCCTCGACGAAATCGATCGCATCGAACACGCCATGCAAGTTCTCACCTTCAATGCCGAGCATCGGCACCTTCGCCATGCCGACCGCCAGCAGCACCGCGTCGTAATTCCGCAGCAGCTCCTCACTGCTGACATCCACACCGACGCGCGTGTTTAACCGAAAGGTGACGCCGAGCTGCTTCACCTGCTCCACTTCCCAGAGCGAAATTTCCTGCGGAAGCCGGAACGAAACGATACCGAATGTATCCAAACCGCCTGCTTGCGCTTTAGCCTCAAACACCGTCACCTGGAATCCGAATCGCGCCAGCTCTCTTGCTGCTGAAAGTCCAGCGGGCCCGCTGCCGACAACCGCAACAGACTTGCCATTGCTTGCCCCCGCTTGAAAGAGCATCTGTTCGTTCTTGATCGCCCAATCCGTTACATAGCGCTGAAGCTGACCGATCAAGATAGGCTTGGACGACTGATTTAGCACGCATGCGCCCTCGCACAATTCTTCCGTCGGACATACTCTTGAGCAGGAGGCGCCGACAGGGTTGGCTTCCAGAATTGTTCGAGCCGAGCCTTTCAAATTGCCTGTGGCAATTTTTTTAATAAAAGAAGGAACATCAATCCCTGTGGGACAAGCCCGCGTACAAGGAGCGTCATAGCAGAACAAGCAGCGATTCGACTCCTCGATCGCTTCCTTTGGCTTCATGCCCGCTTTCACCTCTGCGAAATTCCGCTTCAAATCAGTCAGTGATATGAATGTCGTACTCATCCTCGCTCCTCCTTTCTCGCTCATCGTTCCATGCCTAAAGCGATTCGGCGCGCTGTTCGGTACAAAAGTTCAGTTCCCAGCGCAATATCTTCCGGACTTGCATATTCCTTGGGATTATGGCTGATGCCTTCGAGGCATCTGACAAAAATCATCCCGTAATCGCACACATGCGACATCGCTAACGAATCATGGAAAGGTCCGCTCATGAGCTCTGGCGGCTTGTATCCAAGTCCCTCCGCTTCATCTCGCAGCATGTCCTTGATCCATGTCGCGCAGTAACGAGGCTCACTGTTCGTGTCTTCGCGAATGGAATAGGTCAAACCATGCTCGCAGGCGACTTGCTCGAGGATGGAAAGCAGCTCCGCCTCCAACGCATTGCGCCGTGACAGGTCAATATCCCGCAGGTCCACCGTGAAACTCACTCTCTCCGGAATGATATTCCGCGAATCTGGAAATACCTGCAGCGAGCCCACTGTCCCGACGGTCGGCGCTCCAGGCTCTCGTCTCGCCAATTCGTTAAGCGCGACGATGATTTTTGCTGCGCCGAGCAGCGCATCATGCCGCATCCCCATCGGCACGGACCCCGCGTGTCCAGCGAAGCCGGTCATTTCGACCGTGAGCCACAGCGGTCCCGAGATGCCACTCACGATGCCGATCGGCTGATCCAGCGATTCGAGCACAGGTCCTTGTTCGATATGGAGCTCCAAGAAAGCGCCAATTCGCCCTTGTCTAAGCGGAGGATATCCCTCGATTGCAGCTGGATCGCAGCCAAATGCGAGGAGTGCTTCTCGCCGAGTGATGCCATTTTTATCCGTACGCTCCAGTTCATCCGTTTCTAACTTCCCTGTCATGCCCCTGACGCCAAACAAACCTTTGTTGAAACGGCACCCCTCTTCATCACAGAAAGCGACCACTTCCACATCACATAGCGGCTGTATGCCTTGTTCTTGCATCGTCTGCACGACTTCAATGGCCCCGAGCACACCGATCGCTCCGTCGAATCGACCGCCGTAAGGCTGTGAATCGACATGTGAACCGAGCATAAGTGCAGGCTTCTGGGGATCAAGTCCCCGCCAAACGCCTATCAAATTCGCGAACGGATCGATGCGTGTTTCCATACCCGTCTCTTCCATCCAGGACCGGACGAGCTCAACGCCTGCACGGTCTTCTTGCGTTAACGCCAATCGACAGACGCCAGTCTCACCAAGTTTGCCAATCTCAGCCAGCGCCATAATACGTTGATGCAGACGGGCTGTGTTAATCGTAATCGGCTGCAGGGTCGACACGGGACATCATCCTTTCGGGCGGAGTTGTTTGAAATACGGAAAGCAGCGTCTCGATAATAAATTCAACATCTTGATCGGTTGACGAGAACGGTGGACTCAAGGTCAAAATATTAGCAAATCCCTGAACGGTGTCGCCATTCTTACCAATGAGCAGACCTTTGCTCTTGCAAGCTGCGATTAACTGGGCAACACGCTCTGGCGTTGCAGGTTCTTTCGTCCCCTGATCTTCCACCAGTTCAATGCCCATCGCGGAGCCGAAGATGCGAATATCCCCGACATGCGGATGCTCAAGCAAGGGAGTCAGTCTAGCGCGGAAGGCATTCCCAATATCAGCCGAACGGCCGACAAGTCCCTCATTTTCCAAAATCTCAAGATTTTTCAGCGCCACAACGCAAGAAACGGGATTACCCCCAAAGGTGTTGATATGCCGAAAATGGCTCGTAGGCCCCGCCTGCTGAAACGTGGCATAGAGTTCCGCCGAAACCGCCGTTGCGGATAGCGGAGAATACGCGCTGGTAAGCCCCTTAGCCATCGTGACAATGTCGGGTTTCACGCCGTAATTGTGATGTCCGAACTTTTTACCCGAGCGCCCGAAGCCGCAAATGACCTCATCTACAATGAGCAGCACATTGTATTTCTTACAAATTTGGCTTACCATCGGTAGGTATCCTTCGTGCGGGACAATCATGCCTCCGCCCGTGATCGTCGGTTCTACTATTACACCCGCGACAGAGTCGGGTCCCTCCCAAACAATCGCTTGCTCAATGGCTTTGGCACATTGCAAGCTGCATGAATCCTTCGTCTGTCCGAATGGACAGCGGTAACAATACGGCGGCGGCACATGGCTGAAGCCCACACCTAGCGGCTCATATTTAAGCTTGCGTTGCGATTGCCCTGTCGCGCCCAAAGCACCCATCGAATTGCCGTGATATGCACGATGCCGCGAAATAAATTTATGCTTCGTTGGATTCCCGTTCTGATGATGGTATTGGCGGGCGATTTTGAACGCGACTTCGTTCGCATCTGAGCCCGAATTCGAGAAAAAAATCCGATACTCACCCTCCAACCATTTATTCAGCTTGGCAGCCAATTCAATCGAAGGAATGTGAGCTTGCACCATCGTCGCATAGGCTAATGTCATCATTTGCTGAGCAGCCGCTTCCGCAATTTCTTTCCGGCCATGCCCCACATTGACGCACCAGAGCCCTGACATCCCATCCAAGTAACGCTGGCCATCCACATCTGTGACCCAGCTTCCTTCACCAGATGCAACAATCATCGGATTGTCATTGTGTGCCGTCATGTGATGCCACACATACTTGCGATCCAGCTCGAGCAGCTCCTCTTTTCCCCTAGGAGTATCAGTTTCCATATCAGCCACCCCTTCATTGTCCCTTATCTATACCTATGTCTAAATAAGGGATGTCATCCCTTCCTAAGCCCATTAAATGTTTGTCCTACCCCATTCGGACGTCAAAGGGCATCACTCCCTTCGGGCAAGCAGTTTCGAATGGCTTTGGTCAGATCATGAAAGAGCTCGGATTCTCGGGTTTGCGGCGTCCTTGACACACCCAAATCAATATGATGCTGCGAGTGAACACGGCCGGGATGTGCGGAAATTACGATAATACGATCAGATAAAAATACGGCTTCGGATATGCGATGGGCAACAAAAACGATGGTTTTATTCGTCTTTTTCTTAATCTCAAGGAGTTCCAGCTGTAGTTTCTCTTTGGTGAATTCATCTAACGCGGAGAAAGGTTCATCCATAAACAGGACGGGAGGATCGAGGGAGAGTGCTCGCGCAATCGCAACACGAATTCGCATGCCGCTGCTGAGCTGCCAAGGGTAATAATCACTGAACTTCATTAAGCCGACGGTGTCGAGCAGGTGGTCCATCCGCTCCTTATACAAGGCACGGCTATGACCGATCAACTCAAGGGGGAGTTCCATATTCTCGCGCACCGTCCGCCATTCGAACAAAGTGGGATTCTCAAGGACGATGCCAAACTTTCTCCGCAGGTGGACTTCCCTGGGATGCTCTTTCTGGATCGTAATGTGTCCTTTCGTCGGTTGGAGCAAGTCGGCCATCAAGCGCAGCAGCGTTGATTTCCCACAGCCCGCTGGCCCGATCAGGGACACGAACTCATGCTGCTTCACATCAAACGTAATATCTTGAAGCACAACCACTTGCTTACCTTTTTTGCCAAAAACCATGGAGACGCCTTCCAGTGAAATTTCCACATTGTGTCGTGCAAGATCTGAATTCATGGAGCTGGCCCCTCCTCATTCAAACTCGTACATGCGTTACGTCAAGGTCAAATAAAATACCTGTATATGTTATATTATATAACTCCTGTTGCCTTTTTTGTATACAAAATGTTTCAAATTTAGAAGATGCGTGTTACATAATGTATAGTTTACAGCACTGTTTTGAGCGGTGGTCGGTTATTAGTTTACATAACATATGTTATGTCGTGATTTTATCTTTTTCAATAAGAACAATCTCTCATTTCCCCTTTAACCGATTTCCTTTGCTTTGTACTGGTGTTCCAATATCGAGGCCATGTCTTGTGAACGGTCACGACCTTCATAATACGCCAGCACCTGCGGATCGGAGAGCCAGTTCACAAGCAATGCAGCATCTTCTAGTTCTAACGTTCTAAGACGAATATCGTGATTTTGAAAAATGTTCATGGCTTAAAGCTCCTTGTTTGCATATAAGTCTATCACCCATATATTGTTCATTTTCTCTGTTTCTGCAATTTGATAAAATGAAAACGTAAACATATCAGACACCTAGGAGGAAAATATGAAAAAGATCATGCTTACCACTGTCGTCGCTACTAGTCTTATGTTCGGAGGAATTGCAAATGCAGCGCCTGCCAATACTTACATAGCCACCGATTCGGACACCTTCTGGTCCATTGCCAATACATTTAATATTCCGCTCTCTGAGTTGATTGCCAATAATCCGAATGTAAATGCTGATAATATTTATGAAGGCGTTATCATCAAACTTCCAATTAAGGCTCCTCAAAAAGCAAGCTGGGAAGTAAAAGCAGATGCGATCATCGCGACTGGCATGGGGCAGCTTGGCGTTCCTTATGTTTTTGGTGGCAGCACGCCCTATGTTGCTTTCGATTGCTCTGGCTTTGTTCAATATGCGTTTAATCAAAATGGATTCAATCTACTTCATTCAGCATCACTTCAAAGTCAATCAGGAACGCCTGTCGAAAAGAGTAATCTTCGTAAAGGAGACCTCATCTTTCTCCAAGGAACCTATACAACTGGCGTTTCTCATGTCGGAATCTACCTTGGTAACAACCAAATTCTACAGGCAGGAACGATGGGTACACGAGAAGTTAAAATTAGCACGTTCTTTGGCACACCTTACTACGATACGCATTATTGGGGGGCTCGTCGCCTAATTAACTAAAGAAGAATGTAAAATAGCCGCGGTCCATGCCGTCGGCTATTTCTTGTTCAATCATCCATTGACAGTCGGTTCAAGTACCGTAAGTGTGCTCGTGTAAGTATTGAGATTAATTAAAGCCCCGATGGGAATCGCTGCTTTGTAATAACTGTGAGCTGTACTTAAGTTGGTTAAAAGCGGTTTTCCTAATGGAACAATGAGACCTGCAATTAAATCATTATAGGTAGTGAAATACGAAGTAGAGCAATCGGTGCATTGCCCCATCACGATCCCGACACAATCCCGAAATTTACCTGCCATAATTAATTGTGTGAGATAGCGGTAGATCGTATTCGTTGGTTCATGTGTCTCTTCAAGGACGATGATTTTCCCCTTTGTATCCACTTCGAATGGAGTTCCAAGCGTTCCGACGAATGAGGTGAGGTTCCCACCTACGATTCGCCCGCTCACATTTCCTTTCACTAAGCTATTCAATGGCATTCCCTGTGGATTTTGTATCACTCTCGGACTTATATGTGTAGATGTTGCAGCGTAAAATTGATCGTAGTTATACGCAGGTGTATTTGGGCTAAAGTCAATCAACAATAAACTTTGAAATGCAATTAAATTCGCAAATTGATATAAGATATTTAATAAGATCGTAATATCGCTGTATCCCGTTACAATCTTAGGATTGCTCTGTATGATTGGGTAGTCCAGATAGGGCAAAATATCCTTAACCCCTGTTCCCCCTCTTGTTGGCAAAATCATTTTCACATTCGGATTGAGAAACATAGACATCAGGTCATCCGCACGCTGCTGAGCGGTAGTCGCCACGATTCCCCCGTAAGCATAAGTGTATTTACCCACGATAACTTGAAAACCCATATCTTCAAGCGTTTGAATTCTTGCATCAATCGTGTTTGCATCCAGGGGACTTCCTAATGTAACAATGCCAATGGTATCTCCACTTTGTAATCTGGGCGGACGTATAGTAGCCATCATATACCTCCTACCAAAGACAGTTTAGAATGGAATATCTCTCCTTTGCCTTATATGCCCGAAATGTTAGAAATATGATACGACACATCGACTTCCTTAAATCCTCATCCCCACTGGTTATGGTTTGTAAACATACAGCCAACATTTCTCCGTTCATTGTATGCCAAATTGCGTTAAATATAGATTTAGTGCGATTTTATCATACCTATTTACGTCAGAAAATGAGAAAAAACCGCGATGCTCGCGGTTCTTCTTTATTCCCCCTAATCTCGCGGGTACTCCACTTTCATAATATCCATGAACGGGACTTTATCGATCTCTCCGTTACACTTCATGTGCACTCTCCCTGTTCGGGAGTCCATCGCTTCAATCGTGCCACGGACGATCTCTTCTCTCCCCCATACCGTCAAAACAATTTCGGAATTCTCCATCTTCGCTTCCGACAATTGATTGCCGATTTCTTCGAGTACGAATTCGTCGCGTGTCGGCCGCTTGGCTACTTTTTGTTTTGCCATCTAACAACTTCCCCTTCGTCTTCCGTCAGCTGGACGGCGAAATAATTTCTTTCACACGACCAACTTGTCCATCGGTGAGTCTTACTTTGATCCCATGCGGATGCGTTGGGGAATTCGTCAGAAGATCTTTCACGATCCCCCGCGTTAACTTTCCGCTGCGCTGATCCTGCTTTAACACGATGTGTACCTCTTTGCCAGGTACGACATCTTTTCGATTTTGTCCATTCATGCTGCAATCGTCCCTGCCTTCATGCCATAATGGTTTTCATTATACCATAGTTTCGTCAACTACCCTATTGGAGCGGCATTTTTGGGGTCATTCATTTAGTTAATACTATTAAATATATATGGAGTTAACTTTCCGTCTATCCCCTTCTCCAGCTGCCATCTCAGAAAGACGTAAGGAGGAGTGCGGTCGTTATATCATGTTGATCTCACTTTCTGCTCGGTTTTTTTGGTAAAATAAGAAGGACATACTTTGCCTCGCACATCAGAGATGAAAGTTAATGCGTATTAACTTTCATTGTCATATCACGTAGACATCTTGGAAGGAATGCATGTTATGCCTAGATTCATGGACAATACGATAAGCCCCTATCCGCTTCGTATCATTACACTGCCTATTGATGCTAGTAAATTAAAGCTGCAATCCCTTCGAATATTAAATGTCGGTCATTTACCTGGGCGTATTATGTATCGGGAACATGCCACTTTCGAGAAGTGGGCTATCGTCTATATTGCTGGAGGCAGCGGCACATACCGTGTAAATCAGGGACCTGTTCAGCAGGTTGAAAGCGGCAGTTTATTTGTTTTTCGCCCCAATTGCACATATCATTACGGCCCTGCGCCTGGCGGCTATTGGGATGAATTTTATTTCTCGTTGGAGGGTTCACGTATCAAAGAATGGCAAGAAAGCTGGCTGACGCAACTCGATCAAGTTAAGCAAGTTGGAACGGAAGATGCCGCGCAGCAGCATCGCATTGAGCGCATTTTTAACCTGATGGAAAGCGGTATTCCGGGCAATATTGATCGTGCTGCTTTGCTTGTTGAATCCCTATTATTTGAATTCATACAAGGTGCGGAAGCATCCTCGGATACGCCAAAATCTCAGCAGCATAGTAATCTGATAGAAGATCTCACACTTTCCATCTATCAAGCTTTTGATGCCCAAGCATTTGCTAATCGGCACCATATTTCATTATCAACACTGCGAAGAATTGTGAATGACTACTCGGGGTTCCCATTAAATACCTATATACATAGGATGAAAATGGCCGAGGCCAAAAACATTTTGCTTAACACGACGGATTCCGTAAAAGTCATTGCAAGTTCACTTGGCTATAAGGATGAATTTTATTTTTCGCGGATATTCAAGAAATATGTCGGCGTTTCTCCACTTCTCTTTCGAAAGTCCATGCATACGTAACGTTGCTTTTTTTCGGGTGACCTAGCACGACTTGTCAACTCCATGCATAGAATGTAACGAAAGCAAATCTTCGTATGTGGAGGTGAGTCAAACATGACACTTACACTGACGGGTTTAATGCTTTACACAATGTGGCTTGTCTTAGGGGTCATGGGTCTGAGCTTTGTCGTTGATTTTGTTAAATCACTCACAACAGGCACATTCTCGAGCTCTATGATTATGTCTTACTTGCAAGGTCTCTTGTATTACGTATTCCCTTTATTCCTATTATCCAACATGATGCCATTAGATCATTCCGATTTCATTATCAAAGTCTTCTACTACATTGGTGCATTAGGGGTCGTTTACAAGTACTTGTCCTCACATTTTAAAAAGTAATCTGTAACCGTATCCATTAGCTGCCGAGCTTGCTCAGCAGCTTTTTTTAATGCCAAAAAGCCGCTCACCATTGGCAAGCAGCTTTCTAGATCAACACGTTTAGAACCGCGGTAAGTTCGATAAATTATTGCTCGGATCGCCATCAGGATACGAACGCAGCGTTTTCTCTCCTTCGCGATTCACACCCGTATTTGCATCTTCGATTAAATCCGCTTCGGTCATCTCGATGGCTGTTTGGACATCGACGACCTGACCATTCTGAAACTTCACCGCTTGAATACTCCCGTCCTCATAATGGACTTCTTTAATCATCGCTTTGTTCGGATCAATGGTATGTGGTCCACTTCGACGTCTCGGCATGCTTATTTCCTCCTTAGGACTGTGTAGATTCCTTCGTTGTCTTTAATTCATGCTTTAGTTCTTCTGTTTTTTGCTGCGCTTGTTTAATCTGCCCTTGTAACGCTTCAAGCTCCTGCTCGGCTTCCGTTAGGGCTGCGGCCGTAGCCTGCGAATAAATTTGCTGTGCGACTTGTAGTGTTTGTTCGGCGGCTTGCTCCGCTTTTTGAGCTACTTCCTTCAATTGGTCTAAACCAAGTTCCTCTTGTTGCGGCATGGTAATACCCCCAGCTGTTGTTGATCCTACCCAATTAATGTAGACAACCGTGACTGTTTTTATTCGGGCGAAAGATAGGCATGTGTACTCAATTGTTCCGAAATCAGATTCGTTGGAATGACGAATTCGACGACGCCCATATACCCTGGAGTGACCTCATACTTTTGAAAGACGATGACCAATTTATTCTGAGCATTGATATAGAAGCTTTGATCTTTCTTGATGGTTTTAAAAATCGCCATTTTCGCGTCAATGGGAGCTCCCTCCACCCAGTACACTTTGGACGGGTCATCTTTCATGCGCTGCAGCATTTGCTCTTTAATATTTTGACTTATCGTTTGAACGTAACTTTCATCTCTAAACAAGCTTGGTAACGTAATCAGCAGCTGGTTTTTCTTATCGATCGTGTCATATTGGAAGGTCGTGGACGAAGATCCAACCGTATTGACCACATATCGGCCTACAGCCAAAATAAGATCATTGTCCGTTTTGACGACATATCCACTATCCACACCTAGATGCCCTTCTTTTCCGCTCGCCTTCATCTTCTCCATATCCGTCATGAAACTAGCGTACAGCTCCTTACTTTCCTCTAAATACTTCGTATTAAGGGATTCCTCTAACGTTTTATTATCTATGTTCGTGATGATCGGTACTTCGATCTTCGCGATGTGCGCACCATCATCAAACGTATAAGCACGGAAGGTTAACACTTTCATGATTTTACCTACATATGGTACCTCAGATAGTGATTGTGCAAGCGCTGGGCTCGTATTCAAACCTGCTACAAGGATCACGACGGCTGCTGCTGCCGCGGCAACCCATTTCATGCTGCGCTTCGACTTTTTCTTATGGAGCTGAATCGCACGATTCACAATAAAATCCAGCTCAGCTGGGATCGGAATGTCCATATATTGTTGTTTCATTTGTTCAATCTTCTCGTCCATAGTTAGTTGACCTCCACTAGCGAATCATCGAGCAATTTGATACGCAGTAATTTCAAAGCGTGATATAAGCGTGTCTTGATCGTACTTGTATTTTCTTTTAACACATCAGCAATTTCATCGATCTTCAAATCTTCAAAATATCGAAGCGTAACTACGCTGCGATACATCGTTGGCAATTCGTCCAAAGCCTTTTCCAAATCGATATTCGCATATGTATCTTCACTGCCAGGCGTCATCGCTTCCAGCGTGATGTCATCGATAATGGTCAGCTTCTTATGCTTCCGTAGAAAATCAAGTGCCGTGTTCACCACGATCCGGTAAAACCAACTCTTGATGTATGTCGTATTCTTGAGTGTGCCCGAAGCCGATAGCGCCTTCTGAATCGCATCTTGCACAATATCGAGTGCATCTTCCTGATTCTTGACGTAGGTGTAGGCTAAACGGTACACATTGGCTTTATGCTCGGTGATGCAAGCGATTAGCTCCGCTTCTAATTGATCTTTGATAGCCATATGATGACTGACACTCCTTTTACCGCGCACGTTTTCATGAATTGCTCTTGATGTAGATATAACGACTCACCCTGATGAAAAGTTTGCTTTCCATGCCTACCAATTTCACATTACCACTGGTATACTATCAGCATGACCGTGAAGAGGTGACCGACTATGAATATTATTAAGGTGAAGGATCGGCAAGAACTGGATCGGCGCGTCCCCTCCATGCCTTGGTTTATTGAGAAATTCATCAATTATAAGCTCCCCGACCTCTCCCCCTCATCGCTGCTCGAGTATGTCCGAGATTATGAAATCTTCTTGTCCTGGCTACTGGCAGAAGGCTTGAGTACAGCGACAGCGATGAATCAAGTAACACTAGATGATCTAGAGAAATTACATATGGACAGCATCAATAATTTTCGCATGTTCTTAGCTACACGTAAAGTGCAAGCAAATGGCAAAACAACGATTAACCGCAAGCTCTCGGCGCTTCGCTCCTTATTTCATTATTTGAGCCAAATTGCCGAGGACGATGACTTCTACCCGCTTCTGAAGCGGAATGTGATGGCCAAGGTCGAAATTAAGCGCTCCCATAAAGCGAAGGATAGTGCGGCCAAGCTGGAAGGAAAGCTGCTGCAAGAAACCGAAATCGTGGAGTTCATTGACTATGTCAAGCACGGGTATGAGCACGATGTTGCGACCAATAAACAAGCGCTCTATGCGTATGAATTAAATAAAGTTCGCGATGCTTGTATCATCACGCTGATTCTTAATTCTGGTTTGCGTGTATCCGAAGTGTTCAACTTGAATGTCGATGATATTGATCTGAAAATGAAGCTCACCCACGTATACCGTAAAGGTAAAAATGACGATACATTCAAAACGCCCGTCTATTTCAGACTCGATGCGATTCAAGCTTTAACTGATTATTTAGCCATTCGTTCCACACGCTATAAGCCTGTAAAAAGAGAAAAAGCCCTCTTCCTTGCCATCGCAAATGGCAAAAAAGAAGGCGAACGAATGACGAAACGCGCCATTCAAGAGCTTGTGATCAAATATGCCAAGCGTTTCGGCAAACCTTTTCTGTCTGTACATAAGCTGCGGCATTCCTTCGCCACGGATTACTACTTACAGAATGACTTGTACAAAACGCAAGAACAACTGGGACACGCGTCGCCAGAAACGACGCAAATCTATGCACACCTCACGGACCGCACGATGTCCGAGGCCATCGATCGACGATTGGAATCCTGAAGATTACTTCAGGATTTTTTCGATTGCGTCGAGTTCTTCCGGAGCGAACTCCAGGTTTTTCAAAGCAGCCACATTTTCCTCGATTTGAGAAACGCGGCTCGCCCCGATCAATGCAGACGTCACACGTCCGCCGCGTAACACCCAAGCTAGCGCCATTTGCGCCAAGCTTTGACCGCGTGAACTTGCGATTTCGTTCAGTTGATTGATTTGGCTTAGCTTCTCTTCCGTAATATCATTTGATTTCAAGAACGTGCCCGGACGTCCAGCTCTTGAATCTGCCGGGATACCACTTACGTATTTATTCGTTAACAATCCCTGCGCTAGTGGACAGAAAGCGATACTGCCTACACCATTTTCATCCAGCACATCTTGCAAGCCATCCTCAATCCAACGATTAAACATGCTGTATACAGGTTGATGAATTAACAGAGGTGTCCCCATACGTTTCAGAATAGCAGCAGCTTCCTTCGTTTGCTCAGGCGAATAGCTGGATATTCCCACATAGAGAGCTTTCCCTTGACGAACGATTTGATCCAGTGCAGCCATGGTTTCTTCAAGCGGTGTGTTCGGATCTGGTCGGTGAGAGTAGAAGATATCTACATATTCAAGACCCATGCGCTTCAAACTTTGATCCAAGCTGGAAACGAGATATTTCTTGGAGCCCCACTCCCCGTATGGCCCTTCCCACATGTAATACCCTGCTTTAGTGGAGATAATGAGCTCGTCACGGTACGCAGCCAGATCACTCTTCAGCACGCGACCCATCAGTTCTTCCGCAGATCCTGGCGGAGGCCCGTAGTTGTTCGCTAAGTCGAAGTGGGTAATTCCCAAATCAAAGGAACGAAGCAGCATCGCCTTCCCGTTCTCATGCAGGTCTACCCCGCCGAAATTGTGCCATAGCCCCAACGAAATGGCTGGCAGTTTAAGCCCCGACTTACCCGAACGATTATATTTCATTTCTGCATAACGCGTAGAACTAGCTTGATAGACCATGATTGTCCTCCTTCAAATGTCACTGCAAACAGTTTTCACTGGAAAGCAGTTGTCTATGTACAGTATAGTTGAAGGTTATGTGCCTGAAAAGAACTGAAAAAAACGTGTCTTACTTACCTAAAGGTGAGTAAAGCGGTCTATTTCATCTCCCGCGTAGTGAAACGCAGCAGCGTATCGTGAACGTCAAGCCATTTCGTTTTTTCATATGTATTCTGAATAATATCGACAAGAACGCCTTGCGGATCAACGCCATCCATATATCGGCCTAGAAAATGAATAAACACATCCAACCTCCGAAGCTCGATTAATAGAGGTAATACTCGAATCTCATCATCGCCAAGCTGGATGTAGGATTGATAGCCTTGATAGAAAGCTGTACACCGCGCTCTAAGTACCTTTTCATCCATGGCAGGATCAATTAAATCGGATAGACACACAGCCAATTCCATGACTCGCACGTCCATCGTCACGAATTCGAAGTCTAGAATAGCGGCAATGTGCCCATTCTCATTCACTAACATATTCGACCCATTGATATCGCCATGCACAAGCTGATGCGGTAACTTGCGGATCGCGGGAATTGCGTCATACAACGCCATATAGCGGCTGTAAATGTATTTCAGCTTATTCTGCTGCTTTGTGAAGGGCTCTGGCGCTTGCAGGCAGAATGCACGAATTGCTTCTGGTGTGCAACTTGGGTGTATATGCTCAATCTCATAGTAAGGGTTATATTGCGGCTGAATATCGACGGATATTTGGGCTAAACACTTGGACAACTGGCCAACAGCTTGCCCCATTTCCGTGAGATGACGTGAGGAAACTTCGATCGGATTCTGACCTTCTGTGAAAGTGAACAGCGCCGCCAGCTTCCCTCCTTCCTCACCAAGCGTAACAACCGTTTCGCCATTTGGCCTTTCGAGCGGCCGCGGGATTTCAAAAGCTAATTCTTCTCGGATTGCCGCTAATTGGAGCAGCACTCGATGTTCAAAGGCAATCTTATTCCTGTCACGATGTGTCTCGTACAGTCTCAGTACGTACGTTCGATCATCTACATCAACGAATCGTGTTGTATTGTTCATCCCGCCTGTTCCAATGCGAAGCTTCCAGGTCTGTGTTGGGAACCAATGAGAAGGTACCTCCATTAAACGTTCTTCTTGATCTTTCACACGCATACTACCCTTGTCAGCTCCTCGTTCTATACTTGATTATCGTCTTCCACGACAAACTCGAAATCCTCTACATCACACGTCTCAACAGGAATGGCCATCTCGATAATTCTGTCGATAAATTCCATTTGATCGGTCAGAATCACCGCTTTTTCTTTCATTGCAGTTAGAATCAATTCCGTTTCGATGGGATCCAGATGATCGCCATAAGCCTCATTATCAATCGCATTAACAATTTGTAAAATCACATGTTCATTGATCGGCAATGGCGGGCTTTTTCCCCATGGCATCGTCAACGCTTTTTCAACTTTTTTCTTATTAAAAGATTCCTCAAAGAAATGAATCAGCTCGCCAATCATCCCTTTGACAAAACCATCGTCTTCCGTGTGTACCATAATCGGTTCATCGCTCGTTTGCAACTCATATAACTCCTGAATCGTTGTATACGGGATGAGATACGTCACAGGCTTCACAGGCAGCATTAACTGACCATGGACAGCTAGCATGACAGCTTCAATGATAAACGTTTTGTTCATGGTATTCCTCCTAGTGACATGCAGCATCTACTTAGCCTACTTCGTTAATTCATCGCTAAAATCCTTTTCAAATGTACCACGTGATCTGCAATTATAAAACCGTTAGCTCTCTTGATCTCCATGACCATCTGAGTTAACGGTTTTATTCCATACTTATAAGCTGCCATCCCTAACCTCATTCTCCTCATATTGGGGTCGGTACGGTTTCTTCGAGAACCGGTTCGCATACGCAGAAGCTACATAGCAATCTGGCTTAATCACAGGCACCATGCCCACTGACTCGACACGTCTTACCATTTCTTGAACGAACTTGGCGGTTCGATTGCGATTCTCGTCATCTCCCGCATCAATATGAATATACATATCGAACGTAGCGCCTTGATATACGTGCGGCATAATAATATTTTCCATCTCTGAACGCTTATTCTCGTCAAAATACATCGCAATTTCTTCACTTAAAGTGGTTTCCATCGACAGTTTCTCTTTAATGGAGTAAAGGGCTCTGGGCACGATCACTTGCCGATAACACGCCCATGCGCCTTTCCCTAGTCGCTGAATAACCACGCCAGTAATGAATTTCGTATGCCCTGTGTGCACTTGACAGTCAGTGCCGATAATAAATTTGTAGGTTGCTACAGGGTCTTGTCGCATAAACTGAAGAATCCGTTCGTGCACGGTATTCAGGTTAAGTCCTCTTTCCGTTGTGTTCCTAAATTCCAGTGACTGGTTGGTCGTTGAAAATTTGTTGGAAAATTTCAAGATTAGACCCTCCCTTCTCCATAGAATCAAGGAAATACACATGCCTCGATGTGTAAGAAAAAGGCGGATGCTAAGGCAGCATCCGCCTCTTTCTATAGTATATGGCACACATGGCCTGTTCGAACCATCAACTTATCGTAAAACACTGCCGCCATACAAAAATCGATTTTCCCACTGCTTTCCATCGATCGTATCGATGCGAACGCCACCTGATTCAACGGAGTAGGTATGAAGCATTTGACCGTTTCCTAAATAAATGCCTACATGTGTAATCGGTTCTGTCAAAATATTAACACCTGCATAATCAGAAGCTTTGGCGCCTTTGTAGCTGCTGAAGAACATTAGGTCCCCACGTTTCAATGTTGTCCAATCTTTGACAATAGGTCCCAGGGACCGAACATAACTGCCTTGAGCGGCTGAATCACTTGGCAAGGATAAGCGAAGCGCATCCCAGAATATCGTCTGAATGAAATCAGAGCAATCAAATGTGCTCGGATCATTCCGTGCAGAACCATATTCATATGGTGTTCCCATGTATCCTTGGCCCGCCGAGATGACAGCTTCGATTTCATCGCCTAGCGGCATATTCGGTTTTATGACTGAGAAATCAGTGATAATATATTTCGAACTGGAGCTCACATATCCGATGACACCGTTACCATCTTCAATTTTGTACCAATTGTCGTTTACTTTATCCGTAACTAGTACTTCTTCACCTTTCGCAAGCAAGCGAATCACCTTGGAGCCTGAACCCGCTTCCGAAGTCGGCATTGTGCGAAAGTTAACGCCATAAATAATTTCAGCATTACTAATGATGTTTATGTATTTACTATTGGTCGATACGTATCCTTTGACACCCTGTGCATCCTTAATTTGAAACCAACTAGGCGTCGTGTAATCCGTTACCGTTACGATCTCATTGGCTTTCAACATACGAATGACATTGCTTGATGTGCTAGGTTGATCTCGAAAACTGACACCTGCCACAATCTGACCTTTGGTGGTGACCCCATCCTCAGCTTGTGATTCCTTCGGTACTACTAACGTCAATATAACCATGAGTGCTGCAACTAAGGTTGTCCACTTTTTCATCGTCGTTCCCTCATCCTCTCATAAGTTGCCTATCGTCTTGCTGTTAGATGTTAAAATTTGTTTTCGTAACCTTATTATAGTTTGAGGGGGCCGAACGCGAATATAGGTGAAAGGTTGTGATTATTGTCCCATTGTGCATGGCGTTATGCCTATTGACGACACGGTTTAAATTTCCAGTTTCCGCACCTCGGGCTTTCTGGTTTCCAACGACCAGTATAGCTGCCATTGAGCAGAATTACGCAGCTTGACATTGCATATCTTCATCTCGTTTTCCTGGATCTCCATGAGCTGCCATTGACTTGGTTCATCTACCGATTGCGATGCTAAAAATTCGGGTGCACCTGTCTCTGCTTCCTCCCATTCGTTCCAGAACTTCACCCCATAGTAGGCCAATCCATAATGATTAACGAGCATGCATGTATATAGTTGATTAGTTGATGTGTTATGTAGTACTAAGGGCATTGGGTTTCCTCCTTTAAAAAGGCACATTCACCACAAGGGGAATGTGCCTTTCATTTCGCTTATTAATGCTTATAGATAAGCATTCTCATGCTTCGCTTTTAACATATTCCACCTGCGGTCAACCTCGGTCTCAAACGACTTTAGTGAACCTTCATACTCTGGCTTCGTGAGATGCTTCGTTTTACCCATCGTCTTCAGCCAGTCGGACAGCGGAATCTTCTTGCTCTTTTCTTCAGGATTATACGTAATGGTCGTGACACCATGCTCCACTTCGTATAGTGGGAAGAAGCAAGAGTCAACGGCAGCCCCCACGATATTGGAGCCTTCCTGATCGTCCGACAGCCAGTTAAGCGGGCAGGCGATGAGAATTTTGCCGTATACGAGGCCTTCATGTTGAGCATACCATTGTGCCTTTGCGGCTTTTTTCACCAAATCCTGCGGGTACGCTTCCGAGCCTGTAAACACATAAGGAATATGCGTCGCGGCCATAATTTGCGCGGTATCCTTGTGATGGAACACCTTCCCGCCTTGATGCTTCCCTACGTTGGACGTCGAAGTCCGATGCCCCATCGGTGTCGAGTAGCTCAGTTGCGCGCCTGTGTTCATGTATCCTTCATTATCGTACTCCAGAATGATCATCTTGTGGTTACGCAACGCAGCCCCGATCGCTGGCCCCATGCCAATATCCATCCCGCCGTCGCCCGTAATCATCACGAAGGTGAAATCGTCCTTTAACCCCAGATGATCAAGCTCACCGCGGCGCTTACGCTCCCAGAACATTTCGACCACCCCAGACAGCGTCGCAGCACCATTCTGGAACAGGTTATGGATATACGTAGCTTTATGCGCTGAATAAGGGTAACCCGTCGTGACAACCATCGCACATCCTGTGTGGAAAATGGAAACGATATCGCCTTCGATGCCTTTAAAGAACAGCTCCAGACCTGAGAAAATACCGCACCCTGGACACGCGCCATGCCCTGGCGCAATCCGCTTCGGCTTCTTCGTCAGTGAGCGCAGCGGCGGGATCCGCACATTCAACTTCCCTGTATTCTCATCTGGTGTAACCGTGATAAGTCCTGTATTCAAATCTTCATACTTCATCGGTGTCAACACGCGCTTCGGTGCTTTCGATGGATCTCCAGGTGTATGCCCGTAGTAATCGAAAGGCACTTCGACCTTGCCGCTCTCCATCGCGTCGATGGCGAATTGGAACAAGTTATGCCCATCCTCGGCATAAAAGTCCTTCCCGCCTAAGCCATAGATTCGGCTTATGACAAGCGTGTCCCTATTCCCTTCAGTGAACAGGGCCGCCTTAATTTCATTGACCATGTTACCGCCATGTCCGCCATACGAATCCGCGCGATCGCCTACGGTGATCGCCTTTACGTTCTTCAGCGCCGCTGCAATCTGCTTCGCTGGGAATGGACGGATCAAATTCGGTGCGAGCGCACCTGCTTTAATGCCCTTCTCGCGTAGCTGGTCGACGACGTCTTTGATGATTTCGGAGGCCGAATTCATCAAGAACACCGCGACTTCCGCGTCTTCCATCCGATACAAATCAAGAATCGGATAGTCACGACCCGTCAAATCGGCATATTCTTGCCGAATGCGGTCAAACACTTCTTCGGCGTTATACATCGCCACCGATTGTTGATAACAGTTATTGATATAATCCGGCTCATTCATATACGGTCCGACCGTTATCGGATTATTTCGATCTAAGGTATCTGGGAAGCCTTGCGGCTTCTCGCCGATGAAGGCATGCACATCTGCCCGATGTGCAAAAGTTTGTACACGACGCTTCTGGTGAGAGGTGAAATAACCGTCCGAAGCAACCATGACAGGCAGGCGCACCGCTGGGTCTTCGGCTAATTTTAACGCCATAATATTCATATCATATACCGCTTGCGGATCGCGGCACATCAGGATTGGCCATCCCGTATTCAAGGCATAGTACAGATCTGAATGATCACCATGAATGTTCAGCGGCCCCGATACAGATCGGCACACCAGGTTTAGAACCATTGGGAACCTTGTTCCAGATTGCACTGGCATTTGCTCTAACATGTACAAATAACCGTTGGCGCTAGTCGCGTTGAATACGCGGCCGCCAGCAGTTGATGCACCATAACATATACCCGCGGAGCCGTGCTCCCCGTCAGCAGGAATAAGAACAATATCATGCTGTCCATTGGACTTCATGAGATCTAGAAACTGAGCAACCTCCGTGGATGGTGAAATCGGAAAGTAACCCATGACGTGATAATTAATTTGATGAGCTGCATAAGCCGCCATTTCATTCCCTGATTCATACACGATGCGCTGCTCGACTTTGGCTTGCCCTAATTCCTTCTTGATATCAATGGACATGCGAGTAGTTCCACCCTTCTCCCATAAATACTCTCTAAGAGTTTATAGCTAGATTGAAACGATGAGGCATGCGATGAAGATCAGCATAACCATCTTCTTCCCGCTCCTGTGAGAGCGCTTCGGTTGGACAAGCCTGTACACATTTCAGACAGCCTTTGCAATACTGATAGTCAATACCTTGCAGGAACATTTGCGGACGGCCTTTTTTGTCAGGGAGCTCATCCCAAACAAAGCAGAAGTCAGGGCACACATTGTCGCAGGAAGCGCAATGAATACATTTATCTTCATGAAAATGTGGCATCATACCCGCGCGGGAAATGCTCAAATCTTTCAAAATACTATTACCAGGATTCGTCACAACACCGCCGATCGGCTGGGTTGCAAACCCAAGAACCGGTGTATCCATTCGTACAAAATCAGGCATGGACTGCCCTTCTGGAAGCGCATACGTTTGAAATTTAACCTCGTTGTATCCGCGGTCAAATGTGCGCAACGCTGGAGCTACCGCAAGCGGATACTTCTTCTCTAACGACTTCCGAATGACGCCGCGCATCACGTCGGGATCAAGAAAATCACATAACCGGAACAAGGCTCCCAGCATCGCCATATTGACCCGATTTTTCTCCTCCAACGAAATACCGATCGCATCAATAACAGCAATCGTTCCTCCTCGAAGCTTCATCTTTTCTTTCAGCTCATCCGGAGACTTTGTAGAATTTACTAGTACAGTACTATCCTCATAGATGCCACTGATAACGTTTACAGTTTTGGAAAGCGATTCATGAAAAACACCAACAACATGCGGTCGTTCAACGGGAGACGTATCCCGAATCTGCGTATCCATGTCACAAAAACGAATATGCGCTTTTACGGCTGATCCTTTCTTCTCTGATCCATAGGATGAGAAACTAACACCGTTCAAACCAACGCCAACGACTCCTGCTTCTGCCAGCATCTTGCCTGCTAGATTTGCGCCTAGACCGCCGATGGATTCCAGCCTAATCTCGAAAAAACCGAGATCGTTCAATTTAGGTAAAGTTACCATGCTTGGTCTCCTTTCAAAAATGGAACTGCATAAAGAGTGAATAGTATGAATAGTAAATCTACTATCATTGTAACAAGAAATGGCTGGTAATCAACCTTTTTTTACAGAAGTGCATTACAGCAAATAATCTATAATAAGTCCGCAGGCTCCCAAATAATAACTACTGGAAGCATTGCAGTCATCCTCGGCCTGATCCCCTCCCTCACAATCCTCGCATACGTCAACATAATCGTCTTCAATCGGATTAAATACAACACCGCAAACCTGTGAGCACGTCCGCATTCACATCACTCCTCGGCATAAACCCTACTATATTGTAAACGTTTGCAAGTCGTGTTTTCTTCATTATACAGCTTGGTATAAGTCATGACCATAAGTCTTTATCAAATCTTTAGCTTTTGATCGCCTCTTAACTCTTGATTAGATTGCGATCTGTGAGATAATGTAGAAACAGTTACCATACTGTCGAATTATGGAAAGGATGGTCATGTTTGCTTTATTTAATCGCTGCCATCGAGCTGCATGGTGTCTTTTATATGATGAGCGCTGCCCTGCTCCACCTTGTCATTGCTCCACATTTTATTAACAAACCCGTACAATTAAATATATTATTCACCTGCATTCTCAGTACGTTTATCCTGCTTTACTGGAACTTCTCGGACATTGAGCCGTTAATATACTCTTTGCAATTAGCGCCTGTCTGCTTAATCTTCGTGACCCTCTGCGTTGGTATGATACCGTCAATCCTGACTTGGGTGATGTTCAATTTAGGTTGTATGTTTGTTTTGAACTACTATTGGGAACCTGCACTACTTAGCAGTACTTTTACATTGATCATTTCGTTACTATTCAGAAATCATATTGCCACTGCCTCTTTGAAAATCAAGCTAGCCTATGCCACGGGTATTCTCATTATGTATGAGCTCCTGTATGCACCTTTGACGCCTTATTTCAGATCATCCTTTTCCTTCTATACGGGTTATGTCGTCTTATTTGCTTTCATATCCTTATGGGTCATGATGGGCTTGCTCTACTTCATCAACAACTATGAAATCCAGAAAAAAAAGATTGCTCAATTGGAGAAAAATCGCATGCTCGCCGAGTTATCCGCGACGATCTCTCACGAAATTCGAAATCCGCTTACCTCAACACGCGGTTTTTTACAACTGTTGAAACAATCCAATCTCACGGATGCTGATCGCAAACGATATCTCGATATGGCCCTATCTGGCGTCGATCAATCCACAACGATTTTGACAGATTTCCTGAATTATGCGAAGCCTTCAAAGAACTTGCTAGAACAGCTCAATATCCAACAGGAATTGGATCATACCATTCGATTTATTACTCCATATGCAGCGGATTCATTAGTCTCTATTGATGTATCACATGAGAGTGACACTCCGCTCTTTATTTTGGGTGAATCTCAGAAACTGCGGCAATGCTTCCTGAATATAATTAAAAATGCAATTGAATCCATGCCCAATGGCGGAAAGCTTTCCTTACGCACCTGGAAACACCCGAACGCTGTTCAAATCTCGATTACGGACACAGGTGTCGGCATGACCCCCTCTCAGTTGAATGCGATCGGCAAGCCGTTTTTCACGACCAAAGAACACGGAACAGGACTTGGGCTCGTCGTCGTCATGAATATGATTCAGAAAATGAATGGCAAAATCTCTTTCTCAAGCAGTCTTAACTGTGGCACAAGGTGTTCCATTAGCTTTCAACTCAAATAAAAAAAAAAAAAGCAAGACGAAGAAGTAAACTGAACCCTTAGTCAAGGACACTTTGAAAAAAAGGAAGCTATGCTGCACTTAAGAGATGATTCCTGTACTGTACAGGAGTCATCTTTTTTAATCCCCACTGGTATCTGTGATGATTGTAATAATGAACATATCGGTTAACTTCTCGTTGCAATTCTACCAAAGTTGTGCAGTTTAAGCTCTTTACATGATCTTTCATATGACCGAAGAAGGACTCCTGTGGGGCATTGTCCCAGCAATTCCCTCGTCTTGACATTGATTGTCCAATGCCTTTAGTCTTCAATAATTTCTGGTAGGTCGGGCTCGTGTAATGGCTCCCTTGATCCGAGTGAATGAAGGCATCCTTATGGAGCTTCAAACGCCTCTGCCTCATTAACGTTTCAATGGTTCCTGTTGCTAGTGGCAAATGGAGGGATTCGGAGAGGGTATGTGCTAGAAGCTCTCCTGTGGAGGCATCCAAAATAGTCGACAAATAAGCCGTCTGCGATTTGCCATACGGAAGATAGGTTATGTCGGTGAGCAGCACAAGACCTGGAATTCCTTTCTTGAAATTCCGCTGTAGCTTATTGGGAAGCGTGCGGTGTTCTTGTGTTGCTTTGGCCATAAGCCGATACGGGTTAGGCTTTCGATGAGGACATACGAGGTCAAATTTTTTCATGAGCCTTCGTATACGCTTCAGGTTGTAACAGGTATTATATACGTTCTCCAACGTCATCTTAATGGATCTGGAGCCCTTTTTGTAGCCTTTTCGGTTAAAAGCTTTCTTAATGAGCGCACCTGCTTGCTCGTCCGCCAGCGCACGCTTCTGGCGCTTGTCCGCAGAGTTCAGGTAATTGTAAAACCCAGATCGAGACACATTAAGCAATTGGCAAAAGTAACGTGTCATTCGCCCCAAGCCTTGCTGGGCAGCCTCTTGAATCAGTTTGAAACACTCACTTTGGTTTAGGTTTTCCCCGTTTGCTAACAGCCTCCTTTCGTTCCTGTCTGACTTTTTTACGTATTCTAATTGAGCCTCCAAAAGTCTAATCTTCGCTTCTTGTCTAGCAATGATCTCATCAGGCGACAAGGCACGTCTTGAAGGACGCAGCACGGCTTCTTTACGTGAGTCTGCAAGTCCAATGATTCCGTCTTTCTCGTAGGCTTTCTTCCATCGATCTGCACACTGTTCAATACGCTTCAACCCGAGGACTTCCACATGAAACCCACATAATTCAAATATCTCTCTAGGCGTTCTCTTTAACAGGTACTGATCGATGAACAAACGTTTGAATTCATCTGAATACGTAATTGATTTTTCACTGACTCGTAAGACATATCGGTTGTTCGTTAATTGCTCCCGTTCGATATGATTAAAGTGTTTTTTACTCATAAGCTCGCCCCCACTGTTCACTCAAGTATACAAAAAGGTACCCATACACTAAACACTTTTTTTCAAAGTGTCTAGTACATGGGTACCAGTTTAAAGAAACGCTCTTCTTTCTTGCTTTTTTACTATTCCGCGATTATTCCGCTAGCGATTCCTTTTGAACGATGTAAGCAAGCAATTGACGGCAGCTTTCTTCGACCAAGTCATATACCTCTTGAAACTTACCTGTATAGTAAGGATCTGGCACTTCCGTTTCATCACGATTGCTTGAGAAGTCCAAGAGCTTATGGATCGATGCCCGCTGCTCTCCTTGAACAGTCTTTGGCGCGAAGGAAGCCAGATTGGTTACATTACTATCATCCATGGCAATGATGTATGTGAAGTCATGGAAATCGTTTGGGCGAACCTGCCTTGCACGCATGCCTTCATATGAAATCTGATGTTGATCCAGTATTTCTCTTGTCCCCTGATGCGGCGGATGTCCGATATGCCAATCCCCTGTTCCTGCAGAATCAATGGAAATGACATTTTGTAAGCCAGCAGCCTTTACCTGATGACGAAATACTGCTTCTGCCATCGGGGAACGGCAAATGTTACCTAAACAAACGAAAAGAACTTTAATCATCTTAAATTTCACCAAATACGAGCTTTTTCTCACGCAACGTAAGCGGCCTAGCTGGAATATCCAACACGATTCTACCCTCAGATACGCCCCAAATGCGGGTAGCGAATCGTTCCGCTAATTCAACTTTGTGTAAGGTTGCAATCACGCTCATGTTCCGATCTTTGCAAAGTGATTTCAGATCCTGCAGAATATACTCGGTAGATTTCGGATCAAGTCCAGAGACAGGCTCGTCTGCAACGAGAATCTTCGGTCCTAGAATCAGTGATTTCGCGATTGCCACACGCTGTTGTTCGCCACCGCTGAGTTGGCCTACTTTCTTATCACCTTTATCGAGCAAACCTACTTTCTCCAGATAGTCCATGCTATCCACGTGTTCATTCCGAGAGGTTAAGCCTGTAAGTATGCGCAAAGGTGCTTGGTAAACGCGCCCCATCAACACATTCTTGACAGCGCTTTTATTTCGATTCAACGTAGGCTTTTCTTCCAAATAGGCAAAATCTTTTCCTAATTTAAATCGATCCCACGGACCTGGCTTCGTAATGTCATTGGAGTTATAGATGAGCTGCCCGCTAGACCATTTCTCTTGATGGCTGATGCAGCGCAGCAAGGTTGTCTTCCCGCTTCCACTGCTTCCAATAACCGCAATAAATTCACCGGCATCGACCTGAAAACTAATCTGCGATAATACTTGGTTGTCTGGAGGAAATACTTTACTTAAATTACGAACTGTCAGCATGACAACTCTCCTTCATGTAAGTCTAGTGGTCAATTTGGCAAAAATCGCCGCTCAATTCAAGCGATTGCCTGCTTATTGAGGGCGATTCCCTATACGCAGAAAGCAGATCCTTAATCACATGATGTAGGTGCTTCTGCCGCGCCTGCTTCTACATTAATTTTTTCGGAGATCGTATCACGGACAACAGACATCACAAGTTGCAGCAAATAATTGATGTCTTCTTGTGTCTGTTTGAACTCATTCACGATCGGAATTTCATCGAGTTGATCTTGCAGCACTTCAATTTCATTCTCGATTTTTTCGACCATCTTCTTGTTTTGGAACGTTTCAAACGCAACGATTTCCTTTTGCTTTTTCTTAATGGCACTAATTAATCCCTGAATATCAGGATTTGAGGCGATTTGCTTTTCAGCTTTTTGATAAAACTGAACTTCATTCGATGTTGTGAGCAAATTAGCGAGTTCTTTCGCTTTTGCCAAAATATCTTCACGAACGATCATTTCCGTATTTGTAAACTCTTCAACTTTGAACGCGTGAGGCTGATTATCATCATGTGTGTGATCACAGTGGGACATTTCTAAACACACTCCTATTTATCTTGATTATCGAGTTTAAACAGAAACTTCTAACGGCTTAGGCACAATCTCGCCTTTCAAAATCCACGTTTGCGCCTGCGTCACTTTGACGTCAACCATTTGACCAATGAGGGATGGATCGCCAGTGAAGTGGATCAGCTTATTCGTACGCGTACGACCCGCAAGTACATCCGGGTTGTTCTTACTTTCGCCTTCAACCAATACTTCAACCGTTTGATTCAACAGCTTCTCATTGCTGTCTTTACTTAACTGATTAACAAGCTCATTGAGACGGTATAAACGCTGCTTCTTCACTTCCATCGGCACGTTGTCTTCCATTTCCGCTGCCGGCGTTCCTTCTCTCGGAGAATAAATGAAGGTGAAAGCGAAGTCGAATCCGACCTTTTCGTACAGCGTCATCGTATCTTCGAACTGCTCATCCGTCTCACCAGGGAACCCAACGATGATATCCGTCGTAAGGACGGCATCTGGAATGGTTGCACGAATTTTATCAACCAGTTGAAGATAGTGATCCCTGGAATACTTCCGGCTCATTCGTTTCAGTACTTCCGTGTTTCCTGCTTGCACTGGCAAGTGAATATGTTCAACAAGGTTGCCTCGTTTACCTAACACTTCGATTAAGTCATCATCGAAATCGCGAGGATGCGATGTTGTGAAACGAATACGTGGAACATCAATTTTTCGTATATCATCCATCAAATCAGCGAAGGAGTACGTTATATCTTCAAAGTCTTTGCCATAGGCATTGACGTTTTGTCCAAGCAGTGTAATTTCTTGAAAGCCTTGGCGAGCTAAGTCCCTCACTTCTGCCAGCACATCTTGCGGTCTGCGACTTCTCTCTTTCCCACGTGTGTATGGGACAATACAGTAGGTACAGAACTTGTCACAACCGTACATGATGTTCAACCAAGCGCGGATCCCCTCCCGTTTTTTGGGAAGATTCTCAACGATATCGCCTTCCTTCGACCATACCTCAACAACCATTTCTTTGTTAAAAAAGGCATCCTTCAAAAGACTCGGCAATCGATGAATATTGTGGGTTCCGAATATCAAATCTACAAAGGCATGCCTTTGCATAATGCGATTGACGACAGATGCCTCTTGGGACATACAACCGCAAACGCCAAGAATAAGTCCAGGCTTTTGCGCTTTCAATGTCTTCAAATGACCTAGCTCACCGAACACTTTATCTTCCGCATTTTCACGTATCGCACACGTGTTTAGAAGGATGACATCTGCTAATTGCTTGTCCTCTGTTGCCTGATAGCCCATTTGCTCGAACAGACCCTTCATCACTTCGGTATCATGCTCGTTCATTTGGCAACCATAGGTCGTTATAAGATAATACTTGTCCTTACCAAATGCCTGCATATCTTCAGGAATTGCAAAATCGTAATGAACCTGAATATCCTCTTTCCCACGTTGCTTCTCATCTTTATAATTCGGTGCTGAATTGATCTGAATATTTCGTCCTTTAATGCGATACGTCGTTTTATCTTCATCTTGACTTACTACCTTCGCATCAGAGAAGTCAAAGTATTTGGAGTAATCCTTAACCTTGTCGGATTTTAAGTCCGATGTATTCTGGTTCTCCTTTGACATGTTGCATTCACTTCCCTTTATCTTAAAGATTAGCTCTATAGTTGTATGAACCCAATATCAAATTATAGCATAAAACCTGGCTATATATCCATATACGCTTCATGTTATCTCCAAAACAACAAAAGCCTTCTCTATTGAGAAGACTTTTGCGTATGAGTTAACCATACGTATATGGGTGCTTGATCAGCTCTGATATCGCATGTGCAGGAAGCGGTCTACTAAATAAGTAACCTTGTGCTTCATTACACTGACGCTGTGATAAAAAGGCAAGCTGAGCTTCGGTTTCAACACCTTCTGCAATTACCTTTAAGTCCAAATTATGAGCCATTGAAATGATGGTATGTACAAGCGCAGCATCTTTATCATCTTCGAACATGTTGCGTGTAAATGATTGATCAATTTTGAGACTGTCAATTGGAAATAGCTTGAGGTAGCTCAGTGACGAGTAGCCCGTCCCAAAATCATCAATTGACAAGTAGATCCCCATCTGCTTCAACTGATGCATGGTCATGATCGCATACTTGGAATCTTGAATAATACTTTCCGTTAATTCCAACTCAAGATAATGCGGCTCAAGTCCTGATTCTTCTAACGCTTTACTTACAATTGCAATTAAATTACTTTGTTTAAACTGACGTGATGATATGTTAACCGCCATCCGCATCGCAGGGAACCCTTGGTTCTGCCATTCTTTGTTTTGGCGGCACGCTTCTTTGAGCACCCATTCCCCTATCGGGATAATTAAGCCTGTTTCTTCGGCAATAGGAATGAACTCTACTGGTGAAATGAACCCAAGCTTTGGATGCTCCCAACGAATTAAAGCCTCAACACCAATAACCCTGCCAGAATTTACATCGATTTGGGGTTGGTAATACACCTCAAACTCCTTACGCTCCAAAGCTTTGCGCAATCCGATTTCGAGTTGCATTTTCTTAGACACCATTTCATTCATTTCAGGTGTATAAAATTGAAAATCATTTTTGCCGATCTCTTTCACACGATACATCGCGGTGTCGGCATTTTTGATTAACGTATCCATATCACTGCCATCTGCTGGGTAAAGACTGATCCCAATCGAAGGTGTCACGAATAATTCGTGATCTTCGATTGAGAACGATTGTGAAAACAATTCCACAATACGTTGCGCCTTTTTCATCATGTCATCTTCCGACGTATTCGTCCACAGAATTATGAACTCATCACCGCCTTGGCGAGATAGCGTATCACCTTTTCCAACACAAGATTGAAACCGCCCTGCGACCTCAACCAAGAGTCGATCGCCCATCGCATGACCGAGTGTGTCATTAATGTATTTGAATCGATCAAGATCAATAAACATAATGCCGATCACTTGTTGATTCGCGTCAGCTTGATTAAGGGCTAGCATCAGCCGATCATTTAAAAGCAGGCGATTAGGCAACCCCGTTAAAGGGTCTCGATAAACCATTTGATTTATTTTCTCTTCCGATTTTTTACGTTCAGAAATATCACGAATGATATTGCTTAAGAAGTAACTTCCCTCTTCTTCCCATATAGCAATCGACACTTCAATCGGCAACTCATTTTGGTCATTTCTTAGTGCATGCATTTCCACCGTATGCCCCAGCAATTCTGATTTACCTGTCTGCAGTGCTTTCGCGATGTCTGCTCGATACAATAAATTATATCTCTCTGGAAAAAGAGTACTCATTTGCTTACCGATCATTTCATTCTCTCCGTAGCCTAACATACGATGAGCGCCTTGATTCCATAAGATAATGCGACCTTTATTATCCGCTAAAATGATCGCATCGACGGCTGATTCGACCACGGAGCGGAAACGTTTCTCCAGTGTTTTGGATTGGGATTCGAAGCGGCGATCAATAAACGTACTTATGAAAGCTAAGCCCAGAATAAATAACACACCGAATCCAATCAAATACGCCAAAAATAAAGTGTCCAAACTACTTGTCGATACTTCAAGGGTATGGTCATGATGAAACGTTGCCGCTGCCATGCCCGTATAATGCATCCCGCAAATCGCAAGCCCCATAATGATGGAACTCACCAATTTGCGCATCCATAAGGTACGAGTACCTGCATGCAGCCTTACCGAGAATAACAATCGTAGTGCAACAAGTGAAACGACATACGCTATGATCGCAGAAAGTGCCCATAAATATGGATTATACGTAATGGTTGCTCCCATCACCATTCCTTCCATGCCGATATAATGCATGGAGACGATGCCTGCTGCAATGAAGGTTGCTCCAATGAACACATGAGAAGCTCGCATAGACGGTCGACTAATGATATGTAAAGCTATCCAGGATGCGAGTAGTGCGGGTATAACCGAAAAAATGACCGTGGAAAGCTGATAAGTTATGCTGATGTTTAAATGAAAAGCCAACATCGCAATGAAATGCATGGACCAGATGCCCATCCCCATCGCAAAAGCTCCGCCTGCTAGCCATGCTTGCCTTGCAAATCCCTTCGCTTTATGTATCCTAATGCCAAGGTCAAGTGACGCGAATGATGCAATGATGGCTATCAAAATTGAAAAGGTGACAAGGGAAGTATGATAGCTGCTTGTGATAGTCTCCACATAGTTGTCTCCTAACTAGTTACTTACTCGTGGAACTATATTACCATGATTTACACCTTGCACTCTAGCGGTATATGTCGAGTTACGTTGAAATTCCACATAAATTTGCATGCATATGTACCAATTATGCAAGATCTAGCAAAATAAAAACCGCAAGCTGCAAACTTGAGGCTCTTATCTTGATTTTTAGAGGAGAAGTTCCGCTTGATCCCCTGTTTTGACACCTGCAGCATTACCTTCATCTGTATCGATATGCAAATCCAAGGCAAACTGGTCAGATACCCTTGCAATCACATCTTCGAAAATCAAAGGACGCTCTCCGCGTAGTTGAACACGCAGCAGCTGTTTGTCTTGAATCCCCCATTTTGCCGCGTCCGACGTATGGAAGTGGATATGCCTGGCGGCAACGATTACGCCGTTCTCAAGATTCACTTCACCTTGAGGGCCGATGACTCGAAGGCCTGGGGTGTCTGCGATTTGACCAGATTCGCGAACTGGGGGATGTATCCCCAATGAAAAAGCGTCCGTGCGTGAAACTTCAATTTGCGTCTGCGGGCGAATCGGCCCTAGAATGCGAACTTTCTCAAATTGACCTCTAGGACCAACGATAGCTACCGTCTCCTGTGCAGCATACTGTCCAGGTTGTGAGAGATCCTTAAAATTCGTTAATTCATACCCCTCCCCGAATAATGTAAATAGATCTTCTTTAGAGAGATGTATGTGTCTGGCTGAAACGCCAATTGGAATCAGTGGCATGTAGGTTGCATCCTTTCGGTTCTATGAAGTAACTTGTGGGTGAAACATATTGACAGTATTACCGCTGAGCAAAAAAGGCATACGGAATTTATCCATATGCCTCTATTGGTCATTTTATTATTTGAATTCAGTAAGCAATTTGCTGAAGTCAGCTTCAGACAGCTTAAGATCTTGTTTCGTAAGACCTTCTTTTGCAAATGACGGAATGGAATCTTCGTAGCTCTTCTTATCTTTGTTTTGGTAGATGATCCCTGTCAACATGGAGTTCGTTTCCATGATCTTCGTCATCGCCATAACGCGGTTCGTGTAGTCATAATCAGGAATCTCATCCAAATCAACGATGTTCTCTTTGAACCAGTCATACGTGTTCACTTTATTGAACGTTACGCATGGGCTGAATACGTTAATCAAGGAGAAACCTTTGTGATTCAAACCAGCTTCGATTACAGCAGTCAGCTGTTTCAAGTTACTGGAGAATGATTGGGCTACGAAGGAAGCGCCAGCTGCCATTGCGATTTCCAATGGAGAAATAGCTGTCTCAATCGTTCCAGTTGGAACGCTTTTCGTTTTGAAACCTTCCGCACTACGTGGAGATGCTTGACCTTTTGTCAAACCGTAGATTTGGTTGTCCATTACAATGTAAGTAACATCGATGTTACGACGAATAGCATGAACAGTGTGCCCCATACCAATTGCAAAGCCGTCCCCGTCTCCGCCAGAAGCGATAACTGTCAAATCGCGGTTTGCCATTTTCACGCCTTGTGCGATTGGCAGAGATCTTCCGTGAATACCGTGGAATCCGTATGCATTGATGTATCCAGAGATACGACCTGAGCATCCGATCCCTGATACGATAGCTAAGTCTTCTGGTTCCAATCCAACATTAGCTGCAGCACGTTGAATCGCTGCTTGAACGGAGAAATCTCCGCATCCAGGACACCAGTTAGGCTTTACATTGTTACGAAAGTCTTTTAATGTTGCCATGCTAAAGTCAACTCCTTACATTTTTGTTCGATTTCTGCTGGCAAGAAAGGATTACCATTATATTTCGTTACATTTTTGATTTTATCTGCGTGACCCACATGCAGCTTGATTTGATCTGCTAATTGACCTGTAGCGTTGTTCTCAACAACGATAACTGTTTTTGCTTTTTCAACATAAGGACGAAGTTGTTCAGCTGGGAATGGGTGAATCAAACGTACGGTTGCATGGTTCGTTTTGATTCCTTCCAATTCCACACGACGTCTAGCTTCGTCAATTGTTCCACCTGTTGAACCCATACCGATAATAAGCAGGTCTGGTGTTTCGTGTGGTGCGTCAACTTTAATGGCATCCGTCACTTGGATATGTTTCAATTTCTCAAGACGTTTATCCATCATACGTTGACGGTTTTCAGTGCTTTCAGAAGGACGACCAGTTTGGTCATGCTCAACACCCGTTACATGGTGAATACCATGTTTAACACCTGGAATTACACGCGGTGAAACACCGTCAGCAGTAAACTCATAACGTTTGAACAATTGATTCGCTTCTTGTTCTGGAGCTTCTGTTACCAGGGCGCCGCGGTCAATTACGATGCGGTTGTAATCCAGCATCTCAGCGGATTGTTTACCAAGAGAAAGTTGAAGATCCGTCATCAGAATAACTGGAACTTGATATTTCTCAGCAAGGTTGAACGCTTCGATCGTATCGTAGAAGCACTCTTCAATCGTGCTAGGTGCAAGAACGATTTTCGGAATTTCACCGTGAGTTCCATAAACCATTGCGTTTAAATCGGATTGTTCTTGCTTCGTTGGAAGACCTGTACTTGGACCACCGCGTTGTGTATCGACGATAACAACCGGTGTTTCTGTCATACCTGCCAAACCGATTGCTTCCATCATCAAGGAAAGACCTGGACCTGCGGAAGCTGTTAATGCACGAGCACCTGCATAGTTAGCGCCGATTGCCATCGTACAAGCCGCGATCTCGTCTTCCGTTTGGATAACAGTTCCACCTAGTTTAGGAAGTACTTTTTGCAAGTATTCCATAACTTCGGAAGCTGGTGTAATAGGGTAAGCAGGCATGAAACGGCAACCTGCAGCAACGGCTCCAAGAGCGATCGCGTCATTACCGATCATGAACAATTTTTGTTGACCATCAGCAGGCTCCAATTGGAAATCTGCGATAGGACCGCCAGCCAATTCAAGTACGGATTCCGCACCTTTACGAACAGCCTCGATATTTTTCTCAACAACTGCCGCACCTTTACGGCCAAATTCTTCTTCAACCGCTTTATTAAACACGTCTAGTGGCAAGCCAAGAAGAGCCCATGAAGCACCTGACGCGGCCATGTTCTTAAATAGGGAAGTTCCTAATTCTTCTGCAATCGCAGTAATAGGCACAGGGAACAATCTAGCTTTAATTCCTTCTGGCAGAACTGGATTGAATTTCGCGTCCGCAACAATAACACCGTTATCGCGAAGCTCGTGAGCATTGAAATCAATACTTTCTTGGTCAAAAGCAACAAGAATATCTAAATCATCTGAAATTGCGCGAATCGGTTTGGTGCTGATGCGAATCTTGTTATTTGTATGTCCCCCCTTAATCCGTGAAGAGAAATGACGGTACCCATACAAATAGTAACCGAGACGGTTCAATGCAGTAGAGAAAATACGGTCTGTACTTTCGACCCCTTCTCCCTGCTGACCTCCGATTTTCCAAGATAACTGACTAATCACCGTACGTCCACTCCTTTTGATTGTAGCTGCATAAAGAACATTTGATAAGCTAAATAGTTAGTAATTAAGGATGATGCAATAAAAAAATTCTTTCACTTGTCAACCAAATTCTATGCCTTTACAGAGTAAATTGCAAGAGGTTTCAGCGTTTCTAAAAGATAGAGTTTTTAGATTGTATCCATATCAATATTAGATTGATTCCCTTCTATTATTGCGGAAGATTAGCCAACATGAAATTGCGCCAATTCCCGTACAGGAATGCCTCCACTTGGGACTCCGTATAGTTTTTACACAATGCATCTATAATATTTCCGTATTGGCCTGTATGTCTCAAATCTTTTACCCAGTGTTCAATCCCGTCAAAATCAGAGCCAAAGCCTACATGCGACTCGCCACCTAACGAACCGACATGATCAATATGCCGAAGAATCGAGGAAATCGGAACATCTGTCATCGAATTTTCCAAAAAGTAAGGCACAAAGGTAATCCCCATTAATCCCTTACATGCGATGATAGCCTTGATTTGTTCGTCTGATAAATTTCTTGGATGAGGACAAAGGCTCTTCGCGTTCGAGTGCGTTGCTACAAATGGCTTCTTATAGATATCCACCAGCTCCCAGAAACCTGCCACCGACAGATGGGATACATCGACTATTATGCCCATTGATTCGATTTCTTTTAACATGCGCAACCCTTTTTTTGTAAATCCACCATTTCTCGGTTCCATAACCCCGTCCGCAGCCCAATTCGCATAATTCCAGGTCAATCCCATCGAACGCACACCTAAGTGATGCAAGATACGTAAATACGTCATATTTCCTGCCAGTATGTCCAAGCCTTCTAAGGTTAAAATCGCCCCAATCTTCTGGGATTGCTCCAAGGCCCGCCAATCAGCTGCGGTACGAATAAACATCATCTCTGGATGATTTAGTAAACGCCTATAGAAAATATCAACCATCTGCAAAATATGATCAAATGATGGATTCGTGATCGACTCTGACAAATACATCGCGAAGCATTGCACCTTCACCCCCGCTCTTTTTAATTTTGGAAAGCAGACATCCAATTCCGTTTCATCCGCGTGAAAATCCAGTCTGTCATTCTGGAACAACTTCGTCAATGCATCACAATGGCCGTCTACGATTCTCATCTGATCCACCCTCCTATTAAACGTACATCTTCCGTTAACAACACAAAAACCTCTATACAGAGGTTTCATAGGTACTGCGAAGTATGAAGTTTTCTCGATCGGCTAATTTAATACGGATTCCATTATGTAGAATGAAATTTCTTATCTTGGCTCGACAATGAGTTTAATCGCTGTCCGGTCCTCCCCATCAATCACAATATCCGTGAAGGCAGGTACGCAAATTAAATCGACTCCACTAGGCGCCACGAATCCTCTTGCGATCGCTACCGCTTTGATGGCTTGGTTCAACGCGCCTGCGCCAATCGCTTGGAGCTCAGCGGCCCCACGTTCACGCAATACGCCTGCCAATGCACCTGCTACGGAGTTTGGATTAGATTTTGCTGAAACTTTTAATACATCCATGAATAGTACCTCCTCGGAAATGATGGATAGCTTCCAATACCCATCATATTCACGGGGCTGTAAAAACATGCTATTTTTAATCCATGAACACTTGATCTTCATCATATCGAATCAAATGAATGGATTTGGCTAACCCTGTTGCATCATTCAACTCAATAACGACAGCATGGAAATGCCATTTTCCTTCATCCGTTACGAATCGAACTGGCAACTGAGTCTTAAACTTCTGAAGCACAGCATTACGCTCAACACCTAGGATACCATCACGAGGGCCCACCATCCCAACATCCGTCACATAAGCCGTTCCTTGAGGCAACACTCGGTTATCATTCGTTTGCACGTGTGTATGCGTTCCTACAACGGCTGAGACCTTACCATCTAAATGCCAGCCCATCGCGATTTTCTCTGATGTCGCTTCCGCATGAAAGTCCACAAACACGAATTTATGCTTTTTCTTCGTATTTTCCAAAATTTCATCCACTTTACGGAATGGACAATCAATCGGCGGAAGGAAAGTACGGCCTTGCAAATTAATAATCAGAATCTCTTGATCTTTCACTTTAATGACCGTATGTCCTTGTCCTGGTGTACCTGGTGGAAAGTTAGCAGGGCGAACCATTTTCTCATCACGATCAATCCAATCAAAAATTTCTTTCTGATCCCAGGTGTGATTCCCCATCGTAATTGCCTGAATGCCCATTTCATAGATTTCCTTGGCGATAGCCGCGGTAATCCCTTTACCCGCCGCTGCGTTCTCCCCATTTGCGATAAACACCGCATTAGGATGCAATTGTTTTAGTCTTGGCATAATATGTTTCAAAGCTTTTCTTCCAACCGAACCTACAATATCACCAATAAATACAATTTTCATAATTTCAATAAAACTCCTTTACTTCTGCCCAAAGGTGCACTCGCCGTTTATTCATAGTATTGACTTACTGCCATGAAAATAACGAAAAGTGGCTGTATCAGCCACTTTTCTCATGTGTAACTTATTTTGCGTATTCAACGGCGCGCGTTTCACGAATGACCGTTACCTTAATATGTCCTGGATAATCGAGTTCACCCTCGATTTTCTTCGTAATATCACGGGCTAAACGGAATGCTTCAGTGTCATCCACTTTCTCAGGTTGAACCATGACACGAACTTCGCGGCCAGCTTGAATGGCGTATGACTTCTCAACACCCTCAAATGATTCTGAAATTTCTTCCAATTTCTCAAGTCGTTTGATGTACGTTTCAAGAGTTTCTCTGCGTGCTCCTGGTCTTGCTGCTGATAAAGCATCGGCAGCGCCGACTAGCATAGCGATAACAGAGGTTGCTTCCACGTCACCGTGATGTGAAGCGATACTATTGATAACGACTGGATGTTCTTTGTACTTCTTACCTATCTCAACACCGATTTCAACGTGCGATCCTTCAACTTCGTGATCTAACGCTTTACCAATGTCATGAAGAAGCCCGGCACGTTTCGCCAAAGTTACGTCTACCCCGAGCTCCCCAGCCATTAAGCCAGCTAGATAAGCTACTTCCATGGAATGTTTCAACACGTTTTGTCCGTAACTTGTTCTGAACTTAAGGCGTCCCAGAATTTTAATCAAGTCAGGATGTAATCCGTGTACCCCAACTTCAAACGTCGCTTGCTCCCCATACTCGCGGATACGCTCGTCCACTTCTTTACGAGACTTCTCGACCATTTCTTCGATACGTGCTGGATGGATACGTCCATCAGCCACTAATTTCTCCAAAGATGTACGAGCAATTTCACGGCGAATCGGGTCAAATCCTGATAAGATTACCGCTTCAGGCGTATCATCAATAATAAGGTCAATACCCGTCAACGTTTCTAAAGCACGGATATTACGTCCTTCACGACCGATAATACGGCCTTTCATTTCTTCATTTGGCAACGAGACAACTGAAACTGTTGTTTCTGCAACGTGATCCGCCGCACAACGCTGAATAGCGAGTGTGATGATTTCTCGTGCTTTCTTCTCGCCTTCTTCTTTGGCTTGCTGTTCGATCTCTTTAATTAATTGAGCCGTTTCATGACGAACTTCTTGCTCTACATTAGTAAGAATAATACTCTTCGCTTCTTCCATTGTAAGACCAGAAATCCGTTCCAATTCTGAGACTTGGCTTTTATAAAGCTGGTCAATCTGTGTTTGTGTATCCTCGATTCGTTTCTCTTTGTTGGCAACTAACTCTTCTTTACGCTCGAGAGACTCTAATTTTTTATCCAGCGATTCCTCTTTTTGCAACAATCGTCTTTCTTGTCGTTGAATTTCATTCCGACGTTCACGAATGTCTTTTTCAGCTTCGGAGCGAAGCTTATGCACTTCGTCCTTCGCTTCCAGAACCGTTTCTTTTTTCAGTGCTTCCGCTTCTTTCTTAGCAGATTCTTTGATCTGCTCAGCGGCAGTTTCTGCACTGGAAATTTTCGCTTCTGCAAGAGATTTACGGATAAAATAACCAATCCCTAAGCAAGCAGCTCCAACAACGAGAATGATCGCGATCCAGATGGCAGTCATCTTGTTCACCTCCTCGTTGGTTTCTCCAAGGTGTTAGCTTGGGACTCCTTCGGTTTTTTAATCCGATTCAATTGTTAACTAGTCATTACATACCCTTCTATAACGAAAGAGTATCGCTTTTAAATGAATGCGCACTGTGCGATAGGGCACTCTAGTGCTAATAATCCATAATCAACAGTGTAAAAATTGGCGGTTTTTACAGCTGTCCTATCAAAATCAATGAAATTAGTATGATTTTGAATACATTATGAAAATATACATTGTTATTTTATCTTTTGTCGAAGAAGCTTGTCAAGCGAATGTCCAAGAGTTGAACAATTAGGCCCAGTTTTTCCAGTTGAAATTATTTAATATCATTAATAAAAAAGAAGCATTAATTAATGACATTAATCATATTCGGTGAATTCTTCGAACAAGTCGGAATCTTCATCACCTAACTCGCTCATGATTACCGCGAAAACCTTCGAAACAATTGCCCCCGTATAGCCCCTCCGCATTAGAAATGCTGCAGTCTTTCGCTTCTTATCCATCGTCTCTCCTGATGATTGTTTCCATTTGGTTCGGGCTATTTTCAAAGCTCCCTCGTATTCATCCTCCGGATTGATGTCTGCCATTGTACTCTTCACAACATTGGGATCAATCCCTTTATACTGGAGTTCTTGCCGAATCAGATTTCGTCCTTTGCGCTGCGTTAGGACACGATTGTCTGTCCACATCTTTGCAAATTCTTCATCGTTTACGTATTTGTTCGCGATTAGTTTCTTACACGTCCAATCAATGATGGGAGCTTCGAACCCCTTTTCCTTTAGCTTCCGTTTCACCTCAGAAATGGCATGCGGACGTCTTCCAACCATAAACAGCGCCTTCACATAAGCTAAGTTTCTTTCCTCATCCAGCAGGATGGCTTCAATACTATGAAGTAACAAGGTCTCCCCTTTATGTAATCGATGTTTCACGAGAATATCTTCATGAACGGAAAAGGCATACGCTTCGTTTAGAAATATATTGTATCGATGTCGGCCTTGTTTCTGCTTCTCTACTTTCGTTATAATTTGCAACTGTTCTTCTTCGCGGTCCAACCTAAGTTCACTCCTCTGCATGAAGAAAGCACCTCAACGCAAGGTTCAGGTGCTTCATCAACTGGCTACTTAATATTTATTCTGTTTATTCTTCAAAAGCTGTGTCCAGCTCATCTTCGTCATCAGTATTTGGACCAACAACTTTAATCAAGTTACTGTTCTCTCTGATTCGCAATTCAATCGTTTCCGAGATTGCTTTGTTCTCTTTCAGGAACTGCTTCGCATTCTCACGGCCTTGACCTAGACGCTCACCTTCATACGAATACCATGCACCGCTCTTATTCACGATATCCATTTCGGTTGCGATATCAATAATACTTCCTTCGCGTGAAATTCCTTCACCATACATAATATCAACTTCAGCTTGTTTAAATGGTGGAGCCACTTTATTCTTTACAACCTTAATTCTCGTGCGATTCCCAACCATGTCATTCCCTTGTTTGATTGTTTCCACACGACGCACATCCAAACGAACAGAGGAGTAGAACTTAAGTGCTCTTCCACCCGGCGTCGTCTCAGGATTACCGAACATTACGCCGACTTTCTCACGCAATTGGTTAATGAAGATGGCAATAACCTTGGATTTATTAATCGCACCAGACAATTTACGTAGGGCTTGCGACATAAGACGCGCTTGAAGTCCAACGTGGGAATCCCCCATGTCGCCTTCGATTTCCGCTTTCGGTACAAGAGCTGCAACGGAGTCGATAACGATGATATCAACTGCACCACTGCGCACGAGTGCTTCTGCAATTTCAAGTGCTTGTTCACCTGTATCTGGTTGGGAGAGCAATAATTCATCGATATTGATACCCAACTTGCTTGCGTAGGATGGATCCAAAGCATGCTCCGCGTCGATAAAAGCGGCTTGTCCGCCAACTTTCTGTACTTCTGCAATCGCATGAAGGGCAACTGTTGTTTTACCAGAAGATTCTGGTCCGTAAACTTCTATAATTCTTCCACGAGGGAATCCACCTATTCCAAGAGCAATATCAAGTGCAAGTGCACCTGAAGAAATCGTTTCAACTTGCATATGTGTAGATTCTCCAAGTTTCATAATGGAGCCTTTTCCGAACTGTTTCTCAATTTGACGTAAAGCATTATCAAGTGCGGCACGACGATCTGACAAAACGACCACTTCCTTCTATGATTATAGGTATATGATAACTTGTTTTGGCACGTTTGCCAAGCATTTTTTCGAACATACATTCGTTTTTTTGCGAACAAACAAAAAACCGTAACAAAGTTATCGCTTTGCTACGGTTCTTCCGTTAACACTCTCTTGATTATAGTTGATTTCTAGTTTTCTTTCAACTGTTTCCACAATTCATAGAGTGCTCTCTTCGCGGCTCTAAGTTTAATCGTTTCTCGATTTCCAGATAGATTTAGCGTGAAAACTTGGGTTATTGCATTCTTTTGAGCTAATCCGAGGTAGACTAGACCAACAGGCTTACCCTCAGACGGGCTTGGACCTGCCACACCCGTTAGGGAAACGCCGAAGTCACTTCCTGTACGTACGAGCAATTGCTCGGCTAGAATGACTGCCGTCTCGCTGCTCACAGCACCAGGAGCTCCCGCTCCCTCCAAAACTTCCATGGGCACACCAAGAAGCTTATGTTTCAACGCATTGGAGTAGCAGATGATGCCGCCAATGAAAGATTGCGAGCTGCCAGGGATCGACGTAAGCAGATCACTTAATAAGCCACCCGAACAGCTCTCTGCAACGGTTAGCGTTAACCCTTTTTTACCAAGAAGCTCTAGAACGATAGTTTCGATCGGCACATCCTGTTCGGCATACAGGTGATCCCCTAAACGTTTCTGAATCTTCGTGATGGTTGATGCTATTTTACGCTCACCTTCCATCTCTGAATGCGCGCGTGTCGTTACACGGATAGTAACCTCACCTTCCTTAGCATAAGGAGCAAGGGTAGGGTCCGATTGATCTTGAATCAAGTCGATTAATTGATACTCAAGGGCAGACTCGCCAATCCCTGCAAACTTCAACATTTTAGAATACAACGGAACCTCATCGGTCATATGTGCTTGCAGCCATGGAATCGCCTGATTCATAAACATTGGCTTCATTTCTTTCGGCGGTCCAGGCAGCAAAATAAAATGTGTTCCCTCATAGGTCAATGCGTTACCTACGGCCAATCCTGTCTCATTATGTAAGGGATCGCTGCCTTCAATCATATTCGCCTGTCGGCGATTGCTTTCAACCATATGAATCCCGCGGGAAGCAAACATCTCTGATATAGCTTGCATGGAAGGTTCATGAATGAGCAGTTGACGCCCCATCCATGCTGCAAGTGTGTCTTTGGTCAGATCATCCTGTGTTGGGCCCAGCCCGCCTGTACAAATGACAACATCGGCACGTGAAGCGGCAAGTTGAAGGCTTGATAAGAGTCGCTCTTGGTTATCTCCGACAACCGTTTGCACATAAACATCAATACCTTGAGCCGCGCATTCTTGTGAGATGAACTGAGCGTTCGTATTCACAATTTGCCCTAAGAGCAATTCTGTACCTACTGCAATAATTTCAGCTTTCACATCGTTTCCCTCCTACGCATAGAAAAAAACAATAGGTTGCCCTATTGTGATTTTTCTGAAAAGTCAATAACATGCTTATTCTTAACAAAGTATTCAATACCAGAGTAAACAGTAATAATTGCTGCTGCCCAACTTGCAACGACATCAAAAGGAAAATGTACAAACGTAAACGGAAAATTATTGATTAGCAAGGCAATAATTGCTGTAATTTGTGCAGCTGTCTTCGCTTTGCCCCAGTTGCTTGCTGCCATCACTGTACCCTCAAGTAAAGCAATTTGACGCAGTCCAGTAACTGCCCATTCTCTACTGATGATCACGATAACGATCCATGCATCAACTTTATCCATTTCCACTAAAGATACAAGCACAGCAGTTACAAGCAACTTGTCCGCCAAAGGATCAAGCAGCTTGCCTAGATTCGTAACCAGATTACGTTTTCTGGCAATGTAACCGTCCAAACTGTCTGTACTTGCAGCAATTATGAAGATTAAGGCAGCAATAATTTGATTATACGTAATGCTAAATTCCTCGATCCGTATATGAGGAAATTTCACCTTTATCAATAGAAAGAACATGATAATGGGTACTAATAAAATTCTCGCTACGGTGATGCGGTTGGCCAGATTCATGCAATGACCTCCCCAGATAAGTCAAACTCATAGGAGTGGGTAATACGTACTTTGGCAAGTTCACCAATGTTTAGCTTCGCGTTCGACACGAATACCTCGCCATCGATCTCAGGTGCATCGAATTGGGAACGGCCAATATAAACATCGCTTCTGCCATCGTATCTTTCAATCAAGACATCAATCTCTTGTCCGATACGGCGTCCACCGCGAATGTTGGAAATTTCTCGTTGAATCTCCATAATAACGTTCGCGCGATATTCTTTCACATCATCTGGAACTTGATCTGGCAATCTCGCTGCTGGTGTATCATCCTCTTTGGAATAAGCGAATACACCAAGACGGTCAAACTGAACGTCACGAACAAACGCCTTCAAGTTTTCAAAATCTTCTTCTGTTTCACCAGGGAATCCAACGATCAGCGAAGTACGCAACGCAACATCAGGAATGGCTTCACGAATTTTACGCACAAGTTCACGTGTATCCTTCTGACGGCCAGGTCTGCGCATTCTTTTCAAAATCGAATCTTCACTGTGCTGTAAAGGCATATCGATATATTTGCACACTTTCGGATTCGTCGCCATCACTTCGATTAGTTCATCGCTGAAGAAGCCTGGATACGCATAATGCAGACGCACCCATTCAATGCCTTCCACTTCACTTACTTTGTTCAGCAGCGTTGGCAGCATGAATTTATCGTAAAGATCTGTGCCATAATTCGTAGAATCTTGCGCGATCAAGCTAATTTCTTTGACACCTTGCGCTGCAAGTGTAGCCACTTCGGCGACGACCGACTCGATACTTCTACTTTTGAACGCACCGCGCATAATCGGAATACTACAAAACGTACATGCGTTGTCGCAACCCTCTGCAATTTTCACATAGGCCGTATAGCGTGGAGTGGTCATCAGTCTAGGTAGATCAGCGTCATAGTTAAATACCGGATTCCCAATTAGAACCGGTTTCTTTCCTCTAAGCGCTTCATCCACAATGTGATTAATTTTGTCAAAATCGCCAGTTCCTACGATCCCATCAATCTCTGGCATTTCTTCCATCAATTGCTGCTTATATCTTTGTGTTAAACAGCCTGACACAATAAGCGCCTTAAGATTCGCCGTTTGTTTTAGGTCTGCCATATCCAAAATGGTATTCACGGATTCTTCTTTCGCCGCATCAATGAACCCGCAAGTGTTCACGATAATAACAGTCGCTTCTTCCTTGTTCTCGACAAGTTGAAAGCCACGGCCATGAATTAAGCCTGCCATAATCTCGGAATCAACCAGATTCTTCTCACATCCGAGAGTTACTACTTTAACCTTTTCTGTCATGAATGAAACAACCTCCAATAGTCCTAGAAAACACTCCCTACCAGTATAATACATGCCCCATAGGGTGTCAAAATGTAAAAACCCCCTACATCCAGGGGGTTTTCTTCCTCATTCAGCTATGACTAGCTCTATTTCATATTAACAAATTGCAAGTCTAACGGAATATCTGCTTTACGAAGAAGGGCAATAACAGCTTGCAAATCGTCACGGCTCTTCCCTGTTACACGGATTTGATCCCCTTGAATTTGAGTTTTTACTTTAAGCTTGGAGTCACGAATTAAAATATTAATTTTCTTCGAGTTTTCTTGATCCACGCCTTGCTTCATGCTAATTTTCTGTCTTACGGTTTGGCCAGCCGCTGGCTCAACCTTGGAATATTCGAGATTTTTAATCGAGATGCCGCGTTTTGTCATTTTGGCATGCATAATATCAAGAACGTTCTGAAGCTTGAACTCGTCATCCGAAGTCACAACCAGCTGATCTTTATCTAGTTTAATACTACTCTTGCTACCTTTAAAATCAAAGCGAGTTAGCATTTCTTTTTCCGCTTGTTGAATGGCATTGTTTAATTCTTGCATATCCACCTTGGATACGATATCAAATGAACTCTCTGAACTCATATTTGGTCAACATCCCTTCCATCAAATTACAATAGCATTATAGCAAGAACATACAAAAAAAGAAATATCCGCTGCCACTAGGCTTCGAATATTTCCTATACCGTCATTTCATTACCCGGGAAAGCGCAGGAATTGCCAAAATGCTAGCTTTTCTGCAAATTCAATTGTACTCGCTTCGGATTCGGTGTATCACCGACAGGAACCAGCGTCCCATTGACCATAAGCTGCAAAGCACTTGCTGCGCCTACATTTAAATAGGCAGAGCTTGGTATGTCAAACAAATCCGTGTCACCATCATTATACAGCTTCTGTCTAAGCAACGCCCCTTTGTCTCCCTCGGGAGTCAATGCGTTAACAGCTATCCAACATGATCCCTTAATTTTAAACTGGATATTTAAATTGGCTGTGCCTGTTATGATGTAGTTATCCACGCCCTTTTCATTGCTGCTAAACTTCACTTGAACCGCAGGCGGTGTCGGCGTTGGTGCAGGAGTTGGCGTCGGAGTGGACGTAGCAACGGTCGTTGCTTTCCCCTCACCTGTCGCGTTCACAGATGAATTCGGAGAGGGGTTCGTCGAATCAGTAATCCGCGGCGTTTGCGTTTGCGTCGGCTTCTCATCCGCAGGTGTGCCTTTATAGTTCTTATATGTATAGTAGTACACAATTCCGAATATTAGCAAAATAAAACAGACAAACATCAGGCTGGAAGCCCATCGGCTCATCTTTTCCGTATTACGGACTCTTGTTCTATTCGAACGAATCACTTCGACGACAGGCTTCTCAATCGCAGGGGACGGATTCGTTGATTGATACATATTCAGAACTTCTGTAGGATCTAATCCTACAGCTTCTGCATAGCTCTTGATAAAAGCACGTACATAGAAACTGCCAGGCAATACTTTATAGTTTCCTTCCTCAATGGCTTCAAGATAGCGTTTGCGAATTTTCGTTACTTCTTGAAGATCATCAAGTGAAATCTTTTTTTCCTGGCGTGTTTTACGCAAAATATAACCTAAATCAGACATATGGTCACCTCCCCGAAGGAATTATTGCATCCTGTTAATGACGTTCAAAGTATTAAAATGGTTCAGATGTATACGTGAAAGAATCATAATTAATTTCTTCATCTGGGCTGTTACGCAGCTCGATAATATAATCAAAGTGATTATAGGTATATTCTGACTCGCGAATAAAAATGTCTGGGTGCTCAATGACCTTCGTCGACGGCATTCCCATAATATCTTGCAGGAGGCTATAATGCTTCTCATTGGAACGAATCGTGGAGACGATCCCGTCAATGATATAAACATTGTTTGGAGCCATTTCATCCTCAGATAATTGACTGCGAACCGTTTGTCTCAACAGTGTTGACGATACGAAAGTCCAGCGTTTATTGGCACATACGCTGCCTGCGATGATGGATTCTGTTTTACCTACACGCGGCATACCGCGCAGCCCCACAACCTGATTCCCTTCTCTTTTGAAAATCTCACCAAGAAAGTCAACAAGAAGTCCTAATTCGTCGCGTGTAAAGCGGAACGTTTTGCGATCATCAGAATCGCGCTCAATGTAACGCCCGTGACGAACTGCCAGAATATCAACCAATTTAGGTGGTCGTAAAGCTGTAATAGTAATATTATCTACTTTTCTCAACATTTTACCCATTAAATCAATTTTTTCTTCATCATTCGTTTGGAGAAGCATGCCTCGTGTACGATCTTCTACCCCGTTAATCGTCACAATGTTAATATCCAGCATCCCCATCAATGAAGCTATATCACCTAATAAACCAGGGCGGTTCTTGTGAATTTTATACTCCATATACCATTCTTTAACGTCCAATTGTTCCACCTCATCATGATCTCTGTGACTCTTCTCTGTCGTCAAACCAGACAATTTACGCCTAGTTAATTAAATTCTACAAATTCCGTCATTTTCCTTCTCTATATGTAGAAATACGTAACATTATTTCATTTTTAGTTCTTTTAGCTCTTGTACATTATAATTCTGAACGCCGCTCTTCCAAGATTTCGATTTCATTACAGCCAAACGGTTGTTCATAATTTGCGGCCAGTTGAGCTCTGCCGTTACAGCGCCTGCGAAATCCATAACAGACACACCCATATTCTTCACCTTTTGCATCTGATCGGCATCCGCTGGACTATAGAAAATGACCCAAGACGCGTGATGCTGAAGAATTTGAAACGATAGTTGTTGATACCACTGAGGATTATTATCCAAAAGCACAATATGATCAGCTTCTTCAGAGGGCGCCCAGGTAGAAGGAATCGGTCGATCGCTGCGCGTCACCCATTCAATAGCCAAGGGTTGAAACACGAGGTCTTGAACAGACTTGTTCTTCATCGTTTCCAATTGTTGCGTATCCACCTGTAGTAATGTCGCTTGGTCACTGACAGCATTCCCCGTTCCAACTGCGAATGGCTGACTCTGCAGAAACGTCCACTTCGCTGAACTCTGACTTGATTGCAATGTCTCATTCGCTGATGGAAAAAGTTCATTTCCCGCTACATATATATAATCATATGATTTCGTTTTCAACTTCGTGGTCACATCTTCATTCAGCGCATTCAGATCCTTCACCCAATCGAATGCGATCGCATTCGAATCTTGCCAATCTTTCAAAGATTGCGCAATCGCTTCCTTGGATGAAGCAGTTAAAGCTGAACTCGTTAACATGAGCACCGACAATTTTTTATCCAGTAACTCTTGTTTTATCACGGGAATCCCGCGATCTCCACAACCCGTAAACAGACAAGCCGTTAATCCTAAAATGAGTGGCAAATGCCATTTCTTCGACATGACGTATGATTCCTTTCCTGCTTAGAAAGCATGCAAAAGCCTCCGAAAGAGGAGGCTTTCACATCGTACTAATAGGATTGTAAAACGGTTATTAACCTTTGTCTACTAATTTTACCATGAGGCGGGCAAGTGTACGTTTGTCCTGCTCGTCCCCAGCATCCCACAACTCTTTGAGTACACGTTCTTGCTCATTTTCTGGATCCACTTTGTCAGCCAAAAATTCACCAATTTGAAAAGCGAGCTTCGCGATCGTTTCCTCACTCATCCCTGCATGTCCCGCCTGACTCACGCGTTCAGCCAAAAACTCTTTCCATTTGTCGAACACCTTAAGTACAGTAGCCATTGTAAGAAGCCTCCTTTGAGTTATGAGAAATGGTCATTACATACGTAATATTCACTTCCCTGAACTGAAATATGCGTGGGCTTCATTTCCACTGACTTTGCTGTAATCATTTATGTAAGCCAACCACCATTAGGGCTGATGATTTGACCTGTGATGTAACCAGATTCAGGCAACGCCAAAAAATAGACCAATGATGCCACTTCATCAGGTGATGCTAACCGGCCTGCTGGAATTTCGGAAGTAATTGCTTCAATTTCATCGGATTGAAAGCCTGCCATCATATCCGTTTGAACTGCTCCAGGAGCCACGGCATTCACCGTAACCCCTGATGGAGCAAGCTCTTTCGCTAATGCTTTCGTGAAAGCATTCAGGCCGCCTTTGGCAGTAGAATAGAGTACTTCGCAGGACGCGCCTGAAATCCCCCAAATCGAAGATACATTAATTATGCGTCCGTACTTCATTTTAATCATCGGGGCCATGAACGCTTGTGTGCACAGAAATGAACCTTTGAGATTCACATCCATGACACGGTCCCAATCTTCCTCGGTGACATCGGAGAGCAGTCCGTAGTGCGAGATCCCCGCATTATTGACTACGATATCCGGCATCATATTCATTTGCTCTAATTTATCTCTCATCTTGAGAATCTGCTCATGCGATTGAATGTCAGCAGATACGGTGAGTACTTTGGCGCCTTGCTTCATACAGGCTCGCGCAATCTCGTTCGCGGCCTCATGGGATTCACGATAGTGTATTACGATCTGCATGCCTACCGCGGCGAATCGCCGTGCGATTGCAGCTCCAATTCCTCTGCTTGCGCCAGTAATCAGCACCGTTTGTTCGCTAAATGGCGTAGGTGGGTTAAACGTCACGACTGTTCACGACTTTGCACGATCGATACGGCAAGTTTGCTCCAGTCAAAGTGCTCGCGGAATCTGCGATTGACGTCCTCTAACGTGATTTGCTCATACACAGGCAAAATGTCGAACAAATCGATTCCTTTGAAGCGATACTTTGTATATTCATTAGCGATCGACTCAGGAGAATTCATCATCCGTAGGAACGATCCGATTTTCTTCTTACGGCTGCGCTCGAAGGTAACTTCATCTAAGCCAGACGCTTTTCTCTTTTCAACTTCTTCACGAATGCGTGCAATCAGTTGCTCAGGATCTTTGGTATCTCCCCCTACAATGGAAAAAGCATAACCATCACTGCAGTTGTATTCATGACCGAAATTATCCGAAATAAGTTGATCATCATACAGGGATTGATAAATCTCAGAGCTAGAGCTGAACAGCACATCCAACATTAATTTCGTAGTAAGTTCTCTAACTAGCAATGGTTTACCCGTCACATCGGGCGCTTCTTCCTTGAAGCCCATCAAGCATTTCGGCAAAGAAACGGGAAGAATAATGAGTCTTCGCGCTTCTTTCACCTCGGCAGGTTCTTCAGGGAAGAACCGCTTGATCTCACCTTGAGGCGGGAACGTTTTCGCTGCCTGATTTTCTTTGACAAGTGTAATCACTTCTTGCGGATCTACGCCTCCAACGACGAACAAACTCATATTGCTCGGATGGTAAAACGTGTAATAGCACTCATATAGCGTCTCCTTCGAAATTTCAGCGATGGATGCTACAGTACCTGCGATATCAATATGAATAGGATGCTTCGCATACAACGACTCGATTAATCCATAATAGCTTCGCCAGTCCGCATTATCCTCGTACATTTTGATTTCTTGCCCAATGATCCCTTTCTCCTTCTCCACATTTTCGTCTGTGAAATAAGGGTTTTGAACAAAATTAATTAATGTCGTTAAATTTTCTAAGTAGCGGTCCGTAGAAGAGAACAAATACGCCGTTCTATCAAAGCTCGTAAACGCATTCGCCGAAGCGCCGTTCGTCGCAAACGTTGCGAAAATGTCTCCTTCTGGCTCCTCAAACATCTTATGTTCTAAGAAATGCGCGATGCCATCTGGCACACGAACTTCCTCTCTTCCTTGGACCTGAAAGTAATTATCAATGGAACCATACTTGGTCGTAAAGGTCGCATAGGTTTTCTGAAATCCTTCCTTGGGTAACACAAACACATGCAGCCCATTATCAAGAATTTCATGATAAATGGTTTCATCGAGCTGTGGATATGGAATACTCTGCATGGCCTACTCCCCCTTCTGATCCCGTAAAAAGTATATCGTATCCAATTGCACGCCTTTGGCTGCTTCTGCGATTGCAGGTATATCGACTTGCTCTACAGCCGAAATCAAGCCTGCAACAGAGCGCTCTTTTCCCGACAAGATCGCATTGAAATCAAATGAAATTAATTCGAAGGCTGAGTCTTGAATCTCTCGCAACTGATTGGAAATCATTGCGCGTGTTTGACTCCATTCGATCTCACTGATCTCACCCTGCGCCATTGCTGCAAGTTGTTTCCGAATAATATCAACGGCTTTCTCATAATTCGCCATCTCAATGCCAGATTGAATCGTGAGGATGCCTTTGTGTCCATCATAACGAGACGATGCATAGTAAGCCAGGCTAGCTTTCTCACGTACATTGGTAAACAATTTGGAATGCGGATAACCGCCAAGCACGCCATTGTACATGAGGGCAACTGGATATTTGTCATCCGTGTAAGAAATATTGGTTCTTAATCCCATGTTCAACTTCCCTTGGTTCACATCCAAACGCTCGACAATCGTTTTCACTTCACCTGTAACGCCCCGTGGCGGAGTTGTCGCATAATTCGCTTCGGACGATCGATCGATGGCAAATGATTGCTTCACAATCTCTTCAACTTCATCCAGCGTTGTGTGGCCAACCACATAAATATCCATCGGCGACGTTTGCAGCCATTCTTTATATTGTTCGTACAAATGATCAGCATTCATACCGTCGAGATCTTCAATTTTCCCTAGTGGATGAAGACGATAAGGCTCATTGCTGCACATTTCCTCCATACAGCGCTCAGCCGCGTAGCGAATTTTATCATTAATGACGGACTCAATTCGTTTGCGCAGCGTCATCTTCTCAGCATCCACATACTTATTGCGGAAATGATTATCTTCTAATGCTGGTCGTGTAAGTGTTTCACCTACAAATTCAAGACCCTGTTTCAGCAAGGAATTGGCTGATTTCACAAAACGATCGTTAATAATGTCCATCCGAAGCTGAACGATCTGATAATCGCCTCTTTTGTAAATATCAAAACCAAAACCCGCACCATACAAATCATCTAAGTATTCGCGAAATTGCTTCGTTTCTGGGCGCAGTTCAGTGCCTCGCCGAAGGATAAAAGGTGTGAGTGCCGTGCTTGTAACAGATTCTTCCTCTAATTGACGGCCTATGTAAACAGATATGGCAAACGTTTTGAAACGGTCTGTAGGCATGACGTGAATACGGATGTGCTTCCAGGTACTACGCTCAAATTGAGTAGGCTCCAAAGGTCAGTCTCCCTCCTATGTCCATGTATTAGTTCCATTATATTCCTATACGAAGAGGAGAAGCAACCAAAGCTGGTCCCTTCTCCTTGTCCACATTTAAATTAAACGCAAAAAATATGTTTACCGATGTTTTTCACTTGTTTACGTGTCCAAATCCACTTGGACGTTGCCGTCTCTGGGTTAAAATAATAAATACATCCTCCTGTCGGGTCCCAGCCGTTTAATGCGTCTTTAACCGCCTTTTTCGAAGATTCATTCGGTGTTAACCATATCTGGCCATCGGCTACGGCTGTAAAAGCCCCTGGCTGAAAGATTACACCAGAAATCGTGTTCGGAAAACTGGCTGATTTCACACGATTCAGAATGACAGCAGCCACAGCAACTTGCCCGACATAAGGCTCGCCGCGTGCTTCCCCATTAACGGCATTCGCCATCAGATTAATATCTTGTTCCGAATACCCTAGATTGTTCGAAGGTGTTAAATTGGCTGGCTTTTGATCCACTCCACTCGTATTCGTACCGCCTTGCGCACTCGACGATTTCTCTGGTGCAGTAGGTTTCCAGCTTTTTGTAGCTTCCCACAGCTTGAGCTTCGTTTTGGGGCCAACAACCCCATCTACCTTCATCCCAAATTCACCTTGGAATCGCTTCACCGCGGTTAACGTTTTATAACCGAAATCCCCATCGATACCGCCGCCATAAAAACCAATAAATTTCAATCTGCCCTGTAATTCATATACATCTGTGCCTGTAGCTCCATAACGCACTTCATTTTTGCTAAAAGTTTCTTCTGTTGGCGGATTCATTCGTCCCTTCAATTGAAAGGAAACTACCAAGACAAAAACAAGACAAAACGCAATGACGATTAGTCGTTTATTCATTCCCCTGCTCAACCTCGCTTTTCAAATTACAGCCTTTTCTTGCTTATTATGAGAAAGGGAGTCCATGATTATACAACAAAAAACACTCTCCAATGGAAAGTGCTTTTGTCAACCGATTATGAGCTAATCCGATTATGTTGGTATTGCTCCAGTGAAATCAGAACTTCACGTGGCTTGCTTCCTTCATACGGACCAACGACACCCTTGGCTTCCATGGCATCGACAAGTCTTGCCGCACGCGTATAACCTACTCGCATACGTCTTTGAAGCAAAGATACCGATGCTTGTTTGGCCTCTAACACAATTTGCACAGCCTGATCGTACAGCTCGTCCTCAAATTCATTCTGCTGTTCAGGCATCTCCTCAACCTGTGGCACTAATTCTTCGCGATAGTTCGCTTGTTCCTGCGTACGGACGAAACTAACGACCTGTTCAACTTCGCCATCGGAAAGAAATGCGCCTTGCACACGAACTGGCTTCGATGCTCCGACAGGAAGATAAAGCATATCCCCGCGACCTAGCAGCTTCTCAGCGCCAACCATATCCAAAATCGTCCGCGAATCCACCTGGGACGATACTCCGAAAGCAATCCGCGAAGGAATATTCGCCTTAATGACACCAGTGATAACGTCAACGGATGGCCGTTGGGTAGCAATAATGAGATGAATCCCTGCCGCCCTTGCCATCTGAGCAAGTCGGCAGATCGAATCTTCCACATCATTCGCAGCAACCATCATCAAATCGGCTAACTCATCGACAATGACCACATAGTAAGGTAAAGGCGGTGCTGTTCCGCTTTCAGTCAACAAGGCGTTATACCCTTCAATATTACGTGTTCCACTCTTCGAGAATAGCTCGTAACGTTTCTCCATCTCGACGACGACTTTCTTAAGTGCCAGCGAAGCTCGTCTTGGATCTGTGACAACAGGTGCCAGCAGATGAGGAATGCCATTATACACATTCAACTCAACCATTTTGGGGTCAATCATTAGAAACTTTACTTCATTCGGTTTCGCTTTATACAGGATGCTCGTAATAATCCCGTTAATACAAACTGATTTCCCTGACCCAGTGGCTCCAGCAACGAGCAGATGGGGCATTCTCGCCAAATTTCCAAAGATAGGCTGACCAGAAATATCACGACCAAGAACAACGGACAAACGTGAACTAGATTCTTGGAAAGATGACGTTTCCATTACTTCTCGCATCGTAACGACAGAAACTTCCAAGTTCGGAACTTCGATCCCAATCGCGGATTTACCTGGGATCGGTGCTTCCATCCGAATATCCTTCGCAGCTAATGCAAGCGCTATATCGTCCGTCAACGACACAATCCGGCTAACCTTCACACCGACATCGGGTTGAATTTCATATCGTGTTACGGCAGGACCTCTAACAACTTCCAAAACTTTGGCACGCACGCCAAAGCTTTCAAGTGTTGCTTCAAGCTTTCTGGCATTGGCCTTATAGTCCGCCATCTCGCTGCCCTTCCCTAATGCTGGCCTCGCTAACAAGTCCAGGGAAGGCATTTCATACGGTCTGGAAACAACTGCAGGTGCATCTACTTGAAATTCAACACTAACTGGTTCATTCAAATCCGTTTCTCCGGCGCTTGTTTTCGATGGTTGAGGTGTTGGTGATGATGTTGCAGTCCCTTCTGGGGATTTACCAGCATGCTGTGATTCTTGCATCACCTGCTCTTGGAAATCGCGTATAATCGGCGCGGGCTGTTCACCTTCCGTCTCATAATGGTCAATTGAACTAGGTACTTGAGTGGAATAAACCACTTCCTCCTGCGCCTCATCACTGGGCTGCGTCTCAACCTCTACGTCATCTCGTGCAACAGCAGAATGTTTCTTCCGATTTTCCTTAATGGGACGAAGCAACTCCATAAAGAGCGGTGCAGCTCGTTTCGTTCGCTTTACAGGCTGGAAAACCTCTTCGTCAAACTCATCGTCGATAGGGACATACGTTGACTTTTTCGCTGATTTTGTCACATTAGCACTAGTAGCTGATGCCGTTGCCTGCGGCTGAACATTGCGATCCTGCAGCCATTCTTTCATGCGATCCTTGATATTTTGACCAATATTACTGAACCGCCCCTTTAAGATGTTGCCTAGATCCACATACGAGATGCCTGTTGCAAGAATAAATCCCATAACAAAGAGCATATATTGGATTAGCCTTGCCCCTAAGTAATCAAATAGAAAATAGAGGATGCTGTACAAGAATGCTCCGATCATCCCGCCGCCAATTCCGTGTTCTAATGCTGCTCTCCCCGCATCTGTGGGATGTAGGCCTTCCAGCATTGCTTTCCAAGTCGAAGAAATGACTTTCCCCGATGAGAAATCATGATTCGGATACAGCTGATTGAATAAATCTATGTGATTCTTAATCAATAACCCGAATATAAATAGCAGAATACCTGCCTTCTTCAGGGTTAGCATTGGTGGCCAGGCTCTTTTGATCATGGCGTACAAGGCCACATAAATGAAGATGAGCGGAATGAGTGAGTACCACGTACCCACAAAAAAGCGAAACAAATAAATCAACGAATTTCCCACATGACCCTGATGGGCAAGAGCGATGACTGAGAAAATCAAGATCAGTATGCCGTAGAGTTCAAAAAGCAAACTACTTTTTATTGCTTTGGTCTTTTTTCTGCGTTTCGCCAAGATTGTCACCCCCAAGTCCACATTATACCATATTTGACTTGAGGGAAGATACGGGAACAGGACTTACAGACCCGAATACGTTTCGACCTGAGGGCGATAAGAAATCATCGTACCTGGGGCATATTTAGCATTCAAATAATCCTGTGGATTACAGCTATACAGCCTTACAATACGTGCTTGAAATCCGCTTAAAGGCTCGATTTGCATCATGAACCCATCCTGCTCAATGTCTACATACGAAGGAGTAAATTTGTCATAATCTTGAAATATATCTTCAAGCGGAATGACCGAATAATGGATCATTGGACAAGCCCTCCACTGTTTGAGGCTTTCTTCGCATCTATGCGGCGATTGAGTTCTTTAATGGCATCTCCGATCCCGCCGACTTGATCGATTAATCCATATTTTACCGCATCGCTGCCAATGACAGTTGTTCCAATATCTCGTGTAAGCTCGCCAGTTTTAAACATAAGCTCTTTAAACTTCTCTTCTGTCACATTGGAATGTTTCGTCACGAAGCGCACCACGCGCTCTTGCATTTTATCCAAATATTCAAATGTCTGCGGTACCCCAATGACCAAACCGTTCAAACGAATCGGATGAATCGTCATCGTCGCCGTCTCGGCAATGATGGAGTAATTCGCGGAAACAGCAATTGGCACACCGATACTGTGACCTCCCCCTAATACTAAAGCAATGGTCGGCTTGGACAAGGTAGCAATCATTTCGGCAATAGCCAAACCAGCTTCCACATCTCCGCCGACGGTATTGAGAATAATCATGACGCCTTCAATCTTCGGATTTTGTTCGGCAGCCACAAGTTGCGGGATGAGATGTTCATACTTCGTTGTTTTATTCTGTGGAGGCAGGACCATATGCCCCTCTACCTGCCCGATAATTGTTAGACAAAAAATGTTCGATTCCCCTGAAGCCGTGTTCGTCTGGCCTAATTGCTGAATATTCTCAAGGACCGCATTTTTCTTGACTTCTTCTGTCCCTGCTCCTTGTTCCTGTTCTTTCTCGCCTGGTTCTGGTGCCACGTTGAAATCCCCTTTCGAATTTTGCCTACAAGACAAGTCCATCCATATCTCCCATAGTATGAATAAACCCCATGGCTTTCATTCATCCTAGCTAGGCTAAACAACAAGAACAAGAAAAAGCCCTCCCGCTAGGAGAGAGCTTTATTATTTGCATAGGCTCAAGTGACTTGTTCGAGTACCTAAACTTCCATGATGATCGGAAGGATCATTGGTCTTCTTCTGGTTTGTTCATATAAAAAGCGTCCGAGAACATCTTTCACATTTGTTTTTAAAGATGCCCATTCATTCACATTTTCGTTCATTAATTTTGTTAACGTATTCGTAACAATACGGTTTGCTTCTTCAAGCAGGCCTTCGGATTCACGAACATAAACAAATCCACGTGAAATAATATCAGGGCCAGATAAAATTTTGCCATCTTGCTTACTAAGTGTAACCACGACAACAAGAATTCCATCTTGCGATAATAATTTACGGTCACGCAATACGATATTGCCTACATCCCCAACACCAAGTCCGTCGATCAGAATGTTACCGCTCTGCACTTTGGAACCTTTGCGAGCAACCCCATTCTGCACTTCAACCGTGTCACCGATATCACAGAGGAAGATGTCCTCTTTTGAAACACCAACTGATTCGGCTAGGATCGCATGTTGACGTAACATCCGATATTCCCCGTGAATCGGAATAAAGTACTTCGGCTTCATCAGGTTCAGCATCAGCTTCAATTCTTCCTGACTGCCGTGTCCTGATACGTGAACACCTGTCACAGAGCCTGGACCATAGATCACGTGCGCACCAATACGCATCAGTTCATCGACTGTTCGTCCAACATAACGTTCATTCCCTGGAATCGGCGTTGCAGCAATAATGACCGTGTCGCCTGGCAAAATGTCAATTTTGCGATGCGTTGAACGGGCCATTCTTGTTAGCGCGGACATCGGCTCGCCTTGGCTTCCTGTGGATAGAATAACAACACGATCAGCTGCGAGTTTATTCACTTCTTCCGGCTCAATTAACATGCCATCTGGAATGTGCAAGTAGCCTAACTCACTCGCGATCGATACCACGTTCACCATACTGCGACCGATTACCGTAACTTTGCGGTTCGTTGCTGCAGCTGCATCAAACACCTGTTGAACACGATGAATATTGGATGCAAATGTTGCAATAACCACGCGTTGTTTCGCCTTACGGAATACTTCTTCGATCTCAATTCCAACTCCGCGTTCAGAGCCCGTGAATCCTGGGCGCTCTGCGTTCGTACTGTCTGAGAGCAAGGCAAGAACGCCTTTCTTTCCAATCTCAGCCATACGATGCAGGTCAGCGTATTGATCGTTCACTGGAGTTTGATCAAATTTAAAGTCTCCCGTATGAACGACAACACCTTCCGGCGTATCAATCGCGACACCCACGGAATCTGGAATACTGTGATTAGTTTTGAAGAAAGTAGCCGTAAGAACGCCTAAGGAAAGAACAGATTCCGAATTGATTAGAATTCGGTTTGTTGTGCCGAGCAGATTCGCTTCCTTTAGCTTCGCTTCAATAAGTCCCATTGTTAGCTTCGTAGCATATAGCGGAACATTAAGATGCTTTAATACGTAAGGTAAGCCACCAATGTGGTCTTCATGACCATGGGTGATGATAATGCCGCGCACTTTATCGCGATTCTCTGTTAAGTACCCGATATCCGGGATGACAATGTCGATACCGAGCATGTCCTCCTCAGGAAATTTCAAACCACTGTCAATGACAATAATGTCGTTCGCATACTGAACGCAATACATATTTTTTCCGATTTCGCCCACGCCGCCAAGAGCGAAGATCAAAAGTTTATCAATATTTTTTTTGGACAAGAATATACCTCCTTCATAGATTGGACGACGAATTTTACATGAAAAAACCGAACTAGTCACTTGCAACCATTATACATGAAAAAAAACCGCAAATACAAGTTAATACTGAATATGCTTAGATTCCCCAAAAAAATAAAACCGATGCCGGAAGCACCGATTCATTAGGCATGATCATACAAAAAGTGATTGAATGAATTGACCTTCTTGCTCGGATACAGATACCAACGGAAGTCTGACCCCGCCTGTATGAATGCCTTTCAGTGAGAGCGCATACTTAATTGGCGCTGGGCTTGGTGCACAGAAAATCCCAGTAAACACTGGATGCAGCTTGCGGTTAAGTTCAGCTGCTTGCTGAACGTTGCCATCTAGGTAATACTTTATCATAGTTTGCATTTCTTTTCCAATCACATGACTTGCAACACTGATAATTCCTTGACAACCGATCGCCAAAGCAGGCAAAGTGCTGCTATCATCTCCGCTGTAAACGAGGAAACCAGGCGCAGCATGTGTAAGAATGCGTGTCATCTGATCCGTGTTCGAGCAATCTTTGGTTGCTACGATGTTCGGAATTTGAGAAAGGCGTATGGTCGTATCGGCATCTAAATTAACACCTGTGCGACCAGGCACATTATAAAGCATAACGGGCGCCTCAACAGCCTCCGCAATCGCTTTGAAATGCTGATACAACCCTTCCTGGGAAGGACGGTTGTAGTAAGGTGCAACAAGTAGCAGTGCGTCAACACCCAGTTGCTCTACTTTACGCGAGAATGCGATTGTATGAACGGTATCGTTACTGCCAGTGCCAGCGATGATTTTACAGCGGCCTGCAGCTACGCGAACGGATAGTTCGATCAATCTTAATTTCTCGTCCTCTGATAATGTCGGCGACTCCCCTGTCGTCCCACAAATCACCAGACTATCCGATTGTTGATCTTCAATTAAATAGTTAATTAGTGGTTCGACTTGCTCCCAATTGACTTGCAGCTGCTCATCAAATGGTGTAACCATTGCTGTGACTACTCTCCCAAAACTCACGGGTACGCCTCCTGACTATGACTTCTTCATTTATATAAGTTGAATTTCCGATGAAGCGCACGTACTGACTTTATCATATCTACACCTTGCACAAGCACCCAAATGGTGGTATTCGAATCTGCCGATTGGAGAATCCGAATATCTTCGATCGTCAAGGCTTCAACAATATGTGCCATAATACCTGGAACGCCATTCATACCGCCGCCGATAACCGAAACCTTCGCACAACCGCTTACAAACTTAGGGTCATAGCCTTGGGCACGCAGCAACTGTATGGCTCGTTCTGCCTCATGATCGAAAACGGTGTAAATAACGCCTGAGGGATTAACATTAATAAAATCAACACTGATCTGATGCTGTGCCATCGTTTTGAATACGCGTAATTGAAGATCGAACTCGCCATCAACGGCTGCAACTTGGATCTGTGTAATATTCGTAAAATGAGCAATACCTGTGACGAATCGATCTTTCACATGATTCATCTCAGCGGTTAAGTTGTCCGATGCGGTAACTAACGTTCCCTCTTCTTTGGTAAACGTAGACCTTACACGAATCGGAATATTGGCTTGCATGGCAACTTCAACAGCACGCGGATGAATAACCTTGGCGCCGTTATGAGCCATATTGCAAATCTCTGTAAAGCTTACACGCTGCAAGGGTTTGGCATCTTCGACAATTCTTGGATCCGCTGTCAAAATCCCATTCACATCGGTAAATATATCTACAATCTCTGCTTTGACCGCAGCACCGAGTGCTGTTGCTGATGTATCACTGCCGCCACGGCCAAGCGTCGTCAATTCATCTTGACTTGTCTTCCCTTGGAAACCTGTGACAATGACAACTTGGTCCTGTTCCAACAATTCGAGAATCCGATTCGGCTTCATCGCGATGATTTGCGCGTTCCCATGGTTCTCATTCGTGATCAGACCTGCTTGCCCACCTGTCAAAACAGTAGAACGTATACCCGTTTTTTGCAATAAACTACACAAAAGTACTGCAGATATTAATTCTCCGCAGCCCATTAACATATCGAGTTCCCTAGCTGGCAGCCCATCTCCGTTCTTCCGAACAAGATCCAGAAGCGTGTCCGTTGCGTAGGGTTCACCCTTTCTTCCCATCGCTGAAACGACAACAACTAATTTGTAATGTTGAATAAGTGCATCTTGAATGTGTCCAATAACATGTTCTCTAGCCTGTGCGGTGGAAAGCGAAGTACCTCCAAATTTCTGGACAAGAATTCGCATGCTTTTCCTCCAATTTCATGCCTGGATGGGGAAATTCCATTCGTCCACGAGATGGAAGATGGCTCGCCGATAGCGCGGGAAGCGCCCAGTAGAGCGATGTTAAAGAGAACCTGGTTCGATAATGGCTGGTCTCTCCCCTACAAGCAATCTCTATACATTAGTATTGAAATCTCTCAATAATCATCGGCTGCAACTGCTTTCCTTCCAATGCAGCTTCACAAGCCTCCATAATCAAATCCATCCGAGCCACCAACGAATTTGGCTTAGCTCCAGGTGCATCTTGACCATAAGGTACGAAGTAAATGTTTTTGGTAATCAGCAGTTTTGCGATATTCATCGCATTTAAACCCAAACCATCGTTCGTAGAAATCGCCAGAACGAGCGGTCTCAAGTTTCTCATTTGGGCTTTCGCTGCCATAAGTACAGGACTTTCTGTCATTGCATTCGCTAGTTTGCTAGTCGTATTCCCTGTGCAAGGTGCGATAACCATCACATCCAGCAGCTTAGAAGGACCGAGCGGTTCAGCATCAACAATCGTAGAAATAATTTCATTTCCAGTAATATCCCTTAACATCTGCTGCCAATCAGCAGACTTACCAAATCGTGTGTCCGTCGTCATAATCGTGTTCGAGACAATCGGAATCACACGTGCACCAGCGTCCACAAATCTTTGAATTTGCGGCATTACTTCTTCAAGCGTACAGTGAGAACCGGTTAATGCATAACCGACTGTTTTCCCCTGCCAATTCATTCCACATCGCTCCTGTCAATGAAGTCTTCCTCGATCAGCTGACTTAACGTGTTAGCCATGATACGGCCAGCTGTTTTGGGGGCGACGATTCCAGGTAAACCGGGCGCTAGCATCGCTTTAATTCCTCTCTTCTCGGCAAAACGGAAATCCGTCCCGCCAGGCTTGGAGGCTAAGTCGATGATTAACGCGCGATGTGGGATATTGGTAATAACTTGCGCTGTGACTATCATAGTCGGAATTGTGTTAAAAAGCAAGTCAATATTCCCCACTTCCGGGTACAAATCCTTCGTATAAAAAGGCTGAAAACCCATCTCCCACGCCCTTGCAAAGTGCTCCGGCTTCCTGACGCCAACCTTCACGGTTGCCCCTAATCCTTGTAATGTTTTGGCCATGGTAAACCCCGTTCGACCAAAACCTAATACCATACAAACCGAGCCATGAATCGTAATATCGGTGTTCTGGATGGCCATCATGAGCGCACCCTCAGCAGTTGGAATAGAATTGTAAATGGCAATATCATCGCGATCTAATAATTCCACAATTTCGATTCCATTCGTCAAACCTAGTTTCTTCAAATAACTTTTGGCCATTCCTGTATACACCTTGGCATGCTTCGGCAACGCAGCGATGTGCTCATCGGTTAGAATCAATTCTTCGCTTGAAAAAATTGATTCCACATGCCCAACCTCATCTGTGCCTACAACTGGCAAAATAAGTGCATCCACATGCTGAAACAACGTAGTATCTAACTTTGCATTCGTAACACCGTTAAATTGCCTCCCGAGATTGTCAAATCCGAGTAGTAACACGGTAGCATCTAGCTCAGTAAATTTCTGTATTACTTCAAGTTGCCGGGCGTCTCCCCCCATAATAGCAACCGAAATCCCAGTAAGCATTCTTGCTTACACCCCTTCCTCGGCCCGCTTCGATACGTTATAGTATGCGTTCGCCTAAGGATGGGTGACTTTCACTTCGCTCCCGGCAAAATAAGAAGAACCCCTTCCTAAGAAGAGGTTCTTTATCCTTAACGACCTGTATGTCCGAATCCGCCAGAACCGCGTTCTGTTTCGGTTAATTCCGTTACTTCGCGAAGCCCAATCTGCGGAACGAGTTGAAATACCATTTGCGCAATGCGTTCATTCCGCTGGATAACGAAAGGCTCCTGACCATGATTAATCAGCAGCACCTTCACCTCGCCGCGGTAATCCGCATCAATCGTGCCAGGAGAGTTCAGTGTCGTGATTCCATGTTTGAAAGCGAGCCCGCTCCTAGGGCGTATCTGCGCTTCGAGCTCAGGCGACATGCTTAACGCGAAGCCTGTCGGGATCAGTTTACGTTCACCTGGCGCGAGCACAACAGGCTCACTTACTGCAGCATGCAGATCGAACCCGCTGGCCGCGGCCGACATTTTCTGTGGTAACAGAATATCCTCTTGGCCTTCCATTCGTTTGATTTGCACTTCAAAATCAGAGAGAGACAAGCTGATCCCTCCTGAAGCCACCAATTACATCATCCGAATTCCCTACCATGGATAAGGCGAATGGTGTCGAGAACAGGTTTTTCGTGAGTTGACGAATATCCGACATTTGCACACTTTCAATACGCTCAATCATTTCATCCAAACTATAATGTTTACCTGTCATCAACTCATTTTTTCCGTAGCGATTCATACGGCTGCTTGTGCTTTCCAAACTTAGAATGAGGCTTCCCTTCAGCTGTTCCTTCCCTTTCACAAGCTCTGTCTCAGTCATCCCATTGACAGCAATATCATGAAGCAGTTCCATCGTTACTTTCAGAACTTCTCCCGTCTGCTTAGGAGCAGTGCCTGTATAGATCGTAAACATGCCGCTATCAATATGAGAAGAGTGATACGAATACACCGAGTAAGCTAGGCCGCGCTTCTCCCGAATTTCTTGGAACAATCGCGAGCTCATGCCCCCGCCGATCGCATTATTCAATAAGACCATCGGGTACAAATTCTCTTCTTGAAGCGATAATCCAGGCAAGGATAGGCAAATATGATTTTGCTCCGTTTTCTTCGCATGGAAGATCAACTCACTTAGAAAATCTGGTGCATCATAACTTGTCTCCACGCCCGTTTGTGCAAAATCACCAAAGTGCTTCTCGATAAGATCCTTGACCTGATCGTTAATGTTGCCTGCAATACTAAGCACGGTATTCTCCGTATTATAGTTTTGCTTCATGTAGCTGCGCAGATCATCGGATTTCATTTTGGACAAATTATCCTGCGTTCCAAGAATGGTATAACCTAAAGCATGTGATCCGTAGGAAGCTTTCGCTAACAAGTCATGAACTAGATCATCCGGTGTATCTTCATACATGGAGATTTCTTCATAGATGACGTTCTTTTCTTTCTCCAGTTCACCCTCATCAAACGTTGAGTGGAAAAACATATCCGAAAGCACATCCATCGCTAATGGCAGATGTTCATCCAATACTTTGGCATAATAACAAGTGTATTCTTTGGAAGTGAATGCATTCACATTCCCCCCAATGCCGTCAAAAATCTCAGCGATATCTTTCGCCGAATGACGTTCTGTCCCTTTGAACAGCATATGTTCAATGAAATGTGAAATTCCATTACCAGTTGGGGACTCGTTGCGTGAGCCTGTCTTTACCCAAATTCCGAAAGTGACGGATCGAAATGTTGGGATTTGTTCCATGACGACTCTCAAGCCATTATGTAAGCGATATTTGATCACCAAGGTTCCTCCTCGAAATGTTACGGCTAAAAGTCTTTTTCTCCCATTATACTTTCTCAGTCTAACAAAAATGTTCCGCTGACTCAAATTACGCCAAATAAAAGGCGATATCCCTACTTCGTGATATGCCCTTCACTGGTAGCTATTCGTTTGGACGATAGAGTTTCAGAAACAGTGCCTAAGGATAAGCCCTTTTTCTTCATCATGGCAATCATGCCAGGAAGCGCATCTCGCGACGATGAGGTCGGATGCATAAGAATTAGCATGCCTGGTTCAATATTTGTGGATAACCGTTCCAAAATACGACTTGCGCCAGGATTTTTCCAATCAATTGTATCAAAGGTCCAAAGCACGGTTTGCAATTTGAATTCGGAAGCAACTTGAATCGTTTCCTGTGTGAAATAGCCAGATGGCGGTGCAAATAACGTGTTTTTGACGCCTAGCTGCTTGAGGAGCTCTTCTGTTTTGGAAATTTCCTCAACCGCTTTGCCGCGGGAGATCGTCCGCATATCTTTATGGGAATACGCATGATTCGAAATCTCATGACCCTCACTCAGTATTCGTTTGGCCATCTCCGTATTTTTCTTTAGCCACGATCCATCGAAAAAGAACGTCGCATGCACATTTTCTTTGCGCAGCGATTCCAGCATGCTGGGCAAGTACTCATTGCCCCATGCCACATTAATCATGAGCGAAGCCATTGGCTTCTTTGGATTGCCTTTATAGACAGGATTTGGGCCTAAGTCATCCAGCTGAATACTGGGCTCTACTTCTTTCATCACATAATGAATGCTTGCTGGTGTTAACTGATGTTCGGCTAATTTCAACGTTTCATCAATGTCGACTTCAAGCCCGTTATAACCAGGAATCGCTTTCCACACGGGATCTAGCTTCGCATTAATCGGCGCAATTCTCCGTTTCTCGGCTTCTTTCATTATCGTTTCCATTAGAACAGATTGGGAGGATGAGGCAAACACAGGACGTGCGGCTTCGCTCATCCAGCTATTCTTAGTAGGTATAGATCCATTATTGTCTTTGACGCTTGCAATATAAGTACCTAGCCCAGGTAATATGCTCATACTCCATAGAACCATAGCAAAAAAACTCCCGAAAAGCAGCCATTTTTTGTGGAGCATACACAGGTCCCCTTTCTCATTTCCTGATTTTATGCAGGCTAGGACAAGAGTAGAACAAGTGCGTGTCCACACGAATAGAAAAGCAAAAAAGAGACAGATAGATCTGACTCTTTATCCTGAAACTATGGATTGAAACGGCTTCACGAGGAAAAAATTCTAGCTTTGTGCTGACACTTGTGAAGTTAACGTAGCTTTGCGTGAAAGGTTAACTCTGCCTTGCTGATCGATTTCTGTGACCTTAACTGTAATCTGATCGCCAACATTCACGACGTCTTCTACTTTTGCTACGCGCTCTGTAGATATTTGTGAGATATGAACGAGACCTTCTTTACCAGGTAAAATCTCAACGAATGCGCCGAACTTCTCGACGCGCTTCACTGTACCCAGGTACGTCTCGCCTACGATCACTTCTCGCACAATACCTTCAATGATGGAACGAGCTTTCTCGTTCATTTCTTGATTCGAAGATGCGATAAATACGCGTCCGTCTTGCTCGATATCAATTTTCACGCCAGTTTCTTCAATAATTTTGTTGATGATTTTACCGCCAGCCCCAATAACATCACGGATTTTGTCCGGGTTGATATTCATTGTAAGGATTTTAGGCGCATATTGAGATAACGATTTGTTCGGTGTAGAAATTCGTTCAACCATTTTGCCCAAAATGTGCATTCTGCCTTCTTTGGCTTGCTGTAACGATTGTTGAAGAATACTGCGATTGATACCATCAATTTTAATATCCATTTGTAAGGCTGTGATGCCTTCAGCTGTACCCGCAACTTTGAAGTCCATGTCGCCAAGGTGATCTTCCATCCCTTGAATGTCCGATAGAATGGAGAAATGATCTCCGTCTTTGATTAGACCCATCGCAATACCCGCAACAGGAGCTTTGATCGGAACACCCGCATCCATAAGTGCGAGAATACTTGCACAAATACTTGCTTGGGAAGTTGAACCGTTGGATTCTAAAACTTCAGATACAAGACGAATTGTGTAAGGGAATTCTACTTCATTCGGAATGATTGCCTCAATTGCTCGTTCACCTAATGCACCATGTCCAATCTCACGGCGGCCTGGCGGACGCAACGGTCTTGCTTCCCCAACGCTGAATGGCGGGAAGTTATAGTGATGCATGAAACGTTTCGTTTCCGTTAAGTCTAATCCGTCTAAAATTTGCACATCACCTAGTGCACCCAGTGTACAGATACTTAGCGCTTGCGTTTGTCCGCGAGTGAATAAGCCTGAACCGTGTGTGCGCGGCAGCAAGTTGACATCGCACTCGATTGGGCGGATTTCTTCTAGTTTACGTCCATCTGGTCTAACTTTATCATGCGTAATCAAGCGGCGAACTTCCTCTTTTACGATATCGTAAAGAGTTTCCTTCACATCGCCCATTAGGCCTGGCGTTTCCGCATATAGCGTTGTGAAATGATCAACTGCGTCTGCATTCACAACATCAATCGCTTCTTGTCTTGCATGCTTCTCGGCAATTTTGATCGCGTCAACCAAACGAGCTTGTGCGAACTCGCGCACGGCACTGTTCACTTCTGCGTCTACTGCGTGAAGTTTTACTTCCATTTTTGGTTTACCCACTTGAGCAACCAAATCTTCGATTAGAGCAACGATTTTGCGAATTTCATCATGACCGAACATGATCGCTTCAAGGACAACTTCCTCAGAAACTTCTTTGGCACCCGCTTCTACCATCATGATCGCATCTTTGGTACCTGCAACCACAAGGTGGAGATCACTCTTATCCGCAACTTCGCCAGTTGGGTTAATGACGAATTGACCATCAACACGACCAACAATAACGCCACCAACAGGCCCATTGAACGGAACATCGGAAATCGCAAGCGCCGCGGAAGTACCGATCATCGCTGCCATTTCTGGCGGACATTCTTGGTCTACGCTCATGACGATTGATACGATTTGAACATCGTTACGGAAGCCTTCCGGGAACAACGGACGAATCGGACGATCTGTTAGACGACTTGCAAGAATCGCTTTCTCGCTCGGGCGTCCTTCACGTTTAATAAATCCGCCAGGAATTTTACCGACGGCATATAATCTTTCTTCATAGTTAACTGTTAACGGAAAGAAATCTAAATCTTTCGGTCCGCTGGAAGCCGTCACTGTGCTGAGCACAACCGTATCACCGTAGCGTACAGTTACTGCTGCATTGGCTTGTTTGGCTAGTCGGCCTGTTTCAAGTATGAACGGCTTACCGCCAAGTTCCATTTGTACCCTTGTCTCCATAATATCCTCCTAAGGCATAGTTTGTTTGCCATTTTTATGTGTTTGATAACATGTACAGAAATCAGAAGATCCTCAGCAATGTATCGGAATCTACTCCGTATGTATGGTGGCCAAAGTTAACTGTGTGGAGTATTCCTCTATTTCTGCGTAATGTCTAGTATTTCCTTCTTTTGCCGTTTTAAAAATACAAGAAAAAGCAACCTTTTGCCGCTCTTCGCCAAAGCTTTATCAAGCCCAGCAAAGGAGCAACAGGTTGCTTCTCATTGTCGGTTTTATCGACGCAAACCAAGCTTCGCAATCAAAGCACTGTAACGGTTAACATCTTTGTTTTTAACGTATGCTAGCAACTTACGACGTTGTCCAACCATTTTAAGCAAACCACGACGGGAGTGGTGATCTTTCTTGTGTGTACGCAAGTGATCAGTTAGGTTAACAATGTTTTCTGTAAGAATTGCTACTTGTACCTCAGGTGAACCTGTGTCGGTATCGTGTACTTTGTGTGTTTGAATCAGTTGCGTTTTGCGTTCTTGTGTTAATGCCATGATCAATTCATCTCCTAAATTCGATTAGTATCCCCGCTAGCCTAGAAATCGCCGATGATAACGAACATCCAAGCTAAGGTTCATGCCAAAGGAACAAGTCCATTTGACAACGTTAATCAGTATATCATAGTTGACTAGCAGAAGTAAATGCTAAATCAAGGTTCAAGCGATAATTGTTGCTTAGCAGCTTCGGCATCCATCTTGATTTGAGTAACCAATTCATCCAATGACGCAAATTTGCGTTCAGGACGTAGGAATGCAATGAGCTCAACAGTGACTAATTCCCCATATATTTGCTCCGAAAACTCGAATAAATGAGCCTCGAACGATGGCTTGAGCTCACCTGTATCGAATGTTGGCTTAATTCCAATATTCATGACTCCTTGATAAATCTCGCCGCGAACATGTGCCTTAATCGCATACACCCCATGAGTTGGACTCACATACGGTTCGTCCAATTGGAGGTTAGCCGTCGGAAATCCTAAGGTTCTTCCTCTTTTGGCACCATCAACGACGATACCGCTAATGCTATAAGGACGGCCAAGGAGCCTTGTTACGGTATCGAGTTCACCTTGCTGCAATGCTTCACGAATACGTGTACTGCTTACTTTATCACCATTCATATGAAAAGGTCTCACCACTTCAACAGAAAATTTGCCATGACTCAACTCACAGAGTGAATCTGGCGTGCCCCTACCCTGAAAACCAAAAGTAAAATCAAAACCGCAAATGACGCTGTCCACGCCAAGTCGATCTAGAACGCCGTCTACAAATTGTTCCGGAGACAATCGCATTAAGGAAGCATCAAACGTGACAACGTACGCATGATTCACACCCATGTTTTTAAAAATCTCCATCTTTTTCATCAGTGGCGTTAAAAGTTCGTTGTATTTATCTTGACCCATGACCGCTCTAGGGTGCGGGTTAAACGTCATAATCGCTGCATCTAATCCAAGATGGTTAGCTCTTCTTAACGCTCGTCCAATCACTTCTTGATGCCCTAAGTGCACACCATCAAAGTCACCGATCGCGACAACCTGTTTCCCAACAAATTGGATTAATCGATCCATATCCATAGGGTATGATATTGGTATTATATGCATATAAGTTCGTTCACCTACCCATTTCAACCCGACCTGGGGACGTTATGATCAAGGATAAATGGAGTTGCCATCTTTAATTGCAATTTACCTTAGCGAAGCAAGGAGAATTGTCAAGTGTAAGACGGTATCCGCTTATCACTAAAGGAAAATTTTGGCCGGGACCATAACGCGGCTTGCGCTTTTCCATTCAAACAGACCAAGAAATCGTTCATCCGGTGAATAGGCCCGAAATATGGTTTGTGAATCATCTGTGTGAACCACTCGATTCGCAGCTAGAGCTATCTTCTTACCTTGTAAGGCATGAACCGATTCTTGTTCAGATAAAGCTACAGAAGGAATGTGAGCAACGGCGATGTCCATTGGAATCACGTGCTGCTGCAGTAAACCTTCTTCTTTTAACGAGATGATTTGTTCAAATGTTAAGCATTGTGCCTGACGAATATTCCCCGTTGACGTTCGAATTAAGCTTTCCATCACCGCAGGATAACCGAGCGCTTTGCCGATTTCCACACATAGCGTTCTAATGTAAGTTCCCTTTGAGCAAACGGCACGGAAGCGGATTTCAGGATGCTTCTGATCGAGATTCATCGCAACAATTTCTAACTCGTGAATCGTTGCTTTGCGGGCTTTACGTTCGACTTCTTTACCCTCTCTAGCTAACTCATACAATCGTTTACCATCAATTTTCACGGCCGAGAACATCGGTGGGACCTGCTCAATCTCCCCGATAAAAGCCTGGAGAATATCGCGAACATGATCTTCCTTTAGGGAAACATGTTCAACCTCTTCTAATACAGTTCCCGTCATATCTTCCGTATCCGTAGAAAGACCAATTCGTAAAACGGCCTCATATTCTTTGGGCAGCTCTTGAATAAACTCAACCATGCGTGTGGCACGGCCAATGCATAGCGGCAGTACACCCGTCACTTGTGGATCGAGTGTGCCTGTATGACCAATACGCTTAATTCCCAAAATTCTTCGAACCTTAGCGACAACATCATGCGATGTGAAGCCTGCTGGTTTCCATACAGGAAGAATACCTTCTAGTGTCATCTCAGCTTGTCCCCTACTTCCTGAACCATTTTGGCAACAGCTTCATCAAGCGTCCCAAGGATTGTACACCCTGAAGCTCTCACATGCCCGCCACCACCAAGTGATTGTGCGATCGCTGCCACATCAACTAATCCAGATGATCGAAGACTTATTTTAATTACACCAGGTGCTTTTTCTTTAATTAACATCCCGACTTCAACACCCTCAACGTTACGCGGGTAATTCACCAAGCCGTCTAAATCGTCGCTAGATGCACCTATCACTTCCAAATCGGCCAGAGACACAGCCAGCCATGCAAGCTTGCGCTCATAAGCAAATGACAGCGTTGATAATGCCTTCTGCAAGAGAACGATTTGCGAATACGTCATCCGTTCCAGCACTTCCTCGGCAATTTCGGCTCCTCGGACTCCTAATTCAAGCATCGATGCACCGATCTTCATGACTTCTGACGTCGTATTCGAGTAGCGGAAGCCACCTGTATCCGTGAGTAGTCCTGTATAAATGCACTCGCCGAACGCAATATCTGGCTCCAAGTTCATAAGAATAGCCAAATCGTATAAGATCTGAACCGTGGCGGCCGCGTCATGCTTAATCAGATGACAGGAACCGAAACAGTCATTGGTTGGATGATGATCAATATTGAGTAATTGTGCCTGCTCATCAAAAAGAGTGCTGATCCTACCCATTCTGGAGAAATCAGCACAATCTACACTTATGATGGTCTGGAATTGTCGCGTCGGTGCCTTCTCGGAATAATCAATTGTCTGCTGACTTCCTTGTAAAAAGGAAAATTTTGAGGGCATTGCGCCCTCATTGATCATCGTAAATGACTTGCCTAGTTGCGTTAAAATCCAGCCTGTTGCATACGTTGAACTGGCAGCATCCCCATCGGGTTGGATGTGAGATACTACCAGGAAATCATCATGCTGCTCGATAAATGCAGCTGCTGCTGCCAGCTGCTGCCCGTATTCGGTGGCATGGAGCTTTCCAATGCTCATACGTTTGTATTTCCTTCCTGATTGAGCTTATACAACAATTGGTCAATGTGACTGCCATAGTCGATGGAAGCATCAAATTTAAACTGCAGCTCTGGAATTTTACGCAAACGAATTCGTTTACCTAGTTCTGAGCGAATATACCCCGAAGCAACAGAAAGCGCCTTAAGTGTGGCAGCCTTCTCTTCTTCGGTTCCCATTACGCTAAGATACACGCGAGCCAATGATAAATCATTCGTCACTTCGACCCCTGTAACCGTCATGAATCCGATACGAGGATCTTTAAGTTCCGATTGAATAATTTGGCTTAACTCTTTCTTGATTTGCTCGCCTACGCGACCCACTCGAACTCTAGCCATATGTTATCACCTCTCAACGGACTCCATGATGAAGGCTTCAATGATGTCGCCCTCTTTAATATCATGATAACGCTCTAGAGATATACCACACTCGTAACCTTGTGCCACTTCTTTTTGATCATCCTTAAAGCGTTTCAAGGAGTCAATCTTACCTTCATGCACGACAATGCCGCTGCGAATTAAGCGAGTTTGCGCATTACGTGCGATTTTACCAGAAGTAACATAGCAACCAGCAATCGTACCTGAACCTGTAATTTTAAAGACGTTACGAACTTCGGCTTGACCGAGAACAACTTCTTTAAATACAGGATCCAGCATCCCCTTCATGGCTTGCTCGATTTCTTCAATTACGTTGTAGATAATGTTGTGCAGACGAATGTCCACTTTCTCTTGATCTGCCGTTGCTTTCGCGGCAGGCTCAGGACGAACGTTGAAGCCAATAATGATCGCATTGGATGCGGAAGCCAGGATAATATCTGATTCCGTAATAGCACCAACACCATTGTGAAGGATTTTAACACGAACGCCTTCGACTTCAATTTTCTCAAGTGAGCTTTTCAGCGCTTCAACAGAGCCTTGAACGTCACCTTTGATAATGACATTCAGATCTTTAATCTCGCCATCTTTAATATGTTTAAAGAGATCATCCAATGTAACGCGTGAGTTTGCCGTCATTTCGGATTGACGAAGAGCTGTCGCACGACGATCGGCGATGTCTCTTGCTTTGCGCTCATCTTCATAAGCTAAGAACGGATCCCCAGCTTGTGGAACTTCTGTCAAACCAGTGATTTCTACTGGCGTGGAAGGTCCCGCTTCTTTCAATCGCTTCCCTTTATCGTTCACCATCGCACGTACACGACCAAAGCATACGCCGGCAACGAAGCTGTCCCCCACTTTCAAAGTACCGTGTTGGATTAGGACACGAGCAACCGGGCCTCTTCCTTTATCCAACTCAGCTTCAATGACAGTTGCTCTAGCACGTTTGTTAGGGTTCGCTTTGTACTCCTGCACTTCAGCTACCAGCAAGATCATTTCGAGCAAGTTTTCAAGACCGATACGTTGTTTCGCGGAAATTTCACAGAAAATCGTATCGCCGCCCCACTCTTCAGGAACCAATTCATAAGCCGTCAGAGCTTGTTTGATTTGATCAGGATTCGCGCCTTCTTTATCAATCTTGTTCACTGCTACAATGATCGGTACGCCAGCCGCTTTAGCATGACTAATGGCTTCAACTGTTTGTGGCATAACACCGTCATCAGCCGCAACAACGATAATCGTAATATCCGTCACTTGAGCACCGCGGGCACGCATTGTTGTAAACGCTTCGTGACCAGGTGTATCCAGGAACGTAATTTTCTTCTGGTTAACCTCTACTTGATAAGCACCGATGTGCTGTGTGATCCCGCCTGCTTCGCCTTCCGTTACACTCGTTTTACGAATGGCATCAAGCAAAGTCGTTTTACCGTGGTCAACGTGACCCATGATCGTTACTACAGGAGGACGCTCTAGCAAATCAGCCTCATCATCGATTTCTTCGAACGTTTCGAAGTTATCTTCTTCGACTTTGATTTTCACTTCAACCTCAACACCAAATTCCGATGCGATTAATTGAATTGTCTCCAAGTCTAGTTCTTGATTGATCGTAGCCATCGTTCCAAGGAACAAAAGCTTTTTAATCACTTCAGAAGCATCTTTGTGAAGCAATTTCGCTGTTTCACCAACAGTCATGCTGCCACGAACGATAATCTTCTTAGGTGTGTTATCCACTTTTTCTTTTTTAACCATTTCTTGCTGATAACGGCCTCTATTGTTGCCGCGTTGGTTGCCTCTATTGTTACCACCAGGACCGCGATTTCCACCCGATCTGTTGTCATCAAAACGTTTAGGGGTCGGTTTGGATTTCTTCGTTGTAATGACGCCTGCTTTCGCTGCTGCATCATCCAACTCCGCCGCTGTTGCGCCTACGTGGAATTGCGGTTTCGCCTCTTGGATAACCGGTCTTCCGCTTTGGTTGTTATTGCGGTTCTCAAATGGCTTATTCTGACGGTTAGGTCCTGTACTACGGTTTGGACTGGATTGTGGACGACCGCTATTCGCGCTTTGACCACTTCCTGCACCAGGGCCGCCAGTACTTGGACTTGGACGTGAACCTGCGTAGTTGCTATTCGAACGCGGCGCTCCACCTTGTCCTTGACCTTGGCTAAAGCCTTGACCTGCTGGTCGACTGCTGTTGTATCCGCCGCCGCTGTTACCGCCAGAAGGACGACCATCGTTAGAACGGAATGGAGGCCTGTCGCCAGAACGCCCACCTTGACCTTGACTGGAACCTTGGCCGCTTGGACGACCGCTATTCGGATTTGATCCTTGATAGCCCGTGCGTTGACCGCCTTGGCTGGAACCTTGACCACTTGGACGACTGCCTGATGAATTCGAACCTTGATAGCCAGGGCGCTGTCCACCTTGACCTTGACCACTTGGACGCCCCCCACCTTGGTAAGAACCTTGACCGCTTGGACGACCATCACGTTGTTGTGATTGCGGGCGGTTATTTGAATGTTGGGAAGACTGACCTTGTTGTGGCGTTGATGTAGCCGACGTTGTCGTTGGCTGACTGCTCGATTGTTCTGTAACGGAAGACGGCTTAGCCGCTGGCGTTATTGCACCTTTATTTTCTTGTGCTGGAGCCTGCGATGCAGGACTCTGATTCGTCGTAGATGAACTCACATTTCCTCCGTCCGTAGCTGCTCGTTTGGCAGCCGCATTTGCTTTAATATCTCTAAAAAACTTTTCTACACTGCTGACCGCGTCATTTTCCATTACGCTCATATGATTGTTAACAGGAATGTTCAATCGCTTAAGAATCGTAATGATTTCTTTGCTACTCATATTGAGTTGTTTCGCGTATTCGTAGACGCGTGTCTTATCTTTATTATCTTGTTTATTGGTCAATATGTTTCACCTCCGCAGGATTTTCTTGACTCTTCTGCAGCATCTGCGCGAAGCCTCCGTCCAATACACCTATGGTGACACGCATTTCTTTCCCAATGCTGCGGCCCAATTCATATTTCGTACCAATTTCCATCAGGGTGACCCCATAGAAGTGGCATTTATCTTGAAATTTCTTACGTGTATTCGCCGATGCGTCCGCCGCCATAATAACAAGCTTGGCTTCACCCGCGCGAATGGCTTTGAAAACTCCTTCATCACCCGTTACGAGTTTCCCAGCTCTCATCGCCAATCCAAGTTGTGATAAAAACTTAGGATTCATCTTCCGATTCCTCCTCTTTCAGAGAAAGGAATTCATCTTCCACACGAATGAAATCTTGTTCCAACTGGTCATAGATTTCTGCACCAACGGCCTGCTTGAGAGCTCTATCCAGGGCTTTGCTTTTCTTTGCCAATTTAAAACAAGAAACCTTCCCGCACAGGTAGGCACCGCGCCCAGACTTCTTCCCCTTAAGATCAATGAGAATGTCATCTTCAGGCGTTTTGACGACGCGGATCAAGTCCCTCTTCGGCATCATTTCCTGACAGGCAACACACTTTCTCAGAGGGATTTTTCTCTGCTTCATTCCGATCACCCCTTGTTCGAAAACAAAAACTTAATCAATACTTACCGAATCCTGATGCATTTCTTCCGAATAAGTTTTCACGCGGCCAAACTCTTGTTCAGCTTGTGTTTCACTTTTAATATCGATTTTCCAGCCTGTCAACTTGGCAGCAAGTCGAGCATTTTGCCCTTTGATACCAATGGCTAGTGAAAGTTGATAATCAGGAACAATAACACGTGCCATTTTTTCATTTTCATGAATTTGAACTTCAAGCACTTTAGAAGGGCTTAGTGCATTCGCAACGTACTCTTCCACGCTCTCCATCCAACGAACAATGTCAATTTTCTCGCCGCGAAGCTCCGTAACGATCGTTTGAACGCGCAGACCTTTCGGGCCAACGCATGAGCCAACTGGATCTACTTCCGGATTACGGGAATGAACCGCAATCTTTGAACGGAAGCCAGCTTCACGAGCAACGGAACGAATTTCAACGACACCATCAAAGATTTCAGGAACTTCCAGCTCGAAAAGACGCTTTAACAAGCCAGGATGCGTTCTTGATAAAATGATTTGAGGACCTTTAGTCGTGTTCTCAACTTTCGTAATATAAGCTTTGATACGATCTCCTTGCTTGAACTTATCCGTAGGCATAAGCTCTGTAAGTGGAAGAACAGCTTCTACTTTACCTAGATCAACATAAATATTACGTTGGTCTTGACGTTGGAGAATCCCCGTAACGATATCTTCTTCTTTGTCGATAAATGCATTGTAAATCAAACCACGCTCAGCCTCGCGAATACGTTGTGTCACGACTTGTTTAGCTGTTTGTGCCGCGATGCGTCCGAAATCACGTGGCGTCACCTCGATCTCAACAATATCATCCAATTGATAGTTTGGATTGATTTCACGAGACGCGTGAAGAGAAATTTCCAATCTTGGATCCAATACGTCCTCAGTCACTGTTTTGCGTGCATATACCTTAATGAGACCCGTATGTCGATTGATATCCACGCGCACGTTCTGTGCCGTGTTGAAATTACGTTTATAACTAGAAATCATCGCCGCTTCAATAGCATCAATAAGTAACTCCTTGGAGATACCCTTCTCACGTTCAATTTCCGACAGCGCTTCAATAAAATCCGAATTCATTTGAACTGAGTCCCCCCTTTCAATAAGTAACGTTGCTTAGAATACGATAGCTAGACGTGCGCTAGCTAGCTTCGCAACGGGTATGCTGATTCTCTTCTTTCCAATCTCAATCACGAGTTCTTCCTCGTTATATGACTGCAACAATCCCTCAAATTCCTTAGAGCCGTCAATAGACTCATACGTGGTAACAAATACATGACTGTTTACGGCTTTATAGAAGTCTTGAGTTTTCTTAAGTGGACGCTCCGCGCCAGGAGAAGAAACTTCCAAGAAATAAGCATCCGAAATCGGATCTTTCTCATCCAATTGACCGCTTAAATACTCGCTGATGCGACCGCAATCATCTATATCAATTCCGCCTTCTTTGTCCGCGTAGACGCGAAGGAACCAATTGCTGCCTTCTTTGACATATTCAATATCCACGATTTCAAACCCATTTTGTTCAACGAAATCCTTCAGCATGTCCTCAATGATGGATTTAATTTGCAATTGTGTAGCCACAGATATCTGTACCTCCTATTGTGACTCTTTCCTATCGCTAGTGAAAAAAGTCCTATATCAAAATGTAAAGAGTGGGTTTCCCCACTCTTTAATCACAAGATGATATCCTCATTATTACCAATAAAAATTATACCATAACCATTCTTTGCATTACAATAGCAAACTTGTTAATGATTTTCACTTGACAGCTGGAAGTTTTTCGAGCCTTTTCATTGTTTTTCGAAGAAAACCGAGTCAAGTTTTACGCCGATCCACTAAAACAAAGATAGCTGATTGGACTCAGGCAGACCGCGGAAGCACCCCATCGAATTGAGCAGCTCGATCACGGTTTTAGAAGCCTTCGATCGATTCTGGAAATCCTCAATTGATAAGAAATCGCCATCATCTTTGGCTGCGGCAATATTTTTAGCTGCACTCTCGCCAATCCCAGACATAGCTGCAAATGGTGGAATGAGCGCTGTACCGTCGATCGTGAATTTAGTCGCATCGGAACGATAGATATCAATCGGCTTAAAGCTGAAGCCGCGGGACGTCATTTCCAAAGACATTTCGAGAATGGAAACCATTGCTTTTTCCTTAGGCAACGCCTGAAAGCCCTTCTCTTCAATTTCAATCAAGCGACGCAGAATCGCGTCATAGCCCTGGCATAGCAATTCAAGATCGAAGTCCGCTGCGCGTACACTGAAGTAAGTCGCGTAATAAGCGATTGGGTGATACACCTTGAAGTATGCCGTACGGACGGCAGAAATAACGTAAGCTGCCGCATGCGCTTTTGGAAACATGTACTCAATCCGCTCGCATGATTCTATATACCAAGCTGGTACATTACAGCGCTTCATCTCATCTTTCCATTCGTCGGTGAGTCCCTTACCTTTCCGAACGCTCTCGGTAATTTTAAAGGCAAGTCCCGCATCCATCCCAGCTTTATAAATCAAGAACAACATAATATCATCACGACAACCGATAACCGTCTTAATGTTACAAATGCCTTTCTTGATCAGTTCCTGGGCATTCCCTAACCATACACCAGTTCCGTGTGACAAACCTGAAATTTGCAATAAGTCAGCAAAGGATGATGGCTGTGTCTCATGTAACATTTGACGAACGAATTTGGTCCCCATCTCAGGAACGCCATATGTCGCAACGGGAGAGCGAATTTGATCTGGACGTACGCCCAATGCATCCGTTGAATTAAAAATGCTCATCGCTTTCGGGTCATTCATCGGAATGGTCGTTGGATCGATCCCCGTCAAGTCTTGCAGCATCCGCATCATCGTCGGGTCGTCGTGTCCCAGAATATCGAGTTTGAGCAAGTTTGCATCGAAGGCATGGTAGTCAAAATGCGTCGTTTTCCATTCGGAGTTTTTGTCATCAGCAGGGTATTGCACTGGCGTGATATCGTCAACCTCCATATAATCAGGAACGACGACAATCCCCCCTGGATGCTGACCTGTGCTACGCTTAACCCCTGTACACCCAGCGGCCAAACGGTTCAGTTCAGCTCCGCGCCATTTCTGGCCGATCTCCTCTTCATACTTCTTCACGAAACCAAACGCCGTCTTTTCCGCTACTGTACCAATCGTACCAGCACGGAACACGCTTCGCTCACCGAAAAGAACTTTCGTGTAATTATGAGCAATCGGTTGATACTCACCAGAAAAGTTCAAGTCGATATCGGGAACCTTATCTCCCTTAAAGCCTAAGAACGTCTCGAACGGGATATCATGCCCGTCACCTTTTAAATTGCCACCGCAAATCGGACATGGCTTATTTGGAAGGTCGAATCCACTTGGCACACTGCCGTCGAGAAACCATTCGCTGTGCTTACAATCTGGCGTTGTACAGAGATAATGAGGAGGTAACGGATTAACTTCAGAAATCCCTAACATCATGGCGACGACTGAAGAACCAACGGATCCACGAGAACCAACGAGATAACCGTCTGCATTTGACTTTTTCACGAGACGTTCTGAAATTAAGTAGTTTGCCGAGAAGCCGAACTTAATAATCGGCACAAGCTCTTTCTCAAGACGAGCCACAATAACTTCAGGCAGCTCATCCCCATACATATTTTTAGCTGTCGTATAACAGGTTGTCCGAATTTCTTCGTCAGCACCCTCAATAATTGGCGTGAATAACTTGTCTGGGAAAAGCTCAATCGTTTCGAAGCGTTCCGCAAGTTCGTTCGTATTTCGAACAACAACTTCGAGTGCTTTTTCTTCCCCTAAAAAAGCAAATTCCTGAAGCATCTCTTTGGTGGTTCGGAAATGTGCATCTGGCTTCTTCATGGCTTTCAGCGGACTGAAACCCGTGATCCCGTTAATCGTAATATCGCGACATATTTTCTCGCGTGGATGCAAATAGTGGACATTGCCTGTGGCAATAACGGGTTTGCCTGTTTTATAACCAATTTCGCAAACACGTCGAACCGCGTTCTCCAGATCTTGAGCTGACCCCACAAGTTCTTTTTCTACGAGATGCATGTTATAGCTCACAGGTTGAATTTCGAGAATATCATAGAATTCAGCAACCTGCTCTGCTTCTTCAATCGACTTATTCAGAACTGCTTCGAAAAACTCGCCCTTCTCACAACCTGATGTGATCAATAGTCCATCTCTATGCTCGACCAATACACTTTTCGGAATTGTAGCTGAACGCTGCAAGTACGTTGTATGAGATAAGGAAATCAGTTTAAATAAATTTTTCTTACCTGTAGCATTAAGAGCGTAAATACAGGAGTGAAAAGGCCGCTGGTTAGATAAATCTTTACCTACATAATCATTCAACTTGGCCAAGCTCGTAATTTGCCGATCATTAGCCTCATTAATTAAATGATAGAGCACATACCCCAAAGCAATGGAGTCATCGATCGCACGGTGATGGTTGTCCAAGCTTACTTTAAATTTATCCGATAACGTATTTAAACGATGATTTTTCATGGATGGGAAAAGAAATCTCGCCAGTTCCAACGTATCCAGCACGGCGTTCGTCACTTCGGGCAGGTTCATACGCTTCAAGTTGGCTTGAAGAAAGCCCATATCGAAACGAGCATTATGAGCGACTAACACACAGTCTCCTATAAACTCGACAAATTTCGGCAGTTCCTCCTCGATATCCGGCGCATCCTTGACCATATCATCATTAATATTCGTAAGTTGTTGAATGTTATATGGGATCTTTTCATGAGGATTAATGAACGTGGCAAACCGATCAATTTCCTTACCGTCCTGCATCTTTACACCTGCAAGCTCGATGATCCGATTATTCGTTACAGAAAGACCCGTTGTCTCCACGTCAAAAATCACATACGTAGCTTGTTTCAGGTCAATGTCTTGCGCATTCATTACTATCGGTACAGAATCATTCACGATGTTCGCTTCTACACCATATATTACTTTAATGCCGTGTTTCTTAGCTGCTTTACCTGCATCTGGGAAGCATTGAATATTACTGTGATCGGTAATCGCGATCGCTTTATGACCCCATTTGGCTGCCATTTTCACATATTGATCAACAGAAGTGAGGGCATCCATCGTACTCATATTCGTGTGCAAATGAAATTCGACACGTTTTTCTGCCGCATCGTCCATGCGATCTCTAGGCGCCATAACCTCATACAGATCATTCGGAATCATGACGAGCTCAGGAATTTGCATGAAGCGATCGTATTCCACTTTCCCTCTTGCCCGAATCCATGTGCCGTTAGCAAGCAAGCTCATAATCTTAACATCGTCTTTGGTTTTGGCGAAAACTTTCATCGCGAGGGAGTCAGTGAAATCCGTAATGTTAAACGTGTACAGCGTATTCCCATTCCGCAATTCTTTGACATCCAAGCCGAATACCGTGCCTTGAACAGCGATTTTCTTCTCTTCTTCTTGAATATCTTTGAGTGGAGTCGGGACTTCCTTAATATCAATCCCCATGACAAGCTTCAGTTCACCTTCTGGCAAAGAGGACTCTTCCTCCTCCATATCAATGGACATCATAAGTTCTTGGGTAAACGATTTCTCGCCTTGCTCTCGCTGCTTTGCGAATTTCTCATACTCTGCTTCGATCTCGGAGGACTCGCCCATGGCATATTTAACGGATAATTCCGTTTGAAAAAAATTATGGAAAAAGTTCCGTATGAACATATCTACGTTTTTCTTCTTTGCTAATTCAAGTCCAATCGCATCCAGCATAATCAGGGATAAGGCCTGGCCGTGAACTTCGAACCGCGCTTTGGTCATCCACCCATTGATCGAAGGAACTTCACGCATTAACCAATCCATGAAAAGACTCCAGTACTCCTCCACAAGAGCTGCTGGCTCTACTTGTTCATACTTCCAAATAAAGCGAATCTTCGCAATTGGCGCGAACTTCTCTTGAATCATTTTACAGAATGAACGATAAACATTCAGAGGAACCAAGTCATTTTTAACCAAATAAAAGGTCCAGTCGCGGTTTTTTCGACTTATTTCTACTTGATCAATATAACCTTCTGCAAAATAAGACCGTATTACATCGGCTGGAATCTCGGCTTGCTGCATCAAAAGCTCAAAGCGATTCCGTTTATCAGCCAAATTACTCATGAACAGCCTCCCCATAAAACGTACCAAGGGCCATGGAGAATGTTCTCCATATGCCCTTGAAGGTCATTAATAGCTGCGACCAAACACGACCGTATGCTTCGCCGCGTCACCGCAAACGAGACATGTCGATTTGGTTTCAGATGGTGTGAACGGGATATTACGGCTTGTGGCGCCTGTTTCTTCTTTCACTTGTGATTCACAAGCGTTGGAACCGCACCAACCCGCCAAGGCAAATCCGCGTTTCGTCTCTAAGAATGTCTTGAACTCATCAATTGTATCTACCGCAATGTAATGCTCATCACGGAATTGCTTCGCTTTATCATACATCTGCTGATGAATCTCAGCAAGTAAATTTTGAACTTCTTGGACGAAATTAGCTTGTTCTACCACTTTCTTCTCTCCACTCACGCGAGAGACAAGCACAACTTGTCCATTCTCCATATCACGCGGCCCTAACTCTACTCGGATTGGCACTCCACGCATCTCGTACTCGTTGAATTTCCAGCCTGGGCTTTGGTCTGCACGATCGTCCACTTTTACGCGAACCCCAGCTTTCTTCAACTCCGCGTACAATTCGTCAACACGCCCGATAACTTGTTCACGCGTTTTTGGCGGACCGATTGGAATCATGATAACTTGCGTAGGCGCCACTTTTGGTGGCAATGCGAGACCTCGGTCATCACCGTGAACCATGATCAATGCACCGATCAGACGCGTACTCACACCCCACGAAGTGGTATGTGCAAACTGATGTTGATTCTCACGATCCAAGAATTTAATGTCAAAAGCAACAGCAAAATTCGTTCCCAAGTAATGAGACGTACCTGCTTGAACGGCTTTACCATCTTTCATCATCGCTTCGATGGAGAATGTATCAATGGCACCTGCGAATTTCTCGGATGGTGTTTTTTGACCGACGATAACTGGAATCGCTAGGAATTCTTCCGCAAACTGACGGTACACATCCAACATCTGCATCGTTTCACGGCGAGCATCCTGCTCGTCTTCATGCGCCGTGTGACCTTCCTGCCACAGGAACTCAGTCGTACGCAGGAACGGCAAAGTCCGTTTCTCCCAACGTACTACATTTGCCCATTGATTAATTAGTAATGGCAGATCACGATAGGAATTGATCCATTCCGCGTACATATGGCCAATCATCGTTTCCGATGTTGGGCGAATCGCCAATCGCTCTTCTAGCTTCTCGCCGCCTGCTTCCGTTACCCATGGGAGTTCAGGATTAAAGCCCTCTACATGCTCTTTTTCCTTCTGAAAGAAACTCTCAGGGATAAACAATGGGAAATAGGCATTGCGGTGGCCTGTTTCTTTAAATTTGCTATCCAGCTCGCGCTGAATATTTTCCCAAATCTCATAACCGTCTGGTTTGAACACGATACAACCGCGCACTGGCGAGTAGCTCATAAGATCCGCTTTCTTGATGACATCTATGTACCAACGTGAGAAATCTTCCCCTTGTGGTGTAATTTCTTTCACAAATTGCTTATCGTTTGACATAAACCCTCCCGCAAATTAGGACTAGCCCTTTATTAATCGTAAAATATCGTTATACGTCACGGCTATCATCAGCAGCATCAACAGTGCAAAACCGACAAAATGAACCATACTTTCCCGGTTGGGATCAATCGGTTTCCCTCTCAGTGCTTCTAATCCCATGAATAACAGCCGACTGCCATCAAGGGCAGGAATAGGAAGCAAATTGAAAATCCCGAGATATATACTTAAAGTGGCCGTCCATGAAATTAAGTAGGTAATACCCATTTTAGCAAATTCAGCCGATACTTGAGCCGTTCTTACTGGACCACCGAGGTCATCCAATTTGAACTGCAGCAACACCAACTTTTGTAAGCCAGTAATAATTCCTATCGTTGTACCCACAACCTGATCATAGGTTCCCGCAATGACCTCACTGAATGTGGCACTTCTACGATCACCGCTGATGACAACACCAAGCTTGCCCGCTCCTGCTTCCATTTCTGGTGTTACTTGCAACGTTATTGGCGTTCCCGCACGATCAATCACCCATGTCATCGTCTTACCAGCCGAAGATTGAATCGAACTTACGAGCTTCTCACGATCATCACCAATTGGTTGCTTATCGATCGACATAATAATGTCGCCTTTTTGCAAACCAGCCTTCTCACCCGCTCGACCTGCTTGTACAGTATCGAGCTTCACATTCGTAAACACACCCGACATAATCACAACAATTAGAAACAGTACGATCGCCAGAATAAAATTCATCACGGGTCCCATCACGATGGCTATTGCACGCTTCCCAACCGATTTAGAACCAAATTGGCGATCGTAAGGTGCGATTTGCGTTTCTGTACCTTTCGTGACCATCATCGCTTGCGGATGAATGGGATACGTTACTTTCTCTCCATCGACATCCAGCGTCAAACGAAGCGCTTTCTCAATATCAATGTGCTCGACGACACCCATAATAATACTGGAACGACGATCTAATTGATCCAAATATAAAAAAGTGACTTCATTCTGCTTATTCAATTTAATCGCAATGGTTTGCCCAGAATTAACTTGGACGATTTCCGGGTCTTCCCCTGCCATCCGAACAAATCCCCCAATTGGCAAGATACGCAGCGTATAGCGGGTCTCCCCTTTTTTATATGAGAAAATTTTGGGTCCGAAGCCGATTGCAAACTCACGAACTAGAATGCCTGCCCGTTTGGCAAAGTAAAAATGACCCCATTCATGAATCGTAACAAGAACGAAAAACAACAAAATAACCTTTAATCCAACTTCAATGGCCGACAAGTCGTATTTCCTCCTTCGGGGTTTCTTCGGAAAACTTACCATTACTGCATGAATCATGCGCTTTCAGAAGAGAACCTACCTTCTAAGCATCCACTCTAGGACAGCATGTTCTTAGATTACCATTATTGAACTGCTGAATACAAGCTATGCCCGCTCAGGACAGTATACGAACTTATAGATCGAATTAGACATTACAATCACTAGTAACTACCAAGCCGCTGTGAAAAAAAAGAGCTGAGCCCATCAAGATGACTTTAGCTCTTTGATCCTTTTTAGAATTGAATGGATGCAGCGAACGCTCTTGCCCACTCATCTTGCTCAAAAATACGTTCAATCGGCGGATTCGCATACGATTCATGCTTGTCCAGTGCAGCAGCGATAATATCTTCGATTTGCAGAAACGATATCTCTCCACGAAGGAATCTGGCAACTGCAATTTCATTCGCAGCATTAAACACCGTTGGTGTCGTGCCACTCTGTCTCCCGCTCTCAAACGCCATTCGTAAACAAGGGAAACGGGTGTAATCCATCTCACGGAAGTGAAGTTTCCCAATCGAAGCAAGATCAAGTCTTGTTGTTGGTGTTGTAAAACGGTCTGGATACGTTAAAGCGTATTGGATGGGAACGCGCATATCGGGATTACCTAGTTGCGCAATTACACTGTGATCAACAAATTCAATATACGAATGAATGACACTTTCAGGGTGAATAAGCACATGAATTTGATCATAAGGCAAGCCAAACAGCCAGTGCGCTTCCATTACTTCAAGCCCTTTATTTACCATGGTAGCCGAATCGATCGTAATTTTCGCACCCATTGACCAATTCGGATGCTTAAGCGCATCTTCTACCGTAACGCCTACGAGCTCTTCTCTTGTACGATCACGAAAGGATCCGCCTGAAGCCGTAATCGTAATTTGTGCGATTTGCGACCGCTTTTCCCCGTTCAAACATTGGAAAATAGCCGAATGCTCACTATCGATTGGCAGCAGTGCGACACCTTTGCGAGCAACAGCTTCTGTGACGATATGCCCTGCGCTGATTAACGTTTCTTTATTCGCAAGACCAATATCTTTACCTGCGTCAATCGCGGCCAACGTTGGCTTCAAGCCTTGACTTCCGACCAAAGCACTCACCAGCAAATCTGCATCGGTTGAAGCAGCTACTTCCATTAATCCTTCTTTACCATAGAGTACTTTGATATGGGATGGAATTTGGTTAGCTACATCTTCCGCCAATTCCTTCGTAGCCACAGAAATTAGTTTGGGTTGAAACTGATTGGCTTGTTCAATCACTTTGTCACGGTTATATCCAGCCGAAATGGCTTCAACTTGAAACATCTCTGGCGCATGCTGCACGATATCCAGTGTTTGAGTTCCAATCGAGCCTGTTGATCCCAAGATGGCAATTTTCTTCATTTGTTCCACCTCGATGATGAAATTTTAATTAGGAAGTAAGTCAAGCAGATAGATGAATGGGAACACAATGAGCCAGCTATCCATCCGATCAAGCACACCGCCATGTCCTGGCAGTAACGTGCCCGTGTCTTTAATTCCTTTTACACGCTTATAGGCAGACTGAATGAGATCTCCAACTTGTCCTACGACCGCTATAACGAAACCTAAGAAAAGTGCTCTACCCACGCTCAAAAGCTCTGGGGAATACCATGCAAAGCCAACTGCGATGATCATCGCGATGATGACTCCACCAAGAGCACCTTCAATCGACTTCTTAGGGCTAATTTGCGGCCAAAGCGGGTGCTTCCCAAGTTTGGAACCAACAAAATAAGCGCCTGAATCCGAAGCCCAGATACAAACGAATATCATAATGGTCCAGAAGAGTCCATGCGGAGACAAACGTGCTTCAATCATATAATTAAATCCAAATCCGATATAAATCGCACCAAGTAAAATCACAGCAATCTGATCGATTGTAACTTTATTTTTGGATGACACGGTCACGAAGAACAACAAAAACATCGCAAGCCATATGACGGCTGTGAAAGATAGCGGTGCAGTAAGTCCTAATAGTCCCCAAGGAATGGTTAAGCATAGTAATGCTACTAAGCCGATGGCTGATGTCCATTTAAATGACATGTACCCATTCATTTGCATATACTCACGATAACCTATGATTGATACGAGCACGATAAGCCCCGCGTACCATAAGTCTCCCAGCACTAATAAAGTAAGAAAAACAAGACCAGCAATGACACCAGTAATTATTCTTTGCTTCAAGTTCAATCCCCCTAGATGAACTACGTTACTCTCTAAGCCATTCAATCATCATGAGACGAAGTCTCATCTGTAGCAATTAAATTCCACCAAATCTTCTACCGCGGCGTTGGAATTCAGCAATGGCTTGCAGAAACAAGTCCTCGGTGAATTCAGGCCAGTAGGCGTCTGTAAACCAAAGCTCGGAATAAGCTAATTGCCATAATAAGAAATTACTGATTCGTAACTCTCCACTTGTTCGAATTAGCAGATCGGGATCAGGTAAATCGGATGTTAGCATATAGGATGAGAAACACGCTTCATCAATCTCAGTCGAATCCAAGCTCCCAGCTTTCACATCCTGAATCATATTCTGAACGCCTACTAGCATTTCTTTCCGACTGCCATAGTTTAATGCAAAATTCAAAATAAGGCCCGTATTGTCCTTTGTCCGTTCAATGGCGCCTTCAATCGCTTTCAGCGTGTAATCAGGCAAACCTTCTTTCCAGCCCGTCATCCGGATTCGAACGTTATTCTGAATCAACTCTTCTATTTCTAATGGAAAAAATTCTTGTGGAAGTTTCATTAGAAACTCAACTTCTTCTTTAGGCCTCTTCCAATTTTCCGTCGAAAAGGCATACATGGTCAAAACCTTAACACCAAGTTCATTGGCTGCCATCGTAATTTTCTTCACATTTCTCATACCTGAATGGTGCCCTGCGACACGTGGAAGGCCTCTTTGTTTAGCCCAACGACCGTTCCCGTCCATAATGATCGCAATATGTGCAGGAACTTTGTCCAGATCTATCTCAGGCGATGTTGAAGCGGCAGGCTTCGTCTTCTTGTTTAACCACATCTTGAATAGTTTGAGCACAGTTGTTCCTCCCAACAGGGAAAGATGAAAAACCCCCAGCAAATACCCGGGGGCATATCTATCTTAGACTTCCATGATTTCTTTTTCTTTAGCAGCCAAAACTTTCTCAACTTCAGCTACGAATTTATCTGTGAACTTCTGAATATCCTCTTGATGCTTACGGGATTCATCTTCAGAAATACCAGCTTTCTCTAGCTTCTTAATTTCGTCATTTGCATCACGGCGAATATTACGAATCGCAATTTTGGCTTCTTCGCCAAACTTCTTCGTCATTTTTACCAGATCACTACGACGCTCTTCTGTTAATGCAGGAATAACAATACGAATCACGATACCATCATTCGATGGTGTTAAGCCTAGATCCGATTTCATAATTGCTTTCTCAATCGAAGACATGGAACTTTTGTCCCAAGGTTGAATGAGAAGTGTACGAGAATCAGGTGTTGTCAGATTGGCAAGCTGATTAACAGGCGTCATAGCCCCGTAGTATTCAACTTGAATGCGATCCAAAAGAGATGGTGTTGCACGTCCAGCACGAAGAGATGACAAATCTCTTCTTAACGCACCGATCGCTTTGTCCATACGATCTTCAGCATTCTTTTTAATGGATTGTGGCATGATTATACACTTCCTTTAACTGTTGTCCCAATTTTCTCGCCAAGGACTACTCGTTTGATATTCCCTTTTTCCGTGATGTTAAACACAACTAGTGGAATGTTGTTATCCATACATAGGGAAGATGCAGTGGAGTCCATGACACCAAGATTTTTGCTGATAACTTCCATATACGTCAATGTTTCGAATTTCTTCGCAGTTGGATCTTTAAATGGATCGGCAGAATATACACCGTCCACTTTATTTTTGGCCATAAGAATAACTTCAGCTTCAATTTCAGCAGCTCTTAGTGCAGCAGTTGTATCTGTTGAGAAGTATGGGTTGCCTGTGCCAGCAGCGAAAATAACAACTCTGCCCTTTTCAAGGTGGCGCATAGCTCTTCTACGTATGTATGGCTCTGCAACTTGTTGCATCGTAATTGAGGACTGGACGCGTGTCGGTACCTCGATGTTCTCAAGCGCATCTTGCAGGGCTAGTGAATTCATGACCGTCGCAAGCATCCCCATGTAATCCGCCGTTGCTCGATCCATGCCCTTCTCGCTACCTGCGATACCCCGCCAAATGTTCCCGCCGCCTACAACGATAGCTACCTCAACGTTTAATTCTACTACATCCTTCACTTGTTGAGCAATGGAGGTGATAACTTCTGAATCAATGCCATATCCTTGCTGACCAGCTAAAGCTTCGCCGCTTAATTTAAGCACTATTCGTTTATAAAATGGTTGACCCAACTTGGATGACCTCCGTTTCCATGCATAACCAATCTGTTTAAGGGCTAAAAAAGAAGGAACACCAAGTGTTCCAACTTTTTTGAAATCCTATTATAGTTTAACTTGTGACATAACTTCTTCAGCAAAGTTTTCTTGTTTCTTCTCAAGACCTTCACCAAGACCAAAACGAACAAAACGACGGATGGAGATGTTCTCGCCGATTGCAGCGATTTTCTCATTCAACAATTGATCGATTGTTTTATCTGGATCTTTAACGAATTGTTGCTCCATCAAGCAGAACTCTTCGTAGTATTTGCCGATGCGGCCTTCAACCATTTTCTCAATGATTTTTTCAGGCTTGCCTTCGTTCAAAGCTTGGTTACGAAGAATTTCTTTCTCTTTCTCCAAAGCCTCTGTTGGCACTTCTTCACGACGAACATAAGTTGGGTTTGCTGCAGCGATGTGCATTGCGATGTCTTTGCAGAACGTTCTGAATTGCTCTGTTTTACCAACGAAGTCAGTTTCACAGTTGATCTCAACAAGAACGCCTACTTTACCGCCAGCGTGGATGTATGACTCAACAGCGCCTTCTGTAGCAATACGTCCAGCTTTGTTAGCTGCCGCGGAAAGACCTTTCTCACGAAGAATCTCACCAGCTTTGGTGATATCGCCGTTTGCTTCTTCAAGTGCTTTCTTGCAATCTAACATCCCTGCACCTGTTTTTTCACGTAATTCTTTCACTTGTGCTGCTGTAACTGCCATGGAAGAAACCTCCTGATAAATAGTTATGGTCAATATGTAACGCTTATGGACTCTTTAAAAAAAGGGTGGTGACAGGCTGTTACACCTTCCAACCACCCTTTTCAAATTTCTATCAATTAAGCTGTTGTTTGCTCGCCTTGGTGTGCTTCGATAACCGCATCAGCAATTTTCGCAGTCAACAATTTAACCGCGCGAATCGCGTCATCGTTACCTGGAATCACGTAATCGATTTCGTCTGGATCACAGTTTGTATCTACGATACCAACGATTGGAATACCCAATTTGCGAGCTTCTGCTACAGCAATACGCTCTTTACGAGGATCGATAATGAAAAGTGCGCTTGGCAGACCTTTCATGTTCTTGATACCGCCTAGGAATTTCTCAAGACGTTCTTTCTCTTTGCGAAGGATGATAACTTCTTTCTTAGGAAGAACTTCGAAAGTGCCATCCTCTTCCCATCTTTCAAGAGTTTTCAAGCGATCGATACGTTTTTGAATTGTTGCGAAGTTTGTAAGTGTACCGCCCAACCAACGTTGGTTAATGAAGTACATGCCACAACGTTCTGCTTCTTCAGCAACGGAATCTTGTGCTTGTTTCTTAGTTCCTACGAAAAGAATTGTACCATTATCTTCGGAAACAGATTTAACAAAGTTGTATGCTTCTTCAACTTTCTTAACTGTTTTTTGTAGGTCGATAATGTAAATACCGTTTCTTTCTGTGAAAATGTACTTGTCCATTTTCGGATTCCAACGACGTGTTTGGTGACCGAAATGTACGCCAGCTTCTAAAAGCTGTTTCATGGAGATAACTGCCATCCCCAATCCCTCCTCTAAAATGGTTTATTTGGTATCCGCCGCCCCTCGCATCTTCGCATAACACTTACCGCAGTAAGCACCATTATGCAAATTGACGGGCGTGAGTTTTTAACACCGTGAATAAATATACCACAACTCAAAAACCGATGCAACCATTTATCCTGAATGTCATTTTACCCGTTAATTGGATAAATTATGTCCAAACAAACAAAAAAAGATCTTATTAAAAGATCCTTAAATGATACCTACTATTGTACGGTGATAAGATTTGAAACAATTTTTTGCATATCCATGACGCCTTCAAATTCGTGATAGCCAATCTGAAGTTTCGTGCTTCCACCATGCTTGTCCAATTCGGTGACAAACGCCTTTCGATCCGTTACAACACCAGATTTAACAAGTAGATCAGCCACGGCAGTAGCATCGAGGTTTGGCTGAATGTAAATAACAACTTTTGATGTCGAGGTTTGCGCTGTTGGTTGTGGTGACGCTTGTGGAGATGGTTTAGATTGTTCTTGCCCCTTGGAAGCAGCAGCTTGCTTATCCGCTTCATCCTTGAGCTTCTTCTGCACCGCGACATCCAACTCAGCTTGTGTATACATTTTCACATTTAGATCAAAAACTTGAAAATATTTCGATGTCTCTACCTTTAATTTCTGAGGATCCATTTCATCCATCGAAATACCCGAATTGCCTGGTGCGCTTGAACGCCCCAGCATCACTTGAAGGAGCAGTGCCCCCACAATAATACCGATCCCCATGCCTGTTACCAATGAACGATTCTTAAACACGTGTCCGTTCCTCCTGTCTTGCAAGCTGAAGGATCAAACTAACCTCGCCCTTGTTCATATTTAATTTTTTAGCTATCGCTTCCACACTCTTCCCCTGATCATGTAACCCAAACAGCTCAACGTATCTGCTTTTCATGCTTAAGCCTTGATAAACAGGCTCCTCTGGAACATTTTCCGCTTCTACTGGTGCAACTGGGTTTACTTGCTGGATCGGTTGTGATATCGGCTCTTGTAGATCATTAGCCACTGTAGATAAGGTTGACTCAGCTCGATTGGGTTGCTGTTGGTTAACACTCAGCGTAGTAAGCTCTCTGGACAACTCATGCTTCTGTCGTTCCAACGTTTCTAACCGTCCTGCTAACTTGGCTAATTCTACTTCATAATCTTGTTTTGTTTTGGAAAACAGATCAAGCATCGCTTGATTCTGCTCATCCATTTCCGCGGCAAAATGTTCAATTGTATCTTCTATTTCTTTTACAACAGTCGTCTTCGCATCAGAGACGTTCCCCTGGCTTGCAGGAATAAATCTGGCGTAGACGATTAGTAGAAGGCCTAGAAGAATGACATACAACACAGGTTGCATAGCCATGATCTTCACCTATTTCTATAGCAAAATTATAAGGATAAATCAATGTGATGGCCTTTATAGGGATGGCTCGACTGTGATTCTGAAACGAAAGAACTCGATAAAGCATCCGTTGCCGAAGTTTCACGCTTCTTTTTAACCCTTTTAGCGTGTTTTTGCTCTCGACGATCTTTGATATCAGCTCTTGCACTCTCTTCGAGCTTACTGCTGCGATATCGATCCTTCTCCGTCGCCTGAGATGCCTGATTCTCAAGAATGGCTTCGTCTTGCCGAGGCTTCTGCATAAGCTGATTCTGCTTAATCCCAGCTTCATCGTTCTTGTGCACAGCGAACTGTAAATCGATGGCTTTGAAACTCATCGCTTACTCCCCCTTCACTTACACATTGGTACTAAATGTAATGTCACCTTCATGCAATCGGAACGTCACGCGGCTCGTAGGATCCTTAATAAACTTGGTGTATCGACCAATCACAATTTTAGTTCCGCCATAAATGGTTGAGACGATTTGAACCTTCGCATTTTCCGAATCTTCAAGTGATTTCTCAATCTCTAAGATGCGTTCCTTTATGGCACTCTGTTCATCAATTGCCTGCTTTTTAGTGTTGTTTAATTTGATCCTCATTGCAAGCTTATCTGGGCTTAACTGACCCACCGCAGCAAGTTGATCCAGAATGGAAAGCGCTTTATCGGTCTTCTCTGAGTTTTCCATTGTTACTCTGAGTTGATTTCGAAGGTGCAGCATTTCATTGCGAAGTTCTGGTAGCACTCCCACTTCAATGATGGTTGTCGTTGACATGGAATTCCCTACCGTTCTTGCGGAAACGAGCTCTCCTGCTTGAATCGTACCACCAACAATGAGACCTTTGGAGCCTACACAATGAACCCCTCTGCCTGCTCGAACTGTTGAATGCATAATGCTTTGTGTAACAGTAAGATCACCAGCGACTTCAATCGTTGCATCTTGGATAAACGAACTCTTGATGTTTTTGCCAGCTTTGATAAAAGCTTTATTCTGACCTACGATACCAGCAGAAATATCAATCGAGCCTTCGGCTTCAAGCTCCGCAGCTTCAACGCCGCCTGTTACTCGAATGTCGCCAGCAGCACGGATCTTAAAGCCTGGTAATACATTGCCGCGAATGACAACAGTGCCTATAAAATCAATATTTCCTACATTATAGTCCACATTCCCGTTAATTTCATAAACAGGGAACACATTAATTTTGTCCCGATCTGTCCGAACGACCATACCATCAATCGTCGCATACAAACCATTCTGCTCCGCATCGGTTACAACATTTTTTCCAAGCTTAAACCGAACATCCTTGCCTGCTTTCGTAAATAGAGTTTCTCCCGTTACCGCGCGCCCAGGTGTGCCTGCAGTAGCCAAGAATCGTTGGCCAATCAATTGGCCCTTACGTACATTATGAAGTGAAACAACTTCTTTATAATTGACCTTGCCGTCTTCCAGCTCTAAAGGTTTTTTGTCATTGTCATCAAAATCAAATGTTAATTTAATAAAGCCATTTTGACCTTCTACTGGCTTTGTACCTGATGCAATAAGTGTCTTCTTGAGATAAAAAGACTTTGGATTTGCTGCAATTTCAGCAATAAGAACGTGATTTAACCCATGTTGAATATGGTTCTTCTGAACAAGATCTGCTAATTGACCTGCAGTAACTTTAAACTCGTCATAAATATTACTGATCTGCATATAGGCTGACAGCTTATCATCGGAGACAGAAATACTAATGTAGAAATCCAAGGGCATGTTCCCCTCAATCATGGACACACCACCTTCCATTCTTTCAAAATTATTTTATTCTTGAAAAAGTTGAGTCTTGAAACGTCCAAGTACGCCTTTAAGCCTTAATATTGCTTTCGAGTGAAGCTGTGAAATTCGTGATGGTGACAAACACATAACCTCGGCAATTTCACTTAAAGATAACTCTTCGAAATAAAATAAAGATACCACTGTTCTCTCTTTTTCAGTTAGCCGATCGATCGCTTTGGCCAATGACTCTTGCAAATAAAATTGATTAACTTGATATTCAGGATTCTTCGCTTTCTCGTCAATAATCAAAGAAAGCCGAGTTTCCGAATCCTCTTCACGTATTGGGTCGTCAATCGAACACACCGTTGTAATCGAAATGTCTTGCAGCATCTGTTGGAAATCTTGTTCACTTATTTGTAAATATGCACTTATTTCCTGATCCGTCACAGAACGCAGATGTTGCTGCTCCAGCTTCTGATAGGCGTCTTCGACCTTCTTCGCTTTTTCCCTAACAGATCTCGGCACCCAATCTCCTTGGCGCAATCCATCAATAATTGCACCGCGGATTCTCCAGGAGGCGTAAGTTTCGAATTGAAGTCCCCGTGCGTAATCGAACTTCTCGATGGCATCAATAAGACCCATCACGCCGAAACTTGATAAATCATCCTTGGAAACACTTTTGGGAAGTCCAATGGCCATGCGCCCAGCAACATACTCAACCAAAGGCAAGTAGCTCTCAATAAGAGCTTGTCTTGCAGCAATTAAGTTCTGTTCCTTCCATTGCTTCCACAACTCCATATTGGCAAGTTGAACTTGCTTTTGATCGATCATGATTTAAGATTCACCATCCTTAATCTTCAGACATACGCCTTAAGGCACCGGCCAGTTGTTCAGGGTCCAAATTATTCTTGGTGACTAGCTTTGGTGGGTTCAGTGGTGAAAATTGCATGTCAGTTGCTGATTGAGCTTGATTATTCGCCATTTGCGATTTCATCATCTCGCGGGTAACATCATCCTCATCCGGCGTAATCAAATCCAACGTTTGACCTACCGATGAGGAGTTCTCATCAGTTCCAGGATGTGCTCCATTCTCGGGCATGGGAAACGTTCCAAGTAAAAATCCCAGCACCCATCTGAAACCAAATGTAACAATGAATAAGATGAGAAAGCTGTATAACGCCTTAAGGCAGGAAGTCAAAAATAAGTTATTGCCAATCGATAATGCAAATGTAAATAAACACGCCAATGATGCAATAATGACATTTATACGAATAGATCCGATCATCTTACATTTCCTTTACGCCTAATTGAACACTTCGGATTACTAAGACGCCAGTCTCACTGTAAAATTCGATTGTGCGTCCATAGTTCGCTCCAGTGTCCTCAGCAAGAATGGGAATCTTATAGCGATTCAACATTTCTTTACAAGATTCTACATTTCTTGGTCCAATTCTCATCGTATCATTATTTCCTGCAAATGCAAACATTTGCGCACCACCTGCAAGCTTCGCTTCCAGCTTGTTGATGTTAGCGCCTAGCTGTTCCATTCGCTTGATGAGCTCTGGAATTGCAGTATCTGCATATTTGGCAATATTCAGGGAACCCTCGCGAGCAATCTCTGACGATGGTAACATCACATGTGCCATTCCTGCCACTTTTGATCGGCTGTCGTAGAGCGTTACGCCTACACACGAACCCAGTCCCGTTGTCTTCAACACTTCTGTTTGGCGAGCAACATTCAGGTCAGCCATTCCCACTTTGATTATATTTTCTTGCGTCATGGAGAGACTACCCCTAATGCCGAAAAGATTTTACCAAACGATTCTGGGTCAGGAATTAAGAAGAAATGCCCTTGCACTTCATTTTCCCCTTCCAGAAATTTAGTATCAATGAGAAGAGCTTGGTCCCCCATTTGACCAAATTGCAATAATCCATAGCTTAGAATTGCACCAGCCATGTCAATCGCCAGCGCTGGAACCGTCGGCTGCATATTTAAATTCGTGAAATCAGCAAGTGAAGATAAATAAGAACCAGCAAGAATGTTGCCTATTTCGTTCAATGCCGATAATTCAAGCTCTGAATATTCTTCATGATCCGAAATCGATAGTCCGACTAGGTCTCGAAGCATGTTTTTGGCTGCAACCAGATCCAAGATGAAAAACATGTTGCCAGGTGCGTCCCCTTCAACTCGTAAGAAGATTGCTAAAACGACTGTTTCTGCTCCGCCAACACTTTCACAGATTTCTTCAAACGGCAGCATTCTCACTTTTGGAACAAGCATATCAATGGGCTTATCCAATAAGGTTGAAAGCGCCGTCGCTGCATGACCAGCACCAATGTTCCCTACTTCTTTGAGAACATCTAGTTGAAAATCCCCTAAAAAATCCTCCAAGTGACTAAAATCGTTCACGGATTAATCCTCGAATCTTTCTAACTGTTGAATTTCACTGCGGTTTAAGACTTGCTCAAGGTTTAGAAGAACCAATAAGCGGCTTTCACCTACACGTGCGATACCATCTAAGTATTTGGCTTTAATACCGCCAACAACTTCTGGTGGAGTATTAATATTGTCTGTATCTACATCAATAACATCGTTAGCAGAATCCACGATAAGTCCTACTTCAAATTCAGCTGCAGATACGATGATGATCCTTGAAGCATCCGTCGTTGCCACTTCTTGTAGGCCAAATCTTGCACGCAAATCGATAATCGGAATAACAAGGCCGCGCAGGTTGATAACACCTTTAATAAATTCTGGTGCTTTGGGAACACGCGTCATTGGTTGCATTCTTTCAATAGTTCTTACTTTTTCTACTTCAACACCATACTCTTCCGATCCAAGTGCGAAGACAATTACTTTTTTTTCTTCTCCCATTTTGAAATCCTCCTTATGAATATGGTTTATTTGATAAGAGCGTTTGGATCAATAATCAAAGCAACTTGTCCATCACCGAGAATGGTTGCCCCAGAGATTGCAAACGTGCCAGTTAAATATTTACCTAGCGTTTTCAATACAATCTCTTGTTGGCCGATGAACTCGTCCACCATCAATGCCACTTGCTTATCGCCTTTACGCACAACAACGATTTCTGTTTCGTCCTCTGCATCCTCATTGAAATCTGGTACATCGAACAACGAGCTGACGGATACCAATGGAATAACGGATTTACGATAGTCAATCATTTTGGAACCTTGAATATTGCGGATTTGCGATTTCTGAATCGACGACGTTTCAACAATCGATGATAATGGAATCGCATATTTCTCGCTGCCAAGACGAACTAACATTGCGGAGATAATCGATAGCGTCAATGGCAGTTGAACACTGAATTTACTTCCGAAACCTGGTTTGGAATCGACTTGAACGTGACCACCAAGCATCTGAATTTTCGTCTTCACGACGTCTAGTCCTACGCCACGGCCTGAAATATCAGAGATTTTCTCGGCTGTACTAAAGCCTGAAGCGAAGAGCAAGTTATAAACCTCTAAATCAGTTAGCTTTGCAGCTTGTTCTTGCGTAACAAGTCCATTTTTCAAAGCTGTTTTCAACACTTTATCGCGGTAAATGCCTCTGCCGTCTTCTTCGATCTCGATGAATACATGGTTACCGCTATGGAAAGCGCGAAGTTGAATCGTACCATGCTCTGGCTTGCCCGCAGCAATCCGATCACTGATGGATTCGATACCGTGGTCCACGGCATTCCGCAATAAGTGGACGAGTGGATCGCCGATTTCGTCAATAACAGTACGGTCAAGCTCTGTTTCCGCCCCTGTAATCACAAGATCCACTTTCTTATCCAACGATTTCGCCAAATCCCGAATCATACGTGGGAATCTATTAAACACGGAATCTACTGGCACCATGCGAAGTTTCAAAACAATATTTTGCAAGTCACTGCTCACACGTGACATATGCTCAACCGTTTCTGTTAAATCGTTTCTTCTAACTTCGCTCGCTAGTTGTTCCAAACGAACTCGGTCAATCAGTAACTCACTGAATAAATTCATTAACGTGTCTAGACGCTCAATGTCTACACGAATTGTCCGACTTGCAACAGGTGCTCCGCCGCCTGCAGCTGGTTTCGCTGCAGGAGCCGCGACCTCTGCAACTTTAGGAGCCACGATTTCTGCTGTTACCGCAGTCGCTGCGACAGCTGCTGCAATCTCTTTACGAGCGGTTTCAACTTCCGTTACTGGGCGTGACAATTCTGCAAGTGACTCTGTGTCTACGGCAATAATGACCGCAGAAGCAATTTCCGATACATTCAGAATCTCTTTCTCTAACGTTGCTTGATCTACTTTGGAGATAAAATATAACGAAAAAGAGCGATCAAACTTCTCCTGCTCAATATCTTGTACGGAAGGTGTCGACTTAACGATTTCACCCATTCTTTCCATCGCATCGAATACCATGTAAGCACGAGCTGCTTTTAAGACGCAATTCTCATTTACACTTACCTCGATATAAAAGACGAGAAAACCAGAGTCAATCGATTGTTGCAGAATGGAGTATTGGAACTCGTCCACTTCAATGCCCTTAGCAGGTTCCTTCACAGCTACTGCAGCTGCTGCTGGCTGAGCTTTCTTGTATTCACCTGTTACGATGGATCCTAATGCGGTAACAATCGGAGCGACATCTGCGCTTCCTGTTCCACCTTGGATAATGTCCTCAACCATTGTTTCCAGGGCATCTAAGCTTTTGAAAATACAGTCGAAAATGTAAGGATCCATCTCAATTTTCACATTACGCACGAGATCAAGCACGTTCTCCATCTCATGAGTAAGTGAAGCGATGTCTTCGAAGCCCATTGTCGCTGACATCCCTTTTAACGTATGTGCTGAGCGGAAAATGTTATGTACAATGCTGACGTCCTTCGGACTGCTTTCCAAGTTTAATAAGTTTTCATTTAATGATTGCAAATGCTCTTTTGATTCATCAATAAACATCGATAAATATTGATTAAGTTCCACTACCCTACACCTCCAATAGAATCGTCCAGTACCCTACATTGCTTCAGTTTTATTCATTCGTCACACATCTGGATAAACGAACAGCAATTTCCTGCTGAGGTAGCACATGCATCGCGGCATGGTTTTCTACAGCGGCTCTTGGCATCCCATAGACAACACACGTTTCTTCTGCTTCGGCGATTGTTGTTATTGCACCCGATTGCCTCAGTGATAACATGCCTTTGGCTCCATCACTTCCCATACCGGTCATTAAGACCGCATGTCGTTTCAAATCATGGATGTTGACTAAGGAATCAAACATCACATCGACGGAAGGCCTGTGGCCAGAAACTGGGTCATCTTTCGTTAATCGAATTTTGTACGTACGATTTACATCCTTGTAAACGACCATATGCCAGCCTCCCGGTGCCACGTAAGCAGTTGCTGTTTGCAGTACCACACCGTCCTCTGCCTCAACGACCCTGATTTGAGAAATATCATTCAAACGTTGGGCAAGCGATTTGGTGAAATTCGGCGGCATATGTTGAACAATTAAGATTGGTGCTGGAAAACCTGCTGGAACGTTCGATATGACCTGATGCAGAGCTCTGGGACCGCCCGTGGAGGTACCGATTGCGACAACATGGTCAAAATGCGTAGTAGGTTGACTAGCCAATATCTTCGAATCCATTTGCTTCATTGTGTCAGTTGCACTTCTAGTTGTCTGTGAGAATTGAACATTCGACTTAGCAGGCGCAGTCGGTTGTTCATATGTAGGCTGTACCGCTCTCATTTTCGTACGGACAGCCATGTGTAATTTCTCATGCAATAGCTGCTTTACTTTATACAAATCTAGCGAAATGGATCCTGATGGTTTGCGAATAAAGTCGATCGCTCCCCACTCTAACGCTTGAATCGTCTCCGCTGCACCCTCCTGGGTTAAAGAGCTGAGCATAATGACAGGGGTCGGATGCTCTTTCATAATGTGATGAAGCGCATCCAATCCATTCATCACGGGCATTTCCACATCCATCGTAACAGCGTCTGGCCGAAGCAGTCGAACTTGTTCTATGGCTTCTTGCCCATTTTTCGCTGTACCAACGACATTATATTGGGAATTTTCAGAAATCAAATCACTAACGATTTTTCGCATAAAGACGGAGTCATCTACGACAAGAATGTTATATATTGCCATGCTGTATCCCTCCTCTATCTGCTTATTCGACATGATTTGCAAAAATCCTATTTCAAAAGATTCATCATTTTATTTAAAAAGCTCTTGACACCGGATGATGGTGTTTCGATGACTCGATATCCTTTTAAATAATTGTCTGCTAAGGTTTGAATACTCTTCGTTGCAGATGAATATGGGTAAGCAATTGTGAAAGGAATTTGCCTTTTCACTGCTTTGGAAACGACAGGATCATCATCTACGAAACCTAGTGTCGGAATCTGTAGATTTAAGAATTGCTTCGCTACCAGCGATATTTTATCAGCTGTTTGTTTACCTTCTTTGGAATCTGTCACCCGATTGATGACAAGTTTAAATGAGACGTCGTGCCCCATGGTATTGACCATTTTGATAATGGCATAAGCATCTGTGATGGACGTTGGTTCAGGTGTCGTGACGACTATCGTATCTTCGGCTGCAAGAATGAATTTCAGTGTTTCTTTGGACAAGCCTGCACCAGTATCGAAAATAATGAAATCCACATATCCATTCAATTGCATAACCTGGTCAGCAAAATAATTCAACTCATCATCCGTTAAGCGAAGCAAATCGTTGAATCCAGAACCGCCGGCAATAAATTCGATGTCATTGGAACCTTTTTGGATGATATCCCAAATCGTTTTATCTTTTTTTAGTAAATGATAGAGGCTGAACTTTGACGAAACCCCCATCAGTACATCAATATTGGCTAGCCCGATGTCGGCGTCAAAAACAAGTACCTTATAACCTTGAGCCTGTAATGATAAAGCGAAGTTTAGTGTAAAATTGGATTTACCTACGCCACCTTTTCCACTGGTTACGGTAATGATCCTGGTTGACCGAGTGCCTTTTTCCGTCTGCGTTTGTACCAGATTCCGCAACCCTTCTGCTTGATCCTTCATGTTCGAGGCTCCTCCAGTAATAAATCAATGATTTGCCATTCATTCATTTCAGCAATATCATCAGGAACACTTTGACCCATGGTTACATAGGAAAGTTGCAGTGAAAATTCATGAACAACATTCAAAATCGCCCCATAGGAATCTGTTTCATCCATTTTGGTGAAGAGAACTTTATCCAGCTTGAATTTACTGAAATTGTTGGTAATTGCTCTTAAATCGCGATATTTCGTCGTAAGACTAAGGACGAGAATGGTTTCACTGTTCCCCTGCGTACGCAGCAAGGAATTCAATTCAGACACATACATTTCATTTCGGAAATTACGGCCAGCCGTATCCATGAATATGATGTCGCACTCGGATAAGTTTTGAAAAGCTTTAGTTAAATCTTGCGGTGAAAAAACGACCTCAATGGGCACATTCAAAATTGTCGCATACGTTTTCAATTGTTCAATCGCCGCTATCCGGTACGTATCGGATGTGATGAATCCCACTTTACGGTGATATTTCAGCACTTGCTCCGCGGCTAACTTCGCGATCGTGGTTGTTTTGCCAACACCTGTCGGCCCAACAAAATGAACAACACGTGTTTGTGCGGAAATGTGCTTGCTTTGATCGCTTTGGAATATTTGTCCTAACTTATTACGAACGAGTTGGTGCGCAGACTCTTCAGTAACTGGCTCATCCGCTAACTCGAAATCAGCCATCACCTCATCCATAATTTGACGAACCAACGTAGGATTCACTTCTTGGTCGTATAACCGCTGTTCAAGCTTCTGCAGTGCTTCTGGAAGTTTGTGCTCGTCAGCGGCTTGAGTGAGTTTCTTCATCATATCCTTCAACTGCTTGAGCTCATCCATCATTTGCTCATCTTTCACGGCGGCTGGTCTCGCAGTAGCATGAACCGATGAAGGTGAGTAAGCTTGTTGTTGTACAAGAGTTGAAACTTTCTCAGGTCTCGCATGTACTGGAACAGGCTCACTTCGAACCGCTGCGGGTACGAGCACATCAGGCACTTCAGGAAAATCCGATTGATGAACTGGCGGCTTTGTTAGCACTGGCGCTTGTTGCGGTTTCGGCTGAACGGGTATCTCAGCAACCATTCGAGGAGGCGCTTGAGGCGCTTTCCCCGCAGTGCCATCGATAGCGGCAATGACTTCGATTTTCTTTTTCCCGAACATTCCCATAAATCCACCGGTACGAATTTCTTTGGTGTTGAGAATGACCGCATCCTTACCTAGATCAGTGCGAATTTTTTGCAAAGCGTCAGGCATGGAATCAACGACATATCTTTTCACTCTCATAAATTGACTACCCCCATGCTTTGGATTTCAACGCTTGGCTCTAATTCACTGTAGGACAATACGGGAATATCTTGCAGCGTTCTCTCAAGAAGCTGTCGGACATACATACGAATCGTCGGTGATGTTAAAATGACAGGCTGTTGCCCTGATTGAATTAATTTAGTAACTTGCTCGGTTACACGATGATAAATAATTTGAGACGAAGATGGGTCCAAGGCTAAATAACTTCCTTGATCGGATTGCTGAACAGAATCCGCAATTTTCTTCTCCACCGATGGTCCAACTGTGATAACTTTCAATGAATCACCTATGGAAGTGAACTGCTGAGTAATTTGTCTAGACAATGCTTGTCTAACATACTCTGTCAAGATCTCTGGATCTTTGGTATAGGAACCATAGTCAGCGAGTGTCTCAAGAATCGTAACCAAATCTCGAACGGAAATTTTCTCACGAAGCAATTTGGACAGTACTTTCTGAATATCCCCAATCGATAAAACAGATGGAATCAAATCGTCAACAAGCGCTGGATATGATTCGCGAACATTTTCGATAAGCGCCTTCGTTTCTTGACGACCCAGCAGTTCGTGAATATGTTTCTTAATAATTTCTGTCAAGTGTGTCGCTACAACGGAAGGCGGATCTACGACGGTATAGCCCGATAGCTCGGCTCTTTCTTTATTCATTTCATCTATCCAAATAGCTGGCAAGCCAAACGCAGGTTCTGTCGTCTCAATACCAGAAATGGAATCATCATCAAAGCCTGGACTCATGGCCAAATAGTGATTGAGAAGGAGTTCGCCGCGAGCTACCGTATTGCCTTTAATTTTGATGATATACTCATTAGGTCTTAATTGGATATTATCTCGAATGCGTATAACGGGTACTACAACCCCAAGTTCTAACGCACATTGTCTTCGGATTAAAATGATGCGGTCTAACAAATCGCCGCCTTGCTGCGTATCAGCAAGTGGTATGAGACCATAACCAAATTCAAATTCGATTGGATCCACTTGAAGTAAAGAAATCACACTTTCAGGACTACGAACTTCTTCGATTTGTTTCTCCTCAACCAATTGTTCTTCTTTGATCGCTTCGCGTTCCAAATTCTTCTGCATCTTGAACGCTGCATACACCAAAAGACCTGCGATTGGAAACGTTGTAAACCAATGAATCGGTGTGAATAACCCTAGAACGACAAGTGTTCCAGCAACAATGTAAAGAAGCTTAGGTTGAGCTGTAAGCTGCTTCGTTACATCGTGACCCAAATTCCCTTCAGAGGAGGCACGCGTAACGATAATTCCTGCTGCTGTAGAAATCAATAGCGCTGGTATTTGACTAACCAATCCGTCACCGATCGTTAAGATGGAGAACGTCTGAAGCGCTCCTTGAAAGTCCATGCCCTTCATCGTCATCCCAATGATAAAACCACCAATGAGGTTAATCACGAGGATTATGATTCCTGCAATTGCGTCACCTTTAACGAATTTACTGGCACCGTCCATAGCTCCGTAGAAATCAGCTTCTCGCTCGATTTTTTGTCTTCGTTCTCGGGCTTGAACCTCATTAATTAAGCCGGCGTTGAGATCAGCATCGATACTCATTTGCTTACCAGGCATCGCATCGAGTGTAAATCTTGCGGCAACTTCGGCCACGCGCTCAGAACCTTTGGTAATGACGATGAACTGCACCAAGACAAGGATAAGAAACACGACAAATCCCACGACGATATTACCTTGTGCAACGAAAGAACCAAAAGTTTTGACCACGTCTCCTGCCTCAGCATGAGATAAGATATTCCGTGTCGTCGATACGTTTAATGCTAAGCGGAAAAGAGTCGTTATCAATAGCAAGGAAGGAAAAATCGAGAATTGCAGTGCTTCCTGCGTGTTCATAGCAACCAAGATGATCATCAATGCAATCGAAATATTAATAATTAACAAAAAGTCCAGCAAAGGGATCGGGATCGGTACAATCATCATCAATACGATGCCAATAATACCAATCAGAACTAATAAATCTTTGATTTTCATCAGATTGCACCTCCCTTAAGCTCAATTCGTTTTACCTTTTATTTTGTATACGTACGCCAGAACCTCAGCTACAGCTTGGAATAGATCCGCGGGAATCGAATCACCGATTTCAACCTGAGCAAAGATCGCACGCGCAAGCGGCTTGTTTTCCATCGTGATGACGCCATGTTCTTTCGCAACTTCTTTAATCTTCAATGCGACGTAATCTGCCCCTTTGGCAATAACCGTAGGCGCTTGCATGTTTTTCGAATCATACTGAAGAGCTACTGCGAAATGGGTTGGGTTCGTAATAATCACATCCGCTTTGGGGACTTCTTGCATCATGCGCTGCATCGCCATTTGACGCTGTTTCGCTCGAATTTTCCCTTTGATCAAAGGATCCCCTTCACTCTTCTTATACTCATCTTTAATGTCTTGTTTAGACATTTTGAGACTCTTCTCGTATTCATACTTTTGGTAAATGTAATCGGCCACCGCTAATACGATTAGGATTGCCCCTATTTTAATCCCAAGCTTTAATGTCACTGAGGCAATAAAGGAGAACGTATTTTCAATTGGCGTATGTCCAAGACCTAATAATTGAGCCTTCTCACCAATTAACGTTGTATAAACCACATAACCGATAATTAGCATTTTCATCGTTGATTTCAGGAAGTCCATCACGGTTCGCATCGAGAAAATTCGTTTAAAACCTGAAATCGGATTAATCTTATCGAACTTCATTTTCAAAGGATCACCTATGAACATGAAGCCAATTTGTGCGTAATTCCCAATAAAAGCAATCAAGACAACAAGAAGGAAAATCGGCGCCATAATCATAATACCTTGTTGTACGAGATCCATGAACAGAACTTGTACATTCCCCTTCGTGATGTCCATGGTAAGCTGATTCTCATAGACGTTGCGGAAAATATGGATGATTTTCCCTTTCATGTACGAACCAAACATAAGAAAGGCTACGAAGCTAAAGAGTAAAATGAATGCCGCGGGCAAGTCCATACTCTTTGCAACTTGACCCTTTTTCCTGGCATCTTGTCTTTTTTTCGCTGTAGCAGGTTCCGTTTTTTCCCCAGCAAACCATTGTAGGTCAAGCTGAAAACGTAATTGTTGGGTCACGGTGATCCTCCTACTTATGGTGATAGCTGCTGCGCTCCCCCAATTAATTGAAGCATTTTCTCCATGTAGTCAAAAATGATGCCAAATAATTGTTGAAATTGTGAAATCAATTCTGGGAATAGAATAACGAGAAGGAAAAATCCTAGAATCATTTTCAATGGTGCACCGATAACAAAAATATTAAATTGCGGGGCCACCCTCGTTAATAGCCCTAGTCCTAAGTCTGTTAAGAAAAGAGCTGCTACGACAGGCGCAGCCAATTGAAATGAGAGATAAAACATTTTGGAAAGCGATTTAAACAAAAAGTCTGAGACCTGACCGTTATACATACGGCTGAATAATTGATTATCAATCGGAACCCATTTGTAACTGTCAATAATGGCTTTGATCAGATAATGATGTCCGTCAAATGAAAGAAACAGCAGAACAGCAATCATATATTTCAAATTACCGAGCATTGGTGTAGACACCCCAGTTAAGGGATCAATCACGCTGGCCATACTGAACCCGATTTGCATGTCCATAAACGATCCAGCCATTTGTACAACCGTAAAGAAGATATAAGCTAGAAAACCAAGTAAAATACCGATCAGCATTTCACGAATAATCAAAAGTAAGTAAACGCCATCCACAGGAATAGTCTTATTCGTCCCAATGGTTGCGAAGATGATTAAGGAGATAAATACCGATAGGCCCACCTTAAACATCATCGGAACATTCCTTGAGGAAAGGATCGGAACCACGACAAAAAATGATGTGATTCGACAAAAAATAAGCAGAAAGATAGGAATTAACGGAAAAATCGATGTCATATTACTCACAACCTATCCAACGAATTTGTAAAGGTTGTTGAGAAGATTATACGTAAAATCAACCAAAGTGTTCATGATCCATGAACCGAAAATGAGAATGGACAGAAGCACTGCAATGATTTTAGGAACAAACGCAAGGGTTTGCTCCTGAATCTGAGTTGTAGCCTGAAATATACTAATGGCAAGTCCTACGATTAATCCGATAAGCAGCATTGGTGCGCTGGCTTTCAGAACGGTGTAAACGGCTTCGCCTGCAATTCGAATTACAAATTCCGAACCCATCTAGGTCCCCTCCGATATCTTGGTCGTTATCCGTAGCTTAGCAGCAATGATCTCACCACAAGATACCAACCATCTACAAGAATGAAAAGTAGGATTTTGAATGGGAGTGAAATCATCACGGGCGGGAGCATCATCATCCCCATGGCCATCAACGTACTTGAAACGACCATATCGATAACTAGAAAGGGAATGAAAATCATGAATCCCATCTGGAATGCTGACTTTAATTCACTAATCGCATAAGCAGGTACTAACGATGTAATTGGGATGTCTTCCACACCTGTAGGTGCTTTCGCTTTGGTATAATCCAAAAACAGCTTCAAATCCTTCTGACGCGTATGCTTGAACATAAATTGTTTCATCGGGAGTGAAGCCGCCTTATAGGCTTGCGTTTGATTGATCTCACCCTTCAGATAAGGTTGAAGTGCCTTGGTATTAACTTCCCCTAAAGTTGGAGACATAATAAAAAAGGTTAAAAACAGAGCGAGTCCGATTAAAACCTGATTGGGTGGCATTTGTTGAGTTCCTAAGGATGTACGAACAAAACCCAGCACAATGACAATTCGAGTAAAGCTCGTCATTAATATTAAGAATGAAGGAGCTAAACTGAGTACGGTTAGCAACAAAAGCAGCGTTACCGTATTCGTAGATCCACCTGTTGCCGTACTTGTACCGATATTGACGTTTAATCCAGGAATTGGATTCGTCAAATCAGGTTCAGCAGCAGAGGCAGTTAATGAGAGTAGAAATATGGAAATCCCTGCTAACAGCAAAATCGCAGCTAATTTATTTCGTTTCATTCTTCATTCAACCGATCTTTCTGTTTTTGATCAGACAGCCATTCTTCCACATTCTTGTTTCGATCTGTAACTCTCTTCAATTTATCATGGAACACCTGTTGAAATGATGAAGTCAGTTCTACCTCTTCCTCAACGACAGTTTTCCTAGATGGAAGCTTACTGATCCATTTACTCAGAGAGGCTATCCCCATTCGTTCATCTTGTGAGGATTGTAAAAGCTCAGTGATATACGCAACTTCATCGGCGTCAATGATTTTATCCAGCAATTGAATATTTTCACCAACGCCAACTACGAAGAGCGAGTGCCCAATTTCAACAATTTGAATCGATTTATTGGGGCCCAGGGGAACTCCACCTATCGATCGGATCGAGTTCCCGAACAGTGAACCTTTATTTTTCTTCGCGAGATATCTCATAAGTACTAGGAAGAGTCCAATAATGAGAACAAGCACAGAAATAACTTTTGCCACCATGAAGAAGGAATCCATTGAACTCGTTGATCCTGGATAGTCCACGATGGTAGAGTCTGTACTCGAATCCGTATCCGCATGGACGAATTGTGTAGTTGCTAAAAGCGAATATAAACTTAGTGCACCTATAACCAGTTTCGATTGACGTCTTTTCATAAGAACAACCCTTTCGGTTTATGTAAGACTCAACCGAATGTGGACGGTTTAACCTAGAGTCTTTTTAATTGCTTCAATAACACGGTCAGCTTGGAAAGGCTTCACAATGAAATCCTTTGCTCCAGCTTGGATAGCGTCGATAACCATCGCTTGTTGCCCCATCGCGGAACACATAATCACTTTTGCATTTGGCTCGATTTTCTTAATTTCTTTCAAAGCTTGAATTCCGTCCATCTCTGGCATTGTGATATCCATTGTGATGAGATCAGGTTTCAATTCTTTATATTTTTCGATAGCTTGTGCGCCATCATTCGCTTCGCCACAAACTTCATACCCATTTTTAGATAAAATATCACGAATCATCATTCTCATAAAAGCTGCATCATCCACAATAAGAATACGGTTAGCCATTGAAAAAATCCCCCTAGAATTAAATTATTGTAATTTTTGGATTCGTTCCCATTGATTCACAATGTCCGTAACACGAACCCCAAAATTCTCATCGATGACTACAACTTCACCCTTGGCAATAAGCTTATTGTTAACCAAAATATCTACGGGCTCACCAGCAAGCTTGTCCAATTCAATGATCGAACCCTGAGACAATTCTAAGATGTCCTTAATCACCTTATTTGTCCTACCTAGCTCGACGGTTACCTTAAGAGGAATGTCTAACAATAGGTTCAAATTCGTATCATCTGCTTGTGTAAATGAACCAGACTGTAAATTACCAAACTGTACAGGTTGAACATTCACATTACGATTAGGCATTCCACCAAAAGCAGCTGGAGGCTGCGCATACATCGGTTGTTGTGGCGGATACATCGGCTGCCCCATAGGAGGAGGCTGCTGATACATCGGCTGTTCATACACTGGCTGTTGGTACAAAGGTTGCTCATACACAGGTGCTGGTTGCGCTTTAGGCGCTTCTTGCACCGGTGCTGCTACTGGAGCAGGCGCTTGCGCAGCAGGAGCAACTTCCATCGCTGCCTCTGTCTCACCACCACCCATAAGGATTGAAACCATTTCTTTGGCGAAAGGAACAGGTAATAACTGCATGATATTGGAATCAATAAGGTCGCCAATCGCAAGTCGGAACGATATCTTAATAAATACGTCCTCATCTGGCAGTTTTCCTTCTCCTTTCGACAAATTTAATATGTCGATTCCTGGTGGAGAGATATTGACAAATCGATTAAAGATGGTAGACATCGATGTCGCGGATGATCCCATCATTTGATTCATCGCTTCCTGCACCGCACTGATATGAATTTCACTTAGATTTTCATCCCCGCCAGTGCCATCTCCACCCATCATGAGATCCGCAATGACTTGAGCATCGCGCGTTTTGATGACTAACAAATTGATGCCATCAAAGCCATCTACATAATTGACATGTACAGCAACGTGAGGTTTTGGAAATTGTTCTTCCAACTCTTCTTTGCCGATGACAGAAACCTTGGGCGTCGTAATGTCGACTTTTTTGCCAAGTAATGTAGACAAAGCTGTCGCCGCGCTGCCAAAGGTGATGTTACCAATCTCACCAAGTGCATCCTGCTCAAGCGGTGATAAAAAATCTTCCACTTGTGGAGGCCCATGAAAAGAAGATGTCGAGCTTTCTTCGGACGACTGTCGTAATAAAGCATCAATCTCTTCCTGCGATAAATAATCTCTGTTATTCATCATAGTCTTCTTCTCCTTCATTCACGATTTCTGTAATCTGTACAGCCATCTTCCCTTTTACAGTACCCGGGCTTCCGAGATATTTCAGCTTCTCGCCTACTCTGACTAAAAGCGAATCTTCGACGGATTTATGCAGCGGGATTACATCACCTGTTGTCAAACCAAGGAAATCTCGGATTGATATCTCAGACGATCCCAGTTCTGCAATTAGAGGCAACTTGGTTTTTTCCAAGCGCGATTGAAGTGCTTCCACTTCCTCAGGAGCTCTCGTCTTCTTCTGTGAAACAAACCAGTGATGCACGGAAAGACGAGGCATGATTGGTTCAATGACCACGTGGGGAATACATAAATTAATCATTCCCGTGGTATCCCCGATTTTCGTGCTTAACGAAATCAAGGCAATCGTTTCATTCGGCGAAACAATCTGCATAAATTGCGGATTCGTTTCGAGTGCCTCTAATCGAGGCTGTATATCGATGACGGTTTTCCAAGCTTCTTGCAAGCTGTCAAAAGCTCTGCTGAAGATTCTTTCCATAACGATGGTTTCAATCTCGGTTAACGCATTAATTTTGGTTGGAGTTGTACCTGCCCCACCAAGTAATCGATCCAACATAGCGAAAGCAACATTGGGATGAACCTCAAGTACCATTCGACCCTCTAAAGGCTCTGCTTCAAAGATGTTCAAAATGGTCATTTTCGGGATCGAACGAATAAATTCATCATAGGGTAGCTGTTCAACCTGGACAACATTAATTTGTACGAATGTGCGCAGCTGTGCTGAGAAATACGTCGTTAAAAATCGCGCAAAATTTTCATGAATCCGAGTTAAGCTCCGAATATGATCCTTCGAGAAGCGCACGGCTCTCTTAAAATCATAAGCCCTTACCTTCTTCTGTGTTTCCTCCTTCTTCAGCTCATCTGCATCCATTTCGCCAGAGGATAAAGCAGCTAATAAGGCATCGATCTCATTTTGCGATAAAACATCAACCATTCGAGTCACCTCCTTTAAGCAAAATCATTCATTGAGTTACTGTAGGACTTTATCAGTTATCCAAATTTGTTTGATTTTACCTTCATGCAGCAATGGGTTTAGTTTGTTCATAATAGTCGAAGTTAAACTATCGGACCCTTTGCTTCCTTCAATTTGTTCCTTCGTCATATCGCCTAAAACTTGAACGATCGTTCCTTTTACAGCGGAATCAAGCAGGCTGTCGAATTCGCCTTTCGCTTTCGTGTTTTCCATTTCAAAAGCAAAGCTGATTTTGATGAAATTTTGGCTGCCCGATAAATTTGTCAAAATATCTTTGATAATGGATGTATTCGCTTTTACTATTTCTGCTGACGGAGCTTTCGTTGGTTTCACACTGGCTGCAGCATTTTGGGCTTGTACAGCAGGATCTTTAGATTGAGAATTCTTCTCCATAAAGTTCCAAAGTACAAAAGCCGCTGTTAAGATAAGCGTGACAGCTATCAGAATGGAAACAATAAGAATAAATATTTTGTTCTTAAACACTTACGAACCCTCCGTATCCCTGGACTGTATTGTCGCTCGAACGGATCCAATATCCTGCATGTAGGTCCGAACTAAGCTTACCACAACCTCTGCCTTTTCGAGAACTGTGATTTTCTTGCCTGTCGTCAATGTAATCATCGTATCCGGCGTTTCTTCAATAAGCTCAATCAGAATTGCATTCAAGATAAGTGGCTTACCATTTAAACGAGTGAGAGAAATCATCTTGCTCCTCCTGGTCCAGAGTAAGAGGAGGAAAACTCCCCCTCTATTCATCTCTGATTAGTGCTTAAGATTAACGACTTCCTGCAGAATTTCATCTGATGTTGTGATAATACGCGAGTTCGCTTGGAAACCACGTTGTGCAATAATCATCTCGGTAAATTCACCCGTCAAATCTACGTTAGACATTTCCAATTGACCTGAGATAAGCGTTCCTGTACCTGTTTCTGGATTCCCAGCGGAGCCAACTTCAATAGCACCTTCTGGATTGGCATTGGCAGTCATTTGATATAAATTACCGCCAATTTTCTCAAGTCCAGCTGGATTGATAACTTTGACAACACCAATTTTCTGTCCCGTATTGACCGTCGCGCCTTCGGCATTAACACCGATAATGTCACCATTTTGCGCTATGGAGAAGGAAACGATGTCATCTGGAATGACGATTGGTCCTGCACCCTCTGCGCCCATGACATGTAAGCCTTCGGAATTCACGAGGTTACGATTCGCATCTACCGTGAAATTACCTGCTCTAGTCAAATAAGGAGCATCCACTTGCTCTGTGGTACCAACCGCGAAAAATCCATCGCCGTTCACACGCAAATCCGTAACGACATTCGTCGTCATTGCGCTACCTGCTGTATGTACGGTATCGATTGCCGCGATACTAACCCCTAGACCAACTTGCTGAGCATTCACACCGCCGCGATTTTCATCTGCTGCACTGACACCAGCGACCGTTTGACTTAAAATGTCTTTGAACATAACACGTCCGCCTTTAAAACCGATCGTATTAACGTTCGCGATATTATTACCAATAACATCTAATTTGGTTTGAAAACCGCGCATACCTGAAACGCCTGAGTACAAAGATCTTAACATGTGTAGGCCTCCTGAATCGGATGTAGTATTACTGATTGAGTTGCTTCCTTCGTTCCACAACTCCAGGCTTCCTGATCGGTCGAGCCTGTTACTTATGAGATGAACATCGCACTATCGATTTGTGTAAAAACATGTTCATTCATGGATTGCCCATCTAAGGCGGTGACTACTGTGCGGTTTGGGACATTCACGATATACCCATTGCCAGCGACAATCATAAGTGCATCTTTCGCCCCTTTGGAGGCTGCTTTATCAATCGCTTTATTAAGTTTCTCAAGCTGTTCCGGCTTCAACTGAATACCGCGTTCTTTAATCCTAACCTCTGCATGGTGACTGAACCTAATAAATTGATCTTGAAAAATCTTCTGAAAGGTTGAACTTCCGGGTGACGAAACTTGTTGTTGCTCTGGTGTTCGTCTAGGTGCAGCAGGAGAAACCGTACTAGGAAATAATTCACCTATGGTTACTCGTTGTGTCATTTTGTTTCTCCAACATTTTCAATTTTCTTTAGTTTATCAAGCGCAATCTCTACGCCGTTGACATTCGCATACTGATTACCGTCTTTAAATGTAATGGAATCTACGACACCTGTATGATCACTGGAAACACCAGATGAATCGGTTCCAGTCCATGTAATCGACTTGCCGATCAAACCAGATACGAATCCAAGCGATTGCCTCATCAACTTCATCTCATTCGACATGTTTGTCAACTGCTCGACGGAAGTAAATTGAGCCATTTGTGCGATGAACTCTTTATCCTGAAGAGGCTGAGTAGGGTCTTGATTTTGAAGCTGTGTAATTAAAATTTTCAGGAAATCATCTTTACCCAAGGTGTTATTATCTTTCTCCTTGGTTTTCGAGGAAGTCCCCGTGTTAATCAAGTCCGATACGTTTCCTAGAATAGGGCTTGTCGCCATTCATTTCACCTCCAACTTAACAACGGAAACCTGAATTAAGCTGTTACGTCCAAAGAGCTTCCATTTCCGTTTGTTTGATTGCTTATCTGAGTCAATTGCTCAACATCTTCATTAAATCCAATCGCATCCACATCAATCGCATTTGATCGATTCTTAGTAGACTGACGATTTGACTGATTGAAGGATTGAGGCTGGCGCTGCTCTTGAAACATACCTGAAGGCATTTGCTCACTTTGTGTTACTTCAAGCTTCTCTACTTGTAGACCCTGTGTAAGCAATGCTTGTCTTAGTTGCGGAAGCTGACTTTCAAGTAATTGCTTGCCTGCTAAGGAATCAGCTGCGAACTGGGCAAAAAGCTGTCCATCTTGCATCGTGATTTTAACATCGATATGGCCTAAATTTTTTGGAAATAACGACAATTTTGCTTCTGAGAAACCTTCAGACAATGTAATCTTCATGTTTTTCAATACATGGGTTGTCATCTCTTCCGTGAAGTTTGCTGCTGTAATGACAGTTGGTGCTGTTTTGTCAGCAGCTATTGCAGCTTGCTGCAACTTCTGCAGGTCACCTATGGTAAGGATCGGATTGGCTATTACATCCGTTTCAATCGGGAGATCAACAAGCGGTACCGTTGATTCTGTGCTGGATGGAGCGGATTGTTCTTGCATGATCGTTGGAACATTTTTCAGTGCAAAACGCTCTTGTTTAGGCAAAGCTACTTGTCCATTCCCGAGCACATCGCTTTGTACGCTTGGATCAACCTCACGTTGGTTTATGTACTTGTGGTGAGATAGTCTGTCAATCGCACTCACTTGTTTCTTAGAAGCAGTGACCGTTTCATTTGACCCTTTGAGATTAGCTTGATCAGTAACAACTGCTGTAGACTGCGGATCTTTCAATCCTGCCAACAACTCAGGCAAAATTGGTTCAACCGCTTTAGCCAAATCCTCTTGGAGAAACTTCAGAATCAAATTATCTGGTTGTTGTTTCGATAATGTAATTAACGATAACAAAGTGTTCTGAACTTTCAGTGAGTCTGTCGTCGATTGTTGCTGAACGAGAAAAGGCATGTTCACTGCATTTGAAGTTCCTGTCGTTGCAACTGAATTCCCTAACGCGGCTAGCAGCTCATCTGCATTTTCAAACCACTTCTTCAGCTTTGGATCTTGCATAATCGTATCGGCAAGCGCAGGATTTGCGTTCATTGCTTCTAAAAGAAGTTCTGGAAGCTTCGTTTCATCCGATTGACTTGCATCGCCTAGCTCAACGATTGGTTGAAGCGGATTAATTAATGTCTGAAGCATTTGCAGCATCATGCTTAGTGATAATTCTGCATCAGTAGGTTGACCTTCACCCTTCGAAGCACCATCTTGATTCGTTTGACCAGCAAGAAGTACCGAGAAAGAATCCGTCGTTGGTGATCCTTTTGCAGAACCTTTGCCAGTAGCTGCACTGTTCGTTGTTCCTGTTTGTACGGCTGGTACTGAAGCCATCATAGCGTCCATTTTTTCACCTCCCTTCATGTAGTTAATTATGGTGCCAGTTTCGCAGTAATTAACGCAGCTATCTCCTTATTTGCATCGGATAATGCAGACATGAGTTTGGAACGAGAAGCATTGTCCATCGAGCTGAGAATGCTTAACACCTTATTGGGATTAGATTTATTCATTTCTAATAATACATTGGCAGCACTTTTCGGTGTCATATTAGCAAATGTTTGTCCAAGATCGGATGAGCTTACCGTACTTGAAGCCGCTTTCGTATCTTTGGTACCATTAGTCGTTAAACGCTCTTGCAATGCGGCAATTTCTTTGTCGCGCACAGGCACAACATCTTTGAGGCCGATAGAAGCAATTGCAGCTTTCCCTGCGTCCATCTTCTCTAAAATAGCCCCGCGGCTATCGGATTTCATCCTCGAGAAAACGAGAACCATTTCGCTAGGTGTCAAAGCTTCAATAATCGGCGCTGCTTTGCTGGGACTCATTTTGGCATACATATTTGCGAGTTGGGTAATTTGATTGTTATACTCTTCTTCCGATTGTGTCTTATCCTTCAACTTCTCTTCCAGCTCTGTTACTTTGGCTACAGCATCCTTCAATGCACGATCCTTTTGCTCAGTTGTTGCATCAGATTTCTGTAAGGCAGAAGCAAGTTCATTGACTTTAGCGTTGAGCTTCGCAACCTCTTCTTCCTTCAACTTCAAGCCCTGCTCTGTCGTTGGTGCCTTTCCAACAGCTGTTTCCGTTACTTTCTCCTTCGGTGCTGGAACCACAAGCCCAACAATAGGTGTATTATGCAAAGCCTTTTGAACACTGCTTTTGATGTCATAATCAAAGATCGAAAGCAACACGAAGAGAAGAACTGCTGTGAACACAAAGGGAATGACAAACCAGATCAGAAAACGTTCCAGTGCGCTATAGGAATTACTCTCTACACTTGCATTGGCCATCTCCGATTCCCTCCTTTGTTAACTTAGTACGAAACCCTTTTATACCGATTCGTCGCCATCTCATCAAGTGCGTCTTGTTCTTTCTTGGCGATCATCAATTGGAACTGGTTGTGCGCTTTCTCTCTCGCTTTTGTCCACACTTTTTCATCAATCATTTTTTCTGAAAGATGATTCTGTTTTTGAGAAACGACAACCTGTGCATGGCGAACATCTTGATGCTTTTTGGCAATCTGTTTATCCACATGATTCATGTAATTTTGCATCATAAGCATATTGGAAATCGAAACGGAATGCATGGAGGCTTGTACCATGTCGTTGTGCAAGCTTTCTTTTTGCTCAAACAGGCCATGTAAGTTCGTTTCTTCATTCCTCAACTGTCCCATTGCTTCAGATAAAATCCATTCTGCTTGTGCGCGTTCATTATTTTTCAAATCGACAATTTGCTGGAAAGAGTAACGAAAACTCATCTAGGACCCTCATCCCTTATAAAATTCTTGGATTAATTGTGCTTGAGCCTCTTCATATGTCAGCTTTTCACTTGTCTTCTGTTTCGTAAAATTCCAAATTGCGTCGATATTTTCCATCGCGATATCAATATTTGGGTTAGATCCCTTTTGGTACGCCCCAATATTGATTAGGTCTTCCGAATCTTTATATATAGAGAGAAGTCGCTTTAATTGGTTAGCTGCTTCGCTATGTTCAACCGGAACAATTTCTTTCATTACACGACTTACACTGGCTAATACATCAATCGCGGGATAATGCCCCTTGTTCGCAATACTTCGATTTAGGACGATGTGACCATCCAGAATCCCTCTGACTGCATCCGCGATTGGTTCATTCATATCATCACCATCAACGAGAACGGTATAAAAAGCAGTAATTGAGCCTTTAGGTCCTGTTCCTGACCGTTCCAGCAATCTTGGCAGCATGGCAAATACGGAAGGTGTATACCCTCGAGTTGCCGGCGGTTCACCAACAGCTAGACCAACTTCCCGTTGTGCCATGGCAAAACGTGTAACGGAATCCATCATCATCATGACGTTTAAGCCGCGATCACGGAAATACTCCGCGATACTGGTGGCGATCATCGCACCTTTGATCCGAATCAAAGCCGGTTGATCCGAAGTCGCTACGATCACAACAGATCGTGCTAAACCTTCAGGACCTAAATCGCGTTCGATAAAATCCAATACCTCTCTGCCTCGCTCTCCGATCAGGGCAATAACGTTGACATCGGCTGACGTATTTCGGGCAATCATGCCCATTAATGTACTCTTACCGACACCAGAACCTGCGAAAATACCTACACGCTGTCCTTTCCCAATTGTCAGTAAGCCGTCTATACAACGGACACCGACTGAGATGGGGTGAAGCACTCGAGGACGTGTTAATGGATTACTGGGCGCATTATTGGTCGAGTATTGTGCCATCCTAGAAGGTAAAAATGAACCATCCAATGGCTGACCTAACCCGTCCAGCACCTTGCCTAACAGTTCATGACCAACTTGTACAGTAAGCGGCTTCCCCGTTCCTACAACGTCACAACCAGGCCCAATCGCATCGAGATCGCCAAGTGGCATCAGCACGACTTTGTTACTCCTAAAACCAACGACCTCTGCTTTCAAAGGCTTGTTCGATTTGTGCGGATAAATGTAACAAAGATCGCCGATACTTACATCGGGTCCCTCTGATTCAACGGTTAAGCCAATGACTTGCGTCACCTTACCATTCACACGGATGGGATCAATGGTATGCAATTGTTCAAGGTATTTATCCACTTTCGGCAGCGATGAACGCATTAGTCTGATTCCTCACTTTGTATGGCAACTTGTTGTAACGCAGACTTAATTTCCTTCAACTGCGTATCAATTCTTGCGTCAATACTTCCGTAAGAGGAGCGAATTACACAGCCTTGATCTTGCACCGAAGAATCGGGAATAATCTCTAGCTCTGCTTGGGAATCAATTGAAGTAACTAGCTCTTCCCTAGCGTCTTGTACATAAGCGAATTGTGAAGGCGATACACATAAGGTGATAATGCCTTTCTCTCGTCGACGTGCAAGCACTTTCTGGATAAGCTCAGTGACCCAAGTTGGTTCCAGAGAAAGTTGTCGGCCAATAATTTTCTCAGCAATGGAAGTGCTCAGCTCAATGAGAAATGGTTCGGATTCTTGAATGATTTGTTGCTTCAGCTTGTAAGATTGCTCCAGAATCTGTCTGGCTTCCGTCAACATGTTACCATATTCATTGCGGATCTCTTCTTCGGCATGTGCTACACCTTGCTGATAACCTTCTTCATATCCATTTTGTCGAGAAAGTTGAACATGTTCAGCATCCTCCACACGCTTGCCATCCCACCATTGCTTGATTTCGGCTTGCGTCTGTT